>JBFNER010000087.1:0-1571 GCA_040797665.1 Neobacillus sp. | reverse complement strand
TGTACCTACGTCAAGAAAACGGACAAAATAAATTAGCCATTTTTTAAAAAAGCACTACCGCGCTAACGCTTGCTGGCCTGGATAAATGATAAGACAACTTATGTTCTCTTATCATTTATCCAGGAAAAGGGTAAAATCAAGCAACACATTTACTTTGGAAATAGGCCCTTTCAAATTCTTGTGGAGTAAGATACCCGTTCGTTGAGTGAATACGCTTCGGATTATAGAAACAGGTAATGTATTCAAAGATATCCTTCATAGCTTGAGACCTTGTTTGATATGTGGTTTGATAGATTAATTCCTTCTTTATGACACTGTGAAATGACTCTATACATGCGTTATCATAACAGTTTCCCTTGCGGCTCATACTAATGTTAATTCCATTTTCCTTGAGCTTCTCAGTATAATCCTTTGAAGCATACTGGCTCCCACGATCTGAATGGTGTAAAAGACCTTCTTGTGGTGGCTGATGCCTAATTGCCCTGTCCAAAGCAATTTCAACGAGTTCTGTCTTAAGTCGGTTTCCCATATGGAAACCAATGATTTTGCGTGAATATAAATCCATTATAGAAGCTAAATAGAGAAATCCTTCCCTCGTCCAGATATAGGTAATATCGGCAACCCACACCTTCCCTGGTGAATCGGGAGTAAAGTTTCTGTTTAACAAATTCGGATAAATAAAATGATTATGATTAGAATTGGTGGTGGCCTTGAACTTCTTGGCAGTCTTAGAATATATGCCTTCTTCTTTCATAATCCTTTGTACCGTACGTGCAGAAACCTCTACACCTTCATTGCCCAGCTGCTTTGTTATTTTTGGACTTCCGTAAATTTCTCGTGATGCTTTATGAACTCTTCGAACCTCCTTTGTCAGAAGTTCTCTTTTCTTTTTCTGTTCACTCGGTTCTCGTTTAAGCCAATCATAATACCCGCTAGTTGATACCCCTAATAGATCGCACATCTTCGCTATTGGGAGCCCATTACTGTGTTCCCGAATAAACTGGTATATTACTTGGGGTTTTTGGTGAAGATGTGCAAAGCTTTTTTTAATATTTCTAATTCCTGCCGTAACTCAGTGTTCTCCTTTTGGAGGTCCTTATATGGCTTCTGTTCGGGTGGGGTATTGCCACTTCCTACGAATGCAGAATTCCTCTGTTCTTTATACGCCTGAACCCAATTTCGAATGGTTTTAACAGGAATATCTAAATCCCTGGATACTTCAGTTGCCTTTTTACCATCCTCCACTACCATCTGAGCAACTTGTTTTTTATATTCTAAATCAAAGTGTTTCCCCATCTAAGACACGTCCTCTAAATTAGTCTTTGTTATTCATTATAACGAAAGTGCCCAATTTACTGTGTCCGTTTTTTAGTCTAACATCAGAAACACAAAATTGGGCACGTAAAACCTGTCTTCGTGCCCGAATCCGAGGTTAAAAATCGAGTAGAGGGAAAATAAGTGATTATTTTCGCCCCTCTCACACCACCGTACGTACGGTTCCGTATACGGCGGTTCAGTTTATATTACAGTGTGTACTTTTAGATAATAGTCTAAAGCAGAGGGGGCTCCCC
>JBFNER010000086.1:0-1588 GCA_040797665.1 Neobacillus sp. | reverse complement strand
GAGATATAATTATATATAATAATTATTAATCAATTCATAGAAAATATAAATTAATTATGTACTCAAATATAGCAAGTCTTGCAGCATCATAATCAAAATACTTAATAATATGCTCTTCTATTTTCTTTTTTAGATGATGGAGACCTGTACTTTTTTATTGTTATAGATTTTATACCTAATTTATTCATCAAACGTTGAGTTTCCTTTATGCTAATAGTTATCCCTTTTGCTTTTAGATCTTTATTTATCTTAGTTACTCCATAACGGTTTTTGATGTCTTTATGGATTTTTAGTATTTCTTTCTAAATATTTTGATTTTCTAATTCTCTATTACTAGGTTTCTTATGCAGATATTTATAGCAAGAACTTCTTGATTACCTATTACAAAGAAAGAAGTGTTTAAATGGAAGATATTATAGAACAACGTCCTTACCATGATGCTTATAAAGATATAACATGGGATGACTTATCGTTAAGAAAATATCTTAACGGTGAATTTTATGACAATTTCAACATGTAAAAGCCGTATACATCTTCGGGACTGATGGTAATATAGGTATCCAAGACAACAATATATTGAAAGGCAACATCAGCGATGGCAAATATACAGGCGGCATTCGTACCGCTTTGTGGCTAAAGCTGGAATAATATATTTAAAATGAGAGATTTTAAAATGATTAAATACGAAAACGCTATGAAACTTATGGAGGAACGTTGTGGAAATGGCAAAGAAGAAGTTATTGCCCTTGCGACAATATCACTATCCCCCAACGCTACCGGTAATCCCCGCCCTGCTGTCCGTATGGTTTGCGCTTATTATGAAGACGGCGTATTTTATGTTTCTACGGACGCAAAAAAAATAAAATGCTGCAAATTGAGAAGAACAACGAGGTTTCCGTCGGTGGGTTAGGTTGGTACGCTTTCCAAGGTAGGGCTGAAAATCTCGGTTGGGTCAAGGACGAGAAGAATGCGGAAATTAGAGGGGAATTTAAAAAATTTTTCGATTGGTTCGATGAAGTTGGCGACGAGGACAATCCGAACTCAATCGTTCTGCGTATCTCCCTCACAGAGGGTACGATTACTGACAACGAAAAAAATACGGTGAATGTCAGTATGAAGTTGATTTTATCAATAAAACAGCGAAATAAATCCGTAAAGAATAAGCAGTTTCTAACTTTAGAGCCTATAAAAAAAGTAAGAGATTCATCAAGAAAATATACAATGTCAGAAGATATATATAATGTACTTAGGAATTATTTTAGTTTAGATTGCGCTTGAGCATAAAAGCCGTGTTAGTAGATGATATAAAAGATATATATGATGAGTTAGCTATATTGATTGTGTTTACTACTATATTAGCGAATAATAGTGAAAAAAGAGCTAGTGATATCCTTGATAGACTTTAATGTTTCAATGACATTATATATGTTTATTTGCATGATATTGCTATATTTTATAGCATCATACTTTGTATTAGCATATAAGCTATATAAACATCATATAGCAATTAAAAAAGAACTTAATAAATTTAAGTAAGGGGCTGTCTCAAAAATGATTAAAAATCATTTTTGAAGGCGGCTCCTTTTCT
>JBFNER010000085.1:0-1850 GCA_040797665.1 Neobacillus sp. | reverse complement strand
TTATTTTAAGTAAAAAAATTGGGCTGTCTCACTTTTTATTGTGAGACAGCCCCTTCTTATTTTAGTTGAAGAAATATTAAATAAAACAAAAAGAGGCTAAGAGGAGTTACCTAAAAATCGCACTTGATACCGATACGGAGAAGCGTATCTGTGGAGAATCAGAATCAAAAGCAATATTTGAAATATTCAAATATTGACATAGATACGAACTATGATATACTCATATGTATCAATTCGAAAGCGCTGGGGGTGGGAGGTATGTTTATAAATCTGAAATTTGGAAATGATTTTCTTAGTGTTTATACCCATGCAGAATAGTAGAAATGCAACAAACTGTGTGGGATAAAAAATTGCATTAGCTGCTGATTCTGCACTTTATTTAATTAATTAAGTAAAGGAGTATGAATGTGAAATATATTAATGCAGCAGAGGTGCTTCCAAAAGAATTATTGAAGGAAATTTCCAATTATGTAGATGGGGAAATATTATATATTCCGACCTCTAGGAAAAAACGAAAATGGGGAGAGGGTAGTGGTTCAAGAGAATACTACAGGAAACGTAATAGCGAGATAATCAATCAATATAAAAATGGAGCAACAATAACTAATATTGCCAAAAATTATTGTTTATCATATGATTCAATAAGAAAAATAGTGAATAAATAAAGTACAAGAGATTTTGCCATTTTGGTAGGATCTCTTTTTTAGATAGGAAAAAACAATTATAGCTATTCTTAAGGCTATGATTATATTATTTAAAATTATAAAATAAAAACATACTTTTAAATAATAAAAAACACTATGAAAAAATAAAAATTTTAGGAGAATTGAAATGAAGATGAAAATGGAATTAGAAACTGAACGTCTCGTATTGAGACCATGGAGAATTGAAGATGCACCTGTTTTATATAAGTATGCCAGTGATCCTAAAGTTGGTCCAATAGCTGGATGGCCAGTTCATACTAGTATCGAGAATAGCCGAGAGGTTATCAGGGATATGTTTTCTAGCGAAGGGATCTACGCAATTGTTCCCAAAGGACAGGAAGACCCTGTTGGGTGTATTGGACTTTTAATAGGAGAAGCGAGCGATTTTGGTATCGGACCGGATGAAGGAGAGATCGCCTATTGGATTGGTGTTCCTTACTGGGGGAGAGGACTTATACCAGAGGCCGCTAGAGAATTGATGCGCTATTCTTTTGAAGATCTTGGACTTAAGACACTTTGGTGTGGGTACTTTCAGGGAAATGAAAAATCGCTTCGTGTTCAAGAAAAATGTGGATTTGAGTATTATCATACCAATCATGATAAGCCTTGGTCTTTGATGGGCGATGTAAGAACAGAAATTATTACCTGTATCACCAAGGAGAAGTGGCTGAATAATATATCTTCTTGCGAGTAGTTGTACAAACTTCAATTTATATAAAGAATACTATTTAACATAGTGTTATATAAAGTTTAATAGAAATTTGAATTAAAAGATATAGTAGTTATATAGTATTTTAAAAGGACAACTGAACTTGCGTCAGTTGTCTTTATTATATAGAGATCTCAATCTTTGAATATGTCTTAGATAATGGTAACTGATGATTTAGTTTCAATTATCATGTGGTTTATCTATAGTTAAGCCTTATATAAGCTTTAGCTATAATAAAACTTGTAATTAACTAATAGAATACAACAAACTCCAATAAAGCGATTGATAATATATAATTTGAAATATAAAATTAGAATATAACAAAGAAAAGAGGAAAGTTAAATAGAAAATAGATTTTATACAATAGATCAAGTTGTAGAAATGTTGATTTATAATTACAATTGACCCACCTTTCACGAGCAAAATTGACCCATCTG
>JBFNER010000084.1:0-2732 GCA_040797665.1 Neobacillus sp. | reverse complement strand
CTGGAGCTATTCGTGATATGGTTCAAAATCATTTGATGCAGCTTGTAATGATGACTGCCATGCATTTACCTAAGGGAATAAGCGAAAGTGATATACGTAATGAGAAAAGAAAAGTTATGGAAGCTTTGAGACCATTACAGAGGGATACAGTAGGTGTTCACGTGGTTCGTGGTCAATATGGGCAGGGAGAAATAAACGGTAAGCCTGTAACAGCATATGTAGAAGAACCTGGCATTGAAGCATCTTCTCAAAATGATACATTTGTTGCTGCTAGACTATGGATTGATAATGCTCTATGGGATGGTGTACCATTTTATATCCGTACTGGGAAAAGAATGGCTGAAAAATCAACAAAGATTGTAATTGAATTTAAAAATGCGTTAAAGGGTTTATATACTTACGAAATGGAAAAGGTAGAACCCAATCTATTAACATTATATATAAACCCAAACGAAGGTGTGGCATTACAATTAAATATCAAAAATCCAATAAGCGGAGAAATGGAGCCAGTTATGGTAGACTTCTATGCTACTAAACAAGATGTACCCGAAGCCTATGAATTATTACTAGTTGATGCTCTGAACGGAGATTCAACATTTTTTGCTCATTGGAATGAAGTGGAGCTATCTTGGAAATTGGTAGAACCTATTTTAGAGGCATTTAAAGAAAATAGAATAAAGCTTAACCCCTATCCATCTGGATCAATGGGACCAGAGGCTGCTCATAAGATGTTAGAGGATTATGGTACCAAATGGTGGTAGTTTAACTTAAAACTAAATTTAGAGGAGGAAATATAAAATATGACTATTTCGTTTAATTATAACAATGCTTTACCATTTATGAAAAAAAGTGAAGTAGAAGGATTAAGTGAATTTGTAAAAGTATCTCATGAAATGCTACATGAAAAGAAAGGTTCTGGTTCCGATTTTCTTGGGTGGGTTGATTTACCCTTAGCTTATGATAAAGAAGAATTTGCACGTATTAAGCAAGCTGCAAAAAGAATACAAGATCAGTCAGATGCCTTAATTGTTATTGGTATTGGAGGATCTTACTTAGGTGCAAGATCAGCAATTGAATCATTATCACATACCTTTCATAATCAAATAAATGGTAAGACTCAAATTTATTTTGCTGGAAACAATATTAGTTCCACATATATAAATCATTTATTAGAAATTTTAGAAGGAAAAAATATTTCTGTAAATGTTATTTCTAAATCAGGAACAACAACAGAACCAGCATTAGCTTTCCGTATTTTTAAAGATTACCTAGAACAAAAATATGGTAAGGAAGAAGCAAAAACACGAATTTTTGCAACTACTGATAAGGAAAAAGGTGCATTAAAAAAGCTTGCAGACGCAGAAGGATATGAAACATTTGTTATTCCTGATGATGTTGGTGGAAGATATTCTGTATTAACAGCTGTAGGACTATTACCTATAGCCGTAGCAGGACTTGATATTGATCAAATGATGTTAGGTGCTGCATCTGCTGCTCGTAAATACAATAATCCAGATTTAATGACAAATGAATGCTATCAATATGCTGCTGTTAGAAATGCATTATACAATAAAGGAAAAGCTATTGAACTATTAGTTAATTATGAGCCATCTCTTCACTTTGTATCTGAATGGTGGAAACAGCTATTTGGAGAAAGTGAAGGAAAAGATCAAAAGGGTCTCTTCCCTGCATCTGTTGATTTTTCAACTGACTTACACTCAATGGGTCAATATGTACAGGAAGGCAGAAGAAATATTATTGAAACTGTTTTACAAATTAAGAAACCTAAGATTGAAATGACTATTAAGGAAGATCCAGATAATTTGGATGGACTAAACTTCCTTGCAGGTAAGACAATGGATGAAATCAACAAAAGTGCATTTCAAGGTACAGTTTTAGCACATGTTGATGGAGAAGTACCAAATTTAATTATTGAACTGGATGAAATGAATGAGTTCACATATGGTGAATTGGTATACTTTTTCGAGAAGGCATGCGGTATTAGCGGCCATCTGTTAGGGGTTAATCCATTTGATCAACCAGGAGTTGAAGCCTATAAAAAGAATATGTTTGCTTTACTAGGCAAACCTGGTTATGAATTAGAAAAAAAGGCATTAATGGAACGCCTTAAGAAAGAGGTGTAAATATGATAAAACAACAATTTGGTGTAATAGGTTTAGCTGTTATGGGAAAAAACTTAGCCATGAATATTGAATCAAGAGGATATAGAGTTTCAGTATTTAATCGTTCAAAGGATAAGACCGACCAGCTTATAACTGAAACAAAAGGACGAAATCTTATAGGAACTTATTCTATAGAAGAATTTGTTGATTCACTTGAAAAGCCTCGCAAAATAATGATGATGGTAAAAGCAGGTGCTGCAACAGATGCTACTATTGAGCAATTAATTCCCCATTTAGACAAAGGTGATATTTTAATTGATGGCGGAAATGCTTTCTTTGTTGACACACAACGCCGTAATAATCAATTAAGCGAACTAGGTATTCATTTTATAGGTTCAGGTGTTTCCGGTGGAGAGGAAGGGGCTTTAAAAGGTCCTTCTCTAATGCCAGGAGGACAAAAGGAAGCTTATGATTTAATTGCACCTATTTTTAAAGATATTTCTGCAAAAGTAAAGGATGATGCCTGCACAACTTATATTGGTCCAGATGGTGCCGGCCATTATGTAAAAATGGTTCATAACGGCATTGAATACGGTGATATGCAGATAA
>JBFNER010000083.1:0-2775 GCA_040797665.1 Neobacillus sp. | reverse complement strand
CTAATAGAAGATTTACTTTTGAGGGCAAAAGTCATGCGAACCGGCAAGTTCGCAAATTCCGGAAACGTTATAGGATATATTCGGTCAAGATAATAGTAGTTGGACTAATATTTTTTTGTGAAAGAGGTATTCATCTTTGCCCACTATAGAAATAGTTTCACTAGGAAGAGACAAAAGGATAAGGGTCGAAAGAGATAGATTCCCATTTAGGATAATCTCAAAGAAGAAGCTTATTAGTCATCGGAGTTTGATTAGAGATTATTTGAAAGGTCAAGAAGGCGCAATTTTACATCTGTGTAATATAGGGTTGGGAAAGGGCGGATTCTGTTTTGCTTCAGATTTAATTGACTGGGATTTTGAGCCAGGATTAATTTATCTTCCGGTATTTGATAATGGAGAAGACGGTAGTGATCAGTCAGAAAGATTTAAGTTTCTGCCTGAATACATAGATGGCCTGAATAGATTATAGAATTAAGTTCTCTTAATCAGTTTTGGGATATTCATGATTCACGAGGTCTTGATTGGAATGTTCTTTATAAGATTTGCTAATAGGTATTTGCATGATATTCTTTGCCATACGTCATATAACAGCGAATTTGCAAAATCTAAGAAAATATGAATGTAATAACCAGACTGCGCAAATTCGCAAAACGTTCTACGAAAGGCCGAGCAAAAGCGCGCCGTCCTGGCGCGCGGTTTATAAGTGATGTAAAGAAGAAATGAATTTAGCTAGGAGGTTAAAAATGAATTATATAGACATGGAAAATTGGAGTAGAAAAGAACATTTTGATTTTTTTCATCGAATGGATTATCCGCAATTTAATATATGTGCTAATGTAGACGTGACAAATTTCCTGGAATTCACAAGAAAAAATGAATTGCAATTTTATTATGCGATGGTTCACTCTTCCACATTGGTAGCAAACCAGGTAATAAATTTTAGATATAGAATCAGAGAAGATCAAGTGATTTTACACGATCAGATACATCCATCATTCACCGATATTGATGAAGGGAATGATTTATTTAAATTTGTAACGGTAGATATGAAAGATGACATCTATGAGTTCGTGAAAAATTCTGAAGAAAAATCGTTAAATCAGAAAGATTACTTTGCGTTAAATGAACTTATTGGAAGAGATGATTTGATATATATAACCTGCATCCCATGGATATCATTTACGCATTTGTCACATACCATATCACTAAATAAAAATGATTCTGTGCCCAAGATTTCTTGGGGAAAATATTTTGTCCAGCATGATAAAGTTTTATTACCGTTTTCTGTGCAAGTGAATCATGCTTTAGCGGATGGAGTACATATTGGTGAATATCTATCTAAACTGCAAAAATATATAAATAATCTTTAAAAGAAATATAAGGCCGCAGCATCCGTGCTGCTCTTGGCTTCGAGGGGCGCGCGACTTTAAATAACAACATGTTCATGCTTCGGGTGGCGGCCGAAAAGTGTTTAGGGCAAGGGCTCTGGAGTATTATAAGGAAAAAATTAATGACCGCCACCAAATCGATTCGTCGGGCAGGAGAGCTGCCCCCAAGGAGCAGGGCTTTGTAGGTCCGACTCATCGACTTCATGAACACAAACCGTTATAGGAAATAGTGATATCGAGGTTGTTCTAGGAGCCTAATTATAGAAGATATGATGATACACAACAGTTTTAAAATGGGAATTGAAGATTATTTATATTTTACCAAGAAAGAGAGGAAACTTAATGATAAAACCAAAAAGATTAAAAAAAGGAGACAAAATTGCAATCGTTAGCCTATCATGGGGTGGTTTGGGCGATGAAGGATTTGTTCACAAGTACCACATTGCGAAACAAAGATTGGAAAATGATTTTGGGTTGCAAGTTGTTACTATGCCTCATGCCCTTAAGGGAAGTGATTTTGTAGCAAAGTATCCAGAACTTCGTGCAAAAGATTTAATGGATGCTTTTGAAGACGCTTCTATTTCTGCTATTTTTTGCGCTATCGGCGGCGACGATACCATACGTACACTTCCATTTATCAATTTTGAGACCATTCGCAATAATCCTAAAATATTTATGGGCTATTCAGACAGCACTATTAACCATTTCATGATGTATAAAGCAGGGATTGTTTCTTTCTATGGACCATCTATTATGTGTGAATTCGGCGAATATGTAAAAATGTTTGACTATACCAAATCTGCTGTAAATGATGTATTATTTGGTGAATGGACACAATATTTACTTACTCCAAGCCCTGAATGGACTGATGACTGTGTTTTGTGGAATGAAAGCAATATAAGTACACCACACATACTAAAAAAAGATATACACGGATACGAGGTCATTAACGGATGTGGCATCATTAAAGGACATCTACTTGGTGGATGTATAGATGTTTTTATGATGGCCATTGGGACAAAAATCTGGCCATCAATAAATGAATGGACAGATGCCATTATGTTTATTGAAACAAGCGAGGATAAGCCATCTCCTGATTTTATTAAGCGGACTTTTAGAAATCTTGCAGCACAAGGAATCTTAAAAGTTCTCAAAGGAATTATCATTGGAAAACCACAAGGCGAAAAGTATTATGATGAATACAAAACTGCAATAACTCAGGTGGTATATTCAGAAGAGCATTTATATGAATTGCCTATATTTTACAATGTGAATTTTGGTCATGCCAAGCCGATAGGGATAGTTCCGTACGGCATTATAGCAGAATTAAACTGTGAAGATAAAACCATTACTTTTGTGGAGAACGCAACGATATAAACGCTTAGCA
>JBFNER010000082.1:0-3075 GCA_040797665.1 Neobacillus sp. | reverse complement strand
AAAAATAATTGCCTTTGCCAAAAAACGACTTGACAAGAGAGACGGGGCGACCGAAGTGTTTGATATATTTGCGAATCCTTCTATGACGCTTAGTATCGCTCCTGAAACAAATGACAAGTTAAGGATGGAACAGGGGCAAAGTATAAACATTACCTTTGCTGACACGTACCCGTTGGATCCGCCCCCAAACTCATCTTCCGAGCATAATCAGCAGAATCCAGACGTTTTTATGGTGTCGATTCCATATTCGCTCAAAGAGAAGTTTGAAATTCCAGATAATATCCATGGGCATATAAGTTTAGGATTTCTGTCAAAGAATCCTTCTCAATCGGTGGCTGAAATGGAAGCGATGATTCAGGGCACAGGGATTTCGTCTGCGTATAAGATATACAATGCCTACGAGATACTTGAACAATTTCACAGTATGACATTTGTTATTGATGTATTTACCTATGTTTTTGTCATCATGATCTCGTTAATTGCGGTTGCCAATGTGTTCAATACCATTTCCACGAATATCAGGCTGCGCAGGCGGGAACTTGCCATGCTCCGCTCTGTGGGGATGTCGGACCGTGATTTCAATAAGATGATGAATTTCGAGTGTGTTTTTTATGGCATGAGGACGTTGCTATTCGGGCTTCCTATAGCGGCAATTTCTTCGTGGTTGATTTACAAAGGGATGGTTACCGCAGAAGGGATGGACAACTTGGAGTTTGTATTCCCGTGGGGCAGTATGGCAATCAGCGTGTTCAGCGTGCTCTTTATCGTGTTTGTTACAATGCTGTATGCTACTAACAAGATAAAAAGAGAAAATATTATTGACGCGCTTCGGGATGATATAATTTGATTTAAAATTGACATTGACTTGATATAAAATCAAAAACATCTAGTTCAAGCGATTTGCGATTGTCCTGAAAGGAGATTTAGACATTGAAAATATAGAATCTATTCTATAGAAGTAATGTAAATTACAAAGGAGCGCTGCCACGACTGCGGTAATAAAAAGACCGGAGTTGTGGTGGGGCCATTAACAACTAATGTTTTTCAGTGGTCTCTATTATATTTAAAGTTGTCCAAGAGTATAATTCTGATGATGCATTGTGTTGAGGTGGGAAAATTGTGGTATCTTTGTTTTCATAAAATCAATATGGCAGAATTATTTCGCTATCAAGTAAAAAAATTTAGAAGACATGTATTTTATGTACAGAAAAGTATAACTCTTTTTCTATTATCTAGCACGATAAATTTTATTATAATGATGAAAAATAAAATTATTTGGAACATTACATAGTGAAAGTTTGGGACAAAGAACAGAACTGATAAGAGCAAGTGTGAATAAATTTTGTTGGTCAGATAAACAAGAATTTATCGAGAAGTTTTAGGCTAAAGGTTATTTATATAATTCCATATAAAGATAAGCACGTTGAGACGGTTTATGTGCTGGAGAAAAAATAGTGAGGTAAGAATAAGTTTATGCTACTATAAACAGAAATTTATGGAGGAGATTTAAGAAAGATGAATTATAAAATAAAAAAATTTAATGAATTAACAACGAAAGAACTATATGAAATATTAAAAGTGAGAGCAGAAGTTTTTGTTGTAGAGCAAAATTGTGTATATCAAGATTTGGATTCAAAAGATGAGGTATCTTATCATTTGTTTTTAGAAGATAATAGTGAGATAATAGCCTATTTAAGGATTCTGCCAAAAGGTATATCATATCCAGAAACATCAATTGGAAGAGTGTTAACAAAAGCTAGCTATAGAAAAAAAGGGCTGTCGAAAGAAATGGTTCAAAAGGCAATAGATTTTATTATAGATATTTTGGAGGAAAAAGAAATTAAGATTTCTGCACAGGCATATCTGCAAAAGTTTTATAGGAGTTTTGGATTTAAGCCAATATCTGGTATCTATTTAGAGGATGGGATAGAGCATATTGAAATGTTGTACCAAAAATAGATAACATAGTTAAAGGCGAGCATTGTAAAAGTGGTGGAGGTCTGATAGATCACTTTGTTAAGGGCGATGTTATTGATGAATATATTGTGGGAATCATTCCACAATTATACAACGAGCTTATAAAGTTGGAAATATTAAATTCGAGTTTGACAACAGAACAGTAGATAGTTTCAGTATGCCTTATTACAATAGCATTTGGAATATTACTGATTACTTTTTATATTTAAGATAAAGAGCATCAGAAGTTGCGATGATTGTACCATCTTTAAATCCCAATGCTATTTCGTTCATTTCTTCATCAATTATTATAAGTCCAGTTAAATCAAAGGATGTAAAATCTCCGACATGATAATAGCTTAGTCGTTGCGTTTCTATACCTGGGGCATTATTCCATGTTATTCTTGCTGTTACACCATCTCTGTAGGTAATCTTATAGTAACCAATGGCAAATAGCCCGTCGTAAAACTCTTTGTCTGAAAGATATGTTTTGTGCTTTTTGCCTTTAATTGTAATAGTGGTTTGTTCTACTACTTCGTCATTGATATATACAGCTGCTGCAATTTCCTTGTCTATCTCTTTAGTAAAGCGGTGTTGTGTAAAAATATACCAAATAATAACTATACAAATCAAAAGAAAAATTACTAGCGTTTTAAACCTTATTTTATTCATACTGTGAACCTCCCTTTATCAAGACTATCTAGAATAAGCTTAGTTTTTATGCTTTAATAGTGGTACTTGTTTCATATGATTGGATCCACGTTATTCTTTGTACTATCTCACCGCTATCTAACAATTCTATTTGCAAGCGTGGCTTGTTTATCTATTATAAAGTTTATTATTCCGACTTTGATAGACTTTGCAAAATAAATTCATGTTGTTAATATACTACTCTAAAATAATAATAACACATTTAAAGGACGGAATGGATAGAATCAAGGACGAAATTTTAAATATAAGATAGTGTATAAATGCAAAATGCTTATAATATGATTTGGTGTACATAATTAATAAAATGTAAATGATATAGATCCAGATGAAAAAATATTTTAAATGTTTTTAGATCTTTAATTACCTCAATATTATTTATCACTTTAGTTCTGCTTATTATTATAAGAC
>JBFNER010000081.1:0-3557 GCA_040797665.1 Neobacillus sp. | reverse complement strand
CTCCAATTCCACCATTGAAGCTTTAGCAAGAATTCAATCTTTTCGTCACTAAAGCGTTTTTTGATAAACTTAGCTGGATTCCCACCATATATTGAATAGGGTTCAACACTTTTTACTACTGTTGAGTTAGCAGCAATAATCGCACCATCTCCAATTTTAACACCTGGCATTATGGTTACATTTTGACCTATCCACACATCATTGCCAATCACTGTGTCACCCTTAAAAGGAAGTTGTTCTATTGTAGGAGTCACTTTTTCCCATCCTTGGCCAAAGATATTAAAGGGATAGGTTGTAATTCCATCCAATCTATGATTTGCACCATTCATAATAAACTTAACACCCTCTGCAATTGCACAGAACTTGCCTATTATCAGTTTATCCCCTAGAAATTCGTAGTGGTGCTCTATATTGTCATAGAATTTCTCTGGGGACTTTTTATTATCGCTATAATAGGTATATTCTCCAATTTCTACATTGGGCCGTTTTGGCAAATTACTTATATAACAAACTGTTTTTATGTTTTCATTCGGATAAAGCTTTTTCTTATCTGGTCCCCTCATTGAATATCAGCTCCTTTAAGGTATTCAACCTCGTTTACTAGTCTTTGAAGAATCTCTATTCCTTTTCTTGTACACTCTACATCAGTTGATATTAAGGAAATAACCTTATCGACCCTTTCCTTGTAATCGCTTGGCTTGGTCTTAAAATCTTCAATCATCTTAACAGCCTTTTTTTCATTTATACAGTATTCTTTGTTTACTGCAAATAAGACTTGATTAAGGGAAGATATGCTTCGAAAGCAATGCCCACAAACATAGGATACATCGTCTTTATCTATATTGTTCTCAGCAAACATTAATGAGAAACCTGCCTCAAACATAAAAAATTCGGTTAATCCTTTCTGCAAAGCGGTTGGATAACGTTCTGCCTGATTTTTTAATTCGCATAAGCTTTCATTCTTAGCATATAGTATTTTGCTAATCGCTAATTCTCCTCGATACATAGCACTTATATATCCATGGGGATGCCCCGTCTGATAATTAGCAGTAACAATTCCTTGCTCCGTATCTTTGATTATTTGTTCCACCCGTTTTATATCACGTAAAATCAAGTCAACATGATACCCATTTATAACTAACCATCCGCCGCCATTAATCCAATCACCCCACGCTCCGGGAGGTACAACAAGGTTATTTCTATTCTCATCATCCAACTCTGTAGCAATTTGGTTAATCGCTGTCAGGTCAAATGATTCTGATTTGTAATAGATTCCGATATCTATATCAGAATCCTCTGTATGGGTACCTCTTGCACGGGAACCCCCTAATACGATGCCTTCTATATAAGGCAAAGAGGATAATTTTTCTGTCACTGATTGAATAATATTATCTATCATACTGAATCACTCCTTTCAATATCAAAAGCTATATCCCATGCTGAGAAACGCCTTTTTTGCCATGTGTTCCTTATGCTTTACGTATATTTCTATGGAAAGGGGGCCTTCAAAATTCATCTTGAAGGCCTTATTTTCCCTGATTAGAGGTCTAACCTACTTAACGTTTAGATAAAATCAATAACCTCTTTCACTGGCCTACTTACGATCTGTCAAATACGAAAAGTAAATTAATTATCGGACTAAGTTTAATTTCTTATCTTTGATTTCATAAATCACATCAGCCACATTATCAAGCAGCCGTTTGTCATGGGTGATAAACACTATAGTTCCGGCATACTCCTTCATTAGTATTTCCAAAGCCTCTAAGCTTGGTATGTCAAGGAAGTTGCTGGGTTCATCCATTAGTAAGATGTTATATCTACCCATAAGCATTTTAGCTAGCAATAATTTCATAATTTCGCCGCCGCTTAAAACAGATAAACTTTTTCCAATATCGTTTTGTTTAAACCCCATTGATGCTAGCACGGAACGAATTTCTGAAACATTGTAATCACAATCCTCCTGCATAAACTCCAGGACTTTCTGATTACTGTTGTACTTGTAACCATTTTGTGCAAAGTAACCTATTTTTGCCTTAGGTGAAATAGAAATTCCATCTTCATGGTTTAAGATCATTTGGATTAACGTTGTTTTACCTGTTCCATTACCACCAGTTAGAGCCACTTTTGCTCCAAGCGGAATTTGAAAAGATGCATTTTCAAACAGTACCTTATCTCCAAATATTTTAGTAATTTCCTTACCGACAATAGGATATGGATTGTGGAGCTCCAATGCTTTACTTTGCCTGAAACGAATCCTACGAATATCTTCTGGAGCTTCTACACTTCCTAAGGCCGCAATCCTATGTTCTAGGGATTTAGCGGCATTATGCATCTTTTTTGCCTTACTTCCTATTGATTTTTGATGAGCTAAACGCCCTCCGCCTTTAGTACTTTTTTTCTTTGAAGCACCTTTTGCCTTCTGTCCTATTTTACGAGCCTGTTTTCGCTTTTCCTCCGCAGCCCTTTCCAATCGGGCACGTTCCGCAACAAATTGTTCGTATTCTGCAGCTTGGCTCTTGCGTTCTTCCTCTTTCTGACGAAGATAATCAGAATAGTTTCCCCAATACTCAGTGATTTTGCCATCTTTCAGTTCCCATATTTTATCTACTACCTCATCAAGAAAATAGCGGTCATGGCTAATAACTAACAGTGCACCTGTAAAATATTTTAGCTGTCCAATTAGAAAATCAATTCCTTCACGGTCTAAATGGCTCGTAGGTTCATCCGCTAAAATACCATGAACCTGTGCCGATAAGGCCTGTGCTATTTTAAGTCTTGTTTCTTCACCACCGCTCATGGTCTGTATATCTAATTGCTCAACACCGAGCTTGCCCACAAGTGCAAAATCTTTCTCCTCCTGCAAAGTTACTTCGTCCAACTGAGGGATATAGGCAAGTTCACCCAGACGATTCATTTTACATCCTGGGGGAGTTAATTCTCCTAAAAGTACCTTGAGTAACGTGCTTTTTCCTGCACCATTTGCTCCTACTAAACCAATACGGTCATAATCATACACTTCTAATTCATCTATATCTAAACAAGTGCGTCCTTTAAATTCCACACGAATGTCTTTTGCTTTTAATATCAATTCCATAACATTTTCCTCCTGTCTATAATCGCATGTTTTCATTTGCTTGTACGCAGGGAAAACCCTGCGATTTTAGCAGGAAAAATTACATGAAAATTAAATACATAAAAATGGCCCTCCTATGAATTTTGTTTTAAATCTAATTTTCTAATCTCAGTTATCATTGGGCAAACTATTGCAATGCAAATAATTAAAATACCTGATAGTAAAAACCAATGATTTACACCGATTCTATCAGCAAAGAATCCAGAAAGAATTAACCCAATTGGCATAGCAAGAGACATGATACTTCCAGTTAAAGAAAATACACGTCCTAAATATTCAGGCTTAATTTTCTCCTGAAAAAGAGCTGTTTGCACACCGCTATAGAATGGCACCGAAAGCCCCATTATTGCACAGCAGACTACAAAGTTGTTAGATTGTTTGGACTCTCTTACCCATCTAGTTACTGTGCCAGCTACTAAATCGT
>JBFNER010000080.1:0-3794 GCA_040797665.1 Neobacillus sp. | reverse complement strand
ATTTTACGTGATATAAAACGGGTGGAACAAATAATCAAAGATACGGAGCAAGGAAGTGTTACTGCCAATTATCAGACTGGGCATCCACATGGTTATATAAGTGCTATGTATCGTGGAGAATTGGCGATCAGCAAGATACAATATGCTAAAAATGAAAGCTTATGCGAATTAAAAAATCAGGCGGAAATTTACCCTGGTGCTCTAAAGAAGAGCTTGATAAACTTTTTTTTATTTGAAGCAGAGTTCTCTTTAATGTTTGTAAAAGCAAATGCGGGAGCAGAGGATAAATATTATATTGCAGGCCATGTTTTTCGTATTATTTCATGCTTAAATCAAGTACTATTTTCATGCAATAATGCTTATTGCATTAACGAAAAGAAAGCTATAAAACTGCTTGAAACTTTTGAATATAAACCTAAAAATATGCCGAAAGGGTAAATCATATTTTTGAAGTACTCGGTCTTTCACTTTTTGAATGCTACGATATGACCGAGAAGCTTTATAAAGAAGTGAAAAAAATTGCAACGGAGATAAATAACTTTTTAAACGAGGGGGAATTCAGATGAAAGAAAACAAATATGATGATAATATATTTTTTCAAAAATACAGTCAAATGAGTCGCTCACAGCAGGGACTAGCCGGTGCAGGAGAATGGGAAACATTGAGAAAGCTGCTGCCGGATTTTAAAGATAAGCGTGTGCTTGATTTAGGATGCGGCTATGGATGGCACTGTATTTATGCGATGGAACACGGAGCGTCTTCTGTTGTAGGTGTTGATATTTCTCATAAAATGCTCGAGGTAGCCAAAGAAAAAACACATTTTCCACAGGTTGAATATAAATGCTGTGCTATAGAAGATGTGGAATTCCCAGAGGAGAGTTTTGATGTAATATTAAGTTCACTTGCGTTTCACTATGTAGCAGATTATGAGATTTTAGTAAAAAAGATATATAGAATACTGAAGTCTGGTGGTAAGCTAGTTTTTACGGTTGAACATCCTGTTTTTACTGCCTATGGAACACAAGACTGGCATTATAACGAAAAAGGAGAAATACTGCATTTTCCGGTGGATAATTATTATTATGAGGGCAAACGGACAGCTGTGTTTTTGGGAGAAAAGGTTACAAAATATCATAGAACACTGACCACATATCTAAATACACTGCTTTCAAATGGTTTTATAATAAATCATATTGTGGAGCCGCAGCCGCCGGAAAACATGATGGATATTCCGGGGATGCAGGATGAAATGCGCCGTCCCATGATGCTGATTGTATCGGCGAACAAAAAAGTGGATAGATAGAACTAAAACACCTATAAGGTATAAATGGAGGTAATTTATGTTTAAAGAAAAAATTATTATAGAGATGAAAGAAGTATTCAAAGAAATTCCTTTTGGCATAGAGCATACTCTCAAAGTTTTGAAAAATGCAGAAGATATAATGAAAGGAGAAAATATCGGAGAGGAAGAAAAAGAATTCATCAGTATTATTGCTATACTACATGATATTGGTGCCGTTGAAGCACAAAAAAAATACGGTTCTATTGATGGTGTCTATCAAGAAAAGGAAGGACCAGAAGTAGCGAAAGAAATATTAAAAAAGGTAGGCTATAACAAAAATATTGATAGAATATGCTTTATAATAGGCAACCATCATACTCCATCTAAAATTGATGGACTTGATTTTCAAATACAATGGGAAGCTGATTTGCTTGAAAATTTAACGGTTATGGATAAAGAAAAAGAACAGGAAAAGATAAAAAAGTGTATAGATGAAAACTTTAAAACAAACACAGGAAAAAGGATAGCTTATAATCGCTTTATTTTAGATTAGTAGTAGATTATTACAGTTATGTATTTTATATCGCAAAGAAAAAATAGTAGTTAAGTTTAACCCTAGATAATAAGCAGCAAAGGAGTGCGATAAGATGATATCTAATAATACCTCCATGCCTACAACGGATGATGAGTTGCAAAAGAATACGGTTGGTTGTTAAGGATTCTGCTGATGAGTCATCCTACGTTCCAGTGTTGGAAGCGGCCGGATATGTGCTACAGATTCGAGAACCTGACTGGTTTGAGCATCGTTTGTTTAAAGGACCGGATACCGATATTAATCTGCATGTGTTCAGTTTGGGCACATCAGAGATTGATAGAATGTTACGCTTCCGTGATTGGTTGCGGACTAATGATACTGATCGGGACAAATATGCACAAGTCAAACGAAGCTTGGCAAAGAATAAATGGAGGCATGTCCAGCACTATGCGAATGCTAAAACATCAATAGTACAGGAAATCATGAAAAGAGCGAATAGTAATAATGCTTAAGGAGAGTGTCATGTTTTCTTGGTTTGTTATAGGAGGTTATATCAATGAAAAATACAGTAGATAATTTGTCGAAAAGTAAAGTTATTTTAATGTGCGGCCCTGCGGGAGCAGGTAAATCAACACTAGCAAAAAAATTTGAAAGTACCGGGATGACAATACTATCTTATGATGAAGAATCATTCAAACGAGGTTTGAATGAACATCCTTTACCTCAGGAGGTTTTAGAAGATATTAAAACCTATCTTGATGAAAAACTAATTTCACTTATCATGCAAAACATTGATATTGTTCTCGATTATTCATTTTGGTCTAGAGAAATGAGAAATGAATATATTTCATTATTAAAGAAATACGACATAGAACCCAAAATCTATTATATAAAGACACCTAAGGAAGTTGTTATGGAACGTATTCGAAAAAGAAACGGAAATCATCAAAATGATATCATATTGACGGAGCAAACAGCTTCCACTTATTATGATCATTTTCAACCCCCAACTGATGAAGAAGGTGAAGTTATAGTAGTCGAGGGATATTAATATTGTGGTTTTAGGCATGGAAATTGTACTAGATGATAAGTTTTGTCAAATTTTTTGAAAGATATACTTCCAACAAGGGGATACCAGCTTCAGGTGATATCATTATTGTCATCTCAGAGCAGGGGGTAGTATTGATTCAGCCGGAAGAATAAGTGGCGATGCAATGAAGACGATGAATGCATTATTGAAATTACAGGAAAAAAACTTACTGAAATACGTTATGTTTATTCTTTTGACAACTCTACTCAATCATGATTATGCAATTAGACACGTTATTTTTTATCATGAATGGATATGTTCCCGTCTACCGATAGTGCTAAAAACGCAGTGGATATGTTTCCGAGAACGAACATACTCAAATGACATTCATTCTGTCCTCTCAAGCCACGTAGAGACGGTGGTAAGGCTTAAAAGGGAATACAACTAGAAACATTGACATAGCTGGAGTTAGATAATAGTATATGTTTCTTGATACGGGGTTAGGAAAGTAAGCGTCAAAAATTAAGTACCTAGAAAACACAACCTCTCATTGATAAACTTAAGTAAAAGATTATCAATGGGAGGTTTACTTATGTATAAAAAATTAGATAATGATGCTTGGGAGGAATATTTAAATAAATTTAACTCTGTTAAAGATACAATAACAGTGAAAGATTTCTGTGCTGAGAATAACCTTAATAAGAGTCAATTTTATTACCATAAAAAAAGAGTAGAAAAGGCAATTGAAAGTAAAGAACCTGTTTTTCAGCCTATTTCTTTGAATAGTAAAGTTGATAATACTAAAGAAAATAAATCTACATTAAAAGAAGTAAAAATTAATGTAGGCAATGCTAATATCCTTATTCCTGTTAGCGAAGCTACTTTAATAACAGCAATAATTAAGGAGTTAATTCTAAAATGTTAAATATAGATAAGGTAGAAAAAGT
>JBFNER010000079.1:0-4243 GCA_040797665.1 Neobacillus sp. | reverse complement strand
TCCTAGCCCAATAGATGAGCTTAGAGATAGAAAATGTGATAATATAACAGTTGGTAGAATTAAATAATTAAGAAAAGTCTTGGATTTATCCAAGGCTTTTGGTTTTTAAATAATAATTATAAATGAATTATAAATGCTAAAATTAAAATGCAACTTTTGATGTGCATTCTCTTGCTATGTTTTGTATTTATTAACAACAAAATATGTGGAATAAAGGCGAAAAATATTGGAAAATTGTTGAATTTTTAAATAGTTTAGAGTAGAATTATTTGTGTATATTTACATAAAAATTCCATCTAAGTTAAATCTAAAAAGGAAACTTTAATTGTTAATAAGGTCTACTAAAGCAACAAAACATTCATTTCTAATTTGTTGCTGGAATTTCAAGTGGATAAAAAATAAATTACAAACCCATTTTTATCAATTTTTCAATAGATTTATTAATACCATATGTAATTTTTTTGCTAAAACCGAAGAATATGGTTGTGGAAAATATATGTCGCATAGCTTTATTGAGTCGGGGAACAGCGATGTGACGGCGTGTATGATAAGTATTAAAGCAGCCTAGAAAATGGCTATTTGCCGGGAAAAGTTCAAACGTCTTTCTCCCCGATATTTTAGTATATATTCAAAAACTTAAGGAGGAATGTAACATGAAGATTAAAAATTTTAGTAAATATTTGGCTATTTTTTTGTCAGTTACCTTGATACTGCAGACGTTTGTGTCAGTGGTGTATGCGACAGAAAAAAAGACACAACCCCAAAAAATAATCTCTTTTAATCAGTTGGAAAAGGATCAAGAGCTATCTAAAATAAAAGAAGTTATGGAACCAATGGGTGGGGATAATGGAGCATCTATGAGTAAGCTCTATAATCTGGTAGTGTTTGTTCGCTTTAAGGGAGAGCCGGAATATATTAATGATAAGATTTCTGGTGCAGGAGATATTACGCCTCTTTGTTTGATTGATAATACCTATAATAATTCCATGTACTCTTTGAAGAAATATTATCAGGCAATATCCAATCAAAAGGCGAATATTGAAACTGTTTATCTCTCTGCTAGTGACAAAGATTTTTCCTCCTTTGAATTGGCTAATCAAAGGGGATATTATGCTCCTAAAAGTAAGATTAATCCAGATGGATATGAAGGCAGCGGTGAGTGGAGAAGGAATAGTTTGGTAATAGATTGGACGACAAAGGTACAGGATGCCATTAATAGTGGAATAAAACCTTGTACTGTAGACCGTCAAACCATTAATTTTGCAGATCTTGACAGTAATGGAGATGGAAGGATTGACAGTATTACAGTGATTCTTCCAACACCAGACCCTAAATATGCTGCTGATGTGAATTCTCCTTTGTGGGCATACAAATGGAATACGAGTAGAATTTCTGTTCATACAGACAAAGGCAACCTGATTAGCGATAAATACAATCAGACGTCGTTGCAAAATAATGTAAAAGCCATCTATAAAGAACCCAATGGCAATAGCTATTTCATGAATCCAGGCACAGCTATCCATGAAATGGGTCATGTATTTGGCCTGCAGGATTTGTATACACAGAACGGTAATGCTTATCCTGTGTACTTTATGTCGCCTATGGCGAAATATTTCTCACCAATAGTGCAATTTATGACCGCTCGTGAGAGACAAGCTGCGGGATGGCTAGACGATGAAAATATTAAGCCCATTACGCAGGCAGGTACATATACACTCCAGCCTATGCGTGAGAGCAAGCAGAATGGTACCATGGCTTACACGCTAGAACTGTCGGGAAATAAGAAATTATATCTGGAATATCGATATTCGGATGACAAAATGGTTAACCGTTTTGATTGTAATCCTGAAAAGCGAGAGAAAATATACAATGCAGTAGGAAATGAGGTAAAGATGGCCGGTTTGAGAAAATCCGGATTGCTTGCCTACGTAGTGGATATGAGATCGAAGTTCCCAAGTAATTACTACGGGTCAAATCAGCTTGAAGTAATTGGGCTGAATTATAACACAAAAACGGATGCACCTCGTACAGTGGGAGAAACTATCAGTTGCGGTGGATATACTATTGATGTAACCGCCCTTACTGATGATAAAATCAGCTTTACAGTCAGCGGAGATGGGTTCGCAAGTAATACAAAACCCATAGTTACAGATGTAGTCATTACAAGTCCTACAGGAACAGGTTTTGCAAAAGGCAGTGTTAATCAGTTTACAGCTGAGGTAAAAGGGACAAATTTGACAGACAAGAGTGTCAAATGGTCAATTAGCGGTGGCAATTTTAAGTCCGGCACCGTAATCGATGAGAAAAGTGGTGTATTAAAAATCGCTGCAGATGAACCTGAAAATACTGATATACGGGTGACAGCTACTTCTAACACAAATACAAGTAAGTATGATAGTAAGCTAATCAGAGTCAAAAAAGATAGTGTGGTAAATCCAGTTCCTATTCCGCTGACTGGTACGGTTGTTATCGACGGGACAATGGAATATGGAAAAACGCTGTCTTGTACAGTAAACAGCAGAAATAGTACCCAGCTTTCCTATCAATGGAAACGTGGAGATGCGAATATTGGAATAGGCACTACCTATACCCTTAAGGCAGATGATATTGGGCACATCATTTCATGTGAGGTTTCTGCCAATGACAGGAGTGGTAAAATTTCTGGAAGTACCACTTCCAAGATTGGACAGGCATTAGCCCACATTGGGATTTATGTCTATCAGAATGAAACACAGCAGGGAAATCAGGTAACACTGACAGCTACTGTAACTGGTGTAAATGGTGAGAAGCCAAATGGAACAATTACCTTTAAGGAAGGGCAAACATTTATTTCAAAAGCACTTGATTTAGTAGATGGCAAAGCAACTTATTTGTGGGTAGCACCGTCAGCAGGAAAGCATAGTATTACTGCAGAGTTTATCTCTATTCCTGCAGGAACTGGAAAGAACTATCGAAATTCCACCTTAACCGAAACCTTTGATGTAGGAAAGAAAGAGCAAAGTAAGTTTAATCTGTCTGCCATAGGTAATAAAACGTATGGAGATTCCTCATTTATGCTTACAGCAACAGGTGGCAGTGGTAGTGGAGCCATTACCTTTACAAGTTCAGATCCTACTGTGATCAGTATTTCTGGTACGAAAGCCACTATTCATAAAGCTGGTAGCACCACTATTACAGCAACGAAAACAGCGGATAGTGTATATGGTGAGATTAGTTCATCTACTAAGGTAGAGGTATCAAAGAAAACTGTGACTATCAAAGCAGATGACAAATTAAATGTGAAAAAAGGAACATCACTTCCGACCTTTACATATAAAGCGGATGGTCTGGTAAACGGGGACAGCTTTGTTGTACATCCGGTTATGTCAACAAATGCAAAAGATACAAATGCACTTGGTGAACATGTAATCTCTATCCAAGGTGGCACTTTGAACAATTTAGAAAACTACAATATTAATTATGTGTATGGAAAACTGGTAATTGTTGAAGGTGATGAGTCTTCTTCCAATGGTGGAAACAATAGAAATAGTGGAAGCAAGAAAGGTAGCGGAGGCGGTGGTGGTGGTTCCTCTACGGCACCGAAAAAACAGACGGTTAATCAGTCTACTGGTGAAAAGTCAACAGCTACAACCAAGTTAATTGTTGAGTTGAAGCCTTGGGTTTACAAGGGTATAGTTGCCAGAGCACAGGTATCCGCAGTGACCAAACGTACTGTGCAAAATGCTGATATCTTGTGGAAAATTCCAATGCAGTATACGTACAGTATATTTGAGCTAACACGAATCAACGACAAAATCATTTTCAGCATCTTCTATCCCGAGAATGTACTGAAAGTGTCGGAAAAGTAAATAAATGATAAACGTGGTGTAAAATATCGGCACACCCACGCAGGCGACGGTTTCATGCGGAATCGTTGCCTGTGTTTTTAATTAATAAAAAATCGTTTTAAAAGTGAAACTTGATAGAATGAATTGTAAAACAAATTTTAGTACATGATTTTATAATAGATGAATTTATAGAATCATTGTATGAACATATGCTACAACATTGATTTAAAAACATCATTATACTAAAATTGAATATATAAATAAATTTGTGTAAATTTTCAAGGAGGAGCAAAATGGATAAAATTACTGTAGATTTAAACAATACAAAACCCTATATAAAAGATGAAGAAATAAAGGTGCTAGAACCTTTTATAAAAGAAGCACATAAGATGCTACATGAAGGAACAGGGGTAGGT
>JBFNER010000078.1:0-5067 GCA_040797665.1 Neobacillus sp. | reverse complement strand
TTTTTTTTCCGCCCGGGTTTCTGTTTTTATTTTATCTACCCACCAGAACCGTCCCTATGTCACTAAAGTGGGGGTTTGACGCCAATAAGAAAGTCTTGTATCCGTTCCGCCGCTTGAGCTAGTTTTTCAGGAGATTGGACGAGTGCGATCCGAACATAGCCTTCCCCAAGATTTCCAAAGGCATCACCAGGCACAACGGCTACACCTGCTTTTTCTATTAATTCAAAAGCAAATTGGCGTGAAGTCCATCCGGAAGGGATTTTTGCCCAAACAAACATCGTGGCCGGTGACTTCTTAACGTTCCAGCCGCCTTTCTCAAGGCCAGAAACCAAAATATCTCTTCGTTTCTCATATTCTTTCACTTGCTCACGAAGGACACTGTAGTCCGAAGTCAATGCCGTGACCGCTGCCATTTGAATCGGGTAAAATACCCCGTAATCAATATTAGACTTAAATGCTGCAAGTATTTTTAATGCTTCCTTGTTCCCAACGGCATAGCCAATCCGGCAGCCAGCCATATTAAATGTTTTCGACAAGGAATTGAATTCAATCCCTACTTCTTTTGCACCTGCCGCAGACAAAAAGCTTATTTGTGGATTTTCGTCAAAAATGAGTTCCGAATAGGCAAAATCATGAACAACGAGAATATTATTTTTTTTGGCAAATGCCACAACCTCTTCGAAAAATTCCTTTGATGCTAAGGCAGTAACGGGATTTCCAGGATAACTAATGATCATCATTTTGGTTTTATGTAATACGTCTAACGGAATCTCATCTAATACTGGTAAATATCCATTCTCCTCCACTAGGGGCATTGGATAAATAGATCCGCCGGCAATCATAACACTATGCTCATAAATTGGGTACCCCGGATCAGGGACAAGGACATAATCGCCAGGATCAATCATAGCGGTTGCCAAATGACTCAGCCCATCTTGAGACCCCATAAGCTGTAATACTTCATTTTCAGGATTGAGATCAATTCCATAGCGCTTTTTATAAAAATAGCCAACTGCTGCGTTAAACTCATCGATTCCCTTCAATGTATAGCCATATTTGCTCATATCTTTACTATATGAAACCAATGTATCGACAACATGAGCAGGCGGTGGCAAATCCGGACTGCCCACACTTAAATCAATGACATCGATTCCCTGAACGATCGCCTCACGTTTCTTATTGGCCAACTCGGTAAAAATACTCGTTGCCATTTGTTGCGTTTTTTTTGAAGCCATGATATTCATATAAATCACCTAAATTTTCATAAAATTATTTCTTAAATTTTACCATATTTTAAGACCTATCTGTTTTATTAGAGTAATTATTATTAAAACTGAAGCCCTTGGAGCCGCTTAAACATCATTTTTAACAAGAATGAGAATGCACAGGGACGGTTCCTGTGCCACTTTCAAGATGTATAGAATTTTTAAATATGGGGAAATTTAACACCAGTTACTGTATGTAGAGAGGTGTAGGCGTTGACTTACCTAGAGGGATTAAGGCTAATTGAAAGATCTACGCAAAAAATTACTGAATCAAACGATTTAGTCGTCAAAGCCGTTATGGAAGCCTTTATGTTCACTTGGCAATGGTGGATCGCATTGGGTATGATCATCATTCCTTGGATTATCTGGGGGATTTTCCGTAAACGTGAAAGCTCAGCTCGTATATTTTCGGCTGGTTTACTTATGATGGTATTAGCAGAAATCCTTGATACGTTTGGTGTGAGCTATGGAAAGTGGGCATACCCTGTGAAAGTTATACCCGTCGCTACAATTAACTTTTCTTTCCGGCTTTCAGTTTTGCCAGTGTTCCTTATGCTACTGCTACAATATAAGCCGGGTTTTAATCCTTTTATTAAGGCAGTTTTCTTCGCTGGACTGGGTGCATTTGTAGGACTGCCCGTATTAGGCATGATGGATCTATACAAAAAAATTGACTGGGCCTATACATATTCTTTCCTAATATTAACTGCATTTTATCTACTCTCACACTGGTTTAGTCGTTTAAATTCTTTTGAAAAGGTTAAATAGGAAAGCACAGGGACGGTTCTCCTGCTTCATTAATGAAACAGGAGAACCGTCCCTGTGTCACACCTATATTGTTTTCAGTTTAACAAACTTTCGTTTTCCAACCTGTAGGATGATTCCATCTGTGATTGTAACGTGTAATTGGATATCTTCTACCTTGTTTCCGTTTATTTGTACGCCTCTGTTTTCAATCATTCTTCTGGCTTCGCTTTTCGAACTAACGAGTTGCAGTTCTACGAGTAAGTCGATGATGGATGCTTCGGTTTTTCCAGCCCATTCCACCACTGGAATCTCTTCAGGCAATGACCCCTGTTGAAAAACAGAGACAAAATGCTGTTCTGCTTTATCGGCTGCTTCTTCGCCATGGTACATCCGTACAATGGTCTTACCAAGTAACATTTTTGCGTCCCTAGGATGCAAACCACCTGTTTCCAGTTGTTCTTTAATCGTCTGGATTTGTTCAGGAGGCAAATCTGTAACCAATGCAAAGTATTTACTCATTAACTCATCTGGAATAGACATTGCTTTTCCGTACATCTCCTCCGGTTTCTCATCGATTCCAATGTAGTTTTTCTTCGATTTTGACATCTTTTCTACCCCATCAAGCCCCTCTAACAATGGCATTAAGATGGCTACTTGCTTTTCTTTCCCAAACTTTTCTTGAAAATGCCTACCCATTAAGATGTTAAAATGCTGATCTGTACCGCCTAGCTCTATATCGCATTCTAAAACAACTGAATCATACCCCTGCATTAAAGGGTAGAAAAATTCGTGCAGGGAAATCGGTTTACCAAAGGCAATTCTGTCTTCAAAGTCATCCCTTTCCAACAGCCTGGCTACAGTTATTTTTCCTGCTAGTTGAATCACATCTTCAAAGTTTAATGTTGACAGCCATTGAGAATTATAATGTAACTCGACTTTTTTCATATCGATTAACTTTGCGAATTGTTCGAAGTAAGTTTTCGCATTATGCTTGACTTCTTCATCTGTTAATTGTTTTCGAGCGATGGATTTTCCGGTTGGATCTCCAATTTTCCCCGTAAAGTCACCGATTATTAGCTGAATGATATGGCCATTCTCTTGAAACTGCCTCATTTTGTTCAGCACAACCGTATGTCCAAGATGCACATCCGGTGCGGAAGGATCTAAGCCTAACTTAATTTTTAGCGGTTTATTTTCTAAAATGGATTTGGCAATTTTGTTCTCTAACTCTTCTATCGGTATAATTTCCTGTACACCTTGGCTGTAAATCTCCATTTGTCGCCTTACTTCTGTTCGCTGTTCCTCATTTAATTGTTCGATAAAGTTACTCATCTTCTTTCCTCCTCTAAGAAAATAGAAAAAAACCACATCCCAAAAAAGGGACGTGGTTTAACTTTTACACGCGGTACCACCCTTATTGAAGGAACTAATCCTTCCACTCAACAGTTAACGGTTCATCCGTTCTTTGCTACTATATTTCACAAAGAAAGCTCAAGGAATGTAATTCGTGTTATCTTTGTATCGGTTTGCACCAACCACCGATTCTCTTTTTAACAGGGAGATAACGACTACTGTGTTTCCCATCATGGCTTTTTCAATATTTTATTGTAGTTTTTTAAAATTGGTTATCACGAATGACTCTTCTAAGCAATTTTGTCATGCTTTTTTGTTCCTCAACGGACAAACCAGAAACAATTTCGACTTCACCTTGATGGAACCGCGGATAAAGAGCCTCCATCACTTGCCTGCCCTTTTCCGTTATCGCAACGTAGGTCATTCTTCTATCTCTATTGTCACTTTTTCTAAAACAAAGCTCTTTTCGTTCCAGTGTCTTGGTTATATTACTTACTGTGGATTTGGAGACTCCAGCTGACTCAGCTAACTTCTTTGTCTCAACGGAATCCCAAATCCATATATCATACAGCATGGAAAATGCTGTCCATGATAAACCATATTCAGCTAAAACTTCCTGTTCCATTTTGTTTCTTAATCCTTGTGCGGCCCGGTAGAGATTAGTAACGACGGCAATCGCATCAAGATTCAGCGAGTGAATAGGCAGCTTAACAATCCTATTCATCGTATCAATTTCTTCGGGAAGCAATTCCCCATCCTCATTAAACGAATGAATGTTACATCACCCTCCTTAAATTATCAAAATCGTTAGCTATAAAACGATATTAACAAAAAAAATATAAAAATGCAAATGCACAGGGACGGTTCTCTTGCTTCCTTTAGGAAGCAGAAGAACCGTCCCTGCGTCACCTTATTAAACTGCTACTGCTGATAGTTTCTTAGCTGTTTCTTTTACTTTTTCTAGTCCTTCAGCAATGATGTTGGCTGCTTGGGCTGGGTTTGCGTTGTGACCTTCAATGATGACTTCGTCAACGATTTCCATTCCGAATACGCCACCTACCACATTTTTGATGTAGGTAGCTGCCATTTCCATTGGTGCTGCTTCCGGTGTTGAGTAAACCCCGCCGCGAGCACTTAGGATGACTGCTTTTTTGTCTGTCATTAATTGCACCAATTGGCCATTTTGATCATATTTGAAAGTGAAACCTGCTTGGTATACATAATCAATAAACGTTTGTAATGGTGCCGGGATCGTTAAGTTCCATAATGGGAATGCGAATACCACTAAATCGGCTGCTGTAAGAGCATCCATTGCTTTTTGCTTGGCTGCCAGAAGACGTTTTTCTAGATCTGTCATCTCTTCACCTGATTGTACTTTACCAAATGCATTGAATAAATCCTGACCAAAATAAGGCATATCCTCAGCGAAAACATCAAAAGTAGTTACATTAGCACCTTCTACGTTTTCCATAAAAGTTTCATACATCTTACTAGAAACAGCATCTGACGCTGGACGATTGTTAGCTTTAACTACTAATATATTCATTTATAAAAATCTCCTTTTTTTCCTTTAATTTGAATATTATTAATTCTAATATCTTGAATTAATAATATATAAATATAATAGAATTGTCAAAGGAAGTGCATAGGGACGGTTCTCCTGATATGAACGAAAATTTCAAGTCCTTACTCAAAAATTTCG
>JBFNER010000077.1:0-5740 GCA_040797665.1 Neobacillus sp. | reverse complement strand
CTTTTAGGGGTGTTGATTATGTTTACTGCATTTATAATATATGTGTTTATAGAAATATTAAAAGAATTATTGTTAAAAGCTGTAGAAATAAAAGCTGAAAATGAACTTACAATATAGGGTGATATTATGAATATAAAGGTGAATATAGATATCATGTTAGCAAAAAGAGGAATGAGTGTCACAGAACTGTCAGAAAAAGTAGGGATTACTATATCAAATATATCTATACTTAAAAATGGAAAGGCAAAAGCCATAAGGTTTTCAACATTGGCAGGAATATGTAAGGTTCTAAATTGTCAGCCAGGTGATATTTTAGAGTATGTGGAAGAAGATTAATAGATAGGAATGATTTGAGTGTTAATGTTAATTGGAATGGTAGTAACTATATTTTTAGCTATTATACCTATGAAAAATATAGATATGAATAATAAAAGACATAAATACATGGTTTTGCTGGGGCCTTTCATATTAGGAGGTATATTATATTTAAGCATATTTCTGTTGACTAAAGATATCCCGCCAGGTGTATGTGATGGAGCAGCTATACTTGGAATTCTTTTTTCATTTATATTGATTGGGATAGGGATATTAATCAATATAATTAATATAATATATTTGATTATTAACAATCATCTAGTAAAAGAAGGAATTATAAAATATAAAAAACAAATAATTATCATTATAATAATAATATTAATTATTCTGTTTTATAGACATAGCACTGAAATAAATAGGAATATATCTAAAGATTTAGGAATTAAGATTCCTAAATCTTTAGAATTTCAATATAAAGATACTCATGGAGGATTTCATGGTGATGGCATAACTTTAGCTAAGTCAAATATTACACAGGATAATATACAATACATACTAAATAAATCTAAAGCAGAATGGAATAAGATACCTATGTCAAAAGAGATAAATTTAAGGATATATGGTGGAGTTGAAAATAATATAAATTATAGTTATGATTTAGCTAAAGATTTAAATATAGAAGATATAAAAAGTGGGTATTGGATATTTTTAGATAGATGGGGTAATAAAAAAGAATATACTAATGGGGAAGAGTTATTGGATAGTAATAGGTATTCTCAGAATTTTAGTTTAGGAATAATAGATTCAGATAATAATATTTTTTATTATATTAAATTTGATAGTTAATATATGACTATTGAGTCTGAAAAAGTCAGGCTTAACTTCTGTAAAAAAATTAAGGAATTTGTTTCCTGAGTTCTGTGATAGAACAAGATTTAATAGAACACGTAGAAATTTACATTATTACCATCTCAATACATGTTGATAGTATAATAATGGTGACGTATTGTAGTTCAGGGGGTAAGAATTAGGTTTTGATCATAATAGTTATGTTTCTGAAGCTGAAAATGGGTAAAAATCAGGGCGAAAAACTATCGTTTTTGGGGTCTAAAATGAGCGGAAATATAGCTGACATAGAGTATAAATATCAATTAGAAAGGAAGTGCTATAATGCCTCAAATGAATAAAGGTGGAAAGATTGTATTTGGAAAAAGATGATTTAAGTGTTCATCTACCTACGCAAGCAATTTCAGAGTATGATATAACGTCAGAAAAGAAGGTGTATTTAATCTCTGGAAGTAAGAAAACAGGTGGGTTTATTGTGACTAGAAAAGGACTTTTATATCCCTCAAGAATAGGAAATATATTAAAAGATACACCAGAACTATGTGAATACAAATTGGAACAAGGACAATTTGTTAAGTATAAAGGAAAAGTATATTGTTAGGTATCTATATTAGATAATGGAATTATTCAATTAACAGAAGATATGTTAAAAGTTCTTGATATTTAATAGGAACAGAACTTTTATCAATTAGAAATAGTGATATTGCATTTTGCATGGGTGCAAAAGGACCACTATTAGAAAAAGCAGACAATTTTGATGGAAAATTAGAAGTATATTGATTCAATTATCATTTAAATGCTAGCAGATTCTTTAATGAAGTAGGTGATATCAAAGCTGAAATAGGATAAGTTTATAGGTCAATTTAACCGACCTATAGACTTATCCTATTTTTATGCCTGAAAATTAGAAGAAAGGAGTGTACTCTTTATAGTGAAAGTACGAAAAAGCATACCAAGCCACTAAGGGAGCAGTGCGCTTTCTTGGTGTATTTTAAATTTGATTAGAAATAAATAGGGCAGTATAGTATAATTAATATGGTTAGCTTATACTAACAGATTGCTTAAATATAGTTTTTTAATAGTACTAAGACAAGAAAGGAGCTTGTAAATGGAGCATAAATTCTATATCAATTCAAGAAATGGGTATGTCGCTATGCTAGAGCAATATAGAGTCATGCATGAGCAAATTGGGGATGCTCGTTTCTTGCCTAACCACGATATGAGGAAGGGTATCGTTTATGATATAAAACCGGAGTATGGCAAGGGAACCATACAAATATATAACTTGCTCGGCAATGTTATGTTGCTCATCTATAATTTTGTGTTTTATGAGGATGTCGTAACGGTATTTGATTTAACTGACAATTATTTTGAAATTGAATACTGTATAGATGGATGCATGTATATAGAAGAAGAAAAAGTAGGAGATACTTGTTTTGGCCCAAACAATTTATCCCTCTCTTTATCACAGGATATGAAAGGCACAATCAAGCGTTGTGCAGGTCAAAAGTATCAGGGAGTTTCGATAACAGCCAACAAGCATGCACTTTCCTCTTATTTTGGAAGTACCGGAGTCGGTGTATGGAATGATACGATAGAAAAACTGGAAGATCAGCTTCGCTCGGAGTATTATTTAGGTTTAAACACTCCTCCCGAAATAGCTGCTGCTTTTCTACAAATATTTAATTGCCGCCTCTCTGAAAAAACCCGCACTTTGTTTTATGAAAGTAAGGTTATGGAAACATTATCAATGATCGTATCTAACGAAGTTATGAAGTATGAAAAATATGAGTTAACAGCACTCACCCCTTATGAATTACAAAAAATCAAGGAAATTCCTCAAATTCTGCTTGAGCAGCCGTTTGAATTACCAAGCATTCTTTCACTATCTAAGAAGTTGGTCATTAATCCTAAAAAACTAACTAAGGGTTTCAAGCTTGTTTATGGAGATACTATTTTTAGCTATCACAGGAAATTTTCTTTACAACGGGCTTCTTCGATGCTATTGAACACAGAGAAATCAATTAGTGAAATTGCCTATGAAATTGGCTATTCAAGCTCTAGCAATTTCTGTGCAGCATTTAAAAAGCAATATGGTATTACCCCATTAAAATATCGGGAATCCTCCTTACTGCGCAATGCAGAATAAGTTTTACTCGTAAAATGATTTAAAAACGTCCTACTTTAACCACAGGTCTATACTTGTGGTTTTTTATTTTTTCCACATTCATTTAAATATAGTCTTTCGCTCAACATAAAACGGCATCGTAAGCAGTATAGTCCATAAGCATTTATGCTGTACAATATACCATGAGTTAGCTAAAACTAACTAATTTTAATACAGGAGGGATATACATGCTTAAAAAAACAACATCTATTTTATTGGCAATTATCTTTTGTACCGCATTGGCGGCTTGCTCACAACAGTCAAAAAAAGAAAATGAAGCTTCCAATCCAGTATCAACCAACCAGACCAGTACTCCACAACAGGACAGTTACTATCCTTTCAAATTTACTATTTATGACGATAAAGGAAACGAAGTTCAGCAGACCGTTAATGAGGAGCCAAAGAGAATTGTCGTAATTGGGCAGGGCCTTGCAGAGTTGATGATTCACTTTGGAGAAAAAGACAGGATTGTAGGACTGGCCTATCTAGACAAATCCTATTCCAAATATGAGGAACAGGTCGGACAGCTTCCGCTGATCACGGATACGTGGCCTTCTAAGGAATCTATTATCGCTCTAAAGCCGGATTTAATTGTTGCTATGTCTTCAGCATTTACCGACGAACGCCTTGGCAACATTTCGTTTTGGAATGAAAGAGGAATTCCTGTTCTTTCAGGTATTAACTATACCATGGGACGTACAATTGATAGCTTTTTTGACGACATCAACAATTTGGGAGTGGTACTAAATATTAAAGATAAAACAGATACCTTTGTAGAGGATCAGAAAACGCGAATCAAAGCTATTCAGGACAAAGCCTCACAGGCTACTAATAAGCCACGGGTTTTGCTTTTTGCTGGCAGTCAAAATGATACTTATTACTATTATGGTCCTACCCTCTGTGTCATTGATGAAATGGTAGAAGGCGCAGGCGGCGAGTACATAAAAGTATCAAAGGATACCTATGTGGAAATGTCCGCCGAATCTATCCTTTCTATTAATCCTGATAAAATTATTGTCACTGAGTTCCAAAAATCCGACAGTGACGCAGTAAAGCATTTATTACTTGACAATTCAAGCTTAAAAAACGTTACTGCTATCAAAAAAGGGAGTATAATGGTGGCTGATTATACGAACGCTATTCGCGGAAGCCTTGGTCTTGCGGATTTATATGAGGATGTTGCCGAGTTTGTTCATCCTGAATTATTTAAGGAGGAATAAGGATGGTTTCAACACAAAAAGGAGAACAAAAGAATACCCCGAAAACTTTTAAAGATAGTTTACAAAACCGGTCTGCATTCTCAATAATTTTTATAATTTTACTCGCTGCTGTCGTTGTATCGGTCGTAATTTCAGTATCCATTGGACAAGTATCTATACCCTTTCAGCAATCCTTTAAAATATTGATACATCAACTGACTGGGTGTCAAATTGGTAATGTTAGTGAGTTGATAAACGGTATGTTTGTGGATATTATTTGGCAAATCCGATTTCCTAGGGTTTTGTTGGCAATGATTATGGGGGCTGGGCTGGCACTTTGTGGAGTAGTAATGCAGGCTTCCGTACAAAACCCTTTGGCGGACCCCTATATATTAGGAATTTCATCTGGAGGGGTCTTAGGAGCAACCTTCTCTATTATGCTTGGGTTTGGAGATGGAGGAATACTCGGAGAATTCGGGGTTGCATCATGGTCATTTATTGGCGCGCTGGGTGCAGCAGCACTTGTCTTGGGCCTTGCCAGTATCGGAGGAAAAACATCTTCTGTCAAGCTAGTTTTAGCGGGAACTGTAATTAATGCCCTATGCAGTGCTTCTTCAAACTTTATCATTTATTTCGCCAAAAACTCAGAGGGCATACGTTCCGTATCCTTTTGGACAATGGGAAGTCTGGCATCAGCAGAATGGGATACTTTGCCTCTTGTGTCTGCGGTGGTAATTGCAGCAATAGTCTTTTTCCTGTTCCAATCAAGAGTAATGAACACTATGCTAATGGGAGAAGAAACCGCAATCACCTTGGGTGTTAATTTAAATTTTTATAGACGGTTGTACATGGTGATTTCCTCTGTGGTAACAGGTGTTTTAGTTTCCACCTGCGGAATTATTGGGTTTGTAGGCCTTATCATTCCTCATATTGTAAGAAGTGTTGTGGGGTCGGATCATAAACGACTAGTTCCTACAGCAATTCTTTTCGGATCTTTATTTATGATGTGGACAGATGTTTTTGTCAGAACAGTAATTCCAAATGGAGAACTGCCAATTGGCATCGTTACTTCACTTCTTGGCGCACCTGTGTTTATGTATATGCTGGTTAAAAAAAGCTATGGGTTTGGAGGGAGATAAATTGAATTTAAAAGCAGATCACATATCAGTCACCTTAGCGGGTGTAGATATTGTAAAAGACATCAGCATTAAAG
>JBFNER010000076.1:0-6497 GCA_040797665.1 Neobacillus sp. | reverse complement strand
TTTACCACTAACAATCAGTGAGCTTGAATTATCGTATTTAACTTGTTGACTCTCACGTTACGTAATACTTTATAATAGCAACTGAAGGAGGTATATAAAAAAGATGAGTATGAAAGTAAAAGAGGTAGCTGATTTGGTTGGAGTTAGTGTTCGTACACTACATCATTATGATCAGATTGGATTATTAAAACCAAAAGAAACCACTGATTCCGGTTATCGGCTTTATTCTGAAGAAGATCTTGAAAAGTTACAGCAAATTTTATTTTTTAGAGAGCTTGATTTCTCCTTGAAGGAGATTAAAACGATTATAAATAGCCCTTCATTTAATCAACAGGAGGCGTTAATCTTACAACGGAAAATGTTAATCGAGAAACGAAATAGAGTGGATAAAATGATTGAAACCATTGATAAAACGATTAAACACATAATAGGAGAGATTCATATTACGCACGAAGAGAGGTTTGAGGGTATTAACTTTAGATTCAACCAGTATGAACAAGAGGCTCGCATGCGTTGGGGAAATCGATCTGTTGATAAGGTAAATGCGAAGTTAAAAGGCATGGCTAAAGATGAACAAGAAGATCTGTATCAAAATTGGGATATGATTTTCAATAAACTTGTACAACTACGCGCTTATTCTCCTAAATCGCAAGAAGTACAAAAAGCAATTAAAGAATGGTATGACTTTTTAAATGAGAATTTCGGTAATTATTCTCTTGATGCCTTTTATGGATTAGGTCAACTTTATATCAAAGATGAACGCTTTACACAAAACATTGATCAATATAGTGAAGGGTTGGCCAAGTTTATGAGTAGGGCAATGGAAATTTTTTCAGTAAATCAAAAGAAGAAAGGTGGTAGAGATGAAAATAATAATTGAAGATACAATCAAACAATATGAAAAACTATTTAGTATGGGAGAAGAGAGAGAAGACTTCTATCGATATTCAATGATGAAGCCCTTTAAAAAAATGTGGAATACTATTAATGTCCCATTAAAAGCAAATCAACCTAATGGATATGATGTAATAATGGCTACAAAAATGCTTGGTTACCTTGATATATTAAATAAGGAAACCGGAAAGATTGCGTTAGAAAATTTAAAAGAAATTCAAGCTCTTCAAACCGCCTATGAAACTTTGAAGAATTGTGTTGATTTTATTCAAAATAACAATCTGAAAATAAATGCCGATGAGTTAAAATTTGGAATGTATATAGCTGATCCCAAAAAACTCGAATTACAAAAAGGTTATTGTGGATTCGGTGGAATCCCAGGATTTATTCAGGTGTCTATTTACCCGAATTCCTATAATATCCCGAAAATCCCTGCTGTAATTGCACATGAATTTCATCATAATATACGTTTTTCATATTTTGACTGGGATCACGGGAACGTAACTGTTGGTGATTACTTAATTATAGAGGGGTTGGCAGAGTCTTTTGCAAAAGAACTATATGGTGAAGATTTTTTAGGACCTTGGGTTACTTCTTTTGACAAAGAGGATTTGGAATATTCAAAAGAGATAATAAAGGATTCACTAGATGTTAAAGGATTTGCTGAGGTTAGTAGTTATATGTTTGGTGACATTATTGCAAAAGAACAGGGTTATCAACCTGTTGGCTTATCATCATTTGCTGGTTATGCAGTGGGTTACCAAGCGGTACAATCCTTTATGAAAGTCAATAATGTAGGAATAGAAGAAGCTACCTTACTTGATACAAAGGAAATATTATACAATTGCGAACTATTTACAAAATAAATAACTCATTTGTGACCGTTAATCAGGATATAAATTCTTTTGGTTGGCGGTTTTTATTTTGTAATTGAAAAAAGTTAGTAGTGTGTATATAATCTTATTAACAATGTTGTTGATATTGTTATTGATAAGGAGATGACAACATGAGCGATGTTAATGAGCTACTAGAAGAAGCTATTAAGGAAACTGAAAACTTGAATGCAGGTGAAGTCTTTCTTGTTAAGGACCTGTTCAAGGGTTATGTATGGAATAGAATACCCAGAAAGGATCGACTTCTGCTTGGGACTTTATTTTTAAACTACGTAAATAAAATAGAAGGTAATATAAAGGCAATTGAAAAGACCTCATCTAACCAGCAGAGGTATAAAAAGACAATTGGCAAGTAGGAAGAAGGGATAAAATTTATGAGTATCAATATTTTAGTTGTTGACGATGAACAAGCTATAGCAGATCTAATTGAAGTTTATCTAAAAAATGAAGGTTTTACAGTATACAAATTTTATAACGGTCAAGATGCGTTCCGATGTGTTGAGTCGAAGCAGTTGGACCTTGCGATACTTGATGTTATGCTGCCAGATATTGATGGCTTTACTATCTGTCGGAAGATTAGGGAAAAACATAATTTTCCGATTATTTTACTGACAGCTAAAGAAGAAGAAATCGATAAGATTACCGGGCTGACATTAGGTGCCGATGACTATATCACTAAACCATTCCGTCCTTTGGAATTAGTTGCTCGTGTAAAGGCGCAGCTCCGAAGATTTACCAAATATAATTCGCCAGAGCAAAAACAGGAAGAACGCTTGATTGCCTTTTCCGGCTTGGTGTTAGACATGGATGCTCGTGAATGTACGCTGAATGAGAAAAAGTTATCGCTTACACCTACGGAGTTTTCTATTCTTTGGGTTCTTTGTTCCAATCGAGGACGAGTGGTAAGTTCTGAAGAATTGTTCCGCGAGGTATGGGGAGACAAGTATTTTAGTAACAGCAATAATACGGTAATGGTTCATATTCGACATTTAAGAGAAAAAATGGGTGATAGTGCGGAAAATCCTAAATATATCAAAACGGTATGGGGGGTTGGTTATAAAATTGAAAAGTGACAGAGATAAGAGAAACAATGATTATACAAAATTAAAAAGAAAAGTATTTATTAGAGTGCTCCTTATTGTTTTTGCCACGATCGCAACTGTTATTTTTTTGCGTGATGTAATTCAAGACAATTTCAATATTGGAGAGAGTATTGTAGAATTTTTAAAGAATAAGTTTTATTTGAGTGAAAGCGATGCTGTAATAATTTATCGGTATACATTTCTTTATAATAAAGATATTATTACACTTATTGTGATTATCATATTCTTAGTTATTTTGCTTAGATTTTCAATTTCTTGGTTTACTAAATATTTCGATGAAGTAAGTAACGGAATGGATAAACTTGTTGAGGAATCCGATAATGAAATTACATTATCACCGGAATTGGATTTTATGGAAATTAAGCTTAATCAGATAAAAAACAACTTGGAAAAACAAAAAAAAGCTGCACTTGATGCCGAACAGCGCAAAAATGATTTGGTCGTTTACTTGGCTCATGATATAAAGACACCTCTGACCTCCGTTATAGGATACTTAAATCTACTGGATGAGGCTCCTGATATGCCACCTGAACAGAAGGCAAAATATGTCGGTATTACTTTGGAAAAAGCTTATCGATTAGAACAGCTTATCAATGAGTTTTTTGAGATCACAAGATTCAATCTTCAAACTATTGTTTTGAATAAAGAAAAAATAAATTTACTGTTCATGCTCCAGCAGATGGCAGATGAATTCTATCCAATGCTGACTCCACAGGGAAAGCAGATATCTGTCAATGTACCTGACGGACTCACTCTGTGGGGAGATGCAGACAAATTAGCCCGTGTGTTCAATAATATTCTGAAAAATGCCATAGCCTATAGCGATGAAAATAGTGTCATTGACATTTCTGCAGGGCAGCAGGATAAAAATATTGTTATAACTTTTATGAATCAGGGAAATCCAATCCCACAGGCAAAGCTTGATACTATTTTTGAAAAATTTTACCGATTAGATTCTGCACGTTCCACAAACACCGGTGGAGCAGGGCTAGGTTTGGCAATTGCACAAGAAATTGTCACAGCTCACAATGGAACGATTTCTGTAGAAAGCAACCCGGAAAATACTACATTTACAGTAAAGCTTCCGTCTTAAGAAAATCTTAAGAAGTTCATAAGATTGAATTCCAACATAGCTTCTTGTTCTGTGGTTAAATAATTTCAAGCAGAATAAGGAGGTATTTATTATGGTACGAAAAATAAAAAAGAAAAAGTCAGGAATACGCGAATTTGTAATATTTTTATTGATAGTTGTTGTTTTTGCTTTTGTTTTCAAATTCATCATTACTCCGGGAAACCAACATGAGTTTGGGAAAGAATATGTCGATAAAACAACGCCTATTCCCTCGTCAGAGATAGAACCCGATTCCTCTATTTCTATATCTCCCGATAAACTGAACAGTACTAATGCGATTCTGATCCGTTTAAAAGATCAAACCACTCTGATGCAAAAAAATAGCGAGGAAAAGATCTATCCTGCTTCATTGACTAAAATGATGACAGCTATTGTTGCTATAGAAAATTTGACAAATTTGCAGAAAGAAATACAACTTACCCACTATACCTTTAATGGTCTTTACAGTGCTAATGCTTCTATGGCCGGTTTCCAGCCAGGTGAGAAGGTAAGGGCTATTGACCTTTTATACGGGGTGATGCTTCCAAGTGGTGCAGAAGCTTGTATTGGGCTTGCGGATCAGATTGCTGGTTCGGAGCAGGACTTTGTAGCTATGATGAATCAAAAGGCGGCAGATCTAGGGATGGACAACACTCATTTTGAAAATACCACCGGACTTCACAATGAAAACCACTACACAACAGTGAAAGATCTGGCTGTTCTTCTAAGCTATGCTTTGCAAAATGATACTTTCAGGGAAATTTTTACTTCGTCTCGTCATTCCACACAACCCACGAATAAGCACCCTGGAGGGATAACCTTTAACAATACCATGTTTGAAAAACTCAACAATCAAAACATTATTGATGGAGAAATTTTAGGAGGGAAAACTGGATATACCGATGAAGCTGGTCTGTGTCTTGCGAGTCTTGCAAAAGTGGGTCACCAAGAATATATATTGATTACAGCTGGTGCAAAAGGAGATATCCATTCTGAACAGTATAATATTACTGATGCATTAGCTGTATACAATAGTATTGGGAAATAATAAGTTTTTCATAAGATTTTGATTTGTTCCCGCCTACCGATAGTGCAAAAAGTGCCTTTGACTTGTTTCCGACTACCGACAATGTAAAAGACATCAATCCACCCCGCTCGTTGCAGTTCGAATGCGGAAGTAAAGAGATAGTACTGACTTTAAAAGAGTCCCAATTATTGGAGTTGCTAATAAAAAGAAAGGGCATGATTGTTTCAAAAGAAAATATTATTGTAAAGCTATGGGGTTATGATACTGATGCAGAAGATAACCGTGTAGAAATACATGTATCCCTTTTACGAAAAAAGCTGGCTCAGTTGGATTCCGACGTCTACATTCATACTATACGGGGTGCAGGATATATTTTAAAAACAATAAGGGATGGGCAATAAAATGTTTACAAAATTACGCAATAAATTTCTCATTCTTAATATGTCTATGACTTCCACAGTTATGATTACTGCCTTTGCTGTCATTTATATCATTAGCTATAATAATGTAAATTCAGAAATTACAAAAAAATTAAATCTGCAAGCTGGAATGCAAACTGTAATAGAAGGAACAGAATTGCCTGATGATACAGAAAATAGTAAACCCAAAACCCTTAATCGGAGGTTTTCACCAGATGATACCTATTCATTCAGTATCTATGTAGACGGAAATGGCGAGATTTTAGAAATAGACTCCCCATTTAATATGCCTGAGGAAACATACAACAAAGCTGCCGATATTGCTTGGAACAATAAAAAAAACAGTTCTACAATAACTTTGGAAGGTAAACAATGGGAATATGCCATAGCTCAAATGAAAAAGCAGGTTATTCAAAGGAATGGGCAGTCATATACCGTTGCGGAAAACAAATACCAGATAATGTTTTTAGATGTTACAATGTATAAGAAAACACTGTTTCAATTGCTTATTACATTGCTTTCTGTAGGATTAATAATGCTTTTTGCTATTTTTATCATAAGTCTTTATTTTGCCAACCGGGCAATTAAGCCAATAGCCGAAGCATGGGAAAGGCAGAAACAATTTGTCGCTGATGCCTCTCATGAATTAAAAACACCGCTTTCAATTATAAATGCCAATTACGATGTGCTTTTGACAAATCAAGAAGAAACCATTCAGAGCCAATTAAAATGGCTCGATTATATAAAAATCGGAACCGACAGAATGACAAAACTTATTAACGATCTTTTGTCTCTGGCAAAAATGGAGGATGTGAGATTTCCAATACAAAAAGTGACATTTAATATGAGCGATGCAATTAATGATGTAATATTATCGATGGAACCTGTAGTGGCTGAAAAAGATATTAAACTCACCCATTTGATTGAGCCTGACATAATCGTTAAGAGCGATCAGGAAAAAATAAAGCTGGTCGTCACGATTTTATTTGATAATGCCGTAAAGTATACTCTTAAGCCCCCTAATCATTTTGGACAATCACACACAAATCC
>JBFNER010000075.1:0-6887 GCA_040797665.1 Neobacillus sp. | reverse complement strand
GCGCAAGCTGTCTTTTCCATTTATATGGAATCGTTTTTCAGTGGTCTCGAACCGTTCCCATGCTTCATACCCATGCTTCATATTCTTTTCAACTCTGAACTTTCTAGTATAGAGCTGGTATGGCCGTGTTTTGCTACTTGGATCATGGCTTTTCCGATCTGTTCTGAGGTGATGACGATGCTTAATTTCATTAGCAGTGGATTAAGTGGCTTTAAAGCGTCGTATAGAAGCTGGTACCATTTTGTTTTGGATTTGACCCCATGCATAGGGATGATCATTCCTGGACGAAACATATAAGCAGCTCTAAATGGCAACCGAAGTAAGTCATTCTCAGTCTTCCCCTTCACTCTTGCCCACATGGCACGGCCTTTTTCACTGCTGTCTGTTCCGCTTCCAGATACATAAATGAACGTCATGTTCGGATTTAACCTTGATAGGGTTCTAGCAACGGATAGAGTGAGGTCATATGTAATTTTTTTAAACTCCACTTCCTTCATCCCCTGAGAAGAAACCCCAAGGCAGAAAAAGCAGGCGTCAAACCCTGTTACTTCAGATTCAATCGACGATAAATCCGCTACATTTTCAAGCTCAATTTCAGTTAACTTTTGATGCTGCTGACTCGTCCGCTTTCGACCAATCGTTAGGACTTCATAGACCTCGTCATCCAATAAACATTCGCGAAGCACACTTTGCCCAACCATTCCTGTAGCGCCAAATAAAATAACTCTCATATTAATTACTCCTTCACTTAGAGAAGCATGGGGACGGTTCTTCTGCTTCATCCCTCTTTTAAAAATATTTCCATCCGCATAAAAAAGCAAGTTCCTTCAGACCGACGTGGAAAGTGAACATACCTTGTTTTAACAAAGGGTTCATAAAGAAAGGTAGGAAGCAAGAGAACCGTCCCTCTGCTTCAAAAATGTAACCTAGAAAAATATTTATCGTCAAATTAGAAAAGGAGGCGTTGTTTGTGAGGTTGGTGATTGTATTTTTAGCAATGTTCATGCTTTTGATTACTGGTTGCTCGGATGCACCAAAAGGTGAAGAAGATGTGTTTCCTCCAGCTATGAAAGCGGTCGTTCATGTAAACGGGACAGACTACCCAATGGAGGAAGGCAATTATGAATGGTCAAGAAAAAAAGGGTTCACAACTGAGGTTGTCCAAACGGACCACGCATCACCCAGTCAAATGGCCGAAAATATCGACCCGATACCCTTAACTCCCAACCAAAAAGTAGAAATAAAGATTGAAGATCACCCTGACATTTCCGTTTATTTATGGAATGACCAAGGAAGAGAAAAAACAATCGAAACCAAAGCAAACCAACTAACCCTTCCATCGGTCCAAGGCAAATACATTTACGAAATCCTAGCAAAATGGAAAAACGGAACCGTTTCCTATACCTTTGTAGTAGAAATCCAATGACCATGGGGACGGTTCTCCTGCTTCCTTCTAGGTTAAAGCCAAACTAGATCAGTCACAGTGGAATCCTAGTAATATTCACCAAAATCCATCCTTCATTCCTTTAACACCTTATTAGCAAGTTTAATATTTTCTCTTAAATAGTCAGGTAGTTCGGTATGAGCCAAAATCTCTGAAGTAGTCAACCAAACGATTTCGTCCACTTCATCTGGACTCTTTGGATATGCTTCACCAGATTGATGATGACAAAGAAAAACGATGTCAATCACATGAAGACCTGTGTCCGTAACAAATGAGGAACTATTGACATAGCGGATGCCCGCCACTTCTATCCCAATTTCCTCAAGTATTTCTCTCTTTAAAGTCCTTTCCAAAATATCCGTGGAAACACCTTCAATTTCACACTTTCCACCAACAAGAGACAAAGTCCCTCCTGCATGCTCCTCTTTCTCACTTCTCCGTACCAAAAGCCACCTTCCATCCTGGTGTATAGCACCTTCAACATTCACAATAAACATCATAGCTCCCTCCAATAAATTAGTATTTTCCTAAACAAAAAGATGTTGATATCCTTCTATATCTTGTTTTTCCTTCCTATTTGGAAGCACGAGAACCGTCCCTCTGCTCCTTAAACAACGCACTCAGTTCGCTCCAAACATCAAATTTGTTTCCATCAAGGTCATAGAATACAAAGTTGTTGCCTGGATGTCCTCTGTCTTCGATACCTCCAACTGTAACTCCTTTTTCCTTCAGGGTGGAATGAAGTTCTGCCAACTGCTCATTCCCATCTACTTCAAATGTCATCATAAACCACTCATACCCTTTTTCATCGTGAAAGGCAGCTTTTTCTCCTAGCCTCGCTTTTACAAGAAAGAAACTCTGATTGGCAAAGTCTAATATCGCCTTATCATCATCCCGATAGTTTTCAACCGCACCTAACATGTCTTGATACCATTTTGAAGATAGCTCTGGATTCTGGACTGGAATATAAATCGTCCCAACTCTTTGTAACACCGTATTCATAAAACATATCCCCTTCAATGTATATTTCTTCCATTATATCAAAACAAGGCTCTTCCTTCGACAAAATCCTCTCCTCAAAACGTAAAAAAGCCTGAAATAACAGGCTTTTAAGTGAATTTAATCAAACGTTTGATTAACAACTCTACTAACTACACAAACAAATGGATGGGTCTATTTGTCATGCCTTTTTTTAATCCCCCATCCATAACAATATATATAATAAATTTTAAAGAAAAACCACTTGACTAAACGTAAGAAACGTTTGGTTAAAAACAGGACGGATACTATAATGCAAGGATTCTTACATTAAAACTGCTAAATTTTTTGTCGTATTTTGACCAGTGATTAGGAAACACGAGAACTGTCCCCACGCTTACCCTAGATTTTTCCAATGTAGTTTGGGTCTCTTATGATTCCAGGGTTGCCTGGTACCCAATTAGCAGGGATTCCTTCTCCAGTTTTTCTACTATATTGTATCCCTTGGATGATTCTTAAAATTTCATAAACATTTCGACCGACTTCTAAAGGGTTTACGAATTTGCTGACAATTGTTCCTTGTGGGTCGATTATGATCGTTGCTCTGAATGTTGTCCCTGTTTTTTCATTTAGCACTCTGTATGCCTTACTAATTTTATGTGTTCGATCACTTAGAAGTGGGAACTGTACCTTAGAGGCAGAAGGGGAAACCTCAGTAAAAACTTTATGGGAATATACACTATCTGTACTTATCGCTAGAACATCTGTATTTAGAAACCTCAGTTGATCATAGATAGCAGCGACCGCTGCCAACTCTGTCGGTCAAACAAAAGTAAAATCACTAGCATAAAAAAATAAGATTACCCATTTTCCACGATAATTCTCAAGTCGAATTTCTTTCATTTTCTTTTCAACATTGTCGTAAGCTTCTGCAACAAACAGGGGTGCTATATCCGTCGTTTGTGCACAAAAACGGGGTACCTCTAAAACATCCTCTTCCCTCATATAATCCATCTTTTCACCTCAACTTATCTCAACTGAATCCATATCACCAAGATTTTATACCCAAAATATCCTATGCACCTTGTTAAGGGAATGCATCTACATCCAAGTTTATTTCATGAATGAAGCACGGGGACGGTTCTCGTGCTTCCTTGTGGGGGGCACCGAAACGGCCCCCGGCTCCTGCGTTCCCTTAATATAATCATCTTATCGAAAAAGGTAAGTCCTCCATCGCAATCAAGCACAGGAGTGACTTACCTTTTCCTTTTATCTTTATGAACCATTCATAGTTTTTTTCAAATACTTAAAGTAAAGATTTACTAGGGAAAAGTAAATGAACGCAGAGCCAATAATGAAAAATAGAAACTCCTTTAGCTTTTTCCCTCGAAGCAATAGTTCTTCATTAAAATAAAATACCATACTCTCACTAATTGAAATAGGCGTAGTAATAATCGTTACGATTAATCCAAGCACCGTGAATACCCCATATACATTTAGCACTGTTCTCACAGTCATCTTTTTAGTTGTAACCACTTCAATAGTTCGAGACGTTTGATGATTAGTTTCCAACCTAAGATCCCCCCATTTTAATGCTTAACTTAATGTACGATTAAGCATCGGGAAAGTTTCTTCACTCTGGAAGTTAGTAAGATTGGACTGTATTCTCTTATAAAACATGTCTCTATTCGATATAAACCAATTTCAATACTTGACCTCTGTTTCCTTCAAGGGTTAGGGTTACGTTCTTTCCTTGGCGGTCGAATAGTTCGTTGATAATGTTGCCGGATGCTTTTGCTGCGTGGGTGATGCCGTCAGCTGTGATGAAACGGAAGGTTCCTTGAGCGTCGACTCCCCCCAGTAGAGCAGTTATGGTAATTTTACTGACTGCTAATGCAGTATCAGTCGTGGAAGGGACCTTGATGACTTGGCCGATTTGCAGCTTTGTTGGCTCCACTCCTGGATTAAGTTCTTGAATAACTGAAACAGAAATATTTATTTCTCTACTTATTTTCATAAAGGTATCGCCGCTTTTTACCACATATGTATCATGCTCACTCATAGAATCATGGATTGCTTTTCTTGGTTCGTTATCCGCTATGTACGACTCGCTCACAAACGCTGTCCTGCCGTTAAAATTAATCTTGGCCCATCCATTAGATGTGGAAATCACAGCAATGCGGTCATTTAATTTTAACGAGCCTATTACAGCACTAGTTGTAGAACCAGCTTCTCTAACCCTCAGCGATGACGCAGTGACATACATCGTTTTCGTATGGGTATCAGTAATCGTCGACTTAACCGCTTGTTTATGGGTAAGATAGTCCGCACTCACAAAACAAACTCTTCCTTTCATTAAAACCCCAGCCCAGCCGTTTTCTATGAAAACAACCTTAACCACATCACCTTTTTTATACTTTCCAATAATGCTGCTGTCAGTGCTCGGCTGGGACCTTATATTCAGTACCGAGGCCGTAACAAATTGATTTTCTACTTTTGGCAATAGAATTTTATTCCCATCAATCGAAGTCAGCCCATTGGCATTTAAAATCCCTTCAGCGGTTATTCCGTGATTCACAGCAATTTCTTCAATGGTTTCTCCACTCTTTACCTGGTACGTGTATTCTTCAATAAAGGCTGCATTCGTTGTCATCGAAGAAAAGCCGAGAACAATCGTAAAAATCCCAGTCACGACAAGTTTCTTCACCGGGCTTTTTTGTATGTATTGGTTCACCTTTGAAACATATGTATTCCAATTGTCACGAATATCTTTTAGAAATCCCTTAACATCTATCACATTGCGAATATCAAAAACATTTACACTTTTATAATAATCCCTTTTCTCCATCCTCGAAGTGAAAACCGGCGTACTTTTCGTCTTCTTGCTATTACCGTGAGTCACTTTCCTGCTCGGCAGCAACTCACCATCCAAATAAAATTCTATAGTCAAAATAACCCCTACTCCTATTCCCTCTAGTTGTAAACATCATAGATACATACCCAGAATAGAATACGAGACAGCAAAAGATTTTTTGTCCAATTTTGTCAAAAAAAGCATGGGGACGGTTCTCCTGCTTCTTTTAGGAAGCAGGAGAACCGTCCCCACGTTCGCATACATTAGATAACAACCACATATTTTTCTCATAAGAGGGTGAATAATATGACCAATGTGGAGGATGTAACAAATGTCTTAAGTGAATTAAGACATTATGATCTAGCTCAAAAATGGCTGCACAATGACCTTGTGAAGAAGAATTTAGCTATGAGTTACGATTATTGGTTGGAGACAACAAACATCCCTATGACCTTAAAGGAACACGTACTCCAATATCTAGATCACGCCCATTTGTTAGGTGGTGTCTTCTCTCCAGACTTATCATGAAGCAGTGAAGCAGGGGGAAGCAGGGGGACGGTTCTACCACTTACTTTTGGAAGCAAGAGAACCGTCCCCACGTTTTCTTATAACTATCTCATCAAAATCCTTGCTCTGCGTATTGTTTTTTAGAACGAGCAATGTGTGAAACCGGTAGGAGGTTGTATTGTTTGTTGGTTTTATTTCTTTTGGAATTTCATAGCTAAACTGAACTTCTTCTTGGTCCTTATTGGTAATCGTTTTTGACATAAGAATCGTGGTAACCTCGTCAACAAGCTCAGGTTCCACTCCCAACGATTCCTTCACTAAGTAACATTCTAACCTCTTTACTCGATGCTTAAAAAGTCCCCCTTTTAGATAGAAAACTCCTACTACGGTTTCTCCTGGCTGCATTTCACCACTTTGTAAAACAAGGTCGACCTGCGGTCCAATCCTAAAAAAACTCAATAACTTAGATATCAATTAAGTAGTACCTCCCAAAACTGGCTTTTTCATATTTTTTATATTACTGGTTAAATTCATTGTACCCACTTGCTTAATATTTGATAGAAAAGCAAGATTCCTCGGTGGATTGTGAAATTCTAACGTAAGAATCGTAACGGCATACAATTTAATCGTTACAATAAGCGTAACAAATAACATAAACTTTTTTTGCAATTCAATGTCCAACTAAATTTCTTAACTCCTTTTTAAATGCCCATTAATAAATTTGCCATTTAGAAAACAATCAGAATAATAGACTCTGCAAAACGTTTAAATCGCCGTTCTCCTCCTTAGTAATCCCAACAAAAAAACCTTTACCAAAAAACTGGTAAAGGTTTAAAAAGTCAAATCTATCCCTTCACCAAAAATGGCAAAGGTCTCGCAAACAACAGTGATGTTGCCAGTTAAGCCGGTGATGAGACATCACGTATTGTCGACATAACTGTCAGCTACTCCCCTTTGGAGTATATAAGCTCCATAAATGAGCACGGTCTTAACTCTTCGACCATAAGCAAATTATATCCAAACTTTACACGTTAGTCAATCTGGTGCACAGGGACGGTTCTCCTGATATGAACGAAAATTTCAAGTCCTTACTCAAAAATTTCG
>JBFNER010000074.1:0-8219 GCA_040797665.1 Neobacillus sp. | reverse complement strand
GTTTCACAACCTCATTCCCACTCTGAATGTGGTGGAAAACATCACCTTGCCTATACTGATGGACAAGAGGAAGGTCAACGAGGAAAGGTTGAATGACTTGTTGGACCTGCTTGGGTTAAAAGAGAGAAAGACGCATTTACCTAATCAGCTTTCAGGTGGTCAGCAACAGCGTGTTTCCATAGGACGTGCTTTGATGAATGCCCCGGCGGTTATGCTTGCCGACGAACCCACAGGCAGTTTGGACAGCCGAAATGGACATGAAATTATCAAGTTGCTGAAATTAAGCCATAAAAAATATAAGCAGACCCTTATCATCGTTACGCATGACGAAAATATCGCACTGCAAGCAGACCGCATCATCGGCATATCAGACGGCAAAGTGGTGCGAGACGAAAGGGTGAGAGCATGAACATTTTCAACAAAGTTACTTTGCAAGGCATGAAAAAAAGTCGTACACGAACAATTGTAACGATTATTGGAGTTATCCTGTCCGCCGCCATGATTACGGCAGTCGCTACCTTTGGCGTTTCCCTACTGAACTATATGGCAAACGGCGCAACCCAGAAATACGGCGGTTGGCACGTCGAGTTTTTGGATGTTGATTCCTCTTTCGTAAAGGAACGAAACCACGACAATGAAGTTGCAAACACCGCAACATTTGAAAATATCGGCTACACAAAACTTGAAGGAGGTAAAAACCCCAACAAACCGTATCTTTTTATAGCCGGATTTAGCAATAAAGCCTTTGATACCTTGCCCATAACCATGGTTTCAGGTAGATTGCCGGAAAACAGTGGGGAGATTCTTGTTCCGATGAGCGTCGAAGCAAACGGCGGCGTTAAATTTGCGGAGGGTGACACGCTTTCACTTGCTGTCGGAAGCCGCATGGAGGACAACAAAAATCTCGGTCAACACGACCCTTACATTTCCGGGAAAGAAACTCTTATGCCAAAATCCAAGAGAACCTACAAGGTTGTCGGTATCTACCAAAAACCCGGTTTTGAGGAATCTTCCGCACCGGGATATACCTTGATAACGAAAGCAGATGCGCAAGACAAAGGCGACAGCTTCAGCACATTTGTCACGCTTAAAAACCCGCGTGGCGTTCACGCTTACGCAAGCAGCACAGCCAAAAGCCATAGCTATGTCTTTAACGATAATGTGTTGCGCTTCATGGGTCTTTCGGACGATACTATGTTCAACACGCTTCTGTACTCGCTTGGCGGCATTTTGGTTGCCTTGATAATGATAGGCTCGATTTTTCTGATTTATAATTCGTTCAACATATCGATGAATGAACGTACACACCAGTTCGGGATTTTCTCGTCGGTGGGAGCCACAGCAAAGCAGCTGCGAAATTCGGTGCTGTTTGAGGGACTTTGTATAGGTGCGATTGCCATACCGATTGGCGTTATCATTGGCATAGGCAGCATCGAGCTTGTGATTTCCGTTGTCGCCAAGAATTTTGAAAACATTCTCTACAGCAACGTCCCTTTAACCTTGATAGTGTCCGTACCCGTGATTGTCGGCGCGGCGGCGGTCAGCATGGTTACGATTCTGATTTCGGCCTATATTCCGGCCAGGAAGGCCGCAAGCACTCCCGTTATGGAGAGTATTCGCCAGACGAACGAGGTAAAAGTTGAATCCAAAGCCGTGAAAACATCAAAACTGGCGCAGCGTATTTACGGTTTGGAGGGAACCCTTGCGCTAAAGAATTTTAAAAGAAACAAGAAACGCTATCGCAGCATTGTGCTATCACTTGTTTTAAGCATAGTGCTGTTTATATCAACCAGTGCTTTTGTAACGTATTTGAAACAGGCTTCGGAGCGTACAGTAGCATTTACTACCTATGACATCGGTTTGGCCACGGAGGACATGGATGATAGTGAAATGTTGCATCTTTATGACAAACTAAAAACCACAGACGGGGTTTACGAAAGCTCGTATCAAGCGCTTATGAAGTATTCATGCGCTGCCAAAGGAAGCGATCTTTCAGACTATTACTGGGAATATGCGGGTTCACATTCGCCTGACGAAACGGTTAATTTGCCAATGGAAATCCAGTTTCTTGATGAGCGCGCCTATTTGAATATTATCAAAGGCTTGGACTTGCAAGCAGATGAATATACCGGGCAAAATGCGAAAATGATCGCCGTTGCCAAAATGCCACGCCACATGGCAGGCAATCGGAAAGAGGAGGTTGACACGTCTATTGATATGTTCAAGAGTTCTTCCATGAATTTTACCATCGCTCCCGAAACAAATGGTGATCCGAAGATGGGACAGGGACAAAACGTAAGCATTACATTTGTCGAGACCGTGCCGCCTGATACACTACCGATCCTAGAAAGCTCTGGGCAGAAGAATCCGTTCGTTTTTAGAGTGATGGCACCCTATTCGATCAAAGGTAAGTTTGAGACTCCTGATAGTCATGTGGCTAGTAAAGGATTGACTTTTAAGTCAAAGAATCCTACACAGTCGGCGGCTGAAATGGAAACGATGATTAAGGATGCGGGAATTAAATCTAAGTATACCCTGTACAATTTTTATGAAGTGCTTGATGAGAACCGCAATTACATATTCATTGCTAACGTGTTCGCTTATACTTTTATCATTATGATTTCGCTAATTGCGGTTGCCAATGTATTCAACACCATTTCCACGAATATCAAGTTGCGTAGGCGAGAGCTTGCCATGCTCCGCTCTGTGGGGATGTCTGAGCGCGATTTCCAAAAGATGATGAATTTCGAGTGTGCCTTTTATGGCATGAGGGCGTTGCTCTTCGGGCTTCCTATAGCTACAATCTCTTCTTGGCTAATTTACAAGTTGATGATTGTCAACGGGGCAGACAATATCGATTTTGTGTTCCCGTGGGGCAGTATCGTAATCAGCGTCTTCAGTGTCTTATTTTTGGTGTTCATTACAATGCTGTATGCTATTAGAAAGATAAAAAGAGAAAATATTATTGACGCACTTAGGGATGATATGACTTAATTTAAAACCGATATTAACTTGATAGAAAATCAAAAAATATCTGCGTGATTGGGTTCAAGTGATTTGCAATCGCCCTGAAAGGCGATTTAGACATTGAAAATACGGAATCCATCCTACAAAAGTAATGTAAATTACAAATGAATGCCACCATGCGTTAATAAAAAAAACCGCAGTTGTGGCAGATGATGTTTTGCAGCCAAAATGTGGCCATGCGGCGGTTTTGAAATAAAAATCAAAACCGCTGTTTTCCTTTTTAAAAAATTGAAATACGGAGGGTGTATTAAAGTCGCCATTTCTTAAGGACACGGCGGTATCAGGGGAGATATCGCCGTGTTTATTTTGTATTGACAATATTCGGCAATCGGTATCTTACTTAAAAAAGCTTGTATCCGCCTACGGGATATTTTGGCTATCAAGATGAACACACATATCATTATGCAATTGTTAATAATTCCCTTATGCCCGACTGCGATATGCAGCCGGTTTTTTTGCATTTATAAGGTTTGTTTACAAGGGTCAACAGTAATTTCTAATACTCTTGTTAAAAATGAATATTTTTCCTTCATCATATCAAAATGTTCTCCATCTTTTAAAAATTTAGCATTTCCTTCAAGTAAGAATCCTGTTCCCATATATCTATAGCCCATAACTTCTTTACTACCAAGAGTTAACTTGATCTTAGGATTGATAGCGATATTTTTTTCAGTCTTAATCATACCTGCTGCAGGAATTAAAATTTTGTTTCCTTCTACAATTACTAAATAACTATTCCATGTATTACAAACGTGACCCTCATTATTTGCACAAGTTACAATAGAAACTACTCCTTCGTGGTTTATTACTTCAAAAAAATTTTCTGTTAGCACTATATATTCCTCCTTTTAAATTATAGATAATTAAAATCGTGGATAAATATTATCTACAATAAATATATGATAAATTTAGTTTCAAGTCAATATAAATATTATTATACCGATGATAAATTTAGGGTATTAATACAAGAAACTTGAATGGAGAGAAATAATAGGCTATTATAAGAGCATATTAAAGATAGATTAAAGGAGAAGTAAGTGAATGAAGTTTTCAGTTGGAGTAGAATATGCACTACATTGTTTATTATATATGGTAAATATAGAAGAAGGCAGATCAGTAGGAATTAAGGATTTAGCAACTTTTCAAGGAATTTCAGAGACTTATTTATCTAAGGTATATGCAAAGTTAAGTAAGGCAGAAATTATAAAGTCCGTACCAGGTGTAAAAGGCGGATATATGCTAGCTCGCAGGGCAGAAGAGATAACCTTTTGTGATGTTGTTGAAGCAGTGGAAGGGAAAGAACATTTTTTTCAGTGTGCAGAAATTAGACAAAATACAATACTGTTAGATAAAGAAAATTTGCCAGATTCTCATACGAAATATCCTTGTTTAATTAAGGTTGTTATGTTAGAGGCAGAAAACGAAATGAAAAAATATTTAAGTGGTAAGACCTTAGCATGGCTATATGATGAAGTATATAATCACAAGCTTCCAAAAGATGTAGAAAGAGCAACCATTGAATGGTTTAGCAATGCTAGAAAGTAGTAATATGTTAAATATTATATACTAGATAAGTTATTCTACCTCATTTATGATATGGATAACCATACCAGAAGTAAATACGAAAAATGGCCTTAGCCATTACTATTAATTGGTTAATGCTATTTTTATATTTATTTTAAATAAATATAAGCCTGAATTATTCACAAAATTTATTTTTAAGTGCCAATATTTAAAATTATGGTATTTAGGATGAATTTGGTGACTATTTTTTGTTTCAATTTAGAAATTTTAAATATGAAAAATTTTATATTTAACTTTTAACATTCACCAATTTTATGTACAGATAATGCTGCCATGACAGGAAGTGCTGCTTATTATGAGTATAAGGCCGGTAGAATTGCAGATTTAACTTTAAATGCAGTACCAAACTTGAAGCTAGGACAAAGGTAGACGCAAGGATTTAAATTTAGGATTTCAAATGTTGAACCATATAATAAGTAAATGAGATTTATAGCCTTAGGTATTGATATAACTTGCCTAAGGCTATTTTTATAATTTAAAATACCGTATCATAAGTAATAACTAAGAGTTAAAATCAAAACAAGGCTATTTATAATATGTAGTGAAGTAACTAAATGCCTTGTGAGCTCTTTAAAAAGAAAGTGAAATATTAGATAAAATAACATATATAACATTGATTAATTATGGTAATATATAGATAATGTTTTAAAAATTATGCCGAATATCAATGGGGGATTTATGACAATAGAAATATTTATAGAAAAATTAAAAATTATGTTTAATAGAATTGAAATTCAAGAAAAAGGAGATGAGTATTTAATTGAATTTCGCAATCAAGAATTTAATATTAGAAAATCTGATATTCAAGATATGATAGGAAAGTATGACAAGCTTAACATATCAGAAGAAACTGTTTTATATAATTCAAATTATTATGAGACTATAATTGATGAAAGCGGACCTATTTTCAGAAGTGATGAATATAATTTGGCTGATGAAAAAAATAGTGTATGTTATGAAGTAGGAGAACTTTCAGATGAGTATATTATTTTTATATTTGAAAAAGTTATAAAAAAAGAAAATATTGAGTTAGTAAGAAGAATTTCAAGAAATTCTTCTATGATTATGCATAGATTAAAAGAATTCGATGAATATAGCAATTTCATTGATATAATAAGATTCTCTTTGAGAAGGCTTATAACAATAAAAATAAAATCAAATAATAAAATAGCATTAAGTAGATTTAAAGAATTAACTGATTCGTTACTTTTTAATATTAGCTTGAATACAGGAATGTCAGTTATCCACATAAAATATTTTGAAGATATTTTTGGGCCAAGAGTAGTAAGGAATAAAAGATGCGGTATAGAGGAAGTTGAACCACCTCAAAGAATATATATTAGTGATTTGGTTTATTACTATCAAATGGGAATTTCAACATTTGACCCATCTTTAAAATTTATTTCATTTTATCATGTGATAGAATATTTTTTCAATCATGTTTATTATGAGTCATTAGTTGATTCAGTTAGAAATAACATAACTAATCCTAAATTTTCTGTAAGACGGGATTCTGATATTAATGAACTTATAAAAGCTATAAAAAAGAAGTTAAAAACTGATAGTGAAAAAAATGATATAAAAAATGAGAAAGAAGCATTAAAGCTTACATTAAAAAAATATGTAAATATAGAGACACTAAAAAAAGATATAAATGATAAAAAAGTAGTTTCTTTAGAGTATTATTTAAATAATATAGTCCCTTTTGCGAAAGGTGATAAAGTTAATTTTGAAGAAGAAAATGTAGATAAAATTTTCATGTCAATTTCTAATAGAATTTATAAAACCAGAAATGCAGTTATACATAGTAAATTAGATGAAGAGGAGAGATATATACCATTTAAGCATGAGTCTCAGCTATTAAAAGAAATACCATTAATTCAAACAATTTCAGAAGAAATAATTATTTCAACGTCAAAAATTTTATAGTATTAAATAGGCAGATAACTTTATTATAGAACAGTGAATAAGTTTGGTAAATTTAAACAGAAGGATGCAATCACATGAAATAAGAGGAATTTGATTCAATAAAATTTAAAATAAATAATGATTTAGCAGACTGTATAAGTAATGAAGAAGGAGTATCTATGAAGGGTACTCCTTCTTCATTTATGTTAAGAAATATTGGTGTAAAGGCATTGAATTTAGGTATCGTTATATAATTAGAGATGGTATACTGAATTAATATTAGAAATGTAGTGAAAGATTTAAAAATAAAGAAGAATATAGTAAAATAAGAATATACTTCAGTTAAAGTAACTTTTAAAAATAGAGGAGTTTTTATAATGGAGTCGATAGTAATTAATTATATGAAAGAAAAAAGTAAAATTTTATATTCAATTTGCTCATTAATAGTAGTTATATATTTTGTAATTATGAAATCAAGTAAATTTAAGGAGATACTAAATAAGATAAAAGAAGTTTTAGAAATAAATTATAATAAGTTACCAAGTCTTAGTATACTCATACTATTAATGGTTGGATTAATTTATATTCTAAGAGTTAGCGATAGAAAATCGAATGAAAAGGCAAGTGAATATCTAGAACGTCAGGAAATAAAATTAAAAACAACAGGCAATAAAGAAATAAGTGCAAGTATATCGCAAGGATATGAGTATGTTGAAGGAAAAAGGATTGAGATTATAAGAGTAATAGTTGCAAATGAGGCTAATAAGACTATTAAGCAATTATTAGGGAATTTATCATTTTATTATGAAAATAATAAGATTAAGGAGATTCCTATAATATTAAATAATTTGTATAAGGGATATTCAGCTACAATTTATAATGAGGAGATTAGTAGAGAGATTTATAATTGGAATCATTTTGATTGTTATATTGATAAAATGGTAATGAGTGATGAGGAGCTTAGAGATGTTATATTGAGAAGCAGTCGTCTTCGTAGAACATATTGTTTTGGATTGAATATTGATAGGTTCTTAGATTATAAAATTTGGGGAATTAATATAAAATATAATTTAGTATGGATAAAAGAAAAGTTAATTGAGGTTAAATCAGCAGTAAGGTTTTTTTACTCAAAAAAGAATTATGGACGTAATTATAAGTTTATAAATGAGCTTTTTGAAAGAATTATTTTATTTTTAAAAAGGTTGTTAGTATACATAGGTATAGTGAGCATTATTATAATTATTATATATTCTTTTATAGATACAATTATTTTATTTAAAGAGATTATAGTTAAATTAATATGAGCATAAATATATTAATTTGAAAACCACACTTATAACTGATACGGAGAACCGTATCATAAGTAAATGCGGTTTTTACTAAAATTTGATTAAGGTATTGAGGCAAGGTAAAGCTCACTTCCACTATTACCTCTCTCGGCTAATTTTTTAGTCGAGGGATTTTTTTTATGACTTTTTGGCATTGAAACAATCAAGTTTTTAGAAAAATAACAAAAATGTAATGTTAATGATATATAATTCAATCGATACTATAAATATAATGAGATAAAATAAATACATAAGATGAAGTTAAAAAAAGGAGAGCTAATAATGAAGAATATATTAAGTGTAGAAAAAATTGAAAAATATTATGGTAATAAAGACAATGTAACAAAGGCTATAGATAATATCAGCTTTAAG
>JBFNER010000073.1:0-9092 GCA_040797665.1 Neobacillus sp. | reverse complement strand
ATGGGTGTGGTAGGACAATTTAATGAATTGAGCTTTGATTTTACTGTCCACGAGATGGTGATGATGGGGAGAACACCGCACAAACACTTAATGGAATCTGACAATATAGAGGATTATAAAATTGTAGCTGATGCGTTAGAAAGAGTTGACTTGGGGGAGTATGCGGACAGAAGCTATTTAACATTATCTGGCGGTGAAAAACAACGAGTAATATTGGCCAGAGCAATTGCTCAAGAGCCTAAATTTCTAATCCTCGATGAACCGACCAATCATTTGGATATTAAATATCAACTTCAGATTTTATCTGTTGTCAAATCATTAAATATTGGTGTTCTTGTAGCTTTACATGATCTTTCTATGGCATCTGTTTACTGCGATATTCTTTACGTAGTTAAAGACGGACAGGTCATAGCTTCAGGAAATCCAAAGGCAGTGCTAACGAAAGAACTTATAAGACAGGTTTATGAAATAGATTGTGAGATTTACTCTAATCCCATTACTGGTGATTTAGCAATCACATATCTGTCCTCTAATAATGGGAACTAGGAGGGAATAAAAAAATGGAACTTGATATGACTAAAGGAAATCCTTCACGGATTATTCTAAAATTTTTCATTCCATTGTTTATCGGAGATTTATTGCAACAATTTTATAGTATTATTGATGCAATTGTAATAGGGAAATTTGTAGGCACAGATGCATTTGCAGCAGTTGGTTCCTCAAGTGCTGTAACTATGTTTATAACTTCTATTTTACTAGGACTTGCTATGGGTGCTTCGGCAATTTTTTCTCAACTCTATGGTGGCAAGCAGTACGATGAACTGAAAAAAATGATTTCTACTGCCTTAATATTTTTATTTTGTGTAAGCGTATTGATTACGGTTGTAACATCAGTCTTTTTACCGCAGATTATCAATCTTTATCAAATGCCGAATGAAACCGCCGTCTATGCTACAGATTATTTAAAATATGTTTTTTATGGTTTTGTTTTTATCGGTATGTATAATGCATTTTCCTTTCTATTAAGGGCATTCGGAGATTCAAAAACACCATTATATTTTTTAATTGCCTCTTGCATATTAAATCTCATTTTAGACTTGCTCTTTGTGGTGGTGTTTCACATGGGGACTGCAGGTGCAGCGATTGCTACGCTACTTACACAGTGTTTTGCTGCTGTAGGCTGTGGGATTTATACAATAAAACGAATACAATTTCTGAATTTTGAACGGAAAGATTTAATATTTAGCACGTCTGCTTTCAATAAGATCGCTACTTTTTCCGTATTGACAGCACTACAACAGTCAATTTCCAGCTTCGGAATGATGCTTATTCAAGGATTGGTGAATACCTTTGGCTCAACAGTTATGGCTGCATTTGCAGCTTGTTCCAAAATCGACTCTGTTGCCAATGTCCCTTTGCAAGATCTAGGTAATTCTTTTTCTACGTATACTGCACAGAATAAAGGCGCTGGAGAAACAGAAAGAATTCGGGAGGGATTTCGTGCAACTTCAATGATTATCATAATCCTATCGGCAGTAGTCAGCATTGTCGCATTTATTTTCGCTCCGAACCTAATCACTCTTTTTGTAAATAAAGATGCAACAGAGGTAATAGTTGTCGGTGTTGGTTATCTTAGAATTGTTTCCCTATTTTATATATTGCTCGGCTTTATCGTTATGTTTTATGGATTTTTTAGGGGGCTTGGAGCCATTAAAATATCAATCTTGATGACCATAGTGTCACAAGGATTAAGAGTATTGTTAGCCTATTCATTCGCACCTATCAGGGGCTTTTCGGGTGTTTGCTGGGCTATTGTTGTGGGATGGTTTTTGTCAGACTTGTTAGGATTTTACATGTACAAAAAAGTCATGTTGCAAAAGGTTAGCTAGTTTAATCAACAGTCTTTTGAATACAGATAAAAAGTATACCGGGAATATCCTATCTGTAATTTATAGACGATGAAAGCTGTGAAGGATGGTATGTCAAATGGGAAGCGGTGAGCTAAAAATATCTCTGCTTCCCATTATGCTGATATCTAATAATAATGTAAATCCTTTCAGTTTCTTTGTCTAAGAAAGTACTACTTCTTTAAATCATCAATTATCGTATGTTCTGTTAGTTCAGATATTTTTAAAATTTTTTGATTCACCATAACTCGGAAACAGTTTGGAAGATGATCCTGATGTGCCCTATGTATTGCTACACACTCTATACATTTCCCATGGAACTTGCAGGCCTTTTTACATGAACAATGGTCTTGTGTTTTCATAGCATCACGTAAATCTTTGATAAACTCGTCTTGAATTTTCAAGCCCTCTCTTCTATTACCTCGGTGAAATTCCTCCATTGCTTCTTGCTCTTTTGGATGCCCGTCAATTATCATTTAATTACCTCATCCTTTCTGGGAGGTATTTGTTTTCTAGCAAAAACATTGTACCATACAGAGGTTGGAGTCCTCAATTTTCATTTAAGTTTACAAAACGTATAAAAGTAGGTGGAGGTAAAAATATGTATGAATCGGGAGAGATGTATTTAGAAACCATTTTGGTTTTGGGGAAGCGTAATGGATAAGTCAGATCTATAGATATAGCAAGGGAATTAAACTTTAGCAAACCTAGTGTAAGTCGTGCAATAGGAATTTTAAAGGACGATAGCTATATATTAGTAGATGATAGTGGTTATATTGAACTAACAGAGAAGGGGAGCAAGATTGCTAAAAATATCTATAAATTTATTGTATGCTTGACATACGATTGATTTTATTGTATGCTTGACATACTATAAAAGTTAGCGAGAGCTAACTAAAAGAAAGAGGGTGTCAAATTGGGTGAACATATTACTCCAAATGTATATTATCAAATTCTCAATCAATATCAAGCTGCACAGCTTTTATTTGAAGCAATAAAGTTAGATATTTTTTCTCATTTGGATAGTCCAACAACGGCAATGGAGATTGCCAATAAGACAGGATATGATGAGAAAAATATAGAGCTACTCTTACTTGCGCTTTCATCATGCAGCTATATTGATAAGGTGAACAATAGTTATTGCAATACTAAGACGGGGCAAGAATATTTGTCTAAAAAAAGTCCTCATTATATTGGACATACAATTTTATTTCGAGAAACCATGACTTCACTTTCTGATATTGGAAATAAAGTTATACATGGTTCTGAAAAACAGTTAGGCATTGGATATGATTTTGCTACATTAGCAGAAGTTACTGTTCCTGAAATGTATGCTACTGGTCGGGTGGAAAATTTTGTCACGGAAATCAAAACTATCTTTACAGATACAACTAGGCAGTATAAAATTCTTGATTTAGGTGGAGGCTCTGGAATATTGGCCATTGAATTTGTCAAAAATTTTCCTAATAGTCAAGCCTATGTATTTGAATTTCCCGATGTAGCAGTTACAACTAAGAAGATTATTACTAAACACAATATGGGTCAGAGCGTTTCAACTTTGGCTGGTGATTTTAACACTGATGATATAGGGGACTCTTATGATATGATTATCGCTTCTGGTATATTGGATTTTGCCACAGATGATTTGGAAGGTTTCATGGCAAAGATTTCAGAAGCTCTATTGGAGGATGGATATCTCCTTTTAATAGGACGATATTCAGAAACAGAGGGCTATACACAGGACAATATATTAGCTTGGCTTTCAGGTTATATGAATGGAATTAAGCCACCTCCAACAAGAAGCAGGGTTGAAACAGCTCTTAAGAAGGCACAACTTCAAATTGTTTGTTCAATTGAATCTGGTCGATTTCAAGGCTATCTATATAAGAAGGTGATGGTATAAATGGAGAGGTTAGGAAAAGAAGTTATAAATTCTTTTATTACTCTTACGGAGAATATTGCAAATAGCAGAACCAATGTATTGAATTTTGGGAGCGAGGATATGACTTTTTATCGTGGTGAAATTCACATTATAAAGATGATTGGCGATTATCCTGGTATTTTTAGCTCAGAGATTGCCAGGCGTTTTGGCATTACACGTGCTGTTGTCTATAAAACTCTACTCAAATTGGAAGAACGAGAGCTTGTAATAAAAGAGCAGGATGATGAAGATAGAAAGAGGCATAATCTGTTTTTGACAAAAAAGGGACAGTTGGCCTATAAATATCACGAAGAATATCACAATCAGCATGATAAAGCTCTATTTGATTATTTAGATGGATTACCGAGTGATCAATTAGAATCAATTAAGGGATTTTTAGAACACGCTAATAACTTAATTCAAAATCATGTGTGAAAAATGCATAAAATAGGAGGAAAAAGATGAAAAGACAAATTACTTTTTTATTACTAGCTATGGTAATGATATACTCATTGACTGGTTGCAGTAATAATGATAAATACCAAGAAAATAATCAGCCTGAAGTCAATGCTGAGCAGACAAATAAAGAATCAGATAAAGATATACAATCACAGGCAAGGACGATAACAGATTTAGGAGGCCATGAAATTGAAATTCCTCCAGTATCAGAAATTGAGCATGTGGTTGTTATTACTCCGCCGGTTACTTCAGTTTTGCTCGAAACCATACCTAGTACTGATATGATTGTAGGTCTTAGTTCAAAGGCCTTTGTATATTCTAATGAAGATGTAATGAATAAGCTGTTCCCAAATTACAGGGATGTTGAAACCACATTTGTTGGAGATGACTTTTCTATTAATACGGAAGCACTTTTAGCCTTAGACCCGGATATTATTCTTTATTATGGTGAGATACAGAGAAAAGATCTTGAAAATATTGGACTTCCTATTATCAACTTCTTTTCACCTAGCTTAACTGACCCTAAGGATGTAACAGTTGCTTGGGACAATTTACTACGTGAGATATTTGAGGTAGAAGACAGTGAAAGTCTGGAAAAGGAATGGAAGTATTTCGATGCAAAGGTTGAAGAAATTTTGGCAAGGCAGACAGGAGAAGCAAAACGTGCTTTGTGGGTATTTAGTAATGTCAGCGGAAAATTGGTTGTTGCTGGTAGCAGCTCCTTTGATGCTTATGCAGAAAGTTTCTTTGAAAAGGCTGGTATAGTCAATGTGGCAACAGATATACAGGGAACAGCCGAGGTTGATATGGAACAAATCTATGAATGGAATCCAGATACAATCTTTGTATTCCATAATGTATCGGCACAAGCATATTTAAATAATACCATTGAAGGACAAGACTGGTCGCTCCTTAAAGCTTGGAAAGATCAAGAGATCTATGATATTCCACAGACAGCCTATTCATGGGGTGCTCCTTGTGCGGATTCTCCATTGATGCCATTGTGGTTAATCTCAAAAGCATATCCCGAACTGTACAATGAAGAAGAATTCTATACTGAATTAGAAGGATATTATGAAAGGTTGCATAATGTCACATTGATAGAGGAAGATATGGACTCAATTTTAAGCTTAAGGGATCTCAGATAGATATGGATAGAAGTGAAAAAAATCAGTACTTAATAACTATAATTCTACTTAGTATTTTGCTAGTGCTAATAATAGTTAGTTCCATGATTTTTGGCAGATATGAAATGAGCTTATCAGATATTAGTAATGTAATCAAAAATCGTATCAATGGAACCTATGATGATGCACTTAAAATCATGGATCATGTATTGATAAATGTACGTCTACCTAGAATATTGTTGGCTGGATTGGTGGGTGCCGGATTATCTATATCCGGTGCAGCCTTACAGGGGACATTTCAAAACCCATTGGTAAGCCCTGACTTATTAGGGGTATGTGCAGGGGCTGGCTTTGGGGCAGCTTTGGGAATTCTACTTTTTTCTGATGACAGTATGCTTTCCTCCCTGCTTCCCTTTGTATTTGGAATTTCCAGTATTCTTTTAGTCTTTTTTCTTGCAAATGGACAGAGCAGGAGTGAAACCCTATCTCTTGTACTATCTGGCATTATAGTATCCTCAATTTTCAATGCACTTACATCACTTATAAAATATGTGGCTGATACAGGAGATAAACTACCTGCAATAACCTTTTGGCTTATGGGTAGTTTCTCTAATACCACATACACTCATATAAAGATTGCAATTATTCCAGCGTCAATAGGCATCATAGGATTACTGATTTTACGTTGGAAAATCAATCTACTATCTCTTGGAGATGAGGATGCTTATACAATGGGTATCAATCCAGAGCGTACACGCTGGTATATAATTATCTTTTCCACATTGGTAACTGCAGCCTGTGTAACTGTATCAGGTATTATCGGTTGGATTGGTCTTGTTATTCCCCATATATGCAGGAGAATTGTAGGCGTCAATCATGGTAGGCTGCTACCAGTATCTTGCCTGATGGGTGCAGTATTTATGATACTAGTTGATAGTATAGCAAGAAATCTGACAACAGCTGAAATACCCATTGGAATTTTAACTGCATTAATTGGTGCCCCTTTCTTTGCAATAATTTATAGGCAATCCAAAGGAGGGATATAGATGCTATTAGAGGTCAAAGATGGAACCTTTTATTACAACATAAAAAAGCCCATATTAGAGAATATTAATTTTAAAATGGATGCAGGTGAAACAATGGCTGTTATGGGACGAAATGGGGTTGGAAAGACAACATTGATTAAATGTATTGCCGGAATATTGAAATGGAAAAGCGGCTATTCCATTATTAACGGACAGAAAAATAACAGTAACAAACCCATTAGAGAAATCGGATATGTTCCTCAAGCACATAAAGCCTCCTTTTCATATTCTGTACGGGATATGGTTGTATTTGGGAAGGTAGGTCATAACTCGTATTTTGCAGCTCCTCGTAATGAAGATTATCAAAAATCAGATGAAATTTTAGATCGTATTGGCATTTATGATTTACGTAATAAACGTTGCAATGAATTAAGTGGTGGTCAACTACAGCTTGTTTTTATCGCAAGGGCATTGGTAAACTCACCACAGCTTCTAATATTAGATGAGCCAGAGGCACATTTAGACTTTCGCAATCAATTAAGGCTGTTAAAACTGATAAAGAATCTTGTGTCAGAACAAAACATATCTTGCATTATCAATACCCATTATCCCAATCATGCGATTAGGATAGCAGACAAATGCTTCTTGTTAGGGGATGATTATTATCAAGAAGGAGCCGCACAAGAGATAATGACGGATACAAATATCAAAAAGTATTTTTCTGTTTGTTCACAAACACTGTATACGACTTATGAAGGAATGCGAATCCCTACTTTTGTTTTTCTAGATGAAGTTTAATATATTTCATCTGAACTGAATGGTTAAAAGGGCGACTTTGATTTTATTTCAAAGCTGCCCTTTACTTTACATAGAGTTGGGATTTTCCTATTTGCATAAGTCCCGTGGAGTAATTCCAAATCTTTCTTTGAAAGTTTTTGAAAAGTGACTTACATTTGTATATCCCACAGCAAAAGCGGTTTCGCTTACATTATGCTCTCCATCTTCAAGTAGAGAGAAAGCTTTATCAAATCGTTGTTCACGAATGAACTCATATGAAGGATATTATAGAAGAATCATTAAAAGAAGAATTAGGAATTATAGCTGTAACAACAACGCCTAAAGCATATAAGAAAGAAATTGAATATTGCAAGGATAATCCTAATATCAAAGTTGCATTAGGATTACATCCACAACTGGTAAAAGATAGATATGATGAACTTTCAATAATAATTAGTAATATTTTTAATGCAAAATACATCGGGAAAATAGGGTTGGATTTTAATAAGCAATATTATGCTTCTAAAGAAAAGCAAATTGAAGTGTTTTCTAAGATTATAAGAATGTGTAGTGAATTAGGTGGAAAAGTAATATCGATTCATAGTGTCAAGTCAGCGGAATATATATTAAATATTTTAGAAACATTTAATGTTACAAAAAATAATCACTGTATATTACATTGGTTTACAGGTAGTGAAAAACAACTCATAAGAGCAATAGAACTAGGATGCTATTTTTCTATTAATAGAAAAATGCTTGATATTGAAAGAGGTAAGGGTGTTATAAGAAGGATTCCAAAAAGTAAATTATTGGTTGAAACGGATGCACCATTTATTAAAGAAATAAACTTTGGACGTGATATTTATGAAGAGCTATACCAAACCATTAAAGGAATCTCTAAATTAAGAGAAGAGAATTTGTTTAAAACAATAGAAGAAAATTCACAGCAATTTTTTTGATAAAAGCCTGGAAAGAAAAGGGTTATCAATAAGATGATAAACTAATTATTAAAATAAAAATTCATCACATCCTTATGGAAAAGTATTAAGAAAAAATAAATTGTAATGAACAAAGCCTTCAAAGAATAAGTTGTTTCAGGGTTTTGTTGTTTACAGTTTTAATACAAAGGATGGTATTATATATTTGTAAACGGTAACTATTAAAATGTTGTAAGCGAGCAGCAGTATCAATAATAATGAAAATGTAAAACTTAAAAACTAATAATAAATAGGTGAAAATTAAGAAATATACCCTACCACCAAGGGGGTAATATCTACCTGCAGCATCATAATCGTCTCCTCAAGGCATGTTGAGACGATAATAATGATGTCATATTGTGGTTCGGGAGAGACAATAGGATTCGACCACAACATGCAGTGGTTTTCCAGTGATTTTGAACCTTTAAAATAGGCAAAAAAGTGAAGGATATTAAAGTGGCAAATAAATGAATTTCTTTCTATATATTAGAGATAGCTTATATCCTGTGCAAGGAGGGTAAATGTGAAAAAATTTCAAAGAAAAGACTTAATGTTTTCGTTATGTGGTTTGAATTGTGAACTTTATTTGATTAACAATTAAATATCCTAAGTCTTAGATTAACTTAAACAATCTACAGACTTAGTCTTTTTTATGCCTAAAAACAAAAAGAAAAGATAAAAATGTCAAGATTATTTATGTATAGCATGAGGTTAGGGAAACTTGAGATGATGATTCCGTGGGTAGGAGCTTTTCATAGTTATAGATTCCTGATGACTTACTGAATGGTAGATGATATAATATTGTAAAAATTGTAATCTTTGTAAACAGGATTCAGGCACAAGTGAGTGCAATTTATATGATGTATAAAAATTGAAACTGTAATCAAGTTTTGAAATAT
>JBFNER010000072.1:0-10473 GCA_040797665.1 Neobacillus sp. | reverse complement strand
CGTTCCCATACCGAACACGGAAGTTAAGCTTCTCAGCGCCGATGGTAGTTGGGGAAGGCGCCCCTGTGAGAGTAGGACGTTGCCAGGCAAACAAAAAAGACAATCCTTATCGGGATTGTCTTTTTTTATTGGACTCAGAATAACGTACATAGCTGCAGTGACCTCTTTGGCGATAGCTGAGCCGAAGAGGTCACTTATAGCAGGGCCATGTACCAACTTTGCCAAGGTGATGTAAACAAATTGATGCAAGAATAGTTTCAATATGAAAAATGTAGTAAAATTAGACCATCTTTAAGTAAACATAGGGACTGTATTAAAAGGGGAGAAAAATAATTAATGAAAACACTCTTAATCGACATGGACTCTGTAATTTGTGATCTCATGTCCGAATGGCATAAGCGTTATAATAGTGATTACAATGATAATTTAACAGTTGACCGGTTAAAATGCTGGAACTCAGAGAAATATGTACTTCCGCAATGTGGAAGTAAGATTTACGACTATCTGAAAGAACCTGGTCTTTTTTTGAGCTTAAAACCATTACCAAATGCCATTGAGGTTTTGAAGAGATTACATAATCATTTTGATATTTTAATTGTAACAAGCAGTTTAACTAATGCGTTTGTAGAAAAAGAACAATGGATTGAAAAGTATTTGCCGTTTATCGGAAAGAATAATTTAATTTTTTCGCATCGTAAAGATATGATTGTGGGGGACATATTGTTTGACGATGCTCCACACAATTTACTGCAATTCTCTAAAACGAATCGAACAGCTATAGCAATGGACTATCCATATAACCGAGAAGTAGAAGTTCCGAGAGTCAAGAACTGGCTGGAATTTGAAGCATTCTTAAAAAAACAAGGAATGGCAGGGGAGCGGTGATTAGTGAATTATGTTGACGTAGTCATTATTGGTGGTGGACCTGCGGGAATCTCAACAGCAATCTGGTGTAAGAGGTTAGGGTTAAATCACCTGCTAATCGAGGGTAGAGAAGAATTAGGAGGACAGTTAACAAAAATACATAATGAAATTATTGACTATCCAGGTATAAAAGCAGAAAATGGCAATCAACTGAAGGAGCGGTTTATTGAGCATTTTACCAACTTGGGCTGCAATCATTTGTTAGGCATAAAAGTTCTATCCATAGATGCTCCTAATAAAGAAGTTACTTTACTCCAAGATGATAAAAAGCTTAAAATCCAATACCGGTATTTAGTCATTGCAACTGGGGCAGGGGAAAAACAACTTAATATTCCTGGGGAAAAAGAAATGATCAATAGAGGTGAAAGGTATTCGGCCACAGCTGACCGCCATTTATTTAAAGGCAAGACGGTTGCCATTGTTGGCGGAGGAGATCGTGCTTTTGAAGGAGCGATTCTATTAGCAGAAGCCGGTGCCAACATTTACGTAATTCATCGTTCCAAAACGTTCAAGGCAAGAAGTCAGTATTTACATTCGGCCATGAAAAATGAAAAAATAAAAATGATAACGGAAACTCACCTGACCTCAATAAATGGGATAAATTCTGTGGACTCAGTAAACTTACAACGTAACCAAGGTGAAGTGTTTACATTACAAGTAGATGCCGTACTGATACGAATCGGAATAAAAATGAATATAGAGCTGGTAAAGGGCATTATTGATATCGATGAAGACGGGATTATTAAGTCTAACCAGATTGGGCAAACAAGTAACCCTTCTATTTTTGCAGCTGGGGATGTTTGTACAAAAGCCACGCATTCTAGTATATCTGCTTCAGTAGGGCAGGGAGCGATTGTAGCCAAACATCTAGCCTCTTTAATGACCAGGTAACAATGGGCTTCATAAATAAATCACCATAGATTAATAGGCAGAGAAAAGAATATTATCAAACATTCTTTTTTATTATTTTTTCTATGTTTGAAGCATAGGAATTGAGTAGAAAGGAGTGGGTAAAATGGAGAAACAAAAGTTAGTAGTCAATAAGGAAAGATTAAAGGATACACTTGAGAAATTTGCTGACTTTGGACGTACAGAAAATAACGGAGTGACCCGCTTATCACTATCAGAAGAGGATCGTATGGCGAGAGATTATTTTTGTGCTTGTTGTGAAGAGTTGGGAATGGAAGTAAAGATTGATGATATGGGTAACATGTATGCTACTTTGGCTGGTCTTGAAAATAAACCGCCAATTGTTATAGGCTCCCATCTTGATACTGTAAAAAAAGGCGGCCGCTTTGATGGGGTATTGGGCGTATTGGCAGGCTTGGAAATTGTAAGAACTCTAGTAGAAAATAAAATTACTCCAAGGATACCAATTACTATTGTAAATTTTACCAATGAAGAGGGTGCTAGGTTTGAACCATCCATGATGTCTTCTGGTGTTCTCTCAGGGAAATTTGATAAATCTATTATGCTTAATAAAACTGATATAAATGGAATTAGTTTTGGAGAGGCATTAGATGCAATCGGATATGCTGGGAATGCTGAATCTCGATTAAAAGAAGCTACTGCTTTTATTGAACTGCATATAGAACAAGGTCCAATACTGGAAGCAGAATCACGGTCTATTGGTATTGTTGAATGTGTACTTGGAATGGTATGTTATGAGATTGAAGTGACTGGTGAGTCGGACCATGCAGGCACAACGCCGATGGGAATGAGAAAGGACGCCCTTTTCGCTGCAAATAACCTTATCGTTGAAGTTAGGAATAAGTTAGGTAAGCTAGATTCCGATTTAGTTTTTACGATGGGGAGAATGAATGTTTACCCTAACATTCATACCGTAATACCAAATAAAGTAGTTTTTACCCTAGAAGCAAGACATAAGGATCCAGTGGTTATCCAACAAGTTGAAGAAATCATCCAAGGTCTTAAGAAAAATAATAATAATGAGGGTTGTGCGATCAAAACAGAAAAACTATGGGACCGAAATACCGTTTGGTTTGATCCAGATCTTTTTAACCAGCTAGAGGAGTCATCAAAGTCTTTAGGTTACCCCTATAAAAGAATGGTAAGCGGGGCAGGTCATGATGCTCAGTTCATTGCTAGTTATGTTCCAACAGCAATGATTTTTGTTCCTAGTATCAACGGTAAGAGTCACTGTGAGGAAGAACTTACTACATGGGATGATTGTGCCATGGGGGTAAATGTTATTTTAGAAGCCGTTTTATCTATGCAAGCACAGTTATCGTAACGGATTATGTTGGAGATTATTGGTATCTTGTATGAAAAATGTGCATCTATAGTGTAACTTCTGATCCCTTTTAATCGACTATAGGATTGAATATACTATCTTATTATTAAAAGGGGCAACCAATTATGAGAAGTAAAAAAATGCTATTTGTCATTAGTACGGTTTTAGTAGCTGGATTGTTAACAGGGTGTGGGACAGGGGAAAATACTAATGGAAGTACGGGAGGTACAAAAACAGAAGAAACGAATCAGGAGAAGATTATCGCTAAGTTTCATCCAACCATCGAAACAAAGGAAGAGGATGATACCGTAATAGTGAACTTCAAAGTGAAAAACACTTCTGGAGAAATGCAGAAGCTTACTTTTTCAACAGGCTTGAAAGCGGATTATATAATTTATGATGAAAATGGAAAAAAGGTCAAGCAATATTCGGAAGATGCAATGTCAACTCAAGCCATAGAAGAGATTACATTGGAAGAAAACCAAGAGATTGAAAATGGCTTTACGATTTCTGATTTATACAATGGACGGTTTACAATTGAGGTTTTTTTAACTGCTCAAGAAGAGGATGTAAGAGTAACCACCGACTTAATAATTGAACAATCTATTTATAATAAGGGCAAAGGCCTACTAATTGGTCAAATTGACCCACACACGATTGAATTGGATCTAGACGGTGAAAAAGCGGCCTATCAACTAACTGAAGAAACAATGGAACAATTAACGCTCTTTAATGAGGGGGATACAATAGAGTTTGTTTTTACTGAAACTGATATTCAAAAAACAATTGTATCGTTTCTAACAAAATAGTAGCCAAAAAAAGGAGTGCACGCTAAAAATGCGTGCACTTCCTTTTTTTGACCTTAAGCAACCTTATTCCAGTTAGAAATATCATCTTCTAATGGGAGGTTGTTTGCACGAGCTTTTTTAGCAGCGCGGAAAAACAAAGCGATGAGTACTGCTGCGCCGATAAAACCACCTATCCATGCTGTCGTCATAGGTAAGCGGAAGCCAATTTGTGCATTTAATATATACGTAATGACCATTACTAGCATAAATGCTCCTGGTACTAGTGCTATATAGTAATTTTTACGAGCAATATATAAGTACATAGCTCCAACAAAAAGTGCAATTACCGCTGTAGCTTGGTTAGCCCAGCTAAAATATCTCCATAAGATATTGAAGTCAATTTGTGTTAACACGACTGAAATCACAAATAGTGGAAGGGCGATCAGTAATCGGCTTGATAGTTTCTTTTGAGCCATGTTTATATACTCGGCAATAATCATTCGTGCACTTCGGAATGCGGTATCACCTGAAGTGATTGGTAATACAACAACCCCAAGAACAGCGATTGTCCCGCCAATTGCTCCAAGCATAGCAGTAGAAACTTCACTAACAATTGCTCCAGGTCCACCCGCAGCAAGTAACTCTTGTAAACCTGTATAACCATCGAACAAGCTCATGGCAGCAGCTGCCCAAATCATGGCAATAATTCCTTCTGCAATCATCATTCCGTAGAAAATCTTACGTCCTTGCTTTTCTTTTTGTGTCGTACGTGAAATGATTGGTGTTTGAGTTGCGTGAAATCCAGAAAGTGCTCCGCAAGTAATAGTAAAGAATATTAATGGAAATATTGGAGCATTAGCAGGGTGAAAATTTTGGAACGAAAGTTCTGGAATTGGAGCACCTGTAACAATCAAGCCGATGCCGACGCCAACAGCACTGACCACTAGAAGTGCTCCAAAATATGGATAAAATCGACCAATGATTTTATCAACTGGCATTAACGTCGCTAAAACATAATAAATAAAAATAGCTGCGATAATGATACCTAATGCCACTTTGCCATCCATTAAAACATTGAGTAAGCTTGCTGGAGTAGAGACAAACACTGTACCCACTAATAAAAGAAGAAGGACAGCAAAGGCATTTACAACATGTCTCATGATTTTTCCTAAGAATTTACTTGCTAATTCTGGAAGATGAGCTCCCCGGTTCCGAATGGATATCATGCCTGTCAAATAATCATGCACTGCACCTGCAAAAATACAGCCTACTACAATCCAGATAAAAGCAGCAGGGCCGTAAAGTGCCCCCATGATTGGACCAAAAACGGGTCCAGTACCGGCGATATTTAGTAATTGAATAAGAGAATTTTTAGGTGTGCTCATTGGAACATAGTCAACACCATCGCTATTGACGTAGGCTGGTGTTGCACGATCTTCTTTCACACCAAATACCTTTTCAACAAATTTCCCGTAAGTAAAATAGCCGATAATGAGAATGGCTATTCCAGCTAGAAATGTAATCAAATAATCTCCCCCTTTAAAATTAACAATGAATACGGTTTCATAAGTAAGTATAAAAGAGAGAATTTATAATTTGGTGAAACTGAGACTAAAAGGTAGAAATATCAGAATAAGATGAGCAAATTTAAAATTAAGATGCAATATTTAGAATAGTGAATCATCTAGTTCAAATTTCTAAGCGGGTCCTTAAAGCCTTGACATAGTTTCGGCTGACCGATAACATTTCTTTCCTACCTTCGACTTCTAATTGATATGCACCGTTAAACCAAGGAGTTAACTTTGTTACATAATCTAAATTAATAAGAAAACTTTTATGAATTCTAAAAAAACCATAAGTTAGTAGTCTGCTTTCTAGATCCTTAAGCGATGTCTTTGTTTCAAACTCGCCATTCTTTGTAATAAGTTTTGTCAGTTTATCATCTCTAACCATATAAAGGATCTCTTTTGGCTCAAGATAAAAGATTTCTCCATCGGCCTCAACGGCTAGTTTACCAGAAGGTTTCGCCAATTCTTTTTGATTAGAACTTATAAGTTTCCTTTCAATTCTTTGAATCGTTTCGTGTAATTGTTCTTCATCATAAGGTTTTAATAGGTAATCTACAGCATCATAGCGGAAGGCTTCTGCGGCAAATTGAGGGTAAGCGGTAGCAAAAACAATAACTGGCGCTTTTTTTAGTTCCAATAATGCCTTAGCTGCAGTCATTCCATTCATTTTCGGCATCTCTACATCTAGAAATATAACATCAGGCTGCAGGTGCAGAGCCTTCATAATAGCACTTTCACCTGTTTCTGCCTCACCAACTATTTGAATGCTAGAGAAGGTCTCTAATAAGTGAATTAATTCAACCCTGCTAAATGGCTCATCATCGACAATAAGAACCTTAATTGGCTGTCCCATTATTTATCCTGCCTCCCTAATCGGAACAGAAAAAGAAATTTCTGTCCCTTTATTTATTTCACTCTTTATTTTCAATGCGGCACTTTCACCGTACATAATCATTAGGCGCCTATTAACATTATATAGAGCCAAACCGCTGCCGGTGCTGGATTCTATTGGACCTTTACTGATTTGAATGGATCGGTCTTTACTCATACCAATACCGTTGTCTTCAACTATTACGGTAGTTGATTGTTGATTCTGTTTTATAGAAATTTTAACAATACAGTCACTATCTTTATCTTTCATTCCATGCTTGATTGCATTTTCCACAATCGGCTGTAATGTAAGCGGTGGGATATTTTGGAATAAAGAATCTTGCTCAATATCATAGATAACAACTAATTTATCTACAAATCTTGCCTCCTCAATTGCTAGGTAGGCTTTAACATGTTTTAATTCCTGTTCAAGTGTTGTTAGATTTTGAGTGGTTACTGATAAATTCTGGCGTAAAAAATGAGAGAGAGAGACCAGTAACTTTCTTGCCTTAGATGGATCAATTCGGACAAGTGAAAGGATCGTGTTAAGGGTATTGAACAAGAAATGTGGACTGATTTGTGCTTGCAGCGCCTTAATTTCTGCCTCTCTTGCCAACTGATAGGCCTTGTCTGCTTCTGAGATTTCAAGTTGATTGCTCAGAAGGGAACTCAGACCAGATATTAATTCCATGGTAACAGGAGTGATTTCCTTTTCAGAGCGGAAATAGAATTTTAATGTTCCAATCGTCGCTCCTCTGTGTTTTAACGGTGATATAACGGCTGCGCCTAGAGGGCATCCTTTTACTCTGCAATGTATCGATTCCTGATTGGCAACGATAATTTCTCCCTTTTGAATAGCATCGAGTGTAATTTGTGTTTGGATGGAACTTTCAGCACGGTGATGATCGTGACCAAGGCCTACGTGAGCTAGTATTTCTGTTGAATTAGTCATGGCGACGGCTCTTGTGTTCATTTCGTTATGTAAAATATGACAAACGACTTTAGCTGACTCCTGAGAAAGGCCGTTTCTCAGATATGCTAGAGTTTGGTCAGCAATTCGTAATGTCTTTTGTGCCTGTATGGCACCAGCCTTCTCTTCTTCGTTGATTACGCTTTTAATAATGAGCAGAAATAGCGCACAGCCGAGTCCATTTGCCAATATCATGGGCAAACCGATAATTTCAACTAATGTCCAAGCCTTATTGAAAGGGCGTGAAATGATTAAAATGACAAGCATTTGAATGGATTCTGCCAAGGCGCCAATGAAAAAAGCCGAACTAAAGCTTACATGTTTGTTTTTCCTATGAAAGATACCTGATATTAAACCGGCAATAATGGTGGCTAATCCGCAGGAAATTGCTGTGAATCCCCCCAGTGTAAAACGATGAATACCAGCTATAAGTCCAGCACCCACGCCCACTTTATAACCGCCAAAAAGCCCTGCTAAAACAACACCAATTACTCGAGAATTGGCGATTGCCTCATCTGTATTTAGACCTGAATTCCACCTATTAAATTGTAAGCTGTCCGTACTAAGAGTTAGCCCTGAATAAGTACCGATAATACCGAAGAAACCAAAGAAAACAATAGCTGTCCATTGTTGCTTTTGATTTAATCTCTCTTGGTAGATCATATCGCGGAAAAAAGGAAATCTGGTTAAGATAAAAGCTATTGTAACGAGAATACCAAGCCTTTCAACCATTGTAATAAGCAATTCAAACATGAGATTTCTCCTTTTAGAGATGGTATATATATTTATTTTAGCAGTATTTTGAAAAATCGAAATAATTATTTGACATGTGTATCAGTGCCTAGTGGTCAACTTTCTATTAATACATAATCTCGAAATCTTTGGACAAAATTAAATGAGGATAAAAGACTTACGTGTTTTATGAAAATGCGACAAATAAAGCCATATCGAGTGCTAGCAGAGAATTTACTGTCGATGGAAAAACAGACTATATTCACAACTTTGTAACATCTAAACCGAGATAGAGATGGTAATTGGAGATAATAGAAGTATAGCAACTGGTGTCATGAGAACTTTAAAATTTATTAGAGGAGGAGGACTATGAGAAAGCAAAAATGGATGGCTATGCTCTTAGCTGGCGGAAAGGGGACAAGGTTAGAACAACTTACTAGAACGATAGTAAAACCAGCAATTCCATTTGGGGGGAAATACCGCCTTATAGATTTTGCACTGAGCAATTGTAAAAATTCAGGAATCGACACAATTGGAATCTTAACTCAATATAAACCTCACGCTTTGCATACTCACCTTGGGGATGACCGGTTATGGAACTTGTATAGTAAGAACGGGGGAATGACCATTCTACCCCCCATTTATTCAGATGAACATGTCATAGGATGTTATGAAGGTACATCTCATGCTGTTTATCGAAATCTGGGATTTATTGAGCAATATAAACCCGATTATGTATTAATACTAGCAGCAGATCAAATCTATAAAATGGATTTTGAGTTGATGTTGAAACAGCACATCGAAACAAAGGCTGATTGTACAATCGCTGTTGTCGATGTCCCTTGGGAAGAAGCATATCGATTTGGTCTCATTAAAATGGATAAATTGACGAATAGAATAAAAGATTTTGAGGAAAAACCAGTAAATCCAACTACAAATTTAGCTTCGATGGGGATTTATATCTTTAATTATGAAATTTTAAAAGATTATGTAATTCGTGAAGAACAAAAAGAATATACCCATCGCGATTTTGGCAAAGATATTATTCCTGCTATGGTATATGATCATTTAAAGATCTATGCTTACCCATTTAAAGGGTACTGGAGAGACGTTGGCACTGTTCATAGTTATTGGGAAGCAAACTTAGATTTACTAAATAAGAAGAAAAACATTTTTCTTCAGAATTCTAACTGGAGAATTCATTCAGTTGGTCAATATGAACCTCCTTCCTATTTTGACGAACAAGCAAAAATTCATCATAGCCTAGTTAGTGAAGGTTGTGAAATTTACGGGAATATTGAAAGGTCCATCATTTTTAATGGAGTGAAAATAAAAAAAGGCGCAGTCATTCGAAATTCCGTTATCCTTCCTGAAACCATAGTGGAAGAAAATGTGTGGATAGAAAATGCAGTGATTGGGAGCCAGTCATTGGTGAAAGATGGCGTAATTATTGTTTCAAAAACACCAGAAGTGCAATTAATGGTTATCGGAAATTGTACAACCATTGACCCAAGTATTATGTATGATCAAATCACAGAAGACATTAAACCCGTTTCTTAATATTATTGTTTAGATTCCATGAAAGCTTATCCTTTTTAGCATCCTTTTAAAGGGGTGCTTTTATTTTTTTTGTAATTGGTAAAAATAATGAAGGTTATATAGTTAGTTATAAAAATGATTAATATAATTTGGAGGTAAAACGATGATATTTAATGATTTATTTTATAGTTTTAAAAATTGGTGGGTAGAAAATGAAATGAGCGAACAGGAATTTAATCAGTTTGAACGTGTAGAGTCACAACATACAAGGGTTAGACATGATGAAGATATTCGTGAGATTATTCGTGTCCATTAAAAGGAGTATTGAAAGGATGGGAAAAATTTCATTTGCAATGCTTCCTTTTGGGTGTTATTATAAAACACGTTCCCCAAAAACAGACAAGAATTTGTTGAGGGATAACAAGTTAATTAGTGGTCTTTATTACCATTGATTTAATTCTTAGTCGGTGGTAATATTAATTTTCTTCACTAAGAGGTCAATAGTTTTGTAAGAAAGTTGTTGACTTTAATATTAAAGGATGTTAAGATTATATCCTTGTTGCTAAATTGTTCTTTGAAAACTAAACAAACAAAAAACGTCAACAAACAATATTTTTTACTTCTTAATTGAAGTGAAGCCAACGTAACAAATGAGCTATATCAACTTTCCCCCGTATTAACGCGCAGTAATATCCTATCGGATAACTGCCCGTAAATACCCGGAAAACTCGACTAACCATCGCAGGAAGAACACCTGCGATAGTAGTCTCATTTTTTTGGAGAGTTTGATCCTGGCTCAGGACGAACGCTGGCGGCGTGCCTAATACA
>JBFNER010000071.1:0-10886 GCA_040797665.1 Neobacillus sp. | reverse complement strand
TATCCTCGAATGACCTTTCAATTATCAATTAAAGGAGGATGCGAAATGAATTATCATATTGTTGAGAAAGGACCTTTCAAGTTAGTAGGTTTTAAGAAGAGAGTTCCAGTTATGTTCGAAGGTGTCAATCCAGAGATTGCGAAAATGACTGAACTTTTAACCCCTGAGGTTATTAAAGAATTAAAAGCACTTTCAAATGTAGAACCAACAGGGATTGTTAGTGCATCTACTAACTTCTCGGAAGGAAGAATGGAAAAAAAGGGTGAGCTGGATCATTACATCGGTGTAGCAACTTCAAGTGATGAAATAGCAGAATTTGATGTATTGAAAATAGAAGCCAGTACCTGGGCAGTTTTCGAATCTATTGGACCATTCCCAGAAACACTTCAAAATGTATGGGGGAGAATATACTCAGAGTGGTTTCCATCTTCAGGATATGAGGCAGCCCCAGGTCCTGAAATTTTGTGGAACGAGAGTCCAGAGACTGGAAACCCAAAGTATCGAAGCGAAATCTGGATTCCAGTAAGGAAAAAAGAATATTAGTTACATCAATGTTTATGATTGAGGGCGCTTCTAGTTGGAGTGTCCTTTTCGTAAACAATACGAGGGAGGGTGGATATGTTTCCAAGAACGGACAGGTTCAAATGACATTCATTCTGTCCTCTCGAGCCATGTGGAGACTGTCTGTGTGATATCTAAAAAATAAAGCGTGAAAAGCCTTGCAAATAGTGGATCCCATAAAATGAAAGAAAATATGTCAATTCGACTTAAACCCTCAATATCTGTATAGGGGAATATATCAAGGGTATATTTTGGGGCAAAATTTGAGCCTGAAATTAGGTAGGGTTGAGTTGACGGAATAGATAAATTTATAGGGTTAAGGATATAGGACAGATGTTATCGAAGCTTTATAATTATTTAAATTTAATGAGTAGATAAAGTATAAAAAGTAAATTGTCCCCAATTGTAAATCGAAATACAACCTTTAATGAAGAAAATGATAACGCTACCGATGATATTGATAAAAAATTGGAAGAATTACAGCGGCAGCTCCTTATACAAGCAAAATCCAAGAATGACTATGAAGATGTGGCTGATGAAATTTATCGACTTCGGGAGTTAAAGCAAAATGCACTTGTAGAGAATGCAGAGCGAGAAGGAAAAAGGCAACGAATTGCTGAAATGACTGATTTCTTGAATGAGCAATCGTGCGAGTTAGAGGAGTATGATGAGCAATTAGTAAGGCGGCTAATTGAAAAAGTAACGATCAACGATGACAGGGTTGAGGTGGAATTTAAGTTAGGCATTAGTACAAACATTGAAAATTTAAAAGAAAATGTATTAGAATCTAACACCTTGCTGAAATGCAGGGTGTTTTTATGAGTAAATACAAATTAGTGGTATAATTTGTAATAGAGTATATAGCGAGGTGTAAACGATGAATAAAAGCGTGATTTTTACAGTTGATGCAGATGTGTATGAGAAATTCTGTATTGCATTGAATTTAACAAATGAAACAAAAGATGCAGCAGTGGAAAGCTGTATGCGTTGGTATATTGCAAAAACTTTTGAAAAAGCATCACAAGCATATAACCCAAAAATAGTAGCAAAACAAAATGAAGAAACAAACAAGGATTTTTATGGAAAAGCAAATCAACGAATCCCAGTATGGGCTGTAAAGCCGAATCAGTACAACCACAAGGTCATCTGGGCTTATTTTAAGGCTGTTGCTGCCACAGGTCGTGCTACTATAGATATGATGGAACGCTTATGCAGTGACGAAAATAACCCGGAACTGTATGTGCCGACTTTTAAGAATAATTACTCACAGATGAAGTTGGATGGGCCTAAGAGCCACGGTAAAGTATTTGAGGATGACGGTGAAACGGTAACAATCTGGCACGAAGTAGAAGATACTTTGATGAAATACAAATCAAATTTTTGCGATTGAGAGGTTGTAATGATTAGAAAGTTTAAAGAAACTGGCTTAAACAGTATTATGAAATTATGGCTTGAGACTAATATTTCTGCCCATGATTTTATTGATGAAAATTATTGGAGAGGAAACTATGATCAAGTAAGACAAATGATTCTGAAAGCAACAATATATATTTATGAAGAAAACTCTATTAAAGGATTTACAGGATTAAGTGGAAACTATATAGCTGGAATATTTGTTGAATCAAACAGTCAATCAAAAGGAATCGGAAAGGCTTTATTAGATCACATCAAGGAAAGAAATAAAGAACTATTTTTACATGTTTATAAGAAAAATAAAAGAGCTGTTAGATTTTATCTAAGAGAAGGGTTCGTTATCGATAATGAACAAATTGATAAAAATACAAATGAAATTGAACTTGTTTTGAAATGGATAGATAAATAAATAAAGAAGTTTGTTTCTACATATAAAGTCCGTTCTATGCGGGCGGAGGATGGCGGTGAAAATTTTGCTTGATTTAAGGACATTAGTAGATAAGTTTGTCTTGTTATTATTAAGTAAGGGGTGAAGTTTTGATCTTATCGAAATTTAAATTAAAAGATAGTGAACCATGCCCATGTGGTAGCAATATAAATTTTCAAGAATGTTGTAAGGGGAAAGAACCGCAAATAATAAAACCTTCTAAAAAGCCAGTAGAAGTTCAGATAATGGAAAAAATGAGGGCTTCTATGAAGAAGTGTTGTATGCATCCAGATCAAGAAAAATGCAAAGGACCAATCAAAGGAGCACATGCATTACAAAATAACAAGATTATCTCTTTATTAGCTGGTTCGGAACGTCATGTATATATGTTAAACACAAAAAAACAACCGTTCCTCATTCCTTTATATAATGGTGAAGTAGTCCCTATGGTGGAACTGAGTAGAGTAAGCGCTAATGATGCAACTACAGAAACTTGTTTCTGTGATTATCATGATAATATAGCATTTGCTGTTATAGAAAAAGATGCTCCGGATTTTGATGAAACAAGTGAAGAAATGAAATTTGTATATGCTTATAAAGCTTTTATTTTTGAATATTACAAGCAGAGAATAGCATTTGATATATTTCAAAGTAACTTTAGAGACAATCCAATTGCATATCAATCTCCAGAAATGATTGGTATGTACAGAATGTTGCAACTTAAGATGCAGGAATTTGAACCTGTAAAACAACATTTTGATTCACAAATAATTGGAAATACATTTGAAGGAGTTGCAACTTGTGCAATTAGGATTCCAGAACAAATAAAGTTTGCGGGTTATGCGTATATTGCTCCTGACTTCGATGTAAATGGTAAAAGAATTAAACATACAAAAAAAGGGATTATGCATAGAATTGCAATCACTTTTATGAAAAATTATTTAATCAGCTTGAAACTGTTTCAATAGATAAACTTAAATTTTACTTAAATATGGTTTTACCACTATATTCTGAGAATATGGTACTTAGTCCTTTGTTGTGGAGAGCGTGGGATGAAGAAATACAGATGGCTTATACGTATTATGCTAATCTTCATGGTCCAGAAGCGATGCGAATGGAGATGTGCATCGGATTTGGATTAAAGAATGCTGCAAGAGACAAATCAGGCAAAGCATACGAACAAGCACCAAAAATCAATTTGTTTTTGTAATTAGTCGATATGTTTCCGCCTACCGATAGTGCAAAAAGTGCCTTTGACTTGTTTCCGACTACCGACAATGTAAAAGACATCAATCCACCCCGCTCGTTGCATGTTGAGTGTTGCGTATTGATAACAAGGGTAAAAGAATAGGCGTGTAGAAAGCCCAGCAAATAAGCCGTTTGTGTGTTTTTGCGTTTGAGAATAGGGGCATGAAAAATGTGGTTTTCTTGCTTCGTGGGAATATATCGAAACAAGCATTTACCCTTGTGACAGAGCGATTTAGCTGTCGGCGCTTGGCGAGTGGTCAGTATAGATATCAGAGGTTTGTGAGTGGTCGATTTAGATGTTTTTCTGATTCTTTGAGGGTTGAGAGAGCAGGTTGGATGTTAAGGTTAAAAGGTCGCTAAATAGGCTAACCAACATAAATGAAATATGTTAATATGTTTATTAGTCTTGCGATGAATCGTTATTTGTGAGGTGATTGAATGGGTAAAATATTAGGCTCTTGGAGTGGTATGCGTAAATATCTTGAACAAGAAATGCTTGCCGAATGTCTACTCGGACGAGTTCGCTATAACTGTACTTCCTATGTTGGAATGGATGGGTGTCGTATTTTTGAAATCTACATTGATAATAAATTGATGAAACAATTTTCGTGGGAAACAGTCAATACTTATTTTATTGAAAATGGATATAAGGAAAATCTTAATCCTGTTGGTATTAGGGAATATTGGGATGAATTTTGGTCACTTATGGATACTATTCCCATGAAATCACGGACTGAATATACAGATAACGAATTTTGTGATGCACTTGAAAAATATCGAAATCAAAGTATTAAAGATAGTATAAATTCTGAAAATCCGTTAGAAAGAATGTTTGCCATTTTAGATAGGCGAATTGGTAAAAGAACCATTGCCTATATTAAAGAATCGTTAGAGAAGCAACCAGAATGGCTTCAGATATTTTATCGCTTAAGATTGGATTTAGAGAGCATCTAAAGTGGAGACAAATTCTATTTGTCAATGAAAATTGCAGAGGTGTTGTCGTGGCTGATAATAAAAGAATACATTATATCCCACTATTACCTCCAAAGGGGAAAAGCGAGTAGGCATTTACTGCCGTGTGAGTACAAACAGTGCTGACCAACTAAAAAGCCTTACCGCCCAAGTATCAGGGCTAACAAGGTTAACAGCAGCTAATCCCAAATGGTTATTAGTAGATGTGTATATGGATATTGCTTCAAGCAAGATAGGTTCCTCTCGTAAAGAGTTCACTCGTATGCTAAAGGATTGTCAGTCGCATGATTTAGAAATTATCCTTACCAAGAGTATCAGTCGGTTCGGGCAGGATACTGTAGAAATCCTTAATGCGTTGAATCAGCTAAAAATTCTTGGTGTTCGCGTTATATTTGAACAGGAACAACTTAATATAGTTGATACAGACAGCACCCTTATGATCTCAATAATAGAGTCAATTGCTCAGGCAGAAAATGAATCACGCAGCGATAATATTAAGTGGGGTATTAATCAACGTGCCGCACAAGGTACTTCAAAGTTATATAATAGAAAATGCTATGGATATTACAATGATGAAGATGGTAACCTGGCTATTGATGAGAAAGAGGCGAAAAATGTTCACATGATATTTAACTTCTACCGTTAGTAAAAAATGCCATGGGTATGTTTCTGAGAAAAGAAATTCATTTTACTCATTCAAGGCATACAAGAGTTGTAACACGACTTATGAAGTAGAGAAACGACTGAAGAAGTCGATGTACATCTCATGCCAGGAATGTCCAAGAACATGAACGTAGGGAGATGTGATTGGGTACATTCTACGGCAGAAGCAGCAATTTTGATGATGTATTGTGGTTTTGATAAGGAATAATAGGAATTGATCGCAACATATAGTGGTTCGAGGTCAAAAAAAGGGGAAACTAATATAGATGTTTATATGGAAGATGGTACTACATGGCTTAATCAGGCTAATAAATACTGTAACTCTAGCCATTCCAAATCTTGTTCTTCTGTAAAGCTATATTTATTCTCTACCTCTGTGGAATATGTTTGAAACTTTTCTAAGCGTGTGCGTAAAAAAAGATTTGGCAGTTATCATCGCCTCGCAGAATTTGGAGGGCTTCAACATAGAGGGCATCCGGGAATACCCAAGCCCCTGTTCCAGCATTCCTACTCATCAGTTCCTGTTCAACGCCGGAAATATTGATGCCAAGTTCTATATCAATACTCTCCAGCTGGAGCAGAGCGAATACAACCTGATCCGCTCCCTGCAGCGTGGTGTGTGCCTTTACAAATGGGGCAAAGAGCTCAGCATATCCTTGGATTTTTTATCTCTACATCATCGGCGAGGGCTATGAAACCACAGGATTCATTTTCATTTCATATTAGCTTTTATGTCATCAATTAGGGAAGTAATCATTCTGCGATCGGTGAAATCCACATCCTGTCCATAGGTTTTCAACATCATTTTATCTTCTGCACTCAGTTCGCTTTCAGGCTTCTTGCGAACAACTTTTATCATCATGCTCATCATAGCACGATGTATAAGACTCATCTTAGAGTATTTCATACCTCCTCGAAAATGATAAATCTTGATTGCCTGCATCATAGGTGGTGTGAGAACACGGCTGAGGGAGTTGCGGATGGAATCAATGTTTTTTTGATCGGTCACATCTGCTGCACCAACAGTGAATAGGTAGAGTGTTTTGTCTTTGATACTTTCAAAATTCTTGGTGAGTGTGGCAATCCCGCTAACACCACCGGCGTACAAGCCACCGCCGTAGATAAGGGTGCTATAGTTTTGTAAATTGGCAGTCTTTACTTTGTCGGCTACTAATAGATCCGCGCCTAAATCCTCCGCAATCCACTGGGCGTATGTTTCGGTAAAACCATATTTTGTTTTATAAATTACAGCTGTATTCATTTATTTTACATTCCCTTGCGATAAAGAATTTTCAACCGCTTTTAGTATAGTTTTTGAACTTATGGTTGCCCCGGATATTGTATCGACCTCTACGCTTTGTCGCTGTACGATCATGTCGGTGATGACCTCTGCAGCGCTGCCCAACCCGTTATCATGCTCCAGAAGTCGTACCTCTACAATGGCATGGCTTTCTACAATAACCTCCACCTGAACTTTTACAAGGCCGTTGTCACAACTGCCCGGATAGGTACCATCTGCAATTTGTGCCAGATTAAATGACGTTTCGGATGCCGTTACTGGCTTAGGTAACTTTAAAAACATAAGAGTTGCAAGCCCGAGCACAATGATAGCTACAATGACTATAATTGATTTTTTCTTCTTTCGCATTATTCTATGACCTCCTGCATTTTGTAGAGATTGTCGATGAGTTTTATCACCACATCAGCTGATACTGTACATTCCTCCTCGCTGATACCGGAAAACAGTTCAGTGAAAAAGGGTACGGCTTCCTGTGCAACCTTATGCAGCATCTGTGCGCCTGAATCCGTCAGTATGACGCTTTGACTGCGATGGTCTTTCGGATTGTCCTGCAGCGCCACATAGCCTTGCCGCTGCAGCACTCCCAGCATCTTGCTGACGTTTTGTCGGGAGGTGTCGGTCTCCTTTGCCAGCATGGTGATGGTGGGCGGTGGATTGGGAGGCAAATCGCTTAAATTACGCAGTAAAAACCACTGCTTTGTGGAAAGTCCGTGAATCTTTTTGTCAGCCACTAACTGCAATTTATTGGCCAACATAAAAACGCCGCCAAACATGACATATTGTTTATTCTTTGGTATTTTCATTCGATACTCCTTTAGTCAATAAATTTAATAAGCGCAACTTATTGTTTTTAAAATTCAATAAACGCAACCTATTGCTTTTAATTATACGCAATAGGTTGCGTTTTGTCAATCCCTTATGAAAGGTTGTGAGTACCAATAGCGACAATCGCAAAGGCTGTGGGATGGGTTATTGCCGCCATTCTCGCCTCGTTTATTTTAATTATTGTAATAATGATCATGAACCTGCTGTCTGCCACTGCCTAACACAACAATTCCCTAGAACTTATTGAAAAGTCAATATGCAGGAAGAATATATGCATTTATATGATGACATTATCAAATTCTAATTTGTTTTTATAAAAGGATGATAGCTTCTATCTCATTATTAAGATGGAAAATAAACACACTGAGATATAAAAATTCTGGTGTGTTTGCTCTATATAAAAAAGCACGATATAGAAACTCGAAGAGGCGAAGTCTTCGGTAAGCTCCATGATAGATAGGCTTCGTTCTGGAGCATAAGGCGAAGTAGTTTGAAATAGTTGGTGGTAATTAAATAGCTATTTATCGGTATTACACTTTATAGTAAATAAGAGTTCATCTACATTTTATTTATCTAACAAATGAGAAATAATCTAAATAATATAGAAATGCAAAGACACAGCCTCAAAAAAAATAGCATGCCAAAAAACCTAATGTTAAAATTAGATTATTTTTTGTATTGATAATAAACACTATAAACACTACGAATTCCAGTATAAGATTTTGGAGTCACCTTAAAAAGGGGTCTAATTTAGTTTTATAATTAATTATACTACATTTTTTCATATTATTTTTAAGATTTTATTGACATTACTAGAATAGTATGATACCATAGCATAAACTTATCAAGAGGAGGATTATTATGAATATTAAAATAAATATATCTGTTTCAAAATTGAATAATCTACTCTTATTAGCTAACTTAAGATAGCGATTGTATATATAGATACGTTACATACTACTATAGATGCAATCGCCAAAACGGGCGTTTTGCATCTATGGTGGCTAATTATTTGTATTGAAATAAATGGAGTCCCATAGATAAACTATGGGACTTTTGTAATATCCTAGGTAAAAAAAAGGTCTCATAGTATAAACTGTGGGGCTTTTTTATTTATAAATATCAACATTTGTAGAATTCAGACAAAATATCTAGGAGGAATAAAAATGAAAAAAACCAGAGAACAATGGGGAACAAAAGCAGGCTTCTTACTTGCATCTATTGGTTCTGCTGTAGGGCTAGGTAATATATGGAGATTTCCTTATGTGGCTTATTCAAATGGAGGTGGAGCTTTCTTAATCCCATATTTTTTCGCCATATTCACAGCAGGAATACCTTTATTAATTCTTGAATATGGAATGGGTCATAAATTCAGAGGCTCAACACCACTTGCAATATCAAGAGCAAATAAAAAATGGGAATGGCTTGGTTGGTGGCCTATAATTAGCGCAGTTATAATTTTATCCTATTATTCAATGATTTTGAGTTTGGCTATGAAGTACTTAACATTAAGCTTTAAAAAAGTATGGGGAAATGACACTAACAGTTATTTTTATAGTGAAGTATTAAATTTATCATCATCACCCTTCGATTTTGGAGGTATAGTTGTTCCAATATTAATAGGAATAACTTTGGTTTGGTTAATTAACTGGTTTATATGTTATAGAGGAATAAAAGCTGGAATTGAAAAATTGAGCAAAATATTATTACCAAGTCTATTAATAATAATGATAATTATAGTAATAAAGGGGGTAACTTTAGAAGGGGCTTCTTTAGGCTTAAACACACTTTTCACACCTGATTGGCAAAAAGTTAAAGATCCTAAAGTTTGGGTTGCAGCATATGGGCAAGTATTTTTCTCATTAAGTATAGCTACAGGAATTATGATGACTTATTCTAGTTATCTTCCTAAAAAAACAGATATAAATAATAGTGCATTTATGACTGCTTTTGCCAATTGTGGCTTTGAATTTTTATCTGCAATAGGGGTTTTTGCAATACTTGGATTTATGGCAACCAATCAAGGAGTATCTATTGATAAAGTTGCATCTGGTGGTATAGGCCTTGCATTTATAGCATTTCCTAAAGTCTTTTCAGTAATGGGCATTTGGGGAAACATACTATCTGTATTGTTTTTTACTTGCTTAATATTTGCAGGATTAACATCAGCAGTATCCTTAGTTGAAGCAATATCCTCGGCCATAATAGATAAAACAGGATGGGAACGTAAAAAGGTAGTAACAGGAATTCTGATAGTTGGATTTATTATAAGTCTCTCTTTTGCAACTAGAGCAGGATTATACCTATTAGATATTATGGATAACTTTATTAATAATTATGGAGTAGTTGTAGTTGGATTATTAGAAACTATCTTAGTAGGATGGATTGTAAAACCTAAAATAATTCGGGATCATACAAATTCAGTATCTTATTATAGAATAGGAAAATGGTGGGACATACTTATTAAGTGTATAAACCCAATTGTTTTAACTTTCATTCTAGTTCAAAGTTTTATAATAGAAATGCGTACACCTTATGGTGGATACAATTTATTGGCATTGCTTGCTTATGGATGGGGGGTTATTTTAATAGGAATTACCGGAGCAATTTTAATAAGTAAACAACCTTGGCGACATAATATTAATTTTAAAAATGAATAAAGGTGTGGTGATAAAAATGACATTAAGTGCAATGATATTTTTCGGTATAGGTGCAACAGTACTTTGGGGAGGATTATTAACTACTATAATAATTTCAATAAAAAAAGATGGTTATTCAGATTAATATCACGGAAAAAATTGATTTTCTAAATAATGAAATAAGACAAATTAGGTGTTTAGAAGATGAGAATGGTAATAAGAATTCCCTTATAGTCACAGGAAATAAAGGGCAGCTTAAGATAGTTTCTTTATATGAAGATTCAAAAGTTATAAAAATGGAATTGAATAATTTAAAAGGAAATTTGTTTGATGTTCAATTTAAAAAAAGATACAGCTGTAGTTTTAAGTGAAGATGGAATCATATACTTACTTGAAGATTTAATAATACCTTGCCGCCAAGGGAATACCAGCCTCAAGCCTCATCATTATTATCAACTCAAGGCACGTTGAGTGTGTTGCCAAGATAGAGAAGAAATAGATTTTCTTTGTTCACTCTTCATTGACTTTTTTGATGTATAATAGTATAATGATAAAAAATTGAAATTTGAGGTGAAAAAATGATTAATTTTTCTTGCTAATTTTAAAGTACATTTAATATAAAGATAAACAGGTGTGTCCTATTTGTTTTGATGTACTTATGCAAGAAAGTTATTCTTTTTTCTCTTAATATATATACTTGTGTTATGCTATAATGATTGGCATAGCTACGTATATCTATGAGCTGTAAGAATAACTAATTCTTGCGGCTCTTACTTTTTTATATATAATTCGAATAAGGAGGATAAATAATATTATGATAAATAAAGACACTTTGCTA
>JBFNER010000070.1:0-11205 GCA_040797665.1 Neobacillus sp. | reverse complement strand
GCACTGGTTGTAAAGTAACCAACTTATAAAATTTGAGCTTTTAACTCAATCAATAAGGCAACTAAAGTTGCCAATCGGCATTTGACCCGGCTGTCCGTATGGCCTTAACTTCCGTAAGGATGTGGTCAAAAATTATCTGCTTGGAAAGACTCCATATCGATATAGCTTTCCAATAAACAATATTTATAATATCAGCATGAAATATAAATGGCAATAGGGAAAATAAATTTATTTGCTGAAGTAAGCATAGGGACGGTTCTCCTGCTTCCTTAAGGAAGCAGGAGAACCGTCCCTATGCTTACCCGAATGCTAAAAAAGTACAGATGATAATAAAAGATTACTAGTAGTTAGCGCTTACATAGATTCATATGGACCATATAATTGAACTGTAATCATACAAAAACAGTTCAGGGGGTTCCAAAATGAAAAAGTCAATGAAAGCGATTACTCTATTGCTGGTTGTTATGGTGTTTGCCGGAATGCTGGCAGCGTGTAACAAAACTAGCGGATCAGCGTCAGTGGATGTAGGGATTGTGTTACCAACGAAAGATGAGCCTAGATGGGTACAAGATGAACAAAGATTTAAAGATGCTTTGAAAGACTCTGATTATACGACAGAAATTTTATTCAGCCAAGGTTCATCTGCTAAAGAAAAAGAAAACGTTGAAACATTGTTAAATAAAGGAATTAAAGTGCTCATCATTTGTCCACAAGATGGAGATGCGGCAGCAGCAGCTGTTGAAGCAGCTAAAAAAGAAGGTGTCACGGTTATTTCCTATGATCGTCTGATTACAAATACAGATGCAGTAGATTACTATGTGACATTTGATAGTGTAGCAGTAGGTGCAGCACAAGGACAATATTTAGTTGATAACGCAAAAGGTAAAGATGTTCCATTATATTTGTATGCTGGTGCAGCTTCCGATAACAACGCATTTTTATTCTTCCAAGGAGCATGGAGCGTACTTCAACCAAAGATTGCTGACGGAACGTTTAAGGTAGCGAACTCAAGTGAAGCAGAAGCGTTAAAAGCTACAGCAGAGCTTTCTCGTGATCAATTAAGTAAGATTCTAGGACAAGTAACAACAAACTGGGATCCAAACGAAGCGAAAAACAAAGCACAAACACATTTAACTGCTGCCAAGGCAGATATGAAGGGTGACATTGCGATCCTTGCTCCAAACGATGGAACAGCTCGTTCAATCGCTGATGTGTTTGCATCTGATAGTGACATTTCAAGTTATTTTGTAACAGGACAAGATGCTGAGAAAGCTTCTATTCAATATGTAATTGATGGCAAACAATCTATGACAGTATTCAAGGATGTTCGTACACTTGTTACAGATGCAATGGGTATGGCAATCAGTATTTTAGACGGTGATACACCAGAAACAACCGGTACGTATGACAATGGTAAGGTTGATGTAAAAGCAAAACAAACAAATGTAATTGTAGTTGATAAAGATAATGTGAAGAAAGAACTCATTGATTCTGGTTACTACGAAGCCAGCGAATTTACTGGACTGTAATATCTTAAACATCAAGCGGAATAGTGGCAGCAGCTCTGCCACTATTTCGTAATTGTAAAGCCGTTTGTTAAGGAGGACCAAGATGAGTGAATATATTTTGGAGATGAAACAAATTTCCAAGCAATTTACGGGTGTTAAAGCACTTAGTAATGTCAATTTCAAAGTGGAAAAAGGCGAGATTCACTGCTTAATAGGTGAGAACGGTGCAGGGAAATCAACCTTAATGAAGGTACTTAGTGGTGTGTATCCATATGGAACCTATGAGGGAGATATTGTATTCGAGGGTACTGTACAGCAGTTTAATAAAATTACCGATAGTGTAAAAACTGGTATTGCGATTATCTATCAGGAGCTGGCACTGTTTCCAGACCTTACAGTCTATGAAAATATTTTTGCAGGCAACGAAGTAAAGCGCGGCGGAGTGATTGACTGGAATCAGACCATCATCGAGGCCAAGAAAATGCTGAAAAAAGTAAAATTAGATGTTAATCCAGACACATTGATTAAGGATTTGGGTGTTGGTAAACGCCAACTTGTTGAAATTGCAAAGGCATTAAGTAAAGATGTAAAGCTTCTCATTTTGGATGAACCGACTGCGGCACTGAATGAGGACGATAGTGAAAACTTACTAGAGTTATTAGGTGAACTTAAAAAACAGGGTATTACTTGCATCATGATTTCACACAAACTGAAAGAAGTCATTTCTATTGCGGATAAAGCGACCGTGCTCCGTGATGGTCAAACAATCTGTACATTAGATGCTGCAAAAGGAGAAGTCTCCGAAAACATTATTATTAAGAATATGGTTGGTCGTGAGATAGATGATATCTATCCAAAAAGGGCTAATAAAATAGATGGCGAGAAAGTACTAGAATTATATAACTGGACGGCCTATGACCCTCAAATAGGCAGACAAGTTGTTAAGGATGTCAATCTTCATGTGAAAAAGGGTGAAATTGTCGGCATCGCTGGTTTGATGGGTTCAGGCCGAACAGAACTAGCTCTTAGTATTTTCGGTAATGCAAAGTCCTACAAATTACAAGGTGATTTAGTGCTGGATGGAAAGTCAACAGCCTTGAAGCATACGAGTGATGCGATTAAGGCAGGCATCGCATATGTGACTGAAGATCGAAAGGGCGATGGATTGTTCTTAATCCAGGATATTAAGAGCAATATTACCGCTGCGAATTTAAAGGGCATCAGCACAAATGGAATTCTTAATGATAATGAGGAAATAAATATTGCTACTCATTATAAAAATTCTCTATATATTAAAGCACCTTCATTGGAGCAAGTCGTTGGGAACTTGAGTGGCGGTAACCAACAAAAAGTGTCTCTAGGAAAATGGCTGTTCGTGGGGCCGAAGCTGCTGATTTTAGATGAGCCGACTCGAGGAATTGACGTTGGAGCAAAATTTGAAATTTATACGGTCATGAACGAGCTGATTAATCAAGGAATGAGCATTATTATGATTTCGTCAGAGCTCGGTGAAGTACTTGGGATGAGTGACCGTGTCTATGTTATGGCACAGGGTGAAATTAAAGGTGAGTTATCAATAGCAGAAGCGAACCAAGAAAAAATCATGCAGCTTGCTACGCTATAGGAGGTAAAATAATGAAGCTTTTCAATGAGGCTAGAGTCTTAATTAGCGAAAATATTCGTGACTATGGAATGTATATTGCCCTATTTGTTATTATCCTTACATTCTCTATTATGACGGACGGACTTTTCATGTCTTCCCGTAATATAAGTAATTTACTAGATTCAGCAGGATATATTGCTGTCCTTGCAGTAGGAATGACACTTGTAATCGTTATTCGACACATCGATTTATCAGTAGGATTTGTTGCAGGTTTCCTTGGTGCCATCGTCGCCATTCTTCTCACACAAATGGGACTGCCAATGCTGGTCGCGATTCCCGTCATTCTAATTCTTGGTGTAGCTGTTGGTCTTTTCAATGGACTATTAGTGGCGCAAATTGGAATTCCGTCCTTCGTTGCTACACTGGCAGGGATGCTTATCTTTAGAGGAGCACTTCTACAAGTAACTGAAAAGACAGGAACCATAATCATTCAAAATGACAACTTCAATGCAATCGGCAATGGATATATTCCTTCTCTTCTTCAAGTAAATGGACTGCACTTGCTTTCCCTTTTAGTTGGTTTTGCAGGTATTTTACTCTATATTTATAGCGAATTAACAACGCGCAGAAACAAAATTAAATATGAGTTTGAAGTAATCTCTAAAGGTATTTTCACACTGAAATTGGCTTTTGTATCTGCCATCATTGCCTATATTACTTGGATTCTAGCAGGCTATAATGGATTTTCATGGACTGTAATCATCATGCTGCTAGTTGTCATTGTGTATCACTTCCTAACAACCAAAACAGTGCTTGGACGCCATATTTATGCGGTCGGAAGTAATCCTGAAGCCGCACATCTCAGCGGTATGAACGTAAAGAAAATCACTTATATTGTGTTTGGTTCGATGGGGATGCTTGCCGCACTTTCCGGCATTCTATTTACTTCAAGATTGCAATCAGCAACAACTACTGCAGGAACACTGTTTGAACTGGACGCAATTGCAGCAGCCTATGTGGGCGGCGTATCCTCGGCAGGCGGGGTTGGAAAGGTAACTGGAGCGATTATCGGTGCCATCGTAATGGCATCGCTCACAAGTGGGATGAACCTGCTAGGGGTCGGAATCTCTTACCAGTACATGATCCGCGGAGGAGTACTAGCTGGAGCAGTTATTTTCGATGTAATGACCAGGAAAAAGAGATAGTTTTCTATGAGGGACTAGAGTGTAGTCTCTCTTTTTCTATTAAACTAGGAAACTCTTTAAGTCATCCACTCTAATTAGGTGGCAGGGTCATGCTGATGACGATAATTTAGGTAGATGCCTTGATAGTTAATAGTTTATTATTAAGGGAAGAAGGGAGACATTTCTCTTGCGAAAAATAGGTGTATTTATCTTATTTTGTATATTTATCCTTCTTTCCTATTTCACATTCGAATCGGCAAGGAAGGTTTTTCGCTCTGATTGGCAGCTGCCAAAAATCAACCAGCAGCAGGCAAACCACCGACTTGTGTTAATTACACAAGATATGGAGACACCTTTTTGGAATAAGGTAGCTAATGGGGCATTAAGACAGGCCGAAAAGAACGGAGTAAGCCTTGAAGTATGGGGGAGCTACAGCAACAAAGAAGACTTTTTGAGGAAAATGGAAATTGCGATCCATTCGAAAGTGGATGGCATTATTGTACAAGGTCTTGATACAGAAGAGTTTAAACAGATTACAAAAATTAAAGCTTCTTCCTATGGAATACCAGTTATTACGGTAGCAAATGATGTACCGATGTCGGATAGTCTTAGAAAAACGTATATCGGCTCTGATCAATTTAAGGCGGGACAATACATTGCGACTCAATTGTTGGCTGACATGGGCTCAGCAGGAGAAGTCGTTCTTATGTACGACCGGCAGCAAGAGTACTACCAAATTCAACGCCTGAATGGGATACAGGATGTCTTGAAGAACTACCCAAAAGTTCAAGCCATTTATGCTGAGACCTCTGATTCAAGGGAAGAGATTGTCGCTGCTACTCAGGACATTCTGAACCGTGTCCCTGAGGTTGACGCCTTTATTGCCGTTGATGCCGAGGTGTCTGGGGCGATGATTCAAGAGATAAGTAAGCGATTTCAAGTGGAGCCCTTTTACATTTTCTCCTTTGACGATGGTACCGAGTCGTTGTCACTGCTTAAACAGGGAAAGCTAGACGGGCTAATTGAGCAGTCTCCTGAGATAATGGGCGAGAAAAGTGTTCAGCTTTTAATGGAGTGGTTAAACGGAGAGACTGTTCCACTTAACTCAGAAGGGTATTACACGGATATTCATATTGTGAAAGCGATGGACATGAAATGAATAGTATTCAAAAGAAAATATTGACACTCACCACTGTTATTCTCGTAATCATGTCGGGTATCTGGTTAGCACTTACATTTTATAATCATAAGACGCAGAATCAATATAATGAAATCCTGAAGCGCTATTTAAGCATGAATGAAGCAGCGAGATCTAGCCAATATGTCATTACAGACCTAAATAACTATATGATCAGTCCGACAAAGGATAAATTAGCTCAGCTGAATTTGAGCAAGGAAAGAATGCAAAAAGCAAAGCTGGAAGTAGCGAAACTACGAAACACTGAGAATACGTTCATCTTAACGAACTATATTCATTTAATTGATAGCTTGATTGAAACGATCGATCGGATCTTAATCTTTCATTCCGCAAAGGAAACTGAGTCTGCTGCAATGGAGTTCTTAGAGGCCACACGAATTTCAACCTATATTTCTGAAATGACATTAAGCTTACTCGACACAGAGCTTAAAACGTATGAGCGCTTCTATCGCAGTATCATCGACCGATCTGGAGAAGTAATCAAGCTTGGAATCTGGCAGCTGCTTTTGATTACTTTCCTGCTCTTACTAGCTACCTATTGGTTTTCCTTATCGATTACAAGGCCTGTACTTAAGCTGACTCAAGCTGCTAATGAGTTATCCAAGGGCAGGTTTGATAAGCAAATTAACGTAGAAACGAATGATGAAATTTCTTTTCTTGCAAAAACCTTTGACCGGATGCGGATCAATATCAATAACTTGATTCTTGAGATTAAAAATAAAGCACAGCTCGAACATGAGCTGCAACAGAACAAACTTTTATTGCAGGAAAGTCAATTTCGCAGCTTACAAAGTCAGATCAATCCGCATTTTTTGTTTAATACACTAAATACCCTATCGAAAAAGGCTTACTTGGAAGGATCTGAAGAGACAAGTGACCTCCTGGTAAGTGTCGCTGGCTTGCTGCGCTACAACTTAAAGAGATTAGATCGGTCGGTAACACTTCAGGAAGAGGTTATGGTCCTTAAGCAATATATGGATATCCAAAAAGCAAGATTTACCGAACGTCTCAAGCTGTTGATGGAAGTGGACGAGTCATGTCTTAACGTGAGGATTCCTGCTCTGACCCTGCAACCGATTATTGAGAACGCTGTTATTCATGCCATTGAACCAAAGGAAGATGGAGGGACGATTTGGGTCCGGATTATGGATGAAGACGACCGCATTAGAATTGAAATTGAAGACGATGGAGCTGGAATGGCTGAAGAGAAAATAAAGCAAATTCTTGAGGAGGATACAGTTCAAACAGAGGGGCATTCGACAGGGATTGGTTTCAGTAATGTGGTCAAACGGCTGCGTTTATTTTTTGGATATGAAGAGGTCATCGATATTATTAGCGGGAAAGACTGCGGAACGAAAGTAGTAATAAAAATAGCTAAGCTAAGAAGGTGATAAGCATGATAAGGCTGTTAATTGTGGATGATGAACAAATAGAGCGTGAGGGAATGCAGGTTATTTTAAATAGGAGTTTTCCAGAACTCATGATAGAGCAGGCGAAAAATGGGAATATGGCGGTACAAATGGCAGATGAATTCAAACCTGATCTGATCTTAATGGATATTAAAATGCCAGGAATGAACGGACTCGAAGCAGTGGAAAAGATAAGTGCAAATGATCCCACTATTAAATTCATTATGGTAACAGCCTATGACACCTTTGACTATATGCGCCAAGCAATTAAATTTGGTGTAAAGGATTATCTGCTTAAACCGAGTAAAGCAAGTGACATTGTCATGACAATAGGAAAAGTATTGAAGCAGATTGAAGAGGAACGGGAATTACTTTTAAAAAATAAGCAAGAGAAAGATGCACTTCAAAAAACATTGGCGCTCGTGGAAACAGATGTTGTCACACAGTTGTTATTCGATCATGTACATGAGGTCCATGTAGACATGCTGTTAGAGATGCTGGATATTCCATCGACGAAAGAGCTGTTTGTAATGAGTGTCTTGCTTCCGAAAGGCTCGGAAAACTACTATTCTGCTGTCAAAGAGAGAGTCAGGAAGACGAAGAGCGGCTGGGTTGGTGCCTTATATAGTAATCAACTTCCTATTATCGTATTTAGACAGCCTGAACAATCCTTCCGAACACAAGCAACAACTCTCGCTCGGGAGATAATTTCCTTATCAAAAGCTGACGTTAAAGCTGAATGGTTTGTCGGAATCGGGAATGTTTGTGATTCTTTGGATCAAATTCGTCAGTCCTACCAAGAGTCGCTAATTGCCAGTATGGACACAACACTACCGGTTAAATACCGCTACTATTCAGATGTACCGGCTATTAATGATGTAAGCAATCTACAATTAGTAAAACATCATAAAAAGGAGTTCTTTGACGAAATTAGACTAGGAGAATGGGATTCAATCCGGACCAATATGATGAATATGATTCAATACTATGAAAATGAAAACATTGAATTATTGCAAACACAGCAACGTATTCTTGAAGTCCTATGGGTTGTATCAAGAGTTATGAGAGAAATGGGTGTTGAAACGGTTACTCCCTTGTATTCCTACCAAACAATCGATTATCGCCAGCTCCGATTAGAGACCAATCAGCTGCTAGAGGAAATGAAGCAATCATACCATCAGCATTATGAGAGGCTTGAAGCGGATACCATTCATCAAATAAAACAATATATTATTGACCACTCGAGTGAAGACATATCCTTAGATACATTAGCCAAAAGGGTCGACTTAAGTCCAATTTATATTAGTAAAATGTTCAAGGAGAAACTGGGAATTAACTATATTGATTTACTAACAGAATGCCGGATTGAAAAAGCGAAAAAACTCCTGGGTGACCCTGAGAAAAGTATAAAAGAAATCACCTTTGAGGTCGGTTATCATGACCCTAACTATTTTAGCAAGGTGTTTAAAAAAATGTCCACCGTATCACCGAAGGACTATCGAAGAACACTGCATGGAAAAAAGGAAATGAAGAGTTTATGAGGGGCTTTAGTGAAAAACGCAGGTTTGTCATGCTTTTGGTAAGGGCGTGCCTGTTCATCGTTATCATTGCTTTGACTGGTGGTTGTGAAGCTAGAAACGAGCTTCGTGAGCCGGCAGTCTCTCCAGGAATCACAGAAGAAGCAAACAAAGCGGTTGAGACCAAGATTAAAATTGGCTTTTCAATGGATACATTAGAGGAAGAACGATGGCTTAAGGACCGAGATCTATTCAAAGAGGCAGTAGAGAGTCTAGGGGCAGAAGTAGAGATTTTGGCAGCGAATGGAGACGATGCGTTGCAGATTTCACAAGCCGAAACGTTAATCAGCCAAGGCGTTGATTTGCTTGTTGTCGTTCCACACAATGCTGAAGCAACCGCAGCAATTGTGAATAAAGCTCATTTAGCCGGTATTAAGGTGGTTTCCTACGATCGTCTTATTAAAAATGCTGATATTGACCTGTATATATCCTTTGACAATGAAATGGTAGGAGAGCTGCAGGCAAGGGAGATGACAGAACGAGTTCCAAAAGGAAAATATGTCTACATTGGTGGTGCAGTAACCGATAATAATGCACATTTGTTTAAAAAAGGTGTATTTAATATGCTGCAGCCTTATATTGACCGAGGTGACATTACCGTTGTCTATGACCAATGGACCGAGAACTGGACACCAGCAAATGCCTACAAAAACATGCTGGATGCCCTAAAAGCTAACAATAATCAGATCGACGCCGTGATTGCTGCCAATGATGCAACAGCCGGTGCTGTTATTGAAGCACTCGCTGCACATGGACTTGCGGGGAAAATTCCTGTCGCAGGACAGGATGCAGAGCTTGCAGCAGCGCAACGGATTGTTAAAGGAACACAGACCATGACGGTGTATAAGCCAATTAATGTGTTAGCCAAAGAGGCAGCTGAAATTGCGGTCAAGCTGGCCAAAGGGGAACCCGTTGTTACAGGCAGTCGAGTAAACAACGGCAAGATTGAAGTCCCCTCCTTACTACTCTTTCCCATTGCAGTAAACAAATCAAATATAGACGAAACAGTAATCAGAGACGGATTCCATTCTAGAGACCAAGTATATTTGAAGTAACGCAGGGCCAGTTCTCCTGCTTCCTTATGGGGAGCAGGAGAACCGGCCCTGTTGTGTTTTGCCGTTTGTCGAATAATAACCTTAACTTTACAAATAATACTATTGATAAAAAGGAGTGGAAATGGAGTGAAATAGTTGAAAAAAAGTAAATCCTCTTTTGTCTTTATTTTATTTAGTTTATTAATGGGTTTGACCTTAATGATTAGTGGATGTAATGACGATAAAACAGAAAAGAAGGACAAGGCAGCGGAAGAAAAATCAGGTAAAAAAGAGAAAAAGGAAACTGATGAAGAACTTGCGCTAAGATTATCAGGTGGTAAATTAGGCAGCGACGGGCTTGCTTTCATTGGTGGGGGCGTTAGTAATAAAATCTGGGTTGTAGATTCAAAGTATCATAAGCTGGTGTCTCAAATTGAGGTTGAGGGACCAAAGTTTGAACGTACTCAACCGAATTATCCAAATTTGCATGATGTCCATGCAATGGTATTCTCTAAGGATTTTAGCGTTCTCTATACGGTTGATTGGTATGAATATGATAAACCCTCAGAGGTTATTGCCTATGACCCAAAAACCTTCAAGGAGTTATGGCGGGCTGAAGCAGGACTTGGGGGACACCATGCCGCTTTAACACCTGATGATAAATATCTTTATGTAGCCAATCAGTACGCGGATACCGTTTCAGTGATTGATACAGCTACACATCAAAAAATTAAAGATATCAAAACAGGAATGGGCAATGATTATATTTCGCCAACGATGTACTGGGATGGAAAAGTAATAAACACTCCATACCTATTTGTATCTGTCCATGACGGAGGAAAAGTATTTGCGCTTGATTGGAAAAAGCATGAGGTGGTAAAAGAAATACCGTTTGGCGGCATGGTTCACGGTGTCAACTTAACTCCTGACGGTAAGCAGGTATGGGCCGCTGTTATGAATGAAAATATTGTGCCGGTGATTGATGTAGAAAAACTCGAGGTTATTCACGAAATTAAAACAGAGCAATCACCGATCCACTTATCATTTAGCCCAGATGGGAAATCTGTTTATTTCACCACCTATGGAGATCAAATCTTTAAATATGATACGAAGAGTTACAAACAAACTTGGAATGTAACTGGAACGACGGTACCAGCGCATACTGGAATAAGTCCTGATGGTAAAGAATTATGGACACTTAATCATGGTATGTACTTGAAGCGGTACCCATATGAATTAGGAGGCAGCACGATAGGTGGAATACAGATTTGGGATACCGAGGACGGTTCTCTCATTAGCGAAGTACCAGCACATGGTACACCACATGAGCTGCAATTTGTACCTTACAGTGCAGTAGGCGTACCAGCAACAGAAACAAAAGATGAAGAAAAAACAATTGAAGCGAAGGAAATATACAATAAAACATGCCTAGCCTGCCATGGCGCAGACCTTAAAGGAGCTTCGGGACCAAACCTCCAAGGCATAGGAAACAAATACACCAAAGAAGAAATCGAACACATCATCAAACACGGAAAAGGCTCCATGCCAGGAGGGCTACTCTCCGAAGACAAAGCAGCACTAATCGCAGACTGGCTATCACAAATAAAGTAAGCACAGGGGCGGGGGGGGGGGGGGGGGGTGGGGGGGGGGGGGGGGCGCCCCCGGGGGGGGGGGGATAAAGTATGGTTTTGG
>JBFNER010000069.1:0-11937 GCA_040797665.1 Neobacillus sp. | reverse complement strand
ACTAAGTACAGAACAATTGCTGGAAATATATAAAGAAGCACAGAATTCCGATGTATGTAAAGAATTTATCATATTATTATTAGAAGAAATCAATAAGCGGTTAATAAGTGAATCTTTTATGGAAATTTAAGTTACACAAGAGAAAGCGCCTTCTGTAAAGTTGAAGGTTTACTTTAGAGTGCAAAACGGTAAATCGCAGACCAATTCAAATAGCAATTTTCATAAATTTCACAGTCAAAAAGGCTTAGAGATGCAGATGCAAATATCTCTAAGCCTTTTTTGAATTTTCTTTTTTTCCCGTAGGTTGTATAAGTTCATTAGACGCTAAAGCGAGTTTGATAAATAAGCGGAGAAATGTCTCTTAATTAAGAAATATCACTGAAAATAGCGTAAATAGACGGAAGGATTCCGACTATTGACTCGAAAAACGTGAAAATGGGTAATTTTGCTTTGCTTAAACGGAAAACCTCCGCTTATATACTCCGATCTGAGCTCTACAGTGCAGTCTAACCGAAAAACCTCCGCTTATTTTTAATATCACTGGTTACTCAATCTTTAAAGCAATCAAACGATGATTTTAACCTGTGCGATCAGATTCTTTGTTTACTGCACATGAATTCCTCTCAATCAATTCTGTATCAACAAACATTTTCATTTTATCTCCGTCATTGTTTTCAATCTGTTTAATGAGTTTTTCAACTGCCATTAATGCAATTCGGTCCTTTTTTACATGGATGGTGGTTAATTCAGGAGTTATTACTTGGGATTCAAATATATTATCAAAACCGATGACAGAAATGTCTTCCGGGACTTTAACACCTAATTCTGTAAGGGACTTAATGACACTAATTGCCATATAATCAGCTTCACAAAATAAAGCAGTCGGGAGGGTGTGAAGACGATTTTTGATTTTATCTTTAAATGCATCCTGTGATGAAATAATTGTCGGGGATACTGAAAAGTAATTGGTTTCGACAATCTTCAAGCTATTTTCTCCAAGTGCCTGTAAAAAGCCTTTTTTCCTCATATCAAAATTATACATTCTTGTATTTGACCCTACATAACCAATCTCCTGATGTCCCAGCTCTATTAAATATTGTCCCGCCTGGTAAGCACCATATACGTTGTTCATGACTACGAAGCTTACGTCCAGCGTTTCAAAACAAGTGTCCAGAACAACAATATTTGGCTGAACACCTGCGACTAGATTAATTTGCTCCGGTGTTAAGTTGGTGCCTAATAATAAGATACCTGCTGACTTTTGTTCGTGTTCGAGTCTGGTGATCTCCTCTTGAAGGTTTTCGATGTTGATAGAGGAAACCATAAGGGAATAGCCACTGGTCCCAATTTGTTTGTCAAGATTATGAATTAACTCCGTGAAAAAAGGAAGCGATTCATATTGCTCTGTCACAATGCCTGCATTCGTGATGGCAACAAATCTTAATAGTTTAGTGTTTAACTGAACAAATTGATCAGATTTAATAATAGGGCGCGGAATATATCCATGTTCTTGAGCAATTCGCAAGACTTTCTCACGCGTTTTTTGACTAACCCCATTTTTACCATTCAATGCCAGTGAGACAGCAGATTTTGAAACATTGGCCAATTTAGCAATATCATCGATTTTCATATAAAAAACACCCGCCTACTTAATAAAAAAATTTCATTGGTTAGTTAAACTTATGTTAATTGATTATAACATAAAAAAAGTTTGTTTAGTTAGTGTTTAGTTTTGTTTAGTTAATAATGATGGATTTACAAACAAAGATTTACGATAAAATGGCGAATTTTAAGTATAAGAAAGTAGAAATATGCAGATACCAAATAAAACATTCACCTAAAACTAAAAGTTAACTAAAAATATTTAGTATTTTAATTGACTGATAATATTATTATTGATATCATTAACTAAAATAGTTTATATAAACTAAATTAATTGATTTTTGCATTATCGCATAGGAGGCATAAGAAATGGAAAAGTTTAAGCTTGGATTTGCTCCGACACGGAGATTTGTCTTTAGTAAAGAAGATGCATTAAAGTTTAAAAACTTAATTAGAGAAAAAATAGAGAGTTTTGGATTGGAAATGGAAATTGTTGATTTGGAAGGGATCAATGAAGAAGGGCTGCTGCATGAACGTTTAGAAGAACCAGCGATTATTAAGCGCTTTAAAGAAGCAGATGTGGATGCTTTATTTTTCCCACACTGTAACTTTGGTACAGAAGATATTGTCGCCCGTGTAGCCAAAGCGGTTGGCAAACCGGTTTTGCTTTGGGGTCCAAGAGATGAAGCTCCATTAGAAGATGGGATGAGACTTCGCGACACACAATGTGGAATTTTTGCAACAGGTAAAGTTCTAAGAAGATTTAATGTCAAGTTTACATATATCACGAATTGTACGGTTGACAGTCCTGTGTTTGAACGCGGATTTAAGAATTTTATTGCGGCAGCAAATGTTGTTAAGCAATTTACGAATCTACGAATCTTGCAAATCTCAACAAGGCCATCTGATTTCTGGTCAGTAATCTGCAATGAAGGAGAATTATTAGAGACTTTTGGAATTCAAATTCATCCAATCACGCTTGAAGAGTTGAAAAAAACAACGTTGAAAATCGAAAGGACAGACAGCCTGGAATTAGACGAAGCCATCGGTTATATCAAGGAAAAACTTGACTGGAGCCCCGTGACAGAACAGGATGTTCGCCGAATTGCTTCATTGAAAGTAGCGATGAAACAACTGGCTGCTGAAACAAGAAGTACTGCGATTGCTATTCAATGCTGGTCAACCTTACAGGACATTATTGGCATCATGCCGTGTCTAGCCAATGCGATTTTGACAGATGAGCAAATTCCAGTAACATGTGAAACCGACATTCATGGTGCGATTACTTCCATCATGGTTCAAGCGGCAACGTTAAATACGAAACCAACGTTTTTTGCTGATATTACCGTGCGTCACCCTGAGAATCCAAATGGCGAGCTGTTATTCCACTGCGGAAATTTCCCTGTATCGTTAAGTGTGGAAGAAAAACCAAAGTTAAACAAGCACTTCTTATTTGAGGATCATTCTCCAGGAACGCATGAAGGAGAAATTAAGGGTGGAGAAATGACACTTGCCCGTTTTGACGGAGACCATGGCGAATATTCCATCTTCCTTGGAAAAGCAAAAGGGATACAAGGTCCGTTCACAAGAGGTTCATACGTTTGGGTGGAAGTGAACGATTGGCCATTATGGGAAGAAAAACTGGTGAAAGGTCCATATATTCACCATTCAGTTGGTGTCCATGCTGATGTGATCCCGGCTATATTTGAAGCATGCGAATATATTCCTGGTTTAAATCCTGATCCGGTGGACCCAACTGTAGAAGAAATTAGAGCGTGGCTTCGCGGCAGCGATCTTAATAAATAGAGTTGGGGGAAAAAAGATGAACAAGATTGAGTTTCTAAAACGAAAAGCAACTGAAATTCGAATGGAACTTCTAACGATGATTTATGAAGCGGGGACGGGCCATACAGGCGGTTCCCTATCGAATGCGGATATTTTAACGGTTCTTTACTATCATATTATGAATGTCGATCCAAACAATCCTAAATGGGAAGACCGTGATCGTTATGTACAGAGTAAAGGGCATGCAGTGGAGTCGTACTGGGCGATTTTAGCAGATAAGGGATTCTTCCCGAAAGAAGAATTAAAAACATTCTCTCAATTTAATACTAGATTAATCGGTCACCCGAATAATAAAGTACCTGGTGTTGAAATGAATACTGGTGCGTTGGGACATGGTCTGCCAATCTCGGTTGGGATGGCCTTAGCCGCCAAAATGGATAGGAAATCGTACCGCGTCTATACGCTAATGGGAGACGGTGAGCAGGCAGAAGGCTCTGTTTGGGAAGGGGCAATGGCCGCTTCACATTACAAGCTGGATAATTTAGTGGCAATCATTGACCGTAATGGATTGCAAATCACAGGAAGTACGGAAGAGGTCATGACACTTGAACCATTTGGCGCTAAATGGAGAGCGTTTGGATGGGAAGTGGTTGAGGTGGATGGAAATAATATCGAACAATTGGTCGATGTTTTGGAAAATACACCAAAGGTGAGTGGAAAACCAACTCTGATTGTTGCCAATACTGTCAAAGGCAAGGGAATCTCATTTGCTGAAAACATGGCTAAATGGCATCATCATGTACCAAGTAATGAAGAATATCAATTAGCAATGGAAGAACTTTCAAAGCAACTGGAGGTGCTGCAATGAGTAATGCTGCTTTAAAGGGTGCAAAAGGAAATAAGATCGCCAATCGTCAAGCCATTAGTGAAACTTTACTAGATTTAGCTAGAGAGAATAAAGATATTTTAGTAGTAACCAGTGATTCAAGAGGTTCAGCCTCGCTTGTTGATTTTGGTAAACAATTACCGGACCAAATCGTCGAAGTCGGGATTGCTGAACAAAATCTTGTCGGGATTGCTTCAGGCTTGGCTGCATCTGGTAAAAAACCATTTGTAGCATCACCAGCTTGTTTTTTAAGCATGAGAAGTATTGAGCAAATTAAGGTAGATGTGGCGTATTCTAACACCAACGTTAAGTTAATTGGTATCAGCGGCGGGGTTAGTTATGGTGCATTAGGGATGTCTCACCATTCACTGCAGGATCTTGCGGTAACCCGTGCGATTCCTGGCCTGGATGTCATGATGCCGGCAGATCGTCACGAGGCGAAAAAAATGATCGAAGCGTTAGTTGAGTATGATCGACCAGTATATCTTCGGATTGGCCGGAATCCAGTAGAGGATTCATATGTATCGGAAGATTACGAGTTTCACATTGGTAAAGCTGTCACGATGAAAGAGGGTACAGATATTACTATTATAGCATCAGGTGAGACAGTTAGAATTGCCTTGGATTCCGCTGTAACCCTTCAACAGGAAGGGATCGATTGCCGAGTCATTAATATGCATACGATAAAACCGTTGGATAAAGAATCTATCCTAAAAGCAGCAGAGGAAACAGGAAGAATCATCACGATTGAGGAGCATAGCATTTATGGCGGCTTAGGCTCAGCGGTAGCTGAAGTTGTGTCACAAAGTCACCCGGTTCCTGTGAAGATTCTTGGTTTGCCAGACGAACCAGCTATTGCAGGAAAAACCGCCGAAGTTTTTGAATATTACGGATTGAGTGTAGATAATGTCAAGAAGATTGCCATTCAAATGGTCAGAGGTCTATGAGGCAGCCTATGAAAAAAGAGAAATACATCGTCTCAATCGATCAAAGCACGTCTGGAACAAAAGTGCTGCTTGTTAATTCACAAGGGCAAATCATTCATAAATGTTCGATGAGCCATACGCAATACTATCCGAAAACAGGATGGGTGGAGCATGACCCAGTTGAAATCTATGAAAATGTTAAAACCCTATTGAACGAGATGGCTCAAACAACTGCCGTTCCAGAAAATGAGTTGACTGTTTTAGCGATTACGAATCAAAGAGAAACGGTGGTTGTTTGGGATAAAGAAACAGGAAATCCAGTTTATCATGCAATCGTTTGGCAGTGTCGAAGAACCTCAGATATTTGCAAAGAATTGAAAGAACAAGGATATGAAGATATTATCCAATCAAAAACAGGGTTAAAAGTAGATCCTTATTTTTCAGCATCCAAGGTAAAATGGATTATGGATAATGTGGATGGTGTCAGGGAAAAAGCAAAAGCAGGAAAATTGTTACTGGGAACGATTGATAGCTGGCTGATTTGGAAATTAACAGGTGGAAAGGTTCATGCAACCGATTACTCTAATGCAAGCAGAACTCTTCTATTTAATATCCATACCCTTCAATGGGATGTTGAGTTATTGGATCTTTTCTGTATCCCAAAAGAAATGCTTCCAGAAGTAAAAGACTCCAATGAACTATTTGGTGTAACAGAAGATCAAAATTTACCGTTTAACCAACTTCCTATCTCAGGGGTAATAGGAGATTCTCAAGGTGCCTTATTTGGACAGAAATGTTTTGAGCCGGGAATGGCGAAAGCGACGTATGGGACGGGTACATCTGTCCTGATGCAAACAGGTGAAATCGTCGATGGCACCAATGGTTTAGTCACTTCCATTGCTTGGGGATTAAATGGTAAAGTGAGCTATGCGCTCGAAGGGATTATTAATTGTACCGGTGATACGATCAAGTGGCTGAAGGAACAGCTCGAATTGATTAATGATATGGAAGAGGTTGAACACCTGGCGAATTCTCTTTCAGATAATGAGGGTGTTTATCTTATTCCCGCATTTGTAGGCCTGGGGGCTCCTTACTGGAAACCGTTCACTCGTGCCGCAATTGTGGGAATTAGCCGAAATACAGGGAAACCTCACATTGTAAGAGCAGCCTTAGAAAGTATCGCCTATCAGGTTAAGGATGTTATGGAACTGATGCAATCAGAATCCAATATTCAAATAAAAAGTGTAAAAGTAGATGGTGGAGCAACAAGCAACCGTTTTTTAATGCAATATCAAGCTGATATGTTGAATATCGATGTTATTGCTTCAAAAGTAGCCGAATTATCTTCTATGGGCTCTGTATATTTAGCAGGTTTAGGAGTCGGGATCTGGAATTCTACAGAAGAAATAAATAAACTAAATCAGGAACATGAACTGTATGAACCTTTGATGACTGGTGATGTAAGAGATAAGTATTATCAAGGATGGAAGCAGTCAGTAACTGGTGTTTTGGTATGTTAATGATATAAGGCTGTCTAAGAATCTAATAAATTATTAGAATTAATTACCTTTAACAAGCACAACATGAACTAACTACTTGAGGGGATTATATTAGATGTTAAATACCATTGAAGAAGCGATAAGAGAATTACAAGACGGTAAAATAATCATTGTTGTTGATGCTGAGAATAGGGAAAATGAAGGTGACCTGTTGGCATTGGCGGATAAGGTTACAAGTGAAACAGTCAACTTTATGATCAAACACGGCCGTGGATTAGTTTGTTGCCCTATTACCAATGAGATTGCCAATAAATTAGAAATTTCTCTTATGGTTACAGAAAACACAGAAAGTCTAAAAACAGCCTTTACCGTTTCGATAGATCATATATCTAACACTACAGGGATATCTGCAAGGGAAAGAGCCGATACGATTAGAGCCTTGGGCAATAATAAAACCCAAGCTTTGGAATTCAATATGCCGGGACATACTTTTCCTTTGATTGCGGTAGATGGCGGCGTTCTTGAAAGACCCGGACATACAGAAGCCGCTGTGGATTTAGCTAAATTATGCGGATCTAGTCCGGTTGGCGTGATTTGTGAAATTATAAATGATGATGGCACAATGGCACGCTTGTTGGATTTGAAAATTTTTGCAAAGAAACATAATTTAAAGATAGTCTCCATTAAAGATCTTACTATATATTTAACAAATAGGACTCTGGATTGAGATTAAAAGATAAGAGCAGTTTGAAATATTATGTTAATTAAAATTATCAGCGGGAGGCAGTTAGCCTCCCGCTTTATTACGAAGAAAGTCTAACTGAAGAAGGTAATTAAAGTTAGAAGAAATGTTAGATAGGGATTGAGGATGGATGTTAAGAGAACCAAAATATATTCAACTAAAACAGGAAATTAAATCTTGGGGTTTACCTCTGCCATATGTAAGCAAGAGGGAAGAATTCCCTCTGAAATGGAGCTTGCCAACCATTTTAAAGTAAGCAGGCATACTGTAAGACAAGCATTAGGTATTTTGGAAAAAAGAAAGCTTACTTTATAAAGTTCAAGGAAAAGGAACGTTTGTTTCAATTTCTACACCTAAAAAGCCCATAGAAACCAAAACCATAGGATTATTAACAACGAATATCTCTAACTACTCTCCCCTGGTATTATTAAAGGTGTAGAGAAAACTCTAAGGAATAAAGGATACAATTTAGTATTATGCAGTACGAATAATGACAAACGTAGGGAAGAGGAACAAATAAAAAAGCTAATTAGCCAGCCATTAAGCGGGCTAATTATCGAACCAACAAAAAGTGCTGAAGAAAATCGAAACTTAGGTTTGTTTTTATCATTAACGAATCTAAATATTCCCTATGTGATGATTAATAAGAGATATACAGAATTAAGCAGCCCATGCATAAAAATGGCTGACGAAGAAGGCGGATTTATTGCGGGCCAGCACCTTATCCAATTATGACATCGGAGGATTGTAGGTTTCTTCAAAACAGATGATTTACAAGGTGTTCATAGATTAAAGGGGTTTATTCGGTCACATCGTGATAATAATAGTTCCCTAAATCCAGATTTAGTTATTTCATATAAAAATGAGGATAAAGACTGTGAAGCCATACTTGCTTAATAGTATACAAATTTAAGAATAAATAGGAATGACTGAGCCTTCCTATTAAATCCTTGTTATATTATCTAAAACACCGTTTTTTACTAAATAATTTGAATGAGCGTCAAGTTCATTTCTGAAGTGTAAAGAACATCCATAAAAAGGTGCATGAGTGGTGCCTAAACTACAAATCAAAAGAAAACACTAGGAAGGAAGAAACTTTGATATATCAGTACTTGAGGAGAGCCGGATTAATTTAGGCTTGCTCTTTGCTATCTGAATGGGATAGTTTTCATAAGGATTCCAACAATTTAACAAGGAAATGTTTTTCCGTTAACCTCGAATATTGAAGAACTGCTGCATGGGTTCACCAAAGTCACTTGTCCCTTGGTTAGAATTACTACCAGCTTGGTTATTTCCACTTTCTTCTATTTTCCACCTAAGTTATTGTGTTCGTTACTTTGATTCATCTCTTGACTTCCTCGTTTATTAGTAGGAAATATGCTAAAAGCACACCATTCAAAACATATACTACCCAGTTGAAGTAGTTTTACTCACTATATGTTTTGGAAGCACGCTATATCCTTATTAATGCAGCTATAATGAATACATGAAGGGCATTATTGGAGGATTAGTGAAGACTGGCGAAAAAGCCGGTTTTCCTATATAGAAATAGGAACAACCGGCTTTTTTCTTAATAGGTTCTTAAGTAATAACAATTGCATAAGACGGTTTCCTCGAGCCACACTTTAACACCAAATAATTTGCAAATACTATTCTTCCTACCAATCGAGGTACCGTGGATCATATATTAGAATGATTAATGAACCAGGTAGTGATAACATAATTAGGGCAGGTAAAATATTACCATAGTGATAATATTTTATTAACCCCACTTATGTGGAATTTGTTATTCTTCTTGAGATAAAGGGAGATAGTTCTTAGTGTGAATTTTTTAGAAACAATAAATTAAAGGAATTAGCTTGAAAGCATGAATAAAATAATGAGAAAAAGCATCAGTACTTATTCTCTGATGCTTTCTTCATTATTTTAATAAAAGATTATAGACTGCACTAATTTGCTTTTTCATTTTTCTTCAATTCGATCCGAACACTATAGCCGTAATCTTTAAACATTTGAATCAAATTGGCACCATCTAAAAGAGTCAGTGGCTTATCCTTGGCGAACTCCCTTGAATCCTTTCCATAATAACTAGTTGTAACTAGGATTCCTTTAACGGCTCCTTCATCTCCCATTATCCCATTTAGCTCTCTGACTGCGGAGATTGGAACAACTTGGTTGTACCGCTTTGCTTGTATGATATATTTGCCACCTCGAATGGGATCAGGGTCAAATGCAACGGCATCAATTCCCCCATCCCGACTTGCTTTCGTTACTTTTACCTCTGCACCAACTGTGGCAAAATATTTTTCAAACAGTTCCCTTACTAAATGTTCAAAATCCTCCCATGGCATTGCCGCTAAATTAGGAATTGAGTTAATTACGGCTAGTATTTCTTTTGACTCCACAAACCGTTTATCATCACGGGTAAGTTCCATAATCGGTCGTACAGGTGCTAACTGATATAAGGCACCCGCATTTAACCCTTTCAAATTACGGAAACAATCCTTTGGAACGACTTTTTCAAGGTTTAAAGATAAAAAATCGCTTCTAGTTGCTTGTAAGCTTACAATGCAAGAATGAAAATCTTGTCCAGTTGAAGTATCAACACCATGAATCCATCCATTAAAAACAATGAGCTCAGTCGTACTTGCATAATCAGAACTAAAACACTCGTATATGTTTCGAAGTGTTAATTGGTAGATGATATCCTCATAATGTTCCTCGAACTCTTTCTTCTTCATAGTTCTAGGTGCAATTTCTTTGCGAGCTTGTACAAATTTATATTCAATGATATTAGGAACCTTTTTGGGATCGGGTAAATCAAAATCAATGACCAAAGCTTTTGCGTCTGATACATATTGAACATTAAAATTTTTTTCAAATCCCTCTGGATAGGCGGAATGATTAATTACAGCTCCAAAGTATCTCTCTACAAATGGAGGAACTGATTCTTCATAGGCAAGCTTAAATTGATCAATCGATTCATTTATCTCCTTTTGTTCATTTGAAAAATTCGTTTTTGGCATCTTGATAATCAGTATAGGCCTTATGAAATTGCCTTTCTGCCTCTTTCTGCTTTGCAAGCCTCTTAGTCTTTAGAGAGGAGAAAAAAAACTCAATAAATTTATCTTCCTTTGGAACATTTGTGAGTTCAATAAATGATTTCAACTTGGGCTCCTCAACTTGGTAAGTATCCTTGTTATATAGCTTGTCCCAGTCAAGCGTATGCTTTCGATGTAAAGAGAAATGAAGCAGATTCCGATATTCTTCAATAAGCTCTAAAGCGTGTTTGGTATCAGCAATTGCCATCTCTTTCATCTTTTCAACTTCTTTTTGCTCTTTAACTTTCAACTCTTTTTCTTTCCACCGTTGCTTTTGATTTTTTACTTTTTGTTCTAACTCCCACTGGGTCTTAGCTGTTATAACCTTATCTACTTTAAGATAACGATTGGATATGTGAGTACGAAGCACTTGTATTAACCTCCGCTATTTTCCTGATTAGTAGAAGTTTATCCATAATATCAATAATATAAAAAATCATTATTCAATCCCTTAAAATATAATGTCATCTAATTTCATATTAAGAAAGGTATGCGGATTATTTGGTTTCAAAAGAAGGATAAAAAGAAACTAAAAAATAGTGTCTAATTAAACAATGATTAACATCATGAGGTAAGAGTCTAAGAAAAGCTTTTCTTCCTTTTATTCTATGCTGTAAGTCTAGATCAATTTATCTTTATTAATACCAACCTATTGAATCACAGATAATTGGCTTGCATATTTTACAAGGAGGGTATTCCTAAAGGCTATTTTTCCTGTACAAAGAGTATCAGGCTTAGTAACTTTGTTAGATTGCTTAAAATACAAGAGGTTGAGGAAGATAAGTTGCTGACGAAAATGGGTAAGAAAGGCACTAGGGCTAAGAATATCTTAACTAAAGGTAATAACAACGGTTAGTCGGCTCTTGAAAAGATTAGCTCAGGGTTAAGTAGGGCTCAGGCTGATAAGTGACAAAGTATAGCAAATAACAAATGCAGTAGCTGAGAGCCATTGTCTCTTTTATTTAAGATTAATGTCACAGTAAATGAAAAGGATGCTAATGAATAGGTATAGCCATATAAAAAAACTAAGGAGAAGCTAAAGAATGAATCAATTAACTAAGCATAATAAAGAGGTTATTACTTTTAAACTAAAGACAAAGTTACTGTATATGTACATGGCAAGCCAAACTTTAAAATGTGGGCTAAGGAAATGATTGAGCTGCATAATGCAAAGTCAAATAAGTCTGTAAGTTAAGGATAGAGTATGAGACTTTTCCTTTTTTTTATTTATAGGGAAGGATACAATATATGTAAAAGGTTAGTGTTTAGGGAGAGATGGCAATGAGCTTTAATCAGTTAAAAGTAAATGATATAGAAAAAATCTTTTGTAAGATTTATGAGAATGCCTGTGAGCTGATAGAGGATGCAGAGTTACTATATAACCATGAAAAGTATG
>JBFNER010000068.1:0-13090 GCA_040797665.1 Neobacillus sp. | reverse complement strand
TCACAAGCTTTTAGGGTAAAAACTATTCCAAAGTTTTGCCCGAGGAACTGCCTCACAAGCTTTTAAGGTAAAAACTATTCCCGAGTTTTGCCCAAGGAGCGGCCTCACAAGCTTTTAGGGTAAAAACTATTCCAAAGTTTTGCCCGAGGAACTGCCTCAGAAGCTTTTAAGGTAAAAACTATTATCGAGTTTTTCCCAAGGAGCGGCCTCACAAGCTTTTAGGGTAAAAACTATTACCAAGTTTTGCCCGAGTAGCCGCCTCACTAGCTTTTAGTGTAAAAACCAGACCCTCAAGCAAATAAAAAGAGCCTAGTCCAAAGACTAGGCTAGTAGTTTAATAGAATCGCTTGAATCCTTCGAAGTGCTTGGACCAGTAGGAGTTGGTCAGGTTCGTGATCGTTACGCCAAGTGTTGCGTCGGCGTGGATGAATTGGTTGTTGCCGATGTAGAAGCCGACGTGTGAGATGCCTTGCTTGTATGTATTTTGAAAAAAGACAAGGTCGCCAATTTGCGGCTGGTTTACGTAATAGGAACGATCGTGATAACCCTCAGCAGAGGTCCGAACAATCGGTTTCCCTGTTTTGTTCGCGACATAATAGATAAACCCGCTGCAATCGAAGCCGCTCAAGGTTTGTCCACCCCAAGCATAAGGAATGCCCATCAGGCTTTTAGCAAGGTCAATTAAGCTGGTCGCCCCAGGAGGAACGGCTATAGGTGCATCTGCCGCTTTCACCTTTAACTTTTGGCCAATGTAGATCACGTCATACGTTAGATTATTAAGCGATTTTAATTCCGCAACCGTCATACTGAATACGGCTGCGATTTTTCCAAGTGTGTCACCGCTGACTACTGTGTATTCGGACACATTTGTTGTCGGAACACTTGGGGCAGGAGTAGGTGCCGGTGTTTGCGTGACGGGTGGGGTAACTACCGGCGTCTCCGTTGGTGGAGGAGTTGTTACCACAGGTGCTGAACCCGAAACCTTCAGTTTTTGTCCGACAAAAATTAGATCAGAGGTTAAACCGTTCAGTGACTTTAACTCCGCAACCGTTACGCCATACTTCGCAGCAATCTTCCCAAGCGTATCTCCGCTAACTACGGTGTACTCTGAGGTTGTAACCGGACTAGGTGCTGGTGCCGGTATTTGTGTGGCAGGAGGAGGTGTCACGACGACTGGCACGGTGCCTGTCACCTTCAACTTTTGGCCGACAAAGATTAAGTTAGAGGTTAACCCGTTAAGAGTCTTTAACTCGGTCACGGTCATCTTAAATTCGTTCGCAATCTTGCCAAGGTAATCCCCGCTTTTCACGGTGTATTCAGTCACGCTTACACTAGGTGCCGTCACGACAGGCGCTGGAGTAGGAGCTGGTGCCGGTGCAGGAGCAGGAGTCGTTGGGTTTACCACGACAGCCTGAGCAGAAACCTTCAGCTGTTGCCCGACATAGATCATATCAGAGGTTAGGTTATTGAGTGATTTCAGCTGGGCAACGGTCATGCCGTATTTGCTGGCAATCTTGCCAAGATAATCACCGCTGACAACGGTATACACATCCGCTGCAACAGGTGTTACCACAGGTGCAGGCAGTTCAGCAGCAGCCGAAACCTTGAGAGTTTGGTTCACGTAAATCATGTCGGAGGTTAAGCCATTCAGCGTCCTCAGCTGACTCACGGTCGTTTGATACTTGGAGGCAATCTTCGATAACGTGTCGCCTTTTTGAACAGTGTGCGTATTGGCAAAAGCAGAGCCGGCAAAGACAGTCGAAAAGAAAGCAGCTGTCGATACAGCACGAACAATAGTCTTCTTCATCTAGTCAATCCTCCCTATAATTCTACTATATTGTACATATTCTACCATGAATTACCTACCTATAGGGCAAAAAGTTTGCGAAACAGGGACGGTTCTGCTGCTTCCTTCGTGAAACGAAGGAAGCAGCAGAACCGTCCCTGTTTACTTTAATCTGGTAAAATATTACTATATGAATATATGGATATAAATGGGGGGACATCAGATGAAGAGAAGAGGACTTATTAGTGTATTACTACTTTTACTGGCTTATTTGGGAAATACATACATGCAGGATGAAAGATATGAGCATAAGATTTATGACAACGAGACGAAGCTTGGTTTCACAGGAGTGAATGACGATATCAAAAACCTAATTATTCGTTCCTTTCAACCGCTAGTTAATGGACCGACAGGATTCAATGAACTCCAGGACCAGGTGAAAGGTGTCTTATATAGAGTGGATTGGATCATAAAGGATATGGGAGAAATGAACGTTCCGGAAGAATATGAGAAGGCCCACCAGGACCTATTAGCAGCCTACCAAAGTTTCCGCCCTTCTTTAACAGACTATGAAAAGAAGGTTCAAGAGGCGGTTGAGCAGGAAGCCTTTGACTCCCCCTCTGCCCAAAAATTAAGCGATGCCTACGGGCAAATTTTGCTCGCCATGGAACAGTGGGTTTCCATTTATCAAAAGAAAATTAAGGTTAATCGCAGTGATGCAAATTTACAAAACCAGGTGATTTATGAGGAATTTGTAAAGAGGACTGTAAGCAGTGACATACAAAGCATAGAGGGAAACATCCTTCCGCCTGTGGTAAAAAAGGACTATGCGGTCTTTAATCATATGCTCGACAATTACCGAAATTCATTTCCGATTACAGCGACTTATTTGAAGCACACGAAAGTCACTGAACCTTATGAAAAAGCTCATCAAAACCTATTGATAGCTTATACGAACCTGTATGCCTTCATCATAAATGGAGAAGTCAAAGAGAGAAATGATGAAGATTTTGAACAATTTAAAACTCAATACGAAGATTTAAAGAAAGCTTTTGATGAGTGGAATGTAGTTTTTCAGCAGCAAACGAAAGGGCATAATTCAGAACAAATAAGTGAACTGCCTGAAGAAGAGGTCGCTAAAGACCAGTACGCGAAGACCAATTACCATATTCAACAGCTGATTTTACGTTCCTATCGGCCGCCGGTTGAGGGACCTGCAGGAATAGATAATTTACAAGTTGTTGTCGACAATGTGGTGCCTCGGTTAAACGAAGTCGTGAAAGTAATGGAAGAGAGGAAGGTTCCGGAAAAGTATGAGCAGGCTCATCAAGACCTGCTGTCGGCCTATCGAAACTTCCTGCCAATTCTAACCGAATACCAGAAGAAAGTTCACGAGGCGATTAAGCTTGAAGCAACGGAATCCCCTTCTAACGAGCAATTGAATGCTGCTTTCCTAGAAATTGCAGAGGCAGCAGAGCAGTGGTACCAGCTTTATAAAAAAAGCAATAATGGTTATGGTCTGATAAATGAAAAGTCAGCTTTAGGCAATATCCAAGACCAGTTAATGTATGAGGAGTATATCCAAAGAATCGCTGGCCAACAGTTATCGGAAATAGAGTTATCGATTCTTCCATATGTAGAACAGAAAGATATGGATGGAGTTCTTAGAATGCAGAGCAACCAAAAGTACAGGCTATCTCCCATAATCGATTATTTGAAGCAAACAAAGGTCCCAGAAGTGTATGAAAAAGCACATCAGAACCTGCTTAGCACTTTTACTGACTACTACAACATAATGACGAATGTAGAACTTAGAAACAATCCAAACGATTACCTAGAAAAAGTACAGACCCAATACGTTGAAATGAAGAAAGCATTTGAAGAGTGGAAAAACACCTATCTAGAGGAATTAGGACGTTATAGTGGGTGATCAATGTGGGGGAGGTTTTGCTGCTTACTTTGGGAAGTGGCAGAGCCTTCCCTATTTCTTTTTAGTTGATTTCAGAGTTTTGTAGAAAAGGGCATCGGAATTGTAGATATGTACCTGATTTTTGTAGATATAGACATAAAATTTGTAGATATAGACCTAAAATTTGTAGATAAATGCTTCTAATTTGTAGATATAATTATGTGACTCCAGCTGATTCCCAAATTTTGTAGATTAGGACAGCATATTTGTAGAAAAGGCTCTCACTTTTGGTGAAGAACTTCTAATTGACAGTCAGTGAGAAACGGATGAAGGCCATTTATCGTGCTATGCAACCGGGATGTGGTCATCATAGCCTTGATGAAGACCATTTGTCTTACCATGCATTCTAGTTTTGGTCGTCATATCCCAGATGAAAACCATTTTTCGTGCTACGTAACCGGGTCTTGGTCATCATAACCCGAAAACCTGCTATATAAAAAATAAACACATAAGACGGAATCTTTTCCTTGTTACTTTTCATAGAAAAAAGTTAATAAAGGGAGGAGAGCCAGGCGTTAGCCTGGCTCTCCTCCCTTAATCTTTAACCCTTGCGGGTTTAACTATTGAATCCAATGCCCATAAACCGAATCAAAGTTATAATAAACCCCATCGATATAAGTCCTAGTGAAAACTTTAGCACCGCTGCTAGGGTTGTAGTAATACCAAAGTCCATTTTCCTTAAACCAGCCCGTATGCATGCGGCCGGAGGAGTGGAAATAATAGGTGTCTCCACCAATCACTTTATGTCCTGTTGCCATCGCACCCGTTCGATAATCAAAGAAATAACTGACACCATCAACCTTCTTCAAGCCGGTTAATATTCTACCGTCTGTTCTAAGGGCATAATACCAGTTCTTGCCGTCGTATTTCCAGCCTTTTGTGGTGGTCATCGCACCGCTTGTTTCAAAGTAGTAGGTGCCCCAATTCTCTATACTCTTTGCCCCTGTCACCATACGGCCATCCTTACTAGGGTCTAGATAATACCATTTGGTCCCATCAAGCTTCCAGCCCGTCGTCAGTGTACCGTTCGTGTTGCTGTAGTACCAACCACCATCATGCTTTACCCAGCCTTGTGTGGTAATCATCGCTCCATTCGTTTTGAAATAATAATACTTCTGATCAATCCACGCTGGCCCTGTCAACATCTTGCCGTTAGGTTTGAAGAAATACCAAATACCTTTTTCATAGAACCAAGTGCTGGCCTTTAATGCGCCATTGTTCGCACCAAAATGCCAGGCACCTTCGTTATAAATCCAGCCGGTGCGCATCGCCCCGGTGCTGTAGTCTAAGAAATAGAGCCTGCCGTCTACATCCTCAACCAATCCTGTTGCCATTTTACCGTCCACGATATAGTACCACTTACCGCGATCGTCCACCCATCCAGAAATTCCAAGACTGCCATATTCGTCTAAGTAATACCAAGTACCATCATCGTTAACCCAGCCTGAGGCAAGTTCACCAGTCTTGTGGAAATAATGGGTACTCCAACCCCCTTCACCCAAGATTTCCCTCCAGCCTGTTTGAGCAGAAGGGGTAAAGTAATAAATCTTCCCATCAATCTCGTACCAGCCTCGCAGTTGGATACCATCTTCCCCAAAAAGATACTTTGTACCATTGAGGTTAAGCAAGCCGGTAAACATCTTTCCATCTTCATTAAAATAATAGGTATCCAAGAGATTCGTTTCGTCATTCTTAATATGCGTATATCCTTTGCTCCGGCCAGTAGTCTCACGGATATAGTAGATACCATCCTCTAACTCAAGCCAGCCAATCACCTTCGCTCCATTTTCATCATAATAAAAATGATAGCCATTCTCGACCTTCCACCCAGCAGCTGTATCTGCCAATACATAGCCAGGGACTAGTAAAAAAGTAATAAAAAATAAAAATAGAAATGCCTTTTTCATCATTTTCCTCCTAAAATGGACGGTTCTGCTGCTTTCCGAAGGAAGCAGCAGAACCGTCACTTTAGTAAAATTTTAACAGATTAAGAGGTACGCTGTATATTATATTTTGACAAAATGACAACGCTTTCACCAATTTTCGCCATTTTTCTATTGGAAATATATTTACATGATTGTGTTTTTCTACTAAAATTGCATATTAAGAGCAATATTTAGGAGGTTGAGAGGTGGAGGCAAAGGATAATCATCAGGCTTTTTCTGAATTGGTAAAAAAGGCCTATGAAAAAGGTGTAAAGGAAGACGAAATCACCGTTGCGAAATTACTTGAACAGTTAAAAATTGACCTTAAAAATATCGTTGTAAATTAAATATAGATCCTTATGAGTGATAGTAGGGCACCGTTAGCGCCGATTATCACTTTTTTCTTGCGAAAATGAAAATAGGTAATCTTTTCATCTGTCATACAAATCTATCCAATTACCTATATCCCCTTCAAATTTCTTACAAATCGTAGTTTAATAAATGAAGTGAGATTTTGTAAAACAGATTAACTTAAAAAACGACAAATTATGATATAATATTCAAGGTTTTTGAATAATTTTTAGGAGGACAAAATGGAAGAGACTATTAGTTTAAAAGAGCTCCTTGAGACCCTGAAAAAACGATTATGGTTAATCGTCTCCATAACAGCCGTATTTGGAATCATCAGTGCAGTAGTGAGTTACTTTTTCTTAACCCCAATTTACCAAGCTTCAACACAAATTCTTGTTAACCAAGTGAAAAGTGAACAAACTTTCTATAACCCAAGTGAAGTACAAACAAACCTTCAACTAATAAACACCTACAACGTCATCATCAAAAGCCCGGCGATTTTAGATATCGTGGCCGATGATTTAGATCTAAACTTAACAGCGGCTCAATTAAAGGAAAAAATCACCGTTGGCAGTGAAAAAGACTCACAGGTCGTGAATATGTCTGTACAGGATCCAGATCCGAAAGTGGCTGAACAAATCGCCAACAAAACAGCAGAAGTATTCAAAAAAGAAATTACAAACATCATGCAAGTAAACAACGTAAGCATCTTAGCGAAAGCAGATGTAGGAGAAAACCCATCCCCAATTAAGCCGCAAAAAGCGATGAACGTAGCGATTGCGATAGTGGTTGGCTTAATGCTTGGTGTCGGACTTGCTTTCTTACTTGAGTACTTTGATAACACAATTAAGAACGAACAAGATATCGAAAAGCTTCTTGAGCTTCCAATCTTAGGTGTTATTGCCACAATTGATGATCAAAAGATGGAAGAAATGCACGAAAAACGGGCAGCAAGAAAGACTACAGTAAGAGGTGAGCATCTTGGCGCTTAAAAAGAAGAAAACCATTTCGAATCCAAGTCGTAAGCTCGTCACCACACTTGATCCGAAATCACCAATCTCTGAACAATACCGGACCATCCGGACAAATATCCAATATTCATCGGTTGACCAAGAGCAACAGGCGATCATGATTACCTCTTCAGGCCCAGCAGAAGGGAAGTCAACAACGGCTGCGAACCTGGCGGTGACGTTTGCCCAATTAGGGAAGAAAGTCTTACTAGTAGACGCCGACCTTCGCAAACCTACTGTCCACCATACATTTGGACAAGGCAACCTCGTTGGGTTCACAAGTGTATTGACGAAGCAAGCAACCTTTGAAGATGCCGTAATCACAACGGACGAACCGGATTTATACATCTTAACGAGCGGACCGATTCCTCCAAACCCGGCTGAACTATTAAGCTCAAAGGCAATGGAGCAATTTATTGAAAAAGCAAAGCGGGAATATGACTTTGTTCTGTTCGATACGCCGCCATTATTGGCAGTAGCCGACCCGCAAATCCTAGCGAATAAATGCGATGGTTCAATTCTTGTTGTCTATAGCGGCAAGACGGAAATTGACCAAGCGAAAAAAGCGAAAGAGCTATTAACGAATGCAAAAAGCAAATTACTTGGCGTGGTTCTAAATCACAAAGAGATCAAGAATAACGATTACTACTATTATTACGGTTCAAAATAAACATAATTCGACAAAATTCCTCCCTTTACTAGTGCTTTCGACGGTGTTACCATTATAAAAGTCTTAGTGAACTAGCAAATATTTGGAAAGAGTGTGTTGCCAATGATCGATTTACATTGTCATATACTGCCAGGTTTGGATGATGGGGCACAAAACTTGTCTGAAAGCATCAGTATGGCGAGGAAGGCTGTCGAGCAAGGAATCCATACAATTGTCGCAACACCCCATCATTTGACAAGCAGCTATGAAAATCCTAAACAAGTAATTATCAGTAGAGTAGAAGAGTTAAACAAGGCATTGCTTCAGGAGAACATTGACCTAACGATCCTTCCAGGTCAAGAAGTACGGATTCATGGAGAAATGGTCGATGGGTACAAGCTTGGCGAAATCCTGCCGGTGGCAAACACTCAGTACGTACTAGTAGAGTTCTCTTCCAGTCATGTACCGCGGTACACAGAAAAGCTCTTTTATGACATGCAGCTGAATGGGTTAATTCCAGTGATCGTCCATCCAGAACGCAATCAAGAAATCATTGAACGCCCGGAGATGTTGTACCAGTTTGTGAAAAAGGGAGCAATGACACAGGTAACGGCTGCTAGTATTTGCGGGGATTTTGGCAAGAAGATTAAGAACTTTTCCCATCAGCTGATTGAAGCGAACTTAACTCATTTCATCGCATCCGATGCACACAATACAGAGAATCGGACGTTTAAACTTAGAGAAGCTTTTGACCAGATCCAAGCAAAGTACGGTCCGGACATAGTGTATCTGTTTAGTGAAAATGCAGCACTTGCCATCGACGGGAAACACGCTTACCAGGAAGTGCCAGAGCGGATTAAAAAGAAGAAGTTTTTTAAAATTTTTTAGGTCAACTAGGGAGGTAAGGGTAATCCTCCCCTCTTATAATAGTTATCGGCAACTAGATCATACCAGGATAGGGCAGATGATAAAAATAAAGAAAAATAATAAATATCTAATGAAAATATAGGTGACTGAGCACTTGCATTTCCATTAGGTATTTATTTTTTTAACTATTGTTTAGTAGAACGAAATAATTCAAAAGGGGGAGAAGAGATGACATACGGGAAAAGATTGACGGCACTTGCGATGTTAGATTCACTGATTGTCATAACTGCGATTTACATAAGTATCTTTACGCTAAATCCAGATTTAGATATCTTTAAAAGCCCGATGATTTTAGCGAGTGCGGTTACCTTATTACTCAGCCATCATTTCTTTGCAGCGTTTTATAAACTGTATAACAAGGTATGGCAATATGCGAGTATCGGAGAGCTGCTAGCAATCGTCAAAGCAATTACTTTCTCCATCTTGGTAACAGCATTAATGCAATCGGTTGTGTTTGGTCATATTTACGTAAGAGCATTAATGATTACCTGGATGCTGCATGTGCTGCTGATTGGAGGTTCAAGGTTTTCATGGAGAATCTTTAGGGATAACATCATGAACCAGCAGAAGAATATCAAAAGAACCTTGATTATTGGTGCGGGCAGAGGCGGAACCATGGTCGTGCGTCAGCTGCTTCATAATCCTGATACCAACCTAAAGCCAATTGCGTTCATTGATGATGATCCACTGAAGCAGAAGTTGGATATCCTCGGGATCCCGGTAGTAGGAGATTCAAACTGTATTACAAGGGCGGTTGAAAAATACCAAATAGACCATATTGTCATTGCGATTCCTTCTTTAAAGCAAAATGAAATCACCCGGATTTTTGACGAATGTGTCAAAACAAAAGCAAAAACGCAAATCATTCCAAAGCTTGAAGACTTAATGACAGGGAAGGTTTCCGTTAACCAATTCCGTGAAGTAGAGGTAGAGGATTTATTAGGCAGAGAGCCTGTCGAGCTGGACATGGGCAGTATATCAGACTCGGTTACAGGAAAAACCGTGTTAGTCACTGGGGCAGGCGGCTCAATCGGTTCGGAAATCTGCCGTCAGATCTGTAAGTTCAACCCTAGAAAAATTGTTCTAGTCGGTCACGGCGAAAACAGCATCTATTTAATAGATATGGAGCTCCGTAAGCTTTATCAAAACCAAATTGAGATTGTACCGGTGATTGGTGACATCCAAGACCGGACAAGAATCTTCGAAGTCATGGAAGAACATCGTCCATTTGTCGTCTATCATGCGGCAGCACATAAGCATGTCCCGTTAATGGAATACAATCCAAGAGAAGCGGTTAAGAACAATATTTACGGTACGAGAAATGTGGCTGAGGCGGCAGACACGTTCGGAGTAAATACGTTTGTATTAATTTCTTCAGACAAAGCGGTTAACCCACCGAATGTCATGGGGGCAACCAAGCGATTTGCCGAAATGATCATTCAGAGTTTAGCACAGCATAGTAACACAAAGTTCGTTGCTGTTCGTTTTGGAAACGTACTTGGCAGCCGTGGAAGTGTCATTCCTTTATTTAAAAAGCAAATCCAAGCAGGCGGACCGGTTACGGTTACCCATCCTGATATGACACGTTACTTCATGACGATTCCAGAAGCATCTCGACTTGTAATCCAGTCCGGTGCACTGGCACGCGGCGGCGAAATCTTCGTTCTGGATATGGGTGAGCCGGTTAAGATTGTCGATTTAGCTAAAAACCTCATCAAGCTGTCTGGCTATTCTATAGAAGAAATCGGGATTCATTATGCGGGCCTTCGTCCTGGTGAGAAGATGTACGAAGAGCTGCTTAATGAAGGTGAAGTCCATCCAGAGCAAATTTTCCCTAAGATTCATATCGGGAAGGCAAAGGTTATTAATGCGGATGTATTAGCTGAATTGATTGCAATTTTACTAGAAATGTCTGAAAAGGACATGCACGATACGTTAATTGATGTAGCAAACAATAGGTTTGAAACAGCAGGATTAGTAGCAGTAGCAAATTAGAACTGCTTAATAAATATTTCGGTGAAGAACAATGATTTATGACTATGTTAGTACTACAAGGTGGGTAATTATATGAAAAAAGTAAGAAAAGCAATCATCCCAGCTGCAGGACTTGGAACAAGATTTCTGCCAGCAACGAAAGCCATGCCAAAAGAAATGCTTCCGATTGTAGATAAACCAACGATTCAATACATTGTCGAAGAAGCAGTAGCTTCGGGAATTGAAGATATTATTATTGTTACAGGTAAAGGGAAAAGAGCGATTGAGGATCACTTTGATTATGCTCATGAACTAGAACAGAACCTTTTGGAAAAGGGTAAATTAGATATTTTAGAAAAAGTTCGTTATGCAACAGACCTTACGGATATTCATTATATTCGTCAAAAGGAACCAAAAGGACTTGGACATGCGGTTTGGTGTGCTCGTAACTTTATTGGTGATGAACCATTTGCGGTATTATTAGGGGATGACATTGTTCAGAGCGAAACCCCTTGTTTAAAGCAGTTGATTAATCAATATGAAGAAACTCTTTCATCGGTAATTGGTGTTCAGACTGTTCCTGACAACGAGACACATCGATATGGGATTGTTGAGCCTTCTGTTCAGGATGGTAGAAGATATCAGGTTCAGAACTTTGTAGAGAAACCTGCTCCGGGAACGGCACCTTCTAATCTTGCAATCATGGGACGTTATATCCTTACTCCAGAGATCTTTATGTTCTTAGAGCAGCAGGAAACTGGAGCTGGTGGAGAGATTCAGTTAACGGATGCGATTCAGAAATTGAATCAGATTCAACGTGTATTTGCATATGATTTTGAGGGTAAGCGGTATGATGTTGGGGAGAAGATTGGGTTTGTGAAGACGACGGTTGAGTTTGCGTTGCAGAATCAAGAAATTAGATCAGAGTTACTTAGCTATTTGGAAGAGCTAATGGATGAATTGAAAGTAAAATAGAAGAAATAAGAACTTTGGACCCTGTTCATATCTTAATGGACAGGGCCCAATGTGAGCTTGTTTAGTAGGTTAGTAGTTGATTAGAAGAACAGTATGAATCGAATTAAGTACTAAACTACTAAAGAGAAAACTAGGAGTGTTGTATAAATGTATATTAAAATAAAAAGATTGTTGGATATTATTCTTTCATCAATAGGGCTAATTGTTTTATCGCCTGTTTTTTTGGTTCTCATTATAGTAATTAAGCTTGAATCTAAAGGCCCAGTGTTATTTAAGCAAAAAAGAATTGGTATTCATAAGACTCATTTTTATATCTTAAAGTTCCGTACAATGAGAATAGATACTCCTAAGGATACGCCTACTCATTTATTGGAAAATCCTGAGCAGTATATTACAAAAGTAGGCAAGTTTTTAAGGAAAACTTCGCTTGATGAGTTACCTCAGATTTGGAATATCTTTGTTGGACAGATGAGCATTATTGGGCCACGTCCCTGTCTCTGGAATCAGTATGACTTGATTGCTGAACGTGATAAGTATGGTGCAAATGATGTACCACCTGGGCTTACTGGTTGGGCTCAAATAAATGGTAGGGATGAGCTAACAATTGAGGTGAAGGCAAGGTTGGATGGAGAATATGTTGGGAAAATTAGTTTTTGGATGGATGTTAAGTGTTTTTATAAAACCATAATTAGTGTGGCAATAAGAGATGGTGTTGTTGAAGGGGCAAAACAACATAATGATTCTTCCATAAGTTAGAATATTTGCAATCATCTTCTTAATAAATAGTATATAAGAAAATCTAATTAACCATTTCAAATTAAATGGTCTTTAAAAGCTAGGAGAGAAAACTTATGAAAAAAGTTTGGGTTACAGTAGATGTTGAGGAATGGTATCACCTAGAATATATGAGACAGTATATAGATGATACTGGCAATTTTAAAGTTGTTCCTCTGATGAAAGAATTTCTTGAAAAATTAGACGAATTAGATATTAAAGCCACATTCTTTATATTAGGAGAGTTAGCTGAAGATAACTCACAAATCATTAAGGAAATAGCATCAAAGGGTCATGCAATAGGTTGTCACGGGTTTGACCATGAACTTTTATATAACAAGAGTAATGAGGATTTTGAAGAACAAGTAACTAAAGCAAAGAAGATCTTAGAAAAAGTATCAGGTGCTAAAGTAGATGGATACAGAGCCTCATGTTTTTCTATGGAAGATGAAAAATTAAACATATTAGAGAATTTAGGATTTAAGTATGATAGTAGTTTTATTAGATTTGAACAACATAATTTGTATAAAACGTTAAAATTAACAGGATTTGAAAAAGTTGATAGTTTAGTACATTTGAAAAATGGTTTTTATGAAATTGAAATTCCAACCGTAAAAATATTTAAATACAATATACCTATTTCTGGTGGAGGTTATATACGACTTTTTCCACTTTGGCTCTTAAAATTGTTAATAAAAAAATATCAAAAAAATGAGGATAACTTTTTACTCTATCTACACCCATTTGAGT
>JBFNER010000067.1:0-13374 GCA_040797665.1 Neobacillus sp. | reverse complement strand
CAATTGTTCATGAAAAAATGGAGATTGGCTATTATATCGCTGAACCAAATGCAAAAGTGGTCGAGCATATCGAGAAAATTGCCAATGTATTTACTCGGCCAAATTATGCCCTTACAATTGCTTCCAAAAAGGTAATTTATTTCGATTACAACGATAGTATATTCAAGGTGATTTCCGCAATTAGGGATTTTGGTTATTCTAAATTTCCGATTTATAAAAATAAGGAATGTGTTGGTCTTTTGACTGCTGGTACCATCGTTAAATGGATGGCCAAGAATATGGAGGGCAGCATTGTCAATTTGGCAGATATCCATGTATATGACATTCTGAAGAATGAAAAAGTCCAGCCTATACACATCGTGCCTAAAAGCGTAAATATCTTTGAAGTAGAGAATATATTTGGAAAATCCCATAAAGAAAAGCAGAAATTAGAGGGTGTCATTATTACTGAAAATGGTAGAAGTAATGAAGCACCATTAGGGATTATCACAGCATGGGATTTAATTGAAATCGACTATACGATTGAATGAATAGTTTTGAGTTTGATGTAATATTATTATGTAAACCAGTGTAAATAATTTCATATTAACCGGAAAACTATCAAAGTATGTCCTAATTGTACAGGTGAAAGGGTGACGATTTTTGAAAAATTTCCGATTCTTAATTCAAGACCAATTTGGAGCCAATAACATTGCCAATGATTTGCGTGTCCAAATGTATATCAACCGTTTCCATGATGTGAACATTGTAGCGGTCGATCAACGAAATGAAGTCATTGTCCAGGTGCATGAGGCAAATGAAAATGTCGAAGAGGCTGTAGAAAGTTTCATGAGAGATTATCAATCCGATGTTATTTTTGAATAGCGGGAAAAACAGGGAGCATACCAAAACGGTATGCTCTTTTTCCTTATGGCATTTGATCAAAATTAAAGTCACTTAGTTGATCCATATGACTGGCAATCATAGCGATAATCGTACTAGCCTCCTCCTTACTAAAAATAAAATGAGATTCGTCTTTAATTAATTCATCATCAGTTGTCCAGATCCGATTTACCCGTCTCAGGACACCGTCACCTGTCTCTTCGACAACCCCAAATTGATAGGTTACTTCGACTTCATCTTCATGCTTAAAGGCAGTAACCTCTGGTGTTGACCATTCGACATCGATTTCTTCGAAAATATCGTTGTTATCCACGCCTTCGACCTCATAATATTCTACACCATCGTCATCTTCATCATAAACACCATCGTCGTCAGAAGTTAAATAGACCCCATCATCTGTGAAGTGATCATCGTCATTCATGTAATCATGTAGACTTTCATGAACTTCATGAATAATTTCTTCTATGTCCGAAAGGATGATCTTAGCGGTATGTCCAGTATCGACATCGAATGTATCGATATAAAATTCTTCGTTCTGTGGATCGAAGAACACTGTACAGAAATAGTCGCGGTCAAGTACTTCCGTATCCATATCTGCTGTTTCAACAAAAAATTCAATTCTTGGGTGTTTCGCAGCTCTTTCAACAGACATTTGACCGACCTGATCGTATTCTTCACAAATAGATTCGAGGTGATCCTGCAGCTCACCACATACCCTGTCAAACCATTCTAATGACATGTATCATCCCATCCTTTCAACTTTATCGTGGTTATTATCTCCAACTTTGAGTGAAATATGTTTTTAATAAATAAACCCACATCTGTTCGATGTGAGTTTATTGGTATTCACACTCAAAGTGTTCAATGCACTCTCGGACAAAATTTGGTACGGGTGTTGATTTTTTCGTTTTAGGGTCAACACTCACATAAATAATTTCAGCAAGAAGGATTGGTTCAATTTGTTCCTCTTTCGTGATAAGAAATTTCATGGTCATACTTTTATTTCCAACATGGTCCATCCTGCACCAAACGGTTAACCAGTCGTTTAAATAGGCAGGATTTTTGTATTCTAGAGTTGATTTTGCTAATACAAAATCAAACTCACTGTCAGAATTTAATTGCAATACGTTCTCAAAATACTCTGAAACAGCTACATCAACGTAGGTTAAGTAATGTGCGTTAAAAACGATCTTTTGCCCATCTATTTCAGAGTAGCGTACCTTTAGCCGGTGTGAGAACCTATACTCTTCTACCATATTGTTCCCCCTGTCTAAACATCCTTTATTCCTTAAATTATTGCTATTAATTCAATTTTATTAGCGGGAACTCCTTTTCAAACCCAAAAAAACACAAAAATTTTATCAATATGGTAATAAAGGATAAAAATAGTGCAACAAAAAAAGCCTTGATGAACTCATGGCTTTTAAATGATGTTCTCTACATTTTAACGAACCCATACACCATATTGGTTTATTCTATAACCGTTGATTGTTGTGTTTGACGCCATCTCACCGCTCGTGTAAAAAAAGTACCAATTCCCGTTAATCTCTTTCCACCCCGTAGCCATTGAACCATTGTTATTTAAAAAATATCTTTTACCCCCAGTAAAGAGCCACCCTGTTTTCATTGCCCCGCTGTTCTCCAAAAAATACCATAAGCCGGCATCTTTAACCCATCCTGTTTTCATTGCTCCGCTATTTTCCAAGTAATACCATTTACCGCCAGTTAAAAGCCAACCTCTAGCCATAATGCCATTACTTTTTAAAAAATACCATTTTCCTCCGTCAAGCAGCCAACCAGTTTTAAGTTTCCCGGATGTATCATAATAGACCCAATCTGTACCTTGTTTTACCCAGCCAGTGAGTGCAGGGGTGGTCAGGTCAGCATTCGGTAAATTGGCTGGTGGAGGTACTAAATAGAGAACTTGTCCAATTAAAATTTTATCAGAAAGTAAATTATTGTATTCCATAAGTTGTTGAATGGTTAAATTGTTCATGGCAGCGATTTTTGTTAATGTGTCGCCAGACTGAACAGTATGGGTTGGATAAATATTGTTTTCTAGCTTTTGTTCAGTAGGTGGTTGCTGAGGTACGTTGTCATGTGTAAGCATCCAATTCCTATAGTCAGTCCAAACGATTGGATTCTCTTGTCCTAGGCTCCAGCTTCCCGTTCCCTTTAAATTATATTTATGTACCAAATCAATCTTCGCTTTTATGGACTGACTATTTTCAAACCAAATGGTATACGTCCCAGGTCCTAATGTTTTACCTCCAATAATCATCGGTTGATCGGTATCCTTTATTGTAATCGTCGCTTTAGGTGATTTTGCCGTTTCATCAAAGGTCACTGTTCCACCGTAACGAGATAACATTTCATCAACTCTAGTGTTAGAAATCCCATCTCCACCATATGTATCACCTTTTTTCCAGTAGCGGCCATAAAAGGGGATGCCCAATACGATCTTTTCCGATGGAACTCCTTGCGCAAGAGCGTATTGAATAGAACGTTCAACCCAAGGATGGCTTGCTACAGGTCCTTCAAGACTTCCGGGAAAGCTTTCGTCGTAAGCCATAATCATAAGATAATTTGAGTATTTTGCTAATTCAACATAGTCATAGGATCCATGCCAACCCTTTGACCAACCATTAGGATTGGCAGCTACCGCTACAGAAACTTCCTTATTATTTGGCAACTTAGTTCTAAGGAGCTTCACTAAGTCTGTATAATGGTCTCTGTCACTCTCAGACACATTTTCAATATCAACCTGTACACCGTCTAAATTATTTTTCAAAATGAAATCAGCTATTTGTTGGGATAGTAATTCACGGTTTCTTAGTCCTGCTCTACCAACTTCTCTATCCCAGTGGTTGCTTAAGAAGGGAACAACTTTTATATTTCTTTTATGCATTTCATTCACGAAAACTGGGTCAAATTGTTTGGTGATTTTTAAGGACCCGTCCACGTTAATGTCAAAGTAACTTGGGGACACCAAGTTTAAATTTCCTTTTGTTCGGTCAATTTGTGAGATATAGGATGCAGTGGTACAAAAATATAAATAAGACATATTAAATTGTGCCTCATGCGCATGGGTTTTTCTGTAATCAAAAGTACCTAATAATATTGAACCAGACATTACGATTACAGAAGCCATTTTTACGTTAGGCAGGTTCTTTTGGACATATTCAAGGGCATTATCTTTTAAAGCCTTTGGTTTAACAGCTTTTAACAGTGCTCCCAACTCTGCACCAAATTCTTCTTGAAAGGGATTTATATGAAGGATTATTTTATAACTTCCGTCCTCAAGTTTTACTTCATGTCGTGTAAATAAATTGACATCCATGATTCTCCCTCCTTAAGCCTTAGTATGGAGTAGTGGTAGGGAAGTCATGTACAGAAATGTGAAAAACTATTCCTAATATCTAAACCGAGAAAGGTAAATTGTTATTATTATGATTTGTTTTTTTGTAGTAAAATTTCATCCCCATCAAAAGGAAAAGGAACATAATAGCAGGTATTAGGTAGTGACTAATGGCGCCAACTGTCGTTTGGTTGACATTCTCTTTAATGATGAAAATGGATGTGCCTGGATTCCCAACCATTCCAAAAAATAGACCGTAGGCTACGTTTAATCCATAGTGAATGCCTGTATTAGCCCAAATGGAGCCTGTCTTATAGAAGGCATAAGTGAGGGAAAGGCCTAAGAGAACTGAAAATAGTAGATTACTTAAGCTAAAGCCTGCATACCAATAATCGTCAAGTGCATAAATCAAAATACTTATTGTAAACACCCAGACAATAGGCAGTTTTCCTTGTAAGAAACTAATTACATATCCTCTGACAATTAAATCGTTAATAATTGAACCCATAAAAAAACCAACTAAAATGATCATTAGCGGCATCAGAATTTCTGATGACTTTCTGATTCCATTCCATTCTAAATCACCACTGAAAAATTGGATTACGTACATTAGAAGCCAGAAAAAGAAACCAATACAAAAACTAAGGAAGAAGTTTTTAAACCAGCCTCGGTGAAAGATGAGTCCTATCCCTTTTAAACCACTTAGACCAACCCATTTTGTAATAAAAAAGGCGAGTGGGAAAAAAGCCAGCAATCCTGCAAATTGAAGGAAAGGATTTTCTAGCAGGGAAGGAATAAAGATAAAATACAAATCTAAAATTAACAACCCAATTAGTGCTTTAATAATTGTAAATATAATAACACCCCCATGTAATAACTAGATAATTTTATCACTTTTAGGTAAACCTAACCATTTTTAACTAACCCAAAACATGGTAAAACGTATGATCTTATTGGATTTTAAGTCTAGAATTTTTAGACAATAATTAAAGCAGATGTTTATAATGTTACATAAATATATGTTATAATATAATTATGTAACATAACGGTGGTGAATTATGAAAACAGTTGAAGCAATTACAGATAAAAAGCAGATACTTTCAATTAAAACTTACTTACAGAATCGTTCAGCACGAGATTATTGTTTTTTTTTACTTGGTATAAATACAGGAATTAGAGTACATGATCTACTCCACTTATATGTTAAGGATGTCATGACCGAATCGGGGGAAATGCGTCAGTATCTCTATCACTCTGCCCCGGTAGACCCTCCCATTTACCTTAACAATGAAGTCCGCCATACGATCCATTCATATATTCAACAAGCGTCACTTCTCTATGAAGACTTTTTGTTTAAGTCTAGGAATAGACCAGAACCAATTTCACGTCAGCAAGCTTATAGGATTATTAATGAAGCAGCAAAACAGGCAGGTATTGAGGGGGCAATTGGAACTCATACATTAAGAAAAACGTTTGGCTTTCACGCCTACACAAAAGGGATTGCAATTTCCCTTATTCAAAAAAGACTCCAACAGTCAAACCAATCCGAAACACGGCAATATATAGGAGTCCAAGCTAATAAATCTATCCCTATCAAACTAGATGTAAATTTATAAAAAGGAGTTGAAAAATATGTTTGAGGATATTTTACACACAGATACCTTTATTTTGTTAACAGCCATTTTATTTATTATTGGTGTTCTTTCTACCAAGTTTTCGGCACGTTTGGGGCTCCCTGCCCTCGTTCTCTTTATGATGGTGGGGATGATTATGGGAAGCGATATCTTAGGAATTATTTATTTTGATAATGCTAGTACAGCTCAATTAATAGGTGTTTTTGCCCTTATTGTTATTCTGTTTGAAGGTGGTCTTCAGACAAAATGGCAAACTCTTCGACCAGTCATCTTACCTTCACTTTCCTTAGCGACTATAGGTGTCTTATTAACCTCTGGGATTGTGGCGTTTGCTGCTAAGTTTATTCTCGATTTAGGATGGCTTGAGGCGATTCTTTTCGGGGCTATTGTTGGGTCAACGGATGCAGCAGCTGTGTTTGCCGTGTTAAAAGGTCAGAACATTAAAGAAAGAATAGGGACTACATTAGAAGCAGAATCAGGTTCGAATGATCCAATGGCTGTCTTTCTAACGGTTGCGATGATTGAATTGATCACCCTTCCAGATGCAAGTATTCTAAAGTTAATCGGATCATTTTTTATCCAGATGGGACTAGGGGTGATTTTAGGTTTTCTATTTGGTAAATTATCTGTTGCGGCATTAAATCGAATTAATCTCGATTCAAGTGGTCTCTATCCGATATTTGCGATTGCTTTTGCATTACTCACATATGGGGTTACTGCCTTTCTGCAGGGAAGCGGACTGCTTGCAGTATATGTGTTAGCGATCATGATTGGAAATGCGGAAATCGCATATCGGCAATCTGTTTTCCGTTTTTCGGAAGGTTTCGCTTGGATGATGCAAATCTTAATGTTCGTTATATTAGGCCTGCTCGTTTTTCCTTCTGATTTATTTAAGTGGGATATTATTATAAAAGGCGTAGTGATTTCTGCTATTTTAATGCTGGTTGCTAGACCGATTGCTGTTTTTATTTCAACACTAAAGATGAATTACACAAATAGAGAAGTAGCATTTCTTTCCTGGGCTGGTTTAAAAGGGGCTGTTCCGATTGTTTTGGCGACTTTCCCAATGCTTGCAAATGTGGAAAATAGTCAATTAATATTTAATGTTGTTTTCTTTGTTGTACTAACCAGCTGTTTAATACAAGGTGCAACCATTACTCCATTGGCTGTAAAACTTGGGTTAACAGGCCCTAAGAAATCAACGCCAATGCATTCTCTCGAACTTGTTACACTTGGTAAAGTAAACACTGAAATGATTGAGTATGAAATGGAAGAGGATGCTGCGATTGTTGGAAAGTCATTACTTGAAATTCCATTTCCAGAAGGTGCAATTGTAAATGCGATCATCCGAAAAAACCAGTTGATTACTCCGACAGGAACCACTGTAATCCAAAAAGGTGATTTTCTTTATATGCTTGCTTCCAAACAGAGTAAACCAGTATTGAAAAAGCTTTTGACAGATAAGAAAAAAGACATCTTTCCTGGATTAGATGAACTTGCCTCTTCAAAAACTGAATGAATATAAAACCTCTCGAATATTTAACTGAGTTCGAGAGGTTTTTATGTATGGTTTTATAAATCTACGTCAATAAGGATAATAATCTGAAGTTTAGTTGATTACTAATAAAAGGAGTCTAAGGTATGAATGTATTTGTCGTAGGAGCAAATGGAAGAATTGGTAAGCTACTAGTAGACCTCTTAAGAGAAAGTAGCGAGCATACAGTTAAAGCAATGGTTCGAAGGGAAGAACAGGCGGAGGTATTTAGGAATATAGATGTTGACGTTTCGGTAGCATGCTTAGAAAACAGTGTGGAAGATATAGCTCAGGCAGCCAGGGGAAGTGATGCAATAGTGTTTACAGCAGGTTCCGGAGCCCAAACTGGATATGATAAGACTTTATTAATTGATTTAGATGGCGCTGTTAAGACAATTGAAGCTGCAGAAATGGTCGGGATTAAAAGGTTTATAATGGTTAGCGCCATTCAGGCACATAGACGGGAAAATTGGCATGAAAAAATGCAACCATACTATGTTGCAAAATACTATGCCGATAAAATACTAGAACAAAGTGAATTAACGTATACGGTTATCCGGCCTGGGGGTCTCAAAAATGAGCCGGGGACAGGAGTAATAACAGCTTCTGAGGACATTAGGAGTGGATCTATTCCAAGAGAGGACGTAGCAAAAACGATTCTGATGTCGTTGACAGAAGAAAATACCTATTACCGGTCCTTTGACCTTATTAGCGGGAAAGTACCGATAATGGAAGCACTTAAATTAATATAAAATGTTTATAGAGAAAATTCAGAAAAAACAATATAATAATGTAACTGCACTAACAGCTTTACGGCAAGAACTGAATAGACAACGAGAAAGCATTTGATTAAGTGTTCGAATGCTTTTTTGATTGTAAAAGGGGATGAAATGATGAATTTATTCTATGAACTACATAATAATATTCCGCGTGAAGGACCAGGTAATAATGAATCTACTAAAAAGGCTTATCAAATCATTGAGAAACTTCTCCCAACTAGACCATTGATTTTGGAAATTGGTTGTGGTCCAGGAATGCAGACGATTGAACTGGCATCATTAACTTCCGGTACCATCGTAGCAGCAGATTTAAATGAGGGGTTTTTAGCCGTTTTACAGGAAAAGGTAGAAAAATATGGTCTGCAAAATAAAGTAACGGTTGAAAAAGCCAACATGAAGTCACTTCCTTACTCAGAAGGGCAATTCGATGTAATCTGGTCAGAGGGTGCGGTTTTTATTATCGGATTCCAAAATGGATTAAAGGAATGGAAGCAATATTTGAAAGAGAACGGTATTTTGGTAGTTTCTGAACTATCGTGGTTGAAAAGCAATGCACCAGATGAACCGGTGGATTTTTGGAATCATGCTTACCCAGAAGCAGATACCATTAATGGCAACAACGAAAAGGCTGAAAAACTTGGTTATGAGGTAATTGATACATTTGTTTTGCCAGAAGAAGGATGGTGGGAACATTATTACAATCCATTAGAGAAAAAGATAAGCCAACTTAGAGGAAAGTATCACCAGAACTCAGAGGCACTAAAATCATTGGATGAATTTCAGAAGGAAGTTGATTTATATAGACAATACTCTGATTATTATGGATATGTATTTTATATCCTTCGCAAGAAATAAAAACTTTGACCCGCATATACCCTTCCTTTAAGGAAATACTTACTAAAGTAAAAAGGAGGGTAAAAATTGGTAAAAGGTGAAGATAAAAACCATAAGTCTGAAGAAATTTTAACAAACCGCCAAGGTCATCCTGTGACCGATAATCAAAATGTACGAACTGTGGGGAACCGTGGACCTACCACATTAGAGAACTATGATTTTTTAGAAAAAATCAGTCACTTTGACCGTGAAAAAATCCCGGAACGAATCGTTCATGCACGCGGGGCTGGTGCACATGGGTATTTTGAGTCATTTGGTACCATAAATGGCGAGCCGATTTCAAAGTATACCCGTGCAAAGGTTTTTACGAATACAGAAAGACAAACGCCGGTGTTTGTTCGATTTTCAACCGTTGTTCACGGTGGACACTCACCTGAAACACTCCGAGATCCAAGAGGTTTTGCCATTAAATTTTACACAGAAGATGGAAATTGGGATTTAGTCGGAAATAATTTAAAGATTTTCTTTATTCGTGATCCATTAAAGTTCCCTGATATGGTGCATTCATTTAGGCCTGATCCGGTTACTAATCTTTCCGACCCTGAGAGGATGTTTGACTTTTTATGTCAACAGCCTGAATCCATGCATATGATAACATTTGTCTTCTCACCATGGGGAATTCCGGCTAACTATCGTCAGATGCAAGGTTCAGGTGTACATGCCTATAAATGGGTAAATGAAGAAGGAAAAGCGGTACTTGTTAAATATCACTGGGAACCAAAACAGGGTATTAAAAACTTATCGCAAAAAGAAGCTGATGAATTGCAAGGTAAAAATTACAGCCACGCAACACAGGACCTTTATGAAGCGATTGAACGCGGTGATTATCCAGAGTGGGACCTTTATGTTCAGATAATGGAGGACGGCGAACATCCAGAATTGGACTACGATCCACTCGATCCAACAAAGCTTTGGTATAAAGAAGATGTACCATGGCATAAGGTCGGCAGAATGGTACTAAATAAAAACCCTGAGAATTATTTTGCAGAAGTTGAACAAGTTGCCTTTGGGACAGGTGTTCTAGTTGATGGTCTTGATTTTTCTGATGATAAATTATTACAGGGCAGAACCTTTTCTTACTCCGATACTCAACGCTATCGAGTTGGTTCAAATTATCTGCAGCTTCCAATCAATCGCCCGAAAAAACCGGTCACAACAAACCAAGAAGGCGGTCAAATGGATTTCCGGGAGGATTACGGAAAACAGAAAAATCCACATGTGAATTATGAACCTTCATTAATTGGCGGCTTAAAGGAAGCGAATAATCCTGGTCAAGAACATCAGCCTTTTATAGAAGGAAATCTTGTAAGAGAGAAAATATCACGTGAAAATAATTTTGGCCAAGCAGGTGAGACTTACCGAAGGTTCACTGATTGGGAAAGAGAGGAACTAATCTCGAACCTTTCTGGTGCATTAGCGTCTTGTCGAAAAGAAATTCAAGACCGAATGATAGACATGCTCACTCAATGTGACCCTGATTATGGTAGAAGAATTGCAGAAGCTATTAAAAAGTCTAGTGAATCTGCAACTTCTAAAATGGAAGAAGCGGTACAGCAAGCAGAAGAAATGGGACGAGTATCTGATCCATATTGATAGGAGGGGCAACTCTCCTATTTTTGTATGAAGGGATATTTAATGGCTATTAATCTATAGGGCATCAAAGAAGCCAAAGCTGAATATATGTACTATACTATAGATAGTTATTATTTTTGGAGAGGAAATCTTATGAATATTATTTCTTTCCTGCTTAGTGTTATTTTAGTACTTAATATCATCTTAGCACTTATTGTTATTTTTCAGGAGCGAAGGGATGTTGGGTCATCCTGGGCGTGGCTATTAGTTCTTTTTTTTATCCCCATCCTAGGTTTTGTTATGTATTTGCTTTTAGGAAGGAACTTAAGCAGAAAACAAATGTTTCACTGGGAGGACCTTAAGAAGACTGGTTTCGAAGATGTATTGAACAATCAATTGTCCAGACTTAAAAGGAATGAATTTCAGTTTCGAAACCGTCCTACAAGCGATAGCAGGGATTTAATTTATATGCATTTAAGTAATAATCAAGCCATCTTAACCGAAGACAATTCAATTGAACTTTTCACTGACGGAAAAGAGAAGTTTACCCAGTTATTCAGAGATATTGAAAGTGCAAGGGATTTTATCCATATTCAATATTATATTATTAAAAACGATAATCTTGGAAAAAGACTAATCGAAACTCTCACTTCAAAGGCCAAAGAAGGTGTAAAGGTCAGGGTCCTTTACGATGAGCTTGGATCCAGGGGACTGCCAAAACGTCTATTTAAAGACTTTCGGGCAGCAGGAGGTCAGGTTGAGGTTTTCTTCCCGTCGAAGTTCCGCTTCATTAATTTAAGAATGAACTTCCGCAACCACCGGAAAATTGTCATTATAGATGGAAAAATTGGTTATGTTGGCGGCTTTAATGTGGGTGATGAATATCTAGGCTTAAATCCTAGATTTGGCTACTGGAGAGATACTCACCTGCGTATTCAAGGTACAGCCGTTTATGCGTTGCAAGTCAGATTTATACTAGATTGGAACCAGACTTCGGACTATTACGATGTTGATTATGTACCGAATCTATTTCCCGAGAATATAGCACATGGAAACATCGGAGTTCAAATTGTGACGAGTGGTCCGGATTCAGAATTCGAACAAATAAAAAATGGATATATAAAAATGATTATGTCAGCAAAAAAATCAATATATATTCAAACCCCTTATTTTATTCCGGACAGTAGTTTATTAGATGCCCTCCGGATTGCCTGTTTATCTGGAGTGGATGTAAATATTATGATACCTAATAAACCGGATCATCTGTTTGTATACTGGGCAACTCTGTCACACATTGGAGAATTACTAAAGATCGGTGCAAAAGTATTTATATATAATAATGGTTTTATCCATGCCAAAACGATTATAGTAGATGAAGAAATTGCATCTGTAGGTACTGCAAATATCGATTATCGAAGTTTTAAGCTTAATTTTGAAGTGAACGCGTTTCTATATGATGAAGACATATCACAACAACTCACCAAGATTTTTAAAGAGGATATCCTAGTATCGAAATTATTAACCCTTGAGGAATATCAGCAAAGATCCATGTGGGTACGTATTAAAGAATCCATCTCAAGACTCCTATCCCCGATTTTATAGCCCGCTAGTTTTGAAAAGAGACAACTCCTTTTGCGGTGGAGTTGTCTTTTTTTGTAAAATCAATCGTTATATAGAAGGAATTTAGAATCCTATAGAGAATAACCTAGGGGGCGAGCCTACTGTTTCTATGAAGGAAAATGCAGAAGGCTACTTTTTGACAACGGGTATGATGGAGTGGTTCCGTGATTGCTACTTAAACAGTGAGCTAGATAAGAAAAATCCACTTCTTTCACCAATTCTGTTTGAAGATTTAAAGGAGTTGCTGCCTGCTTTAGTTATAACAGCTGAATATGACCCTTTACGAGATGAGGGAGAAGCGTACGCTAAAAAACTAGCAGATGCCGGAGTGGAAGTTGAGTCAATCCGTTACGATGGTGCGATTCATGGGTTCATCAGTATGGCAGCTGTGATTGACCAAGGAAAATCAGCATTAGAAAAAGCAGGTAAGGCACTAAAGGAAGCTTTTGAAAAACAATGATATGTAAGCGTTTAATATAGAAGAAGGGCAGTGACATTGCTTCACTGCCCTTCTTCTATACTATTAGACTAAATCCACCAAGGTCTTCTGCGGTCATCTCTTCGATCATCTCTGCGGTCATCACGATCACGATCTTTACGGTCATCATCTTCATCGAGAATGATTACCTTGTTTGCACGAATAATAACTTGATCGACATCAAGGACTAGTTTTCTTCTATTATTTCGATCACTGACACCCGCTACATCGGTATCATCAAAACGATCGTGGTCTTTGCGGTCAAAACGATCACTGACACCGGCCACATCCGAATCATCAAAACGATTGTGATTTCTTTTAGACATTATACTTCCTCCTTTCGTTCATATTTTAAAATATGCTTGTATATAAAAATGGTATGGACAAACATTTAGAAATTTGAAAATTCCGCATGGTAATTGGATAAAATTACATTTGTTTTGAACCGAGCAGGATGATATTATATAAAAGTTCCCTTCACGAAGGAGTCAAACATATTATTGAAATATGACTTGACGCCAATGAGGTGGACATGATATTATTACAAAGTTGCTTTTGAAGAGTAACAAAATTGTTCTTTGAAAACTAAACAAACAAAAACGTCAACAAACAATATTTTTTAC
>JBFNER010000066.1:0-13755 GCA_040797665.1 Neobacillus sp. | reverse complement strand
ATATAAAAGTAAACATTGTACAAAAAGGAATTTACACAAAAGTCTGGACTTGACTAGTGAAACCCGAACCCGGTTATCTTAAACCGCTTAAGATGCCCGAACCGGCGAGTGAAACCCGAACCCGGTTATCTTAAAGCTCTTAAGATGCCCGAACCCACGAGCGACCACCGCCCCTGGTCATCTTAAAGCAAGCAAGACCTAATCCCGCGAGCGCCAACCGTCCCCACACCAAAGAAAAAAAGCTCCCCACGAAAAGGGCAGCTTCTAGTAATCAGCGACGCGCACATCCGGGCAGCGCCTTCTCAATTCTTTTATAAATCCATCTTGATCTAAAGGGGAAATTTTCACGCCGCCGAATAGAGCGGTTTTGTAGGACACTTCGAGCGCGTCTCTTGCCGACAGCATTCGGAATCCGGTGAAAATGTCCTTTGTTGCGGCGACTTTGGTGATTTCCTCGTAGGGAATCCGCCGCCAAAGCGGGCCGGCCCGCACCACAAGGTATTTTTCACGAAAGACATATTGGATCGAGAAGCTAATCCATACCAGGAATCCAACGGTGACCACCATTAGCGAAAGGACAACGATGGTATCTGAGGTTGTGACCTGCGAGTCGAGAAATAACGGCAATATGTAGGCTAGGAGTACGATTACGATTCCAATCAGGATGAAATTCCTAAAGAACCTATCTCTTCTTGAACGAAACACCATACAAAAACACCTCCCCTTCTATATACGACCAATTAGTGGGAAGGTTTCAAAATACTGACAGGGACGGTTCTCCTGCTTCCTCAAGGAAGCAGGAGAACCGTCCCTGTGCCCTTATTTTTTCATTGCTTCTGCGATGGTGACGGTACGCTTTGCTTGGTGTTTGACGGCGGCTTCTACGTCTTCGATCATTTTGCCGTCTTGGCCGACGGTAACGCTTGTTCCGTAAGGGTTTCCGCCTGCTCCGAAGATAACCGGGTCAGTATAGCCAGGTGCTGCGACAATTGCACCCCAGTGATACATCGTGGTGTAAAGGGAAAGAATCGTTGCTTCCTGACCGCCGTGAGAATTTTGCGCAGAGGTCATCGCACTTACGACTTTATTGACCAGCTTGCCGTTAAACCAAAGGCCGCCGGTAGTATCAAGGAATTGTTTCATTTGGGACGGCATATTTCCGAATCGAGTTGGGACGCTGAAAATAATTGCGTCTGCCCATTCCAGGTCTTCTAGTTTAACCTCGGGTACATCTTTCGTTGCCTCTACATGTGCTTTCCATGCAGGATTTCCTTCGATTGCTGATGCTGGAGCTAGTTCAGGCACCTTTAAGACTTTCACTTCAGCGCCAAGTTCTTTGGCACCTTCTTCGGCCCATTTTGAAAGCTGATAGTTTGTGCCACCCATGCTGTAATAGATTACCGCTAATTTTACATTGGTCATTTTTTCTTCCTCCTTGTTAGTTGAATACCCAAATAATTTAGATAAGAAACCCATTGCCAAACACTCCCTATTATTTCTTTCTTTACAAATTTATAGTCAGTCTAATTCTCTTACTTGAAACGGCAGTAAAACGCGTTCAATTTTATCACGATGGATTTCATACTGCGCTGGCAGCATCAATTTCTGACCCATGGTCTCAGCAGATTCGTCATGGGCAAAGCCTGGAGGATCGGTCGCAATTTCAAAGAGAATTTCACCGTGTTCTCTAAAATAAATCGCGTTAAAATAGTTTCGGTCCTGTACCGGAGTGACCTGGTAGCCATGAGATGCCACGTATTTTTGCCAATCCAATTGGTCTTCATCATCGGCTGCGCGCCAGGCAATGTGGTGAACGGTTCCGACCCCCATTTGTCCTCGGCCGCTCGATGTTAATTTAAGGTCGATGACATTGCCGAGATCGCCCGTAGAGCGGTAACGGGCAAGATCGCCTTCTTTCCCAACAAATTCAAGGCCCATTACTTTTTCCAATAATTCTGCGGTTTGCTCAGGCTGTGCGGATAACAGCATCGCTCCGCCAAATCCTTTGATCGCCACTTCAGGTGTAACGTCACCAAAGGTCCATGAGTTGATTTCGCCTTCGTCTCTTTCAACGATTTCCAAATGAAGGCCGTGCGGGTCATCAAAGACCAAATACTGCTCGCCAAATCGCTCTGTCACCATAAAGGAAATATTGAACTTTTCCAGCCTCTTTTTCCAAAAATCAAATGCTCCTTTTGGAACGACATAGGAAGTGACACCGACTTGACCGTCTCCAACGGTTCCCTGATGTGCTCCAGCCCAAGGGAAGAAGGTAATAATCGTTCCTGGTGCACCAGCTTCATTTCCGAAATAAAGGTGGTACGTTCCCGGTTCATCGAAATTGACCGTTTGTTTGACCATTCGTAACCCTAAGACCCCTGCGTAAAAATCAACATTCTCCTGCGGATGACCGACAATCGCTGTGATATGGTGAATCCCCATCGTTTTCTTACTCATCTTTTCCACACACCCCTTTTAACATTTATTTTTCCCTAAAAATTAGAATAAAAATGCATCAACCGCATATTGACCAGGGCCGATCAACGCTAATCCAATCACGACCGCAATTAAGGTAAGGTGATATTCATATCCATTTGAGGTTGCCCAGATTCCGTTTGAACCATGAACCTTCACGATCGCGATGACCATCGCTCCGGCAATCATAATCGCCGCAAGCGGAGTTAACAGTCCTAAAGCAAACAATGCCCCGCCAATCAATTCTGCCAAGCCAGCGAGCAGGGCCATCGTCACACCTGGTTTCATGCCAATCGATTCAAACCAGCCGCCAGTTCCTTTCAAACCATGGCCGCCGAACCAGCCAAACAGCTTCTGTGCACCGTGACCTACAAACAGTAATCCTATTACGACACGAATGATTAATAATCCAATATTCATCATGTTAAAATCCTCCTAATTTTTATCTCGAATTCGAGATTTTTATTTTAAAAAAAGAAATTCAAATATCTTGAATTCGAGATAATTGTAAAACAGATAAAACCTTTTGTCAACACCATATAAAAAAAGTAGTTCAATGAAGAACTACTTTCTCGTGAATCAATAGATAATATCCTGCTTGGTCGAGTAGTAGGAGTGGAAACGGTGCTGCGTATCAAAATATTCGATTCCAACGTAATAGGCCGTTTTATCAGCGTTCCAGTAGAAGATGACGAAGATATCGGCTATTCCATCTGCAATATCGTCAAGGCTGTACTCGTCTGAATCCCACTTGACCGGCACATACTGATTTTCGTCTGTCACCTTAAGCGCATAGAACCAATATTCGTTATGAATACCAGGCATAACCCGATAATCTGGCCCCATTGCCTCAATCAGCCCATCCTGCGTGATGCCAACATCGAGCATCTCCTTCAAACGATTCACATTCGGGAGAACCTCGGATTTACCCGGCTGCGCCCAAGTACCATCGCTATGGAGATAATAGCCGTCGACAAAGGTTTGCGATAACATCACACCATTATAATATTGAAAATAATACCATTCACCCGAAATCAACTTCCAACCCTTGGCCATCACACCAGAGCTTTCAAGATAGTATTTAAAATAACTGTCCTTAATCCAGCCCGTTGCCATCCGCCCATCTGGGTGGAAATAATACGTATCGCCATGATAATCGAGCCAGCCTTTGCGCATGACCCCGGCAGTATTCAGGTAGTACCAGTTCCCGTTATCCAGGAGCCAGCCTGTCTTCATCTGCCCGGATTTCTCAAAATAATACCAATGACCCGAAACCTGCAGCCAGCCTGTCCGCATCGCACCGCTGGAGTCTAAGTAGTACCAGCTAGTTTGCTGCTTCAGCCAGCCCGTGGCCATCGCCCCAGACTGATTCAGGAAATACCACTTTTGATTCACCAACACCCAACCTGTCTTCATCTTTCCAGATGGATCGAGATAATACCACTTACCCGAATCTAGCACCCAGCCTGTTGCCGGTTTGCCATGATCATAGTAATACCAACTGTTATCTTTCAGAACCCAGCCCTTATTGGTAGTAGCGGCCTCCGTACGTTCAGCCGTCCCCCAATAAAAAAGCACTAAAGCAGCAGCAAAGAAAGCAATCCAAATCTTCTTTCTAGAAAAAGCCATCCCAAAAACTCCCCCCTTCGATACATACTAGTATGACGTATCAACTCTATTAAAGTTCCGAAAATTCTGGCAGAATCGTTAGACAAATTCAGCAAGAAAATCCGAGTTATTTTGCAGATGTCGAAGGGTGGAGGAGTTCTTTGGGGAATATGTGCCGCTGTGAGGCGTTTATGCCGATTTGAGGGGCCTATTCTGCCAACTCAAACATTCACCTTTTCTGCTAAAAACACCTCCTTGATCCAACCAAATCTATCTAAAAACTATGCACAAGTCCACAGGCTCCATCCCCAATAAAAAAACACATTTTTTCCCCCACGAGGTGTAAGATAGAAAGTAAATGGAGGTGTCAGAATGGATGATTTATTTAGAAAAAGAATAAACCTTCCGCAGAATGAAGCGATTAAGTTTGAAAAATTAAGTACCGTGTTGGCAAAAACAGCACAAACCATTCCATTTGAAAACTTATGTATTATTTCAAAGAACATCGAAGAAATTACGAAAGACAATCTGGTAAAAAGAATCATTCACCAAAACGAAGGCGGGCTTTGTTATGACCTCAATACGCTTCTTTATCTTTTTTTAATGGAGAACGGGTTTGACGTGCGGCTGGTGCGCGGGATCGTGTACAACCAGATGGAGAAGCGCTGGAGTTATACGGGGAAAACACATGTAACAATCATTCTGACGCACGATGGGAAAGAGTATCTCGTAGATACGGGCTTTGGGGGGAACATTCCGTTGACGCCTGTACCGTTGACGGGTGAGGTCGTGACCTCGAATAATGGTGAATTCAAGGTAGAACGAACAGCCAGTGAACATGGAGATTATTTTTTCAATATGAAATTAAAACATAAGGACCAGGACTGGAAGGTTGGCTATGCTTTCGACTCGACCTATACCGTTGTGGACTTGGCAGAGTTAAACCAGATCCAAAAGACGATCATCGAGCACCCGGATTCTGCTTTTAACAAAAGACCGCTTGTGACGCGATTGACGGATCAGGGGAACGCAATCTTGACCGATACTTCCTACACAGAATGGGTGGATGGCAGCATGGAGAAGAGGGACGTCGACCCAGCGGAGTACAAAAGGTTATTAAAAGAACAGTTCGGGCTGTAAAAAGCAGGAGAACCCCGCCTTTATGTCGAATAGATATAGACAAAGGGGTTGACCCAATGAATAAAGCTGGTTTATTGAAGAAATTACGTGACGTGAGTCGAGGGAATTTATTTTCAACCGAGATTCCGAAGGCTACGAAAGAAGATGAAAAAAGGATCCAAGCTTGGGTGGGAGAGTTAGAGAGCGAAGGTAAGATTAGGTTAAGAGAATGTATCCAACGTGAATACTCTGTTTATTTACATGGGATCATTAAGTACGCATCCGAATAGTCGGGTGTTTTTTTTTGCAGAAAAAAGCTGGTAACCAAAGGGCACATATGATGCCCGTGCCATCAAATAAAGCGAGAGCACGATAACCAAAGGGCACATATGATGCCCGTGCCATCAAAAAAAGTGAGAGCACGGTAACCAAAGGGCACATATGATGCCCGTGCCATCAAAAAAAGCGAGAGCACGGTAACTAAAGGGTCCATATGATGCCCGTGCCATCAAAAAAAGCGAGAGCACGGTAACTAAAGGGTCCATATGATGCCCGTGCTATCAGAAAAAGCGACATGCCCGAGTGGGACAGCAACAATTTGAGCTAACCAAAGTGCAGTAAATCCAGTACCAATTGCCTTTTTGCTTTAATTTTGTATCATCGATTTCACTTTGATTACCCCTTACAAATCATTAACATATTTCCATCTAAGTCTTTAAAAACAAAATAAAAGTCATCGAGAATCTCAGTCACTAGCTCAACATTCTGGTCTTTCATAAATTGATAGGAAGCGTGAAGATCATTCGTTAAAAACTGGATGGACGGGGCTTGGTAGGTGGAAATATCGCCAGCTTCGTTTCTCCATTTCGGCATCGTATCAAGAACCAATCCAGCGGTGCCTTCCATGGGTGCGGTGAAAATATGCCCGAAAAAGATCTCTCCGCCTTTTAAACCTAGAATCCTACTGTACCACTCTTTTGCCTTTTCAAGATCGCGAACGGGAACAAACACTCCGCCGATCCGATTCTTAATTGGTGTCTTCATGTAAAAACGCCTCCTTGGTAATTCCTATGTATTAGTATTCGATTAAAGGAAAAATAATCCTTCTTCACTAAATAATCCCCATCTGAAGGATAGATGAGGATTAGAAATCAACGTAGAATTTAGATTAATTCGAAATAGGGGAGGGGAAGTTGCGCCGAGTACTTTTCACCTACCCACAAAAAAAGCCGCCAGATGACGGCAGCTTGGGTTCTCATTTATCCTTGTGTCGTATTAACTCATCACGATCGGATGCGATTGGCGGCTGTTCTAACCATTTATTTTTGATCATGATATTGGCTCCGTCTTCGGAGTACATCTGAACTTCCATTGATAGTCTATTATACATGGCAGCAAGGTCGCCTCTTGGACTTTGACTGACCGCAGTACCGTAATAGCCAACGCTCAAAGCAATCAAACCAGAGGTGAAGAACATCATTAATTTATCAGAAAAAGTATAGGCGGTACTATTGGTTATTTCTGAGTCCCAGCCCATCGGTGCAGGTAGTTTACTTTCCTCTAGCTTATCTCTGAATAATCGAATATGCTTATTACCAATTTCCAACCCTTTTAAGAAGAATTGTTTGGCATCCTTGTCCTTAACCACCTGACTAAATCCAGTAAGGGCTGCCACGCCCAATGCGTTTCTTTGCAGATTCGCAAATAAATGATTGACCTCAGCGGCAACCAATGGTCTTTTTTCGCCAAACACATCTAACATAAACTCTTGCTTTTTCACAAATTCAACCTTCTCTAAATTAGGCAGGTTCGGCGACCTGATAAATAATCCTTTAGATAATAATAGTTCGGTTGAACGATTATATAACTCCATTGTTTCAGTTAGGCATTCCATGTAATATGATCTAATATCCTTTCTGACACTGGCGGAAACAGCACCAGCATAGGTGGTCAATCCAACAAGGGACATTTGATGTAAAAAATTTAGTACAAAGCTGTCAGAATAAAGCCTAGGTGCCGTTACATCAACATCTTCTTCAAGGCTAAAACCAGTAGGAATGACATTTTTTTCCTCGGTTAGTATGGCAGTAACCTTTTGAATATGTGAAGCAGATAAACCTAAAGCAAACTCAATTAACGGCTTAATTTCGCCATCCTCTGCTTTTTCTAGAAAAAATGCTAGAAGACAAGCACTTGCACTATCATTTAAATATTGAGCCCAAAGCTGGCCAAGCTCACCCGCCGTAAGCCTAATCTGCTTTTCCTTTTCTTCCATAAGTAACCTCCAAAAAAGAATCCTATAAGATAAATTCTCCAATTAACACCTTAAATATCCAATTCCCTTTCTTTAGTTAAAAGAGCCTGACTTTTCTGGTGGTACGTGTGGGTGGAGAGGTATGTTTGGCAGATAGGATGCGGATTTTGCAGATAAATGAAAATTTGGCAGATAGCGACACCAAAATGACAGATAGCCAATCACACCAAAATGGCAGATACCCACCCCCACCAAAACACCAGATACAAATTGTAACCACCACCCACTTTAAAACAAAGCGCATCCTATGAAAAAAAAGCCAGGCATTAAGCCTGGCTAAGGGTATTTCTAAAAGCAACGACCTTGTTACGTCCTGTATTTTTCGCCTGGTACAACGCTTGGTCGGCGTCTTTGATCAGCATGGCGGGGTCTTCGGTTGTGTCTTGGTAAGTCGCAATACCAATGGAGATGGTGAGGTTAATTTCCTTTCCGCTCTTCAGTGTAAATTCGTGCTTTTCGATTTTTTTTCGAATCCGCTCGGCAATTTCGAGTGCCCGTTCTAAGCGACAATCTAGTAATAGCACTGTAAATTCCTCGCCGCCATTTCGACTGACTAAATCGAAATTCCTTGTATTGCTTAGAAGCAGCGACCCTAATTCTTTTAAAACCTCATCGCCTTCTGTGTGGCCATAGGTATCGTTAATTTTTTTGAAAAAATCAATATCAATATAAAGCAGAGACAGGCTTTGATTGTTGGATTGTAAATCGTTAATCAGCTTGTAATAAACCTCGTCAAATTTCCTGACATTATTTAAACCCGTCAGCCCGTCGGTAGTGGACTCGGATTTATACTTGTTGAACATCTCCTGGCTTTTCCGCAAAAAGTGAACGACGTAAAAGGCCAAATAGCCGGCAATGTAAGAGACCGCCCAATAGGTAAGGATGATCGAAATCAGCAAAGATGAATCGGTAATGAGTAGAATCGCTAGGACCGAAAAGATAATATTGGAAAAAGTAAGCATAAGAAGGGTTTTTACTTTTTTCGATAACGGTCTTTTGGAAATATAAAGGGAAAATAATCCTACACCGGTTACTAGAATGATTGAGGCATAGGCTGCTGGACTAACTCCAATCATAAAACGGCCAAGGATGACGAGGATCATGGCTGTGACCGTAGGTAAAGCGCCGCCGTAATAGGCTAACAAAATGATGGGAATATGCCTTAAATCAATGATTGTTGTATCAATTCGAATACTGTATTGCATAAGGATGTTGCTTAATAGTCCGCCAATGATACCGGCAAATAACTTCCGTATGGTCGATGAACTAGATTGAAGAGGAGCACTTGAAGAAATCTGCGTGTATACGAACAAAAGTGACACAAGAATCGTCAAATTTGCAAATAATTGTTTAATTATCAAATTTATCACCATATTGTAAAATACCACATTATTTCCCAAAAAGAAAACGCTAATTGTGACAATCATTTAAAGAAAATAAAAATTTATTCCAGCCCGCGATCGAAGTGAAAGATGCTGAATAACTTTATCAAATTAAAACAACCCTAAATACAAAGTGAAAATGTAGGAGAATTGGTTAATGTTGATGCTTACCTTCTTTGTCGTGCTGGTGATTTCCGGATTACTTGTTTGGACGCTTCCTTTATTAGAAAAATGGTTCACGAAAATAGAAATTTTTCTGTTGTTTTTGTTTACTTCTTATTTTTGTCAGCATATGTTCTACTTCATTTCTTCGCCGTTTGACAGAATCACGGTTGTGACAGAGCATTTTCCGTTTTGGACGGTGCGTTTGCAATACGGAGTCATTTTTGCGATCACACTCATGTGGCTAATGGCGGTATATCGTTCAAAAGCGACATTGTTTAAGAAGCTGCTGGCGACGTTTTCTTGGATTGTGTTCGGGGTAACGGTCGAAAAGATATTTTTATTAATCGGTGTCTTACGGTCGGACAGCAAAAGCTGGTATCCATCCATGGATATGTTTTTCGAAATGCTCGTAATCTTACTTACTCTTTCATTTACACGTTATCTTCACGACACCCTGAAAAGAGAGAGGATCATCTAATGGAATTCTTCGAAAAGGCACATGAAATACTAACACCGATTTTGCCCAAAAAGTTTGATGAAAATGAATGGTTTACTATTTTTGCGACGATATTGGTCTTTTGGTTATTTTTTTTCCTGCATAAGAGAAGCAGGGTTCTTATGAAGACAGAGATCATCGCAATCTTGTTATTTAATCTTCTTTATACAACCGTTGGCGATTATTTTCTAGCCATGGAGCCGTATGATTTCTATGATACCGTAGACCGGAATAGCGCTGAACTCATGGATGTATTATTGCAAAATATCGTGTATCCGTTTACGCTGCTAATTTTTATGAATTATTATGCAAAAAATAAGCCTAACAGCTTGCTCTTTATCCTCGTGGGATCAGGAATATTATTTGGATTGGAATGGGTCGGAATGAAGTTCTTTAACCTATATACCTTTAAGACCTGGAAGTCGTGGTATTCCCTCGTTTTTTACATTCCAGTCATGTATCTAAATGTGATCTATTATCAAAAATTTCATCGGTACATCCATCAACAAATCAAGCTCAACTCTCTCCAGTAAGAGAGCACGGGGACGGTTCTGCTGCTTCCTCAAGGAAGCAGCAGAACCGTCCCCGTGCTCCGTTGCACCACAATAAAAAAACACTTGGGAATCTCAGCCCAAGTGTTTGTATGTGGTTGGATCTATAAATTCTCTGTGGTGGTCACCTGGTTGTTGGCGACGGAGAAATTGTTCAGGCCCCCTGTGGCGATAAACAACACCAACGTAACAAATAATGCAATCAGCACCCTTTTCATGTAAACTGCCCCCTGTTTTATCTCTAACATATATGACGGTTGAGGTACCCGTTCAGTTCCGTTTTTTCACCCAGAACCGTTAGACAATTTCTGCAGTAGCAGTCGACAAAAATCGACGTAAACATTATTTTTCCAAAAATAGGTAGTAATACCTAACTCCCAAACTATGCTGCTATAACTAATTTACCATATTTTGTGAAATATTCGAGAAAACCCCCAATAATACTATAAAAACAAGTAATATATAGAAAAGAGGGGGCATACGTGATGAGACAACGACGTGGGTATAAATCCCCAGTGGCAGCGCTGGTATGGTCACTGGTTTTACCAGGATTCGGACAATTATATAACAAAAATTACTTTATCGGCACTGTCCTGATTGTCTTTGAAATTCTCGTAAACGTCTACTCCAATCTAAACCTTGCTCTGCTCTATAGCTTCAGAGGCGATTTCTTTCAAGCACACGAGATCATCGATTATCGCTGGGGTTTATTTTACCCGTCACTCTACTGCTTTTCCTTATGGCATGCGTACAATACGGCAAAAGCGAACAACGCTCAAGTCCTCGATCATACATTCGAACGCCGAACCTATTTCACAGGTTTTTTCATTGGTATGGTGGTCGGGATGGACGCGGGATTAATGCTGCATGATTATAGCGATTACGGGCAAAATCCTATCACCTTCTTTTTGGACATGCCCGTATTCAATGGCATTATCATTGGCCTGATCCTAGGATATGTCGGCCATTTTATTGAAAAAATAGTTCGGAAAACTATTCTGAATTAAGATGCTTTCGATTGGCAGCGGAGGGCGGCCGTTCCATCCAGCCCAGATCGATCATCAAGTTGGCTCCGTCCTCGACATAAAGGGAGACATCGAGCAGCATCTTCGCATACATCGCACCAATATCACGCCTGCCGTTAAGGGAGGCGCCGTTTCCATACGCTCGGATTTTCATCGAAAACATATCAATTTTATGCGCCAGCATTAACTTATCCGAAAAAGGCGGAGTGATAGAGGTGGTGATCAAATGGTCGATGAGGGAAGCTCCTGGTAAATGCTCATCGCTGAGCTGTTTCGAACAGCTTTCCAAATGCTTATGGGCGATTTTTTCTCCTCTTTTAAAAAAATCACGAACCTTCTCATCCCGGGCCACCTGAATGAAGGCAGCCAGCAAGGCCTTGCTTGTGACGTTATTATCAAGGTTATTGTGAAGATGGGTGACCTCCATCGCGTGCAGCGGGCGAGTATCTCCAATAAAACCATGTAAATACGATTGCTTATCAATAAATGTCACTCTTTCAGGTATCGGAAGGCTAGGGGGAGGAGCCGCAATGCCCTTGGCTTGTAACTGTTCATTGACCATATTGGAAAGCTGGATGGTAGAGTTAATCCAGCTGATAAAAAGGTCACGAATATCATTCCGTGTGATTAAAGGGATGGCAATTGAATAAATGCTGAGTCCTGTTTTACCTGTATACCTTAGGTAATAAAGATAGAACTCGTCGGCAAATAATCTTGGCGCATGAATGTTGACATCATCCTCTGTCATGCCAATGGGAACAGGAAAACCCGCTTGTTCATAAATGTCTTTAATACTAGCTAAAATCGATTCTGATAAATTCAAAGCATATTCGACTACCTTTTTAATTCCTGCGTCATCGCAATGCTGAAGATAGTATTTGAAAATACATTGGGCCATCGTATTGCCTTCATAGGTAATCCAGAGCTTCCCCATTTCAACCGCTGTTAATTTACGCTGATCCGCACTCATCATCATTTCCCCTAACCAGATTTTCCCTTAGTTTTTTTCATAAAAGCAAAAACTATACCATGTCGTTCGGTTCAAATTCATTTTGGGTAGATAAAGCCTGAAAAAAGAAAGGGCCCTGCAACTCGGCCGTCATGAAGCACTCATGAAGCCTGAAAAAAGAAAGGGCCCTGCAACTCGGTCGTCATGAAGTACTCATGAAGCCTGAAAAAAGAAAGGGCCCTGCAATTCAGTCGCCATGAAGCACTCATGAAGCTCGAAAAACAAAAGGGCCCTGCAATTCGGTCGCCATGAAGTACTCATGAAGCCTGAAAAAAGAAAGGGCCCTGCAATTCAGTCGCCATGAAGCACTCATGAAGCTCGAAAAACAAAAGGGCCCTGCAATTCGGTCGCCATGAAGTACTCATGAAGCCTGAAAAAAGAAAGGGCCCATCGTTTGAGTCGTCATAAAGCACTCATGAAGCCTGGAGTTTATTCACTTAATACTAAGACATAAAAAAACGTCTCCACCTAAAGTGGAAACGCCTTATTTAAACGGTTTTTCGCCATACACATCCCAAAGCTTCGGGAATTTTCTCCGCAGGCTTTCTAGATCAAACTCGTTCCAATCAAATTGGAGGACCGGGTCAAGGTAGAGATCGTGTACATATTGATTGTATAAATTATAAAAAGCATCTTCATCGAGACCTGTTTTTTCCTCGTATGCCAGGCTGGCGACATCCAGGATTTCTTCCTGCTGAGGCTGCTCACCCTTTTCTCTTAGTTCCTCTAAGTAGGGGAGTAGGGTTTCCGGGTCGTTGATAGCGGCCTCGTACGCTTCCTTGCCAAGGGTAATCATCCAGGCTCTGAACCCATCAAAGCACTCATCCGTGCTGACACCGGTCGCAATGAAACTCGCCGCCCACAAATCAGACGTGAATGACTTGCGGAATTGTTGACTGAAAATGTAATCGAACACGACAAGATCTTTAATCGTCTTCTTTGTTAAATGCTCGACCAGCCACACTTGCTGCTCATCGAAATTAGTGCTGTTTTGCTTGCTCAGCTCTATCAGCTCCCAAAACAACTCTTCGGTCATCGTGCTTGCCATGGTCAGCTGGAAGGAGCTTTGAACGACTACATAGCCCTTATCAAGCTTAGCTTTAATCTGTTTTTCACTTTCTTGCCGGCAAATTTCTGAGTTCGGGAACCTTCTTCGTTTCACAGAACGAACGGAACCAACCTTTCCATAGGTCACTTCTAAGGTGTTTCCACTCGTCGTAATCCGCCAGTACTTATTGAAGGGCCCATTTTTAAAGATTAGTAGTGTCTCGTTCATTTTCCTTCTCCTAAACATTCATTTTGGAAAAATCATTACATTAACAGTACCACATTTATACATCATAAGGGGAATCGATTTGAAATATGCCTTTCTAGCTAAAAAAAAATCTAGTTTCTACTATTATATATGTATTTAACTATTGTTGAAATAAACAAAATCTCAGATGGAGGGTGTGCTTTGTTGGAATCATTCAAGAACTAGCGCTTAAGGTAAAAACTATTCCCGAGTTTTTCCCAAGGAGCGGCCTTACGAGCTTTTAAGGTAAAAACTATTACCAAGTTTTGCCCAAGGAGCGGCCTCACAAGCTTTTAGGGTAAAAACTATTCCAAAGT
>JBFNER010000065.1:0-15680 GCA_040797665.1 Neobacillus sp. | reverse complement strand
TGTTTGTTTAGTTTTCAAAGATCAATTTTTGCTCCGTCACCTAAAAGCGACTTTAATAATATACCATTCAATGTCGTTTATGTCAACAACTTTTCTAACTAAGATGAAGTGTTGCTTGCGACGACTTTTCATATATTACATTAGATTATTAAATTGGTCAATAGTATTTTTAAAAAAATTGGCTGTGTTAAATCAGGCTGTTGATTTGCACTGCAGGCGCTATGCTTTCCGCGGGCTCGCCCGTGAGCCTCCTCGGTCGTTCCGACCTGTGGGGTCTCACTTAGCTCGTACATCCCGCTGGAGTCAAGCGCCTGCAGCGAAAATCAACAGTATCCATTAACACAGCAAAAAAAATTAGCCGCTGTTACCCAGCGGCAATAAATTATAGTATCCATGTCTGAATAGCAACTAGCGCAAATAATCCCGGAACTCCTAGAAAACCTGAAACGGCTGATGTAGCAAAATTGATTGGAACATGAATCCCTATATTATTACCTGCCGCATTAAGAAAAAACAAAAATAATGCCCCGATTAATAATTTAATGACAGCTTGGCCAACAAACCTTACTGGTTTAAAAGGGGCTCCAAAGAATAACATCATTACAATAAGACCGCCTAGTATAGAAATAACAACAATTGGTTCCAAAAAAGCTATCCCCCTTAAGGTCCGATTTTATTACAACTTATGTACAAGTTATTAAAAATAGACCTATGGAGATAGCTTTTTCTTTACCTGCTTATTCTTACATTCCGATGTTTGGCCTCTTTTAATAGAAAGAAGTATTTTACCTCTGCAATTTTCGTCTGACAGATTGCTTCTTCTGACGGATCAAAACTTCTATCTAATAATTGCTTTTGCTTTTGCCACTGATCTTTATATTCATTTAACTGCGTTAACAGCTTTTCATCAAACTCTTTTCGCAGCCATCCTCTACGGCGAAAAAACATGACTGATTCCCCCGATTTTATAATTCTCTGCGGCCTTCTAACGCTTTTGATAGCGTCACTTCATCTGCATATTCAAGATCTCCGCCTACAGGAAGTCCATGTGCTATTCTGGTTGTCTTAATTCCTGAAGGTTTCAACAAGCGCGAAATATACATTGCAGTAGCCTCACCCTCAATATTGGGATTTGTGGCTAGTATTACCTCTTGTACTGTTTCGTCCTGAAGCCGTTTCAATAAGTCAGGAATATTGATATCCTCTGGCCCTATTCCATCCATCGGGGAGATCGCCCCGTGCAGGACATGGTAGAGACCATTAAATTCCTTCATCTTTTCCATCGCTATTACGTCTTTTGGATCTTGAACTACACAAACAATACTTTTGTCTCTTCGGACATCCTCGCAGATATAACATGGGTCTTGATCTGTTATATGCCCGCAGACGGAGCAATAGGTTAAGTTCCGTTTCGCATTGACTAACGCCTTTGCAAAATCAAGAACAGTATCCTCTTTCATACTTAGAACAAAAAAAGCCAGACGAGCGGCCGTTTTCGGACCGATACCTGGCAACTTCATAAAGCTGTCAATCAGCTTAGAGATTGGTTCAGGATAATGCATTTTTCTTAGTCATCTCCTCGAAGAGCATAAGCGCCTTTATCAGCCCCGACAGCCGCCTGCGGTCCTGCCGTTAGCAGGACTCAAGCGCCCTCGAGAAGCCTTGGCACTGGAACCAAACATACTAAAACGGAAGATTCATTCCTTTAGTAAATTGGCCCATTGTATTGTTTGTTAATTCTTCTACCTTCTTAAGGGCGTCATTTGTTGCAGCCAGCACTAAATCTTGTAGCATTTCTACATCATCAGGATCTACTGCTTCTGGCTTAATGATTACATCTACTACTTCTTTATGACCAGTGACAACAACAGTTACCATACCGCCGCCAGCTGTACCTTCAATTTTCTGCTGTCCTAATTCTTCTTGTGCCTCTGCCATCTTCTTTTGCATTTTCTGCATTTGCTTCATCATATTTTGCATATTTCCCATACCGCCACGCATCATTCATTACCTCCAATATTTTAGTCAATTATTTCTACAAACTCAGCACCAAACAAATTCTTTGCTTCAGCAATATGCGGTTCTTCCTCAGGCTGAGAACCTGAAACTTCTCCGCTGTCTGTTTGGTTGCTATTTAAAAAGCTCTCTCGAATGGTTAACCATTGATCTTCAGGTACACCTAATATCGCATACCTGTTACCGGTTAATTCTTGAAGCGCTTGTGTAACAGTTTCTATAAAACGGCTGTTATCCATTGCCATCTGACAGTGAATTTCATGTTTAAATTTTAAAATAAATGCATTTGCCGCTGCCGCAGCTGGCTCAGCTTCATTTAATAGGGCTGCATGCGATTTCATTAGTCTAGCTCTCATTTCGCCCCATTTACCTTTAACCTTATTCAAATCATTTTTTGTTGCGCTCTTTAATACTTCGTTTATCTTTCCAACCTGAGGCTGGAAGCCCTTCCTTGATGTCCTTTGAGCAGGCTTCCCAGCAGGTGTTGCAGTTTCTTGTGAAATTGCTACCCCTGTTGTCTTTAATTGCTGGAGTTCTTGCTCTAGTTGGTCAAGTTTTGCAAGCAATTGAGATAGTTGTCCTGTATCGGCCTGCTCAACTTGTTTGCTTTCGATTTGACACAACTTTACAATCGCTACCTCTAAGAAGATTCTTGGATGGTTTGTCCAACGCATTTCCTGCTGTGTCTTATTCAAGAGATCAATTAACTCGTAAATTTGTTCATAAGGAACGGATTCAGAAATAGTTCGAAAGTCTTCATCGAGCATAACTCTTTCTAATGATTCTTCAAGATTTGGTGCCGTTTTAAAAAGCAACATGTCACGATAATATAATATGAAATCCTCGATAAAACGCGCAGGATCTTTCCCATGAAATAAGAGTTCTTCCAAAGCTTCTAAACCGCTGGCTACGTCCTTTTCTAGAACAGACCTAGCGAGCTTATTCAAAAATCCCATTGAAACGGACCCTGTCACAGTAAGAGCATCTTCAACCGTTACTCGTTCTTGACTAAAGGAAATAGCCTGATCTAATAGACTTAAGGCATCCCGCATACCGCCTTCTGCAGCACGGGCAATCAACTGCAAAGCAACGTCATCACAAGCCACACCTGTTTCATCAACGATTAACTTCATGCGATTAACAATCGATTGTGCTGTAATTCTTCTGAAATCAAAACGCTGACACCGTGAGATAATCGTTAATGGTATCTTATGAGGCTCTGTCGTGGCTAATATGAAGATGACATGCTTCGGCGGTTCCTCCAAGGTTTTTAATAAGGCATTAAACGCACTGATCGACAGCATATGTACTTCGTCAATGATATAGACCTTGTAATTAACGGCAGTTGGAGCAAATTTCACCTTATCTAAGACATCTCTCATTTCCTCTACACGAGAATTGGAGGCTGCATCAAACTCTAACACATCTGATATTGTCCCATTCGTTATACCCTTACAAGAATCACATTCGTTACACGGCTCCGATATCGGTGATCTTTCACAATTGACTGCTTTCGCTAAGATTTTCGCAGCACTTGTTTTCCCTGTTCCTCTGGGCCCATTAAATAGATAGGCATGTGAGATTTTTTGTTGAAGCAGGGCGTTCTGTAATGTTTTGGTTACATGCTCTTGTCCTACTACATCAAAAAACTGCTGAGGACGCCAAACACGATATAAAGCTTGATATGCCAAAAACAACAGCCCCCTTCAATATTTCATCCTTCTTATTATACCGTATCATTTTCTATTTTCCAAAGTGTATTCTCAGGTAATACGAAAAAACTCATCTCCAGTGGAGATGAGTTGATTTCTAATATAAACTGCCGTGCACCTTCCGTCGACTGACGCCCATAGGCGCTGCTTAAGCAGTTAGCTCGGCCCAGGCAACCCTGCGGCACATGGGAGCTTCCACTTAATGCTGCTTCCTTCCGGACCTGACATGGTTCATGGATTCCCATTGCGCAGGACCCGGGCGTCAACACCACTTACTTAAGGCAGACCCTACAGGATATCAGCCTCAGGAAGGGATTCAGCCTCGCTAGAGCGGATTGCGAGTACAGGGCACCGCTACCTCCCCACCTAGCACGGCAAAGTTGATACCAATTGTTAGTGCGTCGTATCTGACGCTTTTTTAGTATACTAATAATCCTCGAAAAAATCAATCGTAATCGTTTGTAAATTATTGTAAGTTATTTTTCTTTTGTAATTTCCTTTTCTCTCGGAGACTTCGAAAAAAGTTTGATAACAATTGTCCGCATTCCTCTGCTAACACTCCACTCGTCACTTCACTTTGATGATTAAACCGTTCGTCCTGCAATAAATTCATAAATGTGCCTGCACAGCCCCCTTTTGGGTCGGCTGCCCCATAAACAACTCTTTTTACTCTTGATAAAATAATGGCCCCTGAACACATAGGACACGGCTCTAGGGTGACATACAATGTTGCATTTTCAAGCCGCCAAGACCCTGATGCCTTGCAGGCACGGTCAATTGCAAGTAATTCAGCATGGGCTATGGCTGTTTGCTCTGTTTCTCTTAGATTATGTCCCCTAGAGATGATTTTACCTTCCATTACAATGACTGCTCCGATGGGTACTTCTGCAAATTCCTCAGCTTTCCTTGCTTCCTTAATAGCTTCTTTCATATAGTATTCATCTTGATTTAGTTCAACCATGATTTTAGACCGCCTTATTGTAAGTATTCAGATTATAAAAATAGTAAATTATTCATCATCAATTTCTATCTTCTCTCATAAAATGGATGTAGCGTATTTTAGGGGGGAAGAAAAATGCAGATTCATGTTGTTCAGCGGAATGAATCATTAACCACCATTGCAAGAGCTTATCAAACAACTGTTAATGATATTGTAGAAGCAAATGATATCCCCAATCCAAATAATCTAGTCGTAGGTCAGGCAATGGTCATACCTATAGTCGGTCGTTTCTATTATGTACAGCCTGGTGACAGTTTATGGTCCATTTCACAAAAAGTAGGAGTACCCTACCAACAAATAGCTACAGTAAATCAGCTTCAGGTTAATCAACCTCTTCGTGTTGGTTTGCGCCTTTATATACCACAAAGACCCAAAACCAAAGCAGAATTCAACGCATATGTTGAGCCACGTGGCACTACCGTTGCACCTGCTTTGGAAGAAAGTGCACGTGAAGCCGCTCCATACTTAACCTATTTAGCACCCTTTAGCTTTCATGCTCTTCGCGATGGCTCATTAAGGGAGCCGCCACTAAATAATTTTCCGGCAATCGCGAGAGCTAATCAAAATACTCTTATGATGGTAGTGGATAATCAAGAAGAAGATCAGTTTAGTGATGAGTTAGGACGCATCTTATTAAATGATATCGCGATTCAGGACCGATTCTTAAACAATATTGTCGCTACGGCAAAGAAATATGGCTTTAAAGATATCCATTTTGATTTTGAATTTTTACGCCCTGCAGATCGTGAGGCTTATAACACCTTTTTAAGAAAAGCTAAAGCTAGATTTCAGGCGGAAGGCTGGTTAATGTCAACTGCTCTTGCTCCTAAAACGAGTGCGACTCAAAAAGGTGAATGGTATGAAGCACATGATTATCGCGCACATGGTGAAATTGCCGACTTTGTCGTAATTATGACTTACGAATGGGGCTACAGTGGAGGACCCGCTATGGCAGTTTCTCCTATCGATCAAGTCCGCAGAGTAATTGAATACGCCCTTACCGAAATGCCTGCTAATAAAATTATGATGGGACAGAATTTATATGGATATGATTGGACACTTCCATTTGTTCAAGGAACAGTAGCAAAAGCTGTCAGTCCTCAACAGGCAATTGAAATAGCAGCTGCCAACAATGTACCTATTCAGTATAATACAAAGGCACAAGCTCCCTTCTTTACCTATACAGATGCAGAAGGCAAGCAGCATGAAGTATGGTTTGAAGATGCCCGTTCCATTCAAGCGAAGTTTAATTTAGTGAAAGAACTCAATCTTAGAGGAATGAGTTACTGGAAGCTTGGTCTGGCTTTCCCTCAGAATTGGCTTCTTATTGTCGAGAATTTTGATGTAGTAAAACGTTCATAAAAGTTTTATTTTTTAAAAACTGCCGTTATTCGGCAGTTTTTTCGCATATTCGACATGAAATTTATTACTTCTATAATTTCCATATCCCTTCCTGTGAAAGATTATGATAAAATAATCTTTGTGTCAATCAAGGGAGCTGCAAAATTGGCTCTTAACTAGACAAATTCCACTAAAAACGTATATCAGTTTCTACTCGTTCAAATAGAAATTGCAGGCAGTTGGTGAAGGAGGACATGCAATGGGGGAAATACCCTTTATTACCGTTGAAGGGCCAATTGGTGTAGGCAAGACATCTCTCGCAAAAGCCATTTCTGAGCATTTCAATTTTGCATTATTAAGAGAGATTGTCGATGAAAATCCATTTTTGGGGAAGTTTTATGACAATATTGAGGAATGGAGTTTCCAAACGGAAATGTTTTTTCTCTGCAATCGCTATAAGCAATTAGGGGATATTAATAGTCATTACTTAAGTAAAAATATGTCTGTAGTGGCTGATTATCATGTTTTTAAAAACTTAATCTTTGCACAACGGACTTTAAGTCCTGTTGAATATAAGAAGTACTATGAAATTTATCAAATATTGACAAAGGATATGCCTAAGCCTAATGTCATTATTTATTTAAATGCAAGTCTAGATACACTGTTAGACAGAATAAAAATTAGAGGTCGAGAAGTAGAAAAAAACATTAGTCCTTTATATTTAGAGCAATTATCTATTGATTATGAACAAGCCATAACGAGCTTCGAACATACACATCCCGAGATACCTGTTCTCCGCTTTAACGGTGATGAGTTAGATTTTGTGAAAAACGAAGAAGATTTAAAGTATATCATTGAAAAACTTACACGATCGTTAAAAAATAACAGCACGACCAACACTAGATAAGAAAGAATTGGGGGATGTTAGTGAGTATCGTTATAGGTGGTATGATTGGTTTAGGTAAAACAAGCGTGGCAGATACATTAAATGCCCACTTTCGCAGTAAAGGAATAGAGAGCAACGTTTTCTATGAAACAGTTGATGATAATCCTATCCTTCCTCTGTATTATGAATTAACTCCTGAAGAATTAGATGCCAGAAGGATTCCGTTTTTATTACAATTATTCTTTTTAAATAAGCGTTTTAAAACAGTTAAGGACTGTGTTAGCTGGAAAGAACCGATTTACACCATTCAGGACCGTTCGATTTATGAAGATTGGTACTTTGCATATGTTAATAAAAATCTCGGCAGAATTTCTGATCTTGAGTTTAAGATTTATGAAGATCTTGTTGAAAACATGATGGAAGAATTAAATGAGCTGCCGAAGAAAGCTCCGGACTTAATGGTTTATTTAAAGGGTTCATTTGATACTGTTATAGACCGAATTATGGCTCGCGGCCGAAGCTTTGAAATTAATCCTGAATTAAAGGAATATTATTTCGAAGTGTGGAAGGGTTATGACGATTGGGTAATCAATCAGTATAATTCGAGCGAGGTAATAATTATTGATATGGACAATACAGACGTTGTGAAGCGTCCAGAGGATGCTGTCCGAGTTTGCCGTGAGGTTGATGAAAGACTAGCTGAAATACTAAATTTGACTAAAGCACATATTGGCTAAGCCAGTATGTGTTTTTTTCATTAGAAATGCGCTGTAGGTGACATGTAGTGAAGTAAAATATACAAAAAAATCCACTACAATTGCTTGTAGTGGATTTATCTCCAGTTTTTATGCGCGATAGTTGATTGTTTTTTAAAAATAGATGGCGGAGGAAGAGGGATTCGAACCCCCGCGCGGTTTAACCCGCCTGTCGGTTTTCAAGACCGATCCCTTCAGCCGGACTTGGGTATTCCTCCGTATCGACAAAAAATAATATATCAAAAAACAATAACAATGTCAACATATTAAAAACATTTTTCAGGACAGAACTTAGTCTGCCCTGAAAGTAAGTTGATTATTCTGGTTTAATCGACTCTCGGTTACCCATATATGGACGCAGAACCTTTGGAATGACTACACTGCCATCTGCTTGCTGATAGTTTTCAAGGATGGCTGCTACCGTTCTTCCAATAGCCAGTCCTGATCCATTGAGTGTGTGGACATGCTCTGGTTTTGCCTTTAGATCACGACGGAAACGAATATTCGCACGGCGTGCTTGAAAGGCTTCAAAATTACTACAAGAAGAAATCTCACGGTATGTACCATAGCTAGGTATCCAAACCTCAATATCGTACTTTTTCGCAGCAGTGAACCCAAGGTCTCCTGTACACATACTTAAAACACGGTATGGCAATTCAAGCAGCTGTAAAACCTTCTCTGCATCATTCGTTAGCTTTTCAAGTTCCTCATAAGAATCTTCTGGCTTAACAAACTTCACTAATTCCACTTTGTTAAACTGATGCTGACGAATAAGGCCTCTTGTGTCGCGCCCTGCTGACCCTGCTTCAGAGCGGAAACATGCGCTGTAAGCCGCAAAGCGGATTGGAAGTTCATCCCCGCTTAAAATTTCATCACGGTGTAGATTGGTGACAGGCACTTCAGCAGTTGGAATTAAGAAGTAATCTTCACTTTCTATCAAAAAGGCATCCTCTTCAAATTTTGGCAGCTGGCCCGTTCCAGTCATGCTCGCACGGTTTACCATATATGGCGGCAGAATTTCTTTATAGCCATGCTCATCAACATGAAGATCAAGCATAAAGTTCATTAACGCACGCTCAAGACGAGCTCCAAGCCCTTTGTAAAATACGAAACGGCTGCCGGTAACCTTGCCCGCACGTTCAAAATCAAGAATACCTAAGTGGTCTGCAACGTCCCAGTGCGGCTTTGCTTCAAATTCAAAGTTACGTACATCGCCCCATTTTCTAATCTCGACATTATCATCTTCTGATTCACCAATCGGAACACTATCATGTGGGATGTTTGGAATACTTAATAGTAATAATTCAAGTGTTTCCTCTACTCCGCGAAGCTCATCATCTAAAACTTTAATTCGTTCACCTACTTCACGCATTTCCAAAATTAAATGATCAGCATCAGCTTTCTCCCGCTTAAGTTTAGCAACTTGTTGAGAAACCTCATTTCGTTTGCTTTTTAATTGTTCTGCTTCCACAATTAAGTCACGGCGGCGTTGATCAAGATCTTCAAACTTACCAAGGTCTGTTAAATCCTCTCCGCGATGCTGAAGCTTTTCTTTTACTTCTGCAAAATTGGCTCTTAATACTTTAATATCAAGCACTGTTAACATCTCCTTTTTCCATAAAAATAAAAAACTCCCGCCCCTGAAAAACAGGGACGAGAGTTACCCGCGTTACCACCCTGGTTGACAGATAATAGTCTGTCCACCTTGAAAAAAATTAACGGTTTTGACCCGAAAGTACTTACTGGCCTAAAAGGCGTTCCATACCTTGCTCGAGGAGGGATTCACAAGCTTCAAACACCGATTTCCACCAGCCATCGGCTCTCTTTAGAATGAGTTTCTTGTTACTATTTCCTCTCATTGCTTTATCAATATTATTTGCTTACTAATTTACTATAATTATTCACCTAATGCAACCAAATTATACAAGTTGCTTTGCTTTTGCTTCCTTCACCATTTCAATAAAGTAAGCAGTAAGGTCATGACTATCTGTTAATTCCGGATGAAAGGAGCAGCCTAAAAACTGACCTTCCCGTGCGGCAACAATGCGGTCATTGTGCTTTGAAAGAACTTCCACTTCTGCTCCAGCTTCCACAATGTGTGGTGCTCGAATAAATACAGCAGGGAAGTTTTCAGCCACATCTTTGATATCGAGGTCGGCCTCGAAGCTATCAACCTGACGGCCAAAGGAATTACGTTCAACCGTAATGTCCATGACACCAATATGTGGATCATGTCCAATAATGTTTTTTGCCAGTAGGATAAGCCCCGCACATGTACCGAACATCGGCTTTCCTTCACTTGCAAACTCTTTAAGTGCATCCATAAAATCATATTTATCAATTAAACGGCGCATGGCAGTGCTTTCTCCGCCAGGGAGAATGAGTCCATCTACTTCTTTCAATTCTTCTTTTCGTTTAATAGCTATTCCTTCTGCACCACAAGCTTCCACAGACTTTATATGCTCACGGACTGCACCTTGTAAGGCTAGTACACCCACTTTAACCATTCTTTTTACCACCCACGCTCTTGCATGCGTGCTTCTGGTGCTAGTGATGAGATTTCAATACCTTTCATTGGCGTGCCAAGGTTTTTAGAAAGCTCAGTAATTAGCTTATAGTCTTTGTAATGAGTAGTTGCTTCAACAATCGCTCTTGCAAACTTCGCAGGATTTTCTGACTTGAAAATACCAGATCCTACAAATACTCCATCTGCCCCTAACTCCATCATTAAGGCTGCATCGGCAGGTGTTGCCACACCGCCAGCTGCGAAGTTAACAACTGGCAGACGGCCAAGTCGCTTAATTTCAAGCAGCAATTCGAAAGGTGCACCAAGTAACTTAGCTTCAGTCATCAACTCATCTTCATTCATTCCAACAACCTTACGAACCTGTGCATTCACCTTGCGGATATGACGGACTGCTTCAACGATATTACCTGTTCCAGGCTCTCCCTTTGTACGAAGCATAGAAGCTCCTTCACCAATCCTGCGGGCAGCCTCGCCAAGGTCACGACAGCCGCAAACAAATGGAACTGTGAAGTCTTTTTTATAAAGATGATATTCTTCATCTGCTGGAGTTAATACTTCACTCTCATCAATATAATCCACGCCCATTGCTTCCAGTATACGAGCTTCAACAATATGGCCAATTCTCGCCTTTGCCATTACTGGGATTGAAACGGCATTAAGTACCTCTTCCATAATTCTAGGGTCTGCCATTCTAGCTACTCCGCCAGCTGCACGGATATCTGAAGGTACACGCTCCAATGCCATTACGGCTACTGCACCAGCCTCTTCAGCAATCTTTGCCTGTTCCGCATTGATGACATCCATAATGACGCCACCCTTTTGCATTTCTGCCATTCCTCTTTTTACACGATCCGTACCTGTTTTCATTTCAAATCCCCCTTTATTTTTATTTTAGTAATTTTCAAATAATGGTAGTTATATGTAGGAAAAATTAGTTATTCAACCGAATTTCGATTGTTTCCATAAAGACATTAAAGCAACAAAAAAGGATTCCTGTCAAGACAAGAATCCTTTGTTAAATATTTCCTATTTACTTAAAACCAACCTTTAACCGTTGATGATACACCGTTCCATAGATCTCCAAAGAAGCCGCCAATTCCTCTCATCATTAAGACAAACCAGTTTGATTTCTCTACGTCTTCTGCAGCAATCACATCTACTTGGATGCTCTTTTGCCCTTCATCAGTAACAAAGCTTAGCATTTCACCTGTTTTAGATTCAATGGTTAAATAGCCAACTTTATCTCCTTTTTTAACTGGGGCTGTCAGTTCGCCGTTTTTATTGATTTTATCTTTATCTAAAACAAGCACAGGCTGGTAATTTTCTTTCTCACCTGAAGCGACCACTAAGTTTATGGCTGATTCAGTATGAATTTTCACCTTATCTTCTTTTCCTTTTAAGACAGGAAGAGTTTTAGTTCCTTTTACCTGATAATTTTTCGGGATAATTTCTTCTACCGAAAAATTACTGAAGGCATAATCCATCATTCTGCGTGTTTCGTCAAAACGAGCTTTATAGCTTCCATTGCCATTAGAATCCTTTGCATTTTGAACAACCGTGATATATCTCTTACCGTCACGTAAGGCTGTTCCAGCAAAACAGTAACCAGCAAAATCGGTTGTTCCTGTTTTAAGCCCGTCCATTCCTTCGTAACCATAAACTAAACTTGGAAGCATCCAATTCCAGTTTTCCATTTTAATTTCGTCATCCGTACCCTCTCTAAAGTTCTTTTTGGGAGTACTGGCTGTTTTTAGAACATCAGGAAAGTCATTAATCAAGTGTAAGGCTAGTCCAGCAACACTCCGGGCAGACATTACGTTTTCATCAGTAGCCTCTGTTCCTTGCGGGTGCTGGCCTAGATAATCTTTATTATTTAAACCAGTGGAGTTAACAAACTTATAATCCTTTAAACCTAATTCTGCTGCTTTATCATTCATCATCTTCACAAAATTTGTTTCTGATCCGGCAATAACTTCTGCAAGTGCAATCGTTGCGGCATTAGCAGAATAGATCACCATTGCTTCATATAATTCCTGAACTGTATATTTACCGTCTGCTCTTAATGGTACATTTGAAAGAGCCCGATTTTGTGAAATTTTATAAACAAGCTCACTAACGGAATATTCTTGATCCCACTTAACATCACCGTTTTCTATTGCCTCAAGGAAAATATATTCTGTCATCATTTTGGTCATACTAGCAATTCCTAGTACACTATCTGCATCTTTTTCATATAAAACTTTACCTGTTTGTGCATCTACCAAAATTGCTCCATCAGCATTCACATTTAATGCTGCCTCCGCCTCGGCTCTATTAAAGCCAGTAAAAAGGCTTAAAAACATAATCACTGCCAATGAACTGGCAATTAGTTTCTGATAAAAATGTTTGTTCACTGTTATGCCCTCCAACGAATTATTACACCTTGGTTATTTTAACATAACTAGGTAGCAAATCATAGACAGAGGAAATACCTATCTTTTTACAATCTTAAGACGAACAAAAAACAGAGGGAAAAATGAACCCCTCTGTTTTACCTGCCTTACAGTGAGTAATTTGGAGCTTCCTTTGTGATTTGAACATCATGAGGATGACTCTCTCTTAAACCTGCACCTGTCATTTTAATAAATTGCGCATTGTTTCTTAAATCGTCCAAATCAGCAGTACCGCAATATCCCATGCCCGAACGAATTCCGCCAACAAGTTGATAAATGGTGTCTGCTAGAGGGCCCTTGTATGGAATCCGGCCTTCAATACCTTCTGGAACAAACTTTTTATTATCTTCTTGGAAATAGCGGTCCTTAGAACCTTTTTCCATCGCAGCTACTGAGCCCATTCCACGATAAACCTTAAAGCGGCGTCCTTGGAAAATTTCTGTTTCACCTGGGCTCTCTGTAACACCTGCCAGCAAGCTGCCAAGCATAACGGCATGTCCGCCTGCTGCTAGGGCTTTAACGATGTCCCCAGAGTATTTTATCCCACCATCTGCAATAATCGCCTTACCGTGCTTACGGGCCTCTGTAGCACAGTCATAGACAGCTGTGATCTGAGGTACTCCGACACCTGCAACAACTCTTGTGGTACAAATTGAGCCTGGTCCAATCCCTACCTTTACAATATCTGCCCCTGCTTCAATCAAGTCTTTTGTCGCCTCGGCTGTTGCTACGTTACCAGCAATAATCGTAATCTCAGGGTATGCACTTCTAATATCCTTGACCGTATCTAGAACACCTCTAGAATGTCCATGGGCTGTGTCGACAACAATGACATCGACATTAGCCTTAACAAGCATATCAACCCGCTTCATGGTGTCCATCGTAACTCCAACGGCTGCACCTGCTAGTAATCTGCCTTGTTTATCCTTTGCTGAGTTTGGAAATTCAATTACTTTTTCAATATCTTTAATCGTAATGAGACCTTTTAGGACTCCTTTTTCATCTACAAGCGGCAGTTTTTCTATTTTATATTTTTGCAGTATTTTTTCTGCCTCTTTTAAGGTAGTACCAACGGGCGCCGTAACTAGATTTTCCTTTGTCATGACATCTGAAATCTTATAAGAGTAGTCTTGAATAAATCTTAAATCACGATTGGTTATGATTCCAACCAATCTTTGTTCATCCAGATTATTCACAATCGGAACACCTGAGATTCGATATTTTCCCATTAAATGTTCTGCATCATAAACTTGGTGTTCGGGAGTTAAGTAGAATGGATCAGTTATGACACCACTTTCAGACCTTTTTACCTTTTCAACCTGCTCCGCCTGCTGTTCAATCGTCATATTCTTATGAATAATTCCTAATCCGCCTTGGCGTGCCATCGAGATTGCCATTTCTGCTTCTGTTACAGTGTCCATCCCAGCTGCAATAATAGGAATGTTTAATTTTACCTTAGGCGATAATTCTACTTGGAGACTTACATCACGCGGTAAAACTTCTGACTTACCCGGTATTAATAATACATCATCAAACGTTAATCCTTCTTTTGCAAACTTACTCTCCCACATTTTTATGGCCTCCAGGAAAAAATTTTTAATTGTAGGTTATCAATTGGACAAAATACTGTCAAGGAAGATGTTTTTGTTTAACTTTTCTGAAAAAGGGGATTTTAACTTGGCTAACCAATTTAAGGGCTGGGATAGCTTTACCTGTTTTTTTTCAGCAGAGTATTGCCAAGCCTTTTTAAAAAATAAATACACTAAATTAAATATTGATCAAGCTGAACAAAAAAGTTATGAAAATTGCTATGCTTTTTTATATTACCTAGAACATGGGCAAATTTATTATCAACAGGCAGATAAAGCACCGTTAATATTAAAACCGATTCTCCTTTTTTACGGCCTGGCACATTTAATTAAAGCGTGCGTTTTGACCGTTGATCCAGCCTACCCAGAAACCACCTCGGTCCTTGCCCATGGAGTGTCATCTAGAAAAAGGAAAAAGCAAAATTATCAATTCTTTCAAGACGAGGTTAAAATACAAAAGAATGGACTCTTCCCTTTTATCTCTGAAAGGCTATTTCAAATGAAACAGCTTGAAGGAGAAAAAGTAATTATGGAGGATTTATTAAGACAAATCCCTGAGTTAAATGACCTTTTCTCACTACAAGAGGGAATAAGTACTTTTACACAAATATATACTAAAGATAGTCAATTGGTAGTACCAGATAATATTTTAGACCAGTATCATATGACTGAAAGTAGATTTAAGGAATATCTTACCTCAAAATCCAACAGCAAGATTGAGTTTTTTGGTGAGGGGTTAGTTTTTAAATTTACCGGTTCCCTCTTTGATAGGAGTTCTCCGTTGAAATATGATTTAGAAAATCATAACTTTGTTCTTCCCCTGAAAAAAAGTGACTTATTGATCTATCCTGAGCTTTTAATACATTATTTGTTATTATATAACTTAAGCATGATTGCCCGTTATGAAACAGAATGGTGGAGCGAGTTGACCAAAATGATGCCTAATAGGGATTATCCTTTTATTTATTCTTTTTTGCTGGTTACTCTTCAAAAGGGACCATTTCTTATTTATGAGTATTTGATGGCAGAGTAATTAATTCATATAACTATTTAGTGAATTGTTATATCGATATAGTTAATTAGGTGATCAAAATGTCCAAATTCTAAGTTGCATTTTTGAATCTGTGAGTAAACGAAAAAAGACAACCCCATAAAGGATTGTCTTTTTTATTTGCCTGGCAACGTCCTACTCTCACAGGGGCGCCTGCCCCAACTACCATCGGCGCTGAGAAGCTTAACTTCCGTGTTCGGTATGGGAACGGGTGTGACCTTCTCGCCTTAATTACCAGGCTATTAAGTTTGAGGTTCATTCCCTCAAAACTAGATAATGTAGAAGAAGTTTTGTAAAACGAGTTTCACCTTAAAACTGGTTAAGTCCTCGAACGATTAGTATCAGTCAGCTCCACACGTCGCCGCGCTTCC
>JBFNER010000064.1:0-16290 GCA_040797665.1 Neobacillus sp. | reverse complement strand
TTAACTTCATTATTTATATACTTATCAAAAATATTTGCACTTAATTTTCCTTCTTCTTTAGAAATTAATCCATCTTTGAATTGCCTATACAACTCTTGACTTTTAGCTATATATTGATTATATAACCATCTGCAAACACCAATACTTTGATTAATCCTTTGTTTCTGCTCTTCTGTTGGATTAATCTCTGTTTTGTATGCTTTTAGCAATTTCTTCATCCTCCTCTATTTTTTTCTTATACTTTCTCATTCCATATATTTTACAACTAAATGCATTAGGTATTGAAATCATATCTTGAACCATTTCTTCTTATGGTGACAAAAGCTCATTGTTAACTTCAACAATCCTTCTATCACCACTAGACTTATTTATTTCTTTATATTCAAAATACTGGTCATAAGTATAATATCTTCTATCGCTAGGGAGTCTTTTTGCTATAAGAATACCTTTTCCATCCCATCTTTGTGATATTTTAACTGATACATTTAACAACTCTGCAAAATCCTTTGGTTTATAATTTGATATGTGTTTCATATGTTAACAACTCCTTAAGTACATTTTAACAATTATAAACACATTTATTCATATTTTTATCAACTATTCTAATCTCCTTATTGGAATTATTTATCCCATGACTACCATCCGTAATGCTCCCATCTTCTACAAATGGTAGATAACGGATGCCACTTCCCTGGATAAGTTCTTCTAATCTTCAGTTGGAGTAAGTATTCTTTTTAAGCAAACTCCATCTAAAGCTAAGAATCACTTGATAAAAAAATAAGAGCTGCAAGAATAATTATTCTTACAGCTCATAGATATACGTAGTTAAGCTAATGATTATAGCATAATACAAATGTATATATTAAGAGAAAAAAGAATAACTTTCTTGCATAAGTACAACAAAAAAACAGAATACACCTGTTTATCTTTGTATTAAATGTACTTTAAAAATTAGCAAGAAAAATTAATCATTTTTTCACCTCAAATTTCATTTTTCATCATTATACTATAAAACACCCTAAAAGTCAATAGTTTCTTCCGATTTTAAGAAACTATTCTGCCATTGAGAGAAATATTTGTATTGAAGTTTTAAAGGTTCTAAATCTTTATCATTATATAATTTAGCAAATTCTTGAATTATTATTCTCATTGATAAGCCATCTCATATCCACTAACTAAATCAAATCTTTTAAAATTATATTTTTTATCACTATTAACCAATTTTATAGCTCCATCATTAACCTTAAAGCCAAAAGACTTAAATCTCTCTACTTTTAATGCCCTTAATAAAATACATAATCCTCCATACATCATTGCCATTTAAATTATATTACAGTAAAATACTGCTAAAACTATTTTTTACATGTTTAACCTATCATATTGTATAATACTAAAATAAATGATGAAGAAAAACTCACTGGAGGTAGGAATAATGGAAAATGAAAAATATTCACTAGAAAAAATCAATACATTTTGGGAAATATTCTTAAGAGAAACAAACAGAGATGAAACAACAAAATATTTAGAAGTATTTCATTTTGAATTAACTGAAAAATGGGCAAATGAATTGTTGAGGTTAGTTTTAATTGGTAAAAAAAGAGCTACAGCAAGTAGCTTATTGAAATATGAACTTGATGGTCAGCCTATACCTAAAGTTGGTGATTTAAGTATTGTCACTGATTGGGAAGGGATACCAAGATGCGTTATTGAAACTACTGAGGTAACAATTATTCCATTTTCAGATATTACTTATGACATTTGTAAGCATGAGGGAGAGGATGATACATTAGAATCTTGGGTTAAAGGTCATGTTCGTTTCTTCAAGGAAGATGGGAAAGAAGTGGGCTATGAATTTACTGATGATATGCCTGTAGTTTTTGAATATTTTGAAGCAGTATATCAAATATAGATACTATATAATAGCAAATACTACCCATCTATTAGTTGATATATATGCTCTTTTCAATATATATGAACTAATAGAGATACAACACATAAAAAGCTATATTCATTATGATAATGAATATAGCTTTTACTTTTTGCGTCCAAGATATTGACATATATTCAGTTTCTCTCTCCTTATGATTCTCTTTTATGAGAATCACATTATTTTTACTCTACGACAACTATCTTATAACCTAGGGCTATCAAATCCAAATATAAAATTACAGAATACATCCGAATCAGCGTTCATACCACTGTGCCTGAGATTTTAGCAAATGATAGTATCTTCTTTTCAAGTCCATCAGTTCTTTGTGTGTTCCTTCCTCTACTATCTCTCCTTTTTCCATAAGGATGATTCGATCTGCGATTTGAGTAGATCCTAATCTATGTGTCACAAAAATACATGTTTTACCATCACTTATCCTTTTGAAAGAATCAAAAACATTTGCTTCTTCAATGGGATCAATGGCTGCTGTAGGCTCATCTAATACAATCAAATCATGGGGACGGTAGAGTCCACGCCCTATTGCAATACGCTGCCATTCCCCACCTGAAAGATCCTGCCCACCAAACTCTCTTGATAAAATAGTGTCTAAATGTATGTTCAAATCAGATAAATTTACATCTGATTTTTCAAGAACATCTTCAGTTGTTGCTTTTGATGTAATATTGCTAATCTTAATATTGTCTTCTACCGACAATTTATATTTCATAAAATCCTGAAACACTGCACTAATTCCACTGAATCTGGAAGTATCTGAATAGTGCTTCAAAGTCTCATTGCCATACTTAACAACTCCCTGTGTAGGATCATATAATCCCATTATTATTTTGGTAAGTGTACTTTTCCCAGAACCATTTTCTCCCACAATGGCCAACGATGTTCCTGCTTTTATTGTAAGATTAATGTTTTTAAGCGTTTGTCCTTTTGAATTGGGATAGGTAAAGCATACATCTTTTAGATGAATATCTTGAACTTTTGAGATGACATTCTTCTTACCTAGATCTTCATCCTCATCAAGAAGTCTCACCAAAAAAGAGGTATTAGAAATACCAACTAACGCTTCTCCAATGTCACTAATAGCTCTCTTAAACATGGAAGCGATTTTTGAAACCGAATAATATATGGCAGCAAACAGACCAATTGATATGGTTCCCGTGTATACATAATACACTAGCAATGCAAGTACACTTAAGAAACCTACTGCATTCAATAGCTTCATAAACACTGATGTCTTAAGTATGCGTCTTTTCATAGCAATAAACACTTTACTGAATTCCTTATTTGACCCAACAAATAATTGATAAAAATATCTGAAGCTACCATTAAGTGAAGTTTCTTTAAAGTATTCTCTTGATACAATGCATCTTTCAAAATACTTGGTTTTCCTTCTCTGATTTGCGATTTTGTCTTCGAAATCAAAATTTTGCCTCATTCGAATTAATTCTGCTAATAATGTTGGTATGAAAATCATTACAATTATAAATGCCAGCATAGGCTTAATAGAGATAAGATATATCAGCAAGCTCAGAATATAGGGCAAATAAAGAAATAAAATCTGAACTATTACGCGAAGTCCATTTGGAGCGTCCTCACTGCCAAGACTTGCTTTTTGCAGTTCATCAATATTATATGAATCTTCAAATTCAATAAGCTTCATGTGATTAATTCGTGCATGATGAAGAAATTTCATATATCCACTTCCACGTCTCCAAAAATAACCTCTTGCCATATACTCCAACCATTCCCCAACAGGATATAAAGCCAAAATACCTAGTAAAACCATCATAGGCCTGTAAATAACTTCTATTGCAGCTCCATTTGCCACATTAACTGCACTATCGAACAACTTCTCTATTGTAATAATTTCAAGAAATCCAAGGATACTCATCAATAATGAAGTAATTAAAAGTACAATAAATGTCAACGGACTTGCATGCCAAGTGTATTTAAATAACTCTCTCAGAACCTTAATACCAGAAATTTTCTTCTTAATCATACATATCACTCTGCTTTCTAAAGAATTGTGCATATACACTATCATTCTTCATCAACTCTTCATGGGATCCTTTTTCAATGATTTTCCCATGGTCAAGCACAATAATCTCATCTGTTATTTTTGTGGAACCTAGTCTGTGACTTATCATAAACAGAGTTTTATCATGTGCTATGTTCAAAAACTGGTTATAAATCATACTTTCAGCTGTTGGGCTTAAGCTGGCTGTAGGTTCATCCATTATCATAAAAGAAGAATCCTGATACAGCGTACGCGCAATGGCAATTCGTTGCCATTCTCCACCAGAAATATCAATTCCACCTTCATAAACTTTACCAAGATAACTATGTTCTTTCATGGGTAAATCATGAACCAAGTCTTCTAATTTCACCTGCCTAAGCACCTCATTAATATCACCTTTCTCGTCTCCCAACATGATATTGTCCTTAAGCGAAACATAGTATTTAGCAAAATCCTGAGATACAACTGAAAACATATTACGTAAATCTGCAAATTCAAAGGATTTTAAATTTTTTTCATTTAAAAAGATCTCGCCCTCATAATCACCATATAATCCAACTATGATTTTTACTAATGTTGATTTACCTGCTCCATTTAACCCCACTAATGAATAAGATTTACCTCTTTGTAATGATAAGTTAACCCCTTTTAGAATGTATTCTTCAGAATCCTTATATTTAAACCAAAGATTTCGTATATCAAGACTTTCAAATGATATGTAACTTTCACTCTCCTTACTATCCACTGGAATTCCATCTAGTTGCATAAACTCATGGAAATCTTTTGCATATTCATAATGCCTTGAAAATTCCAAGATTAATTCTGATGACTGAAAAGCAACGATTTTACTTAAAGTAATCATGCTACCTACTATAGAAGTGAACATCCCAACAGATAAAGTACCACTTGGTATCTGCCGTGACAGTACGAAGATAATAAATATAGTAAAAATACTTATCACAATATTCACCATCATACTGCCTGATGTTTCCCTCGCCAGCACCTTGGTATTATAATTAGATCTGTAAAGATGTGCCTTCATAAATCTTTGATTAAGGGTTGGGGCAAAGCCAAAAAGAGATCTTTCATTCACAGTTTCCCTGTTTGCTAGCAAATCAGATAAATAATTCATTTGCCTGGTAATAAATCCTACCTTTTTATCTTCCTCATATATAATTCTGCCGTTTCTAAACGTCAAAATAATAGTGGGTACCATAATAACTATATATACTAAAACAATCCACCAATTATATGCTGCTACAGCAAAAAGAACCCCAAATATCTGTATTATTACATAAATCGCGGTATTGACGGAACGAATTACCCTTGTAAACTTTGATTCTATATCCTCGGTGACTCTTAATAATAGATCTTGCGTTGCAGTGGATTCAAACAGCAAGTAGTCAATGGAAAATTCCTTCTTAATAATATTCGGTTTTAACTTATTCCTCAAAGTATCTTCTAACAAATCGTAACTATAACGTCGAAAATCCTGTCCAAGTTGTGTATACAGATACCCAAAAACCGTAAATCCTAAGTAAATAAACATTGTCGTGGTTTCTGGGTTTGGTGATGCAATTGTCATGGCAGCATCGATAAATTTTCCCACAGTAAACAGCATAAATGGAACCATCAATCCATCAATAACAGTTAGTACTAAAGATAGAGAGAAATAAATCGGAGAATATTCTGCACATAATTTTATAAGTGTTAGAATTTTAAATTTTCTTTTTGTATTATATAATTTCATAATAACCCCCCTCTCTTTTCACAATCTTCGTAGTTTCTTTAAGTACTTCAAGAATATCATCCCGTAAATTATATATTTCAAATTCAAGCCCGATACCAACACCGGTGTTTACCAAGAGAGTTGTCCTATAAATCTTTGAAAAAATTTATACTAATTACTCACTTCATTTTATTACATTTAAGTTATAAATTTCAAGTTAATAATCCAACAAATCTAAGTTAACATACATAATTTTACATAAAACTATCTTTAGCTTGTCCTTGACTTCGTCAGTCAGGTTAAGAGCTACATTCCCAGGTGATTAATTTAAAATTTTCCTGCATCAGCTTTAATTAAAGTAGCCATAGTTCTAATCTACGTTGTTTTTCCGGATCCATTATAACCAAGTAATGCAAATATACCACCTTGCTCTACGTTAATATCTACCCCTTTTTGAAACTCTACGTTTTTATATGATTTTTTTAACCTTTGACTTCTATAATATTTTTTTACTTTATTTCCTCCTCTATAATATAGTCTCATTACTCGAATCACCATCCAATTATTACTATATAACTTGAGTAGTTATGATAAAAAAAGAGCTGACAACTGTGATTTCACTCACATGTTATCGGCTCTAGGTCTTAGCATCTGGCTCTTTAATAACTGATATATTAAGTTGTTTTATATTAATTATTGTTTCCAGTTTACACTTTGGGCAAAATAGTGGGAAGTTTTCAACCACTGTATCATCACATATCTTTACCTTTGTTTTATTGCCACATACCGGGCATGATATCCACTGGTGTTTACACACCCTACCACCTCTTTTACTTTATTTTATCCGTAACCTTTTTTATAGCTTTGTTAACTTCTTTGTCAACTGATTCTTGATAAATGTCAGCGTAAGTTTTTGAATCTTTAATTAGATTATCGCAAAAAGCCGCTACGTCACTTCCTGTAACTTCTAGTACAGCTTTTCCCAAAGATGCACCTTCTTCAAAAAAATCAACAATTCCAGATAACAAATCTATACCTTCAGTTAACTCAACAGGACCGACCTTAAAAAGATATTTTTGAATCTCTTTATAAACAATCTGATAATCTTTTGGAAGTGTTTTGACACATGCTACATGAGCTCTCCACTCTTTTTTACCTTCAATGATATTTTGTATTTTCATTTTTTCCTCCTATTTACCTAATTTTTTAGATATATTATTATTTAGTTGCTTACGCCACTTGTCACGAAAAGAGTTTGCCCCTTCTTCCCTCATTAACTCTGAGCAAAAAACTTTGATATCCTCTCCTAAAACTTCTTGCACACTCTGACCATCTGCAGCTGTTTCTTCTAACATTCCAATTACCCCGTCAAGAATTGGCATGATATTACGACCCGTGAAATCTGAGTGCTGCCAAAGATTATCTTTAATTTTTTCCCATGCCTCCTGATAATCTTCCGGTAGCTTTTTCATACGCACTTCAAAAGTTTTTAATTCTTTAGTCATGTCACTTCCCGTTATTTTTTCCCAAAAATTCATTATTTCCTCTCCTTTAACTCGTTAATTTTTGATGATACGAATTCCCATCTTTCCCAAAACTTCTTCAATTCCTCACGCCCAGTATCGTTTAGCTTGAAAAACTTTCTTGGTGGTCCCATATCAGATGGCTTTTTAGTAGTTTCCACTAGCTTATTTTTTTCAAGTCTAACTAATATAGTATAGACTGTCCCATCTACAACATCAGTAAATCCCAGTGCATTTAACCTTCTCGTAATCTCATATCCATATATTTCTTCATGACTTATGATTTCAAGGACACAACCTTCCAACACACCTTTTAGCATTTCTGTTATATTTTCCATTATAAATTACCTCTCCACTATCTAGTAATACCAGTATTAAGTATTACTTACTACTTCTATATAGTATCACTTAGTAGTCATTGCGTCAATATACTATTTTTATTTTAACCCTTGAAATAGAAACTTATGCTAATCATTAAAGCAATTACCTTATGCAATTATTGATTTTAATACACTAACCGTTTGTGATTTTCAACGCCTCTTCTGTTAAGTCAGCAAATTGCAATGTTCTATACTGTTCTAGAGGATTGCAAAATTCGGCATAAAATAATAACATAATTGTTGAGTTTGGTGATATTGACAGTAATGGCTATTTAGATAGAATCTTTGTTCATAAGGATTTCCAACAACAAGGAATTGCTTCAAAGATATGCAATGAATTAGAACAATACGCAAAAGATAAAGGACTTTTATTTATTACTACAGAAGTGTCAATTACTGCTAAACCATTTTTCCAAAAGTATGGTTATCAAATTCTCAAAGAACAGCAGATAGATCGTAACGGTCAATTTCTTACTAATTACTTAATGCGAAAAAAGCTCATAAAATGAGCATATTTTGTCACAAGTATAATAAAATAAGGCTATGTTCAAACGAATAATATTTAATTAAATATCAGGCTATATTTATAGTATAATATAATTAGAGATAAAATCACAGTTTCGGTTGGTAGTCCGAACCCATCTATATGCTTATAGATAGAAGTATCCTTCCCTCCTGGGGTCGTCCATTCTCTTTGTTCAATTATATTTAACAGGAGGAAATTTTAAATGGAAGTTAGTATTAAACTCACTGTATTTTTTGAAGGTGTATTCTGGGTAGGTGTTTTTGAGAAAGTATCTGGAGAAAAATATAAAGTTTCAAAGGTTGTGTTTGGTTCGGAGCCAAAGGACCCTGAAGTGTTTGATTTTGTATTAAAAAACTTTTATAATTTGAAATTCAGTAATTCTTTATTGATTGATGAATTTAAAGATAAAAGGGTAAATCCTAAAAGACTTCAAAGAATAATAAAAAAAGAAAAAGAAAAAAGTGGAGTAGGAACTAAAGCACAACTTGCTATGAAATTACAACATGAAACGAACAAGTTAGAAAGAAGAAAAAATTCAAGAGAAAAAAATGAACAAGAAAAAGAACGTCAGTTTGAATTACGTCAGCAAAAGAAGAAGGAAAAACATAAGGGACATTAATTCACAATTTTCTTTTAATGTTCATAAAGGGAAGTCAGTTTAGACTTCCCTTTAAAATTTATAATAATCAACAATATTCTTTAACATAGCGTAAACTTAAAGTTAAAACCTTTAAGGAAGATAGTACCAAAAAAAATTATTAATGTTAAAAATATAAAATTAGATACTGGTGAAACATTGGCTTATAGAGCGTAACGGTCAATTTCTTATTAATTACTTAATGCGAAAAAAACTCATAAAATGAGCATATTGTGTAATAAGTATAATAAAATAACGCTATATTCAAGATATATGTTGATGTTTAATTAGTTTCTATAAAATATATTATACTTTAAAATTTAAAAGAAGGAGTATATGAAAATGAAGGATTGGTTTACAATAGCTAAGATTGATGATAACACTTATGTTATCAGTGAATATAGACATTGGGAAGAAACTCATTGCTACTTGCTGAATGGTAAAAATGAAAGTCTGTTAATTGATTCTGGAATGGGAATCAGCAATATTCTTGACGAGATACGGAAGCTGACAGACAATCCCGTAAATGTTGTTGCAACACATACCCATTGGGACCATATTGGTGGACATAAATTGTTCAATAGCTTTTATGTGCATAAGGATGAAGAAGACTGGATTAGTGGAAACTTTCCCCTTACATTAGATTATATTAAAACACTTGTAGTTGAAGAACCTTGCCAAATTCCTAAAGAATTTGATATAAATACTTATGATATTTTTCAAGGAAATCCTACAAGAATATTGAATGATAATGACATAATAGATTTTGGTGGTCGTAGTCTTAGGGTGCTTCATACACCTGGTCATGCACCAGGGCACATATGCTTCTATGAAGAAGCTAAAGGTTATCTTTTCACAGGCGACTTGATTTATAAAGGGAAAATGATAGCTTTCTTTCCAACATCAGACCCAGTACAGTATAAAAATTCTGTTGACAAAATAGCCATTATTCCTGCTAAACGGATTTTCCCTGCTCATCATGAATTGGATATAAAACCAGAGTTGGTCAAGAAAGTGCAAAAGGCTTTTGATGAAATTGCAAAAAATAACGAATTGAAACATTGTGGTAAAACTTTTAATTTCGATGATTTTCAAATACAATTATAAAAGCTAAATTCCAATTTATTCAAGAGATTAGATAGGGTCTTATAGGAACAATCTTATGTAATAATGAATTAAAAGGACTGATGTTTAGTCTAAACTATAACTAGTCAAGATTATAACTAAAAGTAGCCCACCAAAATCTTACAATATACTTCGATGTCAACGAACTGCCTGAGTATGCTAGAAATAAGTTTAAGACTCTAACCTCTTTAAACTTCATAAAAGAAGGTCAAAATGTGATTTTAAACGGAAATTCCGTAACGTGGAAAACGTTAATTGCAATAGCTCTTGCCATTAAAGCTTGTCTTGAAGGATACAAGGTTCTATTTACCACGGTCCCTTTGTTTATAACGCAACTAAAGGAATTAAAGTCAAGTATATCCTGTAATGGCAGCTGCTTTAACTGACAGATTAACCCATAAATCTTTTGTAGTGAATATGAATGGTAGTTCGTATAGAATTAAGGAAACTAAGGTTTGACTCAACTCCATAAATGGTTAATTCCAAATTTTAGGCAAACTACTTTTTAATTAGATTTTGGTATTGTTCGTATATATAAAATACAATTCTCTAAGCTGGCGACCCTATGAAATGCTGTAAAAAATCCTCTTACCCCCAGATAACTGATTATCAATACATAAGCGATAATTAGCCATATGATGATCTTTTTTATCTTAAGGGGGCTTTTGGATTTTCTCATATTTTCATTCTCCTTATTTGCCTAGACCAAGATTTCCAATATTAAGGGCTTGCACATCATACTATCCTTAGACGTTCTACAACACTTTGTCTACCTGTAAAGCGATAGGTAACATATGGAATCAAAGAACCTAGCCCAAATAATAGAGGGAAGATAATTACCAGTGGCCAGAAATTGAATTTGAAGTTTAAAAACCAAATTCGATCGCATAGTGGGCGCACGATAAATAGTGAACTTCCAAGGCTTAACAAGAAGGAAATCCCCGCAGTAAATGTGACATAATAGCATCCCTCCAGGCATAGCATTGCGACAAGCTGTTTTCTAGTCATGCCGATACTTTCCAGTATGGCCAGTTCTCTGCGACGAATCAGTATACTTGTTAAAATGGTATTGATAAAATTCAAAATACCAATGATTCCAATAATTAATGCCATTGTGCCGCCAATCGATACAATGGTATTTTTAATATCCGTAACACCTGCTAAGGTAGTAAGTTTGGATTTATAACTCATTGTTGGCTCAACACTATTCGTATACTGTTTTAAAAAGTGCTCCATGTCAGTTTCTTTATCTTGCATAACATCAAAAGCATAGCTCATGGCATAGGTATTGCCGGTTAATTCTTTATAAATATCCCCTGTAAGAAAGAAGCAGGAGTCGACCCAGTCATAAGTATTTGCTTCGTTTGCAATGACATGGCCAAGTACAGTTACTTCATGAATATTACCGTTGTAATTCAATTTGACTTTATCTCCAATACTATGATTCATACTGTCCATATCCATATGACCACGTGAATCTACCCAGACACCCTCTAGGATGTACTTTCCTGTTGCAAGTTTCTCCGTATCTATTTCACCATCCACTAATTTGAGACGTGAAAATGGAAACTTATCCATACCATATATATGTGTGGAAAATGAACCATCCTGCTGTTGGTTGATTTTCTGCTTCGTGGTTTTACTTGTGTATGTGGCTTTATAGCCGTATTGGCGACCACCTGATTTAAATCCATCTTGTTTTTCCACAGCGCTGATAAACCTTTCACTAAGTGCACTTTCTGCATTGACTTGGTACTGAAAAAATAGGTTAGCCTGACCAATACTAAAATCAGAAACACTGGCATTTTCAAGAGCATTCTCAGCATCCACACTCTGCGAAAAATTGAAAACTGTATTGGTTAGCACGATGCTAAGTGAAAGACTTAGAATCACCAGAACCGTACGTTTCTTATTTCGCCCAAGATTGGCCCATGCCATCCTTTTTTGAGGGGTTCCATTCTTTGTCTTTTTCTTTCTTTTATTACCACCGCTTAAATCAGCATCCGTATATCGAAGGGCTTCGATTGGGAATACTTTTGCCGCCATTTTTGCTGGCTTTCGTGTGCTGATAAACACGGTAATTAGTGTGAATGCAGCGGCCACTACAAAGACAAGAGGATTAGGTAATACAATTACCACGTTCCCCTGGAAGCTGGATTTTGCCAACAGCGGCGGCAGCAGTGCCTTACCCACAAAAAAGCCGCCCCAAAGCCCCAATGGAATGCCAATCAGCGAAAGCATCCACGCCTGTCGACCAATAATCGCGTAAAGCTGCCGCCCTGTAGTGCCTATTATTTTCAGCAGTCCATAAAAATGCATATCACTCAAAACAGAAATCTGAAAAATATTATAGATAATTAGATATCCTGTGAATACAAATAACAGTAAGGCACAGGAAAGTGCGACGACTGTTCCAACTCCTATTGTTGTTTGCTTGGACAAATACAGAGGATTAATTCCTGTATTTATATAGTTGGATACATTGGTATCCATGGAAAATCCACTGTCTACCACTACCTTCTCCAGGTCTTTTTCAATGTTTTGTGTCCCTGCAAATTTTATAATTCCAGATATGGTTCCGGTTTCTGCCCGGTCCTGGCGGTAGGTGCTTTTTAATTCATCCAAATGAGCTTTCACATAAGCCTTGGAGGCAAGAATCGTCCCAGTCTGTACACCAGGATAACTTTTCCACCAACCGGCAAGCACGAAATCACGTATAACCTTTTTATTGTGGATGGTGAAGTCTAATTGTATATGAGCGCCCAATTTTTGTGGAACACCAAGCATCTCTAGTGTCGTGGTATCGGTGATTATCTCGTTTTCTGCCTGCGGCTTATGCCCACTCGTTGGCTCAAAAAACGCATATTTCAAACCAAGATTATCATAATACCAAAATTCTGTATGCCGCTTGATAAGGGAATCATTATCCACGCTGTCAGCCAGTTTACGACCATAGGTGATTTCAGTTATCAAAGGATGACTGCTTATGGTGTCATATTCTGATTCGGTCATATAATTAATACGTGCGTGTCCTTCAGTTCCGGACATAATCATATCGGCACGCTGCATACTATTCAACATACCGGACCCTATGGTAAACAAGCTGGTGAATAAAAGCCCAGTTAGGGCAATTGCAATTACAGCGATGATGTTGCGTATTCTGGAAGCATGAAAACTTCTTACTGCCAATTTACGGATTATTTTTCTGTTTCCTACTCGAATCATATCCCATCACCACCTGAAATTTTTCCATCCTCAATACGGATAATACGGTCTGCAAGCTGGGCAAGTTCCTCATTATGAGTAATCATAACAATGGTCTGATTGAATCTTTCCCCCGTCACCTTCAAAAGTCCCATCACGTCTTGACTTGTCTTGCTATCCAGACTACCTGTTGGCTCATCGGCCAGTACAATAGCGGGCTTTGTAGCTAATGCTCTCGCAATGGTAACTCGTTGCTGCTGCCCACCAGAAAGCTGATTTGGCAGGTTTTGCAGTTTGCTTTCAAGTCCAAGTGTCTGGATAATCTGCTTTATGTAGTTTTTATCCGGTTTGTTACCATCTAATTGGATGGGTAGAACAATGTTTTCATAGACATTCAGCGTAGGCACAAGGTTAAAGTTCTGGAATATAAACCCAATTTTACGACGTCGGAAAATGGTCAGTTCTTCTTCTTTCAGTGTAAAAAGTTTCTTGTCGTCTATGGTCACACTGCCACTGGTTGGACGGTCAAGACCGCCAAACATATTAAGAAGAGTAGATTTTCCACTGCCCGATGTGCCAACTACGGCAACAAATTCTCCTCTATCCACTGACATGCTCACGTTGTCGAGGGCATGAACGGCCGTTGGACCGCTTCCATAATTTTTTTTTAATTGCTTTACTTCTAATATAGTCATAATAGCTTCCTCCATAAGAAAAGTCTGTATCACATTTTACATGATACAGACAGGATAACAAAACAATCTTTCCACATTCTTTCAGAATTCTAACAGTTTTGAAAGATTTACCTTTTCTCAGTTGGAAGGAAAATAGAAAAAATAGAACCTACTTCTAGTGCTCTGGAGACCTTAATATATCCGCCTCCGCCCGTTAGAATCTCCCGCGTCAGAAATAAACCAAGTCCCACACCTTCCTGTCCACTAACATTAGATGAACGATAAAAACGAGAGAATATTTTTTCTTGCTCATCCTCTGCAATACCGATACCATGATCGATGACATCAATACGAAAAAACAAATTATATGCTATGGAACGGATTGTGACAATACTTTGACTAGGAGAATATTTTACTGCGTTGTCAAGGACATTATAAATTGCTTCAACGGTCCATTTGGAGTCATAATAGATCATGCCATTTGTCAATTCAGTTTCAATGGTAATCTCTTTTTCTTCTGCTTTGGGCCGTATTTGGGCAACGACTGCATCAAGCAGTGTCTGCACGGTGCCCTTTTGAGGATTGACGGTAACAATCCCGCTTTCAAGACGAGAGGCCTTCACTAAGGCTAGCATTAGAAAATCAAGTTTTTCGGCCTGGGTAGCCAGCGCTTTTGCACATACAGCACTGTCCTCTGGCAGGTCATGTTCCATAAGAATCTGTGAATAAAGCAGGATATTAGCAGTAGGCGTCTTGGTTTGATGGGATATGTCCGAAATCAAGCGCTTGATATTTTCTTTTTCCATAGTCAGATTTTTTGAGGATACCGCACAAGATAATAAAAAACGAGACATTTTTTCTTCCACTGCCGACAGAGCGGATTCGTCAAAAGTATTAGCAGTAAAACTACCATCTATGGCTCTGTCCAGCATATGAATCAGGGAATTCATGATTTTCTTCATTTTTCTACGGTATAATAAAATCATTGGAATTACGATAACCACCACAGTGACTGCCATAATTCCCATTATTAAAATCCACTTGTCCATTATATCACCGCCCATGTGTAGCCAATACCGTATATTGTTTTAATATATACGGGTGAGGATGGTGTATCCTCAAGCTTATCGCGCAAACGCTTCACAGTAACTGAGAGGGCATTTTCATCTACATACTCGGCGCAATCCGTCCAGATGGCATCCACCAACTGGGATCTTGTCAAGGATTGTCCTCTGTTTTCAATCAAAATACGAAGCAGCTTTTGCTCCGTTTTGCTCAATTCAATTGGAATGTTGTTTTTACAAAACTCCATTTTTACGAAGGAGAATCGAAAGTCATCAATTAGTATTGGATCGACAGGGACAGGCGCAGCGCTTCGGAGTCGAGCGTCCACTCTAGCCCGCAAGATCATAAGACTAAATGGCTTGGTGATATAATCGTCTGCTCCCAGTTCAAGACCAGTGACAACATCTGTTTCCAGATCATTAGCGGTAAGAATTATTACCGGAACAGCAGAGTGCCTTCGTAACTCTTTCAAGAAATCCAGTCCATTCCCATCCGGTAGATTGATGTCCAGAATGATAAGGTTAAAGGGCGTATTTTCGGTTTCTTGCCATGCAGAACGCAGATCCTGCGCCTGTACAAAGGTAAATTCACTGTCTTTTAAGGCCAGCGCAATGCCCTTCGCTAAGGACAAATCATCTTCAATAATCAATATTCGTTTCATTTACAGTTGTCCTCCCTTGGCTAATTTTCTTTATATCGTGCATCTTTAGGCCTTTCTGCCTCTTTTGGGATTATCCACATACAGCTAATCAGTACCACGCCTGATATGCAGTTTTCATCGCAAAGTTTTTGTACGCACCGTTCTGAAATCCCCCATTTTTAGCTACTTCTAGAACTGAAATATAACCCATAATTGCCCATAATTCCCGGTTCATAGTAATATGATATACAGACAGCCCAATAATAACAATATATAATCAGAAAAAATATGATTTATTGTTATCAATTTGTTGATTTATACTTAAAACTGGTTCTTCGTCAAGTTTGACAAAGAACCAAAAATACTTGACACTCTACACAATACTCCTCTAATATCATCATGATTATTCATACAAATATATTTTTATTTTAATGTTACCTATTTTAATGTTATCTATTTTAAAGTGATAAAAATTTAATCAAAAAGAGTTGTTACTTTACTAATCACTTAAATTAGCTTAGCAACAACTCTAAATTTTTCTTAACTTCTATCTTATAGAATAATGTAAATTATTTAACTGTAGATAGCATTAAATAATTCCATGCTCTTTTAATAACTTTTCAATATCTGTTCCTGCCACTTGTTTTAAAATCTTACGTTTAGTCATTGGTGGTAAATCAAGTTTTGGTTTTTCTCCATCTAATAAACATTTACCTGCATTTAATAAATAGCGGATATCATATCTTGAACCAAATACCTCTGGAACTCCTTTTTCAACTCCAGTTAAAACATATACTGCTTCCATAGCTGTACGTCCTGAGTATT
>JBFNER010000063.1:0-16384 GCA_040797665.1 Neobacillus sp. | reverse complement strand
ACAACGCCCGCTGACACAACCGCTAGTTTGTCTGTCCCGAGGTAGTTGCGGGACATGGTCCACTGAAACAAGCACTAGTTTGTCTGTCCCGAGGTAGTTGCGGGACAACGCCCGCTGACACAACCGCTAGTTTGTCTGTCCCGAGGTAGTTGCGGGACAACGCCCGCTGAAACAAGTACTAGTTTGTCTGTCCCATGGAAATCGCGGGACAAAGTCCACTGTAACTCGCGTTAGTTTGTCTACCCCGTGGCAACCGAAGGACAAAAACCACTGTAACAAGTAATAGATTGTTAACACCAAGGTACTAACGACAAATATTTGATACCTTCTTAGAATAATTCCTCATCTGTACTGCACACTATTAATAGGTATGCTGTCTATCTAGTTTCGTTAAATCATCAAGAAAGGATACCCCATATGAAAAGACAATTTGTCCTTATCTTTAGTTTCATTTGCTTCATGCTAATCACTAGTTCAACTGCTTTTGCCCAGAATAACCCCAGAAATATGTATGATGTGAAATCAGGGGATTATCTGTGGAAAATCGCCAGTACCTATCAAACTACAGTGGAAGATCTGAAGCTAATTAATGGCTTACAATCCGATCTAATCTTACCTGGTCAGAAATTACGGGTACCGATTATGTATGAAGTGGTGCCTGGTGATACACTTTGGAAACTTTCGCAATCTTTCACATCGACTGTCCAGCTAATTAAAACAGCCAATGGACTCTCCTCTGATTTCATTTACGTGGGCCAGAAAATCAGGATTCCACCTAAGAAGCTGAATATGCAAGGACAGTATGTACTAATGAATCGGGAAGAATTTAAAGATTGGATTTTTAACCACCAATTCTTTAGAAAGGTCGGCAAAATCCAGCAGCATCATACATATCAGCCATCTTATCAGCAATTCAACGGAGTGAATCACTTTGGTTTGTTGAAGGGGATGGAGGATTATCATGTGAATGGCATGGGCTGGAATAATATCAGTCAGCAATTAACCACCTTTCCAGATGGAACCGTTGCTGTAGGCCGACCCTTTAACACACCACCCGAAGGCTCATTTGGTCTCTTGAATAAATCGGTTATGCTTGAAATCGAAGCGGATTCCCTTGCAATTGAAAATGTCGGGAACTTTGATGCCGGTAATAATCAAATGACCCCAGAACAAAGAGAAACCATTATTACAATAACTGCACTACTTATGATGAAATTTGGGTTAACGCCTTCGATCGATACCATCACCTACCACCATTGGTGGGATATAAACACGGGGGAAAGAGTGTTAGATAACGGTGAAGGGCATGCGATTAAAACCTGTCCAGGCACCGGCTTTTTCGGCGGTAATTCCACTGCTAATGCTCAAAATAATTTCTATCCGCTAGTTTCACAAAAAATGCAGCAAATCCAGGCATCCATGCAACATTGAGCACAGAAAAGAGGCGAACAGTGCCTGTCACTGTCCGCCTTTTTCCTTTAATAAAATCAATTGAAAGAAGCCTTAGTTATTTTTAACGATTACCTGTCCAACCATTCCTTGCTTGAGATGGTACCGACATATCAGTTCATATGTACCGGGCTTATCTGGCTTCACAGTAATCGTTTTTTCTTCTCCGGGGTGAACTTCAACGTCAACGCCGAGTGCTTCCACAGTAAAAGTGTGTTCTTTCTTTCCTTTGTTTTTCAGTAGAAACGTTGTCGGAGTATTGGAAATAGTAATGACTTTTGGTTTGAAATAATCATCATACATTTCGACCTCAATGGGTTTCAGCGTCTCCATAGGCTGTGCAGCAACTTGGGATTTTGCCCATACACCAAGTGGTCCGGATATTGTCACAACCGCACTCATCACAAGCAGAACAATCCATCCTGTTAACCTCTTTTTCACAGACATTCGTAATGGCTCCTTTCTTTTACACTTACCAGTAAGACTTGATCTGCAGCGGGGGTGCCCTGTGAGACACCCACTCCAATTTACTTATTATTTCTTTCTTGTGCCTTAAGCGCGACTTTCTCCAGTCCATCTTGAGCAAACTCTACATCCGTCTTAGGCATAGCGTTATTATGCTGACGCTGCTTATTCTTTTTCTTAGACATGCTTTCACCACCTTGTAGATTATTTCATTTTTCCGCAAGGATGCAGATTGGCACCCACTGTATTAGTTTGCTTTTTTATTTGCATGCTATGCCACTGGGTCCTCTATTTTTGATCCGGCATGTTCTCAATAAGAGATATTTATCAACGGTTCAGTACCTTTTTTTCAATAGTTTAATAAAAACTTTCTTTCAGAAAAAAAGCCAAAGATAACTAAATGGTTGTTATCATTGGCTTTGGTTCATCTATATGGATTTATTTCTCTAAAATAGACGTTGTAAAAACGACTACACTACTATTTCGGCTGTTTACTATATAAGGCATACCGGCCTCGTTCCACTCTTTCAAGAACCCGGTATTCATCACTAACAGTAGAAGTCACGTTACCACCTCGTGAAACAGGAACCATATCGGCAAGTGCGGTTCCGATATCCTTCCAGGTGTTCGGATACTCTTTCTCAATCCATTTCGTGACTTCTTTAATGGTTCCTTCTCCCCCTAAGTCTTCTAATGCTAACAAAATAGCATGATGAAGATTCATCTATAACACCGCCCTATCTATTTAATTGAAAGCTCAAGCTGATACTTGTACAAAAGTACCCATTTCCTTTGCCAATGCTGCTCGCATTTTTTCTCCGCATTTCTCGCTGCATATCGGAAAGGAACCATCTATTCCTTCATTTTCGGAGGGAGAGCCGTCTCCTGAAATTAGAATTTGAACCTTTGTATTTCGCGATTCAAAAGGAATAAACATAATTCTTCCGTCTGGGTCTGAAATCTCTTTCCCCTCTGCAAACTTTACATTTATTGCATACACTGCTTTATCCGACTTTAGTTTTTTCATACACCATGCACATTTTAACATTTGATCACCTTTATTATTTTAGGATGTCATTACTGAAGGTCTTATCTTGTTACGCAGTTCTTCGGCACTAAACTCTTCTATTTTAAAAAAACGCCTTTTAAACCTTAATTTTAATGCTTCCGCAATTAACTCAAATATGTATGCTGTATTTCCGTGACTTTCTCGATACTTCATGGCGAACACCTGCCTTACCCTTCAACCATCTTTCATAATACTCAGCTACGAACTCAAGGTCTTATAATTAATCTTCCTGTCAAATGATAGATTCACACTAGAACGGTTGCGCTTTGCTATACTAATAATCAAATTGTTTCCTTGAGTGCTAACAACTCAGAAACACTAGCCTTTGCTAAAATTCTATCCCATAAGACCTTTACATTCCCTATATCCCTTTCTTTCACAGTATAAATTTACCAAATATTCATTATCTACATTATAGCAATAACCTTGCTGGGATAATCTGCAAGGTTTTATTTTTTTCTACTTTTATTGGGTACATTATTGTTAAAATTATTTATTGGCAGGTAAAGAATATGACTGATAACTTAACTAAAGAGCAACGAACAAAAAATATGAAGGCAATAAAATCTCAATCTGCATTAGAAAATAAGGTCTCTAAAGCACTTTGGAATATGGGATTTAGGTTTCGTAAAAATGCTAAATTATTTGGAAAACCCGATATTTCCATTAAGAAATATAAGATAGTTATATTTATCGATTCTTGTTTCTGGCATAGTTGCCCTATTCATGGGAACATTCCTAAATCCAACACTGATTATTGGGTAAAAAAACTTGAGCGAAACAAATTAAGGGATATTGAAGTAAATAAGTTTTATCAAGAAAATAACTGGAATCAATTAAGGGTTTGGGAACATGAGTTCAAAGAGGATTTTAATAGCGCATTGAACAAAATAGCAAGTTATATTCAGGAAACTCAAGGATAGTTATCCCAAATATTTTCCCCTATCTCTCCAAAAATATTAATTTTTGTTTCTAAAAAAACCCAATTTATTTATAATTATAATAAGTTATAAATAACTGTAATTATTTCTTTTTATCCATTCTTCCAAATAATACATTACCTCATTTAGGCACCCAGGTTAAGAACTTCTTTCAAGGCTATTAGACACATATAATCTTTGTTTAATAAAGTTGGACTAGTGTAGATGACCCCATCAAGTTCTAAAAACAGAGGAGAGATTTAATGAGTGAGAGAAAAATATGGTTCATTACTCGTCCAGAGCGTGACCCTAAATTCCACCGAGATGCACTACTTGCTTTACAAGATGCAACTAATAACTTTAATGTTAAATGGACACGAAATAGATCAGCGCATTTAGACTATGAAAGGGCATTAAATAGCAGAGGAATTAAAAGAGAAAATATTAGTAATGATGGGTCTGGAGGTAGAACATGGGCAGCAATGTTGAAAACATTTGCTTATGTTTTCACTAATGAAGAAGGGTATCTAGTTCCTACTAAAGCGGGAGTAAAAATTTTAGAAGGTATTAAAGTTAGAGAAAATGTTACGAAACAAATTCTGACATTACAAATTCCTAATTCGTATTTTATTGAATCTGGTTTTAGACCTCATTATGAAATTGGATTTAAAATCAGACCCGCAAGGTTTCTAATAAAGTTGGTCAATCAACCTCAACTAGACTATTACATAACTAAGGAAGAAATAACATTTTTTGTTCTAACCTCAAAAAATGATAATGAAATTTCATCAGTTACACAGAGAATTGTTAATTTCCGCCAATTTGGTAATATTCAAAAATCCTTAATAAAGCAGGAAATAGCAGAACTTTATGATCATCGTGAGCGATCCGATAAAGGTGCACGGGATTATAAAAGTGCCCATGGTGATGTCGCACATACGTTTATGCTGATATGTGATTACACTGGTTTAGTTGAATATAAACGAGGAGAAGCATTACGTATAGAATATGCTAATTCAAAGAAAGTTTCAGAAGTAATTGGTGAGTATGATAAAAGATATCCATTTAACACTCGTTATCTGATTTCTCCTCAACGAATGGCAGAGAATAATGGATTGGATATTGACAGCTACAAGGCAAGTAGCTTTGGTAATAAAAAACCAGCAACTAATAGAGCGAAAACTGTCAACAAGATTAATGAATTACTTTCTTATTATCCAACCTTGGATGAACTAAGTAGTAATGATATTAAAAAAATTCTTATAAAAGAGTTTTCCCTAAAAGAGGCGGAGCAGTATGCATTTGATGTTAAAAGCCTTGGCTCACAGGCTTTGAATAATGAATTCGTGGAGGGCTATATTAACGAAGAAGATAACCTAGTATTCGAAGATAAAACTGGTGAAGTTTTTAGAGCGATTGGCTTTGATGTAGTGATGCGCCCTAAGCCTCTAGCAAAGGTTAATACTGAAATTGAGATTCTTCTTACTGTCGGTGAAAATCAATCAATAATTATTGATGCAAAAAATTACAGAACTAAATTTGCATTGTCAGCTAATCTTGCATCACACATGGCTTCTGAATATATACCCAATTATGAAGGTTATGATGGCAGAGAAGTTACATTCTACGGATATGTTACTGCATCAGATTGGAGTGGAGAAAAAAACCTTGAAAAAATAAGTGCCTTAGCAAAACGGGCTATCCCTGAAAGAGATATTAAAGGTATTATGCTTAGTGCGAAGGTATTGCTTGGTTTCTTAGACTATTGTATAGATAACAATTTACCGAAACATCAGAGAATAGAACTTTTTATTACAGCAATTAATAACAGAGGATATAAGTCGCTAGGAGAATTTATAAGTGCTACTAAGGATAAAACATTAATTGATCATTTTTCGGGAAGTGGCGCTATACTTTTCCCTACCTCTAGTAACCCTCAAACTAATTAAAATATTTGAGTAAAATAAAAGGAAGGTTGATTAAATATTAGTCAGCCCTCCTTTTATTCATATATTAGCTTTTTAGAAGTTCGAGTTGTTTTTCAATTAAAAATTCTTCAACATTCCATTTAGAATCAATACTCTCATACTCAATTCCAGCAAATGTTTTTAAAATTGCTTCAATGATAATTCTTGCCCCTTCAGGAGGAACAGCCATACCAATTTGTTGTCTAACCTTTTCCTTACCTCCTAAAAAAATGTAGTCATCAGGAAAAGTCTGAATGCGGGCCCGCTCTCTATTTGTTAATGCGCGAGGTTCTTCCCAATGATACATATGGGTTCCGCCACCCCCGCTGCCTGTAACTGTATAGGAAGGCTGGTCAGGGTGTAATCTCCTATAAATTTGACTCATTCTAGCACCTTTTACATTTAATCTTAAGTGTTCCGGAATTCCTTCATACCAAGCATTCTGTCCTGGAGGAATATGGTTAAGAAAATCAATAACTTTAGAAGTATGTCGTGTTAGTTCATTATTTGCAGCATCATCTAAAATTGGTGGCTCTGTTAATGCCTGCCTTGCTGTTTTAAATGGAATTAATCCTGGTCCATGTGTGGGTGCAGGAACTCTAAATTCTAAACCAAGGTCTTTTCGAATTCCAACTATAATAATCCTATGTCTTGTTTGTGGTATTCCATAATCCTGAAACTTGTATAAATGCGGTGTTATAATATATCCGGCATCTTGGAGGTCTCTAATAATTAAATTAAAGGCCTGTCCTTCATTAGCACTTTGAAGGCCGGAAACATTTTCAGCTACAAACCACTTTGGACGATAACGGTTTAATACTTTTACTCCATAAGTATAAAGAGGGCCATAATTACCATTTAAGCCCTTCTTTTCACCAACATTACTATAATCATTACAAGGAAACCCAAAAGTGAAGGCGTCAATTTCACCTAATTTCTCTATATCTAACTCTCTAACATCCTTATGAATAACTGATTCAGGTCGTTCAGGACATATATTATGGATAAAAGTCCGGCAAGCAGATTCATCGTAATCATTAGCCCATTCATGCTCTACTCTGTATTCCTTACCATATTTATCTGTAACCCTGACCATTTTTGCTCCAAGTGCAAGACCGCCGGGGCCGTTGAAAAATTCACCTTTTTTAAATATCATCATATCACCCCGAAACTAATCTATACTTATATTATACTTTATTTTTAAAATAATTTCAGCTTCAAACAGAAAATATGTTCCCATTTTTTTGATTATCTCATACTTTAATCTATTAATATCATTTACTATTAAAACATTTATTAGCATCTAATTCAAAAGAAGATTATCCCACAAAAGAATTTATCCTACTTATTCGGAACCAATACCAGCAAAAACACCCTTTATCTAAAACAAAAGATAAGGGTGTTTTGCATTAGAGAAGATTACCTAATTCTTTTGAACAGCTTTCCTTAAATTGAATCCAGCAAGCCTCCTGTTTAGCCCACTGAGTCACGTTCCTTTCCCCAGCAGAATCTCGGAGGAATATCAGTGCTTTATCTGCCATTACTCGGATAACTTCATCCCATTTATCAGATAGGGACTGCTTTTCCCAAACTTCGACCAGGTCAATTCTTTCTTTATACAGGTGATTAAGCATAGCGACCGTATAGTAAATAACATTTGCCTTGTAACCACGTAGCTTCATTTCATCAACAATTTCCTGAACACGTTTATTGATGATAGACCTGGCAATTAACTTTTGATAAACAGACAGTGTCATTTTTGCTTGATCCTTATCTGACTTCCAGAAGTTCTTGTTCAGATCCATGAATTTCTTGAAAGCTTCCTCTCCCCCTTTACTGGATATATGAGGAAATCCCTCCCATGAAACAAAATGCTTAGCAATATCAACTTTGGTTAACACCTTATCTTTAGGATATTGTTTTTTGAATTCTGTCTGCTCTTTTCCTCGTTTTCTCCGGTTTATATCAACCATATATTGACCCCGGGCACGTTCGAAATACCATTTACTTTCAGGACGGCGGCCATCATACACAGGTATCCAAATGTTACGGGAAAACTTCTCTAAATCGGACATGAACCGGGTATTTGCAAGCAGGTCAGATTTATTAATCTTGTTCTGCGTATTGGCATATTGCGAAATTCGTGCAACCATCTCATCTTCAAGAAGATGCTGGTCTTTCATAACAAATTCATTGGCCTGAAGTATCGTAAGTTTGGCTTGTACAAAAACATCCTTTAGTGGTATACCGTCTTTGTATGCCTGATGGATAGATGCTGTTGTCTGGCCCCCGTTTACAATCTGCCAACCGCTTAATCCCTTTATTCGACATAAATTCTCCTTACCGTCTACCTTTTCGATATCACCTGAACGTGCAACAGTAGAAATTCCATTGTTATACGCGACAAACATCTTACGCTGGAAAGGATCTTTTAAAGTATCTCGTATTCCTTTATTCGTTCCGCCTCTTGCTTGAAGGAAAGACCTGACGTTACGTTCAACAAGCTTTTGGCCCCATTCATCATAAGCTTTAGCTAACAGTTCTGCTGAAATATAACCAACATAACAGTCAAAATCCTTTACACCGCTTACTGGATCAGGTACCAGCATCATTTCTAAATTTACCCCGTAGTCCCTTTCAAAGTTTATATAATCTGTCTGAATACCCTGCTCAGTTAGGATCAGCTGCTGAACACGATCTAAATCCCAGACTTGAACATTTACTGTCTCGTATCCAGGAATGGTCATTTCAACCGGTTTGTTTGATAAGTAATAAGAATTTGTTACCACAAAGATGTTTACTTCATTGATTTCTTCACTGCTTTCGGTGATTAGCTTTACTAAGTCATAAGATTGCAGAGAGGGGTCGATTGTCTGTATTAACGTCTGGGCATTAGTAATAAAACGCTTTGCTTTATTCGCTATTTCCGTTACGCCGGTCATGCTGATGGAAAGCAGAGCTTCCTCAGTCTGCTCAAAATTGTAATCGACAACAAATAAATCCAGGACATTGTTCTCTTCGTCAAAGGAGTAAGCATTCACAGCAATATTTTTTGCCGTATCTAAATAAGGCGGAAACAGGATTTCTGGATCATCCTGCCTGTCCATAAATGTAAGCATTTTATCAAGAAATGGGATTAAATAACTCCCTGCTTTTATAGCCTTTTCTTCCAACTCTTCCAAAAAATCTATAAGAAACTCTTTTCTCTGCCTAGTTTCAATCATGATTCCCCATCCACTCTAAAGATTTTGATATATTATCTCCTGATCTCTTTCAAATTCCTCACAATGTGTGAGGTCTATGTTATAAGAAACATGTGAAATGCCCCTTGGCAGGTTCTCTTTACTTAACCTCGGGAAGCTTTCTTCTGCTTCATAAACCTCTACCTTCTCTACGAAATACATTGAATCAGTGTACTCCTCTTCCCTAAAGCCTAGGTCAGTTAAAAAGTCGTTATAAATTAGCGCTATTCTTTCTGAGCGAACAGCAATCTTTTCTCTAACCTTAACAGCAAGATCTTGAAGAGACAAACCGTGAGTTTTACTCTGTTCCAAAAAGCAAACGTACAAATAAATGGTTGACACAGCATCTGTTAATTTTAATTGATTCTCATTCGAGATTTTAATGGTTTTGGTTAACTTCTCCGATACAGTCTTTATTTCCAAACCCTTTTTGCTGCTTTTAAAATCTATCCTTCCTTTAGTAGGACCTTCCCATTGCTCAATTACTAGAGGTGGCATATCAGGGAACTTATCGAGCCATTCATTAATAAACCATAGTTCTCCAAATAAACCTCTTTGCTGCTCCTCCGATAGTTTTTTAAAGCCGCCTCTTTGGAAGAATGTCCTCCACCTGTCCAATACACTAAAAACGGTCTTAAAGATTGATTCATCTTTATTATTAAGTAAATGGTCCACTAAATTTTGCAGGAGAGATTCAAAGATTTCTGTATTGCTTTCTTCTTCCTGCCTAATGATCAGCAGGTGGCGATTTTTCAAGGAAAAGATTTTTTCAAAGTACTCCATCTTAATCGATAATCCCCTCCATTTAGGAAGTGCCTTTAATTGTTCATCCTCCCAAGGAATTTGTCCTAAATCGATATAGAGCTGCCTTGTAAGATTCCCTGAATCAATCCCTGCAAAAATTACGGGAGATTCATAGGTGAGAACTTTGAGTTTATAAAACTCATTATCCGTTTGGCTGTTCAATTCGGTAATCATGTCTTCAAACTGTATTTTTAAGTTAACCACAACGATTCTCCTTTAAATTAAAGCTATTGAACAGTTTTATTAGTCTGATAAATATCTGTCTCATCTAATTTGGTAAATGGAAACGAGAGTGCAATTCCAACTGGAACAAGAGTTTCAGAAAAAGGTACATCTAAGTTTTTAAAAACCTCTACATTCGGGTTTAATGGATAAATCAGCAGTAACCCTTTTTCTTTTGGACGTTTATCTCGTTTTTCTGTTCTGTCTTTAATGTCCTTGATTTCGTTAGGATCTATATCGATGTATTCTTGATTTGGTGAAACGATCGCTTTAATGTCAATTGTACTGTCTTCTTTTTCGGGTGCTTTAACCTTAACCCCTCGGGTAACAGCAGAAGTTAATCTTACCTGACCTAGAGTCACAGGATATTTTCCAACACCCGTTCGGTCTGCAGGGTCTCCTTCAACGACAGCTACTGTCCATTTTAAAAGTTCACCTTGTTCATTTGCCAGGTTAATATAATCGACAATACGTTCAGAGTCGACTTTCTCCCCTCCAGAACTTGTTTTATATTCACTCAGATACTCCTTCACAAGAGCAGTATCGACATGGTCAGTGATATGATAATTGGTCTTGCCTTGTCCAACCATTTTCTTTTGTAAAGGGATTTTACTCACGAGACTCTCTGTTGCATGCATATTGGCTTTATAGAACTCTTCATTTGTATCGAACAATCTTGTCTGCTGCAAAGTACCACCATATATAATATTGGAAGAGATCGCATTCCTCATTTTTAATGGACTTGTTAAGGTCATAGTTGGATGACTTAACATTCTAACGGCGTACTCCGCCGGTGTTTTTTCCAACTTTGCAAGCCGTTCAAATTCCTTACGAAGTTCAATCATAGCAATTGCCAAATGCTCAAAATTAGATGCAATTTCGTATGAAGTATAAATCCTGCATAAGTCCATGTAGCCTTTTCTGAAACCAAACCAACGGCCCATTTGCATAAGAGTATCGTACATTAACGTATTTCTGAAATAATAGGTAATACTCAATCCTTCCAGTGTTAATCCCCTTGAAAGTTTATCACCACCGACAGCTATAACATGTAACCCATTTTCTTTATATTGATGATAATCTAATGCATCTTTGCTGTTACCATTAATTTCAAAAACCTGAATTTTCTCTGCTGCTTTTTTCAGTTCCTCATAAACATCTTCCCAGCTGTAAATTGGAATTTCATCCGACCATTCATGGGTAGTCGGAACAAAATCAGCTTTATAGAGCTCTTTCAATTCTGAAACCACATTACTTTTTGGATTATATTGAACTTGATGTGATATCGCTTCAAACGTCCTAGACACTTCATCCTTAATACTGGATTGTACATCTTTAAAACGTGAAGTATGAATCAGCATTGAATTGTGAGTTTTCTGCTGCCCTCTTAGATTCCTTATTGCAATTGTCAGCATAAATGCTAATATTGCTTCTCTCATTTGAGGAGGTACTGCTTCAAACTTATCAGCATCCGATTTCTTCTTAATTGGGGTTAATACATCCGTATCTTCCTCTTTGAGATGACGAATCAGACTTGGCCTTGTATCATCAGCATCTTCCTCAACATTAAAGAACTCTTCAGGACCGCAGTAATCCTTTGGTTTTGGCAGGCCAACAAGGAAGTCTTTCGGATATAAGTCATTTCCTTCCTCAGATGTACTTGACTCCGTACTAATTAGAAGATTGGCAAAAGGTGTGGCAGTATAACCTACATACGCTTTTCGTTTAAAGACTTCAAGTATCTGCCGAATTAGTCTGTTAATCGTTTTTGGATCTTCTTCTTTGTTAGGGTCGGAAGTATCAACAGATGCCTGATCAGCCTCATCATCTATTATTAATACTGGTAAATCCAGATTAAATAAATTTCTATGATAAATTAATTTGTCCCGTAATGATTCAAGCACTGTTTTATTTTTCTTTACAACCATTAAGGTAGGAGTATTTAAATTGCTAGTCCCTCCATGGTTTGAACTTATATCTCTATCAATTGTAGTCCAAGAAGCAATGATGTGTTCCGGGTCGTTTTCATAGATTTGAGCTACTCCAACCGGCCTGCCATTTTTATCGGTCATGTTTCCAATTACTTCTTCATTTAATCGGATTTGAGTCTGAGTCCTTAAATCATTGTGAATCCCGGATAAAACAATAATCAGTTTATAGCCGACATCAAAGGCTTTATTGATTAGTCCGGTGAAATTTGCTGTTTTTCCGGATTGTACAAAACCTAGAACTAATCCGCGCTTATCAAATGTCTCTAATGACTTGGGATTACCGAGAGATTTCATTACTTCATTTGTAGTGTCATCTATTGCCTGAACAGAGTCCAGCGGCCATCCTTTAATTTTTGATAGATATTGGCGGTAACGATTCCAGAAAAAACTGCTTGAGACTAGCTTGGGGCTAAACCAGCTTTTTCCTTTGTCCAACCGCATAATATCAGGTGGTTTCGGAATATCAGTACCAATCTTAAATTTCATATACATTTCTAAAGACCACATTTCAAATGTGCCTTCATCTAATGTGCTGAAATTTGCATCAACTGCCATTTTCGCCATATTCAGTGCTTGGTCTGCTGCTTTCTGCTGATCATTTATAAGTGATCTTAGTGTATAGTAGCTTGTCGAAAAGGTTTGTTCAAACAACCCTTTTATATTCGTATTAGCCAATCAAATCAGCCTCCGTTACAATCTTCTTCAATGTTGCTCTGTTAAGTCCATCAAATGCGGGTTGAGTAAGTAATGCATTCAGCAGCTGTTCCAACTCACTAAAAACATTCATATTTAACATCATAGATGCGAAGTCAATGACCAGCTGTTTTTGTGCATCAGAGACCTCCTGAATGATATCCTCCGCTACCTTTGGAGAATCTACAATATTACTCGGAGAACCGAGTTGTACAAATTTAAGATATAAATTAAGGAGTCTCGCTGACTCATCGTCCAGTTTATTAAGTAATTCACTTAGAATTGGATGATTTCTATTTAAAACAAATTGCGGTCCATCTTCTCTTCCTGACTGTTCCCAAGTATTCAAACTCCCCTTGAATGTCTGTCCAGTACGTGTACCTTGTGTTCGGAAATAGAATATTTCCTTAGACACCTTTCTTGCAATACTTGAAATAGCTTCAAGTCTTCTTTTAGCATCTTCCGGAAGATTAATTCCTGATTTTTTAATATCGACCTGCCATTCCGCATCAGCTTCATTCGGAAGGTCAATTCGAACCCTAGCGAGCTGTGAAGCTGCATCCTTAGGGAAAAGCCCCATCCAATCCCCAAAATATAACAGTCTGTTTTCTCTATAAATATAAAATCCTTGATGATCTCTCCACCCTTTATATCCGCCTGCCTTTTTGTACTCAGGTTCTGTTAGGTGAGAAGCATGGGGAAGAATAAAGTATTGTACCCTTATCCTATTCTCATGAATTTTTAAGACTTGCATTTCACCTTCAATCGTATGCTCATGATATCTCATAAAAGGATCCCATGGAGTAACTGTTTTGCCGTTTATGTACATCTCTAAAGTATTTCTCTCTAATATAGAATGAAAAACAAATTCTAAATGCCTGTTTATCCTCGCTACCTTATTATAGAAACTGGTTTCTCTTAATGTCCTTTTTCCTCCATACCCCATAAAACGATCTAGTTTATCAATACATACAATAGTTCCATTTTCACCTTCTACTGTCCCCATTCGTTGTTTTACCTCATCAGGAACAGATGTAAATAGCTCCCATTTGTTTGTCTCCGAGACATGATCCAAATCCCAGCATCTTTCATAGTAATTACCATTGTACTTAGTGAGTACACTTAAGCGCTTACCAAGTGAGAAAGAGGCCGTCTTTAAACCCATACCAAACCTTCCAAGCTCATTAGCTCCTCTTTTCGCACGGGGATCTTTTGAACCTATATTCATCGCTGTTTGGAGCATCTCCTCATTCATGCCGCTTCCGTTATCCTTTATTGTTATCCAACCATCTGAATCGCCATATTCAAAATCGATATTAATAACTGTCCCTTTCGCATCCAGGCTGTTATCAACTAAATCAGCAATCGCCGTACTTGCATTGTATCCAATTGACCTCAATGCATTTATTACTGGTGCTGCAGATGGTTCTGTGATTACTACGTTCATGATAAAAACTCCGTTTCATAAAAGTTTCCTATTACTATTATAACAATAGATGATAAATGGAGACTAAATACCAAATGTTTTTTCCTGTATTTTGTTAAGTCATTTTTAATATGACTAAATAATCATAGAAAGGTTATTGACCGTATGCAGCGCTTCAATTGCTAAATCTGGCTGCGATATTTTCTGGTAAAATACTCTTATAATGAACTGGAGGGATCTTATGAATACTGAAAAGCTAGAAAATGCACTCAAATCAATTGGAAAGAAGTCATTTGTAGAAGAGTATGAGGTATATAGCAAACACAATATGTCTTCAAAATTAAAAATCAATTTGTTATCCGAAAAGTATTCTAAAAATGGTGCTACTATTAGGGTTTCATTTGCTGAGGAGATAATTAAGAACAAAAAGCAAAAAGAAGCATTGGAAATAATAATTAATTCTCCCAGAATCACGTATGAAGTAAAAGAGAAAGCAAAAACAATCTTAAGAGACTTAGATAATTAATAGTATAGATAACGCCTCCAAATTCTTTTGGAGGTTATTTGCACCTTTATCAAAAAGACTACCTTTATTTATGGTACGGTTCACCGTGATAGACCTAAGTGAGGTTTTTTATGGTAAAATTAGTTAGGGTGATAGAATGAGAATCTTGCAAATTTCCGATATTCATGCTCAAATAAATAACTTTCAAACAAAGCGCTTAAGACATAGCTTTATTAATAAAATTGTCGAATTAAATAGTGAAAAAAGTTATGATTATATTTTTTTAAGTGGCGATATTTCACATCAAGGGCAAGCCTTTAACGAAACAGCTAAAAATCTTATAGAAGATTTATTGAAAACTCTTAATTTAGACTCAAATAAATTAATTATTATCCCTGGAAATCATTATTTAATAAGAAATCCAGATCGAAGTGAGTTAATAGAAAAAATAAAAGGGCATGAGACTCCTTCTGATTATCTAGATGAAATTCTCATGGAATCTAATCAAAGAGAAATATTACTCTCCTCATTTAAAGAATTCGAAAAGTTTTATGAATTAATAAAGAATGATAAATACCCTCAATATGAATTACATCACTTAATTGAACAAGAAAAATTTAATTTAATTCTATGTAACACAAATATAATATGTAATCAGGCTGGCGAAGAAGGCTCTCTATTAATAGCTAAAAACGAACTGTTTGAATGTTTACAAAAAATATCTTCTACTGAAAAGCCTACAATAGCCATCGGCCACCATACCCTTGACTGTCTCACATTAGAGGAAAAAAATGAAGTATTAACTATGTTTGATGATTTTAATGTTAAGTTATATTTATCTGGTCACGTTCACAAGGCAAATTACAAACTAGAAGCCGATTATTATAATGAAATTTTAATGATTGTATGCTCTGGCCTACATTTTGATGGCTATACTCAAAGTGGTTTTGTAGATATTCTATTTGATGAATCAACTTATTATATAACCCAATATATTTGGAACTCCGAACATAAATATTGGACTACAAATAATAATCTTGGAAGAAAAATGAAAGATGGGACTCTAATTCATCCATATAAAAAATCTTTTGGCTTTTCACAAGCTAAGGTTGAAACTATAAGAAAAGAATTGGATGCTTTATTTGATGAAAACGAAAGAATATGGAAACAATATGGTCCACAATCCCTAATAGCACTAAGTAATCCTATATCAGACCTCCATAAAACCTGGAAATTAAAATGTATTGAAGAAATCATACCCAATAATGAAAAAATATTATCTATTATTCAGGAAAATAAAGAACTTATTCCTGCTGAAAAGAAAAATATTCTCGGTCTTTTTAAAACTCATGTAGAAGGGTTTAAGAACAATCATCTCTCGACATATCCATCTCAAGATGTTCCAAGATTCCCTATTGAAATTAAAAATATTTTTGATATGTAAAGGGGAAATAGCCATGGAGAACCACTTATTACAGTCACAAACACCAAGATTAGATAGTAGGGAATTTTTCTATAATATTATTTCAAACCACTCAAAAGTTGAAAATATCGAACAAATTGGAGTTCCACTATTTTCAATTGAAAAGAAAAATGGTGATACCCTTACAGCACTTTTGGTAGACATATAC
>JBFNER010000062.1:0-16861 GCA_040797665.1 Neobacillus sp. | reverse complement strand
CGGGAGAGACAAACTCCTGCTTTTCCTAGTTGACTTTGTCCCGCAACTTGCTCGGTAGAGACCATCTAGCACTTGTTTCTGTTGACTTTGTCCCGCAACTTGCTCGGTAGAGACCATCTAGCACTTGTTTCTGTTGACTTTGTCCCGCAACTTGCTCGGGAGAGACAATCTCGTGCTTTTCCTAGTTGACTTTGTCCCGCAACTTGCTTGGGAGAGACAATCTCGTGCTTTTCCTAGTTGACTTTATCCCGCAACTTGCTTCCCGAAGTTTCCTCTACTTCAGACAACCGCACCACCGGTTTTACCTCTTAGAGTAATTTCAAAAATGACATATTCGAAAAGAGCCAAATACAAAAAAACTAATCAAGCGTTTGATTAGTTTTAACCCAGCTTTTTAATTGCAGCTGCTGGTTTGTATTTTTTCATAGGTCCTTTTTCTAATACTTCCTGTAAATAAAGATTGCCAATAGGACTAGTTTTTTTGAGCAGCTCCACTAAGTATGTAATATCATCAAGTGCTCTATGTGTCTGGTAATTTGCTATGTCATGCGCTTGTAATAACGAAAGCAGCTTTCCATTTTGAAAACCATAATTTTTCCATGGAACCCCTCTCATCGTACAGTACCAATTCAAGTCATTTATTTCAGGATACATATAATAGAGGAAACTGCGGTCAAAGGAAGCATTATGGGCAAAGACCGAATCCGCTCGATGAAAATAGGTTTTAATTTTACTATCAATAAAGGTTTTCCCTCTAACCAACTCGTAAGGGATGCCATGAACTCTATATGCTCGATCATAATTATTCTTAGCTGTGCTGGATAGCGGCTCTCTTAAGAATGAGTCCTGCTCAATTATTTCTTGAATTTCACCGGTATCCGTTCGATAGGTAAATAGCTTTAATGCGAGTTCAATTACTTCATCAGTGGCAGGTCCTAAGCCTGTTGTCTCAACATCTATTGCTAAACCAAATTCCTGTTTATACAAGACTCTTCACCCTTTAATCCAATATTTCTCCTATTATACCATCAAAAAAGGAAAAATCCCGTCTAGTAACGGGATTTATTTCTGGTCAGGCGGTACTGTAATTTGTTTTTTTTCAACGAGCAATTGTTTTACTCCGGCAATTTCCTCTTGAATCTCAGCCATTTTCTCTCCATCAAGCTCATAGAATTTCATTGCAACCAGTGATGCAATCCATCCTAAAATAGGAAAACCAAATTGAAAAACTAAAGCCATTGCAAACAAAGCCGGGGTCAGCGGGTCATCCACTTGCGGAAAAACCTCTTTGAACCCAATGAACGCCAGCATGATTCCCACAATGGTTGAGGAAAGTGAAGAAATAATTTTATCAACAAAAGAAAAAATCGTACTAATCATTCCAGGAACAAAGCGTCCTGTTATATGTGTTTCATAATCGGAGGTATCTGCAATCATCGGGATCACCATATTACCTGTCAATCCTCCAAACCCAAAACCAAGAGTATATAGAATCAGGAATACGATCGTACTCATTCCCAGATTCGATAAGGAAATATTCTTTGGATCAATGAAAAAGAACAGAAACAGCAAAATACTAAAGGAAATAAGTGCCCCCCATGTACCATAAACAAATGTTTTTTTCATACCAGCTCTTCGTGCATACGCTATTCCTAAATAGGTAAGGAGCAGGGTTGGTATAATCGTGATCATTTGAATGGTACCACTTAATTCATAGTTACCTAGTACGATTCCAAAAAAAGCCACAGGTACAGCTGGCTGTCTTTGAATACTGTTTGCTAGTTTATCTGTAGAAGCTGCAATTACGAGCATTTGCAATGGACGGTTTCTTTTTATTACCGGCCAATAATCTTTAAATCCTGTTTTAACCGACTTTTCCGCAAATCCAAAATACTCAAGCCGGTCTTTTTCCCAAATACCTACTACTGCTAAAACGGTTAGGACTGCAGACAGCAGGATCCCATATGTAATTAATTCAGTAAATAGCCCTTGTTTAAATCCCTCATATTTAGGGACAAGATAGGAAGCAATTAAAACTTGACCAAAAATAAAGATTGATACTGTATAGGTAGCGTCAAAACCTGAGAAAATCGGTCTCTGTTTTGGGTCATTGGTTAACACGGCTTGTGCGGCCCTTGTACAAGCTGTTTGAAATGTGTATCCAATAATATGAACGGCATATATTAAAATGAAAAACACTAACCGGATCTCTTCGGAAAGGGTATGGGTGAAAGTGAATAAAATCCATGTGGATAATGCTAAAATTGCATTCCCGACTATCATAAACGGTCGGAACTTTCCAAATTTCGTGTTGGTCTTATCAATAATAAAACCAATAATCGGGTCAGTAATGCCATCAAAAAACCTCATGCCTGTTAGGATGGTACTAACAATTACTACCGTAATACCTGCAACACCTGTTACATAATAGGAAACAAACCACATAATAAAAAAGTATAGGTTTGTTGCGGCATTATTAAAGGCAAAAAAGGCAATTCTCCATATTTTAGACCTGTGCTGGAAATCGTTAACCGCAGGTGTTGTGGACAGATTGCTCCCTCCCTTTCAAGCTGTTTAGTATATTTAGCTTCTATCTAAGGAGAATATTGTATTCGTTTTATCATTTTTATAGGGTGAAAGAAGTAAAAAAACACAGCCATAAATGCTGTGTCAATTCTCTTTCATACCATTGATGAATGCCTTGATAATAATTTCTAAACTCTCATTCAAATCTAAAGCTAGTTTAAAACCACCCTTTTGCTCTAGCGATGAAAAACCATGCAGGATACTGCGGAGACCCCTTACAGCATGAAGCGCGCGGTCCCCTTCCAACTCATAGGAATGTAACACTCGAACGGAGAGAGTTACTATTTTTGCTCCTGCACTTTGGACCTCTTCCGCGTCCATGTCAGGGGCAAACAAAGTAGCTTCATATACTCCTGGGTGCTTCCTTGCAAAATTCACATAGGCGGTGCTGATTGCCAGAAGTGCCTGATCCCCTGACACACCAATGGCTGATTGAGCCATCTCCTCATATAGCTTAGTAAGTCCGTATATCGCTAACTCTTTCCTCAATCCCCCAAGCCCATCAAAATGATTATATAAAGATGGCGGACGAATTCCCAAATTCTTTGCTACGTTTGCCAATGTTACTTCTTGTATTCCCATCCTGTCGGCAAGTTCTCCCGCTGCTTGTAGGATTGTGTTTCGATCAAGTGCTATTTTAGGTCTTGGTGACATCTATGTGGACTCCTTTATCCTAGTTTTTTTTCTAAATTAGTTATTGCTTGCTCTATTCCCTTCAACGGATTTTCCATCATTTCTCCATGCCCAACCGCTAGAAGTTTTGGTTGATACCCCATTAATTTCTTCGCGCTTCTTAATGCGGTCATCTTACTCCAAGTGGCGAAAGCAGGGAAAGGAAACAACCACTTCATATCACCTGCGACCGCTAATCCTCCTCTTGTTTGGAATGCGTCGCCTGCAATTAGTGCGTTCGTACGTGTATCTAACAGAGATATCGAACCTGGCGTATGTCCAGGAGTCTCAATGACAACCAATGAGCCAACTTTATCTCCTTCTTTTAACAACATATTGGCTCTAGTTTTTATATTTTTCGGAACGCCGCCCTTAATCGCCGTTTGATCTTCTTGCGGGTCAAGGGAAACATCACCGTTCATCAACCGATGGTCCCGTACGGAAATATAGACTGGCACATCTGGAAGCTCTTGTCTGATTGCATCAAGTGCACCGACATGGTCTTCATGTGCATGGGTTAAGATTATTTTATGAATGGGCTTTCCAATTTTATCAGCTGCCTTTAAAATCGCCTTTGCGCTATATGGCAGCGCGGCATCAATTAACGTTAGTCCCTCTCCTTCCTCAACTAGATAGCAGTTCACCGGAAACACATTCGCCATAAAAGTAACTTGATATAAATGTCCATTTTTAATCACTCTCATCAGAGTCAGCTCCCTTTAATTAATATCATTAGTTTTATTTTAACTAATGATATTAGTTTTATCAAGAGGTTTTTGGAAAATTTCCCATCTGAAGTTCTGTAAAAAATTGTTCACAGCTTTTTTACAGATTTGTGAAATAGTGAGCAATAAACCCTCAATTCAAGATTAATTTGTTATATTGTGAGTGTAATAATTATTAAAAACATAACAACAAGGGAGATGCCTTTAAGATGGTTGTTACCTAAACCCTGTTCAAGAATCTGTCAAAACATTTTATACAAACAGTGAACTTATCACTATACCTATGTTATTAACAATAAAAAACAAATATAGTAAATCTATCAAGAACAATTAAAAATTGGAAGGCGGAATGAAGAATGTTTAACAAATTTTTAAGAGAAAATAAGATTGCAGCGGCTATTTTAACAGTCATTCGTTTATATCTAGGTTACGCTTGGTTTACAGCAGGTTTAGGAAAAATTACTGGCGGCTTCGACGCTTCAGGATATTTAGGAAATGCGATTGCGAATCCCGTTAAAGGTCCAGACGGAAACATGGTTTACGGCTGGTATGTGAACTTCCTAGAAAGCTTTGCACTGCCAAACATCGAATTGTTCAACGTCCTTGTTCCATGGGGCGAAACATTAGTCGGTTTAGGACTATTACTTGGATGCTTAACAACAGCAGCAATGTTCTTTGGTCTAGTGATGAACTTCTCTTTCTTCCTAGCCGGAACTGTATCTCATAACCCAACAGACATCTTCTTAGGCTTCATCATCTTGACTGCCGGGTTTAACGCTGGCCGCATTGGTTTAGACCGCTGGGTAGTACCTTTCATTCGCAAGACTGTATTAAAAGGCAATGCAGCTACAAAGCAACACGCATAATCTTGGGTAGAAAAAAACGCCTCAATCAACTTGATTGGGGCGTTTTTTAATAGCTATTATCTTCTTCACCGTGTTCAAAATCGGTCCGCTCTTGGTACCAATTTGTCAATTGAGTAAGGATGGTAAATACAAGGAAGAAATTCATGGCCCAAACATTAACAAATGGAGCTATACCACCGAACTCAATTCCATGATACCCTTTTAGCTTCATCACAATCATTGATTCAATGAAAACTAGAATAAACCCCAGTACTCCCGCGACAGCCATCCGAATCATTTTCTTCCCCTCCGTTTATATAGTCAATTTAAAAATTTGTCAATTTTGTGAACAATATATTCTTATTATATGGCAATTCTCACCGTGATCACAACTAATTTCCCCTAAATTGTAAAACTTTCTTACAAAAAAATTTATTTGCATTAAATGCTTATTAAAAAACAACAATAATAAAAGAATTCTTGTTGAAAGGCGGGAGAGCTTTGGATACAGCAATGATACTTGAGTATGCGTGGGTCTTACTCGTACTGATTGGCTTGGAAGGTATTTTGGCAGCAGACAATGCCTTGGTCATTGCGATTATGGTCAAGCATTTACCTGAAGATACTAGAAAGAAAGCACTATTTTATGGTTTAGCTGGAGCATTTGTGTTTCGTTTTGGTTCATTATTTATTATCTCGTTCCTTGTTGATGTTTGGCAGGTTCAGGCAATAGGTGCAGTATATCTACTTTTCATTGCCCTAAACCACATTGTTAAGAAATTTGTTTTAAAGAAGGATGGACATAATAAAGAAAAGGCAGAGAAACCTGCTTCTGGTTTTTGGATGACCGTTTTAAAGGTAGAATTAGCAGACCTCGCTTTTGCTGTTGATGCCATTTTGGCAGCCGTTGCCTTTGCAGTAGCCCTTCCTGAGACACCACTTCCCAATATTGGCGGCTTAGATGGCGGACAATTTTTAGTGATTTTTGCTGGCGGGGTAATTGGATTAGTAATCATGAGATTCGCGGCTAATTTCTTCGTGGGTTTGCTCCACCGAAAACCAGGGCTTGAAACGGCAGCCTTTCTGATTGTTGGGTGGGTTGGAGTTAAGTTAGCAGTTTACACACTTGGTCATAAGGATTTACAAATTATTCCTAAGGAATTCCCAAAATCCACTGAGTGGAAGCTCACCTTTTGGATTGTATTATTATTAATTGGTATCGCAGGCTGGTTCCTTTCCAAGGATAAAGGCGAAGGTGCCGAGCCGATTGAAGGACATTAATACAAATCTCTTCCTCTCAAAAAAGCCTTACAGTGAAGCTCACTGTAAGGCTATAAATTCTTCCACGGTTAAAACCGTCTCTCTAAACCCGAGTTCCTTAGCCAATTGGGTTATTCCTGGAGGTTCAACATGGGCTTCTCGAAGTTTTTCGGCTTTTGAAAAAACATCCCTCGTATTCCCGTCCAGTAAGACTTTCCCGTGACACATTACAATCGTTCTCTCAAAGTTCTCTGCCACGAAATCCATGTCATGGATAATCGTCATCACAAGTTTATTTTTTTCTTTTAAAGAGCTGATAATTTCCTTTATCTTTAGTTTTCCATCGTGATCCTGTGCAATCGTAGGTTCATCAAGAATGATAACATCTGTGTCCATCGCCACTATGGATGCGATACAGAGGAGTTTTTTCTCCGATAAACTCAAATCATGTGGATTAATCTCGAGTTTTTCGTTTAATCCTACCATTTTTAAAGCTGATATCGCATTTTCCTTTGCTCTTTCACGTTCCATTTTTATATTTAGCGGTCCATACATGACTTCATCTAAGACAGTGCGCTTAAAAATTTGGTCATTTGGATTTTGAAAGACAAGTCCAATGGTCTTAGCTAGTTCTGCAGCTGTTGAAGTTTTCACATCTACATTTCCTACCTTGATTTCCCCAGTAAATGGCTTTAATAAACCTTTTAATAGCTTTACCAAAGTTGTTTTTCCGGCACCATTTTGACCAATAATGGCTGTAGAACGGTGGTCCAGCTCTAGGTTTATTCCCGTTAAAACAGGTTCTCCCTCTGTATAGGAGAATGATAAATCAGCTATTTTGATCATCTCTTCGCCCCCCTAAATACTTCCTTTGCTTCAGCTAAGGTCACTGGGTAAAAATCAGTTCCAGCCTTTTTCATCCCTAGAGCTTTACAAACCCTTGTAAAGACAGGGGGCACGACACCATGGTTCTCTATATCCTCTCTAGAAAATATCTTTTCAGGTGTGTCAAAATCAATTATCTTTCCATCATCTAACAACAGTACCCGATTGCAATGCTCTGCCACTTTTTCCATTTTATGCTCTGCCATTACGACGGTTATGCCTTGTTTACTTAAGCTTTTAATCGCCTGAATTACTTCCTCCGAGCCTTCTGGGTCTAGTTGGGAGGTAGGTTCATCTAATACAAGGATTTCTGGTTTCATCGCAATAATACTGGCTATGGCCATTCGCTGCATTTGCCCTCCTGATAAATCGAAGGGATTGTGATGCTTTACATGGTCTATTTGTAATAGCTCGAGCACATAATCGATTCTCTCCATAATTTCCTCTCGGGGAATACCTAAATTTTCAAGACCGAAAGCAATCTCTTCATATACCGTCATTTTTGAGCCTGTTACCTGGGTGAATGGATTTTGAAACACCATGCCAACTTTTAATGAAGTCTCAGCAATCGAATGATTTTTTACCTCTAGCCCATCCACAAGTACCTTACCGCCATATGCCCCTTTATAAAAGTGAGGAACGATTCCAACAATTGCTTGGCATAAAGTGGATTTACCGGCACCATTTTTTCCAATCATCCCAATAAATTCACCTTGGTTCACCTCAAAGGACAAGCTATCAAGGACCAAGGCATCAGAAGATGGATATTTATATTTTAAGCCTTCGACGATAATCTTCTTCATTCGATGATCCTCCAAACAATAGCCCCCAGGGTGAGAAGCAGCATGACAAATTGAATTACTTTACTATGTACATATTTCTTTTCTTCATATAGAAAGGTTTTCGGTGCCTCTGAATTGAAGCCTCTTACCTCCAATGCCATGGCCCTCTCCTTCGTATTAATTAACGAACCCAGCACCACTGGTCCTAACAAAGGCAGAAAGGCCTTTACCCTTACAGCCAAATTCCCCTCCGTCTCCATACCTCGTGCCCGTTGAGCATCCATAATAGTATCCATTGAACTCATCATTTCAGGAATGATTTGGAAAACTGAAATGATGACATATCCAATCCTTGGAGACAAACCTTTTCGAACAAGCGATTCCACCAAATCAGATGGTTTTGTCGTAAGAACAAGTATCATGAATGCCCCCACAATATTGATGACCCTAAGTGTAATCATGAAGGCATAAAGCAGCCCTTCTTTATACATGGTGAAGGGACCAATATGGAATAAGGCCGTTTCATTTTCAGGCTTAAATAATCCCTGAATGATAACTACGGTAATAAGCACGAGAAAAACAAACCCAAAAACAGGCAGTGTATTTCGAAGGACTCTGGCAATGGATAAGAGCGTAATACTAACAGCCACACATATGACTGTAATGGTGAATGTAGGTAAGATAATCGGAATCAATACGGCAAAAAGAATGTAGTAGATTTTTGTGATGGGATCAATATCATGGATGACCGTGTCTCTTTCTGCATAAAGGCTAATTGATTTCACCTGCATTCACCACTTTCTTCTCACAAAAATTAATCTAGTGTTTCGAGTTTATTATTAGTGTCATATAATTGCACGACGTTTTGCGGCAATCCTCTGTAGATTCCATAGCTAATTAAAACGACAAGTAATTTATCAGGAACATCTACCACAATTTCATCAAGGAAGCTTGCTAACCAAATAGAGTCTGTATTAGCTAAGACAATGGCAAACAATGCATCTCCCCAGACATTTCCTGTTTGACCACCCCAGAAAGCTATATTAATCGGTGTGGAAACGATCGTTGCGACAAGACCGATAATTAACCCGGCAACCACTGCTTTACCCCAGCTGGAGATTAAACCTTTATAAAATAAGATCCCGACGGTTAGACCAATCGCAACGCTGGTAATACCGTAGACAAAGGAAATGGGATCGACTGTAAGACCATAAATAATATTATTAATTGCTCCTGCTAAAGCGCCGATCACAGGTCCTGCCAGCATACTCGCTAAAACTGTTCCAATAGAGTCCAGCCACAAAGGCAGCTTCAATAATCCAGCAAACAGTTTCCCAATATAGTTGATCCCAATCGCTGCTGGAATAAGTACTAGTGCAGCAGTAGAAAAGCGGAATGACCACATGCTTTGTTTTTTCATCATAAAAACCCCCTTTTATTGTTTCACGAAATGATCATACGTTACAATGGCGTCAAGTGCAGTCAGAATCTCGTTAACCTCTCCCTGCTTGCTATTGTTTTTCTTATCAATATAATCATTAATTCCCCCCTCCAAATTCCCCTCCTGCTCTACAACGACATTCAAAATGCTAGCGGTTTTGATCCCGCGAAGTCCGCCAATCACAAAAAGAGCTGCGGTTTCCATGTCTGATGCCAGAACCCCTTTTTCTGACCAGTATTTGTCGATGTCTTGTTCATTATCAGTATAAAAGCTGTCATGACATCTGACAATACCTGTATAATGTTTAACGTTCTTACTCTTTGCTGCTTCTATTAGGTGAAAAAGTAATTCGGTATCAGGGATGGCTGGATAAGCTTTATTGATATAAGCATACGAAGCACCGTCATTTCGAACAGCACCGGAGGCTATTACTAAATCTCCTATCTTGAGTTGCGGCTGCAATGCCCCGCAGCTGCCAATTCGGATCATGTATTTGATCCCAACATTTCTCAATTCCTCTATTGCAATTCCTGCCGACACGCCGCCGATTCCAGTCGAAGTCACAAGCACTCGAATCCCTTTATAGGTACCGATAACCGTCTTATATTCGCGATTGCAGGCTAGCTGCTCAGCGCTTTCTAGAAATTTCGCCACTTCATCGACACGTCCTGGATCGCCGGGAAGTAACGCATAGTGCACACCTTCCATTCTTCCTATTCTAATATGGGGTTGCAGGATGTCCTCCATAAATGACTCCTTTCTATTACAAGTTGTTATTATATTTTGTTCCTTTTCAGTATTATTTTACCAAACAGAACGAAAAAAAGAGCATAATCGCTCTTTTTATTAAGTAGAAATCAATTTTCAAGTTTTACTAGCATATCCCAAGATGTTCCGTCTATTCCAATTTTCTTAAAGCCCACTCTTTCATAAAGCCGGAGTGCAGGGTTATCCGGGTCTACACTCAGTGACATCTGCTCAAATCCTGACTCTTTTGCTAACGTTAACATCTTCTCAACCAAGACTGTTCCTATTCCCTTTCCCCTGTATTCAGGCAGGAGCGCCATTCCTAACAAGGGGGTTTGAGGATCCACAAAACCATACGTCTTATTCGTTTCATCAAACAGTCTAATCCAAACAGCTCCCACAGGTGTTTCTCCCGATGTTGCAATCAGGGCCGCATCTCCCCTTCTTCCCCAGTTCTTCAGGGACTGAGATATTTCTGGGTTCTTTAGGATATCTTTTGAGGGACGAGGCTCTCCTTCCGGCACGTAAATTGCTTGGTATAACATTTCCCAAAGAAATTTCTCATCTGCTTCGTTACTAGCTCTAATCTGATAATAGTTCATTATTTTCCTCCATCTAATCTAGCTACTCAATATTTTGACGAAGTTTATCTAAAAAAGTTCACTTAATTCTTACTTTTCCATTTCCCTCAATCCATGCTGGAAAGAAGGATAGTTCAAGTGAAATAGGATTCATTTCAGCTTGAAGCTCTGGAATGTTAATCCCAAACTCAATCATCCCGTCGTACGGGCCTGAGATAGATGTTTCAGGACTATCTAATAGATTTCCATCCTTATCCCTCACATCTGAAAAAGGATGATAATGAAATTCTTCATCGATACGCATTTTTAGCATGATATACTTTCCTTCTACTACTACATCACTGAAAAGATTACCCTCTGGCTGACTAAGAATCTTCTCTGCTTGAATATCAACTAAGATGCTTGCTTTCTCTCGATCTACCGCCTGAATTTTATTTAACACTAGATACAGTTCCTCTGGATCACGAAAGTAATTGCTCTGTAAATATAGAATCTTTTCATTTTCAGAAATATGACTTGCTGTGACTCCATCCGCTATTTTATTCCATACTTCCCCGTTTTCATCAACGAGACGTAAATCATCAAAGTTCAACAGCTTTTTCGTGTTATTTGGGTCTAGCTTTACATGAACAGCTACTCTTAATGGGTAAACCTTTGCATCTACAAACGTAATTTTCTGTCCTTCAATCGTTACGGATTTATTTAAGACATACGTCTTTTTCTTTTTAATTTCTTTTTTCAATTGAAACGGAAGGGTATATTCTTCTGTCTGATTATCACCCTTTACTTTTACTTTCAGTTCAAACTCGCGTGCTGTTAATGGAGCCTGAAAAGAATACTCCATCATGTCATTACCAAAGCTTTTGCCGTCCTTAGAACTTAAGGGTCTTCCATACGAAAAGGATCCGATGTTGATATCCTCATCTGTACCTTTCAAACGCACCTCCTCGACAACCATTTCACTCTGCTTCTGCTCAGATTGCAGGGAATAAAATAGAACTAAGGCATCTTCATCCGCAATAACACCATCAAGCGTAAAAGTTAAACCATTCTTTTCTTGTGATATGCCAAGCTCTTCGTAATAGTCATTTTCAATCGCGAGTAACTTTCCTTTATCATTACGGATAATTTCAACCAATTTTTCCATACCGGGGATAACGGCAATATAATCCGCAAAAGCTGGTGAAAGACGGATGGAAGTGAAAAAACTAATAAATACAATGGCCGCAGCAGCTAGGCTGATTAACCATTTCCTTTTCCTAGGCTTAGGTTTATTCTCAAGCTTTGCTTTCTGAAATCCTGCTAAAATGGCTTCCTCCAGTCTATTTTCGGGTATATTAAGTTGATCATAGCTTGTTTTATAGTCTCTTAACTTTTCCTCTTCCTTTTCAAACACGCAAATCGCCGCCTTTCTCAGCTAGTTTTTCCCTTAGTGCCTTTAGTGCTTTATTCAGCCAGGTCTTTACCGTACCTTCCGGACACCTCATGGATATTGCAATTTCTTTTATTTTCATATCATTAAAATATTTTAGCGTAAGAATTTCCCTCGACTTCTCGTCAAGCTCTAACATTGCATCCTTCAGTTCCATCGCAGAATGGTCTTCTGTAAATCCTTGTTGTATGAGTAGTTCGTCGTTTAAAATGACACGTTTATTTTTCTTCAACTGATCATTACAATAATTAATCATGATTCGAATGAGCCAGGTTTTAAAGAATGAAGGCTCTTTGATCTTTCCCACACTCTTGTATGCACGGTAAGTAACTTCTTGAATCGCTTCAAGTGCCTCTTCTTCATTTCTTAAAAAAGAAAGAGCGGTTTTATATAAATCTATCTTGTATAACTGCATTAGTTGTAAAAACGCCGCATCATTTCCTTTTATGGCATCCTTCACTAATTGAATATCTGTATTCAAAACCCTGTCCCCCTAACATCCCTGCCTATCTACATATTAGACCATTGAAACCTGAAAAAGTTTTAAGATAACAAACATTTTTATTAAAGGGATATTTTCTTTAATTAGCTAATTAATAAGTGAAATAATATATAAAACTGATAAAGTAAATACCAAGAGGGGGTGTTCCCGGTGAAGGAACATATTGTAGAAGTACTTAAGCAAATCGAACAGGAATATGAAGTGAAGATCCTTTATGCCTGTGAGTCTGGGAGCAGGGCTTGGGGCTTTCCTTCAAAGGATAGCGATTATGATGTAAGGTTTATATATGTCCATCAAATGGATTGGTACCTGTCAATTGACCAACGTCGGGATGTGATTGAAGTTCCGAAGCATGACAAAGTTTCGATTCCGGTACATGAATTACTGGATGTAAGCGGCTGGGAGTTAACAAAGGCATTAAAGTTATTCAGAAAATCCAATCCGCCATTATTAGAATGGCTAAACTCCACAATTGTGTACCACCAGTCCTACTCAACCATGGAACAACTTAACAAGTTAGCAGGTGATATTTTTGCTCCTAATTCATGTGTGTATCACTATTTAAATATGGCTAAAGGAAACTATCGCGATTATTTACACCGTGAGGAAGTCAAAATTAAAAAATACTTCTATGTACTCCGGCCCATTTTAGCGGCTAGATGGATTGAAAAATACCACACCATCCCACCTCTGGAATTTCAAGTTTTATTGGAGGATATTATTCCCGCTGGTGAGTTAAGTGATTCAATCCACCGCTTATTAGAGCGTAAAATTGCTGGTGAGGAGCTCAACCTTGAGCCCAAAATCGATAGTATCAATCAATACCTCAACCGTGAAATTGACCATCTGGAAGAATACGCAAAAGGAGTAAAAGTGGAAATTTCAGATCCAACTGAAAAGCTTAACCAGTTGTTTAGAAATACGTTGAAGGAAGTTTGGAAGTAGGAAAATTTCTAAAAATGCTCTTCTAATATTGAAGGGCATTTTTCTTTGGCTATTTTGAGCAAGACTGACTTTTTGTTTACACTTCCTAAAGAATGATTTGATTCTATTAAGGATAGGATAAACCTACCTGGAATTGTGAACATTTGGTGATTACTAGTTTTTTATAAATTCCCTCTTGAAAATATCATCAAAAACGAATATTATAATAAAGTTGTTAAAAAATGTTCGTGTTTTGGAGGAGCTATCATGTTTAAGTTGAAAGAAAATCAAACAACTGCAAGAACTGAATTAATTGCAGGCATAACGACCTTCTTTACAATGGTATATATTGTTATTGTTAATCCAGTCATTTTATCAGATGCTGGTGTTCCTTTTGACCAAGTATTCACGGCTACGATTATTGCAGCTGTTATTGGTACTCTGTGGATGGCCTTTTTTGCCAATTATCCTATCGCAATCGCACCAGGGATGGGACTGAATGCATATTTTGCCTACTCTGTTGTCGGGGGTCAGCAAGATATTAGTTATCAAACGGCATTTGCAGCTGTTTTCATTGCCGGTGTTCTTTTCATCATTCTTTCATTAACACCCTTTAGAGAAAAATTAATTGATTCTATTCCAGAAAGTCTTAAGCACGGAATTACCGCTGGGATTGGGTTATTTATTGCTTTTATTGGCTTAAGGCTAACAAAGATTATCACCTCACATCCTACAAACCTAGTAGGATTAGGTGATCTTCACTCTCCATCTGCCCTGTTAGCGCTTGTTGGTCTAGCCATAACACTAGTCTTAATGGTGCTTCGCGTGAATGGTGCCTTGTTCTTCGGAATGATTATTACAGGATTGATCGCCTTCTTCACTAACCAACTTTCCTTTGATCAAGGTTTTGTTTCCTTACCGTCTCTACCTGAGGGACTGATTGTAGCAAATCCGATTACAGCGCTAACTGATGTCATTCAGCACAGCCTTTATGCAGTGGTCTTTTCTTTTATCCTTGTAACGATTTTCGATACTACTGGAACGATGATTGGAGTAGCGAATCAGGCTGGTCTAATGAAAAATGGTAAATTACCACGCGCACGTCAAGCCTTACTCTCTGATTCGATTGCTACGGGAGTCGGTGCCATGTTTGGTACAAGTCCAACAACAGCCTATATTGAGTCGTCTTCAGGAGTTGCAGCAGGCGGGCGCACAGGTTTAACTTCTTTAACTGTTGCAGTTCTATTTATTGTCTCAGCGTTCTTTGGTCCGTTAGTTGGTGCAGTATCGGGGATTTCAGCGATTACAGCTCCTGCACTCATCATTGTCGGCAGTATGATGATGGGAAGCATTGCAAAAATCCGCTGGGACGAGCTAGACGAAGCCTTCCCTTCTTTCATCACCGTATTAAGCATGCCGTTAACTTCAAGTATTGCAACGGGAATTGCTTTAGGATTTATCAGCTATCCACTTCTAAAGGTATTCAAAGGGAAATGGCGTGAGGTTCACCCACTTCTATATGTATTTGCCGTCCTATTCTTTTACCAGCTTGCCTTCTTGCCACATTAATAAAAGGATATGACATTGAGCCTAGAGATACGTTCTCAAGGCTCTTTTTTTGTCTTTTGTAAAGAGTATGTAAATTTTTTAGTACACCAATGATAATACTAAATTTTAATGGTACACTCATGATATCGATTTCCGATATCGGTATTCAATATAGCTGTCAATGAGGTGAGCTATTGGAAGATAAAACATTACGAAAGCTTTTTCTCGGATTCATTCAAATCCATATTTTACACCATGCAGTCGAGCACCCTATATTTGGTGTATGGATGCTCGAAGAACTAAGAGAACATGGCTATAATATCAGTTCCGGAACCCTCTACCCGATCTTGCATTCGATGGAGGCAGATGGATTATTAAGTCGAGAAGATCGAAATGTCGAGGGCAAAATACGGAAGTATTACACAACGACAGAAAAAGGAAAGCTGATATTAATCGAGGCGCGAAAAAAAGCCTATGAGCTTTTTAAAGAAATAAAAGACTAACAAAGAAGGTGATTTACATGAATAGAAATAAAAGCTCTAGAGCACTCTTGGAAATTCTTTTTGTATCAACAAGACTTGGACTAACTTCGTTTGGCGGACCGATTGCCCATTTGGGTTATTTCCATGAGGAGTATGTTCGCAGACGGAAGTGGATGGATGAAAAAAGCTATGCGGATTTAGTTGCATTGTGTCAATTCCTCCCTGGTCCAGCAAGCAGCCAAGTGGGAATTGGGATTGGCGTGATGAGGGCCGGTGTTTTAGGTGGAATCGTATCATTTATTGGCTTTACTCTTCCCTCTGTCATTGCCTTAATCTTATTTGCGCTTATTCTCCAAGGGCTCGACGTTGCTGATGCAGGATGGATACATGGTTTAAAAATCGTCGCTGTAGCCGTTGTGGCCCATGCGATTTTGGGGATGGCTCAAAAGCTGACGCCTGATTTAAATCGAAAAGCAATCGCCTTATTTGCGCTAATTGTCGTTCTCCTTTGGCAAACCGCCTTTACCCAGGTAGGTGTTATTCTTATTTCAGCTTTGGCTGGTTTCCTTCTATATAGGAACCAAGCGGATGAAGATAGCTCTAGAATGCATTTTCCTATATCTCGGAGGTTTGCTACAATATGTCTCGTGTTATTTTTCGGATTACTGGTGCTTTTACCGATTTTGCGCGAAGTCACAGCACTTAATTGGATCGCGATGTTTGATAGCTTTTACCGCTCAGGTTCACTAGTATTTGGCGGGGGTCATGTAGTATTACCTTTGCTTGAACGAGAATTTGTTCCTACAGGCTTTCTTAGTGAAGAAGCATTTTTAGCAGGTTATGGTGCAGCACAAGCAGTACCAGGTCCTTTGTTTACTTTTGCTGCCTATATTGGTGCCGTGATGAATGGATGGTTGGGCGGTTTACTAGCCACCATTGCCATTTTCTTACCTGCTTTTCTTCTTATCTTAGGATCATTGCCATTTTGGGATACACTGCGCCGTAATCCGAAAATAAAAGGCGCTTTAATGGGAATAAATGCTGCAGTAGTCGGTATACTGATTGCAGCATTTTACCATCCAATATGGGCAAGTTCAATCTTAGCACCAATCGACTTTGCCTTTGCCGCCGTCCTTTTTAGTATGCTGGTTTATTGGAAACTACCACCATGGACCATCGTACTACTCGGCGCAATCGGCGGCTGGCTTTTGAATCTATTATAAAAAAACAAATCTTCACAACTTCCACATAACTTATCTATAAGATCTACACAAGTTTCTTTTATTATAAAGTTAACTTATTTGAGACTTAGGGTTTAAGGAACCTTATTCTTAAAACTTCCCATAATTTAGCTTGGTACCCGTGTACCAAGCTCTTTTTTTGCCTAAATAAGTATCTTCATAATTTCCACACAACTTCCCTATAACTTCTACAAAAGTTTATCTTATG
>JBFNER010000061.1:0-17404 GCA_040797665.1 Neobacillus sp. | reverse complement strand
ATCCGATAGTATTTCCAGCTATCCGATAGTATTTCCAGCTATCCGATAGTATTTCCAGCTATCCGATAGTATTTCGTCCCTATCCGATAGTATTTCGTCCCCATCCGATAGTATTTCGTACCATACGATAGTATTTTGTGCCATCCGCAACTATTTTCCGAATATCCACAACTCAACTAATGTCGCTCTCTTCCCCCACCTCATGCTATATCATTTTGAATTTTCACCTTAAAAAGCTATCATAGTATGGAAACCTAATTTAAGGAATGAAGTAAAGATGATTAGAACGGTAGCTGTTAATTCAGATTATCAAATGTTGAAAGACGTAGAAGTATCAGAACTTGTTCAGGGAGATTATCTTTGGTATTGGATCGATTTTCACCAGCCGACGGACGATGAAATTGAGCTTCTTAGGAATCCACTTCGGTTCCACCCGCTAGCGGTCGAGGATTGTATTTATACGTTGCAGCGCCCCAAGCTGGATTATTATGAGGAGTGTACTTTTTTTGTCACCCAAGCGTTGAATAAAGAAACAATAACAAAAGAAGAAGTTGATATATTTCTGGCTGATACATTTATCGTGACATTCCATCACAATCCATCAAATGAAATTGATGAAGTCTGGAAACGATTTTACCTAACGAAAAACATCGAACAGTGGAGTCCTTCTCTCGTGTTTTATCACGTTGTCGATAAGATGGTCGATAATTACTTTCCACTTGTGTACCGAATTGAAGATACTTTAAATGAACTGGACGAAAACTCAAAGGGACGGACGATGGAAATTTTGCTTGATGAGTTATTTGATACCCGTCACGATCTTCTCTCACTACGGCATACCATTACACCGATGCGGGATCTCATCTACCGCATCATCAATTCACAAAGATTGACACTTACAAAGGACCGGGTCGAGTATTTCTCTGATATACATGACCACTTGCTAAAGTTAACAGAAATGGTGGAAGCAAATCGCGAACTAACGACAGATATTCGTGATAGTTATATATCTATTAACTCCCACCAAACAAATCATGTGATGAAGGTGTTAACCGTTATCACCACCATTTTCATGCCCCTCACTTTTATTGCAGGGATTTACGGGATGAATTTTGAAAACATGCCTGAACTGACATGGGAATACGGTTATTTTGCCACCTTGCTCCTGATGTTCATCATTGGTTTTGGCATGTCCTATTGGTTTAAGAAAAAAGGTTGGTTTAAATAAAAAGGAAAAGACTAGGCTGAACCCTAGTCTCTTTCCTTCACTCTTTCCAATTTTCATAGGTGACTAAACCGCCTGTTACATCTATTGTATTCCGTTCGCCTTCATAGTACGTCTTGCCATCCTTTTCAATAATCAAGTTTTCATAGGTAAAAACCTTTTGCCCATTTGGCAGATGAATGACAACCTTTGGACCTAGATTCTCCTGCGGTGCTTCAATTTTGATTGTAGTTTGGTAAATATGTCGGAATACGAAGAAACCAACTATCATTATCGTACAAATTAGAATGAAAAGAAGTGGACCTTTCCAGGAAATTTGCTTCGTTTTATCATGATATAATTCTAATCTGGTCATTTTTCTCTCCCCATTAGTCTGTAATTCGCTTATCTTCCATTTCCCCTTACCATTTTTCTTATTGTGCAAATTATTCCAATCATATCCAAATATCTAACTACCTAAGAGCTACGTAAACGCACTAATTCAATTTATGTTTAAATTCAATATTGATGACTGTTTTTAGATTGATTTTTCAATTAGATGTATAATAAGGTAGAATGTAAGTGAAAGGGGAGTTGGCTTTGGCAAGCAAGAATCTTGAAGAAACGTTTAAATTACTGGTGGATTTGGTATCCATCCCAAGCCCATCCGGGAATACGAATGAAGTCATTACATATGTAGAAAACTATTTAGCCGGATTGCAGGTTGAAACAAAACGGAATCGTAAAGGCGGATTAATTGCTACCCTTAATGGGAAGGATTCAAGCAGACATCGTATGTTGACAGCCCATGTGGATACCCTAGGGGCAATGGTAAAAGAAATTAAATCAAATGGCAGGCTGAAAATTGATTTAATTGGAGGCTTCAAATATAACAGCATTGAGGGTGAATACTGCCAGATTGAAACAAGCAGCGGGAAAAAATACACTGGTACGATCTTGATGCGTCAAACCTCCGTCCACGTATATAAAGATGCAGGGAAAGCAGAAAGAAATCAGGACAATATGGAAGTTCGTATTGACGAAAAAGTTACAAATGCGGACGAAGTTAGAGCACTGGGGATTGAAGTGGGCGATTTTGTTTCCTTTGATCCGCGTGTGGAAGTAACGGAAAGCGGCTTTATTAAATCAAGACATCTGGATGATAAAGCAAGTGTCGCCATCTTGCTTCAGTTAATTAAGCAGTTAAAATCCGAAAATATTGAATTGCCTTATACGACTCACTTCTTAATATCAAACAATGAAGAAATTGGCTATGGTGGGAATTCTAACATTACACCAGAGACGGTTGAATATTTAGCAGTAGATATGGGAGCGATGGGTGATGGCCAGTCGACTGATGAGTACACCGTTTCTATCTGTGTGAAAGATGCAAGTGGGCCTTATCATTACGAACTGCGCAAACAACTTGTACGATTGGCTGAGGAAAACAATGTTGAGTATAAACTAGATATTTATCCGTACTACGGTTCAGATGCCTCAGCAGCGATTCGCTCAGGTCATGATATCGTCCATGGGTTAATTGGACCAGGAATTGATTCCTCTCATGCCTTTGAGAGGACGCATCAAGCATCCATCGAAAATACCGCTAAGCTATTATACCACTATGTACAATCCAATATGGTGATCTAGCTAAAACTCGATAAAGGAGGACATTATGCTATCGAATATAGGTGTACCAGGATTAATCTTAATCTTAGTACTTGCATTAATTATCTTTGGACCTAACAAATTGCCGGAGATCGGGCGTGCTGTTGGGAAGTCGATTCGAGAATTTAAAAGAGCAACCGATGGAATCGCCAGCGATATTAAGGAAGAAATAACAGACGACATCAAAGAAGCTAAAAAGGAACATAAAAACTAGGCATAATGAGAGGCAGGCTGCTCTAAGCACCTGCCCTCTTTTTTATTATTTCATCATGTCTTTCATTTTTTGATTATGCTGTTTTTGCTGGTCAAGCAATTGATTCAATAGTGTTGCTGCTTTTTTATCATCCTTCGCTTCAGCAGCAGCTTTTAGTTCATGAAATGTTTTCCACTGCGCCAAACTTTTGCTTCCATGCGCCTTCTCAACAAACTGCTCTTTTGTAATCTTACCTTCTTCAAGCTGTTTCTTTAAATCCTGAATTTTTGCCATTTTCTCTTGTTTCCATTTTTCACGTTTTTCGGAAAATTCTGGTGCTAACCATTTTGCACGTAAGTCCTTCTTTTCAGCAATTACTTTTGTCCATTCATCTTTCTTATCTGGAGTGTATTGGTCAACCCATGCTAAAAGGTTTTTTTCTCGCTCCTCCATTTTTGCCTTCCAGTCTTTGTGTGAATGTTCCCGTTCTTCACAATCACATTCCTCTGCATTCTTCTCACCCTGTTTAACATCCGGATTAGGCTTGAGGGCAGCATCAGCAATATTCATCCCTGGCAAAAAGAAAAACAACCCTATAACCAAAAGTAACATTCTAAACTTCATCATATTCACCCTTACTTTCTTGAAGATTTACCCAAATATTTCGGACGAAGTTATCATACCCAATTTGTCGAAAAAAAATTTACCAATTCGACATAATTTTAGTTATAAATCACTTGTTTTAAGTAGGTAAATATCGTAATCTATGAATATAGAAGATATGTGAAATAGTTCACAATAAAAACGAGCCTAGCGCTCTATATTTTTAAGACTTACATGTGAAAAGATTCACAATACTATCATAAATAAAGAAACAATATATATGGGAGAGGATTTATTATGAGAAAGCCAAAGATCGTTATTTTAGGAGCAGGTTACGGAGGAATTATTACAGGGAAAAAACTTGAAAAGCTTCTTAAATCTGGTGAAGCAGATGTTACTTTAATTAACAAGCATGATTATCATTATATTACGACTCAACTTCATAAAACAGGTGCAGGAACTGCAGCTGATCGTCAAATTGCCATGAACATTCCTGATTTAATCAACCCTGAGAAAACACGCTTTGTTAAGGGGACTGTTGAATCTGTAGATATCAACCGTCAGGCAGTTAATCTCGAGGGTGGCGAATCGGTCGAATATGATTATTTGTTAGTTGCTTTAGGCTTTGATGTAGAAACTTTTGGAATTCCAGGCATCAAGGAACATGCCTTTCAAATTCGCAGCTTTAGAACAACTAAAGCCATCTATAACCAAATTCTAAGACAATTTGCTTTATATAAAGAAGACAAAGATCCATCACGCCTTACCTTTGTTGTGGCTGGCGGAGGTTTCACGGGTATCGAGATGCTTGGAGAATTAGCTGAAGGACTTCCAAAGCTTTGCAAGGAGCACAATATCCCATTCGAAAAAGTTAAAATTGCTGCAGTTGAAGCAGCACCATCTGTGATTCCTTTCTTTCCGAAAGAATCTATTGAATATACAACAGAAGTATTAAGTAAATTTAATATTGATATGTACATGTCCACAAAGATTCTTGAATGCACTCCAGAAAAAGTAGTTCTTGAAGGTAATGTGGAACTTCCAACAAGAACACTGATCTGGTCTTGTGGAGTAAAAGGAAATCCTATTGTTCAAAATTGTGGCTTGCCAGTGGAAAAAGGTAAATTACCTGTAGATTCTTTCCTTCGTGTAAAAGGAAAGAAAAACATTTTCAGCATTGGTGACTGTGCCCTATTTATGAAGGATGAAAAGAATGCCCTGCCTCCAACTGCACAGGTTGCTCTTCAAGAAGCTGATGTTTGCGCAAAGAATATTGTTGCTACCCTTCGCGGTGGAGAGTTAAAAGCTTTTGAATACCACCATAAAGGCTCTGTTGCTTCAATCGGTAACTTTGCTGCAGTAGGCAAAGTTGGTAACTTCCGACTTTCTGGATTGTTTGGTGCCTTTATGAAACAAGTAATTGAAGCACGCTATTTATTAAATCTTGGCGGTCCAGCTTTAATTATTAAGCAGCATTTTGGTGTAAGCAAAGAACCAGTACAAATTACAGCTAAACAATAACCTAGTCAACCATTGGCTGCAGGCTTCCCTCCTTCCAGCCATTTGAATAGTAACATCCCATCTATACCAGCCTAATATCCCCCAATGTTAGGCATCCACCCACCTTTTATCAGGTGGGTTTTCTTTGGATATAAACAACCCCACTCTAATCAGTTAAGAGTGGGGTAACTATTTTAATAATTTGAAGGTATTTTTGAAAAGTCAACCGGTCCGTCTTCAATTAAATGACAAGCAGCTTGATGCATCTCTCCATTTAACGAATGAAGTTTAGGCTCTTCCTTTGCACAGCGCTCAATAGCAAATGGGCATCGAGTATGAAAACGACATCCCGTTGGCGGGTCAATTGGAGAAGGAATATCACCCTTCAGTAGAATACGTTCTTTCTTCTTCTCCAATACATTTGTACTTGGAATGGCTGATAATAATGCTTTTGTATATGGATGTTGAGGATTTTCGAATAGAGACTTTTTGTCTGCAATTTCAACGATCTTCCCAAGATACATAACAATAATACGATCAGAAATATGACGAACTACCCCAAGGTCATGTGAGATAAAGACATAGGTTAACTGAAATTTTCTTTGTAGATCTTTTAATAAATTCAGTACCTGTGCTTGTATGGAAACGTCTAGTGCCGAAACGGCTTCGTCACAAATGACCAGCTTTGGATTCACTGATAACGCCCGCGCAATCCCTACACGTTGTCGTTGACCACCACTAAATTCATGCGGGTGTCGGTCAATTTGATGGGCCCCAATTCCAACTGTTTCAAGTAATTCAACAATTTTCCTTCTTCTTTCATTAGGTGGCACAACATTTTGAATGGCTAGCGCTTCCTCTAAGATTTGGCTTACCGTTTGGCGTGGATTTAACGATGCATATGGATCTTGGAAAATAATCTGCAGATCTTTCCGTTTCATACGCATTTTAGACTTACTTAATGCTAGTAAATCCTCACCGTCAAAGTTTATTTGGCCGGCAGTGGGATCATCTAAGCGAAGAATCGCTCTACCTGTAGTTGACTTTCCACAGCCTGATTCCCCTACAATACTAACCGTTTCACCTTCATAGACTGTAAAGCTTACATCATCTACTGCTTTTACATGATTGACGGTTCTGCCAAAAAGCCCGCCTTTAATTGGAAAGTATTGCTTTAAATTTTTTACTTCTAATAAGGGCTTTTTACTCATGGCTCGCCGCAACCTCCTCTTCTTTATTCCATCGATCTGTATGAATCCAACAGCGTACTTGGTCACCGTCTAATGCTGTTTCTAATTCTGGCAATTCTGTGTGACAAATCGCCCTCGCATGTGGGCATCGTGGAGCAAAACGGCACCCTTTTGGTAAATTAAATGGACTAGGAACAGAGCCTTCAATAACTGATAAATCACCTTCATAATCCTGGTCGTGTTTCGGTACAGAATTTAATAGCCCAACCGTATACGGGTGTTTTGGATTAGTAAAAATAGTTTTAACATCTGCATACTCGACCACTTTACCACAATACATAACAGCAACTTTATCGCACATCTCTGCTACAACACCTAGGTCATGGGTAATCATCATTAAGGAGGTGCCAAGTTCTTCTTGCAGTTTCTTCATTAAGTCTAATATTTGGGCTTGAATCGTTACGTCTAATGCTGTCGTCGGCTCATCAGCAATTAACAATTCAGGATTACATGCTAATGCCATTGCAATCATGACACGTTGACGCATCCCGCCTGATAGTTCGAACGGATATTGTTTCGCACGTTTCTCAGGTGAAGGAATTCCCACCAAGCGAAGCATATCTACTGCTTTAATCCAAGCTTCTCTTCTTTTTAATTTTTGGTGTATACGAACAGACTCTGCAATCTGCTCACCACAAGTTAAGGTTGGATTTAATGATGTCATCGGTTCTTGGAAAATCATCGAAATATTATTCCCACGAATATTCATCATTTCTTTTTTCGACTTATTTATCAGGTTCTCACCTTTAAAAATAATTTCTCCACCCACTATTTTCCCTACAGGTTCCTGTAAAAGCCGCAGAATTGATAGGGAAGTGATACTTTTACCTGAGCCTGATTCACCCACAATACCGATTGTTTTCCCTTTTTCAATAGTAAAATCAACACCATCAACTGCTTTTACCTCACCCTCATCTGTGAAAAAGGATGTACGTAAATTTCTTACTTCTAATATATTTTCTTTTGATAGATTCATCATTTTCACCGTCCTTAATTAAGCTCAATTCGTTTGTTAATGAAACGGTACGATATATCAACAAGAAAGTTTACTAATACGAATAGCACCGCACAAACAAGTATTGTTCCTTGTACCATTGGAAAATCACGCATACGAATAGAGTCAACGACTAAGCGTCCTAATCCATTAATTGCAAATACCGATTCAGTAATAACTGCTCCGCCTAGTAATCCACCAAACTGTAAACCTACTACTGTCACAACTGGAATTAAAGCATTACGGAGAGCATGCTTATAAATAACAAATTTATCACTAACACCTTTTGCATAAGCTGTACGGATATAATCTTGATTAATAACCTCTAACATACTTGAACGAGTCATACGGGCAATAATCGCAGCCCCACCAGTACCTAAGGTAATCGCTGGCAGCACCATGTTCTCCCAAGATCCCCAGCCAACAACCGGGAACCAGCCTAAATTTACAGAGAAGAAATAGATTAGCATAATTCCAAGCCAGAAGTTGGGCATTGAAAGACCAAAAAGAGCGGTAATCATAATGGAAACGTCTGTAAAGGTATACTTCTTTGTAGCAGAGACAATCCCGGCAACTAAGCCAAGTATTACAGCTAAAGCAGTACCAATCAGTGCCAATTGAACAGTAATCCAAAAACGGCTAGTAAAGATTTCTTCTGTTACAGAACGATTCGTACGGATAGAAGTTCCTAGGTCGCCTTGAACAGCATTTCCAATATAACGGAAGTATTGCTGATATAATGGATCATTTAAACCTAAATTTTCACGCATCTGTTCAACCTGTTGTTCATTTGCATTCTCCCCTGCCATAATTTGTGCAGGATCACCAGGTATAAGATGCATCATTAAAAATACGGCTAAGGTAACCCCAATCATTACAGGGATTGTTTGAAATAGTCTTCTTATCATAAACACAAACATTTATTTCACCTTCTCTATCATTATTTTTTCGTTTTAGGATCTAACGCATCACGTAATCCATCTCCAAACAGGTTAAATCCAATTACCACTATCAGTATGACAAGACCTGGAAACAATGTAAGGTGCGGTGCTTGTGAAATATAAGAACGGCCTTGTGCAAGCATCGTTCCCCACTCCGGTGTAGGAGGCTGTGTCCCAAGACCAAGGAATGATAAGGCAGATGCGGTAATAATCGCTGATGCAATATAAAGTGTTGCTTGGACGATAATCGGCGAAACAATATTTGGTAAAATATGTTTAAAGATAATTCTAAAATCATTCGAACCCATTGCCCGAATCGCATCAATATATTCTAATTTCTTCACACTTAAAGTCGAACCTCGAACAATTCTAGCAAAAGTTGGAACAGCAAAAAAGGCTACGGCTATAATAACATTCGTAGTACTTGCTCCTAATACACTTACAATTGCAAGCGCTAACAAGATTCCAGGAAAAGCTAGAAGGACATCACATATTCTCATAATAAGAGAATCTAACCACTTACCGTAATAACCTGCGATAATTCCGAAAAGAATTCCTACGGCTGCTCCTAATAAAGTAGATAATAGACCAACAGTTAACGAAATACGCGATCCATACAAGAGGCGGCTTAAAATATCACGGCCTTTATCGTCAGTACCAAACCAATGTTCACTAGATGGTCCCTGCAGTTTTTTTGTCATTTCAATATGTGTTGGGTCATACGGCGCAATTAGAGGAGCAATTATCGCTAAAATAGCAACAAATATAACAATAATTCCTCCAGCCAAAGCTGCCTTATTTTTTGCTAATTTTTTATAGAAAACTGTCCAACTGGCTACTCTTGTTTTCTGCTCCATAATAGGAATACCTGTAGTAGAAGGTTGAAGTTGCGGTTGACTCATTTTTTCCCATCCTCTCTGAATTTGTTTAAAAAATGTAACATTTAAAAACACAGTTGTTTTAATAATATCTACTAAACTGAAATATTACAATAGTTTTAAAATTATATATTTACACTTTTCTGTTAGGTAATGATTGACTGCCAGGGTAAACTATTTGAATATAGGTGCAACCATGTAATATATTCTGGAATTACTATAATAATATTATTGCAATATTAAATCAAAAGAAAATTTTGCATATTACAGTTTTATTACGAACGTAACACTTTTAGTAATAATTCAGAATTTTCCTCTTGTACATTGTTAATATTTCGACTATTATAAAAATAGTCATGTTTTTTCATGACCAATTTAAACAATAAATAAAGGGGGTTAAACTATGAAAGCTAAAAAGAATGTATTTCTTATGCTTTTACTGTCTCTTGTACTAGTACTTGCTGCATGTAGCGGAGACAAATCTACAAATGAAAATGAAGAAAAGGAAAATGCAGGTGAAGAAACAACTCAAACTGGCGGAGAGCTAGTATTTGTTACTCCTTCCGATGCGCCAACACTTGATCCACACGGTAAGAATGATACTGCAACTACTAACGTGACTACGCAAATTTTTGATCGTTTGACTGAATATGCGGAAGATGGCTCTGTTGTTCCGTCACTTGCAACCGAATTCAAAAATATTGATGATACTACTTGGGAGTTCAAATTACGTGAAGGTGTTAAGTTCCATGACGGATCTGATTTCACTGCTGAAGCAGTAAAATTAACGATTGATAGAATCATTGATCCTGAATTTGCTTCACCTCGTGCCGTTGTACTTAACATGATTGAAGAAGTAATCATTGTTGATGACTACACAGTTCAATTTAAAACGAAGTTCCCATTTGCTCCACTACCTGCACACTTAGCTCATAACGCTGGTTCTATTATCGCTCCTTCTGCTATTAAAGAAGAACAAAGCGGCGGTAAAAAGGTAGATGAAAACCCAATCGGTTCTGGTCCTTTCAAATTAAACACATGGAACCGTGGTGCTGAAATTCTATTAGACAAGTTTGAAGATCACTGGAACGGTGCTCCAACTGTTGACACTGTTAAGGTTGTTGTTGTTCCTGAACAAGCAACTCGTGTTGCAATGCTAGAAACTGGTGAAGCAAACGTAATGTTACTTGGTTCATCTGATGTTACTCGTGTAGAAGCTATGGATCAAGTTGAGCTTGACCGTGTAAGTGGTACTCGTATGGACTACGTGAGCTTTAACTTAAACAAAGCTCCATTTGACAATATGAAGGTTCGTCAAGCTATCGCTATGGCAATTAACAAAGAAGACGTTGTAAAAGGGATTTTAGACGGCCAAGGTCTTGCTGCTAAAGGACCATTAGCTCCTACAGTAGTAGGTAACTACCAAGATCTAACTCCACTACCATATGATGTAGAAGGAGCAAAGAAATTACTTGCTGAAGCAGGTCATGCTGATGGATTCAAAACAACTCTATTTGTAAACGAAGGAAGCAAAGAACGTGCTGATATCGCTGAGCTAGTTCAAGCTCAATTAGCTCCACTAGGGATTGAAGTTTCTATCGAAATCATTGAGTGGGGTGCATTCCTTGATAAGACAGCTGCTGGTGAACACGAAATGTTCATTCTTGGATGGACTACTGTAACTGGTGATGCTGACTATGGTTTATACGCTCTATTCCACTCTTCACAATTCGGTTCACCTGGTAACCGTTCATTCTACAAGAATGAGCGCGTGGATGAATTATTAGATACAGCTCGTTCTGAAGCTGATCAAGAAAAGCGTAATGCAGCATACAAAGAAATCTCTGAAATTCTTGTAGAAGAAGTTCCAATGGTTTACCTTCAACACCCAGACTTCGTACACGGTATGAGCGGAATCGAAGGATTGTTTGTAAACTTCAGTGGTACTCCATTCTTCAAGGATGTAAAGCTAAAGATAAAGAAGTAATATGATAAAAATCCACCTCTCCCCTTTTGGAGCGGTGGATTTTTTTAATAAATATCTTTTCTTGTGAAAACAAAGAATGAAACGAATAATGCTGCCAGCCACCAAACAGATAACACCATCATCGAGAACGAAAGTGTCATACCTTCAATGGGGGGCGGACTTCCGCTCATATAATTGGTTAAACGAAGATTAACCATAAAGAAATATTTTGCCGATTCCCAGGATGAGACCATATTATTTAAAATCGCACCTGCAATTAATGCGGCAAGCATAACCCCCATCCCTGCGGCAGTGCTTCTAATTAACACAGAAAGCATAAAGGACAAAGTCCCAACTACTACTGCCACAAACCAAACCAGGCCAAAGTCCATCATGAGGAACTGCCATAAATCCAGTAATTTAACATTAGAAGTATCAATTCCTGAGCCCGTTACAGTAAATCCCGTCACAACCGGAGTTTTCCAACCTTCATATCCAAAAACCAGACCCGAAATAAGGTATGATATGATTCCCGCCATAGCTACAATCAATGATATAGCCAGTATAAGCGTAACATACTTGCTCAAAAGGACTTTCCACCTTTTTACGGGCCTCGTCAGGAGTAATTTTATAGAACCTTGGCTATGCTCAGAGGAAACTAAATCGCTGGCAATCACCATCACCATTAAAGGGATAAATAACTCAATTGAATTTTCTAAAAATATTCTCATAAAGGTGGGTGCACCGGGTTCTGACGGATTAATATCATGATCTAAATAATACTGATTTTGCTGAAGTGAAATTTGGATTTGTTTTCGCCATTCATCTGATAACCGACTACTGCCAAGACGGTTTTGCTGATCAATGATTTGCTGCTGCAAAATCGTACGCCAATCATCCGTTCCTAGTTTCTCTCGCTGTGTTTGAACTTGTTTAAATTGTGCATATGTAAATAAAGCGACTAAAACAGCTATAATGATTCCAATGACAATCAATCTCTTTTTTGCAATTAGCTTCATCATTTCGTTTTGTATCAGCTTAGTCAATCGAATCACCCCCGGTTAATTCGAGGAATAAATCTTCTAATACTGGCAATTTCCGATTCACTTCCAATACCGAAACACCTGCTTCAACAAGAAGCTTGTTCCATTGCGGTATCTTTTCCTCATCATATTCGGTTACAATGTTTTCAGCATCCTTCTCTTCAATATTCGTAACTTCCTTTAATACTTGAATCCCCTTTTCAATCGGCTGAAACCGCCAAACGGCTCGTTCACGATTCGATAATAAATTGTGGACTGTATCGGTCCGAATTACAGACCCTTTCGATATAATTGCAACGCGATCACATAAAAGCTGAATTTCACTTAATAGGTGGCTGGAAACTAAGACACTTAAACCTTCTTTTTCAGCCAAAAAACGGATAAACTCACGCATCTCTCTTATTCCAGCAGGATCTAATCCATTCGTTGGTTCATCGAGAATGAGTACTTTGGGCCTACCTAAAAGAGCCTGTGCAATCCCAAGACGCTGCCGCATCCCAAGTGAGTATGTTTTCACCTTATCATGAATCCGTTCCGTTAAACCAACAAGATTGGTAACTTCTTTAATCCGTTCCTCTCCAATTCCATCCAGCATTCGCGCAAAATGAAGCAAATTATCATATCCAGATAAGTAAGGATACAGTTCAGGATTTTCTACAATACAGCCAAGATTTTTCATGGCTTTCTCAAAGTTATTCTGAATATCATAACCGGTTACTTGAATTGTCCCTGAGGTAGGCCTGATTAACCCCACTAACATTCGGATTGTAGTTGTTTTTCCAGCACCATTTGGTCCTAAGAAACCAAATACCTCACCTTCTTTTAGTTCAAAACTTATTCCCTTAATGATTTCCTTTTTACCAATCTTTTTCCTTAACTGATGTACCGATAATGTTATTTTTTCCATCTGGGTAATCTCCTTAAAAGGTAAGCAAAGAGGCAACTCGTTCAGCAATTAGACGGTACCCTTTTGTATTCGGGTGAAACTTATCTGTATACAAATAATCATTCACATTTAATTCAAACAAATCAAAGGTTGGAACAAATACAATATTCGTATAACCAGCACTTAATTCTGCACTTTGATAATTCCAATGCCGGACTATTTTTGATAAGTCTTTTCCTTCTTCAAAGTCAATAAAGGGATTATACAACCCAATGAAAAAAATATTGGCACTGCTGTTAGCCTGACGTATTTGTGTAAAGACAGCATTCATATTTTTAAAGTATTTTTTTTCGACCTCAGAAATGTCCTCGTTATCTAAATTCTCTAGCCCTTGTCCACCTCTAAATAAGTCATTCCCGCCAATCGTAATTAAAATAACATCTGCTGCCTGGATTTGCCTTTGCACCTCTACCTCTTGGACCTGCTCTTTAAGCTGCTCGGATCTTTGGCCGCTTATGCCTAAATTCGTCAGCCTAACTTTCTGGTCTGTTTTCTTTTTTACTTCTTCCAATACATTTCCCACATAGCCTTTTCCTGTTTCATCACCAGTTCCTCTCGTTAGTGAATCACCTAAAGCGACAATGGTTAGACCTTCCTTCTTACCCTTTTTATTAACTTCGGCCGTTTTCTTAGGAATTTGGTCCGGCTTTCCAGCATAATACTCCCCTACTGCCCATCCAAGTCCTGCTAGCCAAAGGATTGAAAAAATCACTGATATAATCGTTACGAATCGAATAATATTATTATTCAACATGTTTCTTCCTTTCCTGGCTATTTCTACCTTTTATTTAATCACAATTTGTGCATGAAACAAAGAATACCTGTAAACTAATAAAAACAGACACTAAAAGTTCATACTTAACAGTTTATTCTATCAACCATTTTAAAACTCATTGACTATAAATTGTAATCTACGTATATTAGTATGTAGTTATTAAAACTATGTATTTTTTTATACTGGAGGAAGAGGAGAATATGACAAAACAAAAAGTTGCTTGGATAACAGACACAACTGCCTCTCTAAGCGAAGAATTTATCAATAAATATCAGATAAATGTCATTCCACTACAGCTAATTATTAACCAAGAATCATATAGAGAAACAATCGATATAACGGAAAAAGAGTTCTATGAGAGAATGAAGAATGAAAACGGGACGTTTCAAACCTCTCAACCCTCAATTGGTGATTTTGTCGACGTTTATAAAAAATTAAAGGAAGAATACGATTTTGGGTTCGCCATTCATGCTTCTAGCATCTTATCCGGTACCTTTCAAACTTCAAAAATGGCAGCTGAGATGGCTGATTTCAAATTATTCGCTTTTGATTCTAGAACTGGTTCTTACCCCCATTCTTTTATTGTCAAAAAAGCGGTTGAACTTTTTGAACAAGGTTATGCGGCAGAAGAAATTCTGAAAGAATTAGCGAAAATTCCAGATCGGACAAGACTCTTCTTAGTTCCTTCTAATCTAGATCAGCTGCATAAGAGCGGTAGAGTAACTGGCGGGCAAAAGATATTAGCTTCACTTTTAAACATTAAGCCAATTCTATCAATTGAAGATGGTACAGCAAGAATCAAGGACAAGGTGCGTTCTGATAAAAAGGCTTTATCATGGCTTATGGATAAATTGAAGAGCGATATGGAGAAACACACGGTTAAGAAAGTAGTCGTGGTCCATGCAAACGATCCGGAACGAGCGACAAAGCTTGAAAAGCTGGTAAAAGAGCTAGTTCCTAATATGGATACAGCATGCATGATGCTGATCACAGTAGCAGGAGTTCATACAGGTGTCGGTACCCTTGGACTTTCATGGGTATGCGAATAAGGACTGAGAATCTCTCAGTCCTTTTTAAATGAGTTTTACACTGTAATTGCTTCTTTTTCTTTTAGCTCTTCTTCAAGGCTATCCATCGGGCCGAAGAATTCGAAGTGAATTCTGTCTTCTTTTACTCCTAATGCTTTTAATGAGCGGTTAATGGATTTCATAAATGGTACTGGTCCACAGAAGTAAAATTCTACTTCCTTAACCGGAACATTATTTTGCAGCCATTCAAGTGTTACATAACCTTCGACATCGAAGGAATTATTGGTGCGGTCTTCTTCTGTTGGAGAATCATAAAAGACATAGGAATTAACATTTTCAAGTGCTGCTAGAGCTTGCACTTCTTCTCTAAATGCGTGCACATTCCCATTTGCCGCAGCATGGATATAGGTGACTTTTCGTTCAGGCTGTACGTCCACTACTGTTTTTAACATACTAACCATCGGCGTTAAACCAACACCTCCGCTTAATAATACGACTGGACATGATTTCTCTGCATTAAGAACAAAGTCTCCTGCTGGTGCGCTTACCTTTACAACGTCTCCTTCATTTACGTCATCATGAAGATAATTAGAAACCATTCCATCTGGTGTTGATATTCCTGCTTCACGCTTTACACTTATTCGGTAATACTCTTTACTAGGTGTATCCGACAAACTGTATTGGCGGATATGCGTGAATTCTTCCCCTTCAATTTCCAATTTAATGCTGATATATTGACCGGCTAAAAACGGGGCAATCTCTCCTTCATCCTCTGGTTTTAAATAGAAAGATGTGATTACCTTACTCTCTTCTACCTTACGGTCAATTACAAAGTTACGGAAACCATACCAGCCACCTTGCTGATTGGCTGCCTCTTCATACATTTCTGTTTCAACACTGATAAAAACATCAGCAATCACACCATATGCCTTGCCCCATGCTTCAATAATTTCCTCAGTAGCTGCTTCCCCTAACACTTCCTTAATGGCTAATAAAAGATGCTTCCCGACAATCGGATAATGCTCAGCCTTAATTCCAAGACTTCTATGCTTGTGAGCGATTTGTTTTACAACAGGTAGGATAGCTTCCAGATTATCAATATATTGAGCAGCTGCATATACCGTTCCTGCAAGTGCTTTCTGCTGACGGCCTTGTTTTTGATTGGCATGATTAAAGATATTTAACAATTCTGGGTGGTTGCCAAACATTAGTTGATAGAAACGTGTTGTAATGGCTTCCCCATGCTTTTCTAATACAGGTACGGTTGATTTAATGATGTCGATTGTCTTTTGTTCTAACAAAATAAAACACTCCTTATGTAATAATCACTATAACTATGGTGATTATATGAAAAATCACATAAGGAGTAAGTGATTTAAATCACTTACTCTCATTTTTAAAACTTTCGGCCTACGAAACTTAATATATACTCTTATCAAAAAAAAGAGTACTAGTGAAGTACTCTTTTGAACAGTCTATTTTGTTTTTGCAAATATACAGGTGTCTCTTACGTCTTGCCCGTCTCCAGACAAACCATCATTTTTTAAAATACCTTCTAAAGTGAAACCTAGTCTTTCAGGAATAGCCCTGCTTTTTTCATTAGTGGAGTCACAACGGATTTCAACTCTTTTAGCATTTAGCTCGGTAAAGCAAAAGTTTGTTAAAGCCTCTGCTGCCTCCGTAATATATCCCTTACCTGTTTTCCGTGTGTCGACCCAATAGCCGATTTCAAATTTCGGTATATCCCAATTGATTCTATGAAGTCCAGTTGAGCCAATAAATTCTCCTGTTTCTCTATTAAAAATATGTAATCGAAGATCTTCGCGGGTGAGAAACTTAGCATGTGCTTCTCGAATATTGGCTTCTACATCCTCCGCTGTTTGATTCATATGTGCCCAAGGCATCCAGGGTTTGAGTTCAGTTAATGATGCTTGGATTGCCTCATAAACTACTCTACCATCCCCAGGGAGCGGCTTTCTGATTAACAATCTTTCTGAATAAATTTCTTCTGGAAAATCTAAAAGTACCGGTTTCATTTTTCTACTCCCCCCCTAACATTAATAAAATGATTATAAACTACCTTTTAGTTTCAAGGTGACTATTTTTGGAATTTTTTCTAGGTTTAAAATCAACGCTGTTTTCGCATAATATGTTGTTTTTTAGTGAGTTTAAACGTGACAAATCCGTTCCATTAAGCTCCAGACACTTGCTTTTTGCAGGGAGGAAGTCGAGCTCCTTGACTTCTCCTGCGCGGTCTCGACCTTGGCTTAAGATAACCATTCTTCGCGACAAACTCGCTGCACTCAACGCCGACTTTGGCTTAAGATGACCGATCTTGCGACAAACTCTTTGCACCCAATGCCGACTTTGGCTTAAGATGACCGATCTTGCGACAAACTCTTTGCACCCAATGCC
>JBFNER010000060.1:0-18105 GCA_040797665.1 Neobacillus sp. | reverse complement strand
CTCCTTTGGTTACCTTGCTCTCTCTTTTTCTTCTAGCACGGGCATCAGGAGACTCCTTTGGTTACCTTGCTCTCTCTTAACCCTCCATGAGAGCAGAGTTTACGTGCCATTCTATACTCTTACTATTAAAAATGCTTTGCAATGTCTTTGGCAAGTTTTTCATAGTTTTTATATAACGCTTGATACATCTTACTGTTTTCGTTATTAGGGACAACCGGCGAACCCATCGGGATATTTTCTTTAATCTCTTCAAATGAATTAGTTCTGCCAATTGCTACTAACGCTGTCCAGGCAGCACCCCATGCTGCACTGTGATGACTTTCTGAAACATAAATTTCGACGCCAAATAGATCAGCCATCATCTGCATCCACAGTCTGGACCGAGACAAGCCGCCGTTCACATAAATCCTTTTCGGCTCACCTGCTAATCTTTCCAGAGCTTTTCCAATCTGATAGAGATTAAAGGTGATGCCTTCTAGGACGGCACGTATAAAATGTTCCTTTTTATGTGTAATCGTAACTCCATAGAAATTTCCTTTTGCCCGCTGGTTCCAGAGAGGGGCCCGTTCTCCATTTAAATATGGTAAAAACACCATTCCTTCTGCACCTGGCGCTACTTTTTCAGCATCAGCTATAAATTCACCAAAGTCTCTTTCATCATTTAGGAGATCCTTTAGCCATTGCAAAACGATGCCGCCATTATTCGTAGGTCCGCCAATAATCGAAGAATCGGCTGTAAACGAATAGCAAAAGGTCTCACGGTTTTCATCCATTTTTACACCTTTGGTAATTTGACGAATGGCCCCGCTTGTTCCAACAGAGATCGCCACTTCTCCTGGGAGAATTGCCCCAATCCCTAAGTTGGCCAGTTGCCCGTCTGCTGCTCCTATTACAAATGGCAGGTTTCGATTTATGCCTATTTCATCAGCAATCTCAGCCTTAATTTCTGTCAAAACTTCTGTTGGCGGGACAATCTTTGAGAGCTGGTCCCTATGAACTCCTATTAGTTCTAATAATTCTTGATCCCAATCCAGCTTGTCCGGGTTAAATAACCCAGTTGCCGATGCCATAGAGTAATCAATTACTCTTTGATCAAACCAACGCAAACATAGGTATTCTTTAATTGACATAAAGTATGCCGCATCCTGAAACGGTTTGTATCCGTTTTCTTTCATCCATAATAATTTTAAGAATGGCGTCATGGGGTGAATCGGGGTTCCCGTTCTCGCATAGACGTCATTTCCAATTGTCGCTTTTATTTTTTCAGCCTGTGGATAACTTCTTCCATCTGCCCAGATTAGTGCCGGAGAGAGCGGGAGCCCTTCCTTACCTACACAAATGATCGAATGCATCGCGGCTGAGAATCCAAGTGCTGTGATGTCATCTTTACTGACATTTGCTTTTTCTAAGGCAGTGCGAATGGCAAGAACCGCAGAACGTTCAATTTCAGCCGGATCCTGTTCTACCCATCCTTGCTGCGGATAATAGGAGGTGTTCATTTTTTCCTCTTCAGCAATTAGCTTTCCATTTAGGTTAAAGACACATGCTTTTACACTAGTTGTCCCAATATCAAGTCCTATACAATAGTCTCTTGGCATGATCATCTTCCTTTTCCCTTACAATTTTCTACTATGCTAAAACAAAAGGCCTTGGGTTCACCCAAAGCCATCTGTTTTAGGCTGTATAAAAAATATTATGATAATACCTTATTCATACTTCCGCTCTTATATCCTATTAAGTCTAAAGTAATATATTTATAGCCATACTCCTGAAAGGCTTTGACAATTGAGTCATGGTACTCTAGTACCGTCTTCATGTCATTGGGCTCTACTTCAATTCTTGCGATATCTTGATGTGTCCGAACTCTCACTTGGCGAATGCGAAGATTTTTCAAATAAGCTTCTGCTTTTTCTACCTTGGTCAGCTTTTCTTTTGTAATGTACTCTCCATAGGCAATTCTAGAAGATAAACAAGCAAAGGATGGCTTATTCCAGGTTGGCAGGTCAAACTGCTGTGACAGCTCCCTAATTTCTTGCTTAAATAGATTTGCTTCAAGCAGCGGTCCGCGAATGCCCTTTTCCTTTGCCGCCTTCATACCGGGGCGGTGCTCATTCAAATCGTCTGCAATCACACCGTACACCACATTCTGAAAGCCCTTTTGTTCCATTACGGGAAGAATATGATCAAATAGACTGCTTTTACAAAAATAGCAACGGTTTCGATCATTCTCGGCATACCCAGGAATCGCTAGTTCAGAAGTTTCAATTACTAGATGCCTTACTCCGATTTTTTCTGCTAGAATCTTTGCTTCATTAAGCTCACTAGAGGGATATGTTTCCGAATCCGCCGTAACCGCGAGAACATTTTCAGACCCAAGTGTACTGACTGCAGCCTGTAAAAGAAACGTACTATCCACCCCACCTGAGAAGGCAACAACCACTGATTCCATTTCTCGGAGAATAGACTGCAATTTTTGATATTTCTCTGTTAACACCGTCTCATCTCCCTTCAAGATGTACTTCAAAAAAAGGAATTCCTGATATATCAGCATTTTACCAGATACAATCAAAATTCCCCTATATTTCTAATTCCAGCCATTGATAATTTATTTGGCTGGACAATAAATTATGCTCTTTGATTAAATGGTCATTGCTCCAAAGCCGCCATCTACACGGATTAATGCTCCGGTCACAAAGCTAGAAGCCTTATCTGATGCCAGCCAAACAGTCGCTCCCTGCAGTTCTTCTGCTTCCCCAAAGCGCTGCATTGGAGTATGTCTCATAATTGATTCAATTCTGTCAGGATCTAATATTTTGCGATTTTGCTCTGCTGGGAAGAATCCTGGAATAATGGCATTTACCCGAATACCATTTGGAGCAAATTCCCGTGCTAAGAATTGCGTCACACTGTTTAAACCCGCTTTTGATACGGAATAAGTAAATACTCTTGAAAGCGGCGTAGTTGATGATACAGAAGAAATATTAATAATACTTCCATGTCTCTCTTGCTCAATCATTCTTTTCGCAAAAATCTGGCAGGTTAACACAATCCCTTTCAAGTTAATATCCATTATTTTGTCGTACTCATCCATACCGAGTTCAAAAAATGGGGTAGGACTGTTGGTCCCAGGTGCATTCAACAAAACATCCCAGCCGCCTGACCACTTTTCAATTTCATCTGCCACTTGAAGCAAAGAATCTTTTGAACTGACATCTGCAGAAAATGCCTTTGCTTCACCACCATCGTTAATGATTTCTTTAACCACTTCTTCTGCTGTCTGTAAGTTACGGCCCACAATAGCCACCTTCGCCCCGTGTGCTGCTAACCCCTTGGCCATCGCTGAACCTAACACACCATTCCCACCGATTGCCACTGCTGTTTTCCCCGTTAAATCAAATAAATTTATCATGTCTGCTCTCCCCCTTAATCGTCTGTTTATTTAGAATAAATTACCTTTTTCATCAAATGGAAGTTCATATAAATCAGTCATCACTTCCATATTTGGATGCTGTTTCACATAGTCGACTAATTCCTCTGATACCTCTATTTCGCTAAGTTCGAGGGTGTTTTTAATTCGCACTAACTTCACCCTTGTGAAATCTAAAATATTACAGGTTTTAACAGCTGCCTTCATTGCTTCTAAATCGTTCGCTAAGGTTGTAGCTATTTTAGTTGGTGCCACAACGGTTGACGTTAAACCGTTTGCGTAGGTAACTTCTAAATCCATCCTGTCAACCAGACGCTGGGTTGTAAAGTCAGCCGTTCCCACACCGTTTGCATTTCCCTCTGTCTCGTGTGTTAGACCAAGAACAACCATTTTATTTACATCTGGACCACCATAAGCGTATGGAGTTGGATAACGCCCTGTAATATTTGGGTCCATACCATCTCCAGAGATGTTCTTGCCAATCTGGTCAATAATCAGAACATCTAATTGGTCAAAGAATAGCTTTGGCAATAATTCCTTAGCCTTGACCTGCAACTCTACTTCTCTTTCATTTATTTCATCAGGTGTTAAAACATCTACGATGGCCACCTTATCAAAGGCATTTTCTATCGTAGCTACCCCAAATAGGACTGGCTTTTTTTCCATAATCATCTTTGCCATCGCAGGCACGTTTTCCGCCATATATTTGAAGCCTAATTGGTGGCAGGCTTCAGCTCCTTTTTGCTTACCTAAGCCAATACTAATCATCTTCATAATCCCGCTCTCCACAGGACCGCGAAAGGCTGTATGCGGCTTTACTCGGTTAAGCACCACAATTCCGTCCGCTTCTGAAGCATATTGATCTACATAAACAGGTAGACCGTTCTCTAACTCACCTATCTTAACTACCTCCATAGTAGAACGAATCTCACAGCCTACGCTTTCTTCTGTCACACCAAGATGAGCTAGAACCTCACGCTGCCCTTCAGCAGTCGCACCGCCATGACTTCCCATGCTTGGCACAATAAATGGCTTTGCTCCTAAATCTTTTAAAAACTTTACCGTCACGGCGGTTAACTCTACAAGGCGGTCAAGGCCTCTTGATCCCACAGCGATGGCAATGTTCATTCCCGGCTTAACTTTTTCCTTGATACGATCTTGATTGAGTTTTTCTAAAAGGGCTTGCTCAAGGTCCTCAATTTTGGAATCGTCAAATTTCACTTTCACTTTAGCCATTTTAGGCACTGGAATATCTTTTAACAGTTCTTGAAGAATACCCATTCATACGTCACTCCTTTTTATAGGTAAGTTTCCTCACGGGATAAAATTCCATGTATGGAAAAAACAAATCATTTAAGCTATAGGTTGTAATCCCTTTCAATGTAATCCAGTAACGAGGATTTAAGGATATTTTTTATTTGTTTGTTTACCAAACAAATTATTAATTGTATAATATCATTACGGCCATTCTCCGTCAACGCTTTTATAGCAATGCATCAAAAATAATACTTTATAAAAACAACAAGGTGGTGGACTGCATGGTCACGGGTGATGCAGCCTATATTAAGAAAATTAACCGATCCCTAATTATTAGTAAAATAATTGAGTACGGTATGATTTCTCGAGCAGATTTAGCCAAAATAACTGGCTTGAACAAAGCTACGATTTCTGTACAAGTTGCAGATTTAATTGCAGAAGAACTAATTATCGAAACACAGCAGGAGCATAAGAATTTAGGCAGAAGGCCCATCATGCTTTCGATCAACCACCAAGCAGGATTTTCTCTAGGTGTTGATCTTGATAAAAACAATGTCTCTTTTACACTGTGCAATTTAAATGGTGCTCCTCTGGAGTCCAAATCACTGGTAATGGACACCTCTGATTATGATGTGATACGAGAATTGTTAATGAAAGAGATTACACACTATAAGCAGAAATATTCTCAAGGACGATATGGACTTATCGGGGTAGTAATTGGAATACATGGAGTGGTAAATAATGATGAAATGATATACTTTGTCCCACACCATCAATGGCATAATAAAGACCTAAAATCTGACCTAATGAATAAAACTGGAGTCAATGTCTATCTAGAAAATAATGCAAACCTGTGCTCATTTGCAGAGATTGTTTATAAACACTATCAATGCAAGAACTTATTATCGGTAAGCTTATATTCAGGTATCGGTCTAGGCATCATGGTAAATAGTAAATTACTTAAAGGGTATGATGGCTTTGCAGGGGAAATAGGTCATATGATTGTCGTCCCTGATGGTCATCCATGCAGATGCGGAAATTTAGGCTGTTGGGAACAATATGCCTCTGAGTCCAGTTTTTATAAACAATTGGCTGAGAGACAGAACAAAAAAGAGATTACCTATGAGGAAATTGATCATTGGTTAAAAACAAAAGAACCAACCACCTGTAAGCTAATGGAGGAATATATAAAGTTTTTATCGATAGGACTAAATAATATTATTAATCTTTATAACCCAGAAATTTTAGTGATTAATAGTGAACTTCTGCAGTTCTTTCCTGATGCCCTAATTGAAATAAATGACCGGCTAACTTCTAATGTTGGTCATTATCGAAAGCTGCAAATATCACAATTTGGCAAAAAGGCATGTAGTCTTGGTGCTTGTGCATTAGCCATTAAGAAGTTTTTAGATGTTTCAGAGCTATCTTTAACTCTTGATGAATCAATCATTCAAAATGAAAACAATAAATCAGTTAAAACCAATTCACCTAAATAATCCGTGAATTGGTTTTTTTAATACAAAAAACCCCAGCAAAAGCTAGAGTCTTTGTTGTGTGTCAATATTACGCAATCTTTTCGCTAGAGTTTTTTGATTTTTTCGAAGCAATGCTTTCTTGGATTTCTTCCATTTTTTTATCATCAAGCTCATAGCGGGACATCGTTAGGCCGGAAATGAGCAATGCAGCAGCTGGTATAGCGAATGCTAAAATAATCGTTACAAGTTTTAATTCTGGTGTTAACGTATCCGTTACGGTTGGGAAGGCATCCTTAAACCCGATTAATGCTACTGCGAAACCAACAATTGCTGGTGCTAAAGATGTAATTAATTTATCAATGAAAGAGAACATCGTACCGATCATACCTGGGACATATCTTCCCGATTTATCTGTTTCGTAATCGGAGACATCCGCAATCATTGGGTTCACAAGTGTTGATGGTACTTGACCAAAGCCCATTGCCATGGTGTATAAAGCAATGAAAAGGATTGTTGTGATTCCCAAGTTTGACATTGAGATGGTTGAACCATCAATTAGCGTAAACATGGCAATTAATGAAACGAAAGCACCTAATGCAATCCAAGTTGAGAAAAGGAAAGCTTTTTTCATACCTGTTTTTCTTGCTTTTGCTACTGCCCAGAAAGTAATTAACAAGGTTGGTACAATGGTAATCATCGATATTGTACCGCTTAGTCCATAATCACCGATTAAAATCGCAAACAGCATAACTACAACAACTGAATGGCGCAGTAGTGAGAATGCTAATTTGTCAACGGTTACAGCGAAAATCAGCTTTAGTAATGGTTTATTACCTTTTAGAAGCGGCCAGAAATCACGGAATTTAGTTTTTACTGTTTCTTCTGCTAACCCATAATACTCTTTCTTGTCTTTGCTAGAGATTCCAATTACAGCTAATACGGTAAATACACCTGAAAGAATAATAGCTAATGTGTTTAGTTCTGAGAATAAAGCCAAATTAAAGTCGCCGTGTTTTTTAATTAAATGAGAAGCTACATAAACTTGTCCGCCAGTGAAAAGCAATGTGTTGTATATTCCATCAAACACTGCGAATAAAGGACGCTGTTTAGGGTCGTTTGTTAAAACCGTTTGTGCTGCCTTTGTAACGGAAGTTTGGCATGTGTATCCGATAATATGGACCGCATAGATTAAGATAAAGAATAGCAGTCTGAATGACTCCGGCAATGTATGTGTAACATTATATAATACTAGTATAGTAGCTGCTAGGACGATATTTCCAATCACCATAAAAGGCCGGAACTTTCCGAACTTTCCTTCGGTTTTATCTACCAGGAAGCCAATGATTGGATCGGTAACTCCGTCCCAAATCCTCATACTCATTAAGATGGTACTTACCACAACTACAGCAATACCGGCAAATCCCGCCGCATAGTAGGAAACAAAAGCCAAAATAAACATGTATAGATTAGTTGCCGTGTTATTTAAAGCAAAGAAACCAATTTCCCAAAGTTTTGCTTTATTATACTGCTGATTATTAACTGTTGCTGTTGCCATGTCTCAGCATCCCCCTCCAAGCGTTTTAACCGCTTTCATTAAAATTAATGTTTAATATACCTATTGGAAAATCTATCCTTTAATTTGTTTAATGAACTAACTAATAAGCGTATACTTATCATAATTGAATCCGCTTTCACACGCAAGCTATTTTTTTATTTCTTGGAGATTATTACTTAGCCAACCCCTCCTCTGTGAAACCCTTTTCATCATCAGAAAAATAAAAATCTTTTATTAGTTTTCATTTAGTTAGTTTAATAAACTAACTAATAATTTGAGAATATCATCTCTTCCACCTACAGTCAATAGGTTTTAATTTTTCCGAATATTTTGTTTTCTGCAATCTTCTTTGTTGTTGACAAATCGTTCCTGGAGCCCTTTCATTAAAAGTCTCATCCGCTTTTACACCTCTAAAAGCAGCGGGTGTCCGCTGCTTTTATTTATCATTATTTCATTCAGGTCTATTAAAACCAGTCAGAGTAACCTAGTTTTCTTAAGTGCTCAGCAGAGTCTTTTAAGCAATCAAATGGATCACGGCCATATAAATCATCCTGCTCTACTAAGAAGTATTGTGCACCGCTTTCAAGGCCTGCTTCGATAATTGCTCTAAGGTCCAAACTGCCTGCCCCAAGCTCTGCAAATTGAATGACATTATTGAACGCATTGAAGAACTTACCAGGCTCAAATCCGCCTTCTAGTACACTTAAATCAAACTGCCCGACACGGTAGTCTTTCAAGTGAATCAAAGAAATACGGCCTGCGTAATTCCTTAATACTTCAACAGGATTTAGACCGCCGCGGTGGATCCAGTGAACATCCATTTCAAAACCAATTTTAGTAGTATTGTTCTTAATAATGTCTAATAGGTACTCTCCATCATACTTTTGGAATTCAATATGGTGGTTATGGTAGTACAATTCAATACCATGCTCGGCTAATTTTTCTGCTACCTCATCACATTTTTGGACAAACTCCATAATCTTATCTTTATGACCGATTGTAGTAAAAGGAAGCATACCGATACGCAGAAAATTACAGTTTAACGTCTTACAATCGCTTACAATTTTATCGAAATCATTTGACAAGGTTTCACCTGGCATACCTGGAAGCATTGGTTCTAAAGCGGCTGAAAGGGCAGCAATTTTGATATCGAAATCCTCGCTTGCTCTTTTTAACTCCGCAACATTTTCAGAGGTCATAGGAATTTGTGAGACTTCTACAGCTCCATAGCCAAGTTCTCTTACTTGTCTTAAAGTTTCATAAACACCTAATTCTTCAACTTTACCTTTTAGCATCATCATTTGTACGCCAATTTTTCCCTTTTTCATTGAAATACCTCCAGCTTTATTGGTTGTTTTTTCTCTGATGACAGGTGAATTGCATCAATTATCTCAATTGAAGCGAGTGCATCTTTTGCATGAATATAATTTTGATTACCTTCAATAATGGCAGAATAGAATTGATTAATGGTTTTCGCATGACTGGCACCGTAATAGTGCTTCGAACCTGGCAGCTTCGCATCCTCCATCAACTCTTCTTTTTCACCTGCTTCATTGACCCTTATGAGAATGCTATCTTTGATGATTAACCGTTCTTTTTCAAAAAGAACCTCAAGTTCGACGCTCGAATTATCTGCATTTGCATTCGTAGCAAAGAATAGCCCCTTTGCTCCATTTTTAAACTGTATAAGAGCGGAAGCTGTATCTTCCACTTCAATGTTATAATCCAACAATTGATCAACTGAACCTCGAATTGCCTCAATTTCACCGCCAACAAGGTGCATTAAGTCTAGGGTATGCAGTGCTTGATTGATCATCACTCCACCGCCGGCATACTTCCATTTCCCGCGCCAAGGCTTCGATTCATAGTACTCTTTTGACCGAAACCAAGCCACTAGACCTTTGACTCCTTTAATAGGGCCAAACTCTTCAGCTTTAATCATCTCTTGAAGCTTTTCAAATGATTCATTGTTTCGATTTTGCAGACAGACACCGATTTTAATGTTCCTGTATGCTTCCTCTAACTTCACTAGAGCAAGAGCCTCTTCAGTATTCAAACCCAATGGTTTCTCTAGAAAAACATGAACACCTTTTTCCACACAGGCCTTTGTAACCGGGTAGTGCAGATAATGAGGCAGACATATATGAACACAATCCAAATCTTCCTTTTCTAGCATGATTTCAAAGTTACTGTAAAAGTTTGTTCCCGGTACTGAATTTGATAATGCTTCGTCAATATCACAAACAGCCACCAGCTCTGAGTTTGGATTAGCTTTAATCGCTGGGATATGAATATGTGAGATAGTCCCAAGCCCTATAACTGCTACTTTTAGCATAAGCTCCTCCTTTTTTGAAACGAACTCAAAGCTGCAATAGCAATGAGTTCATTTCATGTGATGGATTATTTTCTAACCGGATATTTACCCTCTTCGGCAATTCGTTTATTTAATTCCTCTAGGAATAAATCTTCATCAAATGGTACTTCGATTTCCTTTCCTAACCAGCTAGACAAGTGCATGGCATTCGCAAGTCTAACACCATTAATACCGTCGCTGCCTGGAGCTAATAATGGGGTACCTTCTACAATCGCAGAGGCAAAGTCCTCTAATACAGCAATGTGCTGTTCGCCCCAAACATTGCCAAAATCAAGTACTTCTTCACTGAAAACATCGTCTTGGCTGCCGCCCATGAAAATTTTCATTACATCTTGCATACTCATGGTTGCACTCATTTCATTTTCCGGTTTGACAAGTCGTTTGATGGTTACTTGTTTACTGTTATCTACAATAATTTTTCCTTTATCACCAACGATTTCTAAACGATCTGTCCCAATAACATCGTGTGTACGCGTTACAAATACACCAGTAGCACCATTACCATAATCAAAAAGTGCAGTTACATCGTCTTCCACAACAATATTTCTTTGAGAGCCATAGTTTACTTTTGCATAAACCTTTTTCGGCATCCCGCACATCCATTGAAGCAAATCAATTTGGTGTGGTGCTTGGTTTACAAGGACACCTCCACCTTCTCCGCCCCAAGTTGCTCTCCACTCACTTTGATCATAATAACCTTGAGGTCTCCACCATGTTGTAATTATCCAGTTGGTACTGCGAATGCTGCCGATTTCACCATTATCAATAAATTCTTTTACTTTTTTATAAAGTGGATTTGTACGCTGGTTAAAGAAGATTGCAAACTTAACTTCAGGCTTTGTTGCTGCAAAGTCGTTTAACTCTTGAACTTGTTTTGTATAAACACCAGCTGGTTTTTCCACTAAGGCATGAATGTTTCTTTTTAGTGATTCGATTCCCATTTCTGGATGGAGATAATGCGGAACAGTTGTCACGACTGCATCAACGTCACCGCTTTCAAGCATATCGATATAATTATCATAGAAAGGAATACCTGGATACTTCTCTTCTGCTACTTGTTTTTTTGCAGGATCGTTATCGCAGATTGCACCAATCACCATGTTTTTAACTTTGCCTTCCGAAATGAAATTAGCGTACATACCACCTTCTGCACCTAAACCAATAATCCCTAATCTTACATCAGCCATAATTAAATTACCTCGCTTTCAATTTTTTCAAGAATATTAAGAAGTGCTTCGTATTGAAGCTTGTATCCTCCCGCACCATCCAAGCCTTTATTGTCTTTAATAACCTCCGTTGCATCCTCAAGTTCTAAATCCTTTAGAGAATCAAAGAGTACCAGGTGTGGTTCTAGAGTTAGGAAGCCCTTATACCCGCCCTTAATAAACTGAGCTAATAGTTCGGGTATTTTGCCTTCACCACTTCCACAAACAACGTTTTGGCTATCAGCTGTTATCGCATCCTTTATGTGGATATAAACAATCTCATCTTTTAAAAGATCGTAACACTCCTGTGTATCCTCGCCGCACTGAACGAAGTTGGCAAAGTCAAAAATCCCTTTAAAGTAAGGTGAATCCACTTCTGTCAAAATCTCATGGCAGCGTCTTGCGATATCGCCAAAGATATCCTTTTCATTTTCATGGAGCAATGTCACATTATACTTTGATGCAATGGCTGCAAATTCTTTTAACTTCAAAACGACGTCATCATGATAATGATCAGCGTTCTCCCCCTTTGGAATGTAGAAGCTGAAGATCCGAATATATTGACAATCTAGCAATATACTAATCTGGCAAAGGGTGTCTAACATAACCTTTTGCTTGGCAAAACCTTCTTCATCATCAATGAATACCTTCCCAATAGGAGATCCAATGGAGGAAACGTTAATCCCTGCTTTTTGAAGCCTTGGCAAGACATTTTCTTTTATTTCATCTAAGGTAAAATCACCAATATTTTTCCCATCAATCCCACGAAGTGAAATATATTCCATACCGAGATTTGATACAACTTTGAGCTGAGCATCAAAATCGGATGAAATTTCATCTGAAAACCCTGAAATCAATAAGTCCGGATTCATTAGGCTTTTCCTCCTTTTTTACAGGCTGTCTACGGCCTTACTTTCTTTTTCCGATACTGTGATGGAGTCATTCCTACCTTTTCTTTAAAAAAGCGGCTGAAATGAGCCACACTCTCAAAACCGGCTGTACGAGAAACCTCGGTAAGTTTCTGATCAGGCTCCATTTCTAACAAATACTTCACCTGATTAAGACGGCAGCCCATTACATATTCCATGACAGTAAAACCTGTCACTTCTTTAAAAACGTGCGAGGCATAGTATTTACTTAAATTTAACTCAGAAGCGATTCGGTCTAAGCTAATCTTTTCTGAATAGTGCTCATTAATCCAAGAAGCTATCGCTTCGGCATGATGTTCCTTTTCGGATTTATTGCTTGGTACTTGAGCCAATTCCTTTTGACTCATTTTATAGATTCCTATTAATAATTGAACTAATTCAAGCTTCACTTCAGCTTCTAATAGTTCATTCTTCCTTCCTGTTCGCTGCATTTCTTCATCAATATCTACTAACGAGTTAGCGATTTCTTTTATCCGCCCATCAACAAACTGTCCTGATTCATCATAACCTGTTCGAAGCAAGCAGTTATTAAGTTTCTTAAATGGGTCTAATAAATCGGGAATCCCCAGTCCTATTAATGATTCCTGGAGCCATATCGGTGAAAAGTGAAGCATGCTCCTTGTATACGTACTATCTGTTCCCGGGTTGGCTTTATGCAAAGTCATACCGTCCAACAGAATAATATCACCAGGCTGTAGTTCATAGATTCGATTGTTTATTAAATACTTACAATCACCCGAATGGAAGAAATAAATTTCATATTCTTGATGTGAATGATAATCAAATGAGCCGAACTCCACTCCTTTTGCTCGGTAGAATGCGGTGATCCACTCATCCATTATTTTCTTTTTGTATTCCATTTACTCTCACACCCTTGTAGGTAAGCGCATACAAATGAATTTGTTAAGCGACTATACTTATATTTTATTGCACTTATAAACAAAATGCATTCTCCACAAATGCTTAAAAAACCTTGTTTTTTGACTCATATTGCTTTTTGAGAGTAATTCTTAGACAAATAATAATAAAAAAAGAGAGACAAATCCAGCTCTACTTAAGCCGGCCTTTGCCTCTAATTGTCGTATCAAATGATTATTGTTTATTCCATCCAGTTTGTATGGAAGATTCCTTCTTTATCTGTACGTTGGTAAGTATGTGCACCAAAGTAATCACGCTGTGCCTGCAGTAAGTTTGCTGGAAGTGTTTCAGTACGATAGCTATCGTAGTATGCAATTGCGCTTGCAAAAGCAGGTACTGGAATTCCACGTTCAATTGCAACTGCTAATACTTGACGTAATGCCTGTTGATAGTTTTCAGCAATTTCTTTGAAGTAAGGATCCAACAGAAGGTTAGCAAGCTCTGAATCACGGTCATATGCATCCTTAATTTTTTGTAAGAACTGGGCGCGAATGATACATCCGCCGCGGAAAATCATTGCGATATCGCCGTAGCGAAGATTCCAATCATATTCTTCTGATGCTGCACGCATTTGAGCAAACCCTTGTGCATAGGACACGATTTTACTCATATATAGTGCTTTGCGGACAGCTTCAATTAACTCTTCTTTGCTTCCATTAAAAGGAGTTACTTCTGGTCCTGATAAGATTTGGCTAGCTTTAACACGCTCTTCTTTCATCGCTGAAATAAAACGAGAGAATACAGACTCGGTAATAATTGGCAGTGGTACACCTAGGTCTAATGCGTTTTGGCTCGTCCATTTACCAGTACCTTTTTGGCCGGCTGTATCAAGGATTAGGTCTACCATCGGTTTACCAGTTTCTTCGTCCACCTTTGTGAAGATATCCGCTGTAATTTCAATTAGGTAACTGTCTAATTCCCCTTTATTCCACTCTGCAAATACTTCATGAAGCTCCTCGGCGTTTAGACCAAGTACATTTTTCATAATAAAATAGGCTTCACAAATTAATTGCATATCACCATACTCTATTCCGTTATGAACCATTTTCACATAATGACCGGCACCGTTTGGTCCGATATACGTACAGCATGGGTCACCTTCAACTTTTGCTGAAATAGCTTCAAAAATAGGCTGTACAAGCTCATATGCTTCTTTCTTACCGCCAGGCATGATAGAAGGACCTTTTAAAGCACCTTCTTCACCACCAGAAACTCCTGTACCGATGAAGTGAAAGCCTGCAGTTTCAAGATCTTTATTCCGTCTAATCGTATCTTGGAAGAATGTATTACCGCCATCGATTAGGATATCGCCTTCTTCAAGAAACGGCTTTAATGATTCGATTGTCGCATCGGTTGCAGTACCTGCTTTTACCATTAAAAGAATTTTTCTTGGTTTTTCTAATGAACCTACAAATTCTTCAATCGTACGAGCTCCGACAAAATTTTTGCCTTCCGCTTCGTTCTTTAGAAATTCTTCTGTTTTATCATACGAACGGTTGAAGACAGCCACAGAATAACCACGGCTTTCAATATTTAAAGCAAGGTTTTTACCCATAACGGCTAAACCAACGACACCAATTTGCTGTTTCGACATGTTTATCCCTCTTTCATTCTTAATGTTTCTAGATAACCATAAACTTTAGTATATTACAAGGATAAAGTATTAACTAATTTAGTTCATCATTATCATTCTCTTTTTTCGCCATTTAACACAAATTATTTTAGAATTTTTTCTAATATAATTAGCAGCTAGCTGCAGCTTACCGTTGCAGAAAGAATTTTTCTGCATTATGGTAGCCAATATTTTTAACCATATTCTCAAGAAATTCCATATCGGCTGGAACTAATCCTCTTTCTACCCAATCTCCCAGCAGGTTACAAAGTATTCTGCGGAAGTAATCGTGGCGAGCAAAGGACAGGAAACTGCGGGAATCGGTAAGCATACCAATAAAATGACTTATGAGCCCAACATTCGCTAAATCCTTCATTTGTCTTTCCATCCCATCGATATGGTCAAGATGCCACCATCCAGAACCAAACTGAACCTTACCTGGAATTCCTTCCTCATAGAAGTTGCCCATCATCCCTGCTAAAACCTGATTATCCTTTTGATTTAAATTAAATAACACCGTTCTAGGAAGAGCATCCTGCTGATCGAGTGCATCTAGGAAACGAGAAATCCCTTCGGCAAAATTTGTTTCGCCAACAGAATCAAACCCAGTATCAGGACCTAGCAGGTTCTTCATCTTTGTATTATTGCTGCGCATCGCACCCATATGAAGCTGCATGACCCATTCTTTCTCAGCATACATTTTCCCCAGCTCTGTTAATAAAAAAGATCTGTACGAGGTGATTTCCCCTTCAGATAGTTCTTCATCTCTGATACGTTTCTCGAAAATAGCTTGAATTTGCTCTTTTGTAGTTTGTACATAGTCCATTTTTTGAATATCATGGTCAGAGGCGCGGCCGCCATGTTCATGGAAATAATCCACCCGTTGCTGGATAGCTTGTAAGAATTGATCAAGAGAGTCAACTGATATACCGGAAACGGTCTCCAACTTCTCAATCCAAATCTTGAAGGTTGGACGCTCAATGAAAAGAGCTCCGTCTGGCCGGAAGGTTGGTGCAATCATCGCATGAAAAGATTCGTCATTTTTCAATAATTTGTGGTATTCAAGAGTAGAAACTGGATCATCAGTAGTACCGATAAACTTAACATTTGAGCTTTCAATAAATCCTCTTGGTCTAAATTCTGGCTTTTTAAGCTTTTCGTTGCATTCATCGAAGATTTCACGGGCTGATTGTTTGTTAAGAATTTTATTTATTCCAAAAAACATTCTCAGTTCCATATGTGTCCAATGATAAAGTGGATTTCCCATTAAATGCTGAACCGTATCGGCCCACGCATAGAATTTTTCCCAATCGGAGGCATTACCAGTAATATATTGTTCACCAATCCCATGCATCCGCATTGCCCGCCATTTATAATGGTCCCCGCCTAACCATACTTCTGTAATGTTTTTATATGGATTGTTTTCCCAAACCTCTTGAGGGCTTAAGTGACAATGAAAATCAAAAATAGGTAAGCCTTTGACCGCGTTTTCATAAAGCCTAACTGCACTATCATTATCTAGTAAAAAGTTGGTATTTAAAAAGCCTTTCAAAGTATTCCCTCCTAAGTTAAAATGGTATTACTAGCTTTCGTTGAAAACCCTTTCAAAACACAAACTAGAGTTTTTTAATTCTTCATGATTTAATTAATTTGTTTATTAAACAAATTATATATCAATAAATTAACATGAATAGTTTATTTAGTCAATTAACAATTATAAATCTTTTGGGTTTTAAGAAATAGAAACTGGTATAATAATGATAGATAGATTAGGAGAAGTTCGAAATGAGGGATACTATGGTAACCGGTGATGCGGCTTATATAAAAAAAATAAATCGCTCCATAATCTTAAAAGAAATTATACGTGAAGGATTGATTTCAAGAGCTGATCTTTCAAAAATCACCAATTTAACACGCGCAACGATATCAGCACAGGTAGCTGATTTATTAGAGGAAGGTTTAATCGTAGAGACACAGCTTGAGCACTATTCTGTAGGGAGAAAGCCGATTATGCTGTCATTAAATGAGCATGCCGGGTATGCCCTGGGAATTGACTTGGACTACGCTAATATTACATTTACACTTTCAGATTTAGTAGGAAAAAGCATTACAGGTCATACGGTTGAAATTGACACAAATGACTACTCTGAAATTCTCATGATTTTGATTCGAGAGATCAACAAATATAAATCACTATATCAGGATAGCAAATACGGAATTGTCGGGATTGTGATTGCCATTCACGGACTTGTTTCTAAAGATGAAGTTATTCATTTTGTACCTCGATTAAAGTGGAAAAATATTCATTTAAAAGATGATTTACAACAGGAAGTTGGAATCGACGTATATCTTGAAAACAACGCAAACTTGTCTGCATTCGCAGAACGGGTTTTTGTTCACCATGAAACAGATAACTTAATTAGTACCAGCCTTTATTCTGGAATCGGCCTTGGAATGATGATGAATAATAGTTTCTTTGAAGGTCATGATGGGTTTGCAGGTGAAGTTGGGCATATGATTATTGTTCCTGGCGGCAAGCCATGCAGCTGCGGAAATAAAGGGTGCTGGGAAAAATACGCCTCTGAATCAAGTATTTTCAAATATTTTGCAGAGAAGAGACAAATTAAGAATCTGAGTTATGACCATTTTCAAAAATGGATTGATGAGAACGACGAAGAAGTAATTGAACAGCTGGAACAGATGACCTATTACCTTTCAATAGGGTTAAATAATATGATAAATATTTATAATCCTGATGTGCTGGTATTAGACACGGAACTACTGCGGATCTATCCGAATGCAATGGAAAAGATAAAGGGTAATTTAAACTCGTCCATCAGTCATTATCGTGATTTATCCATATCATCTATTGGAAAAAAATCCTCTGTAATGGGTGCATGTGCACTTGCTATAAAGCAATTCCTTGATGTTCCTATGCTGAACTTACCTTATAATAATTGAATCCAAAGTCCTTCATTCCGTTATGAAGGGCTTTTCTCTTTTGTGTTAAAGTTTGCTATGGTTTGTGCTCCAGGTGCTTTGCTTACCGCAGGAGGTCCGGGGAGCGGAGACAATCTAGGACTTGTTTCTGTTGACTTTGTCCCGCAACTTGCTCGGGAGAGACAAACTCGTGCTTTTCCTAGTTGACTTTGTCCCGCAACTTGCTCGGGAGAGACAAACTCCTGCTTTTCCTAGTTGACTTTGTCCCGCAACTTGCTCGGGAGAGACAAACTCGTGCTTTTCCTAGTTGACTTTGTCCCGCAACTTGCTCGGGAGAGACAAACTCCTGCTTTTCCTAGTTGACTTTGTCCCGCAACTTGCTCGGGAGAGACAAACTCGTGCTTTTCCTAGTT
>JBFNER010000059.1:0-18156 GCA_040797665.1 Neobacillus sp. | reverse complement strand
GAGATTATCGCATATAAAAAAGCGCCAAACCATGTGGGGACAGTTTGACGCTTACTGTGTTATAGATTATGAATATGTACAGGATCTCATTAATAAAAGGTATATAAAAAACTAATTTCCATCTACCAAATTCCAAATACCTTGTTAAAAAGTAGCATACAGGTCCATAGGCAAGGAAGGAAATTACTGTGAGTGTAGCTGAGAATGGTGTCCCTTGGTTCAGAGTAAACATAGCACCTTCATTAAATATTACGTATACCACTGATGTTACAAATAAATATAAAATAGCTCGTTTCAAATTCTCCATAACATACACTCCAAACGATGGATTTTGTGTAATTTTATCATAGCATACCTAGATTATCTATATATATATTTATTCTATGTAATTGATGTTTTTAAATTGAGGAGTAAGGATGAAGTAAATCATCTACCAAACTAGCCTTTTTAAAAGAAAATAGACCGCTGCAGCAGTCCCATCTTAAACTCTTGCCCCTATTAGTTTATGTACAACTTTTCACATTATTAGTTCCCTTATTACTGCACTAGCTTTGGACAAGAAGTTAAAATTAGTTTATAAGTAATCTATAACTCCAATAGAAACAGAAAATAGCAAGTGAAAAATATAGTTTTCGTGTTACCCAAAATGGCATTTTTTCTAGTATCCATAGTAATCCCTCAATAATTAGCCCAAATATTAAAGAATCGCCCAATATGCCACTACCACCAGTTTCATCTCTATGTATTTCTTTATTATGCCGTATCCCTAGCAATATAAATATTAACCCACCTAATCCAACAAATATTGCCCATATCATTACTTACACCCCGAATTTTTTAACTTTATATTATTTATCCCTATTATAATCACGTTCCTAAGCAGCCGGTTGGAAAATGTAAGTAGCTTTTGTTACAAAACTTATCCTTCGTTACGCTAACCTGTTCCGTTACTTCCAATAAGAAAAGCCGCCGAAATGGCACCTTGACCAGGAGCTCTTGCCCCCTTTTACTTTAAGTGAAAATCATCACAATATATTGGTTGAATTAAAAAAAGTGATACCAGTTAACGGCATCACTATCGAATTCGAGTAAGAACTTCCTTTTTATTTAATACCATAGGACATCTATACATAATGGCTGCCTTTAACCACTAACAGATCTAAGAGCTAAACGTTTTTCTTTCGTTTTTCTTGTTCTCATAGTTCTTTAAAACACGTAAACCAAATAATTCGCCTTGTATCAATGAAAAAATCATCCAGGATATCTAGAATAAAGATGAGGATTATTTAATATATAGTCACATCTTTTAACCACAGAAGCAAACTGCACCAACAATAATTAATAAGATGAACAACACTACTATGAGTATGAAATCACTGCCCCTATGAGTAGGAAAACAACCTGCATAAACAGGAGCTGCATAGGAGTAAGACAATGGAGGTTGGGGAAGAACATTTGCGGGTAAGGCATTAGAAATCGGTAAGGCATTATTCATTTTTTACACTTCCTTTCGAATGTATGGAGAGCTAATGTGACATTACACTATATATTACACTCAGAGAGGAAATTGGAGCCCGTCTATATTATATATGGGCATGACTTAGTGACGAATCACCTTTAATAATGAAGAAACCATAGAGTGGCAGGCTATTGATTCAAAAGACCAAACGAAATAATTAGATGCAGGCATCCTTTGTAAATAGGGTGATTTTTTCTTCGGAATTCTTCAACTACATTCCCCTTTATTTCCATTGCAACAGCCACTAATCATGCATGGATCAATGGCCGCCTTTAGTATTTAGACTTGACACCGTAAGTTGAATTTACTTTACTAAGTATCAATGTCAGTAGTATCCTGTATTATTTATCCACCAAAAGACCTTCTAATCCTATTAAATTTCTCCCTACTTTAGTTGAACAAGAAATGTATTGTATATGATCTTCACCAAAATCAAATCTAATGATCAATCAGTTCACCCCCGATCATTAACTAAACTCATGCGTTCGTTAGGATTAGTCTGTCTTTTCTAACAGTACAATTTTTTAGTGGCCATAATGCTACAAACCCATTTACTCGTTAGATCTTGTTTCTTTCCGGTTCTATGTTCGGACTTTTCCGAATGTTAGTAGCCTGTTCAAAAGCATATGCTAACTTAATTAATGGACCTTCGCTATAGGCTGTTCCTGCAAAGGTAACTCCAAATGGACGGCCGTTTTGTTTATAACCAGCTGGTACGGCAATGGATGGATATCCTGCTTTAGCACAGATGGTTGAACCAATATACGATGGGAACAGAATAGCGTCTAGATTGTATTTTTTCAAAGCAAGGTCTATACCTTGATCCTGTGAAAAATACAAGTCTTCCAATTTGCTTAGTAGATAACCAGGATTTCTTAATGTATTGGGAAGGGCTTCTCTTTGTTCAAGTTTATCCTGGCCATATTTTAGTGCCCTTTCTTGGTTACTTTGATTAAAGTGAATTAACTCCTTGATTGAATGGACAGGTAAATTGGCCGGGAGTTGTGAAAGAAAATTATCAAAGCTGTGTTTCAATTCGTAAACAACTACCCCCCAATTCCAATTTCTATGAAAGGAAGGGATATCTATTTCTGTTACAATCGCTCCCTCATTTTGAATAACATTGATCGCGTTTTGGAACAATGCCTCATCGTACTCATCCGAATGTAAAAATTCATCGGGTGGATTATTCAATATGCCGATTCTGGCCCCTTTAAGGCCAGCTGAATCTAGGAATCTAGAATAGTCCTGCTCAAGTCTTCCTTCACTTTTCAAGGTCGCAGCGTCATTCTCATCGATTCCAGCCATCACACCGAGTAAAAGAGCTGCATCCGTAACATTTCTTGCGATTGGTCCAGCCGTATCTTGGGAATATGTAAAGGGTATGATACCAGTTCTACTAATCAACCCTACAGTTGGTTTAATTCCTACCACTGAATTTTGGATAGCAGGACTAAGGATAGAGGCATCTGTTTCAGTTCCAACGGATAGAACCGTGAAGTTAGCAGCCACTGCCACAGCAGATCCAGAACTGGACCCTCCAACAAAAAGACCAGGGTCTCCATATGGATTTAAAACTTGGCCGCCTCTTGCACTATATCCAGCCCACATGGTCGTGGACATTGCGTTAGCTAATTCAGTCATGTTGGTCTTACCTAAAATAACCGCACCTGCCTTACGAAGCTTTTCTACCAAAAACGCATCTTTATCGGCAATATACTGCTCCAATCCAATGGTACCAGCACTGGTATGCATGGAATCGGAAGTTCCAATATTATCTTTTAAAAGGACTGGAATGCCATGCAAATCGCCTCTAACGCCCTTTATTTTTCGTTCATGATCAAGTGCCTCGGCAATAAAGATCGCATCGGGATTTATTTCTAGGATAGAGTTTAATTTCGGTCCGTCTTGATCATATTTCGCTATCCGATATAAATAGTACATCACTAATTCTTTTGAAGTGATTACACCATTTTTCATTGCAAGTTGAATCTCATCAATCGTTAATTCTTCTCTAAAAAACTCATTAAATTTAATTGTCATCATCGTACTCCTTGGCTAATCTGAATATACGTCTATCGCAAGTTTAAAGGGAATTCTTTCCTTCTAAACAACCTTGCTTCCGTTTTGGTTTTACTTCATTATTGGTCTTTATACTTTCATAACCAGGCCAATATTGATTAAAATCCGTTTTCTCTAAGTTCTGGAAATTCTCTAAAGTCTACCTTCATCCTCTTCACCCTCTATAAAAAAATCCATTGTATCTAGATTCTTTTATTGGTAGAAAATATCCTTTTTTAAAGGAAGCTTATTTAAATTTTGTAAATGAAAAGAATGCTAAAAAACGGCATTATCTTTTATGGATGTTAAAAGAGGGAAAAATACGCAAGTAGGAGGAGGAATAACGTGTCCATTTGTTACCATCAGGAATGCTTGTCAATCATAGAAAGAGCCTCTTAATAAGAGGGAGTCTCCTGTTTTTTGGAAACGAAATTGTATAAATTATTACTTACCTGAAAAAAATATACTATTATTATTTTCCTTGGGAGATGTTTTAGAAATGGCATTTGAGAAGGGGCTTGCCCAATCAGAAAAAGCTTATAACCAGTTAACTGAGGTCAGTTCGCTATTTGCAAGAACAGTGACGGAAGACTTTCTATCCACTTGGCAATGGTGGTTTGGTGTCGCACTATTTATTGTTCCATGGATTATTTGGTTTAAACTAAGGAAGAAAGATAGTACAGGACGTCTCCTTCTAGCTGGCTTACTGACGATATTATTATCACTTGTTATAGATCTTGTTGCCCTATCTTTAGGGCTGTGGTCATACCCAGTGGTAATAATCCCTTTAGCACCTTTTCTATTTTTACCCTATCACTTTTCTTTAGCACCCGTTGCGGTAATGTTGACTCTACAAATAAAACCAAAAATGAATACCTTGTTAAAAGGAATTATATTTTCGTCAATTGCTGCTTTTGGAGGAATGAATTTCTTTATTGCTATCGACTTTTACAACCCTAAGAATTGGTCCACTCTATATGATTTTGTTATTTATTTAACTATTTATTATGCAGCATATTTGGTTACAAAGATTGAGAGCTATACTGATTTCGTTAAGGAATCAAATTAATATGAGTAACGAAAAAGAAGCATGTTTTGCTTCTTTTTTACTTTCTTGTCATTGAGAAAAAATCAGCCGGAACCTAACAGGAATGCCCGCTATACTATTTGAAATTTTGGATAACTTTGTTATTGAATGATTTATAGCTTTGTGTATAATATAAATTAATTGCATATGAGAAATGTTTTCTAGGGTTCCGCAACATCAATTTTGGTCTGGTCCGAGAGAAAACTCACAGCTTTGCTGTGTCACGGAAGGATAAAAGCCTGGGAGATTACTGTTAAACAGTTTCTTCTAGGCTTTTTTGTGTTTTTGTTTGAATAAAATTGGAGGTGTCCTTTATATGAACACAGTTTGGGTTAAAGTATTTGTTGCGGCTCTATTTGAAGTATTTTGGGTAATCGGATTGAAACACGCAGATGACTTTTGGACCTGGGCTGGAACCATTTTATCCATCATCATCAGCTTTTATGTAATGATTATGGCGGGACGAAAACTTCCCGTAGGAACTGTATATGCCGTTTTTGTAGGATTGGGTACAGCAGGCACTGTTATCTCCGAAATACTATTCTTTGGAGAACCATTCAAAATCAGTAAGATTCTTTTGATTTTACTGTTGTTAGTGGGTGTAATGGGCTTGAAATTAGTAACAAAGGATAAGGTTCAGGAAGGGGCGGATTCCTAATGGCGTGGTTTTCTCTAAGCTTAGCAGGGATATTTGAAATGTTTGGTGTTGTGATGATCAATAAACTTCATAAGGACCGTAATTGGAAGTCCCTAGTTTTATTATTTCTAGGATTTGGAGCAAGCTTCCTCTGTCTATCCTTCGCAATGAAAATCCTCCCGATGGGGACAGCCTATGCCATATGGACGGGAATCGGGGCGTCTGGTGGAGCAACTAGGAATGCTTCTATATGGAGAATCAAAAGACTGGAAAAGACTCGTCTTCATCACAATGGTATTAAGTGCTGCCGTGGGACTGAAACTTGTTTCATAATGAAGGAAGCATGGGGACGGTTCTTCTGCTTCCTTCGGTTACCGAAGGAAGCAAGAGAACCGTCCCTATGCTCACTATTGTAGTTTTATTTCTGGTTCTAGTTCTGCTTCGAAGATTCGTGGCCATGGTAGTTTGACATGGACTGCTTCTAATGATGATATCGTTTTGTAGAAGTCCTGTTTTCCTCTTGAGCCAATGTATACTTGCTTGCCTTCAAAGTATTGATACCATTTTTCTGTTTCCGCTGTTAGTTTTTCTTCGACAAAGCGATTAACTAGCTCGTATTTGTCACCGAGGTTCCATTCACTTGCACCAATTTGTTGGATATAGGTTCTTGCTGCCGGGTGAACGATATTTTTATATCCTTGATCTTTGGCGAAGCGATGCAGTAAAAATTCATAATGGGATTCAGCGGTTTGTTCGTATAATGGTACTCCAAATCCTGTTTCCTGATCTAAGAATGCATAGCGAGCTGCTGCATGACCGACAGTAATCCCGAGTGCATTCCCAGCTGTGTTCCAACCGCTATAAGCTAAAATCTTTGTTAAATCTACTGTATTAGCTAGCTCCGTAACAAATGCTTCATCTGCCTTGTTTACAATTAAAACGTCCCCAATGGCGACTTGTTTTCCACTTGTTATTAGTTCATTCGTTCTTGTAACAAGCTCTGTAATATCTTCATTCCTTGGTGTTCCAGTTTCAGAAGGAGTATTTAATAGGAGATGGATGTCAGCCTCTGCTTCGTTCTCTACAACCGAACCACCTGCAGCCACAATATGCTTTTTGACATTGTAATCAAAGGTGGTGTCTTCAAACGGAGCAATCCAGTCGTTCCCGTGTATTCCTCCATATTCTATGAAGAATTTCGGTGATGTGTTGAATAGGTGATTAACAAAACGAGAAACCAATACAACATCTACTTCATCGGCACCTGGGAAGACTGCCACTTGCTCCTCCACTCCAAGACCGTTAACTTTTTCTAGTAAAAGCTCTCTCTCTGCACGATGAAGTCCATATGGAGCAGCATCATCTTGTGCCAAAATTAAGTAATCAATGTAGCCTTGTTCTACCCAGTCAATCATCAGGTTATTTACCGTGTGGTTCCTTGCTCTCGCATTCTTATAATCTTGTAAAACAGCTGAAGGAATGATGGACTCAAGTTCAGCCAATCTCTCTTTTCCAGGCATACCTAGGTTAACGACCTTATCATATAATATTGCCCACTCACTAATCTGAGAATAGTACTTTAAGTATTCATCACTAATCGCCGTTACAGCTAATCGTTGGATCGTATCGTAAACATATACTGGTTTATCAGGATACCGATCTTTTAATTGTTTGATTACTTGAATATCTGCCGTTGCATCCTCCAGTGACTTAACACCTGTACGGGATGCGACTAATCCTCCGTAGGCAAGCATACTTGTAGAAATTACAAATCCGTCGGCACGATCGCCATTTTCTAGAAGCCACTTACTAATTTCTTCGCCATTTCCTGGTTCAGTGAATTTTCCAATCATCTCTGCTGGCGGTGAAATGACCTCTACCCCAGCAGATGCACCTACCTGCTTCGGAAAGTATAGATTTGCAGGTCTATCGTCGAGCGGAACCATTAAGAACGTTGCCAATGGCTTCTTCTCCTCTTTTGCCTGAATCATACCTGCTGAACTACATAATAGTAATACAGCAAGACTTACAGAAAAAATCCTTTTCAAATGCTTCATGAGTTTCCTCCTTATGTAGGTGACAGGCACCCAATTAAATGACAACACCATTCTCTACTAAAATTGCCTGAAGCTTCTTGACATCAAGGTCTTTTGGTGCGACTTGATTGGCAATGGAAAGGGCTGCTGCTGTCCCGGCAGCTTGCCCTGTTGCCATCGCACTAGGGGTTAATCTTGTAGTCGCTAATGCCTCGTGGGTGGTGGAAATACACCTCCCTGCTACTAGTAGATTATCTATTTGTTTAGGTATGAGACATCTGTATGGAATCCCATAGCTTCCGTCTCCCTCGATGTCATTTGCTTGAACACCCTTTCCCGTCGGATCATGGATATCAACTGGATACCCGCTGAGTGCAATGGTGTCGTCGAACTTCCTGCCGGCCACCACATCTTGAATCGTAAGGGCATAGTGACCATCGATTCTTCTCGTTTCACGAATTCCAATTTGTGTTCCTACTGCTGAGATCGAAGCTTTTTCAAAGCCTGGGATCTTCTTCTGGAGGAATTCTGCCATCATCAATACTTGCTTTCTGCCTTCTCTTTCCCCTTTTGTTAAGTCGTAAACATTGGTCCCATCTAGTCCTTGAACCCTTGTACAGTTGACTAAAACTTCATCTTCTTCAGGGCCTGCAAAAAAGAGAACTTGGTCTCGGTTGATTGGAACACCTGACTCGCTCCATTCCTTATAAAATCCCTGAACACCTGTTAATGGAATCTGGTCCAACTCGTCAATTGGAGTCTTTTTATAAAAATTACTCGGATTCGCCTTCATCGCTTCCTTTACCTTCGAGAGGTCCACCCCCCTCATTCGAAACTTCATGGTCATCGGCTGTGTTTTCTGATCCTCATCCCTCCCCTGTAAACACGGAGCACCAGATAGGTAAGCAAGATCAGCATCCCCTGTTGTATCAATAAAACGCTTAGCAGTGACTCGAATCGGACCAGATTTCGTGGTTAGTTTGATTGACATAATACGATTACCCTCTACTTCAACCTGGTCGACAAAACTATGAACAAGTACTTCAACGCCTGCCTCTTCTAGCATATCTAAAACTAAAAGCTTATATTTTTCTGGATGGTACGGTGTTAAGGTGCTTGTAAAACCGACTGTATCCCGTAAATGACCAGGTGAACCGCCTTGTGCCATTAACCGTTCGACAATTTCTTGTGCAATGCCTTTTATAACTTGTTTTCCTGAGTCAGTGTGAAAGGTCATCCATGGATACACTAGAGCTACTGTAGACATCCCCCCCAAAAACCCATATCTTTCAATAAGTAGTGTTTTTGCCCCTGATCTACCTGAAGCAATCGCTGCATTGATTCCGGCAGGACCTCCCCCTGCTACGACGACATCAAAATCTAGTTCTATCTTCAAATTAGACACATCCTTTTTTGTATTTGGACCGATTCCTACTTTCCTCCCGTCATCGCCACCCCTTCAATAAATTGCTTCTGTGCAAAGAAGAAGATGATTAATAACGGAACGGTTGCCATAACGGACGCACTCATAAGAAGCTCCCATTTCGTCCCAACTTCATCTGTGAACAGTGCCAAAGCCAATGGTAACGTCATTAATTCTTTCGAGTTGATATAAATAAGTGGTTCATAAAATTCATTCCAGCTTGTTAAAAAGGTAAAGATCGTGAGAGTCGCAATGGCTGGTTTTGCTAACGGCAGCATGATGTTCCAATAAATTCGGAAATACGAGCATCCATCTAATTTTGCCGCTTCCTCCAACTCCTTCGGTACCAATAGGAAAAATTGCCTCATCACAAATACGCCAAATACACCGGCTGGCCCTAATAGAGGAATGGCTATTAATGGAACATGTGTGTTGATTAAATGTAAATCCCTCATAAACAAAAAGAGCGGAATGGTGATGACTTCAACTGGAATCATCATCGTGCTTAATAAACAAAGAAATAGGATCGAACTTCCCTTAAATTTAAGCTTCGCAAATGCGTAACCCGCCAATGACCCGAAAAAGATCGTTCCGGCTGTTACTAGCACTGCAATATAGAAGCTATTAAAATAAAAAAGATGAAACGGTGTGGATTCCAATACCTTTAAATAGTTCTCCCATTTAAACGGCTGCGGGATAAACTGGAAAACAAATATTTTCGTAGAATCCTTAAAGGATGTATTGATCATCCAGAGAAACGGGACAATCATGATAAATGATATCAGTGTCAGTACTCCGTAAAATGTTATTTTCGTAAAGATTCCATTTTTCTTTTTATTCTTCATGGAACACCCACCTTTTTCTAGCAACCCATTGAATGATTGTAAAGATTAAAATAATGACAAATAATACAATGGCAATTGCCGATGCATATCCAAAATCAAATAACTTAAATGCGTTTTCCCAAATATAGTAAACTAATACCTTCGTATGATTACCAGGGCCACCATTTGTCATCACATAGATTTGACCAAACACCTTCATCGATCCAATAATGGTTAATATTAAGGTCAAAAAGACAGTAGGAGTGATCATAGGCAGGGTCACATGCCAAAATTGTTTTAGCTTGTTTGCGCCATCCAAATGAGAAGCTTCATAAAGATTTCGGTCAACCTGTTGAAGTGCTGCCAAAAACAAAACCATGTTTAGGCCGACGTTCTTTAAGGCACTGACGACAATGACTGCTCCCATAGCCAAATCCGGATCATATAGCCAGGCTGGGCCGTCAATGCCAATCGCAGCAAGCACCTGATTGATAAAGCCCTCTTCTGTCCCAAACATATATTTCCAAATAATCGACCAAACGACAATCGACGTCATAACTGGAATAAAGATGGCTGTTCGAAATAAGCCCATTCCAGGCAGGTTCCTCTGGAGCAACAAAGCTAATAATAAGGCAATAAAAATGTTAATTGGCACTAGTCCTGCTGAAAAAATCAAGGTGTTTTTGAGGACCACCCAAAAGTCCGGATCATTCACTAACCGTTTGTAGTTTTCGGTCCCAATAAAATTAGGATCACCTAACAGCTGCCAATCTGTTAAACTCATATAAATCGAGTAGATTAATGGAAATAACATGATCAGTAAGAATCCGAGGACCATTGGACTTACAAATAAATATCCATAAAATGCTTCGCTTCCAATGAATTTCTTTCTCCGGTTCCCTCGATTCAAGGGTAGTTGTTTCGTTGTCTCAATATTTGCACCCAACTCTTCTACCCCCTTTACAATGAATCGATCTTCTCTCTAAACGATTGGATCGCAGTTTGTATACTATCTTCCGTATGACCAATGACTACCGCCCCGAGCATGACAGCTTTTACCCCAGCTCTTACTAATATGGGAATGTCACTAGGTACAAGTTTTCGTTGCGAAGGGACTAGAACAGGAATATCCACATTTTGAACAAGGCGATTATAGGCAAGTACATCCATAAAGGTTAGAGGTGTACCGTATTCTTCACTTCGTACGATCGAAGCCTCTAATGCTGACACTCCAAGATGCTGAACCTTGCCGATACTGGCTAAACAATAGTCGCTTGAAATAGCAAACGTTTTTTCAATTTTTTCTAGCCCAAGCATCCAGCTTGGTTGATGATGTGCATAAATAGAATAATAAGTGAAGCCAAGATCAATTAGCTTCTGCATTTCCACTTGGTTTATATCTTCAAATGTGCCGCCCGGAACAATTCCAAGCGGTCCAGAAAATTCACTTCTAATGCTACGAAAAACATCCTTGTACACCTCTACTGAACCAAAACTAGTTCCGGATGCTCTGTGTTCAACATTGACATGCAGCTTTACTGCATCTACACCAGCAGAAATCGCAGCCTTTGCTAAATCCAGCCGGTTTTCCGGTAAACTCACAATGAGTGTCATTTTCTTATTTCGAATCATTTCCGTTAATGAAGAATTCACGGTTTTCACCCCTGTAATAGCTATGCGGTTAAGCCTAAAAGGGTTAACCGCATCTCTTCTTATTTCAATATTGGATTAATCTTTTCTTCCATACCTTTTAAAATCTCTTCAGGTTCCTTCAGTTGACCAAACAGCTCATCAAATCCGAATTGGATAGCAGTATCAATTTTCTGCCAATCAATGTGACCAGCCTGCAGGCGTGCATTATCCATTTCATCAAGGACCGCGCGTTTAATGCTTTCTGCTGGTGGATTATTTGGCTGGTTAACGAACTGGTCAGAGCTTAATACAGACTCACGAGGTGGTACAAAGAACGTGGATGTTTGTGTAATCCCCTCTTGACTTGTAAAGAACTTCAACAGTTCCTTTGCCTCTTCAGGATGTTTCGACCCTTTGAATAATCCATATCCTGCCTGACCTAGCATTGGGAATCGACCTTCTGAACCTTCTGGAAGTGGTGCAATATCCCACGCAAAGTCTTTTACATTCCGTGCCGCTGAGACATAGCTATATACGTCAAAGAACATTCCAATTTTTCCAGAATCAAAGCTTACTTGTTCACCTGCTTTTGGATGAGAGGAATCAGTAAACATCATGCGCTGAAGCATCTTTAATGTTTCAACACCTTCTGGGCTATTCCATGTAAATTTGCTATGGTCTTTATTGAACAAATCGCCGCCGTTACTCCATGTGTGTGAAAGTAAGGCAATCCACGTATTCCAATCACGGAAGAAGTTTGCACCATAAACGCCATCAGATGAAATGGCCTTAGCAGACTTCTCAAACTGCTCCCAATTCCATGTTCCTGCTGCTACATGTTCGTTTGGTGTCTTTTCTCCTGCTTTTACAAATAAATCTTTGTTATAGAACATAACCATAGGCGGTGTGGAAAAAGGAATGCCATATAATTTGTTGTCCTTCTTAAACAGATCTAGAGTCGATGGGAAAAAGTCATCCATGTTATACTCTTTATCCTCTTGAAACGAAGAAACATCTTCTAATAGTCCATTTGCCATAAATTGAGGTACCATCCGCTCTGCCACCCAGCCAACATCCGGTAATTCTCTGCCAGCTGCTAAGACGGTAATTTTTTGCTGGTAATCAGGAAAAGGTACACTTTCCATCTTTACCTTAATGTTTGGATGTGTTTCATTAAATTTTGCGATTAATTTGTTATAGACTTCTTGATGTGCCTCACTTCCCCACATCATGAACGTTAACTCTACAGGTTCATCCTTAGAGCCTTTGTCTTTTGAATCACTTTCCTTGGCATCGGAATTTGCATCATTACTACACGCAGCTGAAAACGCTATCATAAGAATTGTTAAAAAAATAAGTCCAAGCTTTTTCATCATATCTATTCCCTCCCTTTGTCTATCATTTTAAAGAGAATATTCTTTTTAAAATATCCCTCCAAAAAGAGATATAGTTCGTTAATAATAGAATTTTTGACTATTATGACATTTCTCTGTATTGAATGGGTGTTGTGCCAACCTCCTGTTTAAAGACGGTCATAAAGTGTTTAGGACTTTTATAGCCTGATAGCTGGGCAACCTCGTATACTTTTAAACTAGTGGTTTTTAATAGCTGCTTCGCTCGCTTCAAGCGTTCGGCGGTGATGTAATCCGTATAGGTCTGGTTTAACTCCGTTTTAAAAAGTTGTCCAATATACTGAGGATTTAAATAAACATAATCAGCAATCTGCTTTAAGGTGATATCCTGGCTTAAGTGATCATTTATGTATTGGAGGATTTTTTGAAATTGTTTCGAGGTGTCGGCCCCTTCCTTCTCCTCCTCTTTAAATAGCTTCGAAATGGTTTCCGATAACTCCACACGGTTGATTGGTTTTAATAGATAATCTGTTACACTGTAACGCATAGCGGTCCTCGCATACTCGAAGTCGCTATGGCCGCTTAAAATAATAACCGGTATACTTTCCGATACCTGCCTTACTCTTGAAACAAAAGTGAGTCCGTCCATCCCGCCCATCCGAATATCGGTGATAATTAAATGTGGAATCCGTTGATGAAATTGTACGAGTGCCTCCTCCCCGCTTTTCGCTTCAGTCACTTTGTATCCACCGATTACTTGTTCAAGCAGAACCCTTAACCCCTGTCTTATGATTGCTTCATCCTCTACGACTAATATTTCTTTCATCGTTCTCTTCACCCTTTCTTTGAAGTGGCAGGTTCAACATCACTGAAAATCCCTTTTGTTCTTCTCCATCAATGGTTATTCCATATTCCTTTCCATATAAGAGCTGCAGTCGTTCGTGTATATTTGTTAGAGCAATTCCATTGTGTTTTTCTGATGAGGCTGTATCGTGATTTTCTATCATTTTTATTAGCTTTATTAATTGTTCTTGGGTGATTCCTTGTCCATTATCGCGGATTGTAATTTTCAATAACTGCTTTTCAACATGCGCCTCCAGCCAAATATGCCCTCCCTCTTTGAGGTTTCCGTGCACTATGGCATTCTCAACAAGTGGCTGCAACACGAGTTTCGGTATAAAGACTTGCTGATGGTTCGAATCTATCTTTTCTGTATATTGAAGCTGCTCACCGATTCTTACCTTTTGAATGGCCACATAAGAACGAATAAATGAACATTCTTCTTCAAGGGTGACCATTTTTGCTGAATGATCAATCGTATATCTGAGTAATTTTCCAAGGGATGTGACCATATCTGAAACCTCAAAATTCCCTTTTGTGATTGCCAGCATATTAATGGATTCTAACGTGTTATAAAGAAAATGCGGGTTCATTTGGCCTTGCAGTGCTCTAATTTCTGCCTCTTTTTCCCGAAGACTGGTTTTGTACACCTCTGTTACTAGTCGCTCGATTTCGTTAATCATATGGTTAAACCCTTTGCCCAGCTCGCCGAGTTCATCATTGGAATTGACGGTAACCCGCTCTGCAAAATTCCCTTTCTCTACCTTTACCATGGCTTCTCGGAGTGTATGAATCGAACCTACTAGCGGCTTTGAGAGAAGGAATCCTAGTAAAAAAGAGATAAGAATCCCTACGAAGACAATAAAAAACATGACCTTTCGCAGATGATTTACTTCGCTAAACACACTTTCCCTCGGTGTCAGCATAATGGTTTTCACACCGGAATACGATGACTGTTTATACACCATCATATAGTCCGTTCCATTGATTGGAATACTAGTGTAGTTACGAACCTGGATGTTTTCAATATCAGTTAGGAAGGAAGGATTAATTATTTTTTCTTCCTTATTCGGATAAATAAATTGGTTGTTTTGATCAAGGATAAAAATATGACTCTTTTCATCTGGGTTACTAACAATCTCTTTAATTAACTCTTGTTTTAAATCAATTTTCATTATACCCAGCGGCTCATAGGTAGAGGTGTCGCGAATGAGCCTGGCGACAGAAAATACGGAGGTGTCTTTATCTAAATAATAATTCGGCCGATGAAGTGGCAAAAGAACCCACTCCCCATCTGCTTTCTTTATTTGCTTAATCCATTCATTATCTGTTTCGAAAACCTTTAAGAGAACAGTGTTTGAATCTAAATTACTAAAAATCGTACCGTCACTAGCCATAATATGAATGCCTCTAATCTCGTTTCTCATATGGATAAGACTTGAAATATATCGCCACATTGGAACCCTTTCGGCTGCTGGCGGAAAAGAGGTATCCTCTCGCTGTTCTCGATGAGATTTTAAAATATCCAATATTTCCTGGTCATATAACGGCGACAAGGAAATAATCTGCATCTCTTTTAAGTAACGATTTAAATTCTGATTGATTTGATCAGCCAATTGGATTTGATATTTTTCCGTTCTTTCCTGACTTGATTTTGAAAATTGATAATAGGTAACGGTTCCTAGAATCATTGCTGTGAGCAGAATGAGTAATGAGAACACTAGTATTAATTTCACACGATAAGGGAGGGAGAGCAGATAATTTTTCATGACTTGATCATAATTCTTCATATTATTAATTTTCCCCTTAGATATAATGATAATATAGCTTTCTACGTTTTTATCTGTAATCCTTTTACTTATAGTAATTTTTAGAGTCAAGAGAACCCTCCCCGTGATTTACAAGCCGAAAAGCCGTTCCCATTTGGAAACGGCTTCTGAATTAAACCCCTACACTTGTATTCTATCTATATGGTTTTTACCGCATGGAACGCCTGCTTAAGTGTATTTGCTGCCTGATTAATGGCAACATGTGCCTGCACCAATACTCCTGGCATCCAGAAGAATCCGTGAATCATACCATTATAACGGGTCATTTCCACTGGAACCCCCGCTGCTTTCAGCCGTTCTGCATAGGCTTCCCCTTCATCACGCAGCGGGTCAAAACCTGCCGTGATCACCAAGGCGGGCGGAAGCCCAGTTACATCCTCGGCCAATAATGGTGAAGCGTACGGATTCTGTCCATCTTGTTGGTCACGAAGGTAATGATTCCAGAACCATTCCATCGTATTCTTTGTTAAAAAGTAACCTTCTGCATTTTCCCGATAAGAATCCGTGTCATAGGAATGATTCGTTACCGGATAAAGAAGCATTTGGTACGCTAGAGAAGGTCCACCCTGCTCGCGCGCCATCAAGCTCACAACGGCTGCAAGATTTCCGCCGGCACTGTCACCACCAACCGCAATTCGTTCAGCGTCAACTCCAATCGATGATGCATTTTCAGCCACCCACTTCACGGCAGCATACGAATCCTCAACGGCTGTCGGGAATTTGTGTTCTGGAGCTAACCTGTAGTCAACCGATACCACGACACAGCCCGCTCTGTTTGCTAGCATTCGGCAAGGTACATCAACAGTGTCGAGATTACCAATGACCCAGCCTCCTCCATGGTAGTAAACCAATGCTGGGAATGGACCCTCACCTGCCGGCGTGTAAATCCGGACAGGAATTTCCCCTCCATTGACTGGAATCATTCTTTTTTCTACCTTCTCTACCTCTTCAGGAACTCCTGCAAGCATCCGGAAATCAGCAGCCATTCTAGCGATCTCTGGTGTCAACTGCTCCATTGGCGGTGCACCTAAAGATGCTAATTGTTTTAAAATAAACCACGCCTGCGGATCGATACTCTCTTTGAAGAAACCTTCCTTCATTAAGCCTTCATCCGTACCGGCTGGGGATAATACGGAAGTAAACCCTTCATAGCCCCTTGCGGCGACATCGTCACATAGTAAACGATAAAGTCCTACTCCCCCGGCAAAGGCGAGGAATCCACGCGGCTTGCCTTCAATATTGGCACCCATGTACCAAGAATCTGTCTTGGTCAAAAGCGACATATCGGCAATTCCTCGGCATTGCTGACTCCAGAATTCTTCCGCTTCAGCTGTTGCTTCAAATGCTTCGAGTTGATGTTCACGAAGATAATCAATACAATCCGCCACCCATTCAACGTGCTGTTCAATGGACACCATCATGTTGCTTAGTACCGAAGGACTCTGTGGACCGGTAAGCATAAACATGTTCGGGAAACCGGAAGTGGCAAGTCCCAGATACGTCTTTAACTCAGCACCGTCCGCCCACTTTTCCTTGAGCGATACATCATTCTTGCCACGGATATCAATTTTAAATAACGGGCCTGTCATCGCATCAAAACCTGTTGCAAACACGAGGACGTCACATTCATACTCAGCATTTGCCGTCTTTAATCCGTTTGTGGTCAGTTCCACAATCGGCTCAGCCTTTAAATCAACAAGCGAGACATTATCGCGGTTATAGGTTTCAAAATAGTCGGTATCTATGATCGGTCGTTTTGTCGCGTAGTAGTAGGTAGGCATTAGCTTTTGTGCGACTTCGGGGTCTTGGACAATTTGTTTAATCTTGCTGCGGATAAAGGATGCTGCGGTTTCATTTGATTCAGGAAGCAGACCGATGTCATTATAGTTGTAGGCCATCGTAAACAAACCGCCCTCCTGCCACGCCTTTTCATATAGACGATCCCTTTCTTCGGGAGAATCCTCTAACGCGGACCGCATCCGAGGTGCGGACGGTACTCCGTGTGGGCTGTAACGCATTTGCTGTTTGATTTCAGCATAATTTTCCCTTGTTTGACTGATCAATTCTAAATCAAGCTCATGATTTTGCGCAGGACAGCTATACTGTGGTGTCCGCTGAAACACGGTAAGGTGGCCGGCTTCTTTGGCAATCACCGGAATCGCTTGAATGCCGCTTGATCCGGTTCCAATCACCCCTACTCGCTTGCCTGTGAAATCCACTTTTTCATGAGGCCATCTTCCCGTGTGATACACTTCGCCCTTAAAGCTGTCTAACCCTTTAAAGTTTGGTATGTTAGAAGAAGATAGACAACCGATTGCGTTGATAAAGAATTCTGCGATTATTGGCGAACCATCTTCCAAGCGAATTTCCCAGTTGCGGTTTAGTTCGTTGTAGTGGGCCGCGGTTACTCGTTTTTTGAAATGGATGTCTCGCCGCAAGTCTAATTTATCAGCCACAAAGTTTATGTAGCTTAATATTTCCGGCTGCTCCGCATATCTTGAAGACCAAGTCCATTCGTTCAAGATTTCTTCTGAAAAAGTATAATTATAGTAGATACTTTCGATGTCACAACGCGCACCCGGGTAGCGGTTCCAATACCATGTACCGCCGACATCCTCCCCTGCTTCAAAAACACGAACGGAATAACCCGACTCTCGTAATTTATGAAGCATGTATAATCCCGAAAAACCAGCCCCCACAACAACAGCATCAAACACCTGAACATTCTGTCGATCTAACACCAATCTCAAATTCCTCCCTTAAAATAAAAATTTTCACCGAAAGCTAGTCTTGTAAGCGTTTACAATTATATTCTACACAAAGGAATAAAATTCCTTTTTTAAAGCACAGGGACGGTTCTCCTGCTTCCTTAAGGTTGTTAAAACAAAAAATAACGAGAACCCTCCCCCCCCCTTG
>JBFNER010000058.1:0-20348 GCA_040797665.1 Neobacillus sp. | reverse complement strand
GGCTATAAAAATCCTAAACAATTCGCACGAGTATTTCGCGAAATAGTAGGGATATCCCCATCAGAATACAAGGAACAGAAATAAAGAAAGTGGGCTTCTTTTGAAGCCCACTTTCTTATTGCTGAATAATAATTTATGTTCCTATCTAAATTGTTTTAACCAACCCTAAAATATTGAAACCCTTTACAAAATTATATGTCTGAAGATGTTTAGCAGACAAGGTTAAAATGAATTAAGGAGACTTGTTTATTTTATGACACCATCCTTTATTGAAAGGAGAGAAGATTTTGCAGACAAAGGATAATCATCAACACCAAAATTCGCACTTAGAAAACCAAGGTATAAATAAAGAAATGAGTACGCTTCCAAAGGAGAAGGCATTCTCAGGAAACTATCAATTAGTTTGGGAGGACCACTTTCATAAACCTGAGATAGATGAAAATAAATGGTGTTTCATCGAGGGAGGCTGGGGATTTGGAAACGAGGAATCCCAATACTATACCGCTCGGAAAGAAAACGCTCGAATAGAAAATGGTCAGCTAGTACTTGAAGCAAGACAGGAAGCATATGAGGGGATGCAGTATACCTCTGCAAAGCTAACTACTCAAGGAAAAGCCGCTTGGAAATATGGGAAATTTACAATCCGGGCTAAACTACCTGAAGGACAGGGGATTTGGCCAGCTATCTGGATGATGCCTGTGGATATGGACCTATACTCCTGGTGGCCAGCTTGTGGAGAGATAGACATAATGGAGCTTATTGGTCATCAGCCGGGCACCGTTTATGGAACACTCCACTACGGTGTGCCACACACCTATACAGGTGAATATTACAGTTTGCCAGAAAACCAAAAAATTTTCAGATGACTTTCATGAGTTTACTGTTGAATGGGAGCCTGATGAATTTAGATGGTATGTAGACGATGTGCTTTATGCCACACAAAAAAGTTGGTTTAGTAAAGATATTGGAACAGACCAACCACATTCTGGGCAAGCTCCGTTCGACAGAGAGTTTTATCTCCAGGTCAACCTTGCTGTTGGTGGAAAATGGCCGGGTTATCCTGACAGAACGACAAAGTTCCCGCAGCAAATGATCATTGACTATATTAAAGTCTTCCAAAGGAATTAAACAGCAGAGGTGAACTTCAATGAATAAATTTTCGGACGATTTTATTTTTGGGACGGCAACATCTTCCTATCAAATAGAAGGTGCGTATCAAGAAGATGGCAGAAGCCTTTCAATTTGGGATGAATTTTCCTGGACCCCAGGTAAGGTAGCGAATATGGATCATGGGAATATCGCTTGTGACCATTATCATCTTTACGAGAAGGATATTGAAATACTTAAGACTCTAGGAGTCGATTCATATAGATTTTCGATTGCTTGGCCGAGGATTTTCCCTGAACAGGGTAAGTATAATCCGGCAGGAATGGCCTTTTATAAAAAATTAATCAAATGTTTAATTGAAAATGGAATAAAGCCCGCTGTTACGCTCTATCACTGGGATCTCCCAATTTGGGCACACGAGCAAGGCGGGTGGACCAACCGTGAATCTGTACAATGGTTTCTCGAGTATGCAGAAAAGTGCTATGAAGAGCTAGATGCAGAAGTATTCATGTGGATTACCCACAATGAACCTTGGTGTGCTGGCTTTCTTGGCTACCATCAAGGAATTCATGCCCCTGGTCATACCAATATGGAAGAAGCATTAAAGGCAGTTCATCATATCCTGCTGTCTCATGGTGAAGCGGTAAACTTGCTTAAGAACAAGTTCAATTCAAGCACACCGATTGGAATTACACTTAATCTATCACCTATGTATGCAGCAGGTGAGTCAGTAAATGACATGCTGGCTGCCAATAATGCGGATGGTTATACTAATCGCTGGTTTCTCGATCCAGTTCTAAAAGGCTCTTATCCGACAGACATGATGAATTTATTCTCTAAATATGTCCATTCCTTTGATTTCATCCAGCAAGGAGACTTGAATAGGATTTCAATTGATTGTGATTTTTTTGGAATCAACTATTATAGCCGAGGCTTAGTTGAGTTCAATGCTGCTTCAGATTTTCTCTACCAAAGTGCTTACTCTGATTATCCAAAAACAGCAATGGGCTGGGATATTAGTCCAGAGGAGTTTAAAGCATTGATTCGTCGCCTTAGAAAAGAATATACCAATCTGCCTATTTACATTACAGAAAATGGTGCAGCCTTTAACGATACAGTATCAGAGGATAATAGAGTGCATGATCCTGATCGTCAACAGTATATGGAAAGCCATGTTAAAGCAGTTGCTGAGCTAAATGAAGAAGGCATGAATATCGCAGGCTACTATTTATGGTCTCTGCTTGATAATTTTGAGTGGGCATTTGGCTATGAAAAGCGTTTTGGTATCACTTATGTAAATTTCGAGACAATGGAAAGAATTATTAAGGATAGTGGCTATCGCTATTCCGAGATAATCAGAGATCGTTCAATTTAATCTACGAGGTGTTCAACCATGGAAAAATATAGCTTTAATGATGATCAATATTTTGTTATTAACCAGTTTGATCAGGCAAAAACTTTCTCAAGCTTTCTGCCTGGTCTTGCTGGATTATACGGAATCCCTATCTGGTCTTTTTATGTGAACCGTGGTCAGGGAATTGTCAGTTTTGGTGTGCAAGATAAAAACCATGCAATTACTGAATTTTTCCCGGCGAATCAGGCTTATCAGCGTGTGTCGATTAATGGTTTTCGAACTTTTATCAAACTGGTTAAAGAGCAGGGCAATGAAATATTTGAGCCTTTCTCTCCTTATGGAGACCGCAGGGGTAAATCACGAAAAATGTATATAAAGGAAAATGAATTAAAGATTGAAGAAACAAATAAAGTCCAAGGAATTAAAACAACGGTTACGTACTTCACTCTTCCTAATGAGAATTTTGGAGCTCTGGTTAGAAAGGTTGAAGTTAAGAATATTACAGAAGGAAAACTTGAATTAGAGCTATTAGATGGTCTTCCTGCGATTATCCCCTTTGGTATAGATGACGCTGCATACAAAGCGGTCGGGAATACGTTGAAAAGCTGGATGGATGTATTTAATCTTGAGAACAAGATTCCATATTACAGAGTTCGCTCCTCAACAAACGACTCTGCTGAAGTCGAAGAGGTAACGAAAGGTCATTTTTATTTAAGCTTTTCTAATGATGGTGAACAGATTGCACCGATTGTCGATACAGATCTTATTTTTGGATCAAACAGCTCTCTATCGTTTCCAGATGTGTTTGAAAATAAGACGGTCAATGATATTTCTGCTGCTGTTCCGGTGACTTCTAACAAGGTCCCATGCGGTTTCTCTGGTTTATCAAAGGAACTTGAGCAAGGTGAGGTACTGACACTTTACACCTTGGTTGGCCATGTAAAAGATATTGAAATTATCAACAACAAAGCCCTGGAAATAGTAAATAGCGATTATATTGAGCGAAAGTATGAGGAAGCTCAAAGTCTTGTTGCAGGTATAGCAAGTGATGTAAAAACGAAAACAGCCTCTCCGTTGTTTGATGCTTATATTCAGCAGAGCTATATGGATAATGTTTTGCGTGGAGGATATCCGATTTTCCTTGAAACCGAAGAAGACCCGTTCGTCTACTACGTATTTTCACGAAAACATGGTGACCTTGAGAGGGATTACAATTTCTTTTCCTTGGCACCGGAGTTCTATTCTCAAGGGAACGGAAACTTTAGGGACGTAAACCAAAATCGCAGAAATGATGTATTTTTCCATCCTGAAACAGGTGAGTATAACATCAAGTTGTTTATGAGTCTAATCCAGCCGGACGGCTATAATCCTTTGGTTGTTAAAGGGGCAAGTTTTCAGTTAATGAACAATTCTGAATGGAATTGGTTAAATGAACTTTTCTTAGATGAAGCAGATGCTGAGATCATTAGGAAAAAACTGAAAAAGAGCTATACACCAGGGGACCTGCTGCAAACAATCTCGGATAAACAAATGAAAATGACGCGATCACTGCCAGAATTTTTGAAAATGGTGCTATCGAGAAGTAACCAAAATATTGAGGCAGAGTTTGGTGAAGGCTATTGGATGGACCATTGGACCTATAACCTTGATTTAATTGAAAACTTTTTAAAGGTATTTCCAGAAAAGAAAGCGCAGCTTTTGTTTGAAGACTTTGATTATAAATATTTCTCAAGTCCTGCCTATGTAAACCCTCGTTCAGATAAATATGTACTTGTTGACGGCAAGGTCCGCCAGTATGGTGCTATATCAGAAGAGGGACACCAGAGCGGTTCCAACTGGATTAAGGATGCAAAGGGAGATATTTATACATCAAACTTATATACAAAACTTTTCACTCTCGCATTAATCAAGTTTTCCACTTTAGATCCATACGGAATGGGGATTGAAATGGAAGCAAATAAGCCAGGCTGGAACGACTCAATGAATGGCCTTCCAGGTCTATTCGGTTCTGCTATGAGTGAAACGCTTGAGCTTAGTAGATTACTAGATTTCGTTGTTAATGCTGGAAAGCAAGCAGATCAAGAAATTCCACTTCCAGTAGAAGTAGTTGACTTCCTTCTAGCAGTAAATTCAGTATTGAAGGATTACAAGAATGGGCAGCTTGATGATTCTGGTTATTGGAATCTTGTCTCTAGCGCACGTGAACAATATCGTGCAGCAGTTAAAAGAGGCTTTAACGGTGAGGAAAGACTTGTGGCTCTGCAAGAACTAACAGCATTTGCAGAGTTATTTCTCGAAAAAACAAGGGCTGGAATAAGCAAAGCGACTTCAATGGGAAATGGTTTAATTCCGACATACTTCTACTTTGAAGCAAAGAAATGGGAACCGATTTTCGATGAAAATGGACAAGAGAAACACAATGAAAAAGGGTTGCCACTCGTACATGTGACCGCCTTTGATGTGTTTGTTCTTCCTCACTTCCTCGAAGGTCCTGCAAGGGAATTGAAGGGAGCAGAATTGGAATCGGCAAAGTCGATTTATCAGCATGTCCGTAATTCTGAAATCTTTGATCAGAAGTTGAAAATGTATAAGACGTCCAGCTCTTTGGAGAATGAAACCTATGAGATTGGCCGTTCACGTGCATTTACGCCAGGCTGGCTTGAGCGAGAATCAATATTTATGCATATGGAATTTAAATATCTCCTCGGTGTATTAAAAGCTGGTTTATATAATGAATACTTTGAAGATTTAACTCATGCACTTCCTCCATTTATGGACGCGGAAGTTTATGGACGCAGTGTGCTGGAGAATTCCTCTTTTATTGCTAGTAGCGCTAATCCCGATACATCTGTACATGGACAGGGATTTGTTGCCAGACTAAGTGGAAGCACAGCGGAATTTTTAAGCATGTGGCAAGTGATGATGATGGGCAAGGAAGTTTTTTCAGTGGACAACGAAAACGGTTTGACTCTTAAACTGCAGCCTGTTTTACCTTCTTGGCTGTTTACGGAAAATGGACAAGTTGAATTCACGTTATTAGGAAAAACCGATGTTACCTATCATAACCCAGCCCGAAAAAATACCTTCGGTTCGGATGGTGCAGTAACGGTGAAGTATGTTCTTCATAGAGAAGGAGACATAGTCGAAATCAACAGCGATCGATTGGGAGCTTCATATGCACAGGAAGTTCGAGAAGGAAAAATGACAAAGATTGATGTTTATTTAGATTAAGAGAGCCGAGGTGCTTACGGATGGAAATGAAGATCATACAAACTGCAAAAAATACAGGAGACCGTTTTTCGGATAAAGGAAAACTTGGGTTCACTGACAAACAAGCTATGGAAACCAATGTCTTGAAGTTATATCCAAATCAAAAATATCAAAGCTTTATGGGCTTTGGTGGTGCTTTTACGGAGGCCGCTGCGTTTACACTGGCACAAATATCTGAAGAAGCCAGGGAGAGTATCATTGATAGCTATTTTAAGCCTGAAACAGGATTGGGATACAGCCTTGGTAGAACTCATATTCATAGCTGTGATTTCGCCTTAGAAAACTACACCTATGTTGAAGAAAACGATCGCGAACTTAGTACCTTTTCAATTGAACGGGAACAAAAATACGTTCTGCCGCTGATTAAAGACGCGGTAAAGGCAAGAGGCGGGCAATTGACCATGCTTTCCTCTCCTTGGAGTCCTCCTGCCTGGATGAAAACAAATAATGAGATGAATCACGGTGGTAAGCTTAAGCCTGAATTCTTTGATACATGGGCTCTATACTATACAAAGTACATCAAAGCAATGGAACAAGAAGGCATTCCCATTTGGGGAATCACTGTTCAAAACGAACCTGAAGCAACTCAGGTTTGGGATTCTTGCAGGTATACAGCAGAAGAAGAACGTGATTTTGTAAAAAACTATCTAGGTCCTGTCATGGAAAAGGAAGGGCTGCAGGATAAGAAAATTATTATCTGGGACCATAACCGCGATATATTATTTGAGCGGGCATCAACCATATTGTCCGATCCGGAAGCTTCTAAATATATTTGGGGTACAGGTATTCACTGGTATGTATCCGAAGAGTTTGAGAACTTAACCAAGACCCATGAAGCCTTCCCTGATAAGCATCTAATTTTCACAGAAGGATGCATTGAAGGGGGCGTTCAACTTGGTGCATGGCATACGGGTGAGCGTTACGCCCGTAATATAATCGGAGACATCAATAACTGGCTTGAAGGCTGGATTGATTGGAACCTTGTGTTAAATGAACAGGGTGGACCAAATCATGTAGGGAACTACTGTGATGCACCGGTAATTGTCGACACGAAAACAGGAGAGATTCATTATAACAGCTCCTATTATTATATTGGTCATTTCAGTAAATACATTAAGCCGAATGCGATAAGAATTGGACATGAACTCGGGCATCCATCGTTAAAAGCAGTAACGTTCCAAAACGAAGATGGGACCATGGTTGCTGTCATGATGAATACAGAGGATCATTCTGAAAAAATAACGCTAAGTCTAGATGGAAAAGCTTCAGAAGAAGTAGTACTTCCAGAGCATTCTATCACTACCTTTATCCTTTAGAAATAATGAGAGACAGAAATGAAAGTGATTTCTGTCTTTTCTTTACTCTAAGATTATTTGAAAAAAGAGCCTAGTAAAAGGTGGAAAAAATTCATAATGGAAATTAAACAGAAAAATAATCTGCCTAAGCATCTAAGCTTATTTGCTCTTACTTGGCCGATTTTTATTGAGTCATTTTTGCATATGCTTATGGGAAGCACGGATACATTTATGCTTTCTTATATATCAGATGATGCAGTAGCAGCTGTTGGGGTTGCCAATCAACTTGTTTTTTTCACAATCCTAATATTTGGTTTTGTTGCTACAGGAACATCTGTCCTCCTATCGCAAAATTTAGGAGCAGGATTAAGAGGAGAAGCGATAAAAATATCAGGGCTTTCTCTCTCATTAAACTTCCTTTTTGGAGTATTCGTTAGTTTCCTTGTTGTGATTTTTAGAGGTGAATTTCTACAGTTATTTAACTTAACACCTGAAATCTACAAACTGGCAAACAATTATTTAGCGATCGTTGGTGGTACTCTCTTTACGCAGGCTCTGCTCGTAACCGCTTCTGCAATATTAAGAGTACATGGCTTTACAAGAGAAGCGATGAGAATTTCTATCATCATGAATATCATTCATCTCATAGGAAACAGTTTATTTATTTTTGGGTTATTTGGTATTCCTGAAATTGGGGTTACAGGTGTAGCAATTTCTACTGCAGTCAGCAGGGCTACGGCAGTGATTTTAATCTTTAGGTTGCTGTATATAAAGCTACCTGTGAAAATTGCAAAAGGGGATTACTTGAATTTTGATAAAGTCTATATAAAAAAGATATTAAAAATAGGTATACCTTCAGCAGGAGAGGGAGCTATCTATAATACCAGTCAAATGGCCATTACCTCTATCATTGCTCTTTTAGGAGCTGTTGCTTTAACAACCAGAGTTTATACGTTCAACATCATGTCCTTTATGATGCTATTCGGTCTTGCAATGGGGCAGGGTACACAAATACTAGTCGGATATAAGGTCGGGGCAAGGGAATTTGGTAAAGCATATGAACAATTGCTTAAAAGCCTAAAGTGGGCCCTTATCATGACAATGACAGCTACTGTCATCATCGTTTCGATCAGAGAACCTTTACTGGGACTCTTCACTAACAATACACTGATTATTACTGAAGGTAGCAAGCTGCTGCTCCTATGTTTAATTCTTGAACCGGGTAGAACCTTTAATCTTGTGGTAATAAGTTCTCTTAGGGCTGCAGGAGATGCAACGTTTCCTGTAAAGATGGCCTTCCTTTCTATGTGGGGAATAAGTGTTCCGCTAGCTTATTTGTTTGGGATTACGATGGGCTTTGGACTTGTAGGAATTTGGCTTGCATTTATTATTGATGAGTGGTTAAGGGGCATTGTCATGTACTTTAGATGGAGAAGTCGTGTTTGGGAAAGTAAGGTACTAATTGATGAAAAGGGTCTGGCGGTGTAATGGATCTTCAGCTGGTTAAACTGTATTGTGGATGGGAGGAATAAAACACGATGAAATATAGACAGCTTGGAAGTACGGGAATAAAGGTTTCAGAGATAGGATTTGGTGCCTGGCAACTTGGAAACGCAAGGGACTGGAGTGGTATGATGGACTCGGAAGCTATTAATCTTGTTCATGAAGCGCTTGATCAAGGGTGTAATTTTTTTGATACGGCTCCCAATTATGGTGCAGGCAATAGTGAGCGTTTACTTGGCCAAGCACTTGTTGGAAGAAGAGATCAAGCAGTGATAAATTCCAAGTTCGGGCATCATCCTGATAACAAGGTCAATTTTGATCCAAAGTTGCTCAGGAGTTCAATAGAGTCAAGCTTAATGCGGTTGAAAACCGATTATATTGATTCTGTCCTTCTTCATAACCCTCCTTTTGAATGCCTTGAAGGAAAAACAGCTCATTTTGTAGAATTAGAGAAGCTTAAGACCGAAGGGAAAATACGTGCCTACGGTGCATCGGTAGATTCCGCCAGTGAGGTTAGTGAGCTCATCAAGTCAACGAGTAGCGAGATTGTTGAGGTTATGTTCAATATTAATCATCAAGAGCCTAGGAGTGCTTTTCAGACGGTCTTTGATAAGAATATTGGCCTGATTATCAAAGTTCCGCTTGATTCGGGTTGGTTATCTGGAAAGTATGATGAAAACAGCAAATTTACCGACATCCGTAGTCGCTGGAGTGAGGAACAGTTAAAGCGGAGATCAAAGCTTCTAGCTACGATGAAAGAAATACTTGATCCTAGGGAATTATTAGTTGAGGCAGCTTTACGATTTATCCTTCACTATCGAGAAGTTTCTACTATTATTCCTGGAACGAAGAGTATTGAGCAACTGAAATTGAACTTATCTGCTGCTGAAAAGAGGATGTCAGAGGATATTGTGAAAAAACTTGAAAAAATGTGGCAGGATGAACTTCAAACCTTCCCATTGGGATGGTAGTTTTGTAAATGGAAATTTAAAAAATGGAGGTTTTTTGATGGCTTATCAACCTAGTGATAAACGGTATGATTCAATGATTTATAATCGGTGCGGAAGATCGGGGCTAAAATTACCAGCGATTTCTCTTGGACTTTGGCACAATTTTGGTGGAGAAGACAAATTTGAAAATGGAAGAGCACTCATTCAAAAGGCGTTTGATTTGGGGATTACTCATTTTGACCTTGCAAATAACTATGGTCCCCCTGCAGGATCTGCCGAGGAAAACTTCGGTGCGATCTTAAGAAAGGATTTTGCGGGATACCGAGATGAAATGATTATTTCAACAAAGGCTGGCTATGGCATGTGGCAAGGCCCATATGGTGATTGGGGTTCTAGAAAATATCTAGTATCTAGCCTGGATCAAAGCCTAAAAAGAATGGGCCTAGATTATGTTGATATTTTTTATCATCATCGACCAGATCCTGAAACACCAATAGAAGAAACTATGGGAGCCTTAGACCATATCGTTAGACAAGGGAAAGCATTGTATGTTGGTATTTCAAATTATGGAAACGAGGAAACAAAGCAAGCCATCGGTATATTAAGGGAGCTTGGTACGCCATTGCTCATTCATCAGCCGGCATATTCGATGTTTAACCGTTGGGTTGAAAATGGTCTTACTGACCTGCTTAAAGACGAAGGAGCGGGTGCTATTGCTTTTGTCCCGTTGGCACAGGGTTTACTTACTAACAGATACATCAATGGCATTCCAGAAGATTCGAGGGCATTAAAGCCAAAAAGTTTCTTAAATGAGAGTGATGTATCTGAAGAGGTTATTGAAAAGGTTAAGAATCTGAATAACCTGGCTCTAGAACGTGGTCAGTCACTTGCGCAAATGGCACTTGCTTGGGTGCTTAGGGAACAAAAAATTACTTCTGCTTTAATTGGTGCAAGCAAGGTCAGTCAGATTGAAGAAAATGTTGCAGCACTTAATAACCTTAGATTTAGTGCAGAAGAAATAAAAGTGATAGATGAAATTTTAGGATAAAAGAAAAGGGCCTTGTTAGGCCTTTTTCACTTTCCCAATGAAAATTATAAATGTATACGCTTTCACTTGTTTTTTTTGAGTTTAATGATATTATATAGATAATAGTTTAATATTGATCACATGTTACTGATACGATCAGGCATGGTGGTAAAGTAAAAGGTACGTCTGTCCTTTTACTATACCCCCATGCCTTTTTTATTTTTTCCAGGCCGGCGTTACAGGTAATAAGTGGTGGTACGAGTTAGTAAAATAGAATAAATGCCTGGCCTGGCCCTCATATTGGATGACGTCTAACAAAGGAGACATAAAAATGGTATTTAATATTTTTAAAAAAACAAAAGTAGAGATTCTAGCACCAGTTGATGGCCAAATCGTTGCGCTTGATGAGGTTCCAGATCCCGTGTTTAGCCAGAGAATGATGGGCGAAGGGGTTGCTGTAGTACCATCGAAAGGAAACATCCATGCACCTGTTGACGGCACGGTCATTCTAGTTGCGGCAACAAAACACGCTATTGGAATCCGGGCTAAGGACGGTACAGAAATTCTGATCCATGTTGGACTAGAGACAGTAGCCTTAAATGGAACAGGATTCTCACTAGCAGTAAGTGAGGGAGAACGGGTGACTGCTGGGCAGGTTTTAATGGAGGTTGATTGGGAATATATTCGTACGCAGGCAAAGAGTACAGTAACTCCAATTGTCATTACCAATAATCAAGGAAATAAAAAACAGGTGAACATCACGAAGGAAAAGGATTGTATTCAAGGGAAAACAGTTATTATTACAGCTTAAAGGAAATGTTGACGTAATGAACGGATTTACAAATACAGTTAAGGAGGTGATGGCCAATCGAGCTGAATACCTTGTAAATTGTGGTATGGATTCAGGTTTTAACTTTCCAGTAGAACATAGTCCCATTAATTTTGACAAGATCATATCATTCCGAACTAATATTTCTTTTTTATTAAAACTTTAAGCCAAATTCAATTGGACGCCTTGATTCTTGGATTCTACTAATGGGTGTATGAAAGCTGGAGGCTCATGTTTCAGGTGAATGCATAAAAAGAGAATAAATTTATAGGGGGAACTACAAATGATGAAATATCTTCAAAGACTTGGTCGGTCATTAATGCTGCCAGTTGCCGTTTTACCAGCGGCTGCGATTTTGATGGGGATTGGGTACTGGATTGACCCTACGGGCTGGGGAGCTGGAAGTCCCGTTGCTGCCTTTTTAATTAAAGCGGGTGGGTCAATCATCGATAATATGGCCATCCTTTTTGCTGTAGGTGTGGCATTGGGAATGGCTAAGGAAAAGGACGGGTCGGCAGCACTAAGTGGTTTAGTAGCTTTCCTAGTCGTAACAACCGTTCTATCAACTGGTTCAGTAGCTATGCTTCAAGGTGTGGATGCTGCAGAAGTAAATGCTGCCTTTGGAAAAATCGGAAATCAGTTTATCGGGATTCTATCAGGTATTGTTGCAGCGATGATGTATAATCGCTTCAGTCATGTCAAGCTGCCAGATGCCTTATCTTTCTTTAGCGGTAAACGTCTCGTTCCAATCATGACCTCTGTTGCGATGTTAGTCGTATCTCTTGTTCTATTCTTTGTATGGCCGGTTATTTATACAGGATTAGTTTCTTTTGGTAAGACCATTGCTGAATTAGGCGCTGCAGGTGCTGGTCTATATGGATTCTTTAACAGACTACTTATTCCAGTTGGATTACACCACGCATTAAACTCTGTATTCTGGTTTGACGTTGCAGGTATTAACGATATCGGTAATTTCTGGTCAAGTACGGGTGAAAAGGGTGTAACTGGTATGTATCAGGCTGGTTTCTTCCCGGTCATGATGTTTGGTTTACCAGCAGCAGCTTTAGCCATGTATCATACAGCAAAAACCTCTAAGAAAAAGCAAGTAGCTGCGCTCATGATGGCTGCTGGTGTAGCTTCTTTCTTTACAGGGGTTACAGAACCACTTGAGTTTGCTTTTATGTTTGTTGCTCCAGTTTTATATTTTACACATGCTGTATTAACAGGACTTTCTTTAACGATTGCGGCGTTATTTAACTGGACAGCAGGATTTGGTTTTAGTGCTGGATTTGTTGACTTTGTGCTAAGCTTAAAGATTCCAATTGCTAATCAGCCTTATATGCTTTTAGTTCAAGGCCTTGTATTTGCGGTGATCTATTACTTCTTATTCCGTTTCATTATTACAAAGTTCAACTTAATGACTCCTGGTCGTGAAGAAGATATTGATGAAGAGACAGAAGAAGGGGTAGCAGCAGGTAATAAATTCGCGGTAATGGCTGCTAAGATTTATGAAGGCTTAGGCGGAGATGCTAACGTAACATCTGTCGACAACTGTGTAACTCGTTTACGTTTAGAAGTGAAGGATATGAAAGCAGTTGACCAAAAGAAAATTAAAGCAACAGGTGTACCAGGAATCAATGTTGTTGGTAAAAACAGCATTCAAGTAATTGTCGGTACGAATGTCCAGTTTGTAGCGGATGAGATTGAGAAAATTCGTAAGAATAAGTAATGCATAAATAAAGAATGCCTGGACCCAATGGTCCAGGCATTCTTTATTTAGTCCAGCTCCAGCGCCTAGCGGCTTCTTAATCTTTCTACATGAAGAGTTATGTATCCAAGTTCATGCTCTGGGAGTTGAATTCCATGATTCTGCTTGAGTGCCATGGCAATTTTCTTTACACAATTGTAGGATATCGAAAATTTGTTTTTTAACATATTCAGCATCTCGTCGTCCATAATGGGAACCCCGTCATTGCTTATTCTGGACATTGTATAGCGGAGATGGGTAATTAACCTTTGGTAGGAGAGGTCATCCTCTTCAATTTGAATGTGCAGGCACTCTTTTATCGTTTGAATCATTTCTCCAATAATAGCGGTTTGCCTAAGTGTTTGTTTCATATCACTGCTTTGCGGCTTAGAGGTATGAATATGAAGAGCAATGTAAGCCGCTTCATCAACTGGCAGCTTGACAGCTAATTTTTCTTCAATATACCCTATCGCCCACATGCCAATATCAAATTCTTTTTTATAAAGGATTTTGATTTCGTTGAACAGTTTGTTTTTTAGATGGATTCCTTCATTTGTTCTTTCAATGGCAAAGGATAGGTGATCTGTAAGTCCAATATGGATATGCTCATGAAGTTTTAGTCCAAGGTATTCTTCTGCATGGGTGATAATCTCTTCAGAGATTGAAAGGTGCTCTGCGGGAATGTTTTTCAGTAACTGCTGGAATTTCTCATTTTCTTTCATCACAAAAAGCTTTTCAATTTTTTGAGGGTTAACAATATCATTTTTCTTTTTTTGAAAGGCAATTCCTGCTCCGATTGCAATCTTCTCCTCATTTTGGTCGGAGACAACCACAGCATTATTATTTAAGATTCTTTTGATTTTCATCTGAGCCTGCTCCTTATCTTTTCTACAATTTGAGGGAAGATCTTCAATATAACATAACCTTGTTAAAAAGTTCGACACCTTTCGAACGTTCTCCTTCTCCTATTGTATCCATTGATGCCCATTTTTTTTGTATAACTATACAAAAAGCACAGAACAAGTTAAAATACATATAAACTAATAAATCCGATAAGAAAGGTGGGTTTTTATGTCAAGTGTAGTTCGTTCGATTCCACGCCCATTGGTAAAGACAAACCAGTGGGTCATTGTACTTAGTGTTGCTTTAACATGGATTTTCGGTCAAGCGTGGTTTTTATTGATTCCATTACTGTCAGGGATTTCTGGCATTGCTTTTCAATTTAATCCAGTGATGATTATAGCAAGAAAATTCTTAAAGAAAAGGCCAGAAGAGTATGTTCCTGAAGACTGGGAACAGCAGCAGTTTAATCAGAAAATCGCTGTTTCTTGTTTAGGGGCCGCCTTTGTTAGTTTTTTAATTGGCTGGAATACCTTAGGCTATGTGTTTACGGTATTAGTTGCTGTGGCCGCCTTCGTTGCAATACTAGGATTTTGCATTGGCTGTTTTATACACTACCAATGGAAGATGTATACGTATAAACGCGCAAAAAATTAATAAAAGACTGCTGCAGATGCAGCAGTCTTTCTTTTTCTCTTTATCTTACTAAAGCCTTTGCTTTCAAGGAACGTTTTTGCCATGTTAGTGTAATGAACAAGGTGATGAATAAAAGGACAAGTCCTAAGATAAAGGGATAGGTGATGTTTACATCATAAAGTAAACCGGCGAGAGTTGGTCCCGCTACGTTTCCGATACTCATATATGCATTGTTCATCCCCATTGCAAATCCTTGTTCATTTCCAGCCATCTTAGAAATCAGTGTATTCAGCACTGGTCTTAAGATAGATGTAGATAGGAAGATGATCAATGAAATGCCAAAGAAGTATGAATAACTGGTTGCAAAAAGAGAAAGAAAGAACCCTGCTCCAGCAACAGCTATAAAGACATTAAGAACCGGTACCTCACCAAAGCGGTTAACGATTTTATCAACCACGAAAAGCTGAACGATAACACTGACCACACCTGTTGCTGTAACCATGATGGCAATTTCTTTAGCTGTTGAATCGAATTGATTGTCAAGGTATAAACCGATGACTGATTCATAAGCGATTAAGCCAAAACTCATGACTAACGTAATAATTAGCGGTACAAAATAAGGCATTTTTACAGAGCGGGCGATTTTTCGTGCCATAGATTCGTCCTCTGCCATAGCTGCAGCCTTACCTGCTTGATTGATATCACTTTCTTTAAGTAAGATAATCGAAAATATAACAGCAACCAATGACACAAGTGCTGAGATTAAGAATGGGAACTTCAGGCCAAAGTCAGCTAAAAAACCGCCAATGCCTGGCCCAACGACAATACCTAGTGACATCGATGCTGAAACCAAACTGTTTCCTTTAGCCCGTTGGTCAAAGGTAGTGATATCAGCTATATAAGCGAAAATAGCTGGTATTAAAAGGGCACACCCAATGCCGCCGACAACACGAGAGGTATACAGTACCAAAAGTGAATCAGATGCATAAAAGATAAACATTGATAAAGTCAGGCCGGACAAACCATAAATAATCATTTTCCTCCGTCCGTACTGATCAGTCCATTTACCTGCAATCGGGGAGAAGAGGAACTGAGCTCCTGCAAAGATGGCAATGAACAATCCAGCCGCCGTACCACCCTGGTTGATGGATTCTAAGTATGCTGGGAGTATCGGAATGATGATACCGAAACTTCCGATGGCTATAAACATATTAATCATTAATATTATAATCTTTCTTCGTTGATCTCCTGTCATGTACCTGCATCCTTCTTTCATCATGTATCTCTGTAAAAAAATGTTAACCTTTTAACATACCTTTTATCATAAATAGGATGTGATAAAAAAGTCAACTGGAAGAGCTTGGGTTATAAATTGTAAGAAAACTGTTAAGGCTTACATCTCTACCATGCCGTATATATGGTATGTTTTTACTAAGAAGGTGTTTTTTTTGTATGAAGTTTATTATAGAAGGGGGGATAAGGGTGACTAGGAAAATTCGTGAGTTTAATAATGGTCCCAATATAAAGAAGGAAAAGGAAGTAGTCACAACCATGATTGAACTATATTGTCGTAAAAAGCATCGACAGCCTCAATTATGTAAAGATTGCCTGAATTTAAAGAACTATGCGCATTTAAGATTATCACTATGCCGGTTTGGAGAAGAAAAGAAAGCTTGCTCTAACTGTTGGGTACATTGCTACAAACCTAAATTCCGCAATCAGATGAAAGCGGTGATGAAATATTCAGGTCCGTGGATGCTTCTCTATGAACCGGTCTACTCCATCAAGCACTTGTTAAAAAGATAATATAAAAACGTTACTATTTTTTGGTATTATTTAACTGTGGGCGAAAAATTTAAATGAATCGAGGTGAAAGTGATGACAGGTACGATTGCAGTAATCATGATATTTTCTATTCCTATTATTGGCATTGTAACAAGTCATTTTCAGAAACAATCCAAAATAAGATACAAAATCGTACAAGAAGAAGTAGAACTAGAGAGATTAAAGCAACAAAACTATTTGATGGAAACAGAGCGGATGAGACTGGAATTAGAGCGGATGAAACTGGATGAGCCAAAGGACAAAATTAATATTATTTAAGCAAATAAAATAGAGTGTGCCCCAGATAAAACGGTCCACACTCTACCTATTTTTTCTTAGAAGTATTCTGTTTCATTGCTAGCCTCCCAGCTGCTTTTTATTTGGTTTAATATGTGTAATGAGGCCATCATAATCTGTAAAATATAAATCAACATCCGGCTTTTCATCAAGATAATGACCTTGTATCAATTGGTGGTAGTTTACTCTTTTCAAGCTATCGTAAGGTCTTATCGGATAACGGTTTGTATTTTTCTGCTAGGTAAAATTTTGATATTTAATCGAAAGGCCAAATCTAATTATTAGATAGGCCTATAATTTGGATATACGGTTTTTGGTCCCATTGAGTTTTAGCTCAGAAATGGTCTTTTTATCACAGATCACAAACAGCTGGGCATCTTTCGGAATGGGTTCGTCTAGTTGTTGATTAATATGGAGATTTCCACGGTCGGCAACTAATGTAGCTCCCATATTAATAAGGTCCATAAAGGCATCGCGATAAGTTTGCCATTCTTCCTTTTTAGGGATTTCATACATCGTTTCATCATATTGTGTGCTCATTAACTCCGAATACATTTGAGTAACTCCATGAGAAAATAAGGAGCGGACGGCAGCGTGTGAAATCATTTCTTGTGTCGGGATAAATTCATCAACATTAACGTGTTCAAACAATCGAATATGTTTTTCATTCATCACTTCAGCAGTGACGTGGATAGGTACTTTTTTTCTTTCTTCAATGGAAGTGATCGCAGTGGCGACGAGTAATGTCTTTCCGTCCACAAATAGTGGATCGCTTGTAATTCGATTTTCTAGAGTGGATTGGTCTGCGAAAATGATTACCCCTTTTGCTTTTGTCAAATTAGCAGACAAAAGCGTTTCCTCATCAGCAGGATCTCCACGAACATAGAAAATTCTATCCTCAAGGATGGGTGCTTTTTCAAGCTCTTCAATAATAACGATATCAACTTTACTATCCGATTTTAAAATTTCTGTAACAGCCAATTTCGATTTAGTACTCCATCCAATGATAATGATGTGATCTTTTCCAGTGTATCTCATTTTTCCTCCAGCTTTCAGTTTATCGATTAGGTAAACTGAGGTAATTACTTTACTAATAAAGACACTGACTAATCCAATTCCAGTTATATAAAGGACAATGGTAAAGATTTTTCCCGAATCAGTAGTAGGTGAATAATCACCAAAGCCAACAGTAGCTAGTGTGGTAAGAACCCAGTAAATGGCATTAAGATAGGATTCAAAGGTATCAGGTTCAATATATAATGCGATATAGGCTGTAATGAGAATATACAGAAGGACAAAAGGGACAAATATTCTATTTCTTAATTTATTGAGATAGTAAAGAACTTTAATAAAGGGAATACCCATGAGAACCCATCCTAAGCGTAAATAATTGAATAAGCTTATGGTCCCAATAATTAGGGTATCTTAAACATTGGTTTTCACGGGGACGGTTCTCCTGCTTCCTTCAAGGAAGCAGGAGAACCGTCCCCGTGAACTTTTTAATAGGATAAAATAAATTGGTTTTATTAGGGTGAAGGATTATAATGTTAAACAAGATTATATCGGAGCCGCAGGGGGATTGATTTCAGTTGACTACTTCATTAAGAGAGCAAAATATCGTTCTAATTGGGTTTATGGGTGTCGGAAAGACTACCGTTGGAAAGCTGGTGGCTAAGAAGCTTTTTCGAGATTTTTTAGATATTGACGAAGAAATAGAAAAAGAATACAAAATGCCTGTATCGCAAATATTTGCAGAAATGGGTGAAAAGGTATTTAGAGAAAGAGAAAAAGAATTCATCATGAACTTATGTCAGCATAAACTTAAGATTATTTCTGTTGGTGGCGGAGCTTTTCTTCAGGAAGAAATAAAAAACGTATGCATGTCTACCTGTACGGTGATTTATTTGGACATAAATTGGGAGGATTGGAAGAGCAGGCTAGAACTCATTAGTAATAGCAGGCCGGTTCTTCAAGGGAAGTCACTGACAGATATTGAAGATTTATTTTATAAGAGAAAAGAAATTTACTCTAGTTATCATTCAAAGATAGAAGTGGGAAATCAAAGTGCGGAAGAGGTAGCAGACGGTATTGTTCAGTCATTGAAGGTATCGTGGGAACTGCACGAAATGAAATAAATTCGTATGGAGTGGGGACATGAAAAAGACGATAAGTGTTAAAGGGGTAACCATTGGAGAAGGAGTGCCGAAAATTTGTGTTCCGATGGTGGGGGAAACAGTAACGCAATTAAAAGAAGAAGCAGCCTTTTTAAAGACGATCGACCTTGATCTCGTCGAGTGGCGCGTTGATTTTTTTGAACATGTTGAAGAGATTATCATAGTGAAAGAGGCACTAAGAGAAATTCGTACGATTCTTTCAGATGTACCATTAATCTTTACCTTCCGTAGTGCAAAGGAAGGTGGAGAGAAAGAGATTACTTCTTCCTATTATTTTGAACTCAATCAATTGATTGCTGAAACAGGCTTAATTGATGTAGTTGACATCGAGTTATTTAATGATGAGACAGAAATACAATCACTTATCTCAAAGGCGCATAGCAACAATGTGTCCGTCATTATTTCAAATCATGATTTTGATCAGACGCCAGCAAAGGAAGAAATCATTATCCGTTTGCGAAAGGCACAGGAATTAGGCGGGGATATACCGAAAATTGCCGTTATGCCTAGAAATCCTGCTGATGTGTTGACGCTCTTAGATGCAACCCATACGATGAACGAACAATATGCTGATAGACCGATTGTTACGATGTCAATGGCAGGTACGGGAGTTATTAGCAGGCTGGCAGGTGAGGTATTTGGGTCAGCCATCACGTTTGGTGCTGCCAAGAAAGCATCCGCTCCTGGTCAGGTTTCAGTCACCGAGCTTAGAAACGTTCTTTCTCTGATTCATTCTAGCTTATAATACTGAATGAAATCGTCAGCCTTAGATAAGAAGGTCTGAAACTAGGAGGAAGAAGATTGTATCATAAACTATGGGTGAGCGTGAATATTGGCTTCTTCTTTATGTCCTTTTTGTATATTTGGTTTTTTCGTCCACATGACAGCACTTTAGTGATTACTGCACAGTTATTAGCACAAATTGCTGTTATCCTATTTGTCGTAAATATTAATATGTATTTTATTTTTTTGGTCATTAGAAAAACATCTGTAAGAAAGGTAAAGGTCCGACTGGCAAAATTCTCAAGGGTCCTGATGAAATGGCATATTCATGTTGCTGTTTTAGGCACATCTGTCATTATTGGACATGCAGCTATTAACCTTTATGAACTTGGAACTGTCCTTGGTTTAGGTCATTTGAAGCTGGTAAGCGGATACTTAGCGCTCACAATTCTCACCTTTACGTTATTTGCAGGATACCTACGGCATAAGAAATCATCCGGTTTTAGGAGGAAATTTCACCTTACTGCTGCAATGGTATTCCTAGCGGTGTTCCTGTTACATATGTTTATCCCAATTTAAAGAGGCCTAGAGACTGTCGAGTTCAACTTGGCAGTCTTTTAAACTTAGGCTATGTGAATGAACTTTGTTGATTTTGTATCATGATGATTTGTACTCCAGGTGCCTCGGGAGTCGCGGGACAAAGTCAACAGAAACAAGTGCTAGATTGTCTCTCCCGCGGGAGTCGCGGGACAAAGTGCACCAGACCAGTGCT
>JBFNER010000057.1:0-21040 GCA_040797665.1 Neobacillus sp. | reverse complement strand
AACCGACAGGCGGGTTAAACCGCGCGGGGGTTCGAATCCCTCTTCCTCCGCCATAATTTTATTCATATCCTTCATGTGGAGGGGTAGCGAAGTGGCTAAACGCGGCGGACTGTAAATCCGCTCCCTCAGGGTTCGGCGGTTCGAATCCGTCCCCCTCCACCATTTTTATTTTCATAGGGGTATAGTTTAAAGGTAGAACGAAGGTCTCCAAAACCTTTGGTGTGGGTTCAATTCCTACTACCCCTGCCACTATGCCGGTGTGGCGGAATTGGCAGACGCGCACGACTCAAAATCGTGTTCCGCAAGGAGTGTCGGTTCGACCCCGACCACCGGTACTTACATAATAGAATATATAAAAACCAATGCCGACGATATTCTGTGTATTGGTTTTTTTATTTTGTGGTTAACTTTTTTATCAGTTTAACAAAACTCCTCATTTGCCTTTCTTGGTCTTCTTAAAAATACATGAATGTATCTAATAGTAGGAAAACTAAGGGGAATGTTTGATATAGGATTATGGGGAAATGGCATCTTTTATATAACATTGATAAAGCAACTAAGGTTGATGACAAATAGGGGAGGAAAATGATGGGATTAATTCACAAACGACTTCTTGGATATGGTTTTGACCCAGTCTTGACTGATTATCTTGCTGTGATTATTATGATACTTTTTATCGGGGTCATATGTATAGTTGCGAATTTTATCACGAAAAAGGTGGTATTGAGGGTCATTACTCATATCATCAATAACAATAAATACCAATGGGATAATATGCTTTTGGATAGGAAGGTCTTTCACAGATTATCTCACATTGTTCCAGCAATCATTATTTATTATTTTGCTCCAACCTTTCCAGACTATCAACATCTGATTGAAAAAGCGGCGATTATTTATCTAATTATTGCAGGGTTAATGATAATTAATAGCTTTTTAAAGGCTTTTAATGATATTTATCTGACCTTCGAAATTTCAAAGATTAAGCCGCTAAAGGGATATATTCAGGTGGCTCAAATCATCTTTATCACCATAGGAGGAATCGTTGTTATTGCCATTCTGATGGGGGAAAGTCCGTTTATTCTTCTCAGCGGTATTGGAGCACTATCAGCTGTCCTTCTATTAGTGTTTAAAGATTCGCTGTTAGGACTTGTAGCTGGTATTCAATTAGCGGCCAATGATATGGTGCGAGTTGGTGACTGGATTGAAATGCCTAAATATGAAGCTGATGGAGATATTATTGATATCTCTTTAAATACCGTAAAAGTGCAGAACTTTGATAAAACGATCACGATGATTCCAAGCTATGCTCTTATTTCTGACTCCTTCAAAAACTGGAGAGGGATGGAGGCTTTTGGTGGACGGAGAATTAAAAGGTCTTTATTTATTGACACCAATAGTATCACGTTTTGCAGTGAAGAAATGATTGAGAAATTCAAAACGATTCATTATCTTTCCGATTACATAACGACTAAGGAAAGTGAAATTGCTGAATACAATGAGATGAATGAAATTGATCGGCAAACCCGCGTGAATGGCCGGGCTCTTACCAATATCGGTGTGTTCAGAAAATATATCAATCATTACCTTCAGCATCACCCTGGAATTAGTCAAGAAATGACTTTACTTGTTAGACAACTAGCGCCGACAGAAAATGGCCTGCCACTAGAAATTTATGCATTTACCAACGATACTCGCTGGGATGTATATGAAACGATACAAGCCGATATATTTGACCATCTGTTTGCAGTAGCACCAGAATTTGGACTTCATATCTTCCAAAACCCTTCTGGTAGTGACTTTAAAAATATCATGGAAGCAAATAACGGGAATGTAAGGAGTAGATAAAACAAGGGGACGGTTCTTCTTATGATTCCTTTGTTTAGCGAAACGAAAAGTAGTCATGAGAACCGTCACTTTGCATTGTTCATTTGCATTGTTTCTCGACCATAAAGTGAAAGAGTGCTTCCGACACGTTATCGGTAGCACTCCTTTTTCTGCAGAGGGCGGCTGCAGAGTAAATATAAATATAACTTATAATTTTTATTATAAAGTTGTACATATAGTATTTAGTTTTGGTTGTTGATGGTAATTGCGTATCCCTCCTCTCATCATTAAAGTAGCTATCTGATCACCTGGACCGATAAATCGTAATGCGGCAGGGGAACATTCCCTAACTTTTCTCTTTGTTTCCTCAATTTGTATTCGAATCTGACTAGCAACTCTTTTACCTTCTTTGGCGTTAAATCGGCATTGGATCGTCAGTTTTTCAATCTCTTTCTTGACTTGTTTGGTCATTTTTAATAACGTCATGATCTTTACCTTAGAGGGAATCTTTCGGACGGGATCCTTTGTTTTTTCACCATTGGCTCGTTGGGTTTGTGCAGGAACCTTTCGATGCAGCTTAAGAAATATCATACTCTCAACACTACCTTTCCGAAAAAATCTAGGGTTTTTTCCCCTGTAGATGATATTCCAGATAATATACCCAAAATCCTCTGACAAAGCGGTCATGTTTCATCGTCATTTTCTATTGAAATCTCTGTTATATCTATTTTTCCTGAGTTTATAGGAGAAATTCTATTATCGAAATTGGCAGTTTGCTGGATTAACTTGGAGAAATAATTTTATATTATATATAATTAATAGAAAGGGGGTATTTACATGAAAGCAATTCGTATTGATCAATTTGGGGGTCCAAGTGTTTTGAATTATACCGAAGTTGAGGAACCGATTCCTGGTTCTAACGAAGTTCGTGTACGGCTTTATGCAGCAGGTGTCAATCCTAATGATGCTTATGTTCGAACTGGAACTTATTCCTTTTTTATTCCTAATTTACCCTATACACCTGGATTTGATGGGGCTGGTATTGTAGAGGCAATTGGCGAGGGAGTAGAGCATCTTAAAACTGGAGATAGAGTTTTTGTAGCTGCATTGCTTGCGAAGAAAAATACTGGGACGTATTCACAAAAAGTTGTTTGTGATGCAGATGCTGTCCATTTATTACCGGAGTCCGTTACATACGAGGAAGGGGCAGCACTGGGGATTCCAGCTTTGGCTGCCTACCGAGCTCTTTTTCACAGAGCTAAGATTAAAGCAGGCGAGACAGTGTTAATTCATGGAGCAAGTGGCGGTGTTGGGTTGTTGGCCGTTCAAATGGCGGCAGGAATTGGAGCAACGGTCATTGGAACAGCAAGTACAGAAGAAGGAAAATCTTTAGTTAAAGCGGCGGGTGCTAGTTATGTACTTAGTCATGTGAAGGAAGATTCCTTTAATGAGCTTCTCTCTTTAACCAACGGTATTGGACCGGATGTCATTATTGAGTCATTGGCCAATGAAAATTTAGAGACTGATTTGAAAATTATTGCCCCATTTGGGCGTATTGTTATTGTTGGTAATCGAGGCAGCATCGAGGTCACTCCAAGGTTGGCAATGATAAAAGAAGCGGACATTCTCGGTATGGCATTATGGAATGCACCGCCGAATGAGTATCATGAGAGCTTAAAGGGTGTTGCAGCTTTTCTGAAAGCTGGTATTTTAAAACCTATAGTTGGAGATGAAATGCCTCTTAGTGATGCAGTAAAAGCACATGAGCAAATATTGAGTAAAAAAGCAAGGGGAAAGATGGTTCTAACGATCAAATAGAGAAAGTTAATAATTTTAAATGATATTGGGATGAAGTATGTCTAATAATCGAGGTAAAAATATTAATTTAGGTAACGATTAATAAGGTTTTGCCCGCTACGCCTTTGGTCTGGCACATTTTTTGTAACATTAACGCAAAACAGCAGAGTAGATTCTAACTCTGCTGTTTTTGTATAATGAAGGGAGAGGAATAATTCCATAAAAAGAATGAAGGATGTTTACATTGTGAAATTTATTGCCAATTTTTTTTCAAAAAATAAAATAATGAAAATCGATTTTTGCGAGAAAAATCTAGATCAATTCTTACCGGATGAGCTTTCATCTGATTACTCTGCTTTTCTTAGCAAAAAGAATATTCAATTTAAAGAATTTGAATGTCAAAATAAATGTAAAGAATGTCGGCAATCTCCCTATGCTATTGTTAACGGAAAATTTATTGCTGCCGAAACGTCAGGGGATTTATTGAAAAAACTTAAGCAGATAGAGGGAAATCATTAGTATTTAAGTTCCTATCTTTACATTTCACTTGTAATGAGGTATTATTTTTATTGTCCTGTTGATGATATCTGGCAGACAGAATAAAATGCGGGTGTAGTTTACTGGTAAAACCTCAGCCTTCCAAGCTGATGTAGTGGGTTCGATTCCCATCACCCGCTTATGAATGAATTTAAATCGAACTTTCTGAGTTCGGTTTTTTTTTGCGTTTTTCTCGATCGTCTGGGAAATGATATGAGAAAATGCGATTTTAAGGGAGGAAGCAGAAGGTGCCTGAACTTCCGGAAATGGAGAATTACAGGAAATTATTGAATCAAAGAATAGCCAATCAAGTCATCACACAGGTAGAGATCAATCGTGAGAAGTCCATTAATGTCCAGCCAGATTTATTTATTCGTACCGTGACAAATCAAAAGGTTGTTACCGTGAATCGAAGAGGCAAGCATTTGCTCCTTCACTTGCAAAACGGCCATGTCTTATTGCTGCATTTAATGCTTGGCGGTTGGATGTATTTTGGCACCGAAGAAGATAAACCAAAGCGGACCATTCAGGTGCGATTATCATTTGGAAATCAACATCTTTATTTTATTGGTCTTCGCTTAGGCTATCTTCATTTATATGATGAAAAGGGTGTCCAGCAAGAACTATCGGATCTAGGGCCGGAACCTCTAGAGCAGGATTTCACCCTTCAAAAGTTTTTAGATTTGCTAGGCAACAGAAGGGGACGGATTAAAACAAAACTTCTCGATCAAGAGTTTATTGCAGGAATTGGGAATTGTTACTCGGACGAAATTTGTTTTCAAGCAGGAATCCTACCCAAAAAGGGGATAGAAGACATTAGTGAAACAGAGCGTACAGTACTTTATCAGTCCATGCAGCAAGTTTTGCAGCACGCACTTAAAAATGGAGGCTACATGGAATCACCATTTTTTAAGAACGATACATTAACTGGCGGATATAATGATTTATGCCTAGTGTACGACCGCGAAGGCGAGAACTGCAGACGATGCGGATCGATTATTATAAAAGAAATGATCTCCTCCCGTAAGTCTTTCTTTTGTCCAAATTGTCAAAAATAAAATAGTTATCTTTTGGTCACATGGGATAGCATGTGACCTTTTTGTGTGATTATTGAAAATGGACAAAAATAAGTAAAACTAATTGTTTCGTAATTCTATTAAATGTAATATACTAAATATAAATAAGTATAGCACATTTAAGAAATCTGCAATAAATAAAACATAATTATCATATCCAGGGGGTGAATGTGATTAAGTTATCAAAGCGACAGGCTGAGATTCTTCAAATAGTAAAAGAAAGCGGACCTATAACAGGACAGCAAATTGCTGAGAAACTTTCATTAACCAGGGCTGCATTAAGACCAGATTTAGCGATTTTAACAATGGCTGGGAATTTGGATGCCAGGCCGCGGGTGGGCTACTTTTTTAATCATAACTATGAGACCAAGATGAAAGCTGAGAAGTTTCTCCACCAAAAAGTAAATGATTACAAAGCACATCCGATTGTTGTTGAGAAATCTACTTCAGTCTATGATGCAATCGTCCAGTTATTCCTAGAGGATGTCGGGACGCTTTATGCCGTGGATGAACACAGTCATTTAGCTGGAGTGATCTCCCGAAAGGATTTGCTAAGAACAGCAATTGGTAATCAAGAGCTTCAAGACTTACCTGTAAGTGTCATCATGACAAGAATGCCAAATATTATCACGATTTACCAAGATGAGACTTTACTTGAAGCAGCCAAAAAGATGATCAACAATCACATTGATTCTTTACCAGTGGTGAAAGAAATTAACCAAGAAAGCCATACATATTTGATTGTTGGCCGGATTACCAAAACTACGATAACAAAAGCATATATAGAGATAATGGAACAAAAATCAATTTAAGGGAGAGTGGCTGCTATTTTAGAAGAAAAAGAAGTTGTCTATGTGGTTTCTGATTCAGTTGGGGAAACAGCTGAGTTCGTTGTAAAAGCAGTGGCTACACAATTTAATGGTGGAAATGTAGAGATTCGCCGTAATTCGTATGTGGAAGATTTTGAGGATATTGAAGATGTCATCATAGTGGCAAAAGAAGGCAAATCGATTATTGCCTATACAATTGTTATACCAGAATTAAAGAATTATCTCGACCTTAGAGCTCAAGAAGAAAATATAAGTGCGATTGATTTGTTAAGTCCGTTGATGAATGCATTTTCAACAAGTTTTAACAAGCAGCCACATCATCGGCCGGGCTTAATGAGAAAGCTAGATGAGGAGTATTTTAGAAAAATAGAAGCGATCGAATTTGCGGTTAAATATGATGATGGGCGCGACCCTAGAGGGATTTTAAAGGCGGACATTGTTTTAATCGGTGTCTCCAGAACATCTAAAACGCCCTTATCCATGTACTTGGCACATAAACGGTTTAAGGTAGCGAACGTACCATTGGTTCCAGAGGTGCCAGCACCGGAGGAGCTATTTCAAATTCCGAGAAAGAATTGTATTGGCTTAATCATTTCACCAAATAAACTAAACGAAATCCGCACCGAACGTCTGAAAGCATTGGGATTGGGCTCAAAAGCAAACTATGCAAGCTTTGAACGTATACTTGAGGAGCTTGATTATGCAGAAAAAATTATGAAGCGTGTCGGTTGTCCTATTATAAATGTCTCGAATAAAGCGATAGAAGAGACAGCCGGTTTAATTCTAGAAGTGTTAAAAAAAGAGAGGAGCTTTTAAATATGGAGAAATTCGTTTATTTATTTCATGAAGGCAATGGGAATATGAAGGAACTGCTTGGTGGCAAAGGGGCAAACTTAGCAGAGATGACGCGAATTGGATTACCAGTTCCATACGGCTTCACGATTTCAACGCAAGCTTGTAATGCTTATTATGAAGCAGGAAAAACGATTACTTCTCTTGTTGAAAGCCAAGTATTAGGTGCACTCAGCCGGCTAGAGGAGAAAATGGGGAAAAAGCTGGGGGATCCTGGTGATCCATTACTTGTGTCCGTTCGGTCAGGATCTGTATTTTCTATGCCAGGAATGATGGATACCATTTTAAACCTTGGGATGAATGATGAAACGGTTGTAGGTTTAGCGTCATTAACAAATAACCCACGATTTGCCTATGATTCCTACCGTCGTTTTATCCAAATGTTTAGTAATGTTGTTCTAGATATTAATGTTTATTATTTTGAACAATTGCTAGAAGAAACCCGGGAGGAAAAAGGCTATTCAACCGATCCCGAAATGACGGCAGAAGATTGGAAAGAAGTAATTGAAGGCTATAAAGGGATCGTAAAGAAGCATACAAGAAAGGCATTTCCACAGGATCCGAAAGAACAGCTATTCTTAGCCATTAATGCCGTGTTTGATTCATGGAATAATCAGCGTGCCATTGTGTACCGCCGGTTAAATAAAATTCCTGATCACCTCGGAACGGCCGTTAATATTCAAAGTATGGTGTTTGGAAATATGGGGAATGACTCAGGAACGGGTGTTGCCTTCACTCGCAATCCTTCAACAGGCGAACATGTACTTTATGGAGAATACTTAATTAATGCTCAAGGTGAGGATGTTGTGGCAGGGATTCGGACTCCACAGCCAATCTTGACTTTAAAAGACGAGATGCCGGAAGTATACAAGCAATTTTCCGATACTTGTAAGCGATTAGAGCAGCATTATCAGGAAATGCAAGATATCGAGTTTACAGTAGAACGGGGAAAACTATTTATCCTTCAAACTCGTAACGGAAAAAGAACAGCCCAAGCAGCTATCCGGATTGCCGTCGAAATGGTTGAAGAAGGAATAATCGACAAAAAGACTGCCTTGATGCGCGTCGACCCAGACCAATTAAATCAACTGCTGCACCGTCGAATTGATGACAAATATGAACGCACACTTCTTGCAAAAGGGCTCCCAGCTTCTCCTGGTGCCGCAACAGGTCAAGTCGTATTTGATGCAGACGAAGCAGAACAATTAAATAATGAAGGAAAAAAAGTAATTCTTGTCCGGCCTGAAACAACGCCAGATGATATCCATGGAATTGTTGCCGCTCAAGCGATTGTCACAAGCAGAGGTGGAATGACCAGTCATGCAGCGGTGGTCGCACGTGGAATGGGGAAAGCTTGTATATGCGGGTGTGAACCGTTAAAAATCGATGTAAAAGCAAAACAATTTACGGTAGAAGAGACACTTGTTAAATATGGTGATGTGATTACCATTGATGGGTCTACAGGTGATATTATGTTAGGTGAGATCCCGATGATTGAACCAGAGTTATCAGAGGAATTTCAGCTGTTACTTGCGTGGGCAGACCAAGAGCGCAAACTGGGTGTTCGTGCGAATGCAGATAACCCTGAAGATGCACGGAAGGCATTTGAATTCGGTGCAGGCGGAATTGGGTTGTGTCGGACTGAACATATGTTTATGGATTTGAAGAGGATTCCGACTGTCCAAAAAATGATTTTGGCAGAAACGTATAGTGAACGAAAGGAAGCGCTTGATCAGCTGCTGCCAATGCAGCAAGGTGATTTTGAAGGCATATTTGAAGAAATGAAGGGATATCCTGTCACCATTCGATTATTGGACCCGCCTTTGCATGAATTTCTGCCGGACAAAGAAGAATTGCTTGTAGAAGTAACGAAACTGCAAATATTAAACCCATCATCTCCAGAATTGAAGCAGAAAGAATTGCTGCTTAAGAAAGTTCGCCAGTTGGATGAGTACAATCCAATGCTCGGCCACCGTGGCTGCCGTTTAGGTATGATTCACCCTGAAATTTACGAAATGCAGGCAAAGGCAATCTTTTATGCAGTTGCAAAGCTTTCTGATAAGGGGATTGAGGTTCAGCCAGAAATTATGATTCCGCTCGTTGGCCATGTAAATGAGTTGAAGCAAATGCGTCAATTGGTTATGGATGCGGCCGAGAAGATTCAGGAAGAGACAGGTAAGGAGTTTCACTATACCATTGGGACGATGATTGAAATTCCACGTGCGGCATTAACGGCAGATCAAATTGCCCAAGAAGCAGATTTCTTCTCCTTTGGTACCAATGACTTAACACAAACCACTTTCGGCTATAGCCGTGATGATGCAGAAGGTAAGTTCCTTCAAGCATATATTGAAAATAAAGTCTTACCAGAGAACCCATTTGCAGTAATTGACCAAGAAGGAGTTGGGAAACTGGTAGAACAAGGAGTCCGTCTTGGCCGTGGAACGAAGCCGAACTTAAAAACAGGGATTTGCGGTGAACACGGCGGTGAGAAAACCTCGATTGATTTCTGTTATAAAACAGGGTTAGATTATGTTAGCTGCTCACCTTATCGAGTACCACTTGCAAGGCTAGCCGCGGCCCAGGCGACGATCCGCCATGAGTCGAATAAAGAGGAAATTTACACCACAGCTTAATAAGTACTTCTCCAGGACGGTACATAAGTACTGTCCTCTATTTTTTGAACCAACAAACATACAGTCTTGGTTAATCAAAGTATTTCTGCTCATACTAAAAAAAACAAAAAAAGGGGACTCATTATGGGCGCAATTGAGCGAAACGGATATCGGTTTGTACCTGAATTCAGCGTAATTCAGCAAAACGGGGCTATTCATGTGTATAACAGAGAAGAATTTCTCGAAGAAATCCAATTTCAGTTTTCTGGTAAGTTTCCGGAACTCGACCAGATTGAAGAACTGGTAGATGAATACTGCGAAAAGAATAATATTTAGCCGAGAGCGAATATTTGTTCGGTTTCTTGTTTTTTGTTATAATCAAAGTACCGAAAAATAGAAAAGGAGGGAAAATATGAATAAATTAACTACCATATACCCTTCAGCCGTGGAACATACCAAAAATAAGATTTATGAAGACATTGATCGATATTTTGAAAGTAAAGAGACTCTGCCAACTTTTAAGGAATATCTTTCTGAGCGCAGGCATTATTTTGAACAAATTTGGATAAACGTTTGGTTGAATAAATCAACGAATGATGTCTCGAAAAATGAGAAAAAGCAATTTTTAAGTGAAAAAGGGTTTGAAGTTCAGGGAATAGATCGTAAATTAATCAATAAACTCTTCCGTGATGAAATGCGGCAATACCAGCCTTTTGACGTTTTAGCATGGCTAATCGAGACATTTGAGGGCAAAGATGACCTTTGGGGAAAACGATATCATCAAGCAAAAGAGTCTTTTGTTATAAGAGAAGAGCAGACTCGTCTCGAAGTAGATAAACAGAAAACGAGAAACAAAATTGAGAAGGCTGCGACCCGTATTATCGAGGAAGAATACCCCCTTTTCTATCTTTATGTAAGGTATTTTGTTGCACAACAGCTATCAGCAGATATTAAAAATAATGTAAAGTTTCAACAAGTGGACACGCTTGCACTGGAAGAAAAATTGGTCGAACAAGGTCCATTTAACCCTTCCACCTACACAACAGTCGGCACATTTTTTGAAGAGTTAACAGGTGATATTCATAAAACACTTCAATGGGGAAGGAGCTATTTTGAATATCAGACCTACTTTTTTGTATACGAAGGTTTAATTTCCGATTACATTTCGGAGATAATTCCTGAGAAGGTGTTAGAGCTACTTTCACCAGATTTGAAGGAGAGATTTTTAACTACCTTTCATGACCCGCTGTCAGCTTCTTTTGTAAAAGGAAGTATCGATCAGCTTCTTTATGAAGTGGAAGGTTATTTTATTGAAGATATTCAAGAAGAATATGTAACGGACCTGTTAAAAATAGTAGATATTCCGTTTGATCCACAAGTTCACCAAGAAATTTTTGAACAGGATTTAGTGGCAAGAAAACGGAAAAAAGCAGAGGAAGAAGCTGCGATGCTAAGAAAAAGAGAAGAAGAAGACCGGATGATGGAAGATATCTTTGGGCAGGAATACAGTCCAGGAGTCGAGCGGCAAGTCCGTTATGTCCTTCATATAGGCGAAACCAATACGGGTAAAACCTTTCATGCGTTAGAACGAATGAAAGGAGCAAGAAGTGGTTTATACCTCGCACCACTCCGGCTATTAGCTCTTGAGGTCTATGATAAGTTGAATTCTGAGGGTACTCTCTGTTCATTAAAAACGGGTGAAGAAGAAAAAATCGTAGAAAATGCAAATCATATCTCCTGCACGGTTGAAATGTTTCATGAGAAAGAAACATATGACGTGATCGTGATTGACGAGGCGCAGATGATTACCGATAAAGACCGCGGCTTTTCCTGGTATAAGGCGATTACAAAAGCAATTGCACATGAGGTACATATCATTGGCAGCAGAAATTCAAAGCCTATGCTGCTCCAGCTTTTAGGGGAGTCGGATATTGAAATTCATGAGTATAGCCGTGATACGCCACTCGAGGTCGAATCGAAAGAATTTCATATAAAACATGTAAAACGTGGGGACGCCTTGATCTGCTTTTCGAGGCGGCGTGTACTTGAAACAGCTTCGCGGCTGCAAAGTGATGGGCATTCGGTCAGCATGATATATGGCAGTATGCCTCCTGAAACGAGGAAGAAACAAATTCAGCAGTTTATCGAAGGGAAAACAAAGGTAATCGTTGCAACCGATGCGATTGGGATGGGCCTAAATCTGCCGATTCGCAGGATTGTGTTCTTAGAGAATGAAAAGTTTGATGGAACTCGAAGAAGACTGTTAACTTCACAAGAAGTGAAACAAATTGCAGGACGTGCAGGCAGAAAAGGTATTTATGATGTGGGCAAAGTAGCCTTTACAAGGGATATTAAATTGATGAAGCGTTTGTTAATACAGGAAGATGAGCCTGTTCATACCTTTGCAATTGCCCCAACCAATTCAGTATTTGAACGCTTTCAACGCTATTACCGTGATTTAGGTACATTCTTTGAGCTTTGGGGGAAATTTGACAGCCCTACTGGAACGAAGAAAGCATCGCTGGCTGAGGAAAAGACACTTTATCATGTCATTGCTGGAACTGAAATTGAAGCCCGTTTACCACTGATGGATCTATATGGATTTTTACATCTTCCTTTTTCAAAAAACGAACAGACACTCATTAGACAGTGGGAAGAAACCATGTATGCGATTATACAGGGAAATCCCCTCCCAGAACCGCCATATAAAGAACGAAGTTTGGAGGATCTTGAGTTAGCTTATAAAGCGATCGGTTTACATCTGCTCTTTTTATATCGTTTAGGAGAAAGAACCGAGGCGGCATATTGGGAGCGGCTTCGTGAGGAAATGAGTGACAAGGTCCAGGACAAATTAAAAACAGACATCAAAAAGTTCGTCAAAAAATGCAAAAACTGTGGAAAGAACCTTCCGTGGGATCACTCGTTTCCAACCTGTGATGCCTGCCATCATGCAAAATTTAGAAGATCTCGCTATGGTGATGATTTTTAACGATATGATTTTTCAATCATATCGTTTTTTTGTTCTATGGGTAAAAATAATTACTTTTAAGAGTAATTTATAGTTGCTTTTTGGAGTAAGATTATTTACTATATAAAGTAAGGAGGTGCAAATAATGGAAAATCTAAGATTGAATGTCCCATTGCTTCGAAGAAGGGTGCCCAACTTGACAAGTGCGGCACGTGAAGTAGGTTTACGGCCAGCAACCGTATCTAATTTGTGTACAGGGAAGATCCCAGTCGGACGCTCTGAAGTACGGACCATTGTCGCATTAGCAGAATTAGCCCAATGCAGTTTAGATGAGTTAATTTTAAAAGGGGAGAGTGTAGAGATGATCGAAACAAAAATTAAGACGTTAGATTTATTTGCTCCAATCGTTAAGGGTGGAACAGTTGGATTAGTGGCTCGTCCAGGAATGGGCCAGCTTGTTGTTTTAGCTGAAGTTTTTAACCGACTTAGAAAAGAAGATTTTGTAACGGTCTTATTAAAACCAGAAGGCAATCATCCTGAAATTGACGATATTACTGGTGAAGTAGAAATCATCGCGGATAGTATTGAAAAAGCATATGAAGCAATGGTGGCTGCTAGTAAGGGGAAAGAATTTATTTTTGCTGCAGATCGCTCGCATATTTTAACAGGCGAGATTTATGAACTTCAAGAAAGATTACAGGATGCCAATATTCAAACCGTAACAACTCTTCTATTAGATTTAAAAGGGGCATCGGTGGATGAAGATCTGCCATATGGTCCGCTTGAAACATTATGGCAGTTTGATATGGATTTAGCTGCCAGACACCGTTTTCCTGCAGTTAACCCAATTTATTCTACATCCTCCGTGTTGGAAGGGGCACATCTAGACCAAAACCATCTTTCCATCCAGCAAAAAGCCCAAAAACTGTTACGTCGTTACCGAGAATTACGATCTTTAGTCAATGTAAAGGGAATTGACGGCATACCTCCTTCCGAAGCAGTGGCCTATCATCGTGGAGAACGGTTAGAAGCATATTTAACCCAGCCCTTCTATGTAGCTGAAGCCTACACGGGAATAAAAGGAGTAGACGTCAGTTTAAAAGATACATTAAACGACGTCCGTAAAATACTAGACGGAGTAGTCGATTCAAAAGATATAGCATCATTGAATTTTATCGGCAAAATCTCGTAGTAAATCATGGGGACGGTTCTCCTGCTTCTTTCGTTTAGCTAAACGAAAGAAGCGCAAGAACCGTCCCCGTGATTTTTTTCGACAATAATTTCAAAAAAAACCATTTTTGTGTAATGATATTAGGTGTATGTAATTATTCTTCAGAGGAAAGTGATGTGCAAAAGATGCAGTTATCATTAACCGTAAGAGGTTCTGGTGCAGAGATGGTTTCGTATCTGATCGCGAAAAATCCGACTAATTTGTATGATCGTGATGAGAAGGGTTTCAAAGTCCGCCTCTTTTATCCTGTTTTTACGAAAGAAGAAGTGCAGTTTGTCATTTACGTAAAACCGGATCCAATTGATTTAGTTCGAAATTCAGCAGATTCCTATGATATTACCCATTACATAAATGACCGCGAGTTTGCAGTCAGCAGCCTTTTTATCACTACCATTCGCAAGGCTCTTGGCACGGCTTTGAATGGAAAGCCCGATGAAGCTTATTTAGAGTGGGTTGACCATCCCTTCGAAATAGAGCTGGCTTTTGGCCCCGTGTCAACTGACTTACGCGACCATGAACTTGCTGAATTATTTGAACCAATGGGCTACAAAGTTGCAATACAGCGCGGTGAAAGTACCATCCGTGATAAAAGCACAGCCCGGTTTATAACGATCGTTGGCCGACAAACGGTTCAGAATGCTTTAAAACATGTTTCTATCCTAGTTCCGGTAATCGATAATTATAAGCATTATTTCTTAGATGAAAGAGAAGTTGAAAAGCTGGATCGGTACGGGGAAGGATGGCTTGAGAGCCATCCATTAAAGCAGTTGATTGTTAAGCGTGCCCTAAGGTTTAATGTCTTAATTTCTCAATCGAAATACTTTGAAAAAAGACAACCTAACCGCAGCCAGAGCGAGAACCCAAAGATTCGCTTAAATGACCTTCGTTACGAGGCAATTCTTGATGTAATTCGCACTTTACCGGAAAAAAGTTCAATTGTGGACCTTGGTGCCGGGGAAGGGAAACTTTCAGCACAATTGGGATTTTTAGCAGGAGTAAAAGAAATTTTATCCATCGAGCCTTCAAATAAAGCTCGAATCAAGGCAATCGAACGATTTGAACAAGTCCATACAAAAGAAGCTTATGTAGAACCACAATCATTAGCAGGATCATTGTTTTATTTTGATAGCCGTTTACAAAATAAGGATATTATCATCTTATGTGAAGTGATTGAACACATAGATGAAGATAGACTGCCTAAAATCTTTGATACGATACTGAATGATTACCGTCCAAAGACGCTAATTGTGACAACGCCTAACCAAGAATACAATGTGATTTACGAAATGGCAGAAGACCGGCGTCATGATGATCACCGTTTTGAATGGACAAGAGCTGAATTTGATCAAAAGGTTAAAGCATGGACCTTACATTCTCCTTATCAAATCAGTTTCCAAGGAATTGGCGAGGAACATCCGACATACGGTCATCCAACACAAATGGCTGTCTTCAGAAGGGAGGAGGGATGATGACAACGATTCATTTACCACATGCCGGAATCATCTTACTTGTAGGACCAAGTAATACCGGTAAAACAACTTTATTAAATCAACTCATCCAGGAAAATCAGCTTCTCCCTTCTGAAGTGGTCAGTTCGGACCAATTCCGTATTCTTGTAAGCGATAATGAGTTTATTAGCTGGAACGGGCGTCCGAAAGACGAAAGTGATGCACTTTTTCATGAATATCAGCAAATATCCAATGCCGCATTTGATGCAATGGATTATGTCATTTCAAAACGCAGCAAACTCAATAAATTAACATTTATAGACGCTACCCATTTACGAGAAGAAGAACATGACAAATATCTACAAATGGGCAAGAAATATCATGTACCCGTGATTGCAATGGTTTTAAATATTTCAGAAACAGAATTAATCAGACGAGACAACGAGCGGACGTTTCCTCGTGGCCGAAATCGAATTAAGCAGCAGTATCAGCATTTCAAAAATACCCTTCGCTTCATTAAAAAGAAACCTTACCGCCGTGTTTACATGCTGGGTGAAGATGAACTGCAAGTACTCAATATTAACCGTCTTGAAAATCCATTGACCATTGACGTGGGTAACGGAATCGATCTAATTGGAGACATACACGGATGCTTTGATGAATTTCTTGAAATTCTAAACAAACTTGGGTATCGAGAAAACGAGGATGGGTATTATATTCATCCAGAGGGAAGAAAAATCCTTTCACTAGGAGATGTTCTGAGCCGTGGACCAAGGTCAATCGCTACATTACAACTTTTTCAAAAGCACGTAACAGCAGGACATGCCTACATGATTGACAGCAATCACGGCTGGAAAATTGCCCGCTGGCTCAATGGAAAGAATGTTACTTTAGCACATGGTGATGAAAATGTAGCCGCTGAATTTGAAGATTTCGAGAGCCAGTATAGTAGTGAAGAAACGGAAAAGGTAAAGGCACAAATCAAAGAATTGCTTTTAGAAGCAAAATCTCATTATATCATTCAAAAGAATGGTGTGAATGTTGTGGTTGCCACCCACGCAGGTATAAAAGACCATTATATTGGTAAACAGTCTCCCCGAATATCAGATTTTTGCCGGTACGGAGATCATGATGGACTTGATGAAAATGGGAAGCCAATCAGAAAAGACTGGTCAGTCTCTCATCAATCTAGTGAACTCATTGTTTGGGGGCATGATCCGAAACCTCAGCCATTACTGGTCAATAACACATTAAATATTGATCAAGGTGTTGTATTCGGAGGCAGTTTAACTGCTTATCGTTATCCGGAACGACAACTTGTTTCGGTCAAGGCGAAGAATGATTATGCGAATGTGCCCGACAATCCCTTGAAGGAATGGGAACTAAAGAGGCTGGCAGCTCCAAATATCATGAAGTTCTTGAACGGATATTCGGTGATAACGGAACTTTACGGTGAAATTAAGATTTATGATGATGGTGTGAAGCCAGCTTTAGACGATTTATCCCATTATACGTTGCCGCTTGAAGAGATTGTCTATCTTCCGCCAACCATGAGTCCAACGCCGAAACCTTCTCGATTGGATGAATACCTCGAGCATCCGATGGAAGCCTTTGAATACTACCAAGCCAATGGTGTAGAAACAATGGTCGTTGAAAAGAAACATATGGGCAGCCGAGGAATATTATTTTTATTTAAAAATAAGGAAGTTGCCAAGGACTATGTTGGCAGAGAAACACTGGGTACTATATATACCCGGACAGGCAAGGCCTTTTTCAAAAAAACTCTAGAAGAACAAATGGTTACACTCTTAAATGCGGAATTAGTGAAAAGTGGTTATTTCGAAACATATAACACTGATTTTGTCCTCCTAGATGCGGAAATTCTTCCTTGGAACCTTAAAGCAAAGGACCTAATAGTCAATCAATATGCACATGTCGGTGAAATGGCCTTACTTGACCGCGAAAAATTAAAAGCATCCCTTCAAACAGCCCTTGAAAGCGGAAAAAATGTTACGGATTGGATGAAAGAAGTGGATATAGGCGTGGAAAACGCTAAAGTTTTCAATGAAGTATATCAGAAATATTGCTGGGACATAGATGGAATGGAGGGAGTTCAAATCGCCCCGTTCCATACGTTGGCCCACAGTACGGAAACTTTTTTTGAAAAGCCGCATACATGGCATATGGAAAAAAATAAAGAATTTAGCAGAATCTCAGGGTTGTTTATGGAGACAGACTACCGGGTAGTGAGTGATGAGGAGTCCATGAAAGCAGCTATCAAGTGGTGGGAGGAAATGACGGAAGATGGTCATGAAGGATTTGTCGTCAAACCGGAATCGTTTATGACACAGCATAAAGGAAAACTCCTCCAGCCTGCGATAAAAGTAAGGGGCCGCAAGTATTTGCATATCATTTATGGCATCGATTATTTGCTGCCTGATAATTTGACAAGGTTAAAGAAACGAAATGCAGGAAAGAAACAGCGGAATGCATTAAAGGAATTCGCTCTCGGAGTAGAAGCAGTCAACCGGTTTGTACGAAGAGAGTCATTAGAGCGTGTTCATGAGTGTGTTTTAGGCATACTCGCTTTAGAAGCTGAACCCATTGATCCGCGGTTATAGGCAAAAAAAACGAACTGGTTTTCACCGGTTCGTTTTTTCATATTTATTGATATTAAAAACGATCATTTTGAAACATGGGAAGAAAAGTATGTTTTTTGGATAGACTTTATGAAAAAAGAGAAAGTTGGAACTGGTTTTGCTGAAAAGATTGAATATTATATTTCTGATAGTACTGCTTGGTGCTTCCATTCCAAAAACACATCCTGTATATGCAGTGAATGATTGGAAACAGCAGCTGAATCAACTGCTAAAAGAAGATCCCGATTTACAAGGCGCGATTGCCGGAATCAGTGTCCGTGATGCTGCAACCGGTGAAGTGATTTATGACCATATGGGAAATATCCGTCTCCGGCCAGCATCGAACATGAAATTGATGACGGCTGCAGCCGCTTTATCCGTTTTAGGGGAAAATTACACCTTTAAAACAGAAGTACTAACGGATGGGAAAGTGAAAAAGAATATTCTTAATGGGAACCTTTATTTAAAAGGAAAGGGCGACCCAACACTTTTAAAAGAAGACTTCGATAATATGTCTGCAGAATTAAAAAACCTTGGTATAAAAAAGATAAACGGTCATTTAATCGGCGATGATACGTGGTACGATGATGTCCGCTATTCTACTGACTTATCTTGGAGTGATGAACAAGCCTATTATGGTGCACAGGTCTCAGCACTGACTGCGTCACCGACACGTGATTATGATTCAGGTTCGGTGATGATTGACATCTTGCCTGGCAAACATATGGGAGAAAAGGCAGAGGTGAATGTTACTCCTGCAACCGATTATGTGAAAATCGTCAATCGAACTGAAACGGTTCCAGAGGATGGAAAAAAACAGCTTACCATTGAACGCGAACATGCAACGAATACGATTACAATTAGCGGAACGATCCCAGTTAAGTCAAAGACGCATAAGGAATGGATCGGGGTTTGGGACCCGACCCGCTATGCATTAGCACTTTTTAAACAATCGCTTGTTGAACAAGGTATTGAAGTGATAGGAAAAACGAAAACAGCGATGGCCCCTGTAGCAGCTCAGGTGTTACATACCCGACAATCAATTCCGTTATCAGAGTTGCTCATTCCATTTATGAAGCTAAGTAACAATGGTCATGCCGAAACCTTAGTGAAAGAAATGGGGAGGGTGGTCAACGGCGAAGGCAGTTGGGAAAGAGGTCTCGAGGTGATGGAGAGGGAGTTGTCCAAGTTTGGCGTAAATACGTCTACGATGGTATTAAGGGATGGATCTGGAATCTCACATGTAAATTTAATCCCTGCAACACAAATTTCTCAACTGTTATTTTCAATACAGGATGAAAGCTGGTTTCAACCATATTTTAACTCTTTGCCGATTGCAGGTGCTAGTGAGAAAATGACTGGGGGCACACTACGTAATCGAATGAAATTTCCTCCGCTTAAAGATCATATCAGGGCAAAAACCGGAACCATTTCAACTGTCAGTTCTTTATCAGGCTACGTAAAAACAAACAGTGGAAAAACACTTATTTTCTCCATTATGCTAAACAATTTGCTGGATGATCGTAAAGGGAAGAAAATAGAAGATAAAATCGGCCAAATATTAGCAAGTTCGTAAAAGGCGAATCCAATTTAGGGTTCGCCTTTCTATTGGAACTAGTCCTTTTTTATCATTTAATTATGTTCCTCCGATTTACACCGTTTAAAAAATCACATAAACAGATTTTTAATCCATACTTTACAGGTAGGAATTGTAGGTTTATAATAAAGCTAATCTAATTACAGATATAAAAGTTTTATCAATGGAAAGATTTTTGTAAAACTAAAGGAGTGTTCCCAATGAGGAATAATGATGAAAAAAAGCGACAAAAACTTATTAATAAATTAATTTTTTTAAACGTATATAACAAAGAAGATCAACAGGTATATGAGTTGCCATTATCAAAATTAAAATTTGAGTATAGAAGATTTAAAATACAAAGCCATCCACATGGAGAGTTTGGGTCTATTCAGTGGGTATAAAATAATACTATGGTTATTTTCCAATAGACTGTATGGTGTTTCGGTACCTGCAGTTTTTTTGTTTGCTTTAAAAACTTATTCCGCATTAGAATGATCTAATTAGCAAAATATAACACTAAAAAAGCGGTGGGATAAAATGATTTTTGGCAGTCATGTTAGCATTAGAAATGGATATTTAGGTGCAGCAAAACGGGCGGTTGCGAACGGGGCATCCGCTTTTCAGTATTTCCCTAAAAATCCAAGAAGTCTATCTGTAAAGGATTATGATAAAGCTGATGCTGAAAGTTGTAAGCAATTTTGCCAGGAACATACATTGAGTTCTGTAGCACATACTCCATACTCCACTAGTTTAACGCCGCCGGATGATAAAAAGGAATTAACAATTGCATCACTCCTTAATGATCTTGAAATAGCAAACGCCTGTGGTTCTGTTGGCGTCGTGGTTCATTTTGGCAGTCAAATTAGCAAAACTGAGCCGCTCGCAAGTTATCACTTAATGCTAGAGATGTTAAATTCGGTACTAGAGCAATGGTATGGAAAATGTTTTTTATTAATTGAGAATAATGCAGGGACAAAGGGGGCGCTAGGAACAACGTTTGAAGAGTTAGTTCAAATAAGATCACTATGTGATTACCCTGAAAAAATTGGATTTTGTCTTGACACTTGTCATGCGTTCGCAAGTGGACTTTGGACTGGAGAAAATACAAAAGAATTTTTTCACAAGGGTCAGGAATTACATTATTTTGAACACCTTAAGATTATCCATCTAAATAATTCTAAATATCCTACCGGTTCTCGGAAGGATCGCCATGCTAATATCTTTCAAAATGGGCTGATAAAGGATAGACAAATGGATGAATTCGTGACGTCCTCCATCATTAAAGAAATTCCTTTTGTTTTAGAAACACCTGATGATGAAGGAGTTACTCATCAGGAAGAAATCATCATGCTGCATGAAAAGTGGAGATAACTTATAATTTAACAATCTTGATAATGGTTATATAATAAAGGCAGAAGATAAGCGAAAGATTAGGGAGAGTTACATGAAAACGGATAAGAAGAAGGGACAATTTTTGTCAGAGCGCTTTGAAGTTGCCTTTAATCAGGTACATGATGCCATGAAAGATATTGTTCAAATTAATGATGAAAGATTTGTAGTTTTGGTAAAGATGGGAGCAAAGAAATATCAAATGATTGAAACCTTCAAAAAGGACCTCGAGCAATATGCTAAACTACGAAATGC
>JBFNER010000056.1:0-21823 GCA_040797665.1 Neobacillus sp. | reverse complement strand
GGTATTATCAATTCATCCATCTTTATGTCTGGATGATTCAAGAGTAAATACTCTCTAAAGTCTTGGTACGAAGTTTTTAAGCCATGAGATAAATCAAAGCCATTTCCAATTATAAATAGGTTAGTCATTTTATCCTCCAAAAATCAATTACCTTCCGACGCTATACCTTCTCTCTCTGAGTTTTTAAGAATTAGTCCAAATAATGTCTGCGGCTTTATTTGGAGACTATCCCTACACCAAATCACATTAAAACTGTGTTTTTTATTAAAATAATCAAGTTTATCAAAGTGATTTTTGTCTGCATAAGAGATCCAACCTGAAATGTTTTTTATGGAGTTAACTACAGCAAAATTTATTAATGAATTAAGTAATATCCCGTATCCCCTACCTTTATTCTCACCAAAAACTTCTATATCACCAGCAATAGTCTCTTCGCAGGTATAATTGGCACTTAAACGGATTCTGTTTAGTATGATTCCTTTCTTATGAATAACTTTCAGCTCTATAAAAAATAGTCCGTATTTTTCTTCCTGGTCGAAAAATGGTACGATAAACAATGATACGCTCCCCATTTTTATGTAAAACATTTAAAATTAATTTCTCAGGGTCTTCTTCAATTTTCTTCATTTCCTTTTTAAATTCTAAATCTAAATCCTTTATTTTAGTTTTTGAATATTGTCTTTTATTCTTGTGTTGCTCCAATTCAAACAAAAAGTTAAATAAAGAACCAATCATAAAATCCTCTCCTATTGAATTGTTACTGTGTTTTATTTATTTAATTACCATTAAAATCTGTATATTATTCAACTATCCTACTTACGTTAAATCTTCGTTTCTCTTATCAAATATTCTATATAAATAATATTAAATCCTTCTTACATTAATCTGCTTACGTTAGTTTGGGTGAAATCATTCATAAAATGTCCTAAAACAGTAGGAGTTATTGCGCAGTATTTAGTCTACTATGTACTAAAAGATTTCCCCATAATTTGTCCCGTGTTGCCTATCTAGTCGTCTTAGTGCTATTCAACCGAATTTTTAAACATTTACGATACTCCAAACTATGGCTTTAAAACTCTTATGACTAGTTTTTTCGCCTTTACTACAAACGCAGCTTCCGCAAACGTTTGTGTAAGACAGGGATAATGAAGATGAATAAAGGATTTTACGATAAAAATGGGTAGAAATTTGTTGTGATACAGATAAAGAGCATGACCTCTAATCCCCTTAACAGGAACCCTTCTCTATCAAACAATCCCAACGCTTGGTAAAATATACAAAAAACAGACTGAGAGAAGAATATGAATACTTTCCTACACATAATTGAATTTCTTTACCATCACATCGTGGTATTGGTGATATTCCTACTATTTTATTTTGTCATCACACTTCCGTTTGCTTACTTTAAATACTATTTTGATAGGGAAAAACCCTTCCTATATACATGGCTGTGACCGTCAAGTAGAATGACACAATTTTTGCTAATTAATTTGAAACACTTTGGTCACCAAATATTGTTTTTCGATGTTTCATTCGCCAACTATCCTCATTTAAATGAATAATCTCTACTCGATGCATGATACGGTCCAATATCGCAGTCGTAATTGCTTGATCCCCCAATAGTTCCCCCCATTCTTTCGGTCCTTTATTGGAAGTTAGAATAATGGATGTTTGATTATATAAGTTATTTATCAGGTGAAAGAACATGTTAGCTTCTTGCTTATCCATAGCCATAAACATCAAATCATCTATAATAACTAAATCGGCTTCTCTTATCCGTTTCATTCTGGTTTTTGATTTCCTTGTGATCTCTTCTGTCTTTAACGTATGAATTAAATCTCCCATGGTAGTGAAAATCACTTTGTAGCCCTGGTTTAAAGCTTCTATTCCTAACCCTATCGAAAGATGGGTTTTACCCACACCTGGCGGTCCTAGGAAGATAATATTATATAGCTGCTCAATCCATGTTAAGTCCTTTAATTGGTTTAACTTCTTACTACTTAATGATTTTTGCTCTTTCAAATCGTAATCATCAATTGTATTGTAAAAGGGAAATGTCGCCCACTTATATCGCTTCTCAAGTTGTTTTTCATCTCTTCGACTCTGCTCAAATGATGCCATTTCAAGGAGAAACTGAGTAAAGGATAAATCCTTTTGCTCAGCCTCTCTAATTAGTTCAGGTAAGTGATTTGCGGTTTCAGACAACCGAAGGGTTCTCAGAATTTCTTGTAACTGCTGAAGTTGACTCATCGTGAATCACCTTCCATTAGAACGGTGTAGGCATCTACTTCTCTTTTAGGAGCTTCTGTCTCCATAATCCAGTTGGACAAACTATTTATTGGAGTTACATTCTCAGCTATGGCGGTCACTGTATCATCAACTTGGCGTTGCCGTTTAATGTACTGAACGATGTCGCTGAAATCTGTCGCACTATATAATTTTCTCCTGACGCACTCTTGTAGTGCTGCTGATAATAGGTCTTCATTATTTTGTTTTGTTTCTCTTAATATAATTTGTAGCTGATCTCGTATATATCGAGGATACTTCTCCCGAAGGACAGTTAGATATTGATAGGCAGCTTCCTTGTCCTTAAATTGGTTTCCAACGGTATCAAGATATGCATCGATTCCTTTTGTTCGATCGCGAGTATGCTTTCTATCTTTTATCAGATGGCCTATCCCTTCAGGTATTTTATGCTTTGCTATTAATTCACCTGTCTCAGGGATATAGATTAATAGATGTTGGTCCTCAGATTCCTTTACACCTACAGTTTCGTATTTACTAAACGTCCCAAGTGGAAGGGAATACCGGTTAGATAAATATCGGATGGTATTGTCCTTATGGACACTTCTTGTTATACTATTATCATATTTGTTTATGAAATTTATTTTTTGAATGACTGGTCTTAAGTGTTGCTTTTCCAAGGAGAACACTTCGACTGGTCTTTTTTTTGTTGTATTGTGTATTTTAAAGTTGCCTGTTCGATTTAACCATTGCCAGCCTTGTTCATTCCAAGAATCAATATTGTGGAACACTCTGTATTTAGCGAAATTGTGCTTTATAAAACCTACCACATTCTCAATTCTACCCTTACTTTCTGGATCAGCCTTGCGACAAACCCGAAGGGTTAGCTTTCTAGTATCTTTATACTGCTGAAACTCTTTTGTTAGAATTAAGTCTCCACCATTTTCACTAACTACTATTAAACTATCCTGGTCATAAACTAATTCTCTAGGAATCCCCTCAAACCATTTGAATGCATTCTCATGTGCTCTGATGACATCTTCTGTTGTAAAAGGTCTATCTAACCATTCTTTGTATTTGTATCTGGAATTAGATAAAACAAATGCAATAAAGCTAAGTTTGACTTCCTTGTTATTTATGGTTTTTTGTTTAGTGAACCCAAAGTCTACTTGGATTTGTTCTCCCATAGGTAAGTCAGGAATAGCTTCATATTCTCTTGGTGATGTCTCTTTCTCTATCTTATATTCATTACGTAAATCTCTAACATAGCCCCTCACAGTGCTATCACCAATTCCCAACGATGGATTCCTTTCCTCTAGCCAATCTTGCACTTGTGCAGCTGACATATCGGGATGTTTCCTCAGCCAGGATAAAATTAATTCCTTATAAGTGTCTAACTTCTTTCTTCTGGTTTGTAAGGATTCCACCCACTCGGCCATCTCCGAAGGAGATCTCTTAAGATTACGATATATGGTTGATCTTGAAACCCCTAGCTTTTCTGCCACTTTCGATTTACTGAACCCTTGCTTAATTAACTGTTGTATTTCCATATACATTTCCCACTTATCCACCTTTTCTGTACCCTCCATTGATGTATAAATAAACTCTTAGACATCTTACAATGGAAAAGGCTTATATTTTACTGGTACATTTGGGTAATAAGTGTTTCATCTTATCTAGCAGAAACTGTCTACTCTAGTTTAGCAGTCACAATGGCTCGACTATGCGGTTAACTTCGAAAGATTCTGGGTCATATTCTCAAGATTATTATTAGTTGTCATTCTAATTTTGCTATTTTACATTACAATTTAATAATTTTTTTACTAGGGTAAATGTAAGTGTGAAAATTATATAGGGTGAATTCGTATTACTGTATTATTTTCGGCCAGATAAGAACATTGTATTATTGGTGAATATCATTAAATAAAAATTTGGAGGAAATTTTAGTGGAGGTGAATTATATACAAGAGATCATTGAAGGAATTATCAAGTTTAGTCTAATTGGGGTTGCGGTCCATTATGTTATATTCTGGCAGATGGAAAGAACAGAAAAGAAAACGGTTCATTTCAAATTTAATAGCGAGGCGGTTGTTCGTCTTCCGAGCATTTTGGGATGGCTAGGGTTAATATTGATTTTATTGTTAACTTCGTTAATAATTGGTAGCTTTATCTTTCCTGATCATTATGAAGAAGACTCACTTTTTGAAGGTTTTTTATATGTATTTCCGATATACTTATTTTCGTTATTATCAATTTTGTCTCTATTTTGGAAAATACACATACATAAGGATTCTGACTATTTTTGTTACAGAAGCACTTTTGGCCGTACACATATAATATATTATACTGAGATTTCGTACTTCAAAACTTGGAAACATTTATTGTTATTTAAGTATAAGAGGAAGTTCTTTTTCGTTAGTCCTGACGCAATAAATTATGAGTTTTTCCTACAAATGCTTATTAAGAATAATGTTAAAAAGAAGTTTAAGCCTTTCAAGCCAAGAACAAGATTATGAAAAGGTACATGAACTAACAGGTCCATTCCGTAAAGACCGACTTTCATAGAAAAGGCAGCCGCTATTAATAAGATATTTAGGAATTTACGGTAAATTTTATGATAAAGGGGTTGGTTATCATTAAAAAAATGATGTTAAATATGTTTGTGATTACACTTTTGCTAATAGGTGGTTGTTCTAAAATTTCCTCAAAGAACAAGGATGAAGTCGAACATTTTTCAACCCAAGTAGAAGCATTAGAGCATTTTATTGAGTTTGAAAATATTAAAGGGAACATTGACTTGGTTACAACAACAAATAGTGAAATACTATTAGTTACACATGCGAGTGAGGATACTTATTTTGTTGGTGAATTAAAGGAAGATGATGAAGGTTTTTATGCTGCTAAGATATCTGCAAGTGTTCGTTTAGGGATTGGTGCAGCTTGGGAACTAAACACAATAGAAAGTAACGAATATACTATATTTTTTGATACTAATAATGAGCCAAACTTCATTAAGTTTTCCAATGAAGAATACTTTTTCTCTATTGTAGAAGGCCATACATTGAGTAAAAACTTATTAAATGCAATCAATACGATAAAAGAGGTACAGACAATAAAGAGCAATTAAGCTAAAGGGTGCATGAGCTAAAGATGGGAGCTGTCATTTTGGCAGCTTTTGTTGTTGTATGGTTTGGGTGACGGGAGACTTATAGATGCCAATGGAGTTTTAGTTGTAGATGCAAATGATATCGCAGCTAAATATGGGGTAAAGCTATATTATACATATACTGGACCTGACCTCAACAAATTGTACACCCAAAAGTATGATCTAGTACTAGTAGGCGGAGACGATATAGAGTATATCGGTGCGATCAAAGGCGGTTTGGTGGAGGGCCAACGACAGCATGAGGCTCTCATAAAGGAACTTGCACTAGGAATTAACGCTCCCGTCTCAGAGACCGAATTAAATAAATTAGTCAATCAAGCATATGAAACGGGAAGTGCATTAACTGAGAAAATTCAAATCTATGCTGATGAGAGTTACTTAACGATTATTTGGGAGTTTTAAGATTCTTCTGGAGTTGGATAGCAGCAACGAAAAACAAGGTGGCTATCCACCTTGTTTTTCGTTGCTAATCACTCAAAGAATTTAAATCTCTTACCATTAACATAAGTGTGAATCTGACCTCACTGACCCTACTCTCTTCTAATAATGAATATTTAGCAGTATAACGGATATATAATAAAAAAGAGAAGTGCTACCAACACTTCTCCCTGCAACCTCTACCATCAGGGTGGTGGTTGTCAATAAAAGTTAGTTTTCTCGAGAACCACCCTTTGGCTTGCTTGCGACGGCGTTGGGTGGTTTTCTTGTTATCTAGAACCGTTTTCCTAAAAAAATATGCACCGACTTCACGTTAAATGCACCCTGTTGACATAGATAAAAAATTTAAACTTCTGCCATTAATGGTTTTTTAGATGAATTAAAGTATTCATTGTAACCCTGCTTATATATATTCCCTAACTCTCCTAAATCCATATTCATTCCGCTCTTATAATATGCATTACAAGCCCAACCAAAACCATATGTAATAGACGCTGCTACTGAACCGGCTAATGCTGCAGTTGCTCCAGTACCAACTGGACCTCCAACCCAACCTAATGCTTTTAGTGCCTCTATACCAAATCTAAATAACTGCTTACCAAGACTACCTGTTATTGTAGATGCAATTAATGACATTACATCATTTTTTGAAACCTCGCAATTGTAAATATAAGCAATCCGTAATGCTAGCGCTACCTGCAATGTAGTTAATGGGACTATATCTGCACCTGGTACGGGGATTACTCCAATACCAAAAGCTGAAACAGCTGCACCATTTATCCAAGTTTTGACCTTACCTTCCTTATATTTTGATATTTTTAAATATAAAAGGTCTTTCCCCGTTGTCTCAAGAATATTAATTATCTCATCATTTAATGAATGTATGTTAATTAATTTTTTTGAGGAAATTGGTATTACCTTTTGACCAGTTTCCTTTTCAATCTGTGATATAACTGTTTGATAGGAATCATTGTCGAATTGGCCATCATCATACCAGATATCTATCTTATTTAGAATAGTTATAATAGGTTTTTTTAATTTCTTAATTTTCATAAATGTATCTATTAGATGTTTTTGTGCACCAACCGCAGCATTAAAGAAAAATAAGATAATATCTGCATCTTTATCTACAAACTCCTCTGCCTTACTTGATACCTCCTGATTTATATCTTCTAAGCCAGGTGTGTCAGCAATGATCACATTATCTGAGTACTCATATGTATGTATTTTAGTCGTGAAACCAGCAAAAGCACTAACTTCGGATAATTTCTTTCCTGTTAACGCATTGATAGTCGAAGATTTTCCAACATTCACATCTCCTAGTAAACTAATAACAAGCTTTTGCTGGAGAAGTTCATCTAATTCTTTTTTTTGTTTTTTAAATTCTCTTTCAAAATCTCTACTAAACTTTTTCTCATCGAAACTAAATTGGTCCATAATAACATTCTCCTATTTTCAAGATTTTGGATTTAAACCCAGTTAATAGTATTATAACATCTACTAGAATTTTGAAGATTAAAACTTACGGCATTATATAGGTAAGTTTTTTGCGGGACACCCCTTTGCTAAAAAGAGGTGTGTCCCCAGTGCTCGAGTTACTAACTGAATGCAGGAATTTAGAATATATTGTCGAAATTTGATATATGGATATCAAGGAGATGATGAACTACTTGTAATAGTGTTCACAATAACCTATATAATGGGGAAAAAATAAAAAGGGTTATCCCGCCTTTAATTACTACTAATCATTTGTGCTATCTTTATAGTCTGTAGCTCTTTTTGAACATTGCTTATTGACGTAATACTACTCTTGGATCGTTGAGCTAATTCATTAGGCAGCTTTTGAATCTTCTCTACGCGCGCATCTAAATCCTTTTTTAAACTATCTTTTACAATTTCAGAACTGCCTTCATTCTCCTTCCAAAACTGAATTGCATTTAGCGTATCCTTCCCCACTTCCTGTATTGAATTAATAAGGGAATTAGTATTATTTACTGTAATTAAAACACTTGATGATAGTTCAAAAACTTTATGAGCTTCTTTAGTAGTATTCCTTAAATCTTCAATCTGATAAATCAGGTTTGAATTTAACTCTTGTTCAATTTGAAATAACTGTTCAATGCTTTTTTCTTTTTGATATTCTTCGAATAATGAACTTAACTTTTGATGAGAATCACTCATCTCTTTTTGAATATCTGTTAAGCTCTTCAAACCCAATAAAATACTATCAATTTCAGCAAATTGAATCTGTGCAAATTCAAATTTAGTACTTATGTTATCTACAATAGGAATATCAACTAAAACGCTAACTCCTTGAAAGACGTTATTTGCTGTGTCAAATTTGCCTATTGTATCCCTTATAGGAGCTAAATTTCCATTTAACCACTCAACATTTTTAACTAATAAATTTATATCCTGATCGTATTCATCTAGATCGCTAATTATTTTAGGTATCTCTGTTTCTATTACTTTTAACGAATTATTTCTAGCTTCATTTACTTGTTTCTTCATAATATTTATCTCTGCTGTGTTACCAACACTATTATTGACAACTATTTGACTAGCGGTATATCCGATTGAACCTGAAATTAACATTGATGAAATAATTGAAATAGGAAACAAATTCTTCTGAAATACCTGCTTCAGGTTAGATAAAGCCCTCTCCTTCTCCACTTCCATTTCCATATACGGCTCCTACCTCCAAAATTACGGGGATTTTTTGTAATTAGAATTTTATCAATAAACTATAAATGTCGAATTATCGACCATATATAATTATTATACGACCTTTTCTTCAAATATTTGGATATATATTTTATTATTCGACGTCTTTTTTAAGAATTTTTGTCATAATCCTTTCTTAACTCTAGAGCAGCATTTACCTGAGTCTGGACCTTGTCATCCTTCACTCCAGATTAAAATTCTAATTCCCAGAGAGTTCTAAATACACAAGTTATACAGACTAACTACTTAGTGCTATTTTCGTTACATACTTTATATATGGAAAAACGCTCAAAAAGGACAGGTTCATTCTTAATTTTTTTGACTGCAGCTAATCCTAAGATTGTTTTTATACTAGTATTAAAAAGATGTTGTCGTTCTCTTTTTAATTTTTCTTTTTCTTTTTCTTTTTCTTAATCTATTTCTATATCTTCTTCTTGTCCACCTATCGTATATCGATGCGTGAACGAACCGTAACGTATCTTCACAATCACAACAAATAGGAATAATTCTTGAAACCCTAACTTTTTTAACCATTTAACGATATATAGTTGTCGGAAAGATATTTTTGTTGGAGAAGGGATTGTGGTTGAGGATGACAAAGTTTCGGAGGGTGCGCATGAATTTTCGGAGTCGGATTGTGGAGGATGGAACGATTCATCTATCTCTAATTTCGGACCTCAGTTTACACTCTTTATGTTTATCGCAGGTTTCGACTTTTTCTTTTAAACCTAAATAGCTCAAAAGCCTTTACAGCAAGCAAAAACACAAATCTAATCAATCGTTTGGTTAGCAACAAAATTCCTAACCAAACGATCGATTAAACCCAGGAAAACCCCTTTAATGAAACGAACTCATGCTAGTTTTCATGAGCAATTTCTGTCGAGGAACAGTTACAGTCTTCGATCTACTTCCTCAATAAAAACAGATAAAAACTATTAATCTACACAAATCCGCACGTTTTGATACTAATCAAACGATTGTGTAAAAAGGGAACAATCGCCGTGAATAAAGAGGTTTTACTATAAATATGAGTAGAAATTTGTCACTACCGTCAGGGTGAGGAGTCACTGTGACCTAAATTTGTTCGTACCATTGTTTGATTTTCTGATTCATTTCTATATCCTTTGACACAACGGCTTTAAAACCTCCAACGTCAACGATGGAAATTTCATCACGATTGGAAATTTGAACGATGCAATATCCCTCATAAGGCGTAGGGAGAATGTCTGCTAGTTTTTGATTTTTGTATAGTGCCAATACTTTTTCTTTATCCAAATCATTCAGTTCTGCCGGCTCCCCAATGTTTATCTCCTGTGTCCCGCCCTTATCAGTGGAGGGCTCTCCTGGCTCCGGTCCTTCAGCCATCTTTATAGTGGGAAGGCCTTGAAGTTGGTAATAGATTTTTTGCAGCAAATTAATAATTTCTGCAAAACCGATAAACAGAATCCCCGAAATAAATCCTGTGGCAGTACTAGATATAAAAACAGAAAAATTGAAGGATTCACCGGAAGGATCATTACTACCTCCCCAAACTAAACCAATAATCAAACCTGCGGCAATCTGAACTAACCCAATCACTCTTAACACTTTACCTACTGAATTTTCCACTATAACCACTCCTCCCGAAACCCATTTTACCATAAAAAGGAACGCAGGGACGGTTCTCCTGCTTCCTTAAGGAAGCAGGAGAACCGTCCCTGCGTTACATTAAACAATCATTTTTATGTAATTTAATCTATGCAGATCGGTTGAATTTCATCTTCCATTTGGTCAAGGTCTGAGATAAGACTTGTTAAATCTTCAATCTGCTTCTCTTTGGTATACTGTTCGTCATCAACTAACTGGATTAAGATTCTAATCGCCTTTAATTTAAGGCCACAAATTCCTTCCTTACGTATTAAATCTACCATGTTACACCATCCTAGTTTAGTCTAGTTTTCTTCTATAACGATTCTATTATTTCATGGATTTGTAGGAATATCTTTCTAGTTTTTCAGATAAATAGGAATATTTTGTGACCGCCCAGCAAAACTGAACAAACAGAGTGGAACTTATCGGGGAGTCACTGTGACTACATCCATATTCGTGGACTTCTTCCCCCTATTTACAAACGCAAAATACGACCATCTTCTCCCCTCTTCACTCCAACAAAAGCCTCTACACCAAGCAAAAACACAAATCCAATTAAACGTTTAATTAACACAATATTCTTCAACCAAACGATTGATTAAACTTAGGAAAACCCCTTTAGTAAAACGAACTCTTGCTAGTTTTCATGAGCAATTTCTGTCGAGGAACAGTCACAGTCTTCGATCTACTTCTTCTATAAAATCAAATAAAAACTAGAAATCCACACAAATGGACATGTTTTGATACTAATCAATCGTTTGTGTAAAACGGAAACAATCGCCGTGAACAAAGAGCTCTAGCTATAAAAATGGGTAGAATATTGTCGCCTGTATCTATTGTTAGTGCAACAAGGAAACCACCCATTAGAATCAAATTATGCCCTCTATATTTTTATCAATAATAGTTGAAACGTTACGTATTCACGTTCCACTTAGAAAATATAGGTGCTGCATCGTTCATGATAAAATCGGAGAATACTTAGCAAAAGAATATGGAATCGATCCATTTGAAACGTTTATCATTGATAGCATGGAGAAGGTATATATCAAATCTTAATTTGGTGGCTATGTAGCATTCAGAGGGGGATACCTTATTCTCCACCATCATCCCCCCCATGATCACCACCTCCATCTAAATCTTCACTGCCCTCGCCATGATCATAATCAAAAAAATCATTTATCATCTTTATTAGGCTTTGTTTCTGACTTTCATCTTCATTCAGATGATGACCAGTCATAAAGGTCTCTAATGTGACTACTTGTATAGCCTTTTGTTTGTGTCTTGAAATAAAGTATAGACAGATAATAATCAAAATAATTATGAGCAATATGATAGACAGAATCACGATATGACTCAAAATCTCCCCCCTTCCTTGTCTTTTGTAATTAATATGAGGATAACGTGTTTTGAATGACATCTTTAACCGGAAATCCCTTGGATGGAGCCTGGCACATGATTTTTATTTCTAATTCTTAACATGTAAATCAAAACAGGCCACTAAACTTTATAAAGGTTCCGTTTTGAGGTGCATATCATTTAAATGGCAATGAAAATGGCTTGCAAACTGACATCAGTTTTGCAAGCCATTTTTCAAATTTATGGAGATTATTGACACCAAATTCTATATCTTTTTCTTCAGCTAAACTACTCTATTAGCGTTTTCTATGGATATCATAACTGAATTGGCAAATACTAATTCTAATCCAAGACTTCACAGTTCTGCAGAAAAAGGCGGTGATGACATGAAGAAATTTATAGTACTAATGCATTTAATTTCAGGCACTTGTGCAGCTTCCTTCGTTTTATACTTTGTTAGGAAAAACTCTTCCGAACATAGACGAATTATGACCTCGATTATAGGAACTCAACTACTATCGTGGGCATTTCTTTATATAACCACTATGATAAAAAAAGCGAAACCTTAATTTCGCTTTTTTTTACGCCATTTATGCACCTTTTATATTTTCAAAAGATTAAAACATCCTCCGCCAGATAAAGAATTTATCCGTTTCTATATTTCGTCTTTACTCTATTATCCCCAATATTAAAGACAGTAGTTGTGCCAATTTTAAATAGAAAAGATGAAGAGCCTCGGCATAGTAACGGGAAAAATACTACCAGTCTGTGTGGTTACAGTGATTCCCCCGACTAATAGAACAGGCTACTATAAGGGGAAAATAAAAAAACAATCCTGCAACAACAGTCTACCACATCCCATACGACATCAACTCAATCAATCTCGACAAATTCCGGGGCGTCACTGTGACCAAACATGTGACACCAATATTTCGGGCGTGACAGATACATCATTTTCGACAAAATGCGGGGCGTGCCTGTCACCGTCTACTACATCATCGCCCCACTAGATCCCAATCTATATCCACCAATCCAAGTATTATAAGCCATAACTCCACTTGAGTAGAAGTAGTACCAAGTGCCGTTGATCCTTTGCCAGCCTGTCTTCATCTCGCCGCTGCTAGCTAAGTAGTACCAACTTCTGCCCTCTTGTAGCCAGCCTGTCTTCATGGCACCACTAGAAGCAAGATAATACCAACTTCTACCGTCTTGTACCCAACCCGTTTTCATGGCACCGCTGGAAGCAAGGTAGTACCACACACCACCATTATACAGCCAGCCCGTAGCCATTAAACCATTAGACGCAAAATAGTACCAACTGCCACTAACTCTTAACCAACCCGTTGTCTTCGTGCCACTATCATCAAGGTATAACCAGTTTTCGCCTAACTGTAACCAGCCTTTTTTCAAAGCACCACCCTTACTAGGGTCTAAATAATATTCTTGTTTTCCTTCTCGATACCAGCCAGTATCTACATACCCATTCGTATAATGATATAACTCCCCGTCAATCTTGATCCATCCATTTAGCACAGGCTGAACCTTTATAGTAGTAGGGTCACTAACCCGATTCAATCCATCCTTATAGGTTACCGTCAGGATTTCCCCTTCCAATTGTGGGGACATACCTACCTTGAAATTCCCATCCACATCAGAAACGGTACTGCCAATCCAAAATGACCCACGCATAACTATAACCGTTACATGGCCAATTGGCGTTTTTCCTATAACATCGAGATGATTACTTAGGACAGGGCTTACAACAGGTGCCTCCAACTTTTTCACAAGGTAAGCAGAGGAAATATACCCCTTTACTTTTCCATCATCCGTCTTGACAGGGTACCAGACAAACCGATTATTTTGATTATATTCGTCATAGACAAAATTCCCGTCAATCACCAAAGTAGTCTTTGTCTCTAAAGATTGGATGATATTCGAGGCATCTCGACTGTCAGGCTGTGACCGTAAATTCACCTTAGCCGTTGTTACTACCTTTTCCCCCACTTCAAAAAGATGGGTAGATTCATGCATCTCGGTCGTAATCGTATACTCCAGCTTATTGAAGATCATATTTTCATCGCTGTCAGTCTGATAACTAAAATCAGCAGTTTTAAAAGGGAACCCCGCTAATTTCGTACCGCTTAAAAAGCTGTCTCTCTCAAGTGCTGCAAACACTTTTTCTTGATAAGCATTCGTATTTTTGCTCCCATCCAACTGATAAAGTGGACTATTTACTGGTTTAATCCCATTATAGGCCATCACCGGAAAGTACCAATTTTCAATAACATCAGACCCTGCGCCTTTTATTTTAGGCAAATCCTTACGCTTGTAAAAACTATTTAGAATTTCAACGCCAGCTTGGATATTATAGGTAATATCCGTCTTTAATTTTTCCTGATCATAGTTTACTTGATTGGTGATTTGCATGATGCCAATTCCGCCATCATCAGTCTCTAATGGCTGGCCATCTTGGTCAAATTGTTTCCAACCACTTTCCTGCATCGCAACAGCTTTCACAACCTCCGGAGGAATATTCGCCTCCAATGCAGCATTCGTCAGCAAACAGTTTATCTGCTGAGAAGTAGGATTTTGATTTGGTTTCAACTCACCAAACGAAGTACACTTAGATGCCAAAGTCATCTCCGCAGAAGCCTGATAAGACCAACCAAAGAGTAAAACACAAGCCAACAATCCTGACCTCAGAATAATAGATTTCATCCTATAATCTCCCTTATAACTTTATATATAATTATTTAATAGATTGTAACATAGAAAACTATTATCTATAAAACTTGAATCGACAAAATCGAGGCGTAAATGGGGGTCAGTCCCCCACCGAGTTACGCTTTACCGTTGTGGGGGACTGACCCCAAAATGTCAAAATCCTCCCAAAATCGATAAATAAATTTACCCTTATAAACAGTAAAAAGGCAGAAAGCTGAGCTCTCCTACCTTTCTATACTTTACCGCTTTGAACTTTAGCTGAGTGGGGGTCTGCCCCCAATTACTCATGCAATCTCAATCTTCGACAAAATCCGGGGCGTCACTGTGACCAAGAGTTTTGCTGCAAGCCTTCGCCCCAGTAAATGGTAAAATAATGCCTATCAGCGTTATAGTTGATTTTCCACTCGTTAAAATCAGTGTCCATATTTAATTCGATATTTTTATAGACTTCATAAGCTAATTCGTCTTCGGTTGTTGGAATTCCTAGTGCAAGTGCCATATCAATCCCTACATCGGCATAGCCTACCCAAGACTCCACGATTCCCATGGCGTTTCCGTATACAACTTCATACACATCATCCACAATCATAAATTCTGTTTCTTCTTCATTAAGAACCTCTAGTACTAACCCGTATTTATCAGCCACTTCTTGAACTCGATCGAGAGGACTTACCAGCCATGCCCCGTCTGCCCCAAGTTCAAAGCCATCAATCGTTGTACTACGAGCCATGGCGCCACTAGAATAGAAGTAGTACATTTTACTATAAATCTCGGTCCAGCCAGTAGCCATTTCTCCGCCCGATGTTAAAAAGTAAGTTGCATTACCTTCTTCAAACCAGCCTGTCTTCATGGTTCCATTTGGATTCAAGTAATACCATGAGTTACCATACTTGATCCAGCCGGTTTTCATCACACCATAGGCATCAAGATAGTACCAGTCACCTTTGTCTAGAACCCAACCTTTTGCTAATCCATCTGCATTATAGTAGTACCATTTACCACCATAAGAGATCCAGCCTGTCTTCATCGCACCGCCAGATTCAAAAAAGTACATAGTTGTACCTACCTTAAGTGGAGCGGTTCTCATGACACCGCTAGTTTCAAGATAGTACCACTTGGTGCCATCTTTCACCCAGCCGGTTTTCATGCCACCGCCATTATCAAAGTAATACCAGTCTTGTCCATATTTGAGCCAACCTGTTACCATCGCACCGCCGTAGTTTAGATAGTACCAGGTACCGCCTTGATACAGCCAGCCAGTTTTCATCACACCATTAGAGTCAAGGTAATACCATTTCCCTAATTGCTTTAACCAGCCTTTATAAGGGGTTGAGGAACCTGGAAGATAGTAGTACCACTTGCCGCCAGAGGTTTTCCAGCCATTTACCGATTGTAAGAAAAAGTCATATTGATGTTTGGTTACGTTACATGGATACCCATCATTGTCATCATCGAGATTGTAAGGGTCATTCGTAGCGCTGTATCCATTCAAGTACCAGAAGTCCATCACAGCAATGATTGCTGACCGTGAAGTCCCACATTTCACGCTACTTTGTGCCGTAGCAGCAGCCGGTGCCGGTGCCTGAATCACCGATGAAAAAAGCAACACAACAAGAGCCATGAGCAATAGTTTCTTCATATAATCCTCCTAAAATATGCTTACTAGATTAATATACAATGATTACCAGTCGAAAGGATAGAGAATTTTGTAGAATAATAGAAAAGTAAAAAATGCTCACATATCTTTCATCTTATATATTCAGCCAACCCTTACTGAAAAGTACAGTATCCCCGCACGAATATCGTGATTTGTTTTCTACTAGTAAACACAAAGGCAGCTTTCGACAATATTCTCTCCGCCCTCACCCAACAAAAGCCTTTATAAAGCCAAAAACACAGTTTCCAATCAAACGTTTATTTAGCACAAAAAAAACTCAATCAAACGTCCGATTAAAACCTAGAAAACCTCTTTATTTAAACGAACTCATGCTAGTTTTCTAGAGCAGTGTTTGTCGAGGACCAGTCCTAGTCTTCGACCTCCTGCTACAATAAAAAAATAAAAAAACTAGTAATCTGCACAAATAGACACGTTTTGATGCTAATCAAAACCAGCTAATAGTTTGTCAACATTTTTCAGTAAAAAATCTAAAATACACGTGATATACTAAAACTAAACATGCCAAATAACCTTCCGGTATGCAATTTCTGGAAGGTTTTGTTGTATTTAGCTAGATATAGTTTTTATGCTATATCTTGGAAATTACTTTTGCTTTTTAATAAGGCATAAATCCAGTGTAAGAGCTTATTAACACAGGCAATAACAGTTACTCTGTAAGCTTTTCCTTCGTCTCGCTTTTTATCGTAAAATGTTCTTAACCTTTTGTTCCGTGGGATTATTTCGTCTGTTGTTTTCTTTTTGCGGTTGTCACGTATCCCACTTTGAACAGCTAAATATAATGCATGTCTTAGCCTACTAGAACCTCTTTTAGTAATACGGTTTTTCGAGGCGGTAAACTTACCAGATGAGTACACACTTGGGTCGACTCCAACGAATGCGATAAGCTTCTTAGGATGATTAAACCGATCTATCTCTCCAATTTCAGAAATAATCGTTGCCGCGATTTTTTCTCCTATTCCAGGGATAGACTGGATAATCTTATATTCTTCAAATTCTTTAGCGAGGGCATCTATTTCTGCTGCTAACTTTGATAGATGCTCTTTATATTGAAGAATGATGTTAGCCAGTATTTCTAGATTAATAATATGGCTTTGATATAAGTTCTTTTGAAATGGGTTTCGAAGGGCGGCATTTTTTAATGCTTGGGCCTTTTCTTTTGCCCATTTTTTCGATCGACTACTACATAGAGAAGCAATCTTATCTTCTATTTCACACTCACTCACACTCAGAACTGCTTGAGAGGTTGGAAAAACCAACAGTGTAAGCAATGATACTTTAGAAAATAAACTTCCAAATACACCTTTATACTCAGGAAAAACCTGATCCAAGATTGCGTGAAACTGTAATTTTGTTTGTGCTGCTATCGCGGCAATGGACTCTTGTTGTCTCGTAAGATTACGAAGATTTAAAAGTTGTATCCCTCGCTTTTTATAAGGCTTTAATTCCTCTTTATAAAACAATTCACATAAATGGTAAGCATCAATCGCATCAGTTTTTACCTTTCTAAGACTTGAGCTTTTAGCTCTATGAGAAATAAGTGGATTCACGATAATATAGACATAGTTTTGTTCTCCTAAAAACTGAACAACTGGGGTGTGATAATGTCCTGTAGATTCCAAAACAACCGAAGGTTGGTGTCCTCCTGTTACTCGTTCTATTTCTCTCAGGAACCTCTAATAATTTCCCCAAACCTTCAAGATTATGCCGGATACTAAAGCTCTTACGGTATGGCTTTCCCTTATCTAAAAACGCTTGTACCTGACTTTCCCCGTTTGCTACATCCAGGCCTACGACTGGATTCATTTCTTAATCTCCTCCTCCAAATTACATATTAGTCGGTAACCCCTAAGGCTTCTTGTAATGTCATAGGTTCGCTTGTTAAACGGGATCATCGTCCCAACCAGCCCGAATCATGTTCATACAAGTAGGGGGTGAACAGTTTTGATGACGGGATCAAGTCCCACGTTTGTGCCGTTCTACCCCGACTACCGTTATAATAAAACCATTTAAAAAAAGGTCAACCAGAAAAATCTGGCTAACCTTATATTACGAACGTTTGTGTAAAACAGAACTTAAGTCGTGGAATACTAGGTTCTTATAAAAAGATGGGTAGAAATTTGTCGATGGCAAGAATGGGTTAGACCCTATCATCAAACCAATAAACAGTGGCCATGACAAAATTTATAAGTGACAATCTTTAATTGATTTTTTGGTTGGAGTTCGATCCCCTACATTTTTTCTATATTGGTTGTTTTGGTACGCATTAGCGTACCACCTTGAAAATTTTGGTATGTTAGGTTTTCTCTATAGTCTATTTAATGGGGTTGTAGAGGTACTATGGGGAAAATGGTTAGGGTTAATATTAATCAACTACTTAAAGAGCACGGTATTTCCCTAAGGGAATTATCCCGGTTAACAGATATTCGTCATGCAGCTTTAAGTGAGTTAGCAAATGATAAGAGACAGAATATACATTTTAAACATTTGGCACGTATTGCCGAGGCCCTTGGAATAGATGATATGAATAGAATTATTAGTTTCATAGATACAGATGAATAAGACCCCAAGTCAATTAAATAAATCTAACAACCCCAAGCATCCTCTCTATTAAACATTCATCCAAAAAGACAATTATCAAATTCAGCCTAATCTTAATGCTATTTAAAGTACCTATATCACCCGTTCCGCCTACCTTAGATCTCATTGGAGGAAAGTTATGTTTATAACCATCAACGGTGTACAAATTAAGGAACACGACGAAACAAAAGACCTTCCTAACATCTTAGAGAAAAGCTTTGAGATTGAATACCTAGATAATGTCTATCTTAATAACCTTGTATGTCTAGACCTAATTAATATTAAAGTAAAAGAAACGAAACGAAAATTCGTGCGGAACGTAAAAATAGATCACGGGCGAAAATGGATGTATGTGGTTAAGCATACTGATTTTGCCCTGAATCGAGCAAAGTATGGCGAAGTGTGCTGCATTGTTCATGATAAAATTGGTGAATACTTAGCAAAGGAATACAGTATTGATGCGGCTGATACGTTTTTGATTGATAGCATGGATAAGGTTTATATACCTTCTTGATTTGTTATATATACAAGCAAGATAACCCTCTTCCTTACCGGAAGGGGATTATTAAGATAAACAGACAAAATAGCTGAGCGGGGGACTGACTGAACCCACGAGTCACATCTGAGGTTGGAAATTCCCTGGAGTGTGCCTGGCACCCGTTTTTAGTTATCGAAAAATGACTTTGCCATCATCAATGAAAGCAAGAGTTACGGGAGAATTGATCAAGCATAATAGAAACAAGCGCTATTTAAACATAAATAGTGGCTATTTTCCTGCTAATTAGAAAAGGTAAAACTGCTTCTATTTTGTGAAGTAATGCAAATACTTAAACCTTAGCAGCCCGTTTTACATAGGTATTGATAAAAAAGAGTATGTACAGAGCTACCAAGGCTCCCATAGAATCCAATATTACATCTTGAAAAGCCGCCGATCTTCCTGGCACGAACGACTGATGCCATTCATCGGTTATTGCGTAAAGAGTAGTAGTGAACCAAGCAAGTAGATAAGAAAATCGTAAAGGCTCCATAGATTTGTATAATAATAATGCCAAAATCCCGAACACGATAACATGGGTAGACTTTCTTACCAAGAGGTTCAACTTGTTAACTTCCTTTGAAGTAGCACCTGGATTTTCCACTGCAACCCGCTCTTTCACAACTGCTTTTTCAATCACTTTTGCCGTGTTTTGCCCAGTGAAGTATGGCAGCTGCGTCGCCATGAATATCGACGCCATCCAAGCAATCGCGGCAAGTATCCACCATTTTCTCTTACTCAAGTTCAAACCTCCTCTCGATCCCATATAAAATGACAACCCTTGCCTACATAAGTAAACAAGGGTGTTCGTAAATTGTTCTATTCTAAAATTCGATAAATAAAATCAACCAAAAGGAATGTTTCCATGATTATCACCTCCTCCCCAAAGGAAAGAAATGTAACAACCAACCACCCCAACAATATTCAGCTGCAACTACATTCTATCACTATAAAATCATCTTAAACCCTATCAATCTTCGACAAAATCCGAGGCGTCACTGTGACCATACTGACAAAGAACAGGATTCTTCAAATAAGGGAATCCTGTTTAATGCATTCATTAAACCATTCTAATATTAACTATCATACCCAATCGGATTCTCCTCCTGCAATCTCCAAGAATACCTACACATCTCTTCGGATTCCTCTTTTTATCAATCCAACCTATTTCATTCTTTGCGCTTGATGGATCCGCATAACAAACTGCTACATCCCCAGGTCTTCTATCTACAATCATATATGGAACCTTCATTCCTGATGTTTTCTCGAATGCTGAAACGATTCTAGTACAATATAACCGGTTCCTCTCCCAAGGTTAATGCTTCTACACCTTTTGGATGACATTACCTTCTCAAGTGCTTTTAAATGCCCATTAGCAAGGTCTACTACATGGATATAATCCAATACAGTACAAAAATTTTATAAATAAAATCAACCAAAAGAAATGTTTCTATGATTATCACCTCCCTCCCCAAACGGGAAGAAGTATAACAACCAACAACCTCAACAATATTCATCTGTAACTACATTCTATCAATATAGAATCATCATAAACCCTATCAATCTTCGAATAAATTCGAGGCGTCACTGTGACCATACTTTAAAGACCATACTTTAAAAACCAAAATTTCCCTTTTGAATAAGAAAATCTTTAGAATATATAGATTCTATGTGTTTTTATATATATTTTGTTATATTCTTAAATTGTAGGGATAATTTGGTTAAGCGAAAGGGAGAGCCATGGCAAAGCTAATCTATTTATATATAAAAAATATTGATAGAAAAATTATAGAGCAGGATATTAACTTTTCCACAGATTTTAAGGTTTCTTTTATGAATAGTGAACTTAAAATTAAAAAGAGTGCACATAACGTCATGAATGACTTTTGGGGAAACAAAATTGAAAATATTACACTTTTAATTGGAAAAAATGGAGTTGGTAAAACAAGTATTTTGGATTTGATAGGATCTAATGAAAAAACAAGAAGATATAACTTCGAAAAAGGACAATATTTCCTAATTTATCATCTATATGACGATTGCTATTATTTTCAAGGTACAATGAGCAAGGACATTTATAACTTAAAGGATCATTACGGAAAAAGAGAATCGTTTTTTTTTAAAACAACAACTGAAAAACATATTTATAAAAAATAATAGGGTAAATAAAAATAATTAAATATTTATTACATCCGAAATAAAATTAAATATCCTTGGGCTGGTGAAAAGAAACTATACCGAGGAAATACTAAAGAATTAATAAAGTATTTTGATATGGATACTAATCTTGAGGATGCTCTAACGGCTTATTCAAAATTTAATTTATTTGATAATACTAATCGTGCAGTTAGAATTGAACAAAGATTAAGCTATTTAAATAAACCGCGTTATTTATCATTTTTATATGAAATGAATCCTGAGTATTTAGAATTAGAATGGGAAAATAATCTTTTTTTAAACGAGGAAGGCAAAAACCTAAATAATGTAATTTATAGAAAGTACACTAGAAATCCCCAAGACAAAATGTTTGATAAAGCTGATTTGAAGAAAGAATATTTTATTTTAAGAACTTTAGAGAAAATTTTCCTAGAGAAAATATCAGAGTTTTTAGCTATAGAATCGAGATACAAACATAATAAACAATATGAATTTTTTGAATATATCGGTTGTGTGAGCGGCACTAATATTAAAGAAGAAAAAGTATTCAAATATAATCTTCTAAAAGAAATATTAAAAATTAGGCAACAGACAT
>JBFNER010000055.1:0-22882 GCA_040797665.1 Neobacillus sp. | reverse complement strand
AAATACCCTATAGGTAGACTTTTTTAAAGTGTCTACTCTATAGGGTACATTTTATCCACATAGCTGGTTTTTTTCCTTACCTATTTGTTCTACTCAACCCAACCTCGCCCTCACTCCACTGCCAAAACCGCTCTACCAGTTCATCATCTTTTGCTATTTTAGCAATCGGAGCTTCTTTTTCATTGTAAAAATAGTGACCGTTTGTTTTCTCAACTGTCGGGCTGGTGGCAAGAAAAATGGCCGTTTTCGCACCTTCCTCAGCTGTTCTGAAAAACGGAACAAGCAGTTTAATGAAGTTTTTTCCAAATCCGGTTGTGCGATCAACGCCAAGATTTGTTGCAACGGCACCAGGGTGCAGGCTGTTGACTGTTACGTTTGTACCTTCAAGGCGCTGAGCCAATCCGCGTGTAAACAACACATTCGCAAGCTTTGAACGTCCATATCCTACAACGACATTGTAGCTCTTTTTAAAATACGGATCTTCAAAGTCCATCTTGCCCCATTTATGAGCTCCCGAAGACACAACGACGATTCTGCCTTTTGGTGCTGCCTTCAAGTGATCAAGCAGTAAATTCGTTAACAGGAAATGACCAAGATGATTGACGCCAAGCATCACTTCAAAACCTTCCTCTGTTTCCTGCCGTTTTAAAGAAACCACACCAGCGTTATTTATTAAAATATCCAATTTGGGGTATTTGCTTTTAAACTCATCGCAAAATTGGCGAATATGTGATAAAGAGCTTAAATCGCATAGCATTAGCTCAATATTTCCAGAGCCGCTAGCTTTTTGGGCCTCATGAAGTGCCTGTTTTCCCTTTTCTGGATTTCTGCACACCATAATGACATAGATATTCTGTTTGGCAAGTGCAATCGTTGTTGCTAAACCCATGCCAGAATTGGCGCCAGTGACAATCGCTATTTTTTTCAAAATACATTCCCTCTTCTCTTATTTGTGCATTTTTAACCATTTCCACCTTTGGAATGCTGATAAACTTTACAACCTTTTTGCTGCAAAGCATCAATCAATGCCTGACTGTCAACAATCGTATACCTCATCAATTCAACAGCCGGATACCCTTGTTTGCGATTATTGATTAAGTTCATCTTTCTCATTCCAGCATAGCTTTCAATAAACTTTTCTTCATTATGTAGAACAATGCCAATCATCTTATTCCATTGTCTTTTATAAAGCATCACGCCATCAATGTTTTCAAAGCCAATAAAACCGTAGCCTGGATTAATATGAATGGTTACTCCCTGATCATTTAAGGTGATCGCCGGCTTTTTTTGTCTGGATTTTCTCGTTAAAAGCAATAATAAAGAGGTTGCCAAAAAGAAAACACATAAAATAATGGTAAGTGTACGAGAAAATGTGGACATTTGATCTCCTGCTGCTGTAAAAATCAATAAGGTGATGATCCCAGCTATGCCAGTAAGAATGCCAATGATAAGCACTTCAGTATATTTGCTGTAAAAATATTGATTTTCCATGTTCCCACCTCTACTTTTTAATAAATAGTTTAACAGAAACATTGGAAATATAGAGTCAAATATGTGAGAAAAGATTGCCTTTTTTCCTTTTTTTCCTACATAATAAAGGAATAATTGGAGGGATTGAAAATGAAGAAAACAGATGTATTCTGGAATGAATACTGCAGTTTGCATCAGCTTGAGAATGTCACTTATAAAGATGCTTTTCAATTTGGTGCAGAGCCCGATTGGCTGGCAGATTTAGTTGTGGAGTGCAAGAAGACAGCTACCACCTCAGGTCATGTTTTTTATGAACTTGAAAACGAGCCCCTGCCACAAGCAGGCGAATATTCAATTGTTTTAAATAGCAGCGACGAACCTGTCGCGATTATTAAAATTGATTCCGTTGAGGTTCTGCCCATGGACGAAGTGTCTGAAGAATTTGCCTTAGCTGAAGGTGAAGGGGATTATGCATTTTGGTGGGAAGCGCATGAGAACTTTTTTAGAAATGAATTAAAAACATATAATCTCGAATTTGCACCAAATATGGTAGTTGTTTGTGAGCGTTTTACTAAAGTTTACTCGGGATAGTTTATATTTGAGATGCGTTTTGTTCCCGTCATCACACTTTTTATGGGCTGAAGGGCACTTTGACGCCCTTTAGTTCTCTTCAACAGGCTTTTTTCAGACTGACGGGCACTTTAATCACACATTGGTTCCCTTCGACACGCTTTATCCAGGCCGACGGGCACTTTGGGCGCACTTTAATGCCCGTCAACACGCTTTTTCCGAGCTGACGGGCACTTTAGACGCACTTTTGTTCCCGCCAACTCTCTTTTTCCGGTCTGACGGGCACTTTGACAGCTCCTTTGTTCCCACCACCACGCTTTTTTCAAGCCAACGGGCACTCCGAACGTTCCTTTGTTCCCACCACCACACTTCTTCCAAGCCAACGGGCACTTCCGCCACGCCTAACTCCCCATCTCCGCTCTTTTCCCCACTTAAATCACAGCCATCTATCACACTTTCAACAACCCACGAAACCCGCGCGCTGCATAGTAGGAGGATGCCCCATTGTGATACAGAAACACTTGCCCAAAGCGATAGTCACAAAATAAGGCTCCCCCAAGTGAACGAACTTCTTTAGGTGTCTGCACCCAGCTTGATGTTTTCTTGTCAAACTCCCCAAGTTTCTGCAGTGCACGATACTCTTCCTCTGTTAACATTTCAATTCCCATTTCAGCTGCCACATCAATGGCATTGTTTTCTGGCTTATTCGCTTTTCTTGATTCTAATGCTTCTCGATCATAACAATAACTTCTGCGGCCTTTAGGACTTTCTTCTGAGCAGTCATAGAAGATAAACTCGCCTCCCTGTTCATCATATTCAACCACATCCGGTTCGCCGTCTGTTCTTTCCATTTCGTTCAGTGACCAGAGTTTCTCAGGCTGTGCTTCCAGTCTCGCTAGGACATTCTCCCATTTAAGGTCTTGATGGCGATGCATATTATTCTCAAACCGCGCTTTCAATGTTTGCAGTAATTCTACACGTTGTTCATTTAACAGCTTTTCCATGTTCATTCTCCTTTCAATTGTTTAATTTCGTCTCATGTACTATGGGGGCAATCACATCAATTCGATTCGTCCAAATTCCGCCCCGGTAATCCTCTGGCACTCTTTCTAAATCAGCCTTTTGATCAAATCCTTCTGACCAATCTCCATTTCCTGCTACTAAAATCACTCTTGTGTTGGAATCCTCCATCCGATTGATAAAAGTTTGAGGAAATCCCCACAGGTATGGAGCAAATTTTTCAGGGATATGAATTTGTGTGTTCTTGCATGCTTTAGGAACATAACCTGACCAGCCTAGCGCTTCGTATGATAGTAAACAGCTTTTCAATGTCTCTTTTGACATGGCACGCATTTCTGGGAGGGTTTCCTTTAAAGCCTCAACAGGTTCATTGCCTCCATATACGGTTAATTGTTGCAGCCTATCAGCTGTATACCTAGTTGTCAAATATTCTGCTAACTTCTCTCCTTCAATTGGATCGTTGCTTTTAATATGAATTAAAAATTCCTTATCTGGAAAATGTGTCAGTATCTCTTGCAGTGTAGGCATTGGACCTAACTCCTTGCCTCGAAAAGGATATGACTTTCCATTGTCAGCTGTATAGCCATAACCGATGTCAAGCTGTCTCAGTTCTTCCATTGTATGGTCCCTGATTTTCCCGCTGCCATCTGTTCTGCACTCCAGTGTCCAATCATGAAATACGGCAAACTCGCCATCTTTTGTAAGCTGAATGTCCAATTCAACTACATCTGCTTCTGCTTTAAAGGCTGCCTCCATTGAAGGAATGATATTTTCCAAATATGGGTGATCAGGATTGTAGATGGTTTCTGCGGTACATGTTTCTCCCGTAATTTCATCCATTGGAAAAGTCTGTGCTAAACCACGGTGAGCTAAAAGGAGGGGATCTCCCTTTCTCTCTTCAGCAAAAAAAGAGCTATTGTTAAGGTAAACAAAGAGGATAAGTAGGATACTACATACAAGCAGACCCTTAAACCATTTTTTCATCATGATCTTCCTTTTTCTTTAAAAAAAAATCCTTCACATCTTATTCAACATGCTGGTACCTGCTCAGCCAATCTTCCAGCCTATTAAACAGCTCCTGATCAATAGGCTGATTCAGAAGACTTTTATATTCTTTCATTGCACCTAATATGGTGTGCGTGCTTTCATATTTCCGCAAAATATGATTCATATCAGGAATAATATACCACTCAGAATCTCCTTTTACCATATTTGTAATCACTTCTGCATGCTCTGGCGGAACTTGGATGTCCTTATCACCGGTAATGGCCAAAACAGGGCATGTGACTTCTTTTAAATAATCACAAACATTATAAGAAAAAGTCTCTCTTAGCCATTTCGCATTCATTCTTACTCCTTGAACCCGCATGACTGCCTTGTCAGACACAAGTATTTTATTGATGATTTTCTCATTTTGCTTTCTTGCCTTTTGTTCGGCACGAAGTAGTCTGAAAAGCAGACCTTTAAAGCCTTTTGATTGATTCATTTCTTTATAAGCCATTTCACTTTGCCTTGGAAGTAAGTCTTTAGAAGGTTCCGCAGCTCCAGCCAGTAAAATAAGACCAGACACCGGCGACTTCTTATTTACAGCTGGGGCAATTAACGCTCCTTCGCTATGCCCAAGTATAACTATTTTTTCTTTATCAACTTGAGGATGGTTTTTCAGAAAGTCTACACAGGCTGCTGCATCATCAATTAAGTCGAAAACGCCAGCCTCAAGATAGTCTCCACCGCTCTTATACGTTCCTCTTTTATCATAATGAAGTGTGACAAAGCCTTTTGAATGAATAAAATCGGCTAAATCACTATAAATATTCATCTTAAAATTTTTAATATTCCCGTCGCGATCAGCTTTCCCCGTTCCCTGAATGATTAAGACGGCTGGGAATTGATTATCTGCTTTGCTTGGGATTTTTAATGTGCCGCTTATTGGGTAAGCTCCTTGAATCGTCACTTCGCTGCTATTTGTCATCTTCCATTCTCCTCTTATTTTCCGGGATAAAAATATTGGATACCAATCTTTTTGTTCTTTCAGGTGAAGGAGATTTTTGCAAATACGTTTGATACACTTCTCTCAAATCCCTTGTAAAATCTGCAAATTCCTCATCTGAAAGATGCATAGCAACTTGCCTGTATCCTACACCGTCTCTCTGAAAATCAAGATCATCCTTCTGCAGGTATTCTTCAAAATTATGAGTAAGCTGTGCTTGAAAAATCATAAAATATTGAAGGTGGTCTTCTATTGTCAGTTCTTTTACATCATCATTTGTTATATTGGCATTTGCAATATTTAGAGAATAAACTTTTTCGATGGTCCCTCGAACCTGATTTTCCTCTGTAACCATTAAAACCTCTGATTTCACAAGTGCATCCAGCTGTCTGTATAAAGTTGCCTGAGGAATATCTTCTAATTCCTTCGTCAGCTTCTTAACTGTTTTTCCGTGCCCATCAAGAAACTTTTGTACAATTTTAAACCGGACAGGATGAAGGATGGCATCGATCTTGTTCACTTATGTTCAGCTCCTTTATTATCATTATATATAATATTATCAATTTTGATAATAAAAAGCAATAAGATGTTCATTTTAGCAAAAATGATCCTGGGACAAAACGAAATTAATCTTTTAAAGCACGAATATTCAATACCTTGAATTGGTTATTTAAACAAGCCCGTTCCATTGCACTGCGGTCCCTCGCTTTCCGCGGGGAGCAAGCAAGCCTCCTCGTCACTTCGTTCCTGCTGGGTCTCACCCTTTGCTCTTCAGCCCGCAGGAGTCGGGGGTCCTCCGCTCCATTTCACTCATGTTCATAAAATATATTTTATAATCATGAATAAAAAAACAAATGATGACTTCCTAACCTTTTTATTTAGATAAAAATTCTCTCCACACTTCATCCTCAATCCCAAAATACCCTTCATGGGAACATGCAGCCAATATACACTGATCCTTACGATAAAACATTAAATCCTCTGGCATTTCCGGACCGATCCAGCCAAACAGAGATTGGCTGTATTCTTTTAAGAATAGTTTTGTCGCATTGTTGTTCCGAAAATAATATACATATGCCTTGTTACCGTCCGTAAGTCTTGTTGTTTCCCATTTGGTTTGCACTTTTCTTTCTATTAAATGCACTTTAATATCTGATATCAATTGATCCACAAAAGCAAGACGATCTGATTCAAACTCCATCCATTGCGTACTTTCAACAAACGCGAATGTATCTGAGTGTTTAAATAGTATATCTATTAATTGTTTGTATGATTTGCCTTTAATATCTTCCATAATCATTACCATGATCATTTCCCCTAATTATTCCTTAATGCCATAAAAGAGTCTGGATGCAATTCTTCGCTTTCTATTACAATAGCGGTTAGACCTAAATCTGTTTTCGTTTCATGCCATTCATCTTTTTCCCAGAACACTGCGTCGCCTGATTGAACTTTTATGTACTCATCTCTTTCCCCTCGTACTAAACCTTCTCCATTCATAATTAAAAGGAGCTGAGGGAGGACTGCCTGATGATAACCAATAACACCGTTCTCCTCTAGATGCATACAGCCTACATGAACAGGCTTTTCAGATTGAATAATTCGTGACATGATAAAATTAGAATCGTATTTCGTTATTTTCTTCCCCTCTTCTTTTCGAAAGCTATAAATTTTCATTTTGAACCTCCATCTTCACGAAATCTTGCCATTACATAGGTATTATAATAGTTCCCGTCCGATAGTAGTCTGTCCTTTTTTATTAAGCCTTCGATTTCAAAGCCTAGGCTTTTGTATAGGTCTATGCCTCTCGTATTCGTTTCAAGAACACCATATAATTCCAGTTTAGCTATGCCGTTGTTATCAGCCCATGCAATTGTTGCCTCCAGCAGCTTTCTTCCTACACCATATCCCCAGTAATCCTTTAAAACACCTAACCCAAACTCAGCTTTATGGACAAATCTTTTTAAATCATTGCCGGCACATCTTGAATAAGCAATCAATTTGCCATCCATTTCAGCAACTAAAAATAAAGTCCTAGGATGATTTGTATCTGATTCTATAATTTTTTCAAAACCTGTTTGGTCTATGAAATCTTCTCCCTCTTCTCTGTCCATGTTTTCGGTTTCTCCGTCAATTTTTAATCGTAACAACGATAAGTTCCTGGCATCACTGTGAACAGCTAATCTAATTTTATAGGTTAAATCTTTCTTCGTTATTAACACTATAAGCTGCACTCCTTTTGTTAAGTCATTCAAAATAGTAAAAACTCCCCAAGCCAAAACTCAGGAAGTAAATTTTTTACACAAACGGATTATAAAATCGGCTGCCATCATAAAAGGTCACAACCAGGCTGACAATCAGAATCAGGGTGAACACAATAAGTGTGAGGTAATCTCCAGTCTGGAAAGCACGGGCACTGTACCATGTTCGTTTGTTGTTTTTTCCGAAGCCGCGCAGCTCCATCGCGTTGCTGATGGTTTCGATTTTATCCAGACTCGAGAGGATGAGCGGGATGATAATCGATGCAGCGTTTTTTAGGCGCTTGAACAGCTTCTCATTTTTAGACATATCAATGCCGCGGGCCTGCTGTGAGAGCGCAATACTCTGATAATCGCGCTGTACATCCGGGATGTAGCGAAGTGCCAGGGCGACAGCATAGGAAATGCGGTAGCTGACGCCAATTTTGTTTAAGGACGCCGCAAATTCGCTTGGATTTGTCGTGACGATAAACAGTAAGGCAACAGGGATCACTGTGAAATATTTTAATGTAATATTAAACTGGTAAAAGAGCTGCTCCAATGTGAGATTATATCTGCCAAAAAAGTCTGCAATGACTGTACTGCTGCCATAGATTTTGACACCTTCCTGCGGAGAGAACAAATAAATGGCTGCATTATTTAGCAGTAAAAATACTAAAATAAACAGTAAAACAAAGGATATTTCTCTTAGTTTAATTTTAGAAACAATGAAAATCGCTATTCCTAAAACGAATAAAAAGAGCAGAATACGAGTATCATAGGTGAGCATCGCTGCAAAAGACCAGAGAATAAAGCATACCAGCTTCGTGACACCCGTTAAGCGGTGAATCGGTGTATTTCTTTCAATATAAGAGAGCATTTCTACTGCCATTTCTGCTTCGCCTCCCGATCAAAAGAAATAAAACGGCTGATAAAGTCTAATGGATTCTTTACGCCCAGACGGTTGGCGAGTTCAAATAAAGAGGTTTCCTTTAAGTTCGCATCCTGAATCAGGGCAGAATCTGTCAATACTTCAACAGCGGAAGTATCGCCTATTTTTTTTCCGTCATTGATCACAATCGCCCTTGGTGTGTATTCAAGCATCAAATGCATATCATGAGTGATCATGATGATTGTCACACCGTGCTGATTCAACTCTGATAAAAATTCCATAATCTCCGTATAATGTCGCAGGTCCTGACCAGCTGTCGGTTCATCTAAAATAATGATATCCGGATTCAATACTAAAATAGAAGCGATCGTTACTCGTTTCCGCTGTCCAAAGCTTAATGCTGAAATGGGCCAGTTTCGAAACGGATAAAGCCCGCACACCTTTAATGTTTTTTCGACTCTTTCTTTTATTTCAGCTTCTGCTGCTCCCCGAATCACGAGGCCAAGTGCAACTTCATCATAAATCATATGCTTTGAGATCATATGGTTTGGATTTTGCATCACGAGACCAATTCTTTCCGATCGCTGCTTTATGCTATCATTTGTTATATCTAATCCATTAAGAAGAATTTCACCTTCATTTGGTTTAATAAAACCGCAGATTAATTTGGACAGAGTTGATTTGCCAGCTCCGTTGCGCCCTACAATACTGACCATTTCTCCTTTTTCAATCGACAGAGAGACATTCTCAATTGTTTTCCCCCCAGAACCATAAGAAAAAGAAATGTTCTGCAGCTCGAGAATACTTTCGGATTTACTAGTAAAAGAGGCTGCTGCAAATTGGTTATACCAGCTTAATATCTGATTCCGGCATCTGTTCACATCAAATGTGCTAATATGTGCTGGTTTCATATTGGCAGTCAATTCGCACCCTGCATATTTTGCCGCTTTAACATATAGAGGTTCACGGATACTTATATCTTCAAGAATGTTGCTCGCCAGTAAAGTATCCGGGTCCATATCTGCAACAATCCGACCATCCTCCATGACAATAATCCGGTCAACATCACAATGCAGTACATCCTCTAAGCGATGCTCTATGATCACGATCGTTTTATTCATTTCTTTATGAATGCGGTCAATCAGTTCAATGGCACTTTTGCCTGTTGCAGGATCCAAATTAGCCAGCGGTTCATCAAATAGGAGAATATCAACATCATCAACCATGACACCGGCCAACGAAACCCTTTGTTTTTGTCCGCCAGATAAATGATGAATAGAAGAGGATAAATGCTCCTCCATCGCAACCATTGCTGCTGTATCTTTTACAATGGAATGCATTTCTTTTTGGTTTGTAAGACTATTTTCCAGTGAAAAAGCGATATCCTCACCCACAGTTAGTCCAATGAATTGACCGTCCGGATCCTGCAGAACGGTTCCCACCATTTTCGAGCGTGAGAAAATATCCAATGTGTTTGCATCCTGCCCCAATATATTTAAGGTACCGGCTGTATCCCCTTTATGCGAGAAGGGAATTAAACCGTTTATACAGTGGCCAATTGTGCTTTTGCCTGAACCGCTTCTCCCCACGATTAAAATCTTCTCTCCTTCTTGGATTGATAGATTAATATCCTGTAAGGTCGGTTCAATTTGACTATGATATTTAAAAGAGTAGTCTTTGAACTCAATAACTGTTTTGTTCATGTTTGTCTCCTTGCTTGTAAGAAAAGTGCAGGCTGCATCTAGTAAGCATATAGACACTTTTCAAGGTTCGTTCTACATCCAGTGACTTAAAGAGCGATTCTATGCCTTAAACGCAGACAAACGCCGCCACAAAAATTGTGGCAACGCTGACGTTCTGCATGTATTTCGCTTTCTTAAATATTTCACCGTTACATTTCTCTATGCAGGCTATTGCCTTGGCTGCGTGTTTTTCCGTACGCCACTAATAAAATCGTACCTATAATGCCAACTGTAATCATATTTGAAACTCCAGCGAACAATCCTTGGACGAATACTTTATTAGCCGGTTCGGCGTAGATCAAAATATCTAGTAAAGGAGCAACTAAGAACCAGCCAATTCCTTGAGCAAGGACTTGAACAATATTAAACGTTACAATTTTGTTTGTACCAAGTTTACCAGATTCAATGTTAATCTTCTTAGCTGCCAGACCAATTAAAAATCCTACAAGCGCCGAAACAACAACCCAGCTCCACCAAACAGATCCATATGAAATCGCATCATTTAACGCATGGCCGATAAAGCCGATTAACGCACCAGCAACTGGTCCAAAAACAATGGCCATAAGTGCTAAAAATGCATAGGACGTTTGAATCGTCGTGTTAGGAACCGGAGATGGAATAGCTGCAAATTTAGCTAAAATGATAAAAACAGCTGCCCCAATTCCGATTGCTACAATCGTTTTAATAGATAATTTCAAGAAACCCAACTCCCTTATTCTATTTTCTATTTATAAGATTTAATTATATACAAGTTTCTGAACTTTTCGTATAGAAATTTTCCAATTTGGACCGGATTGTACATGATAAGCTTTGGCAAAAGAACCTTGATTCAGGGCAACTCCAATTTTATCAAGGGAATTTACGTACAGGAGCGGTTCTCCCAAATGACTATCTGCAAATGAGCGTCCGAAAGTCATGATGTTTTTATATATCTGTCTAGTGCCATTTTCAATGACAACTTCAAATGAATCGCCATACTCAATGCTTAATTCTTTAAACAATACGCGGTCAATATTAGACCAAAGATTTCCGAAACGAATATCAAGGATATCAATATTTCCTGTTACAGAACCGTTTGAAATTACTGCTTCTTCTGCGGGTAATTCAATAACACTTGCTGGGTCTAATTCAGGTCCAACCTGTTCGTATGTTATAACCCCAGTTGCCAATCTTGCTCCAGTGAAGGCATACACATCACGGCCGTGGAATGTATAGGATTCTCCTGAGCGCGGCAGTCTGTTTACCTTTTCATCAATCAATCTTGCTTCTTTTATGCCAATATGTTTCTTAATCTGAGTCAGTGTACCGTTATCAGGTGTGACAATATAATGGTTTGACTCTGTCTTTACTACAATCGAACGTCGGTCTGTACCGACTCCTGGATCGACAACCGACACAAAGACTGTTTCTTCTGGCCAATAAGAAATCGTTTGATATAGACGATAAGCTCCGTCCCAAATGTTGTATTGCGGAATATCATGGGTCAAATCAAAAATACGGACCTTCGGATCAACTGATAACGCAACACCATACATTGCACTTACCGCTCCATCACTAATGCCAAAATCTGTTTGAATGACTAAATAATTATTCATTTTTTCTTCCTCCAATAGTTTATAAAATAAAAAACCACGTCATTATCCATTCATCGGATAAGGACGTGGTTCTAGATCACGTGGTACCACCTTACTTCACTGCATGTTAACACATTGCAGCCTCATTCAAGTACTGACATAAGTCATTATACTGTGGTGTTTGTAACGAGCACCAAATCTCGCCGGAACCTAACATGCGAATGCACTTTCAGCACGGAACTCAGAGGCCATTGTTCAGATCAGCACTTTTGCTTCTTTTCAGCTACCGAAGCTCTCTTTGTAAACTGCATAATCTTACTTTTTCTCTTCATCGTTTGTGGGAATCATTTAATTATTCGAAATATTATTGATGATTATAGAATAGAAAAATACGTTTGGCAAGTTGTTTTTACATATTTACAAACTTTTTATATTTCTAATCTGTATTTTCTAAAAAATCTTTCAGAAACCCTTCATTCCCTGTTTTCTCATAAAAATAATCAATTCCATAATGAGAAGCAATACTCATCACAATCGTCCAGACAATAATACTGCCCGTCATCCAGATTGTGATTTGTTTGCGAGTACCCCCAAAGCTCATTGCCAGGATCACACCAAGATGGGTGCCAATTAAAATAGGGGAAACAATGGTTAAGCCAGGCAAACCATACTTTTTCCAGATACGTGCAGCACGCTGTCCTTTCTTATCTGATCCCTCTTTCCCCTTCTTCTCCTTGCGTCGCTGCAGCCAGACCTTTACGTGATCAATCAGCAGGATCAGCAGCCAAATCGTGAGAATATTCCCGGCGAATGCCAGAATGGTGACAGGAATCGCCGGCAAGCCAACAGCAATGCCTAATGGAATAACACCGACAACTTCCATAAAAGGCGTGGCTCCTAGTAAAAAAATAACCAAATAGGCAACAAACAAATTCATTCGTATCCTCCCTTGTTCTAGCCGGTAACTTGTTGTTCTTTATACTTACGAAGAAGATGAAAGATAGTTTCAGATTTTTATCTTCAACAACATCGTTACCTCTAGTAAAAAAGCTGAAACCACTGCGGCTTCAGCTTTTTTGCAAATATTTATTTCGATTTTCGCTTTCTTAATTCTTTCTTTATAGCAGGAACCACTTGCTCTTTAATGGCTTTTTTCACCTTAGGATCATCGAGCAGCTTTTTTACTTTTTTTAGAACCATGTAATAAACCTCCTCTATCACTCATCTATTCCCGATTTTTATTATTTTATAACCAAAGACCTTACTATGCTTTGCGATAGATAAAAAATTAATATTTTCTTACTCAATTTTATGTTCGCACTCCTTATCCTCTATTTATATAGTTATTATCTTATAAATTTTAGAATTTAATTGTATTTTCCTGGTATTTATATGACAATTATATCGTAAAGGCTGGGAGTCTAAATGCTCTTTGGCAAAAAATTAATCTCCTTATTTTTCAAATAAAAGGTAGGGTTGTGATTAAAATCAAAACAATGAATGTGTTTAAAGGTCTAATATTTGGTGTGGTCTTTTCAATTGCTGCTGCATTCTTATTTATGCTGTTTGGACAGACAATGGCTGGTGGAGTAACGTCCTTTTGGGGTGAAAGCTGGTTATATTTTTCTGTCTTGATTCCCTTCTCTATTACTTTTCCCATATTAAGCGTATATTTTCATAATAAAAAAAATGTGTCAAACAAAAAACTTTGGCAGATCAGCGCTATATGTGCCTTTCTTGTATCCTTATTCAGCGGAACGATCGGTGCCATTTTTGGCGAAATGATCGTAAGAGGCGGAATCGAATTCATCAACATTGAAGGGACACTTGTATGGGGTCCGATTTATGCGATCATTTTGCTGCCAGTTACGATTCCATTTGCGAGGTTATTGATAGGGTTTGTTTATAGGATGGTAAATAAGTAATCTATTAATCAATTTTTAGAATAGAATTAAACATTCTACTAAAAACACATCTAAATTCCTTAATGGGGCAAGGATGTTAAGACAATGAAGGATATAAATAAAGGTTAATAATAAAACAAAACGCTCAGAGAAAATTCAGAGCGTTTTTTCTTTACCGTCCCTAATAAATCTAAATTCGGGCGAAGCATTCTTATACGGGATTACTCACCGATTCATCATCACCTGACATCCCAACAAAATTAATAAGCAGTATGTACAATGGATATAGAATTAATCCTCCGATCGCTATTAGACCAGAGCCAGGATTAGGATAATCTCCACCATACGTTACAGGAAACAAAGTAGCGAAACTGTATACAAAAAGGACAAAGTAAGGCACCCATAGGATGACCGTCCAGTAATTTCCCTTTCTGCCATTCAGCCACTTATTGGTTAAAAAATATAGAAGAATTGTACCCGCAACGATCTCAACAAGACTTATGATGCCTGACAAGGTGGTTACCATAGATATCTCCAAATTTGTTAATCTGCTAATTCTATAAACATTTAACATAAGTTCTAAAGGAACAAAGACCATAAATGCATAAATTATACTCACAACATTTAACCTTAAAAAATAGTTCAATTACGATGCCCCCAATGATGTATCATACATAATTTTCATCGATGCTGATCAATTAAAATAGGGTTCCCATCTGGGTCTTCCAGTGTAATGAATGCCGGTCCTTCTGTTGATTCATCAGCTTCTTTTATAACCTGTATTCCCTTTTCTTTCAATTCTTTTTGCAATTCACGCACATCTGTAAAATGTTCAAGATTTTCAGCATTGCCATCCCAGCCTGGATTAAAAGTCAGAAGGTTTTTCTCAAACATTCCTTGAAAAAGCCCTATCACAGTATGTTCATTTTTCATGATCAGCCAATTTTGACTTATGTCTCCTCCTAGAGTTTTAAATCCCAAAGCTTCGTAAAATTCCTTTGATACATGTATATCTTTAACATTCAAACTCACAGAAAATGCTCCAAGTTTCATCATAAAGTCTCCTTTCGCGTATTTTTTATTTATTAAGAATCCCTTCCACTTTTAACACAAAACGATCAAACTTCTCTTCTGCCTCCGCTCGGCGTGTTGCCAAACAAATTAAGGGATAGCTAGGACAAATCTGCAGTAGCTTCTGTTCCTCGACAGGCAGATAACAGTCAATTCTTACCTCCCACTCCCCTTGCTCGTTCTTATAGGCAACCGCTTTATATTCACTATTCATATCTCGATTGTAATCAATATGCCAATGACGCCCAATCAGATGTTCTTCTATCTCTTTCGCATAATCACTATATACAGTAGTGATCCAAACAAGTTCCATTTGCTCCGTTACTAAGTCGGCAGGAATAGGAGCATTACTAGGCAACTCTTCATGATCATAAACGATACCCGCAAGAAAATAAGCTAAGTCCTTTTTTGCGGTAAGAATAGCTTCCTTTTTTGTCTTGCCAAGGCTTTTATAATGCTTCCATCCCGTCTCAGGATACAATGTCGGAAAATGAACGCCATAACCTTCTTTATTTTTCATAATAAATGCTGGGTAAACCGCGCTTTCAAAAGCCATATGTACAACACCACACTATCTAAATTTACAACACAGCTGATTACTGTTTCCAGACTAGAGGAACATTTACAAGTACATAATCCCCTGTCCACATTTGAGTAGAAGCAATTAGTGTTTTATCCTTTTTTTCAAAGAAAAGACCATTGCCGTCGTAATTGCGAAATTTCCATTCTTTCTCTTGAATCATAACCTTTATTTTTTCATTGGCCATTCCTTGGTCCTTCTTAGTCATATACCATTCATTTTTTTGATCAGCGCCTATTTTTATCATATCTTTATACTGTAAAGAATCTATGACTTCTTTCTTGCTCATCGTATCAATGGGCAATGCAGGATAATAGAATTTACTATTTATAGCAATAATGAGTAAAATGATTCCTATTGTGCCAGCGATTATAAGCCATTTTTTCACACGTTCTCCCCTTTTCCAACACCACGATACTATTTCTATAACTTGGGAATAAACTCCTCCTATTGAAGAGCATAAACCTAGTTAGAAAAGTTGTTGTTTCTCTGGATCTCAACATATTATGTACAGAAAACAAACCGTTACCGAATTACACCTTAAGTTGAACCAAGAAATTCTGTCTGCAATTCTGTTTCTTTTAATGGAAATTCTACTGCATAAGCCTTTGCACTAGCTCTTGAACTCACAATCTTCGTAAATTCCTGTCCTATATAATGAAGTGCAACGCCATCATCAGCAGCAACCCCTGGTTTAATTTTGGCAGCTGAAATAAGCTGATGATATGACGGTCTTCTTTCTGCTTCTCCATCATAATGCGGACAATTGCTTCCCTGTAAAAAACCGAGACATGTCAATGGTTCCAGTCCGTCTCCATAGGAGTCCGTAACTCCTTCTTCAAACCAGCAGATCGAGCCTGCACTAATTCCAGCTAAGATGGTTCCTTGTTCCCAAGCTTCTTTCATCACCAGATCTAATCCCCATTCTTTCCATAAGACCAATAAGTTTTTTGTATTACCGCCGCCAACATAAATAATATCTTTTTCCAGTAAAAAACCTGCTAAATCCCTAGTTGGCGGTTTGAATAAGGAAAGATGAGAAGGTTCACAATTCATTTGTTCAAAAAACTGATAAAATCTTGAAGTATAACTGTCAGAGTCACCACTGGCTGTCGGAACGAAACAGATTTTAGGTTTCGATTTATTTGATTGATTCAATATGTAAGAATCTAAGAGTGGATTATCCGGTTCCATAGAGAACCCGCCTCCTCCAAGGGCGATGATTTGTTTCATTTATATCACACCTCCAGTAGATTAATAATTTACATTGCTTTGCAATTAATTATGAGAGCTGCTGTGTCTATATTTTATAGATAACCTTCCCGTCTTCTTTTCCTTTTTCACTATGTATTTGAATGTTCACTTCATTAAAATCGACCCTGCACGGTAAATGATTTTCTAAAGATTTTACCACCTTCTGATCCGGTGTCGCGTAGCCAATATTGATGTTATTCGCCAAGTAAGGTACCATATCAGAATACAAAGAATCGACCCATTCCTCGACTTCATACTCAGAATCAAAAATCATACGATCTTCTTTATAACCTCCACTTATCCAATTAACATGCTGGATGGAAATACCTCCTTACCTTTTGAATCTAGAACTTGTTAAATTTCATTTCTTTTTCCTTCTCGCCTTAATATAATATACTGGGCCAGCTACACAAATAAGCCCAATACCATTCATAATAAAGTTACCTACCTTGCCAAATTGATCCACAGTTAGAGCAAACAAGAAACTGCCAAACAAAATAAGTATTACAGAAAAAAATACTCGCATTCTTCACTCCTTCTTTTCTACCTAATTATAAAAGTGGTTTTTAACAGCACAGAAAGTGTTGATTCCTTAAATGAAAATGTAATACGATATTTATTTATTCAAGTGAACGTATAGTTAAAAAATGTTCGTTGATCCTTTTATAAATCACTCAATTATTAAAAACAGATCTGCAAATGAAAAGAGGTTAAACCATGGAAATTAGATGGAAAGTGGAAGATTTTATTTTTGATAGTCTAAGAGAAGCTGAAGTTTGGGCGCACTCGTTATCAAATCAATTAATGCTTGAGGGAATAAATGGATATCAAACACCTGACGAAAAAATTGCTTTTGCGTTAGCATTTTATCTTGCTAGTGTTCCCAAAAATATTGTTCATACTGATTATGATGGCCAAATTTATAAGGTATGGTACAGTGTAAATTTATAAAATTCACTTCTCTGCTAATCTTATATCTGACTATAAAATGAATGTTACAATGATTAAAGCCATTACAACAACAAGTAACAGAATTCCTGCACCCTTCCACCCTAAGCTTCTAACTAATTCATGGAGATTCCCACTGTATGCACTATTTATAGAATAGTTCATGATACCAGTTGGATTGGCTGCATTTCCTGCTGTCTTAACCGCTCTCTTTTTTGTTCCACTGTTTCTTCTTGGTCTTTCATCTCGACACACCTCACAATTTTTCTGAAAATCAGTTGTTTCATCTGTTTCCTTTCTCTTAACGTGTTTGAATGAGTCTAACTTACTGCAGACTGGAGATTTACTAAGCGATAGAGCGATAACAATACGACAATAAATAGGATGATCATGATTAAAGCGCCCTTCCGATCAGTAGACCAAAGCCTAATAATTCTCTTAACTAAAAGTAAAAATATAACGATGGCACTAATAATGGAAAGTAAATAATAATCTACAGAGACACTTACCCAAAAAGTGATAAAGCAAAAAACAATCAGAAGTTCAAATAGAAGCTTACTAGGATTATTTTTCATTTCTTTTTTTATCGTTTTCAGCTTTATTAAAGCGATCGATAAAAAAATTCCTATCATAATAAAAAAGCTTTCAACATTGCCATCACCGCTTTCTAAATAAGAAATGAAATACTATATCAATCAACTTAACCATTCTATCTATGGACTTCCATATTTAGAGCCATGCGGAACAGCATTCTTCCTTGTAGACAAATGCAGAAATTCTCCATCATAAAAATAGCCGTTTACACATATTTGCTAAATATTCAATTATCTTGATTATAACAGAAATATCCATAATTTTGCATAATAAAGAGCCGCCAAAGAAAGGATGGCAGCTGCAGAAAACATTATTCTTTTAACATAGAGTTAAAGCAATTTTAGTTAACAAGAGTGCTATCTCTAGATTTCTCTTTTAAAGTAATAAACAGTCCCATTCACACCAGCAAGTTCCCATCCTTCTCTGCCCAGAGTATTCAACTTCTCAGTTATGATATCTTCAAAGTTAGTACCGTTTCTTAATTGAATTTGAATATTTTCTACCATGTATTCATACCGTTTCACTTTTTGGCCTCCTCTTTTCTCTTTACTACCCTAAGCTAACTTGGAACTCCTGCTTTTGCTGATTCAAGTTACAACCAAGCAAATATAATTGAATTTGTTCTCTTTTTTCTACTAAAATTTTGTTATGTTTAAATCTCCTTGAGACAATTCTTAAAGTAGGAACAAGGATAATATTAGATATTTGTCACACCTAAATATTTTCCCAGGTACAAAAAACGATATTATAGAGTTTTCGTAAGTATACTTTTTATTACATTATAACTCGCTAAACACCGACTTCATTTCATCCGGAACAATGGTAACATTCTGAATCTCATATTCTTTATTTGGTGTTAAGTTTAACAAAACCATTTCTCCATTAGTGAATTCTAATAATTGATAGGTTTTGAAGCTTGTTCCAGAACTCATCATTTCATTAACTTTCTTTAATGTATCTTCCGGTATTGCATCTATTCTTTCCTCAGTCATAAGATTCCTTGCATCAGCATAACGTTCCATTCTAACTGCTTCTTTGAAATCAAAACCGACATCAACAGGACCTAATCTTTGCGCCTCAATATAGAAAAGAATTCCTAACGTAAGATTTAGTAATACAGACAGGACGATGATAATATTTTTTGTTTTCATACATTATTTCCCCCACTAGTCAATTCTAGATCTTTTTTATGGATATTTTGTAATAGCTATCATTAAGTGATTATATATATTATAATAATATCAGAATTTTCCAATTTAAAGAAGGAGTGACTATCTTATGAATAAAAAAACAGGCATTCTGTTCGCTATTTTGTTATTATTCTTAACAGCTTGCAGCTCCGAGACATATATTTATTCGGGTGAAACTGATAATTGGTCTGCTGAACTAAAGGTTATACAAACAAGCAACGACTTTGAGACACAAGAACTTGCATTAAGGTATGTTGGGGAAGATGTAAATAGTGTTGGAGATATTAATTATGTTGTAGAAAGTGTTGGGAATTTTTTCAGGAATGGAGCCACATTAAGTGCAAGTGGAACTCTTAGTGACAAAAGTGAGAGTAATCCAACCAATGCAAAGATAACGAAAGATACAGAAATAATCATGACAATAGAATGGAATGACAAGAAGGAAAGTTTTACTCTCGACAAGAAATAATTTGCCGCACTATATATCCTCTCTAATAATCTAAGATCAACTTAAAGAGCAGCTATCTCCATACTCACTCAGATCTTCCCCATATCTGAACATGGTTAACTTTGTGTCTTTCTTGAAAAACCTCTTAAGAAAAAAGTGTGATTTATCAAATTTGTTATTCAGTGTAGAGTAGAACCGATTATGTATAAACCCAATTATTAATGACATAAGTGCTTTTGAAAAAGTTCCTATAATAGAGGCTACTTGTTATACCATAGATCAGAATTGAATGCTTTTGGAATATCCTGTTCAATCGGGTCATCATAACCAATTTTTCAAGGGTCTCGAACTCTTTTTGACATTGATAGTTTTACTCCGCACCAAGGACAGAAGGAAATTTCTATAAATGAATCCCCTCCATCGTGGATTATTATTCTGTATTCATCAAATTTAGAAGAATAAAACATTAATTTATCAGGACAATCAAATGAATTTTCAAGTTGATTGATCATATCAGTCATAGATTCACAGCAATGTTTTTTGCTCAATTTTATATGGATGTTCAAACTTCTAGATCTTAAGATTATTCAAACATAGATTGTCTTAATTGTATTAATTAATTGAGGAATTCATTTATGGTATAATTTCCCTATAAACTATTTATAGCATGGACATGGAATTTAAAAAAGCAATTGTACTTCGGAATGAAAAAACAAGATTTATTTGACATACAATTGATAGCCTTGATATTTCTAATAAAACTTAGTTACATTTAAATTCGAAAAGCATTTGTTTTCATTTTTTTAATGTCCTAGAACACTTACTATTCTAGTTATAAACACATAAAGAGGAGATGATAAAATGGAAGATGTTAGAAAACTAATTCAAACGCGCAAATTGGGAGTTAATGAAATGAGTATTAAAGATGCCGAAGAGAAATTAGGTGCCATTTTTCCTGTTCAATACAAAGAACTTTTTAAATTAGTCAACAATGCAGAAATAGGTGATTGGATACTTTATCCTATTAAAGACCAGCAAAATCCAAAGAAGACTTGGGATGATGTTGTAAGACAGAATACAGAAGTTCGAGAAGAATTTATGCTCAAAGAACTCATTACAATCGGGGAAGACGGATCAGGAGATAAATTATGTTTTATATTGAACCAAGGAATCATGGGTGATGCTATTTATCTTTGGTCTCATGAAGATGCAGCACATGAAAAATATGCTTCTACTTTGAAAGAGTTTATCGTGTCGGCTTCAGAAGAAGAAAACGATGATGATTATGAAGACGAGTAAGTATTATTAATCAATGTTCAATAGTTGATATAAATAAGGGTGTGTCTATTTGAAGAATAAATTAAGAATCATCTGGATCATACCAAATGTGATTTGTTACTTTATGTTTATTGCCAGCTCCTTCTTTGTATTTAGCAATATTAAAGAATTAGAGGAAGTTGGCAGACTAACAATTTGGTTTATTACGTTATTATTACTCTTATTCGTCTCCTTATTGGGCAGTTATCGGATTTCGTCTTGGATTAAGGAAGGAAAGTTATAAAAATATTACATATGATTTATAGAATGTTTCATCTAAAAAAAAAGGAAAGTAACTTGAAAAACATGAAATAAATGTTAGATTTATAAAAAAGAAAGATAGTGAGATTATATGTATACTAATAGAAACTTTAAATTTTTCTTCATTTTCTTAACTTTGTTTTTAGGAGGTTGCGCTGGAGCATCTGATTATAAAATAGATTTACCAGGCAAACATTCAATTATTAGAACATCAGCTAACAATGTCACAATTGCACCTAAAATAGATGAGAATCTTTGGGGTGCTGATGTTGTCCCTGCTGAAGTCATAGAGGTTGGATGGAATGAAGAATATATTATTGCAAAGCAGCGAAAAGGTAAAGAAAGCAAGAGTTTTTGGATTATCAAAATAGAAAGTGGGAAAGTAACTGGCCCTTTAAATACTGAGAACTTTATGAGTAAAAAAGAAGAATATGGTATAGATGAAGATATTTCATTAATAAAAGTCCAAGATTTAGATAAGGATTATTAATAATATATCTAGTAACCTACTGTATACCAGATGGAAGAATAAAAACTACAATACACAAAAAGCAAGACAAATGAATAGGTCACTTAAAATTAATTCTTTATGATGTCTCATTATCCCCTCTCAACTAATAAATAATAACATTCATTGAATCCTAATAGACTTTTTTATTAGTTTTAAACTACATTATTTTTAGGTGATTTTTCACAATGTTTAAATTTAATAACTTGGTTGCAATGAGTTTAGGAGGTAAATCAGTGATTAAAAAAATATTAATTTTTGTAATTGTTATTCCTTTCCTAAGTTTATCTTTTGTATTCATTTCAATATTCTTTCCTAGCCATATCGAGTCACCTGAAGAGGCAGAAAACGCGAAATTCGGACTACCATTCAGATACATAGAGCAAGACCTAATTAGTTCAGGTGCATACGATATAATTGATATAAAGGGTTTTCCTAATTATTTTGGCCTTCAAACAGATTTCTTAGATCATGATATTGATTATAAATTCTCAAGGCTTAACTTTATCCTATCGTTTGTAACTACATACTTAATTGTTTTAATAATTGCGCTACTATTAAAATTTATTCGGAATAAGTGAACATAGAATGAGATACGAGTGAATTTTTATTACTATTTTTTTGATATAACTTAAATTCCTCATCTTCATCTAACCATTCGATTGAAAAAGATTGTTGATCTGACTGTTTAAATTGGAAGTCTTCGTAGTCACTAGTTTTAATTATTTTATTATCTTTTAAGGTTTGCTCTCCTCCACCAATACCATAACCAGTTCCTTCTAATGACCAGGTATTAACATCAATTATGCTGTTATCTTTACCGATGTATTCTATTATTATTTTACTTTGGTAATTCACATGGCCTTTACTAGTAAAAGTAGATGAAACTTTCCAATTTTCACTTTTCCCCTCATATAAATATTGTTCACTTATATGCCTACCTTTTAAAAAATCATATGCAAAAAAAACAAAGATTATAAAAGCTATGATCAAAAATATTAACTTATTTCTCTTCACCACTTTCCCTCCCTTTATAAATTATTATACAGATAAATGAGTAAATATTTATTTATATTAAAAGAATCTAAAAATAATGTTCATTATTAGGTAATCCAATAGTGCCCGGTAAGTTCCAACCCTATGATCACTTTTTCATGTTTTGTTCCAGCTTTTATTGATTGATCCAATATAGAAACATTTGAATCTCTGCTTGGTATTTTCAAAATAACAAGTGGGTTGCAAAACTCCGTTCCTCTATTGTTTATGGCATTATAAAAATGTAAGGTTCGGCATTTAATTTGTACAGGCCCCG
>JBFNER010000054.1:0-23579 GCA_040797665.1 Neobacillus sp. | reverse complement strand
TATTGATTGAGTTAAAAGCTCAAATTTTATAAGTTGGTTACTTTACAACCAGTGCACATGCACACAACTTGTGAAACGGTCAATAAGAGTGGTAAAAGTAATTATTTGCTATATAGACTCTGAACCTATCTGATATATTTAAAATATTAAAGAGCTTTCTACCTAATGCCGTAGGACTTCTATTGTAGACGTATGTAGTTAGTCATGCGTATGCCTTTTAATATTGATGATACTATCTAAAGCAAGTGTTGTGCGTTTTATGCGCTTTTCACTTGCTTTTTTTGTTGTAAAAAAACACTTTGAGGGTATGTAACCTAAAGCTTGTCCTCACATTGCTTCGAAAAAATATTTAGTCGATAGGAGTTTGAGAAAAATGGGAAAAGCACTTATTATTGGCGCCGGGGGCGTTGCATCAGTAGCAGTTCATAAATGTGTACAAAATAGTGAAGTATTTGAAGAAATTTGCATCGCAAGCCGTACAAAATCAAAATGCGATGACTTAAAAGCTAAATTAGATGGTACAACTAAAACAAAAATTACTACTGCACAAGTGGATGCAGATAATGTGGACGAGCTTATTGCCTTAATTAATGAGGTAAAACCAGACATCGTTATGAATCTAGCATTACCATATCAAGACTTAACGATAATGGATGCGTGTCTTGCTACGAAAACCCACTACATGGACACAGCAAACTACGAGCCGGAAGATACGGCAAAATTTGAATATAAATGGCAATGGGATTACAAAGAGCGTTTCGAAAAGGCTGGTATTACAGCTCTTTTAGGAAGCGGCTTTGACCCAGGTGTAACAGGCGTATTCTCTGCATATGCGCTAAAGCATTATTTTGATGAAATTGAATACATCGATATTCTTGACTGTAATGGCGGCGACCATGGCTATCCGTTCGCGACAAACTTCAATCCTGAAATCAATATCCGTGAAGTTTCAGCAAACGGCCGTTATTGGGAAAACGGCGAATGGGTCGAAACAGAGCCAATGGAAATCAAACGCGTTTACAACTTTGCTGAAGTTGGCGAAAAGGATATGTATTTGCTATACCACGAAGAGCTTGAATCACTTGCGAAAAACATGCCAGGACTTAAGCGTATCCGTTTCTTCATGACTTTTGGCCAAAGCTATATCACTCACCTAAAGGCGCTTGAAAATGTAGGTATGACAAGCATTGAACCAATAGAGTTCGAAGGAAAACAAATCATTCCACTTCAATTCTTGAAAGCTGTATTACCAGATCCGGCATCACTTGGACCACGTACAGTTGGAAAAACCAACATCGGCTGTATCTTCCAAGGCAAGAAAGATGGAGTAGCTAAGACTTACTATGTATACAACGTATGTGACCACCAAGAATGCTATAGAGAAGTAGGTTCACAAGCAATTTCCTATACAACTGGTGTACCTGCTATGATCGGTGCTGCTATGGTTATGACTGGAAAATGGAATAAGCCAGGCGTATTTAATATTGAAGAGTTTAATCCAGATCCATTCATGGAAGAATTAAACAAATGGGGCCTTCCGTGGGTAGAAGATTTCAACCCAGTTTTAGTTGATGAGCCTGTAAAAGAAAAAGAGTTGGAGCTCGTACGATAAGATGCGGTTCGAAGAATTACCAACACCATGTTATGTCGTTGATGAAGCTCTTGTAGAAAAAAATCTAAAAATCCTGAACGGTGTCATGCAGCGCACCGGATGCAAAATTATTTTGGCGCAAAAAGCATTTTCCATGTTTAAGATGTATCCACTTATAGCAAAATACTTAGTTGGTACAACAGCAAGCGGGTTATACGAAGCACGTCTTGGTTACGAAGAAATGGGCAAAGAAAATCATGTCTTTGCCCCTGCCTATCGTGACGACGAAATGGATGAGATTGTGGAGATTTGCGACCATATCATTTTTAATTCCTTCTCACAGCTGGAGAAATTCAAAGATAAGGTGCTTCAAGCCGGGAAAAAAGTCGGCTTGCGCATCAATCCCGAATGCTCAACTCAAGACGGACATGCTATTTATGATCCTTGCTCACCAGGTTCTCGCTTTGGTGTAACAAGAGAGCAATTCCGTCCCGAGCTACTTGAAGGTGTGTCAGGTCTGCATTTTCACACCCTATGCCAGCAGAATTCTGACGACTTAGCTTCTACCCTTCAAGCAGTGGAAGAAAAGTTTGGAGAATGGTTACCGCAAATGGAATGGATCAACTTTGGCGGCGGCCACCATATCACGAGGGATGATTATAACATCCCTTTATTAGAAGAATGCATCAAAAAAATGCAAGAGAAGTATGGTTTAGAAGTATATCTTGAGCCTGGCGAAGCCGTTGCTCTAAATGCAGGTTATCTAATTACAACGGTTTTAGATACGATCAAAAACGGCATCGATATTGCGATTCTTGATACTTCTGCATCCTGTCATATGCCTGACGTGCTAGAAATGCCGTATCGTCCCCCACTCTTTGGGTCAGGGGAAGTTGGCGAGAAGCCATTCCTATACCGCCTTGGCGGCCAAACCTGTATGGCCGGAGATGTTATCGGAGACTATTCCTTTGATCAGCCATTAAAGTATGGCGACCGGTTAGTATTTGGTGATATGGCGATTTACTCTATGGTAAAAAACACTACCTTTAACGGCATGGCCTTACCTGCTATTGCTGTAAAGGATATAGAAGGAGATTGTCAGGTAGTCCGCAAATTTGGCTATCATGACTTTAAAATGCGGCTGGCTTAGTTCGCATTGTCTTGACCATACCCTTAGGAAAGTATCCCAGCCTAAAGAAATGATAAAATCCAGCAGCCTTATGGCGCTGGATTTTTTGCTGTTCTAATGGTTTCGATTATTTATTAAGTGGATTTCAATGTCGAAACCAGGGAAAATTTGTGCAATATTGTTGACAAAATAACTGGTTTTATATAATAATAAACATTGTATTAGAATTATTATAATTTAATTATTAATTTTTGTTGTGAATAATTCTCACAACAAATATCATCTTAGGAGGCAATTAATATGTCATTAATCGGATCACAAGTAAAACCATTCTTCGCACACGCTTATCAGAACGGTGAATTTATCACTGTTTCAGATGAAAGCCTTAAAGGTAAATGGAGTGTTGTTTGCTTCTACCCAGCAGACTTTACATTCGTATGCCCTACTGAATTAGAAGACCTACAAAACCAATACGCAACTTTAAAAGACCTTGGTGCTGAAGTATATTCAGTTTCTACAGATACACATTTCACACATAAAGCATGGCACGATCACTCAGAAGCAATTGGCAAAATCGAGTATGTGATGATTGGTGACCCATCACAAAAAATTTCTCGTAACTTTGACGTACTAAATGAAGATGAAGGTCTTGCTGACCGCGGTACATTCATCATCGATCCAGACGGCATCATCCAAACAGTTGAAATCAATGCAGGCGGTATCGGCCGTGACGCTAGCACAGTTGTCAGCAAGTTAAAAGCTGCTCAATATGTTCGCAACAATCCAGGCGAAGTTTGCCCGGCTAAATGGCAGGAAGGCTCTGCAACACTTAAGCCAAGCCTTGACCTTGTAGGTAAAATTTAAGGAGTACGATGGCAATGTTATTAGATGCAGATATAAAAGCACAATTAGCCCAATATCTTCAATTGTTAGAGGGCGATGTGCGGCTATTGGTGAGTGCAGGAACTGACGAGGTTTCCCGTGATATGCTAATGCTTATAGATGAATTAGCTACCATGTCACCCCGGATCAAAGTGGAAAAAACAGCCTTAGAACGTACACCTAGTTTCAGTGTAAACCGGATTGGTGAAGACACTGGCATAACGTTTGCTGGAATTCCACTGGGACATGAGTTTACTTCCTTGGTATTGGCATTGTTACAAGTGAGTGGAAGAGCTCCAAAGGTTGACCAAAAGGTTATTGATCAAATTAAAAAAATTAAAGGTGAATTTCACTTTGAATCTTACATCAGCCTAAGCTGCCACAACTGCCCTGATGTTGTACAAGCACTCAACCTAATGAGCGTTCTTAATCCTGGTATTTCTCATACCATGATTGACGGTGCTGCATTTAAAGATGAGGTTGAAAGCAAGAATATCTTAGCAGTTCCAACTGTTTTCCTAAATGGAGAATCGTTTGGCAGCGGCCGCATGACAGTGGAAGAAATCCTTTCAAAAATGGGAACTGGTCCTGATGCTTCAGAGCTTTCTGGTAAGGATCCCTATGATGTACTTGTTGTCGGCGGCGGACCAGCTGGCGCAAGTGCAGCTATCTATGCAGCAAGAAAAGGGATTCGTACGGGAATCGTGGCGGAACGCTTTGGCGGTCAAGTCATGGACACGATGGGTATTGAAAACTTTATCGGAACAAAATATACAGAAGGTCCTAAAGTCGCTGCAAGCCTTGAAGAGCATGTTAAGGAGTACGAAATCGATGTCATGAATCTTCAGCGTGCTAAGCGCTTAGAAAAGAAAGACCTTATTGAAATTGAACTTGAAAACGGTGCTGTTTTAAAGAGTAAGACGGTCATCCTTTCAACAGGTGCCCGCTGGCGCAATGTAGGCGTCCCTGGCGAAGCAGAGTTCAAAAACAAAGGTGTTGCTTACTGCCCTCACTGTGATGGACCTTTATTTGAAGGAAAACGTGTTGCGGTAATTGGCGGTGGTAACTCTGGTATCGAGGCTGCTATTGACCTTGCAGGTATTGTGAAGCATGTAACAGTACTTGAATTTATGCCAGAGTTAAAGGCAGACGCTGTCCTTCAAGAACGTCTCTATAGCCTGCCTAACGTAACAGTACTGAAGAACGTTCAAACAAAAGAAATTACCGGTACTGACAAAGTGAACGGTATTAGCTATATTGAACGCGATACAGAAGAAGTTAAGCATGTAGAATTAGAAGGTGTATTCGTTCAGATTGGCCTTGTTCCAAATACAGATTGGCTAGGAGATACACTTGAACGTACCCGCTTCGGTGAAATCATCGTAGACAAACATGGCTCCACAAGCCTCCCAGGCGTATTCGCTGCAGGCGACTGCACAGACAGCGCCTACAAACAAATCATCATCTCAATGGGCTCAGGTGCCACCGCAGCACTAGGCGCATTTGATTATATGATTCGAAATTAAAGGCATAGGGACGGTTCTCGTGCTTCCAAAAGGAAGCACGAGAACCGTCCCTTCGCTTTTGCTGAACACCATCAATTTTTCATTTCTCCCAAATCCTACCGTGTGCAGAAAACACCCATTTAGTGTTATAGTAGTAGAGTATTATATTTAGAATATTCGTATTAGAGTTATTATTTCTACTACTAATCAAAACAACTTAATGATAATAAAATGAGGTGTAATCATGAAACAAGAAATTGCATTTATTCCACGAAAAGATTTAAAAGAGAAACCTGATCCTGCTTCGCTTGGGTTTGGGAAGTATTACAGTGATTATATGTTTGAGATGGATTACCATGGTGATATCGGCTGGTATAATCCTCGAATTACTCCATATGCACCAATAACACTTGATCCAGCTTCAATGGTTTTCCACTATGGCCAGGCCATTTTCGAGGGAATGAAGGCATATAAAGCGCCAGATGGCACAGTTCAGCTTTTCCGTCCAGAGAAAAACATGAGCCGTTTTAACGATTCCTGCAACAGACTATGTATTCCTGCGATTGACGAGGAATTTTTATTAAAGGCGATTAAGCAATTAATCTTTACCGAGAAGGATTGGGTACCTGAAGGTGAAGGAACATCTCTTTACATCCGTCCTTTTATTTTTGCATCTGAAGCATACCTGGGTGTCCGCCCTGCAAAGGAATATAAACTATTAGTGATTCTTTCTCCATCTGGAGCCTATTATGGAAGCCAGTTGAATCCTGTTAATATTTATGTTGAAGAGCAGTTTGTCCGTGCTGTAATTGGCGGAGTCGGACATGTTAAGACCTCAGGCAACTATGCGGCAAGCTTAAAGGCACAGGAGAAGGCTGATGCAAACGGATATGCGCAAATTCTTTGGCTCGATGCAAAGGAAAACAAGTACGTTGAAGAAGTTGGCAGTATGAATATCTTCTTCAAAATTAATGGTGAAATCATCACCCCTAGATTAAACGGAAGCATCTTACCAGGCATTACCCGTGATTCAGTTATCCAATTACTAAAGCATTGGAACATACCTGTCCGAGAAGCCCGTATTTCCATTGAAGAAGTGTTTGCTGCACAAGAGCGTGGTGAACTTGAGGAGGTCTTCGGCGCAGGAACGGCAGCGGTCATTTCTCCGGTTGGTGCATTAACCTGGAAAGATCAGACCATCGTGATTAACGATCGTAGAATTGGCCAGCTATCACAAGACCTATATGACGAAATGACCGGCATCCAGCTAGGAAAGAAAGAAGACCCATTTAACTGGACAGTTAAAGTTGCAAAAGTTGAGGTATAATAAAATTATTCAAAATTGGCGTGCAAACTCATGAAAGTTTGTCACGCCATTTCTATTTCACCATGTACATACGAGCCTTCGATAAGGATTGACGTATACTCGGTAATGATCCTACACTCAAAATTACCTCAAAACCGTTGAAACATTGCAGCTTTTATTTTCGTCTTAATTATTATGACATTCTTGACCGAAAGGACTATTGATTTGAAGCGAAAAAGAAAAAAGACATTACAAACATTATTATATCTCGCCCTTTTAGCCATTCTTTTCTATTTTTACATGAATCCTCCATCACAATTAAATCAGAATTTGCCTTTCCCTACTGAACTCCATCCACTTGTTAAAGAACGAAGTGACCAGTTAGTCCAGCAGGCAGCTGAAAAAGGAATTGTCGTAGTGATTACGGATGGTTTCCGTAGTGCGGAAGAACAAGACCGTCTTTTTGAAAAAGGCCGTTCCACTGAAGGTAATATCGTTACGTACGCTCGAGGCGGTGAATCCTTACACAATTATGGCCTTGCTATTGATTTCGCCCTAAGGACCCCAACACATGAGGTTATTTGGGATATGCAATATGATGGGAATCAAAATGGGGTGGCCGATTGGGAAGAGGTCGTGGAACTTGCCAAAGTATTAGGATTTGACTGGGGCGGCGACTGGGCACGATTTAAAGACTATCCTCATTTACAAATGGACTTTGGCTTAACACTTGCAGATTTACAAAATGGAAAGCGTCCGCCAGAATCCTCCTTAGTTGTTGATAGCAATCCCGATGATTGATTATTATTTAGTAAGGCTTTGTATAATTCAATCAAACGTTTGATTAGTGTCCTCATCCCTTGTCTAGCAAGGCTTTATCCGATTCAATCAAACGTTTGATTAATTTTCCAAGGGGTTAATACCCTTCTATTATTTCATATACTTTTTCAATTTCTCTTTTGTCTCCGAGTCTGCAAAACAAGCTTCTACACTAGTATGATAGATTTCTTTATAGTCTTCGTAATTCATAGAGAATTCATTAAATATGAGCTTACACTCATTCTCCATAGTTGTATCAGATACCGTTCTGTTGTCAGTATTTACGGTTACTTTTATTCCGTCCTTATGGAACTGATGGATAGGGTGATCACCAAAGCTCGTCACGGCTTTTGTTTGTACATTACTAGTTGGACACATTTCAAGCACTACCTGGTTTTCTTTCACGATGTTATAGGCTTCCTCATGGTTCCTAATAAAAACTCCGTGTCCAATTCTTTCAGCTCCCAACAATTCAACAGCCTCTAGAACATTTTCTCCGATTCCAGTTTCACCAGCATGGATCGTTACTCTGTATCCATATTCTCTCGCAAGGGCAATGGGTTCTACAAATCTCCTGCAAAAACCTTCCTCTTCTGATGCGCATAAATCAATGGCCACTACTCCCTTTCCAAGGAATTGCTTTCCTTTCTCAACCACTTCAAAAGCACTTTCAGCAGACATGGTTCTCATACAAGAAAGAATGAGGTTACCTTTAATATCAAATTGACTTTCCGCCTCCCGAATTCCCTCTAGTACACTTTGAATGACTTCTTCTACACTTAATCCCTTCGCCGTATGAAGTAATGGAGCAAATCTAACCTCCAAATATTTCACATTTTCTCGGGCGGCATCCTCTAGCAGCTCAGAAGAAATTCGTTTAAGATTCTCTTTTGATTGCATGACTAAATTGGGGATCGCGAATTTCTCTAAATATTCATCAAGCGATTCACATTCTAAAGGCGCTATTAAATCTTTAAGAATCTCTTCTCTATCAAAGGAAGGAATAATAATCCCTTCTCTCTTGGCGATCTCAATGATCGTTTCTGGTCTTAGGCTTCCGTCTAAATGGCAGTGAAGTTCAATTTTTGGTAATATGGCAAAATTCATCTAAGTTGACCTCCTGATTTTTTTATAAAGAGTCGAAATAAATAAAAAAATCCTGATTACGAAGAAAGTACACATTCATGTACCATCTTCGTAATCAGGATTTATTGGTTCCTGGTAGAGACCTCCAAACCATATCTTTGGAGTTATACGAAATGTTTCAATAATTATTCTTTGCATACAGGATATAAAAAAACAACTCCAATGTCAAGGTTACTCAAATGCTGGTAAGGCAGTTTCAGCGTATTCTTCCTCTAGAAACTTCCTTACTTCCGGGCCCGTCATTTTTTCTGCTAAAAGTTGAATCGCCTTTGAATCAGCATTATCAGAACGTGCAACTAACGAAATCGCAAAAGCTGATTCCAGTCCCTCTGTTAATAATGCGTCTTTTTTCGGCGTTAAACCAAGTGGAGCAGCATAGGCAGGTGTCATAGCTACTAAATCGGCATCATCTAACATTCTCGCAAGCATCAATAAATCTACTTCTACAAATTTGTAGTTTTTCTTATTCTCCACAATATCTGCTTGAGTAGCATGAATCCCCGCACCTTCTTTAAGAGTAATTAACCCATGGTCGCTAAGCATGTCCAAAGAACGGCCAATGTTCGTTGGGTCGTTGGCAATTGCGATTGTTGCTCCTTCTGGCAGGTCATCAATACTTTTGTAACGCTTAGAGTAAGCACCATAAACAGCATGATATATAGGCTTTACGAGAACTAACTCAGAACCATTCGCCTTATTGTATTCTTCCATATAAGGGATATGTTGAAAGAAGTTTGCATCTACTTCTTTATTTGCCAAAGCATTGTTCGGCTGCACATTATCACTGAGAACAATGATTTCTAGGTTGATTCCTTCCTCTTTCATCAACGGCTTCACAATCTCAAGAATATCTGTCATTGGCGGAATTAACGTAGCTACTTCTAAGGTTACCTCTTCTTTTTCCTCAACTGGTTTCTGAGCTGTATCCTGTTTCTCATTATCACTGCAGCCTGTTAAAACGAGTAAAGTGAAGAGAACAAGTGAAAATATTTTTTTTATCATAAAAATTACCCCCTGGTATGTAAGTGTTAACGTTTATCTAAATGTTTGCTAATCGTTGTTCCAATAAACTGGATGGTTTGCACTAAGATAATCATGATTATAATCATATAAGTCATCAATTCTGTTTCGAAGCGCTGATATCCATAGCGGATGGCGAAATCCCCCACTCCTCCACCGCCGACAATCCCCATAACGGTTGAATAGGAGATAAAACTAATGGTAGACGTAGTTAATCCTAGAGCTAGTCCAGATCTTGCCTCTACATATAGAAACTTAAAAACGATTTCCGTTATGGAAGCACCCATGGAAACAGCCGATTCAATTACACCACGCGGGACTTCAAGCAGAGCTTGTTCCACCAGCCTCGAATAATAGGCGATTGCCATAATCGATAACGGAACGGTCGCAGCGATGGTGCCAATTGCTGTTCCCACAATAAATCTTGTAAAGGGGATTAAAAACACGACCAGCAATAAAAACGGGAATGAACGAACGACATTGACAAAGATATTCAGGCCAGAATAGATGGATCGATTTTCAATTAACTGCCCCTTGCGACACAAATAGAGGAGTGTACCGGCAGGAAGCCCAATCAAAAACGCAGCCGCAATCGACACGCCCACCATAATAAAGGTTTCGCCAATGGAGCGCCATATTTCTGTTTGATATTGAAGAATGATTTCAGGCATTTTAGCTCCCCTTTAATTGCTGTATAAACCATTGCGGGTCATTTCTAGGGATCACAAAGCCTTGTGGTTCAACCATAACGGTCTTGAGTATTTTCCCACTGTCCATTACCGTTACTTTATCACAAATACTTTTGACCACTTCCATCTCATGGCTGACGATGACAATCGTTACACCCAGCTCTTTGTTTATCGTTTGAAGCACTTCTAAAATCCCTCCCGTTGTCTGAGGATCAAGTGCTGATGTTGGTTCATCACATAATAATACTGTTGGCTGGTTCGCAAGTGCTCTGGCAATGGCAACTCGCTGTTTTTGTCCGCCGCTCAAGCTGGCAGGATATTGATCGATTTTATCAACCAGTCCAACAAATTCTAAGCATTCCTTTACACGATGCAATCTTGTTTTTTTAGAGTAGCCTGAAAGTTCAAGTGGTATCGAGACGTTTTGAAACACCGTCTTGTTTGCCACTAGGTTAAAATGTTGAAAAATCATTCCAATTGACTGCCTTGCTTTACGCAGCTTCCTGTTAGGGATCATCGTTAAGGTTTGTCCATTAACGATTACTTCACCTTGGTCAGGAACCTCTAATAAATTAATTAACCGAAGCAACGTCGATTTGCCTGCACCGCTAGGACCGATGATGCCATGGATTTCTCCCTTTTCAATCGTTAGGGATACCGATTCAACGGCTTGTAACACTGTCAGCTTCTGTTTGAAGCTTTTACTGACATGCTGCAAAGAAATCACCCTGCACCAGCCTCCTTGTAAACGATCTATCAATGGTTGCCATTCATCAACAAAATGACACTACCCGCATTATTATAGTGTTTTTACTATAAGCTGTCATGTATTTGATAGTAATTACTGCTGGTAATTTCTTGTTTTACAGAAATCTTCCATTATGTTAGGCAAAAATAAAAACGCCAATTTCCTTGGCGCTTTTCGGTATTGATTATTTATTTTGGCGATTTCCTTTTTCATTACCTGTCATATTATTTACTGCTCGGGTCGTTGCATCAACAGCACTCATTGCAGCATTTTCAGTCGTCTCTAATGCACTATGAACCGCATGGAATGCCGCACCTGCTGTCTCTTTAATGCCTTCGGAAACACTTCTTTCATTTTGATTATTCTTTCCTTGGTTAGACATTTTGCTTCACCTCCTGAACAGAAATAGGTTATGTTATCTACTGTTAATTATTCACGCAGATAAAATTTCTATTTAGAAGGCCGGTGACCAGTAAGAGCCGTGCAATTTATTTTATTATCTGTATCTTCTTCAACGTGCGGCCGTCTGTCTCGAGGATTTTAAAGGTCAAATCATCCTGCTCGATGACTTCTCCCTTTGCAGGAAAATCGGTTAAGCTTTTTAATAGATAGCCTGCAAGAACGTCCTCTTCTTCAGGGATTTTTGTATGAAAAATAGAGTTTAGACGGTGTAAGGTTATTTTTCCATCACAAATGATTTCAGTCGAGGTTAGTTTTTCGACAAGACCTTCATTAACAAGGTCGGTCTCATCTTCAATCTCCAACCCAATCATGGCTTCAATGACATCTTCATGGCTGACGATTCCTTCTGTTCCGCCATACTCATCTAAAACAATCGCCATATGTTTTTTATTCAAGGTCATTTGACGGAAGACCCACTCAATGGAGTGAAACTCATAAATAATTAAAGGGTCGTTATCCGTATAATCTTCAAGCGGTTTCTCAGGCTCAGTGGACCAGGATAACAAAAATTTCGAATGAAAGACCGCGACGATATTATCAATATCCTCTTTATAAACAGGATATCGGGTGTAAGGATTTTCAATTACAATGTCCCTAACTTCTTCAAATGTAGCTGTAATAGGCAGGGCGACAATCTCTACCCTTGGAGTTTTCAAAACATCCTTTACATTTAAATTATAGAAGTCAAGGACTCCCTTTATTCGATGCGATTCCTCTTGTTTAAACATTCCTTCAGCATCAGCAATATCGACCATTGCTCTTAATTCTTCCTTGGATATTGATACATTTGATTCCTCCTGCCCTCTCGAAAGTATTCCTGTAATGAAACCAGTAAGAGCATTCAAGACGATTGTTATGGGCTTAAAAAGGATAATCACAAACCGAATAATCGGATATACCATATAGGCTATTCGGTCTGGAAACGCTGCCGCTATTGATTTAGGAATCACTTCAGAAAAGATAATAATAATGACGGTTAAAATGGCAGAAGCAATTGCGAGACTAAATCCATATTGAATGGCCATCGTTGTTACCAATGTCGGCAGTAATATATTGGCAATATTATTACCAATCAGAATAGATGTAATAAATTCACTTGGTTTTGACACTAAGTTTAACAGCTTTTCTGACTTCTTATCTCCGTTATTAGCCTTTGTTTGAAGTCTCATTTTATTTGTAGCTGTTAAAGCCGTTTCACTTCCTGAAAAGAAAAATGAAACGAATAATAAAACAACGATCGCAATGACCACTTAAGAATTTCCTCCTTGTAAATGCCTGTTCCCTAGATTGTATTATTTCTATTATAGAGATATCTTTTGGAATATACAAAAATTAGAGACTTTGATATAGCATATATAACAACAAATTTTATCAAATGTGATAAGAGTCTAATTCTAGAGGTTTATTCTGGGGATATTGGACCGGCTGCCCTACTATCGAGGATTAGTTCAGACAGCCTTTCTTATTACCGAATTTTATTTCCAAACAATCGTTTAAAGCAAACTTAACTAAAGTACCTTGTTACTCGTCATCTACCTCACCATCTCCGATTTCATCTTCCTCTTCTATTTCTTCAATGTTTTCTCCTTCTTCTGGCTGCTCATCATTACCACAGCCCCCTAATGTCAATAAAGAACCTGCGAGTAAAAACATCATAAAAAACTTTTTCATGTCAAAAACCTCCTTTTTGTTATCTTTACCATAATAAAAGGTTATATGTTGACCTTAGTGGTATGCAAAATATACCAAATTACTTCTAGTGTTTTTCATCCATAAATGGAGATAAATATGCTATTATATCCTAGTTAGTTAATTTAATTAATAATTGAGTATGGTTAAAAAAATCATAAGATCGAGGGAATTAACTTGAGTACATCACAGAAATTACTGCTTACCATTCATGCCAGTTACGGATTAGCGACTACCATGTCTGGATTGTTCCTAAACCTTTACCTATGGAGACTTTCAGAGGATTTAACGGTAAATGCTTCATTTATTTTGGTTACCTTCTTTTTTACCGTGGTCGGCTTTGCCTATGGGGCTTTCTTGGCTAAACGTAAGGATCGAATCTTTAGTTTTCAAATCGGGATTGGCTTTACCGCTTTATTCTACCTATTGGTGATTGTACTACAAGACAAAACAGCAGAATTTCCTATGTTAATCGGGGTTTTAAATGGATTAGCAGGTGGATTTTACTGGCTCGGCTATCTAGTCCTGATTTATGACTTAGTGGACAATCAATCACGATCTTCCTTTATGGGAAAACAAATGGCTGTGTTTGGACTTGTTAATACGATTGGGCCGGCATTTGCTGGTTTTATTATTACTAAGTTAGATTTTACCGGCTATAACCTTGTATTTACATTATCTTTACTACTGTTTGTTGCTGGGTTGATATTAAGCTTCCGTCTTCCAAAGGACACTTCTTCAAGAAAACCCTTATATTTACGTGTATTATGGAGGTTTAACCGCCGCAAACCTACTTTAAAACCCATGTGGTTTGGCTGGTTTATTTGGGGAATGTGTGAAGGATTGTTAGCTTTCTTCCCCACTGTGATTTTATTTATGGCCGTAAAGAATGAGTTCCTTGTAGGGATTAGCTCTATATTATTCGGGTCTGTTGCCATTCTTTCAAGCTTGTGGCATGCAAAATTTAATCATAAAGAAAGAGAACCTTATACCTTACTGTTTGTCTGGATTATGTATTTTATCGCATGTGTACCGATGGTCCTTCACATGAATATATGGTCAGTATTTATCTTCTTAATCGTAAACGAGATTGCAAAAGCACTTTTAGGTGTCTCATACTTTAGCTTTATGTTAAGAACGATAGAGGATCTGCCGAAGTCCGGTCTTCGAACGGAATCGATGGTGATGAGAGAAACGTTGCTTAATATCGGTAGAATTCTTTCTGTTCTCATCTTTATTGCTCTGTACCATTATGCGCAAGAATTAACTTATTATTATTTCTTATTTGCGATCCTCATACAAGGTCTATTATTTAAAATTGTTTCACTTGAAAAAAAAGGTTTTCGCGTAAGCCAAACATCCAAAGCGAAGCATGTTTAATTTAATATTCCATATGAATGATAGAAACCCAGTCCACAAGCGGCTGGGTTTTTGTATTGGTATTAGGATGCACAAAATGGAATAGAATACATTTATATTTATTCACCACTATATTGTTACAGCTTGCTTGCATAATTCCTGTGATTAGCCAATATGATTAAGAATAGAATCCTAAAAAGGGGTTGTCAGAGAATGATTATATTTAATAAAATCGCATTATTTTTTGTCATTTTATACTCGGTCGTCATAATCTTAAACACTTATTTAGGAGAAATAGAACAGCACAGGTCCAATGTCATCGTCTTTCTGATGAATGGCTTTGCCTACATCGTCTCAGCCATGGAAGTTGAAAAAGAAAAAAAATCACTAGAACTCTCCGAAACCAACTAATACAGTGTCCACCCCAGGCGTACAAATGAGGGGATTTGTCCACGCGTGGTGACAGGCACCGCATTGTTCACAGCATTGAGTACCGCTTTGAGAGCACATTTTCCTTGAATTTTATCTGAATTTTTGGTATAGTTACAGAAAATTAAATACTTTCTTACTTCATACCTTTGAAGTGAGGATAGAGGCGCAAAGACCATTAGTACATAGTTTGAGGATGATGAGATCCTGTGAAGGTTATGGAAAGGGGAATTTGCCGAAGCTGATAGAGTCTCATTCATCTTGACGCTGGTTCTGTATTGAAGAAATCCAGGACTGTCATATAGGTAACTATATGGAGGGCTATCTCACGCGTGGGAACAATTAATAGATGTTTCTACAGCAGCGGCGAACCCTCGTTGCTGCTTTTTTGCGTTGATTGGTAAGTGGCCTCCCCCTCTAATTTCTAACAAAAAATTATGTAAAGGGTGAGATATAATGAATTTTGGCCAAGTATTAACAGCTATGGTAACGCCATTTGATCTTAATGGTGATATTGATTTTAACGCTGCAAGAAATCTAGTAAATTATTTAATTACCAACGGTACGGACGGATTAGTCGTTGCAGGTACGACAGGTGAATCCCCTACCCTGACTACAGAAGAAAAAGTAGAATTCTTTAAATATGTTGTTGAAGTGGTTGATGGCAGAGTCCCGGTCATCGCTGGCACTGGCTCTAATAACACAAGGGCGAGCATTAGTTTAACCAGAAAAGCCGAGGAAGCTGGAGCAGACGGCATTATGCTTGTCACGCCGTATTATAACAAACCCTCTCAAGAAGGAATGTATCAACATTTTAAATCGATTGCCGAGTCTACTTCTTTACCCGTGATGCTTTACAACATTCCTGGAAGAAGCGTAGTCAATTTGTCTGTTGAAACCGTTGTTCGTCTTTCTGAGGTTCCCAATATTGTTGCGATTAAAGAAGCGAGCGGAAATTTAGATGCTATGTCGGAAATCATTAGTCGTACACCAGATGATTTCACATTATACAGCGGTGACGACGGTTTAACCATTCCCGTTCTTGCTATAGGCGGAGCAGGTGTCGTTTCTGTTGCCTCACATATGATTGGTAATGAAATGCAGGAAATGATCAATCTTTTTAAAAAGGGAGATGTTAAAGGGGCGGCAGCTGCACACCGCGTCCTTCTGCCTACAATGAAGGCATTATTCTCTGCGCCAAACCCAACACCAGTTAAAGCAGCCTTGAATATGATTGGTGTGCAAGTTGGAGGTGTGAGGTTACCATTAGTGCCATTAACCACAGAAGAAAAACTCACACTGCAAAACGCACTGCCACCAAGTAAGATTAATACACTTGTATGATTTCAATTTAAAACGGAAGCTGCTATCTCAGAAGCTCGTAAAAGGAGACCCTTCAGATTTTGAAGCGGTCTCCTCTTTTTGTTTTTTTATGGTGACACACATAGTGACAGGCACCATTTAGTAAATTTATCCACACCGAGTGGTGACAGGCACCAGCTTCTAGTTTTTACCAGAAAAAGAATGGCAGAACGGCGATTGCTGCGATTCCAGTGAACGGGTATCTTACAAATGGACGACGGTATGGTCGGTATGCGTATGGTCTTCTGTATGGGCGTGGTCTAAGATATGGTCTTGGACCAAAAAAGCCGTATCCGAAACCATCTTCTGTTCCCTCTGTGTTGAACTCTTCGATTTCTAAACCATCTTTATTTACCTTCATTACCTTGCCAATGACCCATTCTCCCTTTTCATTTTTAAAACGAACAGTCTTTCCTTGGTATTGCTTTGCCGTTTCATAATTGAACAAAGTAAACCCTCCCTCCAAATATGGACTTGCTATTACAATATGCAGCAAGTCCACATTGGTACGGGCAGAATTCTCACAAGTTATTAATTTCACTGCAAAGATTAGACCCCTTTCTTTTTCTGTAGTATAGTTTCACTTATAACCACTATTTAACAATGGTAACCAATTTAGAATTGTATGGGAGGGTTTTTGATGCAATATCGACGTTTAGGCAATACCGGGTTGAAGGTGAGTGAAATCAGTCTTGGAAGCTGGCTTACTTATGGCGGGTATGTGGAGGAACAAAAGGCTGCTGCATCCATCGACACAGCATACGAATTAGGCATTAATTTTTTTGATACAGCAAATGTTTACATACGCGGTGAAGCAGAGAAAGTGGTTGGGAAGGCCTTAAGTAAGTATCCTAGAAGTTCTTACGTTTTAGCTACGAAGGTATTTGGAAAAATGGGTGATGGGCCTAATGACCAAGGTTTATCACGAAAGCACATTATTGAACAATGCGATGCGAGCTTAAAGCGCCTCGGTATGGAGTATATTGATCTTTATTATTGCCACCGCTTCCATCAGGAAACTCCGTTAGAAGAAACACTTCGCGCGTTGGATGACCTAGTACGTCAAGGGAAAGTCCTTTATGTCGGTGTTAGTGAATGGACGGCAGAACAAATGACGGAAGCCATACATATTGCCGATAAAAAGCTGCTCGACAGAATTGTCGTGAACCAGCCAAATTACAGCATGCTTCAGCGGTACATCGAAAAAGAAATTATCCCTGTTAGCGAAAAACACGGCATTGGCCAGGTTGTATTTTCACCATTGGCACAAGGAGTACTAACTGGAAAGTATGAGAAAGGCGGACTAGTTCCCGAGGGAAGCCGTGCCGCCCAGCAAAATATGAATATGTCTCATATTTTGACCGAACAGAATTTAGATCGTGTAGAACAATTAAGAGCAGTAGCTTATGATGAAAATTTAACGTTATCACAGCTAGCCATTGCTTGGATCCTAAGACAGCCTAACGTAGCAAGTGCCCTTGTCGGAGCCAGCCGTCCAGAACAGCTACAAGAAACAACCAAAGCATCAGGAATAACATTATCCACCGAGTCCCTCGAAAGAATAGATGAAATTTTAAAGGCATAAAAGCATGGGTAAAAGCATGGGTAAAAGCATGGGTAAAAGCATGGGTAAAAGCATGGGTAAAAGCATGGGGACGGTTCTTCCGCTTCCTTCGCGTAGCGAAGGAAGCAGGAGAACCGTCCCCGTGCTTACATTTAGTTTCTAAACAAATACAATCCAAAGCCCAGTGTGTCCCTGCCCCAATTTAAATAGGTTCGTCTCCAGGCTCGGATGCGGTTTAGCATCGCATCGCAATCGGGATCCTCTGGGTTTTCTAAACAATAATTTTCAACCGATGAAGAATAAAGCCATTCATAGTCATCCCAATCATCTTCGCTGGCTACATAAGCCCAGAGCGGAATTAACCCCAGTTGTTCAGCCACTTGTACATTCTCTGCATGACGCTTCAGTTCAGACTCATCTGCACCCCCGAGCGCCTCTAAATAGTCTGGACTGGGGGTTTGCTTCCAGTAGCCTTCGCCAATCAATATGTAGCCGTTTTTCTTTACAACAGCTTTTAGCTTTTCAAGTGTTGATTCTAGTCCGCCTAATGCATGGGTTGACCCAATACAAATCCCAACATCATAACCAGATTGCTCACAGCTCTCAATTGCTTTAGATGCATCGTCCACGATATACTCAATGCTACCTTCAGGAATCTTGTTACTTGCATTTTTCTTTGCTTCCTCAATCGCACCGGCATATAACTCAATGGCAGTTGCTTTTACTTGATACTTTTCCACAAGTTGTATTAACAGTTCACATTTTCCTGCACCAATATCGATTACTTTAGCTTGTGGGTTAAGCGATGCCATCTGAACCATTTTCATGAGTTTTACCTCACTAATCGGGTTGCTGTAAGCGTGATGACGATGCGCAATCGCTGAAAACTTATTTCGATCCAAATTAGTATTCTCCTTCTTTGGTTTTTCTCAATTCTGTGGAAAACCAATTTTAATTTTCAAACAATGCTGTGGATAAACTATTTAGATGAGGATAATATGATAGTTATACACTGAAAGTTTGGATAACTCTAAATTTTTGTGGATAGCCTTCTGCTTATCCACTATTTTAGCTGTGGATAACTTTTTATCTCGCATTACGACAGTAATATTATCCGTTCACTTTCGGCACAAAAATCTTATCGTACTGATAATCACCATTGATCTCGGTGATTTTAATCACCGACGCATTTTCAACTGGTTTAAAGCTCCCTAATTCCTCAACAGGCCAGTTCATTAAGAAAGCCAGAAGCATCTGAATAAAGGCTGCATGTGAAACGACCACCATGTTTTCATGCCGCTGCTGCTGCTTTACCCGCTCTACAACTGTGTTCATAAACATCGTAGCACGTAAATACACGTCGGCTAAGGATTCCCCATTAGGGTGACGGAAATAAAATAAACCCGCAGCCTTAAACTCTTTCTTCATCTCGGGTGTACGATTGCTAAAATCATAAAGATTTCCTAACTCCCACTCTCTTAAAAGTGGATTTTGAAAAAATGGTACCTGTTCAGGAAGTAGTGCATGGATCGCCTTTGCCGTTTGGATGGTTCGTAAGTAGGGAGAACTGTACATGACAGTTTTGTCATTTACCAATGCTTTCATGAAATCTGCTGTATTTTCTGCTTGTTTCTTACCCAATTCCGTCAGACTGTGCTGTGAATCATGGGTATGTGCCATAACTGTGCGATCAACATTATGCTCTGATTCCCCGTGCCGGATTACATATAAATTCAAAACTTACTCCACCCCTTTATATTTTCTCTTCTCTATTTACTTTATCAACTACTTTTTGCTTGGTAAAGACAATATTAAAAAGAACAACGGAATGGACCGTTGTCTTCTCTATGTGATCGTGTAACGTGACCAATGCTGATCGCTTACTTCTGTATCAGTGAGCTCAAAGGTCGTGCGATATGGTTTAAAGTCTACCTCCTTATTAACAGCATAAAGATCATGTGGCGCACATAAAAAGAGTGCTAGCGCCTCCTTATAAACATAGCGGTCAACTTCCTTTGCTTTTTCAAGTAATGCATCTCTATTCGTTTCTGCCGCCATTATTTGAAATAACTTCTCAAATTCAGGCAGCTTTGGTCCAGACCGAAGTGAACCGTCAGAACCAAAGAATTCACGGTGAAAATATGCTGGTGTCCCTTCGTAAAACAAAGCGTAAGGCTCACCTAAAATAATGTCCCAGTTTGGAATAAGCTTTTTCTCTGCAATGACACGTCTCCAGTTTAATTCTTCTTCTGGTAAAACAATATTTACAGCAACCTCTACCCTTAAAGAAGCCTTCAACTGTCCTCTTAGAATATCTGCGGCCTTTTGATATTTTTGAGGAGCCGAAATCCGTAGTACTCTCCCTGCCGGCCAATTGGCTTTTTCGAAAAACTCCTGTGCCTTATTAGGATTATACTGGTATGGGGTTAAATCCTTAGGATAGTCAAATGCCCAAGGAGGAGTTAATGCTGGCATTTCAGATGCATATCCGAAGAATGCTTGCTCGATAAGCTCCTGACGATTAATCGCATAATTAAAAGCTAAACGGAGGTCTCGATTGCTAAAGTCTACATCCTTCTGAAATCGATTGAATCCCCCGGCTAAGATTTGACTTCCGCCAATATGAATGAGCTTAGCGTATTTCGATTGGTTAACAAGCTTGGCCTTACTAGGACTAACCTGAGTGACGATATCAACTAAGCCTTCTGTATTCATACAGGCATTTAATGCCTGCTCCTCGGTTAGGTCGTTACGAAAAATAATACTTTTCACTTTTGGTCCTCTTTCCTTATCCCAATAATTTGGGTTTGCCTTAAGAACAACATATGGAGTTCGATCTTCATAAACGGTTACCCATGTAGATGCGTATGGCTTTTTTTCCATAACGGCCTGTATATTATAAATAGAGGAATATCCTTTTGATAAAATAAATGGCCCAGTGCCCCACTGGCCCGGTTCATCAAGCACTCACCAATGACCTTCACCTGTCCCCAGCTTTTTATAGCCAAAGCCTAGCTGTTCCCAGAATATCGTGTTTGCATAATGATGTGCACGAAGCTTTCCAGTTGCTAATCCTTCTGGCTTAGGAAAGTGAAAGTGAACTGTATAGAGGTCTACCTGCTCGATTGTCGTTTCATCAGGCAGATTCACCCAGGTACCTGGAGGATGTGGTGCAATCCAAGGCTTCACTTCTTTAAAGGCTCGAACAACATCCTTCGAGGTAAAAGGCTCATGATTATGAAAAGTAATACCCTTTTTCAATTCTATTTGAAGTGTTGTTTCATCTAGCCATTGAATTTCCTTTGCTACCGATGGTTTTATCCGGCCAAGGTGGTCTGCCCGTACAGCCTCTTCCATCGTATGAAACAGCACATATAGCCAATTCAATGGTGAAGGGTCAAAGACGTGAATAGCCCCTGCAGGGGAGTTGTTAAAAGACATCAAAATCACAGCCTTTCTTAGCTCATATTCTTCATATATACTCCTTACCACCTTGAGTCATTCCCTAAACCTCCTATTGAATTAAATGAAAAAAGTAGTGCCTACCTTAGAAGGTCTGCACTACTTTATTATTATGGATTCATCGTCATCCAGCTGCCAACATGATGGATCGCTATTCCTTTAAATCCAGGGACACCTTGATAGTGATTTGTCACTTTTTCAAGCTCTTGGTTCATATAGATTTCGCCTTCTTCAAAAAAGGAGATACTGTCCCCTTCAGAAGTTTGCCCAGTTTCTACTCCTACTACTAAACCCTTATTATATTTTCCCGATAATGCAACTTCATTTTTCACCAAATCGATAATCATTTCTGCAGAATCCCGGTAGGCCATGATCGTCACGCTGTTCGTGTTGGCAATCACCCATTCAGCTAAGAGACCTTTCCCATAGGTATTCTTGTAATTTACTTCATCAAACCAAAAGGGCATATCCACTTCCAATGGAAGGTTCAAAGAAGAGGCACTAATCTTCGCCTTGGTTAATAATGATTGATAAGATTTAATAGTTGCCGCACGATTTGAGGTCCAGCCACTATATAAATATGGTTCAACATCTAAATGAACACCAGTAAATTTTTGATCAGCTGTTGAGCTATTTTGATAATTACCTATCCAGTTCATCAACTGGTTTTGGCTTGTGTAACCCTTTGGCGCAACCCAGTCAGGAGCACCGTCCAGTGCATAAACCTTAATTCCCTTTGATGATGCTTTTTCCACAAAGCTTCTATATACCGTCATGGAAATATCTCGATCAATCTGTACATATACCTTATTAACCTTTTTATTTTCTATGAAAGACAGTGTTCCCTGCTCGTCATTGACAATCATCCAGGGATTCCAAAGCCATGTTGCTCGATCCTCCGTAACATTAGCATTCACGGCAGAACCAGCACCTCCTAAAACAAATGTGAAAAACAGCATAACCAACATAATGATTTTCTTCATAGCAAAAAGACCCCCACTCTGCCAGCCGAGGTCCAGAAAGAACCTGGTAACCAGACAACCTTACACATTAAAAGTGTTTAGGTTCACGGCTTTGCGTCCTTACCTTTCGGTGAAGTTTGCCTTTGTCAGATTTATATTTTTCAACTCATTATATCCTATTTACCTAAGCTTGGTCATTTTGTTTTTTTAAATTTTCTTTCTAAATATATATCAATGAACATATAGTTTTAATTATGATTTTTAACTGGAAGGAGCAACGACAAACTTGGAAAAACCTTACTTAACCACACGTAGTCTGCAGCCTGAGAATCAAGAGACACCCTTTCCATTCATTGAATCAGACCATATAGAGAATCGTCTTTTTTTTCGACGTAATCACTTTTCTTATCCCACACCAACCTTATCTAATTACTGGGTCCCAATAAATGGATTCGTTAAGACTCCTCTTTTATATTCTATACAAGATCTGATGACCCTGCCTTCAAGGACAATAAAAAACGTTCTCGAATGTTCAGGAAACAAACGAAGTTTTTTTGAGCCAAAGGTATTCGGAGAACAATGGGAAAAAGGAGCGATTAGTCAAGGTTATTGGAAAGGCATTTCCTTAAAGACCTTACTTGAAGCGGCAGGAATTAAAGAAGGTGCAAAGGAGGTGGTTGTAGAAGGCTATGATTTTGGCAAAAGAACAGATTTAGATAATGTCTACCATTACGCTAGAAGCTTACCTCTAGAAACTGCCCTTCATCCTGATACCATTATTGCTTATAAATACAATGATTTGCCCATTCCTTTTAAGCATGGATTTCCACTACGGTTAATTGTTCCTCAGTGGTATGCCATGGCCTCTGTAAAATGGATTAAACAAATAAGTGTAGTCGATTCAAATTTCAAGGGGCCTTTTCAAACAATCGATTATGTATACTACCCAAATAAAGATAACTCCAATGGTGCTTATCCTGTTACCAAAATGAACGTAAATTCAACGATCCAGAAGCCCTTGAATATGGATACTTTAAATACAGGCAGACACCAAATTAAAGGAATTGCCTGGACAGGTGCAGGTAAAATTACAAAAGTTGAAGTCAGTACAGATAACGGGGAAACCTGGGCAACAGCCACATTGGGAGATCAAGATCCTAACGGGTATTCATGGGTGTCTTGGTCATGTGAATGGTCTGTGTGTCTGAAAAAGGAGAATATATGATTTTAGCTAGAGCCACTGATTCTAGTCAACGAACCCAGCCAGATGACCCTTTTTGGAATCGAAAAGGGTATGGTTATAATGCTGTTGACACCATTAAGGTGAAAATTGAGTAGAGGCGTTCTAACCGGTAAAAAGACGATGCCTTAAGCAGCATCGTCTTTTTTTAAGTCATTTTATGGGCCTAAATGGACTCGAACCATCGACCTCACGCTTATCAGGCGTGCGCTCTA
>JBFNER010000053.1:0-25404 GCA_040797665.1 Neobacillus sp. | reverse complement strand
GTCTTCGATCGCTTTAATTTCATCGATTCCATCTGCTATTAGTGTTACTTCTTCTCCCTTTCTAATAGCTAAGCACATAACACCCATAATACTTTTTCCTGCTACCATTCTCCCATCTTTAAGAATATTGACTTCACTAATGAATAATGAAGATTTCCTCACAAACTCTGTAGCTACTTGAGCCTGAAGTCCGCTATTTAGTTGTACTACAATCTTTTTCCGTATCATTTTTCATTTTCCCCCTTTAATTTCCAGAGAGTTTTTTCTCTTGCTATTTTTAATTTACACCTTATCAAGCCAACTGCTGCTTCGCATCTATTATATAATTGTATGAAATTTAATTATGGTAATATCGTTAGAAAAATTGTATTTTTATATTTTTATATTTTTTTCATAAAAAGGCTGACCATATTACGGGTCAACTAGGGATTCGACCCCATCTGTGTTCCAATCTGATTTTGTAAAGGTATCGCATTTAGGTTACCATTATAGTAGCCTCCTGCCAACGCAATACCCCCAGCCTCCATGATTTCAGCCAAGATTACTAATATTGTTGGGATAGCAGCATTTTAGTTTATATGGTTGTTGCCGGTGCTGCACTTTATCGGTATGACTATACTTCGTAAAAAGAAAATTACCATTTAAGTAGTCATTATAAAGGAACCAACCATGTAGTCATTACTGGTTGGTTCCTTTTATATGATCAGCATTTATCAACTTTGCGATAACGACCAGTCTCGCATCCTCGAAGTCATAGGCGCAAGTAGATAGCGTAAGAATGGTATCATTAGGGGTCAGGGTTACTTCCCGAAATTGAATATGCTCTTTCATTAATCTGTTTATAAGATTTTTTATATCTTGATCTGTGCCAAGTCTTGTATTTCTATAGTCGAAGTCTTGATTTACCAGATATACACCAAATATTTGAAACTTAAAACTTTCAGGGAAGAGATTTAATATTATACTATCATTAGCATTAAAGAACTCAGCCTTGCGAAATCTTTCTAAAGAACCAAACATACTTTCATCCCCATTTTTCATATGGTGACCATAAAGGATTATGTTTTGACCTTTAAGTTTTTCAGAATTACTGACATCATTGATTTCATCAATAAAAATAGTACCGTACTGGTTCTTATTTTTAGCAACGTCATGTTTCAAATAAAATGAATTATCGTCCGTTTGTACGACCGGATAGTTTACTAGTGTATTATCTATCCTAATCCAACCTTTAATGTCACTGTTAATATTTGCAAGCTGCTCGACCTGCGTTCTTATTTCGTTATCTTTATTCTCTTCCTCGATTCTTTTTCTTTCAGCTATTATTTTACTTTTATCCTTTGTTTCCAAATCATCGATGTGATCAGAGATTTTATTAGAATTACTCGAGGTTTCTATAACATTAATTTTTTCTTGTATTTTTGACAATTCATTATTTAAAGTCCTGGTTTTATATGAATCAATCTCTCTTCTAGCAATCATAATAGACGAAAAGAAAAAAGCAGCCAATAATATAGTAAAGATAATTTTTCTCCATACGATTTTGTGTTTTAGAGAAAGGTTTACTTTTTTCATGGCATCACCTCATGTATTTAAACAATTATACCTCCCTTTCCTTGTTTGCTGTTATTCTTAATCCGACTTTATTATTTACATTTCCGACATTCAAATAGTTCGGTTGAAGAGCAATCTTCCCCCCGCCGCCAGGAGCGTCGCAAACGAAGGTTGGGACTGTGTTTATTATTGTAAGTACGTTGGTTGAATTACGTTCAATGATTTTCGTATATAAATTCTAATGAATTATGCACTGCATCATTACCAATATTTCTGTTTAAAAAACCTTATGACTTTTCTTGTCTCATTTTTTCTCTCTTCTCATTCTGGAATTTTTTTATTATTAGGTCTAAAAGATCAAGATTATTATCAATAAATGTTAATCGTTCCTGACTAATTCGGTGCCATTCAAAATTACCCATATTTAATGCGAGCGTATAGCGTATACCAGGTGAATACAGCTGATGTAGCTTACTAATAATATAACTACTACCAACAATACGCGGATTTCCATCAATTATGGTTTCAATGTCGTTTTTTACCCATTCCGGAGTTACTTCCAAAGCCTTTTTAGTTAACACTTCATATTCTCTCAAGATATCACCTCATAAATAATTTGAATCATTAGAACTAATTAAAAGAATGCAATTCTGCAATTGGTAATTGACTTTTATTTTTACATAAATCGGTATTTTCTTATTTCAATTTTTTTGTTTATTTTATAGAATTTCGACAATATTTCATCACAATAAAATACAGATGCCTAACTGATATTAGGCATCCGGATTTTTAAGAATATATACCCCTCAGTCACTTTTGCAATGAAAGCTAGACCATTTTTCCCGGTGTAAGTGCTTAGTGGCATATTATTCTATCTAAAGTATTCTTATACTTTTATTTGAAACATTATTGGAACTTTCTCCACATGACCGTTATTTACTAACAAATTACAACTGCTAAAATATTTCTCACTTTGTAAGTGTAAATGATTTAAAATCAATGAATCCATTTCCTCTGTAAGTAAAATACAGTTCACTAATTCCATTGAAATCCTCCATTTTCCCGGTAAAACTATGCCATGTAGTAGTTGGAAGAATATTAATGGTTGCTATTATCTTATTGTCGAGATCAGTACTAACTTCAATTATTCCTTCAGCGTTACCACGAACCTCTACCGATATTTCACTGACTTCATTAAACTGAAAGTACTTATAGCCGACTTTTACTCCATCATAGATATCTGTAACAAATTGCTGTTCAACCTCGTGTGTGATAAATGGGATTTGTTCTTTGCATGGTTCATGACCTAGGTGAGGCATATTACCATTTGTCAATTGACATGCAATCACTGACGGGTACTTACCTTGTGCTTTAAGCGGGCCGCTATTTAGACCTGAAGTTGTCACTTCTACCTGAGGGATTAGCCCTTCCTTTGTAATAGTAACCCGTTCCGCACAAGCCTGACGACTAAAATTATTCTTGTGGGTCGGACGGTGATAGAATATATAATATTGACCATTGATACATTCAATGCTTCCATGATTGTTACCAGTTGCATTTATCCTATCTTTAGCCTGCCTTCCTTGATAACCTATATCACCGTTTGAAATAATAGTTCCACCATATACAAAATCTCTATCTGGAAACTTACTAGTTGCATAACACAATTCATGGCTAACCTGCGATGAATAAATAAAGTAGTAGGTTTTATCTATTTTTCGAATAGAGCTTGCCTCAAAAAATGCATGTCCTTCAAACGAAGTTCCTGATGCGTCAAGCTGGCCTGGCACAATGCGTTTTGGTTCAGAAATAACAGTAAGCATGTCATCATCAAGTGTAACGACAAATGCTCCCATAATTCCCTGTGGTTCTGCAAGTATTTCTTCCTTGGTTTTTGCGAACAATGACATTTGAGCTTGGAGAAGTTGTTCCTGCATCATTCGTGCTCCTTCTTCATCCTGCTCCACATTTAGTATCTCTTTATCAGTTGACAGTGAAAAACCATAATACAAACGGATTATTCCGGTATCATTTATCAACCCTGGATCAAAAGTGATACATCTTGAGTATGGTGTTCCGTCTGAATTTCTCACACAACCATAATACTCATATTTCCCTGCTGGGGTATCACATACCGCAACATGAATAGGGCTGGTAAAGCATCCGCCTGACATACAATAATAGAGATAATACCGCCCATCATTTCCCTGTACTACATCTGGTGCATACATGTACTTATACTTTTCAGAGTACTCTGGATCTTGTCTGGCACTATAGATTGTACCTTCACATCTCCAATCCGCTAAATTAGTAATGTCAGCTGAAAATACCACATAATCCAACATACAATAGGTATCTCCACCCTCTTTATCATGAGAGCCGAACAAATACACCCTATCCCCAAATACATGTGGTTCTCCGTCTGGTACATACTCATTTAAGGGTAAAAATGGATTATACACCTGTTTTGTCATCTCTTAATATCCCCTTTAACTTAATCAAAATTCATTACCTAAAATGACATAGATATATCTAGTTCAAAGATCGCTTATAGGAAGACACATCATATGTTATCCAACAGTTGTTTTAATATCTAACACTTAAGTACTAGAATTCCCTGTCCTTTACGATAGAAGCATACTCTTTTAGAAGAGTTTTAGGAACCTGTTTTACTAATTCTTCCACAGTCCAAGGTTCATCTGTCTTTTTGATTTCGTTAATAATCTTGGGTTCGGAATAAAGAGAAATCCGACCGCCGCCAGTAACAGTAAATACCGCTCCGTTTACATAAGAAGCCTGTTCTGAACAGAGATATACTAAAAAGGGAGCAACGTGTTCGGCAGGACCGTGTTCCTTCTCAGACTCTTCTATCCGTTTATCGTTCGGATCAATCTTTATTCCATTTTCCTCCATCATCTTTCTGAGAGTGGCGCTGAAACTCATGTGACCAGGAGAAGCAGCTTGTGGACAATAAGCGTTTACAGTAATACCGAACCTGTCAAGTTCCTTTGCTGTGGATTTTGTAAGTCCTACAATTCCAGCATTCGCAGCACTATAGGCACTTAGATTGGCAATACCTGTCCAAGCATCAGAGGCACAATTTAATATTCGGCCGAAGCCCTGTTTCATCATATAGGGAATTGCATGGGACATTAGGTTGAAGGCACCCTTGAGCTTCGAAATGGTCAGATAATCCCATTCAGATTCGCTCAACTGGGTAAAAGGTCCAAACCCCAAACCAGCCGCGTTGTTTACAATAATGTCAATTCGACCGTATTGTTCAATGGCAGTCTGCACCATTTTGCCAGCGGTTTCGAAATCAGATACATCCCCGTAGAAAGGAGTTGCTTCACCGCCTTCTAAAATGATTTCCTGGGCGGTACTTTCAGCATCACCCCTAAGTACTAGTAACTTTTTCAATTCTTCTGAGTTAAATTCAGGTGTACCTTTGACACCAATAGATTTAAATGACTCGTTTACAGAAATGGTATCGTTACTTTTAGGTTTGCGATTATTCGTAATGACTTTGGCACCTTCCCGTGCCATAAATAGAGCAATGCCTCTTCCAACGCCTTGACCGGAACCAGTTACAATTGCGACTTTTCCTTCTAGAGATTTTTTCATATATATTCCCCCCGCTTCAGATCTATATTATTAACTTGTTTATTAAAAAACTGTTAGACTATTTCATCTTAAGGTTATTCCGTCTTTCTTCATTTTCTTCAAGAATTCTCGGCATAAGGACATCCAATTTATAAAATCTTAACACCAAGGCTGTCAATAGAAAAAGTGCCATGGGAACGATACCAAATAACAATCGAATCATCATTTCCGCTGATTCCGGCTGTGTGGCTAAATCCCCAGTGTGACCCGCAATACTTAGTAAAATACCTAATATTCCTGTTCCTGCTGCCGCACCCAGTTTTGTTGTAAAGCTGGTGATACTTGTAAGAGTTCCCTCCATTCGGTGTTTGCCCTTCCACTCATTGTATTCAGCACATTCGATAATCAGTAATCCAGCTAACATGCTAACAGGCACTGACCCTGCTCCAGTTAGGATCGCCCCTACCACTAAGATTCCAAAGTTGTCACCAGCAATAAAATTAATTAAATAACCAAGGGAAGTAAGAAAGATACCTGCAATAATCAGTTTTTTTGTGGAGAATTTCCTAATAATAGCTGGAAAAGAAAAAAGCACTGGTAATATCACGATTTGGGTCAAAGCCAAAGGCCCCATTAGTCCGATATCTTTTACTATATAGGTAAAGTAATAGACATTAACTCCCATATTGCCAACAAAGTTAGAAACAAATGTCATTATGGCGATTATATAAATATAGCGATTGGTTTTTAAAACTGTTCCTACATCCTTAAGACTAATTTTTTGACCAACTTCTACATCCACATTGTTCGTTTCTTTGATGAAAAAAAAGCGTAATAAACCAATTAATAATAAGGGAATGCCATAAATGGCGATTAATGTCTTCCAACCCTCCGGTGAGGTAGCTAAATTTCCTAGAGCCATTGGGAAACTAACATTCACGACAACCACTGCCAACAACACAAAGATATTTCCATATGAAGATATTGCCACATAGTGTTCTTGCTTTGAAAAAGCACGAACCATGTAGACGGTACCGCTTGCATTTAGGAAAGTGGCAAAAACCGCATTGACAAAAACATACGTGACAAAAACCCAAGCTGATTTTGCAAACAAACTATATTCAGGTGGAACAGCAAACATCAGCCATGTACATATCCATACTCCAATAATAGATAATGAATAAGGACGTCCACGACCCATTTTCGTATTGGTTCTATCCACTAGGAAACCCGCGAATAAGTCTGTAACCCCATCAAATAACTTGCTGGCCATTAATAGTGTACCTACTAGAGCGGCAGGCATTTTTAACGTGTCTGTACAGTAAATCATTAAAAAACCTATAATAATGACATTGCAAGCCATTGAAATCGACTGACTTTGCCAAAGCCCCATTCGGACAAATCCTATTTTATCCTTAGGTGCTTTTTCACTAGGGAGTTGTTCTAAGGTTGCTGCTGCTTTCATTTCAATCTCCTCATTTCGTTAAGATTATTACCGACTTAACACATTTTCTATATTCTCTATTTTTGATACTGAAACAGAAAAACTCTGACCTTACAAGTTCAGGAACCTTAATGTGCATACCTTCTTACCATTTAAACTGACAGCTGATGATACTTCATATAAAACGTTTTCAATATTATCTAAAAAACAACATATCATTGATTCGGCACTTCTGGTTAAGCACGGCTGCCGAAAACACAATCACCCAGCAGCTGTGCCGCCTCTAACCCCAAACTGAGAGGTTATGCAATAATAAAATAGATTATTTAACTAATACTCTTACACGGCTTAGGTTTTTAACTTGTGTGAATATATCGCTTACATCACCTTGGCGATTCGATTTCACTCTCACAACAGGGAAGTACGTGCCAGGTTGACTAAAAGCATATTTTGTTACAATTGTAGCAACCGTACCATCTTCGTTGATATTGGTAAATTCCGACTTAACCGGGTAATCAGTTTCACCCTCAAAACTCCATTCTGCCGCTGTTAATTTTCCGGCATCGGCAGGCAGTTCGATTTTTGCAGTAAAATATACCGGTTCTTCCACTTTAACTTCTGCGCATTTTCCTCCATTAGCCTTTAATACCACGACCGGTTGAATACCTTTTCTTTCATTAGCTTTCAGTGGCACGTGAACTTGTCCATCTTGCACAGAATATTCGGAACTATCGGGAGGAGTGATTCCCCTTTCAACCCATTCACTGACATCGAGCAACGCTTGGTGAAGTGCCCCCAAATAGCTGATAAGATGTAGATCATCGACTGTCTTAGATTTATCATCATGCATCGCATGATCCATATACCAAAGCCGAAATTGCTCTGACTCCCTAACTCCTAAGTGTTCTTTTATCTTAGTGCGATACCAATCTGGCTGCCATGGATAAGCGCTTTCATCTAACAAAGCAGCAACCACTATCATTTTTCCATTAAAACGTCCACTCTGAATGGACCCAGCACCTCCATTGGAAACCATCGGACCTAAGAGAAACGGTCTCTGAGGATACAATGGGTTACCATCCATATCACGGAATTGATCCCATACATGGAAATCGCTTGAAGGAACTTGATGTCGATGATACGTCTGTACAGCAATAAAGTTCGAGTTGTCTAGCATAATCTCATCGCCTGGTTTTACTTTTACCAGGATATCATCCAATCCTTGTAACCCAAAGCCTTCCGAAATATAAGCTATATCTCCTTCTAGTCTGTCAAGTGGTAGCTTTTGGCCTGCCGCATCTCCAGTAAGGAAAACAATATTAGTGCCTGTTAAATACAAGTCTCCTGTCGGTACACTTTCAAGTCTTATCCATGGCTGGAATGTAGTAATATCAAGACCTCTAAATCTATGCCAGGCATCATCGGCTCCTGTCGTAGTTTCATCTCTTACATTACTATTATTAATTTTTAATTTAGTCTCGGTAATCACCGTTTTGTATTGAAGCCGGTCTCTTACGGCTGAACTATTCGGATCTGCTCCCAAATAACCCGGAATCGTCCAAAAATCATGGAAATATTGTGGATCCATTTGCTCCATCACAGGAATAAAAAGTGGGAGTGCTCCAAAACCAACATATTCATGTGTAAACCATAGTCTTGGTGGAAACCCCATTTTTGTTACCTCATCAAGCGCTTGCGTTTCCTCCTGAGTTAGCCCCGCATAAATATCTCCACTTCCACCGGGTTCCATTGCATCGGCAATCATTGGAAGTTTATTCCTTAGTACACGCAGTGCATGGGCACGGGATGTAAAAACATTTGGAATTGCCATAGGTGACCCAATAATATATGGCACTGCACCGTCCCATGCATTTGTATTTTCAAAGCAGCTCATGGTCTTGTATCCACCACCGCTACCACCGTAGATATATCCAAAAGGACGATGAGATCCAAATAGCTTTGCAGCTATTTCACGCGAGTACTCAGCCACAGCTGCACTGGTACGATAAATCATTGTACCCATTGCCTCAGGGCCGCCCATATTCGACTCTACAAAATAAGCACCATTTGTAATAGCAAAAGCGATTTTATCTTCTTCACCCCTAAGCTTTTGTGAAGCATCTTCACTTCCTTGCACAGGTGACATAAATTGAAAAAAACGTCCTTTATAATTTTCTTTATCCGGAAAATATAAAGAGAATCTTAATCCGGTTCCCTCAAATCCGCCATGGATATAATGATAGCGAACGGCTCCCTCGCGCCATTCATCAATGTCTACATACGGTTTTTGGAACTCTGGGTCTTGTTTGGCGTCATAGAGTTGAGTTTCTTGCAACATGTTAAACCTCCTAGTGGTAAAATATTAAGATAACCTTATTTTTTCAAAAATCGACAATTTTGTATTTCAATTTTTTTGTTTATATTATAAAATTTTGACAAGAATTATGGGAGGTTTGGTATCCATGAAACATCACATTACTTTACAAAAATACTACGAAGCAACAAAAATCCCATTACAACTTTACAGTGGAACAGAACAAATCAAAAACTTTGCCAAAGCGGAATTTCATCCAAATCCCGCCAACAATTTAATCAACTGTGGAACAGATCTAGAGCATTCAATAGGCTATACAGTTTCACCTGAATATTTATTTTGCGGCCTTATTCGAATTGAAGATTCAACTGAGTATGTATTAGTGGGACCTGCGATGGCCTTCGAATGTTCACGAAAACAGGCTGAGAATATCCTGACCAGGTTACAACAGCCAGTAAACAGAGTCGATGAATTTCTGCGCTGGGTGCGAACCATACCTAATTGTGATTTGCAACGATTTCGTGGCATCTTGTGTTTTTTAGATTATCTTTTAAACGGGACTTCCGAGCATGATCCTGTACAACTTCCCTATCAGACAAATAGTTTACCTATGCACACAATTGATTCGGGACCTTCGTTTATTGAACAGGTTAGCGATCTATTCGAAAAACAAATTCTCTCTTACATTGAGCATGGGAATTCTAGTAAAGTTGAAGAGGTTTGGAACAATTTACATTCTTTTGATGGTGGAATTCCTTTGACTACATCTGACGCATTGCGTTCACTTAAAAACATCTTTATCTTTGCAACTGGACTTGCATCCAGAGCTGCAATGAAAGGCGGCCTTGATTTAGGTACTGTCAATTCCCTTACAGATATCTATATTAAAAAAATTGAGCAGCTTGATAACTACGGGGATATCCTTATTTTGTTAAAACAAATGTTTTTAGAATTCGCAAAAAGAACCGCCAGAAGTCGTTCATATTTGTCAGACTCTGTTCTAGTTAATAAAATTTCTAAAGATATACAAGTACATCTTTATGAAAAAGTAACTCCAGCTGATATAGCTGAACGTTTAAACATGAATGGTTCTTATCTTAGCAGACATTTTAAGGAACAAACTGGAAAAACGATAACAGAATTTATTAACGAAGTGAAGATAAAGGAAGGAATACGTTTATTAGAGACAACAGAAATGCCACTCATTCAGATTTCGACCCAACTAGGGTTTTCGTCACAGAATTATTTTCAAACTGTTTTCAAAAAGATAACCGGAAAGACTCCTATTGAATACAGAAAAAAGAAACTATGAAAAAACAAGTATTGGATTCATAGAGAAAACAAAATACTGCCGTGAAGTTTCGTCAACTTTACGGCAGTCCCTTCTAACCTTTTCGATTTACTTTCTCTTAAACAGGATGATTATCAACGCAGTTCTTGTTTGTTACCATTTATTATCTTCCTTACTTGACCTCAACCTCTGCATAAAATCCTCTTGTTTTTCCATCAATAAATAAATCCGAACTGATTCTGAACGACCCTTTTTCTCGGATGTCATTTGAAGATGATCCAATTTCAACTTCCATTTCTCCACGCTCAATTTTCCATTTCATATCTGCATCTAGGAAAGCAAATTGGCTCATTTCCATCGTAAATACAATTGTTTTCTTTTCCTTTGGCTCCAACGGGACCCGGACGAATCCAGCCAATTCTTTCACTGGACGAACCATACTTGCATATTTATCACGAATATAAAGCTGAACCACTTCTTCCCCGTATACGTCTCCTGTATTCGTAATATCAATCGATACGACTAGATTTTCATTTGGTGCATATTCCTCTTTTCCAATACAGATATCCGAATACCCAAACGAGGTGTAAGAAAGTCCATGTCCAAAATAATACCTGGGCTCACGTGGACAATCGATATAACTCGTAAACGCACTATCTGTTCCGACATTATAACTTGAGCCATTATGATGGTTATAGAAAATAGGAATCTGTCCAGCGTTATAGGCGACAGAAACAGGTAATCTGCCTGCAGGATTATAAGTACCAAATAATACATCGGTAATGGCTTTCGCACCATTTTGTCCAGGATTCCAAGCTTCCACTATAGCATCAATATGTTTATCTGCCATATCACTTGATATAGGTCTTCCGTCCAAATGAATGGCAACAGTAGGTTTATTTAACGCTGCCAATTTACTAATAAAGCTTTCCTGACATTCTGGTAAATTAATGTTCGTTGAATCAATTCCTTCGCCTGTAGAACAAGCTGTCCCCCAACCAACCTTTCCACCTAAAGTTAGAATTACGATATCTGCCTCTGCTGCTATTGTTAAAGCATCATCATGCATGGAAGTATCGTTTCCAATATGGGCATACCCATAAGAATACGTCACTTCAGCCTGTGGGCACTCTAAAATAATCTGCTCCAATAGATTATTTGTTTTCGGATAATACTTTTTCACCTGTTGTTCTAGGTTTGGATTCTCAATTTGAACTTTGGTACCAGGGTACGTATAATGACCTCTGTCCATACCAAGCTGGTCTACATCTAAATTGGAGATTTTATCAAAATCAACCCCAGCCATTGTATTCCCAGCACCTAACATTCCTTCAACCAAGCTGATGTATGAATAACCACCAAATAATGTTCTTGTTGAAGATGCATGATGGCCTATTACTGCTATCTTTTGATTAGTTCTTTTTAGTGGAAGAACCCCGTTATTCTTTAATAAGATCATTGATTGTCTTGCGACTTCCAAACCAATCTCTTCGTTCTTGCAATTGTTAAAGGCCTCTTCTATCGTATCTTTTGGCATTGGGAACGGATTTTCAAACAATCCCAATTCAAATTTCGGGAACAGAATATTTCTAACAGCCCGATCAAGAACTTCCATCTCGATTTGCCCTTCTTTAAAACGCATCATTAGTTCATCGTTGTAGCAATCTCTTGATGGTAATTCCACATCCATTCCTGCTCTTAAGGCTAGTTCTCCTGCATCCGTTTTTGTTTCACACTGTTTTAATCGCGTATGAAGTTCCCCAATAGAGGCATAATCAGCAACAGTCACACCCTCGAATCCCATTTCATTTCTTAAAAGGTTGGTAAGAATTTCTTTAGAACCTGCCGTGGATTCACCATCGATAGCACTATAACAATTCATAATCGATTTCATTTTCCCAATTGTAATGGCAGCCTGAAATGGTTTTACATATATTTCCCTAAGCTCCCTTTTTGGTATAGCAGTAGTTGCAGCATGTATTCCACCCTGCGTACCATGATATCCAATAAAGTGTTTAGCACACGCCAAAATACCTTCTTTCAGATTTCCGTCATTTTGTAGTCCGGTAACGTATGCTGTCCCTATTGCAGCAGCCAAAGTTGGGTCTTCCCCATAAGTTTCTCCCTGACGACCAAATCGTGAATCACGAGAAATATCCAGTACCGGAGCAAAAGCATGCCTAGCCCCTACTGCACTAGCCTGTTTGCTAATGATTTTTGCCATTTCTTTCTGCAATTTTGGATTCCAAGTTGATGCTTGCCCAATCCCGGTTGGAAGACTTATTGCTTCAGGCATTAATCCTCCTGTTAAAGTTTCCATATGAAATAAAGCAGGTATGTGGTGTTCGCTTAGTTCCATGATTTTTTTTTGAATACGGGTTATTTCACCTACAAAAGCCTCCTTATCATTCATCCTGCCAGCAAACAACATGGCAACTTCTCCGGCACCATATGGGTAATCTTTTTCAAGTTTATCTAGGGACCCTTCTTCAGGCATATACCCGCATATTTGTCCCATTTTTTCTTCAATACTCATTCTCTGTAATAAATCCTCTACACGTTCTTCAACTGGGAGTGAGGAATCCATATATTTCATTTTTGTTTCCTTCATTTATCTTCTCCTTATATATTTTTTAGGCTGATTTCTACTTTATCTAAACTAAATATTAAATCTACTAGTTTTTATTTTCGATTAAATTTCATATTTCACTACAATGACAATGAAACAGAATTATTGTCGAACAGCATCTAGTTTTCTCTCAAGTCCATTTAACTCATTAATCAATTCCTCTAGTCTTTCTTCCGTTAACATTGACATTGGATGGTATTTCAGCTTTTCAATAGGCTCAGCTTTTAACCTGGCTAATTGCCCCTGAGGGTTGGAAATACCAGGTACAAAATTTTCCAAAACTTCCGTGGTTTCCTCATTTAAAAGCAAGTCAATTAATCTAGTATTGGCAGAATACATCGTCCTTAATCCAAGTTCATTTTTATAAGCAAAACGATATTGACCGGAACCCACTAAAAGCGATACACCTTGCTCTGTCTGCGTAATATCAAAAATTCCTTCAGCTTCTTTAATAGCAATATCGTTTTCTTTGAAATCCTCGAATTTGGCATGTGGTAAGAATATTTCTGCTGTAGTGTTTACTGGAACCTCTGCTTCAATGGTTACTTCCTTCTTAGTAATATTCCAAGCTGAAACAATCCGTCCATACATCGATTCATGTGTGGCACGAGCATAGGTTAGTTCTTTACCACCGATTCTAGGCTGAATTCGAATCCGTTTATAACCAGGTACAGACTCATCCATGTCCAGTCCGGCCACAACTCTGTACATCCACTCTCCGATAGCTCCATAGGCGTAATGATTGAACGAATTCATATCATCACTCCAAAATGAACCATCTTCTTTAATCCCATCCCAGTGCTCCCAGATGGTGGTTGCTCCTTTTGAAACAGAGTATAACCATGAAGGATAGGTTTCTTGAAGCAGCAACTTCACAGCCGTTTCATGATAGCCATTATTCGAAAGAGCCAGGTTTAGATAGGGTGTACCGACAAAACCTGTTGTTAAATGATAGTCATTCTCTAAAACTAACTGATTTAAGTCATAGGCTATTCTTTCTTTTATTTTTCCTTCTACAAGATTAAACATGAGGGTAAGCACATGTGCAGTTTGGGTGGTGACAGCCAGCCTGCCTAATGGTGTAATAAACTCATCTTTATAGTATTGTTTTATCCGGTTCAATAGTTCATCATACCGCTTTACGTCATCCTCTTTGTTTAACACCTTTGCCGTATCACGTAAGAGCCGTGTAGAGTAAGCATAATATGCCGTAGCGATTAGCTCATCTGGTGTAGCACCAAAATAACTATCTGCTCTTGAATCAAGCCCAAGCCAATCTCCGAAATGGAAGCCGGTATTCCATGCAACCTCATTTTCCCCTTGGGAACGAATGTATTCTACCCAAGCTTGCATGCTAGAATATTGTTCTTCCAGAAGCCTTGTATCACCATAACTAAGGTATACCGTCCAGGGACAAATAACCGCTGCATCTCCCCATGCTGCCGATGAATCCCCATCAACCACATTTGGGATAACAAAAGGAACGCCCCCATTCGGAAGTTGATCTACCGCTAAATCACGGAGCCATTTCGTAAAAAATGCTCCACCCTGATAATTGAAAAGCGCAGTCCGAATGAATACTTGAGCATCACCGGTCCAGCCCAATCGTTCATCACGCTGTGGACAATCGGTTGGAACATCGACAAAATTCCCACGTTGTCCCCATTTAATATTTTGCTGCAGTTGATTCACCATTGGATTCGAGGTTTCGAAATTACCTGTTTCTAGCATATCAGTATGAAGCACTTCACCCACAAAATTCTCTAGAAGAAGGCTATTTTCCAAGCCAGGATACCCCTCAACCTTTACATAACGGAATCCCTGGAAGGTAAAAAAGGGTGCATAATTCTCTATTCCTTCGCCCTTCGTTATATACTCAACTTTTTGCTTTGCAGCCCTAAGATTTCGGAAGTAAATATTTCCATCCTTATCCAGTACTTCTGCATGCTCTAAGGTTATTTTTGTACCTGCCGGAGCATCGACAGTGAATCTAATACGTCCGACCATATTTTGACCCATATCTAAAACAGTATCACCTGCAGGAGTAATGAAAACTGATTTAGGGATAACTGTTTCCGTTACACGAGTAGGATTATTCTCCTGTGCAACCAAATATTTCAAAGGAAGATCAAGAATCATCGTTTCCTTCCAATTCGAATCATTGAAATCAAGATTAGTCCAGCCCTTTTGTTCCAAGCGTGCATCATATGTTTCTCCATGATATAGTTCTGAATACAGAATTGGACCTGTGGAAGCCTTCCACGTTTGATCCGTAGCTATAATCTCTTCTGTTCCATCTAAATAACGGACATGCAATTGAAGTACAATTCCTCTCTTATGGCCGTAGATATTCCGTTTGGCATCCCAAGAGAGTTCACCTTTATACCATCCGTCAGCCAACATGGCACCAATTGCATTTGAACTTTTTTTCAGAAAGGAAGTTACATCATAGGTTTGATACTGTATTCGTTTACTATAGCTCGTCCAGCCAGGAGTCAGTAAATCCTCTCCCACCCGTTCGCCATTTAAATAAAGTTCGTATAGCCCTGCACCTGTTGCATAAATACGTGCTGATTCAATACCCTCCTTTAAATCAAATTCTTTCCTTAACAGAAAGGCTGGTTCTGAAGATAGATCAAGTTCCTGTGGGTTAGGTGTAATCCATTTTGCCTTCCACTCACTCGTTTCAAAAAAGGCGGTTTCCCACCATGCAATGTCGCTCCACTCTGATTCTCGGGAAAAATTATCCCAAATCTTCACGCGGTAATAATATCTAGTTGAGGACTTTAACTTAGGACCTTCATAAACAATATGAAGGGATTGTTCTGACTCAGTATATCCAGAATCCCATATAGGATTCTCGAAGTCCTCTTTCAAACAAACTTGCAGATGATACGCAAATTGAGTAGTTCCACGTTGATTTGATTCGATTTTCCAGCTTATACGCGGTTTTTTCACATCCAGGCCAAGTGGATTTATGCGGTATTCACATGTTAAATCATATAATTTCAATGGGTTCATTAACTTTTCTTCCATTCTTTTGAGAATTTTAACAATCAAATAGTAAAGTGCACTAAACTAGAAAAATAGTAAAGATGTAAGATTTTATTCATAATCCTCCACTTTCCATTCATCTTTCCAATCTAAATAAGCCATCTTACCATCAAATCTTACAGGAAGCCAGACATAATCTGCGACTGAAGTATCAACATCTAAACCTAGGCCATAATCTTGTTTTTCCATATCCTGATCATTTTGAGGTTCAGCGGGTATTACTGAATCTTTATCTGGGTTAAACAATACTTTAAATTTCTCTTTAACGGCTTGATATCTCTTTCCATTATCATAATCTTCTTCAAAGACTTCCGGAAGCTTAGGAAGCCATCTATCTGCTAATGCAATATATAAATCTTTCTTAAACGGATGTTTAAATACAGAGGTAATTTGTGAATTAAAGGATGTACAAGAAGAATCCCCTGGATGCGGATTCCCTAAGATATCCCATGGACCATGGAACGTTTTAGCACAGGCAACTTCCGATGGGTTTGGATGATATCCTGTTGTGCCGGAAGTGAACATGTAATGAAGTCCCTTTCTATAAAAATATGCCGGAGCCTCACGTACATATGGTGGCTGGATATTCGGAAAATGTGTAGAATAATATCCCGTTACATCCGCATAATCTGATGTTAAGTCTGCACAAACCATTTCACTGTGTACTCTTTCAAAATAGTAATAAGCTTTTCCATCAGGGGCGACTACTAAATCAAAATCACCTGCGCTCATATTTAAAGGCCGGAAATCACTTTTCACCATAGTATAAGGTCCTAAAATATTGTCGCTTGTTAATACCGTTGATTCTTGTGTTCCTTCTTTTTTCATAACTTTCAACCAGCATACAAACTTTCCTGTTTTTTCATTATAAATGATATGCGGTCTATCCATGAATTGCGATGGATGCAGCGGAGAATTCTCATCTTCTTCATTTGGCGGAATGATGACCCCTTTATCTTCCCAGTTATACAAATCTTTTGATGCGTAGCATCGTACGCCCCAATGCCAGATTCCATTTCCAGGCTTCGTCTTTTCTTTATTTTCTCCATACCAGTAAAACGTATCGCCCACCGTAATAACGGACCCTCCATGTGCCTGAATACGCTTTCCTTCTGTATCTAACCAAACCTGTCCTGGTCTAATTGTTTTATAATTCATGATATAATCACTTCTCTCTTTCTATTAATCTAGTCTTTATTTTTTCATAAACCTATTTATATTTATTTCATTATAATTGTTTATTTTATAAAATCTTGACTTAATTTTGTTCACTAGCTCTTCAAAAAAACACTTAAAATCAAATAAACCCGACAATATTGCCGGGTTTCATATATATCCTTTTCGAAATCATTCACCATAGCTATGCCAAAAAAAGTAGTTTTCAAGTATTATAAATTTTCACCATTTGATTTTATAACTTCTGAGTAATAATAAGCCGAATCCTTCAAGGTTCTTTTTTGTGTCCTATAATCTACATATATTAAGCCAAAGCGTTTATCATATCCTTCTGCCCATTCAAAATTGTCCATTATAGACCAATACATATAACCAATGACAGGAATGCCCTCACTGACCGCCTTTTTAAGGTTCAACAGGTATGAATGTATAAAATCGATTCTTTGGGGGTCATGTACTTTGCCATCCATCATAACAAAATCATTGTTACCCATACCATTTTCCGTAATGAGGATAGGAAGCTTATAACGATCATAATGAAATTTTGGCGCCCAATACAACGCCTCAGGAGTAATGGCCCAATCCATCGAGGTTCTAGGTATGCCCGGATAAACGTTTGGGTTTTTCTTGCCGTAGCCCTCTTCGTAATTCATTGTACTATAGATATTAAAACCAAAGAAATCCAAAGGCTGGTGGATTATGTTCATATCTTCCTCAGTCAAAATACCCTTCAGTGTCTCCGGTACCACTCCAAGAATCATTGGATCTGCCCAATAATCTGTATCAAAGACATATTTTCCGGTATTGTAAGACCTATTATTGGCTTTGATCACACTATCTTCATCCGCTGCAATTGGTGCCATAATGCTCCCTGTTGGAGCCATACCAATTAAAGGCATCTTCTTTGCGTGTTCACGAACTACCATTACTGCCTTGCCATGTGCCAACATTACATTTCTTGAGATAAGACCTATATTTTCGGGTTCTTTTAAAAACGGTGCATGCATACCCAATAAATGCCCTAATCCAATAAATATCTGTGGCTCATTTATAGTTAGCCAGTACTTCACTTTACCAGAAAGTGCATTTACCACAACTTCTGTGTATTCAGCAAAGTAATCTGGAACCTTATCACATTTCCAGCCGCCTTTTGCATAAATCCACATAGGCAGGTTCCAATGATACAGAGTACATATAGGTTCAATACCAGCACTAACTAATTCATCCACAAGATTTATATAAAACTCTAAGCCTTTCTCATTAATCCTGCCTTCCTCAGGCATAACTCTCGGCCAGCTGATAGAGAACCTGTAACCCTTAAGCCCAATTTCTTTCATCATTGCCACATCTTCTTTATATCTGTGATAATGGTCACAGGCCACATTGCCGTTTTCATCATGCTTTACATTACCTTCATTAAGTGCATCCCAAATTCCAAGTCCCTTTCCGTCCTCTAAATATGCGCCTTCCACTTGATGGGCTGCACTTGCAGCTCCCCATAAAAAGTCTTTCGAAAACACCATATTAATTCTCCTTTTACTAAATTAGTAAATTTCAATATCTACATACAACCACTTGTACAACTGCATATGTGTTTCCAATCTCTAGAATTTCTATAAAATTACATTAACTTGTCTAGGCTGCTATGTGGCATGTGCCTTTTTTCTCCCCTTACGAATACTCTCAGGAAATGTACCTCTTGTGTCTTAGTTGCAGTTATAGTTTATATCCCATGAAAACTTCCTTTTCCTCTTGTTTAAGTTCCGTAAAACCATATTTTCTGTAGAAATTCTTTCCCTTTTCATTGTCATTTCCTACACAAAGCATCAAACCCTTTACTTCGCATTCGATTAAATGCAATTTAAGAGCATCTATTAATTTTGTTCCTAACCCTTTTCCCTGAAATTCTGGATGGATATTAATATGTAAATGTGCAGGGTATTCTTCAGCAAATGATCCTAGACCGTAGATTGTTGCCTGTCCGATTGAAACGACCATCTTATTATTTGAATCTTTTAAATAAATTCTGTTAAACTGCTGCTCCCAAGTATGAAAATCCTTTGCGCAAAAAACATATCCTACAGCTTCATCTTGCTCATTGACCGCAACAAAGCAATTTCCCTGCTCCTGCTCTATGTAGTACCGGCAAAAAACTGTAAGCAACGCCTCCTGTAGTAATACGTTTTTTTTTGCCAGTTCTGATCCTGTTGCAATACAAATCTGTTCTACTTTTTCTCTATCTTTTTCCTTAAATAATCTTATTGTACACATATATAGCTTATCCTTCCTGTATTTGGATTTTATATTTTTACTAGAATTAAATAAGACCCATTTCTTTAAATAAACCCGACAAACGAATCTGTCGGGTTACATTTTTTGGGCCATGCTTCCTTCAAATAACACTGAACAAAGCATATTTTTCACCTAAAGATCTGTTACACCAAATACCTCTGCTTTAAACATACTTCCAATTCGGTCTTGCTCATCTTGAGGAAGTCCAGTATCAGTAAAGGTTTCTGATGCTTCAGCAGACATAGCCCGCATATTTTCAATTGCCAATTTTTTTGCCTGCTCGTCACTAAGTGCAACTTCCTCTAATGGTAAAGCGGATAATTTGGTTATTTCTTTTGTATTGATATGTGCTTTTAATCGCTCGAGAAAATCTTCATAGTTTCTTTCGTTTGTCCAGGCCGCTTCTGCTAAAGCCTGAATACGGGGAGAAATCATAGATTCCAATTTTTCATTCGTTAGAACCCGCTCAGTCCAGATGGTTCCCTCCAACCCCATAATATTATCACCTTCGAGATGAAGGTGGTCTCGTATTTTGGGTTGATATTCATAAGTTTTTTTCAGTTTAACGATGAAGTGGGGATAATCAAAATATAAACTAAACATATCCGAAAATATTAACTTCTGCCCAGCTTCAAAGTATGGATAAGAATAGGATTCAGCCGTGCTCTCTAACCAATATTGAATAACCATATCTTTTGACACATTTTTTGCCTTAAGACTTTCATTCCATCCGATAACAGTTTTCCCTTTACTTTTTAGATATTCCCTAATTCTGTTCATGAAATATCCTTGCAAATCATCATAATTGTCTATATTATTGCTATTCATGAGCTCATTACAATGAGGGCAGATTTTCCACTTGTCTTTTGGACACTCATCTCCACCCAAATGGAAATATTTTGATGGGAATAGCTCCGAAATTTCATCCATAAGATTGAAAATCCATTTATATGTGCTCTCTTTGCCAGCACACATGACCACTCTAAAGACACCATATCCTTCCCTTACAGGTATCTCTTCATCAAAGCAACTGAGCTCTTTATACGCTGAAATAATGGCAGAGGCATGACCAGGCATATCAATTTCAGGAATAACATCGATGCCGCGCTCTTTAGCGAAGTTCACGATATCCTTTATTTGCTCCTGTGTATAATACTGACCATTTGAAGCGTTTTCTTGCAATTTGGGGAAAATCTTACTTTCAATTCTCCAGCCTTGATCCTCAGATAAATGCCAGTGCAGCACATTTAACTTATAAACGGACATTTCTTCAATGATTTTCTTTATTTCCTCTGGTTCAAAGAAATGACGCCCCACGTCAATCATAAGGCCCCTATGCTTATACTTTGGATGGTCACTAAAGGTTTGTAAAGGAATCTTTTTTTCATTATTTTGACTCGCCTCAACAAACATCTGATATAAAGTGGTTAGTCCCCAAACTATACCGTTTTCGTTTGAGGCACGCAAAATGACGGTATCAGACTGAATTTCGATTGAATATCCCTCTGAGTCCAAAAAGGAATCTTTTTCTATCAAAATATCCGCATTGCTGCCGGTGATTGAAACTGAGATTTCACAGCTTTTTTTTATCCGTTCGGCAAAGGAACTGATTGCCCATGGAGTAAATTCACCCACATTGACTTGAATTTTGTCTTTTATTAAGAAATAACCCGTGCTATTTTTCATGGATATTATGCCATTAATTTTCGGAATTACAAACATAAATTCAACTCCTTCTAAAATTAAACTTTCTGGAATTTGAATACACCAAACAGAAATCTAAAAAAACTTGATTCAAGTAAGTACCTTCCAGTTTATATAAGACATTCCCCCATTTATTTTCCTGGTAGTAATATAGTTAAAATTTTTACACAATCCGAAAGGAAAGTATTACATTACTTTTGTTTATGTTATAATTTTTTTACTTTTATTATTTATGATAGGTTAGTAAAGTAAAAAATGAGAGAAACTGTTCTATTCGTAATTTTTGTTATTTTCTAAAGATATTGTTGAACAAAATTGAACTAATATATGCATAACCGGATACTCCTAAAATAGAAAAAATGATCATTATAGGTACAGAAACGTAAAATCCATACATCATAATTATTAACATTATGGCCAGAGCAATAGTCCTTGGGAGATGTGTTAATGACATTATTACAGCATTTTTCAACGTGCCGGCTATAGTGTTATGATAATTAGCTAATAATGGGAAAGTAAAGATCAGTACAAAAAGATATATAGTTAATGCTACTGAAAACAAACCAGCAAGAATATATCCTGTGAAAGTCCCCATATAAAAGAAGTACCTAAAATCCCCCAGTAAAATAACACCGCAAAATAATAAAATGAACTCAATCAATATTCCTTGTTTGAAGTTTTGCTTAAAAGCCTGCAAGAAACTTAAAAAGATATACCCTTCTTCATTCCTTACCATCTTTAAAGTTACATAAAATACCGCAGAAGTGGCAGGTCCAATTGTAATGATAGGCAAACTGAAGATAATCCAAAGTATATTTAATCCTATTAAATTAGTGACTCTTGTAATAAATCTATTGAAACGGCTATCAAAATCAAATATTCCCGTCATATCCTCACCAACTTTATTTTCAAAAAAATCCGCTGCCTATCGGGCAGCAGATTTTAGATTTAATTTAACTTAATTTTATTTCTGTGCTTTTGCCCATTCATCCAATTGACGCTGCTTTTCATCTATAATTTTCTGCAAACCTGCATCATATAGTTTTTCATTTAGAGTTTTAAGATACTTTTCAGGCTCTAAAGCACCGCCTTCAAGTAATTTAATGTACTGATCTATTACAGCCGAACATGATGCTATTTCCGTTTTTACTGGACTAGTGTCAAACATAAACCCAAGGGCTTTAGAATCTTTAGTAGACTTTTTCCATTCATCCAAACTACTCTTATATTTTTCTACATCCCCGCCAACTCCGACTGCAAATTGTTTCACAATTGGGTATTTATTTGCATCCCCCCATAACGGCCAATATAGGGCAAATTTTTTCGGATTGGTCATAGAGGTATCGATAGTCCCGTCGCTATTTTTGACATAATGTTCACCCTCTATACCAAACGACAAAAGGTTAGCAAGAGATTGATTCTCATAAACCAAATTTAATAATTGAACCGATTTGTCAGGCCTTTCTGCACTAGAAGGTACTGCCCAAATAAAGGTTTGTAAATCTCCAGTCTTTTGGGTTGGTTCTACAAAATTAACCTGATTTTTCGGAAGAGGATCCCCAAGTGTCTTTTTACTAAAATCCGTTGTCATAGGGATACTGAATACTTTGCCTGAATCTAACAGATCATTTGGTGTAGCCTGTGTTGTAGCAAAATCTTTAGATATATAATCCTTTTGATACCATTCTCTAACCTTTTTTACAGCTTGTTCATACTCTTTCGTTTCATAAATATTGACTACTTTAAGATTATCTACTCCGCCATTCCTTAATACACCCAATCCGTTACCTAATGTGTCATAATTAAGAAGAAAGCTAGATACACCTATAGGGGCTATCATTTTCATATCCGGTTCAGAAGCATGAACTTTTTCAAATATTGGATCCAAATCATCCATTGTTTTGATTTGATTTATATCGATATTATATTTTTTCACGATATTTTCATTCAGCCAAATACCTCCACCAGCAGAAGCGACCCCAATTCCAGGTACACCATACTGCTTTCCATTTACCTCAGCTACTTTTAAAAGGTTTCCCAAACCATTTTTAATATCTTTCCCATATTTGTCCATCTCAGCATCTATAGGTTTAATCATATTATTTCCGGAATATTCTCCTAAATAACCGCTACCAGGAAGTAGCATGATCAAATCAAGTTTTTCACCACTAGAAGCTGCAAGGGTATAGGTATTTGCCATGTTGGTGACTGATACAGGCTTAAATTCTACCTTCACATTGATTTCCTTTAACGTAATTTCATTCATCTTCTCCTGAATCATTGGAAGGTCAGATGGTACATCACCATATAACGGATATGATACATTTAATGTATATGGTGCCTCTTTAAAATTTCCATCTCCCTCAGCAGTAGAACTGGATTTATCGGTATCGCCTGGGTTGCAGCCTGCTAGCGAAAATGCTAAACAACTAGTGGCCATTAAACTTAGAAACTTTTTATTCATGCTATTTCCCCCTTTTTATAATTAAAATCATATATAAAAATATATTATCCTTTCACCGCACCCTCTGTAATCCCTTTGACTAGCCATTTTTGAAGAAATGGAAATACACATATGATTGGCAAAACACCTACAACGGCCATAGCCATTCTGATCGTAGTAGAAGGTAATTCCGCTGTGCTCATCTGTCCTCCAGCACTTCCTAAATTATTATCTTGCAGGAATTTAATATTCTCATTAATATTATTTAATATGGTTTGAATGCTTTGTAACTTACTGCCTGGACTTAGGTAATACATTCCGTTCATCCAATCATTCCAATACATAAGTGCTTGCGGAAGACCTATCGTAATAATGATGGGTGCGGATAGTGGTAGCACAATTTTGAAAAAGGATTTTACTTCACTTGCACCATCCATTTTAGCAGCTTCCAGCAGTGTCCCTGGAATGTGATGTTCAAAATAATTACGAAATGTCATTACAAAAAAACCATTCATCATCAAGTTAGGAACAATCAATCCAAAGATCGTGTTTTTTAGTTGAAATATTTGAGTATAAATTAGATATTGCGCCGTCAAGCCACCGCTGAACATCATTGTAAATGTTACAAAAAAAAGTATGAAGTTCCTTCCTGGTAAGGATTTTCTGCTTAGAGTCCAACCAATCAAAGCTGAAATCGAAACTCCAATGAACGTACCAACACAGGTCACGATAATTGTAACCAAGTATCCACTTCCTATTACCTCCCATTGATTAAAAATATATTGATAGGCAGCAATGGAAAACTTTTCTGGAAAAAAGCTATAGCCATTTCTCACTACCGTTTGTTCATTTGAGAAGGATGATATGATCAGAAGTATAAAGGGAATGATTGCTAGGAATGACATTGTACCTAATATTAGGTGCCCGCTTATTTCCCATCTTTTATATCTGCCAAATTTCATTTTCCCTCACCTCCTTAGAATATTCTGTCATCTTTACTAACTTTTCTTACAACAGCATTGGCGGCTATAAGAAGTATAAAACCTACTACAGATTGGAAAACACCAGTAGCAGAGGACATGGTTATATCTCCAAGCTTCATCAGTGCTCTAAAAGAATACGTATCAATAGTAGTTGTCACATTATATAGTGCACCAGAATTCATAGGGAGTTGATAAAAAAGGCCAAAGTCTGAATTAAACATTCTCCCCAACGCTAAAACTGTCATTAGGATCAATACTGGTTTTAGTGAAGGCAACGTTATATGTTTAATCTGCTGCCATTTTGTCGCACCGTCAATTTCCGCAGCTTCAAAATATTCTCGAGGAATTGAAACAATTCGAGCGGTGTACATCAATAACGAGTACCCTATTCCATGCCAAGTAGTTACAAATAACAATATAAAAGGCCAATATTTTGGCTCTTGATACCACGAAATCGGGTCAATACCTAAAGGTTTCAATATAGAATGATTTATAAAACCAGTTTCATTACTAAGAAACGCAAAAGCTAAGTAACTAACAATGACCATTGAAATGACAAAGGGTATTAATGTGGCGGATTGATAAAACTTTCTGGCTGTTTTATTAATTATTTCATTAAATAATATGGCTACTGACAAACTAAATAATGTTCCAAAAACAATAAATAATAAATTATAAAGAACTGTATTTCTAATCATGATCCAGGCATCACTCGTTGAAAACAGAAATCTAAAATTCTCGAGCCCAACAAATTTGCCATTAAATACTCCTCTCGAATAATCCAGTTCTGTAAAGGCTAATTTCATTCCATACAATGGCATATAGTTATTTATAAATAAATAAACTAATGCCGGTAATGCCATAAGATACAAAGGAAGATATTGCTTAAAATTTACCTTTTTCTTTTTAATGACAAT
>JBFNER010000052.1:0-26794 GCA_040797665.1 Neobacillus sp. | reverse complement strand
ATAGTATTTCGTAGCTATCCGATAGTACTTCTCGCTATCCGATAGTATTTCTCGCTATCCGATAGTATCTCGTCGCTATCCGATAGTATTTCGTCGGTATCCGATAGTATTTCGTCGCCATCCGATAGTATTTCTCGCTATCCGATAGTAAAGTACACTTAACCCGCACCCTCATTTCCACAATACAAAAAAAGCTAGGCACGAATGTAGTGCCAAGCTCTTTTAGGATTTACTTTCTAAAATTAAGGTAACAGGTCCGTCGTTGATCAACTGGACGTCCATCATTTCACCAAAGCGGCCTGTTTCGACTTTAACTCCTTTGTCTCGTAAAAGGCTGTTAAAGGCTTCGTAAAGCTCTCTTGCCTGGTCCGGTCGAGCGGCCTCCATGAAATTGGGCCTTCTCCCCTTCCGGCAATCGCCATATAAAGTGAATTGAGAGATAGAAAGAATTTCACCACCGACATCTAATAAAGAATGATTCATTTTTTCAGCCTCATCTTCAAAAATACGGAGGTTTACAACTTTATCCGCTAAATAAGCGGCATCCTCTTCAGAATCCTGATGTGTGACACCGACTAGCAGTACTAGCCCCTTCGTGATCTCACCCGTCACTTCACCTGCTACCGTAACTTTGGCATTTTTACTGCGCTGTACGACAACTCGCATAGTAGAACTCCTTAGTTCATAATTCGGCGAACCGAATAAATATCTGGAATTTGTTTGATTCTTTCGACCACTTTTTGCAGGTGGCTTACATTGTGTATGGCGATGGACATGCTGATCGTCGCCATCTTATTACGGTCAGATTTGCCGGATACAGCGGAAATATTAGTCTTCGTTTCATTAACAGCCTGCAAGACTTCGTTCAACAATCCACGTCGGTCATACCCGCTGATTTCAATATCAACATTGTATTCCTTCCGGTCATTTAAGGAAGATTCCCACTCCACCGGGATTAAACGGGATTGCGCGTCATTAGAGTCAATGTTCGTACAATCTGCCCTGTGTACAGATACCCCGCGGCCTTTCGTAATAAAGCCGACAATCTCATCTCCAGGAACCGGACTACAGCATCGTGACAATCGTATTAATAAATTATCAATCCCTGAGACTCTGACACCAGACTCTCGCTTTTTCGTCTGAGGAAATGATTTTAAATCAGAAATGGCATTCGTGATGGTAGCTGACTGCTCCTTATCTCGCTTCTTACGCCACTTTTCTGTTAACCGGTTTGCTACTTGAAGGGCTGTTACACCGTTATAACCTACAGCAGCATACATATCATCTTCGCTGGCGAAGTTAAATTTATCAGCAACCTTCTTTATGTTTTCAGTCGTTAGAATTTCCTTCAGGTCAAACTCCATGGCACGAATTTCTCTTTCAACGAGCTCCCTGCCTTTATCAACATTTTCATCACGGCGCTGCTTCTTAAAGAAGGCCCTGATTTTATTTTTAGCCTGAGAGGTTTGGGCAAGCTTAAGCCAATCCTGACTCGGACCATAAGAATGCTTCGAGGTGAGAATCTCTACAATGTCACCTGTCTTTAGCTGATAATCAAGGGTAACCATTTTGCCGTTAACCTTCGCCCCAATTGTCTTATTCCCAATTTCAGAGTGAATTCGGTACGCAAAATCGATTGGCACAGAGCCAGCCGGCATTTCAATTACATCGCCTTTTGGTGTAAACACAAAAACCATGTCAGAGAACAAATCAATCTTTAACGATTCCATGAACTCTTCGGCATTGGCTGTATCGTTCTGGAAATCAAGAATTTCTCTGAACCAAGTCAGCTTTTGTTCGAAGGTTGAGCTGTCACTAATTGCTTTACCTTCTTTATAGGCCCAGTGAGCGGCAATCCCGAATTCGGCAATGCGGTGCATTTCGGAAGTACGAATCTGAACCTCAAGCGGGTCACCCTTTGGCCCAATAACCGTTGTATGGAGCGATTGGTACATATTTGGCTTCGGCATCGCAATATAATCTTTGAACCTGCCAGGCATCGGCTTCCAGCATGTGTGAATAATACCTAGAACCGCATAACAGTCCTTGATACTGTTCACCACAATTCTTACCGCTAGCAAATCATAGATTTCACTAAATTGCTTATTTTGCAGGGCCATTTTTCGATAAATACTGTAAATATGCTTCGGTCGCCCTGAAAGCTCTGCCTTAATGGAGACCTCACCCATACGATTCTTGACTTCTTCGATTACATCGACTAGATACTGCTCCCGTTCGGCACGTTTCTTTTTCATTAAGTTTACAATCCGGTAATATTGCTGTGGATTCAAATACCTTAATGCAGTATCCTCCAACTCCCATTTAATCTTAGAGATTCCAAGACGATGTGCTAAAGGAGCAAAGATTTCAAGTGTCTCATTTGAAATACGGCGTTGTTTTTCCATCGGAAGATGCTTCAGAGTCCTCATATTATGCAAACGATCCGCAAGTTTAATCAGGATTACCCGGATATCCTGGGCCATGGCCACAAACATTTTCCGGTGATTCTCTGCCTGTTGTTCTTCGTGCGATTTATATTTAATTTTTCCTAGTTTCGTTACCCCGTCGACAAGCATCGCCACTTCGTCATTAAAGGCATTTTCGATGTCTTTTAATGTAACATCTGTGTCCTCAACGACGTCATGTAGAAAACCAGCAGCAACTGTTGCAGGATCCATCTCCAGATCCGCCAATATTCCAGCAACCTGAATGGGATGAATAATGTACGGTTCCCCTGATTTTCTATATTGTTCACGATGAGAATGCTTAGCAAATTCGTATGCCTTTTTTACTAACTCGACATGCTCATCGTTTAAGTAAGCTCTCGTCTTGTCGATGACTTGCTCGGCAGATAACACTTGATCGTTCGCCATTAAAATCACCTTTTATTTTCGTCTCTTTATATATTATATAATGTTACTAATCGATACTAGTTACATTTTTGTAATTGTTACTATTATCGAAAAAAAAAGCCAAGATGTAAAGGGATAGCTATCTAAATTTCGTATTTTCCAAAAATATTGTCGGATTTTATAGTTTTTCTTATACTTCTTATACTTTCCTATTAGCAAAACAATTGCTGTATTACTATAGCAAGAGAGCACTCATTTTCAGAGTGCTCTCAAAGCTTATCGTCCTATCCGGACAGTGTTTTTTAATACTTCATCAACGTTAAGATGTCATAATTGTCTAGCTTGTTGCGGCCATCTAGGTATGACAATTCAATAAGGAAGGCAATTCCAGCAACCACACCGCCAAGTTCTTCAACCAGCTTGATTGTTGCTTCAATTGTACCTCCAGTTGCTAATAAATCATCTGTAATTAATACTCTTTGACCCGGTTTAATCGCATCCTTATGAATCGTAAGAACATCCTTGCCATACTCCAAGCCATAGCTCACTTTCACTGTTTCGCGTGGAAGCTTGCCTTCTTTACGTACCGGTGCAAAGCCAACACCAAGTGAATAAGCAACTGGGCAGCCAATAATAAAACCACGAGCCTCAGGTCCAACAACAAGGTCAATTTGTTTTTCCTTTGCATATGATACGATTTGGTCTGTAGCATATTTGTATGCTTCACCATTATCCATTAATGTAGTGATATCTTTAAATTTGATTCCTGGCTTTGGCCAATCCTCCACGATTGTTACAAATTGTTTTAAGTCCATTCCTTAATTGCCTCCTCAATTTCAACTGATTCTTCCAAAACAGAATCGAACCAGCCCTTTAATTGATGAAAGGATGAAAACAACAAATCCCTTTCAAGTGCATATTGAGCTTGTTTCGTTTGATAAGTAATAGAATCAGTTAGGTCACGCTTATGCGTTGGTTTATTCAATGAAATAAGTCCATTGTTTATTGTAACAAAATCTAGTTCAGAAAACACCTGTGACATGAAAGTAATGGTTTCCTGTGACCAGCCTCGATTCATGGCGATTTCCTGACCATAGCGGGCTAAGTCAATCGGACCTTTTTTCAATAAAAAGGCATAATACCACTTAAAATGATCACGAGTCGGCACGGTACTGAAGAAATCACTATTTTCTTTATAAAAATAAGTATAAATCCGCGCAGGACGTTTTCCTTTTAGCAGCCTGTACAACATCTCTTTTGTTGGCGGCAGATCCACTAAAGCAATATTGGCATGATGCGCTTCGAATGCTTCTGCCTCTTCAAGCGTTTGAACCAAGCTTACCTCATTTTGAATGTTTGTATCGATTTTTCCAAGCTGCTCCCTGTTAAAAACAACATATTTACGGTTTTCATTTGGGATGTGGCTGATCAAGTTGCTCAGTCGTTTTACACCGCGGTGATCGAATAATTGCCACGAATCAACCGCAATGTCCTGGATAAATATTTGTGGTTTACGGATATTATTCCACTCATTGACCGCTAATTCACCTATTAATGAAATTTTTGCTGCTGGTGAAATTTGGTCAGCAAGTGGCCCTAAACCAAATCCAATTCCATCAAGGTTTGCACCATTTTCGTTCACCAATATCTTTAAATGGTTTTGCTCGCTGCCTATTTTCCTCATCGAAGTAATGAGCACATCATTAATCAGCACTTTTGGTTTAGGGTTGTCCATTCCAAAAGGAGAAAGGAGGTTTAGTTCCTCCAAGGCCGATAAACTAACTTCTTCCAAATTAATTTCATGGTCAAGCGCTGTGACAGGGACAAAGTCTTCCTCTGTTAACTGCTCGTTAGCCAATTCATTTAGGCGAGAACGAAGCTCTGCGACATCCTCTAGGTTCAAGGTCATACCGGCAGCCATTGGATGTCCGCCGAAATGTGGTAAAATATCTCGACATTCTGATAGGTTTTTGAACAAATCAAAGCCAGCAATACTCCGTGCTGACCCCTTTGCCAGGCCTTTTTCCTTGTCAAAGCTTAATACAATCGTTGGACGATAATATTTTTCCACTAGTCTAGAGGCAACGATTCCAATTACACCTGCATTCCAGCCTTCTTTACCAATTACTAGGACAGAATTCGTAGATATCGGAAAATGGTTTTCCACCTCTTCGATCGCCTCAGTGGTAATTTCATTAACAATGGCCTGTCTAGTCCTGTTAAGGGCATCCATTTCCGATGCCAAAGCCTCTGCCTCAATTGGGTCATCTGTAAGCAAAAGCTCTACTGCCATATCAGCATTTTCTAAACGTCCAACTGCATTGATTCTAGGTGCAAGTGTAAATCCAACGGTTTCTTCATTAATAGACTGCGGCTGAACACCGGCTAATTTAAAGATCGCTTTAAGACCGGTGTTTTTAGTAACTTTCAGTTTTTCTAACCCTTTTTTTGCAATCAACCGGTTTTCGTCCTTTAAAGACACTAAATCTGCAATTGTTCCAATTACAGCAATTTCAAACAAGTGCTCTGGAAGTTTGCCGTATAAAGCATGTGCTACTTTAAAGGCGACACCTACTCCAGCAAGCTCCCGAAACGGATAGTTACTGTCCGGCAGCTTAGGATGAATGATCGCTAACGCTTCGGGTAAAACCGGTCCTGGCTCATGGTGATCAGTAATGATCAGATCAATGCCCAGCTCTTTTGCAACATTTGCTTCATGTATGGCAGATATACCTGTATCTACAGTAATAATCAATTTTATTCCAATGTCAGCAGCATAACGGAATGCTGGTTCGTTTGGGCCGTAGCCTTCTGTAAAACGATTCGGGATATAAAACTGAACGTTCGCTCCTAGTTCCTTCAACGTGATCATTAACACGGTGGTGCTGCTAACACCATCAGCATCGTAATCTCCAAATATTAGAATAGGCTCTTGTTTCTCTATTGCCTCTTGTATTCTGCTAACTGCTAGATCCATTCCCTTTAGTAAGTAAGGGTCATGAAATTGCTCCTGACCAAATAAAAAATACCGTGCAGAATCTGGCGTTTCTAATCCGCGGTTGATAAGCATAGACGCAACAAGTGGCGTTATTTTTAATTCTTTTTCAAGTAGTTCTACTTTTTGCTGATCAGATTTACGAACAATCCATCTCGTTTTCGACTTTAACATGCGTTCACCCCTCAGACTTTACTATTATACAGGAGCAAGTAGAGTTGTTCAATCATTGCAATTTTAAATACTTTATGAACTCCTATTTGATTGGAGCGGAAGGTGCTTCGCTTTCCGCAGGAGGTCCGGGGAGCCTCCTCGACGCTAAAGCGCCTGCGGGGTCTCCCCTGTCCCTTACTCCTGCTGGAGTCTTGCACCTTCCACTCCAATCAAAGTTGCTTTCGTAAAAAAGAAAAACCGCAGATTGTCTGCGGTTTAGTAGTTTTATACTTGTGGTTCGTCGGAGTAGTTTCGCTTTTCTTTAACAGTTTTGATGGTACCCTTCTTCTTCAGCTCTTTCGCTTTTAATACCACCCATAGGTTGGTAGCAATAAAGATGGAAGAGTATACACCAGAAACTAAGCCTACAAATAAGGCAATTGAGAAATTACGAATGGATTCACTGCCAAAGAAAATTAACGCAATAACTGTTAAGAATACTGTAAATACGGTGTTAAATGACCGAGTCAGAGTTTGACGTACACTCACATTTACGACATCCGCAATATCTTCAAACGTTTTGAGGCGTTTTTTCTTTTGCAGGTTCTCACGCATGCGGTCAAAGGTAACAATTGTATCATTGATCGAGTAACCGATGATCGTAAGTACGGCTGCAATGAATGTTAAATCAACTTCGAGCCTTGTAATACTGAAGAAAGCAATCATGAAAAAGGCATCGTGCAGCAAGGAAACAATCGCTGCGACAGCCATTGCCCACTCGAAGCGAATTGTGACATAAATGATAATCCCGATGCTGGCGATGATTAAGGCAATAACAGCATTCTTCGCTAACTCCTTACCGATTGTTGGCGACACGGTACTTACGTTTGGCTCAGCGCCAAATTCGTCATTGAATGCAGCCTTTAATTCTGCAATTTCATCCTTAGATAATACCCCTTTAAGTCGGGCGGAAGCCATATCCTTGTTGTCTCCAGATATAACAATATCATCTGTATTTATATCCAATTCGGCTAGGGACTCCTTAACTTGTTCAGTTGTTAATGGTTTGTCAGATAATACTTCAATTCGAGTACCACTAGAGAAGTCAATCGATAAATTCAAACGGAATACTAGCAATAAAATAATTCCAAATGCTAATAGTGCGCCTGAAACCATGAAAAACAGCTTTCTTACTTTAACAAAATCGAATCGATCCCATCTAGTAGGAAGGTCTAATGTATCCCAATTTTCTGCGATATTCTTAATTTCTGCCTGCTTAACTCCAAACCAGCCTGGTTTTTTATTTAAGAAGCCGCTGTTTACCCATAGTCCAAGGAAAATACGAGAACCAAATACTGCTGTAACAAAGCTTAGGATAATACTGACTAGTAACATCGTCGCAAAGCCTTTAACTGAGCTTGTCCCATAGAAGAATAGAACAGCAGCAGTCAAGATCGTTGTCAGGTTGGCGTCGACGATCGTTGAGAAAGAGTTCTTGCTCCCTGCTTGGAATGCAGACTTAATCGTTCTGCCGACCTTTAGTTCTTCACGAATCCGTTCATAGGTAATGATGTTTGCATCAACGGCCATACCAACCCCGAGGATAAGGGCAGCAATACCTGGCAGTGTTAGAACACCATTCATCCAATCAAAAACTAATAATATCAACCAAATATAAATGGATAGAGTAACTGTCGCAATAAATCCTGGGAAGCGGTAGTACACAAGCATAAATAAGAAAACAAGTGCAACTCCAATAATTCCTGCAAAAATGGTTTTATCTAGCGCTTGTTCACCAAACTTTGCACCTACAGAAGTAGAGTATACTTCATTTAATTTAACAGGAAGGGCACCTGCATTTAATAATGAAGCCAGTTGCTGTGCTTCTTCTGCTGTGAAACTTCCCACAATTGAAACTGTGTTTTGATTAAAAATTTCTCTTACAGTCGGCGCAGATAAGAATTTAGGATTGGGCTTGCCAATTTCCTCTTTAAAAGAATCTTTGCCTTCTTCAAAATCAAGCCAAATAACGAGGACGTTATCTGGTGCCATACTCACAATTTCTTCTGTTACTTTACGGAATGTATCAGCACTCTTTAATTTCAATGAAACACTTGGTGCCCCATTTTCATCAAAGGTCTGCTTTGCTCCACCTTCAACCAAGTCAGAACCATCCATCATTAAACGGTCGTTAGCATCACGGAAGGTAAGGTTTGCTTGTGTTGACAATATTTCACGTGCTTGATTCTGGTCAGTAACACCAGCTAACTGAACACGAATCCGATTTTCACCTTCGATTTGGATATTTGGTTCGCTTACACCAATCACATTAATCCGGCGGTCAAGTGCTTCTGCCGTACTAACCATCATTTCCCGGTCAACTTTACCTTGATCATCTTTAGCCGGCTCTACCTCATATAAAACTTCAAATCCACCTTGAAGATCCAAACCAAGCTTAATGTCATTCAAAATACCTTTTGTTGTGAATCCCATCGTGCTCCCTATTAGGACAATCACTAGCAGGAAAGCAATGATTCTACTGCGCTTAACCATTATGTATAGTTCCTCCTTAATGCTTAAAAAAAAGCAAGGCCATAGAGCCTTATATAAATATAATAAATAAAGTCATTGCTACCATTATGAAATAAGTTGGAAATACTGTCAATTTAATCTTGGAACCCATTAGTGACGATAAAAAGATTTATTTTAATAGTTCCTTCCATTCATTTTCATCATCAAATGAAAAATCATTATGTTTGTATGTTTCAATCGTGGTGTAACTTAGGTAATCGCTTACTTTAACGGAGAGGATTTCACCAATAATTTCGTAAAGCTTTACTTCTTCTTTCACCTTTTTCCATTTCTTCTTTGTTAAGTACTTCCAGAGTTCTTTTTCTGAAACGGCGTTATAGCCCAAGATCCTGAATTCCTCAAGTTTACTGACAAGTGCTGGTTCAACCTGTGTTCGAAAATGATCGTACGCGTGGCCAATTTCCATCTTAACTTCCTCCTTAGATAGGTAACATAATCAATGACTTTTTATAAAAAGCAAACTAGCTTGTCATGCTTTGTCCACCCACTTGCATATAGATAATTGTATATGAAATCGCCTATTTTGAGAAGGTGGGAAAGCTATGTCTAAGTTTTTAAAGGGGACTTTAATCCTATTAATAGCAGGATTTATTACAAGAATATTAGGATTTATAAACAGAATTGTCATTGCCAGAAGTATTGGTGAAGAGGGTGTAGGCCTATATATGATGGCTTATCCCACTTTTATCCTAGTCGTCACGCTCGTTCAAATGGGACTTCCTGTCGCCATCTCTAAAAATATCGCCGAGGCACAGGCAAAGGGGAATCATTCTGAAGTAAAGAAGATTTTGGTCGTCTCACTGGCCATAACCATAACACTATCACTCATCTTTACTCCAGCACTTATTCTTTTGGCTCCATGGTTATCCACCACATTATTTACCGATCCGAGAACCTACTATCCTTTGATTGCCATTGCACCTGTAGTGCCAATTATCGCCGTTTCTTCTGTGTTAAGGGGCTATTTTCAGGGCAGGCAAAACATGCGTCCGTCTGCTGTATCACAAATATTAGAGCAGCTCATCAGGATTACTCTAATTGCCGTTTTAACCCAGACCTTTTTACCATATGGTGTTGAATACGCAGCCGCTGCCGCAATGGTCGCAGCTGTCATCGGAGAAATAGTTTCGTTAATTTATTTGATGACAACCTTTAAATTGAAGAAACGCTTTAGACTAAGAAAAAACTTCTTTCAATTCGTTCATTCTGGCAAAAAAACCTTCAAAGAATTGATGGAGATAGCTCTTCCTACATTGGGAAGCCGGATGATTGGCTCGATTTCCTGGTTTTTCGAACCGATTGTTGTTTCGCATAGCTTAGCTCTTGCCGGGGTAGCTGCCGTCGCCGCCACGAAGCAATATGGTGCGCTTACAGGTTTCGCGATGCCCCTGCTGCTACTGCCTTCCTTTGTCACCTACTCGCTGGCAACCTCTCTTGTCCCAGCGATTAGTGAAGCCAATTCGCAAAATAATAAGCAGCTCATTGAACACCGATTGCAGCAGGCATTACGATTCGCTTTTTTAACAGGGGGTCTGTCAGTCATCATTCTTTATGTATTAGCAGACCCATTGATGCAATTAATGTATGGCTCAACAAAGGGAGCTTACTTTATCCGAATTATGGCACCATTTTTCTTATTTTATTATTATCAAGGACCCCTGCAGGCCGTTTTACAAGCATTGAATCTTGCCAGGGCTGCTATGATTAATAGCTTTATCGGAGCAATTGTGAAAACGGCTGTGATCTTCCTGCTCGCTTCTCAACCAGCCTTTGGGATAACAGGCGTCGCACTCGGAATCATGGTTGGTTTTGTCCTAGTGACCATCCTACACTTCGCCACTGTTTTAAAAAAGATTTCGTTCACGTTCTATCTTCGCGATTATTTAAAGGGCAGCGTCATCATGGCTCTGATTACATGGGTGGGTTTTTGGGTATATGAGAACATTTTTATCGGTGAGCATCTTGCCATCCGCATATTATCCTCGATTACTGCGATAACAGTTTCCTATGTTCTTTTACTTATCTTAATTGGTTTAATAAAAAAGGATGAACTAAAGCGAATCCCATTTATCCGTAAGTTCTTTGCAAAGTAAAAGACACGCTCAGGCGTGTCTTTATTCTTCGTCCATTATGTCTACGAAGAATTTTCCATTTTCGTAACTGCAAAAGGAAATTTTCTTTATGTCCCGATATCCCCTCTTTTTCAGCTCCTGCCGCAGCCAAAGATTGGTTTTATTGATTCTTTTAATATTTTCATCATCAATTGTACCGTCAACAATGAGAGGAATGGTAATATCCCCATCTTTGTTTGGGTTGCTCTTATCCTTTTCGATAACCGATAAACTCCCTGAGGACTCTAAAATTGCAAATTCAACATCGGCAATGCTTCTGATATCTTTTTCCCTTAATTGTGTCAGTAGATCATCAAAATTATAACGCTGCTTTCTCATTGCATCCTCATCAATTTTACCTCTATTGATGATTATCGTAGGCTGTCCATCAACCAAATCTCGAAATCGTTTACTTTTTAAGGAGAAAATCGCCAGGACTATCTGGATGAGCATAAGTAAAACCATGGGAACGATGTTTTGAAACATATTTCGTTCCGGTTCTTCAATGGCAACAACCGCTAATTCAGCAATCATAATAAATACGACTAAATCTAAAATACTTAACTCACCAATTTCCCTTTTACCCATGAAACGGAAAATTAACAAGATGAGGGCATAAAATAATAACGTCCGCAACACGATTGTTATGTAAATTTCCACACGTATTCTCCCCCTATATACAGTCACATTTAGTGTTTGCAAACCAGAGCGGAAAATGAACGGGATATTTTACCAAGTAACTTCCTAAAAACATGAAAATTTAATTCTACTTTGCCACCACCGAGAATATGCTTGTACTAGGTAAAAAAACAATTCTTATTGGAATCTTCACTAAAGATGAGGCACTAAAGGGGGAGAGTAAAATCGAATCTAAAAGCTTTGGGTTATCAATTTTGTACGGGCTAATCTTTATCTTTTTATTTGCCATTGTCACCAGCTTGGTATTTTCACTAATTCTAAATTTCACCTCCGTTCGGGAATCTTCACTGCAATATATGATCACGGCATTATCCTTTATTGGATTGTTCGGGGGCGGATTTTTGTCAGGCGGAAAAAGAAAGCAAAAAGGCTGGATGATTGGTGGTTTAACGGGATTAGCATACAGTTTGATTATTTTTTTGTTCCAGTACTTAGGCTATGACCGACTGTTTGATGCTGAACAAATAATCTATCATACCTGCTATACCTTAATCGCGATGATGGGCGGCATCCTCGGGGTTAATATGGCAACAAATAATTCTAGAACTGCTTAATGCTTGGTCTAGTATATAAAAAAGGAAGCCGTTTTAAAACGACTTCCTTTTCACTTCACTTATTTATCAAGGCTAACTTCTTTAGAGTCAGTTACTTCACGAATTGCATTACGGTCAAAAGTAAGATTAGCGCCATTTCCCGCTTTGATTACGACTTTGTTTTCATCGATTGATTCGATAAAACCATGCATGCCGCCAATCGTGATAACTTTATCACCTTTCTTTAATTCGTTTTGCATTTGCTGAACCGCCTTTTGACGTTTCTGCTGTGGACGAATTAAAAGGAAATAAAATAATACAAACATTAATACTAAAGGAATTAATGAACCTAGTCCTTCCATGCTGTTTCCCCTCCTTTCAAGTAGCTTCTATTAGAAATTTTTCGCGTTTGGCTTATTAAAGCCATAACGTTCAAAAAACTCTTCTCTGAAATCACCAAGCCTGTCTTCCCTAATGGCTTGTCTGACATTCTCCATTAATCTTAACAGAAAATATAGATTATGGTAAGATGTTAGGCGAATTCCGAATGTTTCATCACATTTAATTAAGTGACGAATGTAGGCTCTGCTATAATTTCGGCATGTGTAGCAATCACAGTTTTCATCTAATGGTCCAAAATCATTTGCAAATTTTGCATTTTTCACCACAAGACGGCCGGTACTTGTCATCAAGGTTCCATTTCTGGCAATCCGCGTTGGCAACACGCAGTCAAACATATCAATCCCGCGAATCGCACCATCGATTAATGAATCAGGTGAACCTACACCCATCAAGTATCGTGGTTTGTTCGTTGGCAGAAGCGGCGTCGTAAACTCTAGTACGCGATTCATTACATCCTTCGGCTCTCCAACGGAAAGTCCTCCGACTGCATATCCAGGGAAATCCATTGACACAAGGTCCTTAGCGCTTAACTTACGAAGGTCCTCGAATTCTCCCCCTTGAACAATTCCGAATAGGCCTTGGTCCTGTGGGCGTTCGTGTGCATTTAAGCAGCGCTCAGCCCAACGGGAAGTCCTCTCCACTGATTTTAACATATATTCATGTGTAGCAGGGAATGGCGGGCACTCATCGAACGCCATCATAATATCTGAGCCTAGTGCATTTTGAATTTCCATTGCTTTTTCCGGTGATAAGAATAACTTTTCACCGCTCATATGATTACGGAAGTGAACGCCTTCCTCCTCAATTTTTCTAAATTCACTTAAAGAGAATACTTGAAACCCACCGGAATCAGTAAGAATGGCACGGTCCCAGTTCATAAACTTGTGGAGGCCGCCTGCTTCACGAATGATTTCATGGCCGGGACGAAGCCAGAGATGATAGGTGTTACTTAAAATAATCCCTGCACCCATTTCCTTCAGGTCCTCAGGTGACATCGTTTTTACCGTTGCCAGTGTTCCTACTGGCATGAAGGCTGGCGTATCAAAGCTGCCATGTGGTGTATGTACTCTCCCTAAGCGGGCACCAGTTTGTTTACATGTTTTAATAAATTCATAACGAATTGCGGTCATTGCTCTTTCTCCTTCCATATGCAAAGCCTAGATGATTAGCATCGCATCGCCAAAGCTGAAGAAACGGTAACGCTCACTTACAGCTGTATTGTAAGCATGCAAGACATGTTCTCTTCCAGCTAACGCACTAACAAGCATGATCAAGGTTGATTTAGGCAAATGGAAATTGGTAATCATCCCATCGATCGCCTTAAAGGTATAACCCGGATAAATAAAAATACTTGTCCAACCGCTGCTTTCTGTGAATTGTCCATCATTTTCAGAGGCAATTGTTTCTAATGTTCTTGTTGATGTCGTGCCGACGGTAATAATCCTGCCGCCATTTGCTTTTACTTCGTTTAAAAGACGGGCTGTCCCCTCTGTTACCATGTAGAATTCAGCATGCATATCGTGCTCTAACACGTTATCCACACTAACGGGTCTAAAGGTTCCGAGTCCGACATGTAAAGTGATAAAGGCGACATGAACTCCTTTTTCTCTTACCTGATTCAGTAATTCTTCGGTAAAATGCAGTCCAGCCGTTGGTGCGGCAGCAGAGCCTGGTTCACGGGCAAACACGGTTTGGTATCGCTCCCTGTCATCCAACTGTTCTTTAATATATGGAGGCAAAGGCATTTCACCCAATTGGTCAAGGACTTCATAGAAAATCCCGTCATATTTAAACTCTAACACCCTGCCGCCATGCTCAGATGCACCAGTACAGACAGCAGTCAGTAAACCGTCTCCGAAATCAATCACTGTTCCCTCTTTTACCCGCTTGGCAGGTTTTATCAGGGTTTCCCACTGATCACCTTCGAGCTGTTTTAGAAGCAGCACCTCGATTTTCGCACCTGTATCTTTTTTAACGCCAAATAGGCGTGCAGGAAGTACCCTCGTATCATTTAATACAAGGCAATCCCCTTCACGCAGGTATTCTGTAATATTTTTAAAAATTTCATGCTTTAGTTCGCCTGTAGCTTTGTCGAGTACCATCAATCGGCTGTCTGTCCGGTTATGCAGGGGTACTTGTGCGATCAATTCTTCAGGCAAATGAAAATCAAATAAATCTACTTTCATACGTTAACATCCTATCTTATCGAAATCTACCTAGAAAATAAAAAATCAAGGAAAGGACAATGCTGATGACAATGCTTGTAACAATCGGAAAATAAAAGGTAGCATTGCCCTTTTTTATCACCAGATCACCAGGGAGCTTCCCTAAAGGGAGATAAGGCATTAAAAATCCAATTAGAAAAATAATAGCTCCTACAATCATCAGCGTTTTGGACAATCCTGTCACGGTGCAGGCACCTCCATGCCAAAATGGCGGTATACACTTTCTGTTACCATTCTTCCCCTAGGAGTCCGTTGCAGGAAGCCTATTTGCAATAAATACGGCTCATACACATCCTCGATTGTCTCAGACTCTTCCCCGATTGACGCCGCAATCGTGTCCAGTCCAACAGGGCCGCCGCGGAATTTTTCAATGATTCCTTTTAAAAGCTTATGATCAATGTGGTCGAGCCCTAGCTTGTCAACCTGGAGCATCTCTAACGATTCCCTAGCAAGGTTTAAATCGATTTCTCCATTACCCTTGACCTGAGCAAAGTCCCGAACCCTGCGGAGCAGCCGGTTAGCGATCCTCGGGGTTCCCCTTGCCCGTCTAGCAATCTCAACGGCGGAAGGCTCATCAATTTTGGTTTCAAATAATTCAGCGGTTCTCGTGACAATATTTTTTAATTGGTCTTCTTTATAATACTCGAGACGACTCAAAACTCCAAATCGGTCCCTTAGCGGTGCTGACAACGAACCCGCTCTTGTAGTAGCCCCTACTAGCGTGAACGGAGGAAGATCAAGACGGACAGATCGGGCGCTGGGTCCTTTGCCAATCACAATATCAAGGCAAAAATCCTCCATTGCTGGGTAAAGCACCTCTTCAATCGTTCTTGGAAGGCGATGAATCTCATCGATAAACAACACATCACCAGGCTCTAGCGCCGTAAGAATGGCTGCTAAATCCCCCGGTCTTTCGATTGCCGGTCCTGAGGTCGTACGAATATTGACACCCATTTCATTGGCAATAATAACAGCCAGCGTTGTTTTACCTAGACCTGGAGGTCCATAAAGAAGCACATGATCCAACGTTTCCTTCCTAAGCCTTGCCGCTTCGATAAATATCTCGAGGCTCTTTTTCACCTGGTCCTGACCAATATATTGCCTTAAGGTCTGCGGCCGCAGGCTTTGCTCAAAGGAGACTTCACTCTCGTTTACTTCACTTGAAATAATTCGCTCATCCATGAATGATCACCTTATTTTAAAAGCCGCTGCAGGGCCTTTTTAATGTATTGGTCAGTAGAAAGCTGTTCTTTCTTTAATTCTGGGGTGATTTTCTTAACCTCTTTGTCTGAATAGCCAAGTGCCTTAAGGGCAAGAATTGCTTCTTCAAAGGCAGAATTGCTGGCGGTATCCTGTGCTGTGAACTGATCGGCGTTAAATAAATTCGGGAAGTAATCGGGAACAATGTCCTGCAGTTTCCCTTTTAAGTCGAGAATCATTTGTCTGGCCGTCTTTTTCCCGACACCCGGGAACTTTACAAGGAAGCTCTCATCTTCATTTTCAATCGCAGATACGACCTGTTGAACTTCACCAGAAGCTAAGATCGCCAATGCTCCTTTTGGACCTATGCCCGACACGTTTAACAGTTTCGTAAACAGTCTCTTTTCCTCGCGAGTTTCAAAACCATATAACGCCATCACGTCCTCGCGAACATAATGGTAGGTATATACAATAATATTATTTTCAATCTTACTTGAAAAAATAAACGGGTTTGGTGTTGATATTTGATAGCCAATCCCATTATTCTCAATAACAATATACTCGGGACCGACAAAATCAACGGTTCCTTTAATAAATTCGTACAATCGCTTTCTCTCCCCCAGTGTTTCATTATTCCATTCTACCATAACCTTTTATCGTAGATGAACAATATAACTGAGAAGCCAAACATTAATAATATTCTGGCAATGTTACATATTGATTTTGGCGAAATCTGCTCAAAATTACACTCTTATAGATCAAAAAATAAAAAAATCAGGCTGAGTTTTGCGTCAGTCTGATTTGGCATGCTGTTATTCTTTTATTGAATACTGTTTAAAGGATTCTAGTACTTCTACGTACCGGTCCTTTGTTTTGATGGGGATGCCCTGGATTAGTTCTTCTTGCGTTTTACTTTCAAGCTTCTTAACATCTATTTGAAAAAAAGATTGAATGATTCTTGATTGGCCAGGTCTTCCGTTAAAGATGGTTAACACACCATCTTCCGTAATGCCAAAATAGCCATTTGCTTTAAGCAGCGGCGAAATGTCATCGATTTGTTTGCGGAACACCATTGTTTCATGATCCATCTCAACTAATTGCCATTGGTCATATTTAGCCCAGAAGTTCTCTGGTGACCAAATATCCTCCTGAACTACCTCTTGGCTAATGTCACCGTTAAGATAAACTCTTTCTAGAATGACTGTCATTTGCTGAGGTTCCTTCTCCTGCTGATTATGATGGTTATCCATTTCTTCCGCGAAACCAGTCAGAATCATCCCCGGTGCCCTTCCGATAAACATGAAGAGAACAACAGCGAAAACGGCTAATCCGAACCGAAACCTCGCTACCCCATTGAACCTCATGCATCATCACCTCTTATTGTTAAGAATCTAGCATACTTTACATTCATAGTTTAGCCTTATTTTGCCTTTTTATCCCCATAGGAATAATCAAAAAGGGACATAGCCTAAGCTAGTCCCTAAGAAATTATCTATCACCGTTGTGATCTAGGTGTTGTTCACCGTTCCGATGGTTACGATTCCGGCCCAATGCTCCCTCGTCAATCATCACTTGAACATTTTTTCCATTTACATATGGTTTGACAGCTTTTTCAACATTTCTCTTTATTTGATCTGTTTGTCCATTACTGTCAATCTCAACCGAAACAATGACATCGTTTGCATATACCACTGAGCGTACATGCTCCACATGATCGACCTCTGCCGCTCTCCTTCTGATTTGCTCTGTCATTCGATCTTGAGCCTCAGGAGTGGTTGTGTCTGTTCCTACATTCATATTACGACTTTGATTCACATGACCATGGTAGTTGGCATCACTTGTGCTGTACCGATTGTCACGCCTGAAAAAACGATCTTCATTTGCCAGCGGTGTGGTCGGGTTTGGCGGATATCCATTTTCATTTCTAGCTTGAAGCTGTTCTCTTGAGGAACTATTTGCATTAGTACGCTCTAGTCCCAATGAATGATCCATTAACTCCGGTACCGGTCCATCATTATCTGCCGGCCAGCCGCTTCTGTTGTTCTTATGGTTTTCATTTGAGTAGTAACCGATTGGACGAGCTGCATTATGGTTTTTATCCCCTTCAGCTTGGTCATTCGTTGCACATCCTGACAGCCCGATGGTCAGGAGGGCTGAAAGAGGTATCATCCACTGTTTTTTTATCAAGCGAAAAACCCCCTCTGACAAAAGTGAGCAATTTCTGCTCTTTTTTAGCTTGTCAGTTTAGGGGTGATATCATTCTGCCAGAATAGACCAAAGGCTATTTCATGCGCTTTTTTAACTCAAGAAAGAATTTTTTTCGTTGATGAAACTGGCCAATCGTTAAATCCATGACCTGTTTGTATTTTTCATGGTTCGTATAAGATTTTTCCCGAACCAACCGATTCCATTCACGAAATATATCAGCAGGATACGCTAATGCAGCTAAGAAAACCTCATCCTTCCTTAACTCTTCATATTTCGAAAAATGAGCCAGCCGATCAAACGACCAATCTAAATAGGGAAGAATTCTATTCGCATATTGTAAATAATCGAATGACTCAGGACCAATGCTAATTAAATCAAAATCAATTAAGTATAAACTGCCATTAGAGGCGCGCAGGAAATTATGATGGGCAACATCTCCGTGAAGAACCACAAGCCTTTCACCAGCGCTCAATTGCTTATCGGTCATCTTCTGTAAAGACCAATCAGCCCATTCAAGTACTTCTGTTATATAGGATTCACTAACAAAATAACGGATAAAAGGAAGATTGCTGACAAAAAGATTTGCCCTCTGCCTCCATTTTTCAAGAAGATTTCCTTTCGGGATTAAGGTTCGGTATCGTGCTTCTACTTTTGATGTCACTTGATGAAAATGACTCAGAAGCTCTATTCCTTCTTGACGGTTTTTATGGGTGTGAAAGGAAAAGTGGGTTTTATGAGACGGAATATACTCCAAACAGCCAAAATGCATCTGTTCAAAATGTAATGGTTCATGAACCTCAGGATGAAGGTACTCATATGTTTGATGAAAGCCCTCTTTTTTTAATGTTGCCGTAAATGCCTCCTGCAGCTTAAGGCGGTTATATGACTTGTAGCCTTTTATTATATATTTATTTTCAGCTGTTTTAATAAAAAAAACATTGTTTCGTATGGGCATCATATCAAAGATTTCTTCTTTAAATTGGGATTGAAAATAAGAGAGGAGACGGATGAAATAATCATCGTCTCCTGTTTTTTTAATAGTCATTACTTTCATCGTCATAACGCGGCATCGCTGCATCCATTGGACCCATTCCATACGGGTTCATAAACGGAGGCTGCACTGGTCCTGAAAACGGTGCACTATAAATAGGCGGTGTCGGTGGTACAAAGTTTTGCGGAGGTCCAGCTGGTGCTGGTGCTCCACAACCGCAATCTCCACCTGCTCCTGTTCCTACGGGCATATGTTCCCCGGCAGGAAATTGCTGTGGCATAAATGCTGGCATGTTCATATCAGGTGAACCGAAATCCTGTACACCCATTACCTGTGATTCTGGTCCTGCCATTGGCGGATAGCCATAAGGCATTTGTCCAAATGGTGCTCCCATTGGCTGGCCTGGACCCATTCCCATTGGCGCTCCCATTGGCTGGCCTGGACCCATTCCCATTGGTGCTCCCATCGGCTGGCCTGGATAACCCATGCCCATTGGCGCTCCCATTGGCTGGCCTGGATAGCCCATGCCCATTGGTGCTCCCATTGGCTGACCTGGGTAACCCATGCCCATTGGTGCTCCCATCGGCTGGCCTGGATAGCCCATGCCCATTGGCGCTCCCATTGACTGGTCTGGATAACCCATGCTCATTGGCGCTCCCATCGGCTGGTCTTGGTAACCCATGCCCATTGGCGCTCCCATTGGCTGACCTGGATAGCCCATGCCCATTGGAGTTCCCATCGGCTGGCCTGGACCCATTCCCATTGGTGCTCCCATTGGCTGACCTGGCCCCATTCCCATTGGCGCTCCCATCGGTTGACCTGGACCCATTCCCATTGGCGCTCCCATCGGCTGACCTGGACCCATTCCCATTGCTGGGGCAAAATCCATACCTGGTAATCCTGCTGGTTGATCATCAAAATAACCTTGTGACGTAGCTGCCGGAGAACCTGCAGGGACACCTGCTAGGTCATCATCAAAATCGAATGGCATTTGACCTGCCATTGGCATCTGTCCTGCCATTGGCATTTGACCTGCCATTGGCATTTGACCCGGTAACATTTGATCGCTTGCTGGCAGCATAGGCATAAATGAAGACGATTCGTCATCATCATAACCATGCGGCATAACTGACATTCCCGCTACACTCGGTGCCATTCCAGCTTGTGGCGGGTACATATTTGTTGGAAACTGTTGTGGCATCATCATGCCTTGTACCTGAGGAAATGGCATTCCTGGCGGACAAGGCGGCGGAGGACACCACGTTGGAGGCGGACAAAATCCTGGTCCCGGCATAATCGGTGATACTGGAACACAGTAGTCTTGTTGAGCCATTGGCTGTTCCATCATCGGTTGTTGCATCATTGGCTGTTCCATTACTGGAGTTTTAACAGGTGTTTTTACCGGAGTTTTTACCGGTGCCTCCTGAACTGGTGCTAATTTTGCTGGCATTTCTTTTGGAACTTCTTTAACTTCTGGAAGAATATTAGTAGGTTTTGGCGGCAATTGTGGCTGTTCGATATCTATATGAGCCATGTTCATTGTATAGTAGTTGTTAATATCGATCTCTGGGGCAATTTTTATTGGCATTTTTGGTGCAAAAGGCTTTTTCGGTGTTTCTTTTACAATTGGAGCTTCTTTCACGATTGGTGCTTCTTTCACAATCGGAGCTTCTTTCACGATTGGTGCTTCTTTCACAATCGGCATTTCTTTTGGCTTCTCTTTGGCAAACGGTTGCTCAGCAATCGGCATTTCTTTCTTACCGCCTATATTGATTGTGGCCCCCGGTGAGGTTCCCATAGGTGCTTCTTTTTTAATTGTTCCACCTGTTGTTGGGACTTTTATTTTCATACCGGGCATAATCATATCAGGGTTGCTGAGCTGTGAATTCATCTTTTTCAGCTCTTCAAAATTCACGCCGTACTTCTTGGCGATCTTCCAAAGAGTATCCCCTTTCTGTACGATATGGATCTTCACTCTGATTTCCCTCCTATGCATAAGTCCATATATTGTATGTGATGATGGGCAAAGTGCTAACATTCTTCGTAAAAACTTATGCTTTTTTTCGAAAAATTATGATTTGCCACTAATCATATATATGTGGGGAGAGGGTTTGGTACTATATAAATTTTTTTGGTGGTAACATTTTCGTGCTTGGGTATACGATAGTATTTGCTCGCTATCCGATAGTATTTGCTCGCTATCCGATAGTATTTGCTCGCTATCCGATAGTATTTCTCGCGTATCCGATAGTATTTCTCGCCATGCGATAGTATTTCTCGCGTATCCGCAACTAATTCCGGCCATCCGCAACTAATCTCGCCTATCCGCAACTAAACCACCTTCCGCAACGCACAAAAAGATGCAACCCGATTTGGATTGCATCCTCTACCTTATGAATTCGCCAGCATTCTTTCTAATGCTAGTTTTGCGTTATCAGCAATTTGCTTATCCACATTTATCACGTTGGCACTTTCTTCAAGTGTATCCAAGCTCCACACTAAATGCGGCAAATCAATTCTGTTCATGGTTAAACAAGGACACATATGCGGGTTCAACGAGATGATTTTTTTATCAGGGTGGTTAGCGATGATCCGTTTGACTAGATTCATTTCTGTACCAATTGCCCATGAAGAGCCCGCAGGAGCTTTTTCAATCATATTAATTATATAGCTCGTTGACCCTGCCAGATCGGACAGTTCGACGACCTCACGGCGGCATTCGGGGTGAACGATGATAGTCATATCAGGATACTCCGCGCGTGTATCCAGCACATTCTGAACTGTAAAGTTTTCGTGGACAGAGCAATGACCCTTCCAGAGAATGACCTTTATTTTTTCAACATCAATTTCACCATCGTATTCTAAGGTATCATTGATTGGATTCCAAATCGCCATTTCATCAAGTCCTACGCCTAAATCAACGGCTGTATTCCGGCCCAAATGCTGATCAGGCAGGAACAGAATTCGTTCCTTCTGTTCAAATGCCCACTTCACCATCGTGTGTGCATTCGAACTCGTCACGGTTGCTCCGGCATTTGCACCGACGAACGATTTAATCGCAGCGGTAGAGTTCACATAGGTTAAAGGCAGGATCGTATCTCCGAAGATGGCCACAAGCTTTTCCCAAGCTCTTTCCGTCTGCTGAATATCAGCCATATCCGCCATGGAACATCCTGCACGCATGTCGGGTAAAATGACCTTTTGGTTTTCAGTCGTTAAAATATCAGCTGTTTCCGCCATGAAATGAACACCGCAAAATACGATGAATTCGGCTTTCTTATTTTCCGCAGAAAGCTGGGCCAGCTTCAAGGAGTCCCCCGTCGCATCTGCAAACTGAATCACTTCATCTTTTTGATAATGATGTCCGGGAATAAACAGCCGGGACCCGAGATTCTTCTTAACCTCTAATACACGTGCCTCTAACTCTTCTGTTGACATCGTCTTATACTTTTCAGGAATCATATTTTTTTCAAAGGCAGCTAAAATGTTCATTTATTCCTCTCCTTTGTTCCACAGAACTTTTACACTGATATCTAACGCTTTGTAGGAATGTGTTAAGAATCCAAGTGAAATATAATCCACACCGGTATCACCATAATCAGCTAAGTTGCTTAATTGAATTCCCCCGGAAGCTTCGGTAATGATTTCAGCCGGCACCAGCTTAATAAATTCTTTTATCTCCGCTGGGGTGCGATTGTCGAACATGATGATGTCTGCACCGCTATTTACCGCTTCAATCACTTGTTCCTCAGTCTCTACTTCTACTTCCACTTTGACCATATGGCCTGCTTTTGATTTAACTGTATCAACTGCTTTTGAAATCGACCCCGCAAAGGAAATGTGGTTATCCTTAATCATGACTCCATCGTATAAACCAAAACGATGATTGTAACCACCGCCACAGCGGACTGCGTATTTTTCAAGCATTCTCAGACCTGGAGTTGTCTTTCGCGTATCACAAATCTTTGTATGGCTGCTGTTTAACGTTTGGACCGCTTTGTTGGTTAAAGTGGCAATCCCGCTCATCCGTTGAACAAGATTCAACACGACTCGCTCACCTTTTAACAGTTCAGAAATTGTTCCGGAAACCGTCGCCAGCTGCTGCCCCACTTCAATGCTGTCGCCATCCTTAACCAGCACCTTTGGTTCAATGTCAGGGTTCAGCAGCTTGAAACCATTTCTTATTATTTCTTCGCCGCAAAAAATTCCATTGTCTTTTGCTAAAAAGACAATCTCTCCATTCGTTTGCTGGGAGAAAATTAAATCTGTAGTAATGTCTTGTTCCCCGATATCTTCAATAAAAAATTGCTCAAGTAGCGATCGCAGTTTTACTATGTTCATGATTTTTCTCCTTTAATTTGTGGGTGATTGATTTCCTCAGCCAGTGGTGGTCATCTTCTAGCGGGTAATCACTTCTAAAGTGACCCCCACGGCTTTCTGTGCGGCGTAATGCAGCATCAGTAATTAACTTCGCATTCATTAACATGAAAATAGTAGTTATCTCTTCCGCAGAATAATGATCCAATTGTCCTTCCACAGAAAATTGGTTTAGCCAGGCCTGTTGCTTCAAAAGACTGGCTCTGTTGCGGACAATTCCTGTTCGTTCCATCATAAGATCTTTCAAGTCCTCTACTTTTGGCAAAACCTGCTTTTCAGCCTCGAAGTTCTCTTCACTCCGGTATACTTTAAAAAAAGGCTCCTTAGGGGCAGTGTTTAACCACTCAGCCAATTTATCTCCCTGATACAGTCCTTCTAGTAACGAATTGCTGGCCAGACGGTTTGCGCCGTGAAGTCCCGTACAGGAGGCCTCGCCAATCGCATACAAGCCATTAATGGTGGAACGGCCAATTAAATCGGTTTTAATCCCGCCCATTAAAAAATGACTTCCAGGGGCAACAGGAATTCTTCCCTCTGAAAGCTCTATTCCATTTTTCCTGCAAATCGTTGTGATAGAAGGGAATCTTTGCTCAAAATTATTGATATTGCGTATATCTAAATAAACATTTTGGCCATTTTTAAGATATTCATAGATTGTTTGTGAAACGATGTGGCGCGGACCAAGATCCTTTAAGGGGTGCACTCCGTCCATAATTCTTGTGCCGTCGTTAGTTACAAGAATTGCCCCTTCTCCCCTAACAGCCTCGGAAATGAGACCATGTGTTTCACCTTTTAAATACAACAAGGTCGGGTGAAACTGGATGAACTCCATATCAACAAGCTCAGCACCTGCTAAATAGGCCATGGCAATCCCATCACCGGTTACCGTTTTCGCATTGGACGTGAACCGGTACAGCTGACCACAACCACCAGTGGCAATGATCACATGCTTTGCATAGTAAAAACAAACCGTTCCATCCGGCCTCTTCGCTTTCACTCCGATACAGCGGTCTTTTTCCGGATTTAAAATACATTCATAAGCGAGGACATCCTCTTCAATGATGACATTTTCCCGCAAACTTCTAACTAAATAATCAACTACATTTTTTCCGGTAGCATCTCCGCCACCATGAACGATTCGCTTTTCGCTGTGAGCGCCTTCCATCCCAAGTAGCAAATTTCCGTTTTCGTCTTTATCTAAAAAATTCCCTTGTGCATCCATGCCTTTAATTAAAGCTGGTGCTTCGTTAATCACCTGCTTCACCACTTCGGGATCATTGTGAAAGCGGCCTGCCTCAAGGGAATCAACGATATGTTTGGCAGGATCGTCGTGTTCACCAATCGCAGCAGCAATCCCCCCTTGGGCGAGGTAGGAGTTAGCGGTGGTTATTTTTTCTTTTGTGAGTATCCTCACATTCACATGATTATTTAAACGAACAGCCAGCTGTAAAGCAGCAATTCCACTACCGATAATGAGTACATCATCACTTAACATATACGCTCCTCCTGGATTAACAGGTGTCTTGACATATATATTTACATAGAATTAAAATATTGACAAGTGTTTTTCTCATTTAAAATAAGAGTATAGGAGAATGATAATGTCCTATTTTGATTATGCAGCTACCACACCTTTGGATTCTGAAGCAGCTGAAGTATATGTAAAAGCAGCAACCGAGTATTTTGGGAATTCGAGCAGTCTCCATGATATCGGCGGACAGGCAGCAGGTTTGTTAGAGAATTGCCGGGAAGAGCTCGCTAGCATGTTAGGAGTTAATAAAACTGGGTTGTTTTTTACAAGCGGCGGTTCAGAGGGTAATTTTTTGGCTATAGAAGCGTTATTGTCCGCTCCCAAAAAGTCTGGTAACCATATTATCACTGGTATTGCTGAACATTCTTCCATTCATGGTGTGCTTAATCGGTTGACAGGCTATGATGTCACCTGCCTCCCTCTCAATTCATCTGGTTTAATTGATGAAGAGCTTTTCATTAATTCCATTAGACCTGAAACCGTTCTCGTAACCATTCAACATGTTAATTCTGAAATTGGTACAATTCAGCCGATTGAGCGTATTGCCCGTATTTGCCGCGACAATCAAATTCATTTTCATAGCGATTTTGTTCAGTCATTTGGAAAACTAAATAGTAAAAATGCGGCCGCTCTTGTCAGCAGCTTTTCTTTCTCTGGACATAAATTTTATGGTCCAAAAGGAGTGGGCGGGGTATATATTGACCCGAACATCTCTTGGAAACCATTTTTCCCAGGGGGCTCACATGAAAAAGGCTTGCGGCCGGGAACCTTGAATGTTCCCGCGATTGCTGCCATGACGGTGGCGGCGCAAAAAATAACCAAGGTTAGTACAGATCAATTTTTATTATTTCGAAAAACTTTTTTTGAGATGCTTGAACCGATTAAAGACGATGTAGAAATTTTTCAGGCTGCTCCCAGTGCTCAGCTGCCTCATATTATTGGGATGCGAATCGCAGGCATTGAAGGCCAGTGGATGATGCTTGAATGCAACCGGCAAGGCTTTGCAATCAGTACGGGAAGTGCATGCCATGTCGGAATGCAAGCGCCAGCTAAAGTGATGCAGGCTCTAGGCATTCCATCTGAAGATGCTAAAGGATTTATTCGGATTAGCTTTGGAAATATGACTACTGTGGAAGAAGTAGTACGACTTGGGAATTATATAGTTGATATTGTAAAAAAGTTTAAAGGCAGTGTTATATGCTAAAATAGAAAAAACGAACTACACAGGAGGTCAAATATGACAGAGCAAAAGAAAATATTAGGGGAAGAAAGGAGAGAATACATTTTACAGCTGCTAAAGGACAGTGCTCAGCCGTTAACTGGTGGTGAGTTGTCTGCTAGGACGAATGTCAGCAGACAGGTGATTGTCGGCGATATTACCCTATTGAAGGCACGGAACGAACCGATTATCGCCACCAGTCAGGGCTATCTGTATTTTAGCCAAAATGCTGGCACTCCTTCCTTCGAGAGAACGATTGCCTGCCGCCACACACCCGCCGAAACGGAACGGGAGCTAAATTTGTTGGTTGATCATGGGGTAGTGGTGAAGGATGTAAAAATCGAGCATGCTGTTTACGGTGATTTGACCGCCTCGGTCATGGTGTCCAATCGCCAAGAGGTGAAGCAGTTCCTCGAAAACATGCGTACATCTAATGCCGCACTGTTGTCGGAATTAACGGATGGCATCCATCTTCATACCATTGCGGCATCTAGTATCGATGTTTTGGACAAAGCTGAAGCGGCCTTGAAAGCGGAAGGGTTTTTGATTGAATAATATATTAAGCGCAGAAAAGCAGACCGTGATTGGTCTGCTTTTCGCTGTTGTTTAGGACAGAATTGTGATGGGTTTCACTTAGTTTGTCTCGCGATAGCTGTTCTCTAGACAAACTATGCCGTATTTCCATTGAGTTTGTCTCGCAATCGCT
>JBFNER010000051.1:0-27657 GCA_040797665.1 Neobacillus sp. | reverse complement strand
CATATAGAATTGTCTAATCCCTTTGTTTATTGCAGTATCAATTAATTCTCTCATTTCTGTTTGTGTTTTAATAAGAGCAGATTCAGGTTTAGTTTTCGACCTAGAAAAAACCGCACCTTCTTTTAAACCTTGTTCACCATTTCTTTTGCATATTATAGGTAATTCATCAAACTCAGGAACACGTATTAATACGAAATACTTTTCATCTTGTTTAATGTGATGCATTTGGAAGGCAATTGGCGGATCAGCAAATTTATTAACTTCAACCACAATATGATCGTAATTTAATTTTTCATAATGCTCATTATCCATACCAGCCAGTTTTTCCATACCTTGTTTTTCATCATCAATTCCAAAAACTAAATAACCACCGTCCTTAGTGTTACTCATTGCTAAGATACATTTCACAATCTTTGCTTTGTGTTGAGGATCTTTCCAATCATAACTGCTTTTAAACTCAATATTTCTAGTTTCACCACCAGCTTCTAATAGTTCCAATAACTTCTCATACATTTAATCAACTCCAAATTTTTTATTCTAAAAATTATTCTAATGTTTATTGGAACCAAACACTATAAATGATTGTACTCCCCCCCAAAATGGTTTAGCAGCTGTATCGGAGCAGCTAATTATTTAGACCTACTTAAAGAACTTCTGACAAATACAGAGATTTCGTGTGTTCAGGACATTATGGATGTTAATACTTTCCCCTTTTGGTTGTCCATGCTTTTAACTGCAATAAGCAAAAAATATCTGAAGGGACGGAAACCAGAAAATATGGATTAATTCAACAACAAACAATTATTTTCCCTCTATGATTAACTTCTACCGTTATCTATCCATGCAGCAGTGTTGCACCACAAAACTAGCGTACATACATGTTTTTACAATGTTTATTAAAATTAAAAAGAGCCCTCGAAAGGACTCTTAAAAAAGTAATCCCACCTTTTAATCAACCGGGATTTTTCATTTAATAGAAAATTATTGCATTACAGGTGACAACTCATCAACAGTAGTGCTTTGTATTAAAGGAATAACGCATTCAAAATCGACTTTTAGCCACCAATGTGGTGTGGATTTTTCGTTTATATAGGAAACACGCACAAACGGCTTCGCTTCCTTTTCTAATAAAGAAAAGATAGCTTTACTGTAAAATGCAGGAACGTAACCTAAATGTATTCCGCCTAGGGTATAAACACCTACTGCATGGGGATCTGCCGGATTTGTAGGTTCCTTTGACAATTTTACTGGACTATTGACCGCAATCCAAGAAGACCATCCTGTTGGTAAATCTCGATGACGCATCCCATGAACAAAGAAACTGGAGTGTAATTTACCATCTGCTTCAATGCGCAATGGTTGCTCAAAAGAATACGTATCACTAGCTAAACGACCACGTGTTTGTTGAAGCAAGTCCATTTTTGAAGAATTTTCATCCAATCCCAAATCAGCTAAAATCGCTTTAAAATCCGAACGGTCAATTGAAGGCAGTCGCCGGTCAAACGCAGGGAAAAGATAACTAGAACGATAAACTTTATCTACTATTGGGAATGCTGGGTGTAACATATAATCATTGTCCAACGCGTCTATTAGCTTCCGTTGTCCTATACCAGTATAAGAAAATTCGTAATGGTTATTGTAATGTGAAAGGGTACCTATATGGTAAAATAAACGACTTTGTTTATTCTGCCATACAACTAAAAGCGTATGAACTTTACTCATTTACTTGGTCCTCCTTTCCAATCCATTCAAGAATTTTCTTCCTGCGATAAGGTATTATATTCAACAGCCATTCCTTTTTTCCTTCATTTATAACATCTAATGATTTAATAAATTTAGAATACCTTATTAGGTCAAATTCAGCTAGCTTTTTAGTACTTTCTTCAAATTCAACAGGAAAATGTTCACTTATATAGGTTATTGTGTCTTTAGCTTTAACACTTTTATTTTCAAATAACCCTGCTTTCACCCTTGCATTTTTTGTATATTTGTTCATTTCCTGCTCGTTTGAGGCTTTTCCCACTAGCTGCGCAACATCAAAACGAAAACCTAAAGAAGCACCATTATCATATATTGGAGAGAATTTTGCTCCGATGTTAACCAAAAATAGTAACTGCCAATTAAACGGATGCCGATCTTGATTCCCGATTAGAATATCAAATAGTTGCATATCAATAAATTCTGTTTTCATGAATTCCCAATATGGAAATTTCTTTATCATTTCAAATCCTTCGTGAAGTAGCTCTAAATTTTTCCATTCACATTCTTGTACTTTTTTATATTCATCAACCAACTCTGTCAATAAAGCGCCGCCTTCTTCAGCCATTATAGCATCGTATTCCTCTACAAAATTCCGAAGAAGACAACCTCTTTTCCCATTTCTAGTCACCATTTCAACTTTCATCATTTCTAGACCAAAAATATTTCCAATTTCGGCAGCAATCAATTCAGTGATATCTTCCCAAGAAACTCCTACTTCAAACGGTCTGGGATATTTTATTAAATATTTTAATTGGTCTGGAGATCTTAATTCCTCTTTTTCCAAGGTACTTTTACCCCCATGACCAATGTGCTCCCAATCAGTGATATCTCTTAGCACTGCAGATCGTCCTTTAGTTTTTTAAGTTTAAGATAAATTATACCATAATTTGTATAAAAATCCTAGTTCTATAAATTCAACTCGATTCTAATGGGTCCTTTTTCAGACTATTTTTTTGTGCATAAAACATAATGCCCATCATTTAATAAATCCTCAATATAATCAATTTTTCTCTAAATCCACCAGAAGTATCTTTAATAACAATTTCTGCTCTTTCTGGCTCTTCTATTGTTTTTAGTGCTTCAATTAGATCGATTACTCTCATTTTAAAAGATCCTTTATTTTTAAAGCTGCATTATATGCAGATTCTAAACTACCTTTTATCCTCGCTTCGTAACTCATTTTTGTGATGACAGTATCAAGCCAAAACTCAACATCTCTGTCATATCCTGTTGGACTATTTATATACCTTTGCGCTTCAGCTTTAAGGTTTTCACTGCAAATTCAAATTTTTCTTCATTATTCATTTGATATATCTCACCCTTTTCTTTTTAGTATATCAAATGCGCAGTGGACTACCATTCCTTTTACTTAAAACTTAATACCTATTCGAAGGCTATCTCCCCTACTCATCATACGTAAGCAAATCAATTTCCCTGTGGTATCTTATAAAGGAGTATGTGTAAACTGGTACGAGATAAATACAACCTAGATGGTGTGGAAGTTACAGGGTTTCACTTTTGTAAACTTAATTTCCGCTTTATTGAATTTTATACAACGTTTCAATTATAATAGGTTTTCAAACAGAACAATTTTGCTTTACTTTAATTTTTAATAAAAACAAAAAGAACTGAAGAGGGTTAACTCTACAGTTCTTTACTTATTTGAAGCATATTCTTGCCGGCAGTTTTTTGAAGCATAACGTTGCCAAAGCGGCAATATTATGGTTCAAGTCACATTTCTGCTGGTTGTTATCCACCTTATGTATGGTGGAGACGGCGGGACGTGCGTTTCCATGCTTTCGTCATGGCACTGACTATATCTTGAACCTGCTAATGTCACAGGTCCTTCGGCGTCTTATGCGAAACGTATTTTTACCTTTTAATAAGGCAGGATTTCGCATCCTAGTACTACCATTCATTTAATGGCAGCCTATGAGTCGATACACGGCTGTTGGATTACTCCACATACCGCTCGGCATTGCCTTATCGCACTTTTGCGACTTAGGTTTCACCGATAAAGCCGAATTTTCACTTATGTGTTACCACATAAGGCGACTAAGTTACTAATCGAACCCGCGTCCAAAGATATCGGCACTTAAGCTTCTACGAGTGTAGTCGACATATTGGCGCTTCGCTGATCCTTTTGCCTATCGACAGGCGTCCGGTCAGCTAGTCTGGTTATTCTCTTCCTTCGCCCTCAGACGGTGAGCTCCGGCGTAGCCTACTAAGAGTGAGTCCGCTACCCTACCACATAGGCGATGGAGGGGCGAACAGCTATGCAGTTATTAAGCTGCGAAAGCTAGGTTGTTGTTAGTTTTGCCAGTTATAGGCGTTGACGTTTTAACGAGGCCGATCCCCTCGACTCGCAACCCAAGCTCGAACTACCCCTGTCGAATCCGTAGCGCCCCCATATAAAATGTGCTGAAATCTAGTTAAAGATTTAAGCAGCAGACGTTTAGGATGCTCAACAATAGTTTGAGCAAAAGTTATCATCGCTCTTTAGCGACAAACTTATTATAACACACTGAGTGTATTTTTCAATTGTAAGTATTTGTAAGTATTTGTAAACTACATTTTCTGACGTTCACGGAAAGCTCGTTCAATATCACGCTTAGCTTCTTTTTGCTTCAAAACTTCACGTTTGTCATAATTCTTTTTACCTTTTGCAAGGCCTAATAAAATTTTTGCAAAACCATTTTTCAAATAAATCTTTAAAGGGATAAGTGCATAACCCGCTTCCCTAGTTTCGCCAAATAACTTAAGGATCTCGCGCTTATGAAGCAAAAGCTTTCTTTCCCTTAATGGATCATGATTAAAACGATTTCCCTGCTCATACGGGCTCACGTGCATATTAATTAAATGCATTTCCCCATTATGAATTCTCGCATAAGAATCCTTTAAATTCACCTTACCAGCTCGGATTGATTTAATCTCAGTCCCCTGAAGAACAACTCCTGCTTCATACGTTTCTTCAATAAAATAATCATGGTATGCTTTCTTATTTTGAGCAACCACTTTACCTGTACCTTTTGGCATTCGCTACACCTCTTCTCTAGAACTTCATTGTAGCAAAGATTTACCTTCATCACAATTGAAAGAGAGCCTTATTAAGGCCCTCTCTCGTACTATCTTCTCTTCTTACGTTTTGTACTTTTATTTTTAGGGACATTATCGTAAAATTTTCGCTTCTTTCTCGGTCCCTTTTCACCGTCTGTGCTCTCGGATTTTTGACCCTGTCCTCGTCCTTGACCGCGTCCCTGACCTTGGCCTTCTGTAGTCTTATTACGGCGTGGTTTCTTCACATCACTGCCTGTTTGGAAAACCCTTGGTGTATCCGAACGCTCACGGCGGGTTCCCTTCATCCCGACAATTTCAAAGTCGATGGACCGTTCATCTTTATTCACTTTTACTACTCGGACGGTGATTTCATCGCCAATTTTAAATACATTTCCGGTCCGTTCACCAATCATTGCATAGTGGCGCTCGTCAAATCGATAATAATCATCGGTCATATAGCTGACATGAACAAGACCTTCAATCGTATTTGGAAGCTCGACAAACATCCCAAAATTGGTGACAGAGCTGATGATGCCATCATACTCAACACCAATCTTATCCTCCATGTATTCAGCTTTCTTCAGTTCATCCGTTTCACGCTCGGCATCAACGGCACGACGCTCCATTTTAGAAGCATGCTGAGCAATCTCAGGTAAGCGTGCATTCCACTTTTCCCTCGTCGTTTCATCGAGCTTTCCTTCTATTAAATAGGTCCGGATTAAGCGATGAACAATTGTATCAGGATAACGTCGGATCGGTGATGTAAAATGTGTATAAAACTCAGTAGATAAGCCAAAGTGTCCCAAGCTTTCCGGATCATATTTCGCCTGCTGCATCGAGCGAAGCATTACAGTTGAGACTACCATCTCCTCAGGCTTTCCTTGAACTTCTTCAATAATCTCTTGAAGGGCCCTTGGATGAACTTCATTGGCTGTCCCTTTCACGATATAACCAAAGTTCGTGATAAACTCAAAGAATCTTCTCAGCTTATCTTCCTTCGGGTCTTCATGGATTCGATAGATAAACGGAACTTCCATCCAATGAAAGTGCTCTGCAACGGTTTCATTTGCAGCCAGCATGAACTCCTCAATCAGCCTTTCTGCCACCGAACGTTCACGAAGGACAACATCAGTTGGTTTACTCTCTTCATCGACCAAAACCTTTGATTCTTTAAAATCAAAATCGATGGCACCACGCTGCATCCTTTTATTCCTTAAGATGGCTGCTAGTTCTTCCATCAATTCAAACATCGGGACTAGGGATTCATATCTAGACCTTGTTTCTTCATCTTGATCAACTAAGATTTTATTCACATCAGAATAGGTCATCCGCTCGGTAGTTTTAATGACACTTTGAAAAATTTCATGATTAACGACACGGCCCTCATCATTAATCTCCATATCACAAGAAAGTACTAAGCGATCCACCTTTGGATTTAACGAACAAATTCCATTTGATAAACGATGTGGAATCATTGGAATAACCCTGTCTACTAAATAAACACTTGTAGCCCGGTCTTCTGCTTCTCGATCAATCGGAGTACCTTCTTTTACATAATAACTAACATCAGCAATATGAACTCCCAGCTTATAATTGCCATTGGCAAGCTTGGTAACTGTGACGGCATCATCCAAGTCTTTAGCATCCGCGCCATCAATCGTCACAATCGTTTCGTTTCTTAAATCACGGCGGTTCTCTAATTCACTTTCATCAATCGTATCCGGCGTTTCATTTGCCTGCTTCAGTACATCCTCAGGGAACGACATAGGCAGACCATGCTTATGTATCACTGAAAGAATATCTACGCCAGGATCATTTTTGTGGCCGAGCACTTCAATTACTTCACCTTCAGCACTTTTCCTGCCCTCAGGGTACGTGATGAGTTTCACTACAACCTTATGTCCTTCTACCGCTCCCTTGGATGCAGCTTTTGGGATAAAGATATCACCCGCAAACTTCTTATCATCTGGAATGACGAAACCAAAGCTCTTGCTTTCCACATAAGTACCAACAATTTGCTGTACGCCACGCTCGATAATGCGAATGATGCTTCCTTCTCTGCGCTGACCTGAGGTTTCAGATGAAACTCGGGCTAGAACGGTATCGCCATGCATGGCGGTATTTGTTTCGTTAGGCGGGATGAAAATATCATCCATTCCTGGTTCATCTGGAGCGACAAAAGCAAAGCCCTTGGCGTGTCCAATCAGTTTTCCGCGAATTAAATTCATCTTTTGCGGCAAACCATATCGATTACTGCGGGTCCGAACGACCAACCCTCTTTCTTCCATTTGAACTAATGCTTTTACAAACTCCTTAAAGTCACTCGAATCAGCAATCCCGAAAGCTTCCTCAAGCTCTTGGACTGTCAGCGGCTTATACGCCTCGTCCCTCATATATTGTAATAGCTTATCAACATGCTGTTGAATATTATCTTCCAACATAATCCCTCCTTAATAGGGCTTTTAATCTTGCCAGTCTAATCTCTCTAGAAACTGGTATATATCTTCATGAAGCTGGTCACGCTCTTTATCAAAGGTAATGACATGTCCCGATTCTTCATACCATTTCATTTCTTTCATCGGTGACTCTACTTTATTGTAAATAATGTTTGCACTCTCTGGATTAATCATCTTGTCATGACGTCCTTGAACGACGAAGGTTGGAGCATAAATCATGTCAATATGGTTACGAACATCCGAAATTAATCCTTGGAGTGCCTTTAATGTACTCATTGGTGTTTTTTTAAACTGTTCCATTTCCATTTCGACTTGTTCTTCTGTTTTTCCTTCACGGCTTTTATAATCACGCGCATATTCAAGAATTCCTTGATACATGACCTCTTCACTTTTGATATACATGGGTGCACACATCGGTACAATACCCTTTATAGGTACAGTGTAACCCAATTTCAAGGAAAATACGCCACCTAGTGAAAGACCAGCCACTGCGATCTCTTCATATCCCCTATTTTTCAAGAAATGATACCCATTCAAAGCGTCCTGCCACCAGTCTTCTGGACCCGTATGGACAAGCTCTTCGGGCGGGACCCCGTGACCTTTATATTGTGGAGCATGGCAGGTGTAGCCTTCTTTCTCAAGGTAACGTCCAAGCATCCGAACATCGGCTGAATTGCCAGTGAAGCCATGCAGTAAAAGGACGGCTCTTTTTCCTCCTTCAAAGAAGAAAGGCTTTGGTTGTGCAATTTTCATATAAAAATAACTCCCTTATTTCGATTTCACTAATCTTAGTTTTAACAAAGGCTGAGAGAACATGCCAGAAATAAGGCTTGAAATGATGTGTATTTATTCGCTCTCAATGTAAGCATGAAAAAACCCGACCAGCAGGCCGGGTTTTGGGTATTTTTTATTAAACTTCGAAATATGCAACTGCAATTGCAAGGATAATAAATAATACAGATAAAACAATTGTAATACGGTGTAGAATCAAATCAAGTCCACGTGCTTTTTGCTTACCAAATAATGTTTCTGCTCCACCTGAAATGGCACCAGATAATCCAGCACTTTTACCTGATTGAAGTAATACAACTAGAATAAGTCCAATACTTACAAGAACCAATAATGTCACTACGAATGCATGCATGAAAGGCCACCTCCTGTTAAGTCGTACATTTCACAGTATTTCTAATTTACCATATTAATTGGTATTTAACAATAGTAGTTATTGTGTCAGCTTTTAAGACGTTTTAGTCTTTACCTTAAAATAGAGGATGCCATTCTTACATATGTATGTCTTTTTCCTCTGACTACAATCGAGTAGGCAGTAATATTTTCCGGAAGAGCAATCCCTGCCGCACCCGCATCACCAATATGAAATATATCTGCTCCCGCCATTTTACTATTAAGAGCAATTTGTTTGATTGTTGCTTCATCAGATCCTTCTTGACTCGTTCCAGTAGTGAGAATAGCAAGTGCTCCTTTTTCATGGACAATGTCAACTAGTTTTGCTGTTTTTTCAACGGTAAAGCCTGGTACCGTACCGGGAGATGGAATGAGGATAATATCCGCACCCGCTTCAATAAATGTGTGCAAGGTTTCTTCAGACATTAGGCTGCTCCCTGCCTCTCCTGAAACCCCCGCACTGTGCATTTTACCAGATATAATTAAGCCATCTTTACCAAAGACCCCTCTTGCAACTTGAATTGCTTTTGTGATTTCGGGGTTTGATACACCTGTCTTTGGGTTTCCTGTTAAACAAACAAAATCAAAGCCGAGGTCCTTCGCCTTCTTAAGCGATCTCTCAGTAGCAATCCTTCCCTCTGGGAGCTCAATTAGTGCTTCCAACTGCTTAGCACTCATATCAACTGGCTCTAAATTTAGCCCAATCGGTCGCCCAGTAAGCTGCTTTAAGGTTCTTACAGTTGTTTCAGGGTCATCCACTTTTAGCCCCTCTATACTAGGGTTAAAAACGTCAAAGAAGTTTAACAAAATTAGGTCTGCCCCAAATGCCGCTGCCATTTCAGCATTGGTAACTGCCGGATAATACGGTGTAAAACTCCCAATCACCTCGGCTAAAATCGTCCTGCCTTCTGATGCAATAATTGCCTGCTTTAACTCTTGACCATTCATCCTAGCAAAATCTGATGCCGTACAATCCAATAAACGCTTCATCAAATAACCCCCTGGCAAAATAGTTCTTCCTTTATTTTACTATTCCAAGTGGTGCCTGTCACGCCCCGAAGTTTGTCGAACACTCCAAGACGCATAAAAAAGACGCTCATTCGTCAATGAGCGCCTTTGATATAACAAATTATTTTTTTAGGTTGTAGAATGATTTTAAGCCGTTGTATTGTGCAGTTTCACCAAGTTGGTCTTCGATGCGAAGTAATTGGTTGTATTTCGCAACTCGGTCTGTACGTGAAGGAGCACCAGTTTTGATTTGACCAGCGTTTGTAGCAACTGCGATATCAGCAATTGTATTATCTTCAGTTTCACCAGAACGGTGAGAGATTACTGCTGTATAACCTGCACGCTTCGCCATTTCAATTGCATCAAATGTTTCAGTAAGTGTACCGATTTGGTTAACTTTGATTAGGATTGAGTTACCAATACCGTTTGCAATTCCTTCAGAAAGCTTTTTAGTATTTGTAACGAACAGGTCATCACCTACTAATTGAACTCTATTACCAATACGCTCAGTTAGAAGCTTGTGACCTTCCCAGTCATTTTCATCTAATCCGTCTTCGATTGAAAGGATTGGGTATTTAGTTGAAAGCTCTTCGTACCAGTCAACCATTTCTGCAGAAGTTTTTACTACGCCTTCACCTTTAAGGTGGTATTTGCCATCTTCTTTATTGTAGAACTCAGAAGAAGCTGCATCCATTGCTAGGAAAACTTCTTCGCCTGGCTTGAAACCAGCTTTTTCGATTGCTTCAACAATTGTTTGAAGTGCTTCTTCGTTTGAACCTAGGTTTGGAGCAAATCCACCTTCGTCACCTACAGCAGTGTTAAGGCCTTTTGCTTTTAGAACCGCTTTAAGGCTGTGGAAAATTTCAGTACCCATACGAAGAGCTTCACGGAAGTTAGGTGCACCTACAGGCATAACCATGAATTCCTGAATGTCTACGTTGTTATCTGCATGCTCACCGCCGTTAACGATGTTCATCATTGGTACTGGAAGCTGCTTAGAGTTGAAACCGCCAAGGTATTGATATAAAGGAACATCAAGGTAATCTGCAGCAGCATGTGCTACAGCCATAGATACACCAAGAATAGCGTTAGCACCTAATTTACCTTTGTTTTCTGTACCATCAAGCTCGATTAACGCATGGTCAACACCAACTTGATCAAGAACACTGAACTCTTCTTCCACAAGGAATGGAGCAATAATTTCATTTACATTATTTACAGCATTTAAAACACCTTTACCAAGGTAACGTTCTTTGTCGCCGTCACGAAGTTCAACTGCTTCGTATTCACCAGTAGAAGCACCGCTTGGTACCATAGCGCGTCCAAAAGCACCTGATTCAGTAAATACTTCAACTTCGATGGTAGGGTTTCCGCGGGAATCTAAAACTTCACGTGCATATACATCAACAATAAATGGCATTTGTATCTCTCCTTAAAATTGGGTTATTTGATTAATGTTTTTCCAGTCATTTCGGCTGGCTGTTGTACTTTTAAAAGGTTTAGCATCGTAGGTGCTAAATCACCTAAAATACCACCTTCACGCAATTCTACGTCTTTCTTGGTCACAATAACGGGAACTGGATTGGTTGTATGAGCGGTCATCGGTTCGTCTTCCAGCGTGATTACTTCATCAGCATTACCATGGTCAGCAGTAATAATTGCTGTTCCACCTTTTTCAAGAATTAAATCAACAATTTTACCTAAGCATTCATCTACCGTTTCAATTGCCTTAACGGTCGGTTCAAGCATACCAGAATGTCCAACCATATCTGGATTTGCGAAGTTTAAAATGATCGCATCGAATTTATCGTTTTGAATCTCATGTAATAAGGCATCGGTCACTTCATACGCGCTCATTTCTGGCTGAAGATCATACGTTGCCACCTTTGGAGAATTGATTAAGATTCGCTCTTCTCCAGGGAACTTATCCTCACGGCCTCCGCTCATAAAGAACGTTACATGTGGATATTTTTCAGTTTCTGCAATCCGCAGCTGCTTCAAGCCATTTTGCGCCAGCACTTCACCAAGTGTGTTGTCCAGGTTCGATGGCTTAAACGCTACATATCCATTTACAGTTTCACTGAAATGGGTTAGACAAACGAAATGTAAATCTCTTGGATGCTTCTCGCCACGATCAAATGAGCGGAAATCTTCGTTTGTAAAAACATTAGAAATTTGAATCGCCCGGTCAGGACGGAAATTGTAGAAGATAACAGCGTCATTATCTTGAATGGTTGCAACTGGCTGACCATCTTCTTTTGTGATAACAGATGGTATAACGAATTCATCAAAGATACCATGCTGGTAAGAATCTTCTACTACATCTAACGGATTAGAGTAGGTAGGACCATCCCCATAAACCATAGAACAATATGATTTTTCGACACGTTCCCAGCGCTTGTCTCGGTCCATGGAATAGTATCGACCAGAGATTGTTGCAAATTCCCCTACACCGTACTCATTCATTTTATCCAAAGTCTGCTGAATATATGTTCTCGCTGTTTTCGGACCCACATCACGACCATCAAGAAAGCCGTGAATATAGACTTTCTCAACGCCCTCTTCTTTTGCCATCTTTAGTAAGGCAAACATATGGTTAATATGGCTGTGAACACCGCCATCAGAAAGTAATCCGAAAAGGTGGAGGTTGGTACCATTCTTCTTAACATGATCCATCGCACTGCAAATGGTTTCATTTTTCACAAATTCGCCTTCACGGATAGCAATATTAACACGTGTTAAGCTTTGGTATACGATACGGCCGGCACCAATATTTAGATGACCCACTTCTGAATTACCCATTTGTCCTTCAGGAAGTCCTACTGCTTCTCCTGATGCTGTTAAATGTGAATGAGGATATTCATTCCAGAATCGATCAAAGTTTGGCTTTTTCGCATGATAGACTGCGTTCCCTTTTTGTTCATCCCTGCATCCAAATCCATCTAGGATGATGAGAGCAACGGGAGACTTACTCATAGCTTCCTGCCTCCAATAACTGCAAGAAAGATCCTGCCTCTAAGCTTGCACCGCCGACAAGAGCACCATCAATATCAGGCTGTGCCATATATTCTTTGATGTTCTCAGGCTTTACACTGCCGCCATACTGAATTCTAACTGCATTTGCAACATCTTCACTAAACTCTTGAGCCACAACTTGACGGATGTGAGCACATACATCATTTGCGTCCTGTGAGGTAGATGATTTGCCTGTTCCAATCGCCCAAATAGGTTCATAGGCAATAACCGTTTGTTTGACTTGCTCCTCAGTTAAACCAGCAAGTGCTTTTTGTACCTGCGCACCCACTAATTCATTCGTCTCGCCATTTTCACGCTGTTCTAACGTTTCACCACAGCAAACGATTGGTGTTAAATTGTATTTAAACGCTGCAAGTGTCTTTTTGTTAACAGCTTCATCCGTTTCATTGAACATTTCACGGCGTTCTGAGTGGCCAAGAATAACGTATTGTACACCAATTTCAGCAAGAGGTTTTGGGCTGATTTCGCCTGTAAAAGCCCCACTCTCTTCGAAGTGCATATTTTGTGCGCCAATTTTCACATTAGTGCCTTCTACTAAGTCAACAAGTGTTTCCAAAAATAAGGCCGGTGCACAAATGACTGAATCCATTTTTTCATTAGATGGGACAAGTCCCTTCACTTCTTCAGCAAAGCTCTTTGCTTCCGCAAGTGTTTTGTTCATTTTCCAGTTACCTGCAATAATCGGTTTCCGCATGCTGGCACTTCCTTTCTAAAAATGCTATTTGTTGATATCGTCCTTTAATTTGTTGATATCGATGTTAATTTTGTGATATCACACAAAAATTTGTTGATATCGACGTTACTTTTGTTGATATCGCACAAAAATTTGTTGATATACCGTAGAAAGTTCTATTTATCGTTTAAAGCAACTACACCTGGAAGTGCTTTACCTTCCATAAATTCAAGGGATGCACCGCCGCCTGTAGAAATATGGCTCATTTTATCCGCTAAATTGAACTTTTCAACTGCTGCCGCTGAGTCTCCGCCGCCAATGACTGAATATGTACCTTCTGACCCTGCAAGTGCTTCGGCAACTGCCTTTGTTCCGCCAGCAAATTTGTCGATTTCGAACACGCCCATTGGTCCATTCCAGATAACAAGCTTAGACTTTTGAATAACATCACGGTAAATTTCATTTGTCTTAGGTCCAATATCAAGCGCTTCCCAATCTGCAGGAATGGAATCAATCGCAACTACTTGAGTATTTGCATCCGCTGAGAAATCATCAGCAACGATTACATCTACCGGCATATAGAAATTAACGCCTTTTTCTTTTGCCTTTTCAATAAATGAATTTGCTAGATCAAGTTTATCCGCTTCTAACAATGACTTACCTACTTCATGTCCTTGAGCTTTTACAAAAGTATAAGCAAGGCCACCGCCAATAATCAGGTTATCAACCTTTTCTAAAAGGTTGTCAATTACGCCGATTTTATCTTTAACTTTCGCTCCACCGATAATCGCAGTAAATGGACGCTCTGGATTAGACAGTGCTTTGCCTAATACATCAAGCTCTTTTTCCATTAATAGGCCTGAAACTGCTGGCAGGTGATGAGCAATCCCTTCCGTTGAAGCATGTGCTCTGTGTGCTGCACCAAACGCATCATTTACATACACATCAGCTAGTTCCGCAAAAGCTTTTGCTAATTCAGGATCATTCTTTTCTTCACCTGGATAGAAACGAACATTCTCAAGAAGAACAACATCGCCCTCAGACATGTCAGCAATCAATGCTTTAACTGAGTCTCCGTATGCTTCATCTGCATTCTTCACTTCTTTACCAAGAAGCTCAGCAAGTCTAACACCAACTGGAGCTAAGCGCATTTCTTCTACGACTTTTCCTTTTGGACGGCCGAAGTGACTAGCTAAGATTACCTTTGCACCTTGTTCAATTAAATATTGAATCGTTGGCAATGCTGCACGAATACGCGTTTCGTCAGTAATTTTTCCATCTTGCATCGGAACATTAAAATCCACCCGGCAAAATACACGTTTACCTTTTACATCAATATCTTTTAATGACTTCTTATTCATTGAAAGAGCCTCCTAATTAGAAATACGAAAGCGCCTTGTCCAGCCCCGACAAGCATAAGACGAGCCGACTAGAAGGTTGCTCTTTAACCTTCTTGGCGGATCGGCTTATGACCTCGAGGGGCTAGGCGCTGTAGCTAGACATTTTTCATAAAAAAAAGGGAGGGGGGAATGTTCCCCGCTCCCCTTTGACCTGCCATAACATTAAGCTTGATTACTAATTGTTATTAAAGACCTTTAGACGCGATGTAATCAATAAGGTCAACAACACGGCTAGAGTAACCAACTTCATTGTCGTACCAAGATAATACTTTAACCATGTTATCTTCAAGAACCATTGTTGATAATGCATCAATAGAAGAAGACGCTGGGCTTCCGTTATAGTCTGTAGAAACTAATGGAAGGTCGCTGTAGTGAAGGATACCCTTTAATGGACCTTCTGCTGCTGCTTTAAGTGCTGCATTTACTTCTTCAGCAGTAACATTCTTTTCTAATTCTGCAACTAAGTCAACAATAGAAACGTTTGGAGTTGGAACACGTACTGCCATACCGTTTAATTTACCTTTTAGCTCAGGAAGAACTAGAGAAACCGCTTTTGCTGCACCAGTTGATGTTGGAATCATGTTTTCAGCAGCTGCACGTGCACGACGGTAATCTTTGTGTGGTAAATCAAGGATTTGTTGATCATTTGTATAAGAGTGAATGGTTGTCATCATTCCACGCTTAATTCCAAAGTTATCATTTAGAACTTTTGCAAAAGGAGCTAGACAGTTAGTTGTACAAGATGCATTTGATAATACATGGTGGTTAGCTGCATCGTATTGATCTTCGTTAACACCCATAACGATTGTAATATCTTCGTTATCTGCTGGAGCAGAGATGATAACTTTCTTAGCGCCTGCTTCAAGGTGCTTCGCTGCATCTTCACGCTTTGTGAAACGGCCAGTAGATTCAACAACTACATCAACACCAAGGTCACCCCAGCCAAGTTGTGCAGGATCGCGCTCAGCAAGAACCTTTACCTTTTGACCACCAACGATTAAGTATTGACCATCAACAGTAACCTCTTGTTGTAGAGTACCATGAACAGTATCATATTTTAAAAGATGCGCAAGCATATTAGCATCCGTTAAATCGTTAATTGCCACAATCTCAACATTTGAATTGTTTAATGCCGCACGGAAAACGTTACGTCCAATACGACCAAATCCATTAATACCAACTTTAACTGCCATAAATAATTTCCTCCTTATTGGAAAAACCTTATTTTATTTAAAAAGGGATTAACCTTTTAATAACTTTCTTGCTGCACCTTCATCCGTAATCAGGATGGTTGAAGATGGTGCTTGTTTCATATACGACCTTATAGCTTTTGCTTTTGAGGTCCCTCCAGCAACTGCGATGATATTGGGAATCTTCGCAAGATCGTCAAGTTGAAGCCCAATCGTTAATACCTTATGAACAATATCGCCTTTTTCATTGAAATAATAGCCAAAGGCTTCACCAACTGCATTGCTGTTTTCCAGTTTTTCCATCACTTCAGGGCTAGTCTTTCTTCGTTCAGCCATTGTGATAGCATCTCCAATACCGTGAAGAACCATGCTTGCAGATTTTATTAAATCTAACACTTCATGTATTTCAGGTTCTTTGATGAGTGATGCATAGATTTCAGGACTAACCTGGTCTGGAACATAAAAGACACGATGTCGAGAATGGGTGTTTTTTGACATAATTGAGCTAATTGTATTTGCCTGGTTGTGAACATCCTCACCGATACCACCTCTAGCTGGCACAAACAATAATTCCTCATTTGTTAACTCAGGCGTTAGGGCGTCTGCGACAGCAGCCATTGTAGAACCGCCAGTTACAGCGATAATATTTTTCCCGCTGAGTAACCTTTTCATGCGTGCGGCGCAGGCTTTACTTAACTCGTTTTTCACTAATGGAGATTCATCACTGTCACCAGGAACGATCACTGCCTTGTGGATACCAAGACGGTGCTTTAGTTCTAGCTCCATTACATCCATACCCTTTAACTCCCGCATCAAACCTTCGAGGTCTTCTAGCAAATTTTTCCCTTCAGAAGTTAAACTCATTCCGATATTGTTAGCAGTTATAAGTTTTTGTTCTTTTAGGAAATCAACTTCGCTTCGCAAGACTCTCTCAGTAAATCCAAGGCTCGTTGCAAGGCTCCTTCTTCCTACCGGTTGCATAAAACCGATATGTCTCAGGATAGTATATCTTTTATGTAGTACTTGAAGAAGATCGGGTAATAATCTTTTTTGGATATCAATGAATGACTGCATGATGAGCAAACTCCTTTATGGATTGTAGTTGGTCAAAAAAGGTCCACCATAGACAAATTATGTCCCACTACAACTAAAAAAAATCACCCCTGCTAACAATTTACATTCTAACAGGAGTGAAAACCTATTTCAACTTATAAATTCAAGGTTTTTTCTTGTAAACGGTTACTTATGTCAATTTTGTTAATTATCCCAAAAGCGATTTCTTCTCCGTTCAAATGAACTACAGGAATCATCACTCCATATCGCTCGGTTAACTCATCACTTGTGTCGATATCAATCTCCTCTAGGGTAAAAGGATAGGCATCTTTTAGCTCTAAAATTTCCGCCTTTGCTTTCTCGCATAAGGTGCAGCCTTTTCTCGTATAAAAAGTAATCTTATTTTCGGCCAATCCGTTCATTCCTTTCAGTCAAATCTTTTTCTCTTCGAAGAGGACAAGATCCCCAGCTGTTCTCGATATTTTGCAACCGTCCTCCTTGAAACAACCATTCCATCTTGGTTCTTCAAGTGTTCTGCAATTTCTTGGTCTGAAAGCGGCTTTTGCTTATTCTCTTTTTCTATTAATGCATGAATGGCATTCTTCACTTGAGAAGATGATGTATTTTCATTTGTTATTGTTTGAATTGTACTAGTAAAGAAATATTTTAAAGGAAAAGTTCCATTGGGAGTTTGCACATATTTCTCCCTAACTGCACGACTTACGGTCGATTCATGAATATCAATTTCACTTGATATGTCTTTCATGGTCATAGGCAATAAGTAGTTTGGCCCTTTTTCAAAAAACATAGTCTGTTTTTCTACAATCTTGGTAACTACCTTTAATAAAGTTTCCTTCCTTTGTTCAATACTCTTCATAATCCATTGGAAGTCCTGCTGTTTCTCTTGTAAAAACTTCCCTAATTGAGCATCCTGCTTGGAGGATGTGAGTTGTTTATAATAAGCGTCATTAAAGCTAATCCTCGGCAGGAGGTCATCACACATTCTGATAGAGAATTGCTCTCCTGTTCTTTCAACGATAGCATCCGGGATGATATATTTCGTTTCAACCTGTTCTAAGCATGCACCTGGACGCGGATTAAGCTTCTGGATCCAATCAAAAACCTCTTGAATCTCCTGTAAAGTTACATGAAGCTCCTTGGCGACACTCTTCCATTTCTTCTCAGCAAATGGAACAAAGTAATTCGTTACAATCGTCTGCGCTAAGTCATTCGCGCAATTTTCTCGTTCAATTTGTATCAATAAACATTCTTGAAGATTTCGTGCACCAATACCAGCAGGTTCTAGAGTCTGAATGGCGATCAAACAATCTTCTACTAGTTCCACAGAGAGTTTCAACTTCTGCGCTATCTGATCAAGAGTTTCAGTAATGTAACCGTTTCCATCCATTGTATGGATTAGATATCGTATTACCTCTAATTGCTTTAATGAGAATGCATTTATATTTAACTGAGACATCAGTTGCTCTTCTATCGAAATTGACTTTGATGCAATTTGTTCAATCCACCTGTTCTCCGTATTTTTTACATTACTACGGGTTCGATTTCGGTTGCGATCAACCAATGGATTAATTGGTTTAATATTTTGATGATCTATTTGCAAAAGGGGATTTTCTAATGCCTTACTATCTAGAAACTCAGTCAGTTCTTGAGATGAATACTGGAGAAGCGCAATTGCTTGCGTTAGCTCTTGTGTCATCGCTAGTTTTAACGACTGCTGCTGCCATAACCCCGGCTTTAAATCCATACCATATCCCCCCCTTTTTTCTATTTTACATGAAGGGGAGAAATTATTGTATCGAAAAATTTATCCTAAAAAGGTGCTGCAGAAACTTAAGCACCTGGAGCACAAATTGCCACGACACGCAACAAAATAAAAACCCCCTGTTCATAATGAACAGGAGGCTTCTATGACGCGCTCGGAGGGAATCGAACCCCCATTTTAAGAACCGGAATCTTACGTGCTATCCGTTGCACCACGAGCGCATATAGTATAAATAACGACTTTCATATTATATGATATGTTTTAAAACATTGCAAGGTTAAAATTAGGAAGGAATGGTTATGATGTAAGAGGGAAAGTTGTCGAACAAATTACAGTGCGAAATGTTTGACCTTAATTGACCATCAGTGTATGATTACTATACATATTATAAAAACCTTTCATACCCAAAGGAGGAAGAATAATGAATTTGATTCCTACAGTTATTGAACAAACAAACCGTGGAGAGCGCGCCTATGACATCTACTCACGCCTATTAAAAGATCGCATTATTATGCTAGGCAGTGGTATTGATGATAATGTTGCCAACTCAATTGTGGCACAGTTACTATTCCTTGAAGCAGAAAATCCTGAAAAAGATATATCCATTTATATTAACAGCCCAGGCGGAAGCATTACAGCGGGTATGGCAATCTATGACACCATGCAATTTATCAAGCCAGATGTACAAACCATCTGTATTGGTATGGCTGCATCTATGGGGGCTTTCTTACTTGCTGCCGGTACGAAAGGTAAGCGTTACGCATTACCTAATGCTGAAGTCATGATCCATCAGCCATTAGGCGGAGCACAAGGACAGGCAACAGAGATTGAAATTGCCGCTAAGCGCATTTTATTCCTTCGTGAAAAATTAAATGGCATCCTAGCTGAACGTACAGGCCAGCCAATGGAAGTAATTAGTAAAGACACTGACCGTGACAACTTCATGACAGCCGATAGAGCGAAAGAATATGGATTAGTAGATCATATCATCACACGTAACTTTTTAGACGAAAAGAAAAATAAATAGATAGTAAAAAGGGTTTGGCCACTTAGCCAAACCCTTTTTATGTTATTGTTCCTTTTGAACAAACTCTTCTAGTGCAACAAGTGCATTTTCCTCATCATCGCCGTCAGCAATAATATTTACCACTACCCCTGAACCTACAGCAAGGCTCATAAGGCCCATAATACTTTTTGCATTTACTTTTTTTCCGTCTTTTTCTAAAAATACATCTGCAGAAAACCGGTTAGCCTCCTGAACAAACAATGCCGCTGGGCGGGCTTGAAGACCTGTTTTCAATTTTACCTCTACCTGTTTCTCCACCATTGCATAAATCCTCCTCAAGTTGTTTTACTCTATTTTTTTGTTACAATTTCACCCATTCTTAATTTCTCTGCAAACTCGTCTATTTTTCTTAATCGATGATTAATTCCTGATTTACTGATTGTCCCACCAGATACCATTTCTCCAAGCTCTTTTAACGTTACATCTGTGTACGCCAAGCGCAGTTCCGCAATTTCCCTTAATTTATCAGGTAATATGTGCAAGCCGACCGTATCATTAATATAGCGAATATTTTCAACCTGTCTAATGGAAGCCCCAATTGTTTTATTTAAATTGGCTGTTTCACAGTTAACAAGACGATTTACAGAATTTCTCATGTCACGAACAATTCGGACGTCCTCAAACCGAAGCAGGGCATTAACCGCTCCAACAATATTCAGAAACTCAGTGATTTTCTCTGCTTCTTTTAAATACGTTATATAACCCTTTTTACGCTCAAGCGTTTTGCTATTTAATCCAAATGTATTCATCAATTCACACAAAGACTGATTGTGTTCCTTATATAGTGAAGCAATTTCTAAGTGGTATGATGACGTTTCTGGATTGTTAACCGAGCCTCCAGCAAGAAAAGCACCGCGGAGATAAGAACGCTTACAACACTTCTTTTTTACCAGCTGATTTGAAATATCATGAATGATGGTAAATCCTTCACCGAGGATTTTCATATCTTCAAGAATTTCCCTTGTCTGCTGAGATAAACGAACAATGTAAACATTGTTTTTCTTCAGTCGCATCTTTTTTCTAACCAATAGCTCCACTGGGACATCATAGCTCTTTTTTATTAGTGTATAAATCCTTCTAGCAATCGCAGCATTCTCGGTTTGAATATCGACGATTAATTTTCGATTGGAAAAGGACAGAGATCCATTCATCCGGACTAGAGCGGAAAGTTCAGCTTGAACACAGCAAGGTTTCACTTCCAAGTTAGTTAATTCTTTTTTTGTTTCCGAAGCGAAAGACACTCCGCCACCCCCTTTTCCTGTCTGGCTCCAGCGCCTAGCCCATCGAGCTCAAATGTTCTTCGGCATAAAAGTTTTTTACCGAAGAGCATTTGCTGGTCGGTCCTAAACAAGGCGCTTTCGCTTTTCGTACCGGGTACTATTCAATACGCTTCATAGCGCTTTTTGGTTTCATCAATTAGCAAATTATATAATATCTCTGCTACTTTTTTCGGATCGTGTCTGAGTGCGCCCTCTTCCTGGATGGCTATATCTGCATGAACCACTTCAAGACCGAGTTCAAATAATAGCGGAAGGTCATACTGGACAGGATCTGCAAGCTCCTCATTATAGCGAAGCTGGATGTCTGCAGGAACCTCCTCGTTATTTACAAGAATGGTATCAATAAACGCACAAGACATGTGATCATAAATTGCTTTTATATGGTCACTTGCCTTATATCCGTGAGTTTCTCCAGCCTGGGTCATTAAATTGCATATATACACTTTCTTAGCATGCGAACGACAAACTTCTTCACCTAATTTAGGAACTAAGAGATTAGGCAGTATACTCGTATATAAGCTTCCCGGTCCTATGATAATTAAGTCTGCCTGTCTAATGGCTTGGATCGTTTCAGGCAGCGGCCGGATCACTTTTGGTGTTAAAAATACTTTTTTGATCTTTTTACCCGAGTATGGAATTTTAGATTCTCCTGAAACAACCGTCCCATCCTCCATTTCTGCATGTAACACGACACTTTGATTGGCAGCTGGGAGGACCTTTCCACGAACATTTAAGACCTTACTCATTTCTTGTATGGCATGAACAAAATTACCTGTAATAGACGTCATCGCTGCTAGGATCAAATTTCCTAGTGAGTGACCTGATAATTCATTTGATGTTTTAAAACGATGCTGGAACATTTCTTCAACCAGCGGTTCAACATCAGATAGGGCCGCTAGAACATTTCGTATATCGCCTGGTGGTGGAATGTGTAAGTCATCGCGCAATCTTCCCGAGCTGCCGCCATCATCCGCAACGGTCACAATGGCAGTAATGTCTACAGGATATTGTTTTAATCCTCTTAACAAAACCGGTAACCCGGTTCCACCGCCAATGATGACGATTCTTGGCTGTGCTAACTCTATCATGTTGTTTTTTCCTTTCTCCTCTCAATGTCACGGTGGGATACACAGGTCTTGTAGTCATTCTCAAAGTACTTTCCAATGTATTCAGCCAGCGCCACAGACCGATGCTGTCCACCTGTACATCCAATCGCAATAACAAGCTGTGCTTTTCCTTCCCGCTTATAATGAGGAAGCATAAATCCGAGTAAATCCGTTACCTTTTCAAGGAATTTTTGTGTTTCATTCCACTTTAGAACATAGGAGGACACCTCTTGCTCCAATCCGGTTTTAGGACGCATATGTTCTATATAATGAGGGTTCGGTAGAAAACGCACATCAAAAACTAAATCGGCATCGATTGGAATTCCATGCTTAAATCCAAATGACATGACATTGACGGTAAAGATAGATTTTTTATTTGAAGTAAACTCTGTTAATATTTTTTCCCGTAATTCACGCGGCTTCATTTCAGACGTATTATAAATAAGTTGGGCTCTCCCTTTCATCTCTTCTAGAAGTTCTCTCTCTAGCTTAATCCCTTCTAGAGGAGAACTAGCCTGAGCAAGTGGGTGTGAGCGTCTCGTTTCTTTATATCTTCTTACTAAAGTAGCGTCATCAGCATCTAAGAAAAGAATTTTTGGCGTTACCCATGATGTTTCAGCAAGATCGTCAAGGGCTTTAAAGAGGTGATCAAAAAACTCCCTTCCTCTTAAGTCCATAACTAATGCCACTTTATTCATTTTATTCCCAGATTCTTTCATAAGTTCAAGAAATTTAGGTAATAGCGTCGGAGGCAGATTATCTACACAGAAAAAACCCAAATCCTCCAGGCTTTGGATCGCTACTGTTTTTCCCGCTCCTGACATCCCTGTTATAATGACCATTTGTGTTTCATTCACTGCACCGGTACTCATAATCGTTCCTCCTCTTAACTTGGATCTAATCGATAACTGATTAGTTGAAAATCATGTGTGTAAGTAAATGTGCCATAAATAATCCCATTTCCATGAACCATGTAATCAATAATATGATAATCGCCAGCCGCCATTGGCAGATCTTTCAGCTGGTCCAATTTATGCCATCCTAGCTTTCCCTCGTCTGATTCCTCAAACCTGATACCATCAGACTCGGTAGCAACAAACGTGAACATCATCCACTCAGAAGTAACTTGGTCATTTTCCTTCATGACAATGGTAAATATGCCTTTTAGTTGGGGGTTCTTTAAATAAATTCCTGTTTCTTCACGGAATTCACGGATACAGGAATCTCTTACAGATTCACCTGGCTCCATTTTACCTCCAGGTGCGACCCACCAGCCGCGCCGAGGTTTTTTTAACAATAATATCTGGTCATCGTTTATTAATACACAATTGGTGACTCGCTGCACAACATTCACCCTCTATATAAAGTTAACGCAAAATTAATCAATGGTAATAGGTATTCTTTTTATTATACTATTTTTAGGAATGGGTCACAATGAAATCGGATTCCTATGTAAAAATTTCAAAAAAATAGCACAGGCTCATTCTGGCCTGTGCATCTAAGTATATTGTTAAAGGGGGTCAATTCCTACATTCATTGTACCTTATTATTATTTCATCACTGTTACAGTTGAATTAAAACAGGATTACTTTTTGGTAAATTTTGCACAGAATTTATTTTTTTACTTTAAGTTCCTCTAACAGTTCCTCCACATAGTGCTGAGCACTTTGAGCAGCAATACTGCCATCTCCTGTTGCCGTTACAATTTGGCGAAGAGTTTTCTCCCGGATATCACCTGCAGCAAAAACTCCTTTTACCTTTGTTTCCATCCGTTCATTCGTTTCAATATATCCAGCCTCATTAGTAATACCTAAGCTTTCAAAAGGCTTTGATAATGGTACCATCCCTACATATATGAACACTCCATCTGCCGGAAGTTCACGTTCCTCACCATTTTCAGTTGAAACAATCGTGATGCTGCCAACCTTACCGTCTTTACCATTGATGGATTTCACGGTATGACTCCAAATAAAGTCTACCTTCTCGTTAGCAAAAGCTCTATCTTGTAAAATCTTTTGTGCACGGAGCTGGTCCCTGCGGTGAACTATGGTCACCTTAGACGCAAAGCGAGTTAAATATACACCCTCTTCAACAGCAGAGTCTCCACCGCCAATTACATATAATTCTTTACCTTTGAAGAAAGCCCCATCGCACACAGCACAATAGGAAACACCACGTCCGCCAAGTTCTTTTTCACCAGGAACGCCAAGTTTTTTATATTCAGCACCTGTAGAAATGATAATAGAATAAGCCTTGTATGTTTTTGATCCTGCAACAATTTCTTTATAATCACCATGGTCAATGATTTCTTTAATGTCCCCATATGCATATTCAGCACCGAATTTTTTCGCGTGCTCGAACATTTTTGTAGATAAATCTGGCCCTAGGATGGTTTCAAATCCAGGGTAGTTTTCAACATCTTCTGTGTTCGCCATTTGACCGCCTGGCATACCGCGCTCAAGCATTAAGGTAGAAAGGTTGGCACGAGAAGTGTAAACAGCTGCTGTCATCCCGGCAGGACCGGCACCAGCAATAATTACATCATAAATTTTTTCTTCAGACATGTTATTTTCACTCCTTATTCTAAAAACAGAGCGCATCAAACCTAAGCGCCACAGCTTGAAATAAAAAAATACGATTAAGCATAGTATTCCCTACTTAATCGTATAAAACAATCGTATGATAGTCCATTTATCTGCTTAATGCAGGTAACTGTTCACGATTTTTACATATTTGCCGATTGTCGCTGAAGATAATCCATAGCGATTGGCAATTTCTTGCTGTGACACCTTTTCGTTACTTGTTTTGTACCATACGTATTCCAATGCCCCAGCCAATGCCTGTTTATTATTTAAGCGGATACTGGACTTTGACATTTCAACAAAGACCGAAAACCACATTAAGTATAAACCAGACTCTACTGTACCGATCGGATGGTGCTTCTGATAAAGAACTTCAGCAATTTCCTGAGCATCCTTAAGGGCAGATGGCGCTCCTGATTTTAGTAACGAAACATACTCTTTCTCCATCTTCGTTAGCTTCTGATTTTGATAAAATCGCTTAGAAGTGGATATTTCATCAATCTTTCCTGAAATAGATGCAAGAAAGATGGCGAATAAGCGCTCTTCAATATAGTCACTTTCCAGCTTTTGAAAAATAGATCCTGAATGGTCTTCAAAACCATTAGTCTGCGGCTGGTCTACATTCCAAGGTTCATAACCTTCCTTGTCAGGATTGATTTCTAAAACTGTTTTCCAAATCGTCTTAGCAAAATTTTCATATCCGATATAGTAAGCGGAATAAGATAGCCAATAATAAAATGGACCATCGCCTTCAAAACCGTTTTTATACAACTTCTTTAACCAGAAATAGGCAAGCTCATACTCTCCGACTAAAGCAAAGGTCGCACCAAGCTTAAACTGATGGTCAATAAGAATCGGCTGAATTTTCTTCAACGTCTCCTTCATCATCTTAATATTGCGGCTTTTCCCTTGATAATGGGCAAAAACCAGCTTGTTACAGAGGGCATGAAGATTCCCTGGATTGCGTTCAAGTACATCATTTAAAATGCTGTCAGCCTTTTTAGCTTTTCCCAGGTAAAAATAGGCTAAAGCTAGGTTATTATAGGCAGACCAATATTCAGGATATTCCTCCACTACATCATTTAACAGCTCAATAGCTTTTGGAAAATATCCTGATTCCAATAAATCACGCGCCTGCTCTTGTTTAACAATCAAATCATCTTGTCCGTAGAGTTCTTCCTCAATATCTGATTCAAAAGTTAAAAGGTCAAGCAGATCCATGGTATCCTCAGAGAAATCCCCATTCGGATCCATTTCTATATAAATTTTTGCATGATGATACGCATCTTTAAAAAACCCCATATGGGCATAGTTGTTTGCTAAAAAGTAGTGACATTCAACCATTTCTTCATCAAGTTCTTCAAGGATTAAATGCAAGAGCCGATTGGAGTAGTCAAACTCGCCAAGTTCAGTTAACACGATCGCCAGCTGACAAGTAATCATTGGTTCACCTGGTTCCAGCTGCATCGCCCGCTCAAGATATTTTTTAGCTTTTTTAAAATCACGGCGATGGTATGCCTTTATACCCTTCGTGAAATAATATTCCCCCGTAGGAACAAACGACAGTATCTTTCCCGTATTAAGTCTTGCTTTCGCGTCTTTAACCATGAAGTCCTCCATCTTTCTTAAAGTGAAACTTCGATTAGTAAAAGTTTACTAAATCCACTGATTTTAGTTGATTACTCAACCAACTTATGTAGTATAACATATTCATGGCCTGTGCGAGAAGGGAAGGCATGGGAATTGTAATATATTGTACGACAACTGCAGATTGGCGGTATTTAATGGCGGATAGCAGAAGGTTCATTAAATATTCATTTGTATATTCGGGTTACTATTTAATAAAATTAAGATGTGTTTTTGAAAATTATAATGAATAGGATGTGGGATATGATTATTAGAGCTCGGCCAGAACCTTTAGTATTAATTCTCTTAAAATTTTTAAATGCTCGAATGGTAATACCGATAGACCATGTTAAAAAGTTAAAGACACTCCAAAAAGGTTATGAGGGTGAGCAGCGGAGTGATACTTGGTTAAAAGATAATCTTACCGACAATTGGCTGGTTATTCATGACTTATTACTGGAATATCAAGGATCCAAGTTTCAAATTGATACATTAATTATTGCTTTTGAGAGAGTTTTCCTTTTAGATATAAAAAATTTTGAAGGTGACTATTTTGAGGAGGATGATAAATGGCGTACCGAAACGTATCCAACTATACATAATCCTCTGCATCAATTGAACAGATGTGAGACCCTTTTTCTCAAATTACTTCACGAACTTGGCTACCAACACCCTGTTGAACCTCACCTCATCTTCAACAACCCCGAATTCCATTTATATACATCTTCCAAACACGCTACGATCGTTTTCCCAACACAATTAAACCGGTTTATGAAAAAGTTAAATGCAAGACCCGTTAAACTGAATAATAGGGACTTTCAATTAGCCGAACAATTAGTTTCCCGGCATATCGTGGAATCACCTTATCCTAATTTACCTTCTTACACATATGATCAGCTGAAGAAAGGGATAATTTGTCCGGATTGCTATTCATTTTTTACTTATTTTAATAAGGCTACCCTTTGCTGTAAGAAATGCGGCTGCAAGGAGGGGTTAGATGATGCAGTTATAAGGAGTGTTAAGGAACTAAAGTTGCTCTTTCCTGAGAAGGTCATTACAACTGAGATTGTATTTGAGTGGTGTAGTATTATTAAATCAAGGAAAATTATCAGGCGAGTACTTTCTAGGCATTTTAAAAAAATCGGTACTACCTGTGCATCACATTACGAGGTCTATTAGTAAAAAACTTAGAGTCGTAAAATACCGGGACATAACTCCTTAGACTTTGTTCCGGTAATGCCCTGTTTCCTGGTAGTTTCTATTCGATTATTACCTTGCTCTTATTGTTTCTCCTTTTTTAGTCAAAACTTTTCATTAGTTTTTACCTTGTTCCTCCTGGCCCTCCGCTCACGGGCAAAACCTCCCGTTGGTTTTTACCTTACTCCACCAGAATCCCCG
>JBFNER010000050.1:0-28021 GCA_040797665.1 Neobacillus sp. | reverse complement strand
GGATTAATGGACTTGATTTCTAGATAATTTTACTATTACTATATATAATATTCGAAGGTGAATTCTTTTTTTTGGAAGTAATTTCATAAAAAATTTTATTACTCTTTATAAAAAAACTTATTCATTTATAAATAATACTTACCCAATTCTCATTTAGTATAAACTTAATGAAAACGCATACATAATTATTTTGAGCGATATTGCATCATTTTCACAATTATCCCTTTCTTTATGCTCAGACTTCTTTTAAAATAATAGTAGAAGTTAAGAAAATTACAGAATTAAATTCATTATGTAATAAATATGGGGGTTATTTCATGGTTGGTTACATAACAGATTTAACAATCGTTGCCTTACTTATTATAGGTATTACAGCACTTATGGGTGTTTTGACAAATGGCTTTGGAGAAAAGGTTCTCGGAGGTAAAAACCGCTCTGAATTCGTAGACCAAAGTGCAAAATTCCAAACAGGCTGGAAAAGTGTCGGAGGCAAAAAGAGCAAATAGAAAAAACGATCTCAAACTGAGATCGTTTTTTTTAATGCTTATATTGCGTTTTTTAATGCTTATATTGCGCCTGATATTGAACAAATTCTTTTTCTGAGCAAAGAACAAAGTGCCCTGGTGCAACTTCCCTAAATTCGATAGTCTCATTAGCTTCGTAATTATGGTTTGCAGGATCATATGTTTTGCGTTTACGAGTACGCTCACTAATTGGATCAGGAGCAGGAATTGCTGATAATAATGATTGAGTATATGGATGAAGTGGGTTTCTATATAATTCATCGGCTGGAGCTAACTCAACCATTCTTCCAAAATACATAACACCAATTCGATCACTAATGTATTTTACCATTGAAAGATCATGTGCAATAAACAAATAGGTTAAACCTTTATCTTTTTGAAGTTTCTTCATCAAGTTTACAACCTGGGCTTGAATAGAAACATCAAGTGCAGAAATAGGTTCATCAGCGATTATAAATTCAGGCTGTACCGCAAGCGCACGAGCAATTCCTATACGCTGACGCTGCCCGCCGCTAAATTCATGTGGATAGCGGTTTGCGTGTTCTTTATTTAAACCAACGGTCTCTAGAAGCTCATATACCTGTTCCATCCGATCTTGACTATTTTTCGCAAGACCATGGATATCAATTCCCTCAGCAATTACATCTGCAATCTTTAATCTTGGATTTAAGGATGCGTATGGATCTTGAAAGATCATTTGCATTTTACGGTTAAAGTCTTTTAATTCTTTTTTTGATTTTTTACCATGGACATTTACACCATCATAAATGACTTCACCGCCGGTTGCATCGTAAAGGCGTATAATTGTTCGTCCAGTTGTAGATTTACCGCATCCTGACTCACCAACTAATCCCATTACCTCGCCCTTGTATATATCAAAAGATACATTATCTACAGCTTTAACTTCGTTTTTCTTACCAACATTAAAGTATTGCTTTAGGTTTTTAATCTCAAGGAGTTTCTCTCTTTGTGCCATTTATTTCCCCTCCTTATAACCAGGGAATTGGTGTTGTCGTCTCTTCACTGCCTCAGGCGGTTCAACTTTCGGTGCGTCCGGATGAAGAAGCCAGGTAGCCGCATAATGGGTATCAGAGACTTTGAAGAATGGAGGCTCTTGCTCCAAATCAATTTTCATTACGTATGGATTCCTTGGAGCAAAGGCATCTCCTTTTGGTGGATCCAATAAGTCAGGTGGTGTACCTGGAATAGAGAATAATTCTTCATCCTCTGTTTCCATATCAGGCATAGAGCTGATTAATCCCCATGTATATGGATGTTGTGGATTATAGAAAATTTCATCAGCAGTTCCGATTTCAATAATCTTCCCACCATACATTACCGCAACACGATCGGCTACATTTGCCACGACACCAAGATCATGTGTAATAAAGATAATCGAAGTGTCAATTTTCTTTTGTAAATCCTTCATCAATTCAAGTATTTGAGCCTGAATTGTTACATCAAGAGCAGTTGTCGGCTCATCTGCGATTAATACTTTCGGATTACATGCAAGTGCAATCGCAATTACAACCCTCTGTCTCATCCCGCCTGAAAATTGATGAGGGTATTGTTCAACGCGAATTTCAGGTTTTGGTATCCCTACTAGTTTCAATAACTCAACCGCTCTTTCCTTCGCAGCAGCCTTCGTCATATTTTGGTGCTTTAAAAGCGGCTCCATTATTTGCTTACCAATTTTCATTGTTGGATTTAATGAAGTCATCGGATCTTGGAAAATCATTGAAATGTCTTTTCCACGAATCTTTTGCATTTGTCTATCATTTAGCTTTGTTAAATCTTTCCCGTCAAAAAGAATTTGACCATTCTTTATTTCTGAATTATTTTCAGGAAGCAAACGCATGATTGATTTAGTCGTTACAGATTTTCCGGAACCTGATTCTCCCACAATCGCTAGCGTTTCTCCTTTTAATAAATCAAAGCTTACACCCCTAATAGCCTTAACCTCTCCACCAAAGGTGTGAAATGAAATATTTAAATCTTTTACTTCTAAAATCTTTTCCACTTCAATTCACCTGCCTTCTAATCACGCATTTTTGGATCTAGCGCATCGCGTAGACCATCTGCAATTAAGTTAAATGCTACCATTGTTACAGAAATAACAATAGCTGGAATAATCATTTGATAAGGAAAAGCAATCATAGATGTAAAACCTTCATTGATTAATGTACCAAGAGACGCATGCGGTTCTTGAAGACCAAGACCAATAAAACTCAAGAAAGCTTCAAAGAAAATCGCATTTGGTATTGAAAACATCGTATTAATTATAATTACCCCAAACATATTAGGAATCATATGCTTAAAGATGATAGAAGAGTCTGAAGCCCCTAGTGTTTTGGCTGCTAATACAAACTCCTGATTTTTAAATTTTAAAACTTGGGCACGAACAACGCGGGCCATACTGGTCCAGCCTGTTATAGTTAGAGCGATAATAATTGGAATAATACCTGGTTTTAATACAAGAATCATTAAAACTACAACAATTAAGTTAGGAATTCCAACAATAATCTCAATTAGTCTCTGCATGAAACTATCAACTCTACCACCTAAGTAACCGGAAATGGCACCGTAGGATACTCCAATTACCATATCAATGACTGCAGCTAGAAAAGCAATAAGCAAGGAAACTTGAGCACCCTTCCAAATACGGGCAAAAATATCCCTGCCAAGGTTATCTGTACCAAACCAATAATAATTATCAATTTTGCGGATCTCATAAGGATAGTACTCTGCACCGTCCTTTCTCTTCAATGATCCGTCAAAAGGAAGCCAGCTGATATTCTCTAACGCTTCAATTCTAGGCGGTAAGTTATTATGCTTTGTATTTTGCGTGTCATATTTGTATGGTGACAGCAAAGGACCGATAATAGACATTATTACAAGGAGAACAATAATCACTAAACTGACAACTGCCCCTTTATTCTTTCTTACTCGAAGCCAAGAATCCTGCCAAAAATTAAGACTCGGTTTAGCAATTTTTTCACTTTTAGCTAAATCTACCTGGGCGGGTGAAAACATATCCTTACTAATATTTGTATCTTTATTAAGCATTTAGTTTTTCCCTCCCGATAAACGAATACGCGGGTCGATAATTCCATAAAGAATGTCGACTACTAGTATGATTGCTACAAATAAAAATGCAAATAGAACTGATGTCCCCATAATAACTGGATAGTCACTAACCATAATAGATTTAACAAACTGTTCTCCTAGTCCAGGAATAGCAAAAATCTTTTCAATTACTAGAGAACCTGTCATTAAACTAACTGCTAAAGGGCCCATAACAGTAACTACTGGAATTAAAGCGTTACGTAAAGCATGCTTTACACTAATCTGCCAGAAGCTAGCACCTTTTGCTCTTGCTAATGTTATATAATCAGATCCGAGCACCTCAATCATTTCAGTACGCATAAAACGCGCACAGATGGAAATGGAGAACATCGATAATGCTATAGTTGGCAGTACGGTATATTCTGGACCTCTAAAGAACATTACTGGAAACCAGCCTAATTTCACTGCTACGTAATATTGCAGTAAACCTGCAAATACAAATGACGGGACTGATTTACCTACGACAGCAATAAAGGTGGATCCATAATCAATCCAGGTATTTTGTCTAAGCGCAGCGATAACTCCTAAAAATATTCCAATCAGAGTACCAACAATTAAAGATTGCGCCCCAAGTATCGCGGAAGCTTCAATCCGGTGTGATATCAATTCTGAAACTGGGGTATTATTGAATTGGAAGGAGACGCCAAGATCACCTTTAACCATGTTCACCATATATGTAACATATTGAACAGGTACAGGATCATTTAAACCATACTTTTCTTGCATGATTATAAGCTGCGCTGCTGAGAGCTTTTCGGCTGATTTAAAGGGACTACCGGGAATTAGTTTCATGAGGAAAAAAGTTGCTGAAACAACAATAAACAACGTAATAACCATGTAGATAACCCGTTGCAGGATATATTTCGCCATGCCTACACCTCCTAATTGATGAAATTATCGACATTTTTCGACAATTCTATTACAGGTAAAAAGAGAGTATATCGTTTAATATACTCTCTTTCTATTTGATTATTTATAGTTACTCAGTAATTTTAATCCACTGGTAGCTATAGTCTGGACCAAATGCATGGTGAACGAAACCGTCAACCTTAGGATTGATTAATAGGTTAACTGAACGTTGATACATTGGAGCAAGTGCAGCATCTTGTTCTAGCAGAATTTCTTCTGCATCGATAAGTGCCTGCCAACGCTCTTCTGGCTTAGCAGATAGTTCTTCGCTAGCTGCTTTAATCAGTGCATCAAATTCAGGGTTACCATATTTCATGTTGTTTTGTTCGCCATCAGTTACCCATAGATCCATGAATGTCATTGGGTCAGCATAGTCTGGTCCCCAACCACCAAATAATAAATCATAGTCAAGCTTGTTTTCACGCTCAATTTTGATTCCGAAAGGAACAGCTTGAACATCAAGTGTTAAACCAGTTAATGTAGTTTCTAACTGATTCTTAATGAAAGCATCAGTTGTCTTAGAAGTTTCAGTGTCTTGACCAACATAAGTAAACTTAACTTCTGTTTGACCAATTTCAGCTAATCCTTCTTCCCAAAGCTTTTTAGCTTCTTCTTTGTTTGATTCTAGGTAAGAACCAGCAGAATCACGGAAATCTTTTCCATCTAAGAAAGTGAATCCTTTTGGAACGATGAAGTTAGCAGGAATAGATCCATTCGCTAATACATCTTCAACAAGTGCTTCTTTATCAATTGCAATTGCAATTGCTTTACGGATTTTTGCATTTGCTAATGCAGGGTTAGTTTCGTTCATTTTAATCCAGAAAACAGATGGTTCTTGATAACGTAGTAAATCTTCAGATCCTTCATATTGTGAAAGGATTGCAGCTTGTGCAAGCTTTGGTGTGATGTCCGCTTCACCAGCTGAGAATGCATTAGCTGAAGCTTGTGGATCTTTTGATACGTTAAAGTTGATTTTTGTTAGGCTAACATCTTTTTCATTCCAATAAGTTTCATTCTTCTCTAATACCCATTCAGTAGCTTGTGGACCATCCCACTTAGTCATCTTAAATGGACCATTGTAAAGTAGGTGTTCAGCATTTTTCGCATAATCAGCGCCTTGTGCTTCAACAAACTTTTGGTTTTGTGGATAGAATAATGGGAATGTAATGAAAGAATCGATATATGGAAGTGCTCTTACTAGAGTAATTTCCAAAGTATAATCATCTAATGCTTTAATTCCTAAAGAAGAAACTTCTGCTTCACCAGCATAAATTTCAGATGCATTAGCAATCTTACCCATCATGAAATACGGTCCGTAAGGAGATGCAGTTTCAGGGTTGATTGCGCGTTGCCATGCATATACAAAGTCATGAGCAGTAACTGAGTCACCATTAGACCACTTTGTATCCTGCTTTAATTTGATAGTTAATACTGTATTGTCTTCGTTGTATTCAGGCATACCGTCAGCTACACCAGGAATTACATTTTGATCTGGGTCTAAGCGGTATAAACCTTCGTTTACTGCTCCAATCATTGTAAATCCTAATACGTCTTCAGCCATAACGCTGTCCATACCTGGGATTTCCGCAGATTCTAATACATTAAGTACTTGTTCAACTGCTGGCTTGTCTGTATCTCCGCCATTGTCAGTGTCTTTGCCTTCATCATTTCCACCTGAACATGCTGCTAAGAACATGCTTAGAACTAGTGATAAAGCTAATAGTAGTGAAAGTTTTGTTTTCTTCACTAGTAGACCTCCCTTTTCTATTATTCTGAAAAATTACTACATTCCCTATTATACATACTTTTTAAAAAATGTACATTATTTTTATAAATAATTTTAGAAGTTGCCAACTATCATTAAGTATCAAATACAGATTTTGTGATATAATTTAGACTTGTACTATATTTTCATGTATAATCACCTAAAGATAGTCCTATTATATCAACATTACAGAGGTGTTTATATGAGTTTTCACTTAAAGAAAAGACTCCTAATTTTAGCACTATTTCAGCTTTTAATTTTGCTTTTATCACATATTTTTTATCAGAAAATTTCTTTAATTAGCTATATCAATATATCTTTTTATTTTGCATCGGCTTTCCTCCTATCTGGTTTACTAATTTACACGGTCCATACTGGATTTTTTGATGTCATCTCTAAATCGTTTAACCTTGCTTTTACACGCGGGAAAGATAAACGAAAATTCAATGACGTTCCTGGATTGTCTGAGCTGATTACGATCGACCAAAAACCACTTTTCTTTTATGGATTTTGGATTGGATTTTTGATGCTGATTGCTCTAACTGTTTTTTATATTTAGCAAACTTGATTAAGAATATGCATTTCAATTATAATGAAACTAATTAGATATTAACTTTAGTGATGATAAAGAATAGTAAGTATTTTAAACCGTTCTTAGAGAGTTTGTGGCTGGTGAAAACAAACACGGAAAAATACCGAATGGGCTTTTGAGCTTCTATCTGAACTTCCTTTGGAATAGTAGGAATAGACGTTTCTCTGCGTTAAAGGGAATCCAAATTTATTGACCGCAGTAATTTGGAGCTGAGTGACTCTTCGGAGTAATGTAGGGTGGTACCGCGAACCATTCGTCCCTAGTAATAGGGATGAGTGGTTTTTTTATACTTATTTTTAGGAGGAAATAGAGAATGAAGACAATCTTTTCGGGTATTCAACCTAGTGGAACCATAACACTTGGAAATTATATAGGTGCCCTAAAACAATTTGTAGAATTGCAAAATGAGTACAATTGCTATTTTTGCATCGTAGATCAACATGCGATTACGGTCCCACAGGATCGTTTAGAGCTGCGAAAAAATATTAGGAGCCTAGCTGCACTATATTTAGCCGTTGGGATCGACCCAGAAAAAGCAACCTTGTTTATCCAATCTGAAGTGCCGGCACATGCTCAAGCAGGATGGATGATGCAGTGTATTGCTTATATTGGTGAATTGGAAAGAATGACTCAATTTAAAGATAAATCGAGTGGAAAAGATGCGGTATCGGCCAGTTTACTTACCTATCCGCCACTAATGGCAGCAGATATTTTACTTTATAATACCGACCTTGTTCCAGTTGGGGAAGATCAAAAACAACACTTGGAGTTAACACGTGACTTAGCTGAAAGATTCAACAATAAATATGGTGAGATTTTAACCATCCCAGGGGTACGAATTCCAGAAGTTGGCGCCCGGATTATGTCACTGCAAGAACCAACAAAGAAAATGAGCAAATCTGATCCAAATAAAAAGTCATTTATTACTCCACTTGATGACCCTAAACAAATTGAGAAGAAAATTAAGAGTGCAGTCACAGATTCTGAGGGAATTGTTAAGTTTGATAAGATAAATAAACCTGGTATTACAAATTTACTTTCCATCTATTCTATCTTAGGAAATAAAACGATAGCCGAACTGGAAGAAATGTATGATGGGAAAGGCTATGGTGCATTTAAAGGTGATTTAGCTGAGGTAGTTAGCAATGTGTTCAAACCAATTCAAGAAAGATATTACCACTTGATGGAATCAACAGAGCTTGATCGAATTTTAGATGAAGGTGCTGAAAAAGCTAATCTTGTAGCAAGTAAAACACTTAAAAAGATGGAAAATGCAATGGGTTTAGGTCGTAAACGAAGGTAATATGAAATCTGGCTGTGCCTTGCGCTGGACAAATAAAGCCTGAGTAGGAGTATTTATTACTCCTAACTCAGGCTTTTTTAGTTTACCTTAGAACCATGTTCCATTTCCCAAAGTTTCTCAAAAAACGGCTGGCCCTTTATTAAATTTTCACAAAAGTTTTCATGTCTTTTTGACCAACCATATTTCGTTTCCTCGAAAAGCTGCTGCCAAGCATTTTCAAAGTTCAACTCTTGGATGTCAGAGTATCTCTCAGGACACCATTCTGTATACCAATAACGAACTTCTGCCTCATTTTTCGAGGAATGCAACTGGTCCAGAGCCATGAAGAGCAGCTGCTTGAGCTGTCTTTCCTTCCGAGTTAAACCAGACATTAAAGTAGGCTCAGGTGATAAAATATGAAAGTCCTTTAAATTAGAGTTTTGTTGGAAATGATATTTCTTTTCGTCATGTCCAGCAATCATTTCATATACGAGTTGTTCTTGTCTTGGAATGAGCCTGCTTTTTCGGATTGGTATCGAATATCCAATCGTATCCACTGCCAAAATTCCGATGCCGTCAGTTACTACAAAACAATACTCTAGCTGAACACGCTCATGGTTCTTTCTTAAATATGCCTTTTGAAAAATATCATCTAGAAGTTGTTGAGGTAATTCTGATAAATCATTTTCAATATAATTGAAGAGGACTGGTTCAACCTTTAACAAAGGAACTTGGTCTAATAACTCGACACCGTCATCTTTTCGCCATTCATGAAAGTGACATACATTATATCCGTTTTCTTCACCTTCAAACCAATTTACCCATACATCATGAAGATACAACATTGTACAACCCCTCACTTCAAGAAACTGTTTGTCAATCAGTATGGGCAGACGAAAGTTAATTTATTCCTTAAACTATATTTTGCTCCACATTCTGTTTACAATGGCAGATTTATCTTGTTTGATACCTAAAAACAAATAAAAAGTCTACCATTTTGTAGGTAGACTTTTTATCTTCTGGATTTTGGGTTGAAGGCGTCTTTTAATCCTTCGCCAATGAAGTTAATTGATAAAATGGTCATGGTAATGATTAAGGCTGGTGGTACCCAGATCCATAGTTTAAATTGAAGGACATCTGGTTCATTTGCTGAATTCAACATGTTCCCCCAACTAGGTATTTCTTGTGGTACACCGAACCCCAAATAACTTAATGCTGCTTCTACAACAATCATAGAAGCAAATGTTATGGTAGCTTGGACAATAATTGTTGAAAGTACGTTTGGTAAAAGATGTTTTATGATTACCTTGGCTGGTGAGCAGCCAATTGATACCGCAGCTATTATATATTCATTTTCCTTTTCAGCAAGAATTTTGCTTCGAACAATCCGGGCAATTCCCCCCCAGCTTAGTAAGCTGATTACGCCTATTAGTACCCACACACCTGATACAATTCCAAAAAGAATGGCATTGATTACGATAACAAATACTAGAAAAGGAAAGTTTAATACAAAATCAGTAAATCTCATTAATATATTATCAACTGTGCCCCCAAAATACCCTGCAATAGAACCGACAATAGTTCCAAGTACAATTACAAAGAATGTACAGGACAATCCAACCAAAAGCGATATTCTGCCACCATAAAGGAGTCTAGTGAACACATCCCGACCACTTTTGTCAGTTCCCAGCCAATGGTCAGCCGACGGTTTCAATCCCATTTCGCTAATGTTGATTCTCGTAATATCCGCTGTAGTTATATAAGGAGCTAGTATTGATATGATTCCTACCATGGTTAAGAAGGTAAGACTTATCATACCTAGCTTATTTTTCAAGAACTTTTTACGAGCAATTGCCCAAGGTGATAGACTTTTTTTCGGGGGCGCTGTCTTTAAATTTGTATCCTTCTGAGTTACAACTTCCATCGTATTCCCCCTTAATCTAACCTGATTCTCGGATCTACAACACCATATAATAAATCAGCAATTAAATTGCCTATCAGTGTTATGAATGAAAACATCATTGTTAAAGTCATTAAAACAGGATAATCCCTTGTACTTACGGATTGTAAGAATAGCTGTCCAATTCCTGGATACGTAAAGATTGTTTCAGTAATAATTGCACCACTGATGATTGCAACAATATCAAAACCTAAAAAGGTAATAAGCGGAATAATAGAATTGCGTAAAATGTGAACATTGTAGATTTTTTTCTCCGGTGTGCCTTTTGCTCTTGCAGTTCGGACAAAATCTTTTCTACTGTTCTCAATAATATCGTTTCTTAAGAACTGTGTATAACTTGCTGTACTTAAAAGACCTAATACAATTGCTGGTAATATAACATGATGCATTCTACTTAAGTACCATTGAAGAGTTCCATCTTCAATCTGTATATCCACTGATCCATTTGACGGGAACCAGCCTAATGTAAATGAAAAGAAATAGATGGCAAAAACCCCTGCAATAAATGATGGAATAGCCAAACCGATATAGTTGAATCCAGCTATTAAATTATCACCAAGTGTATATGGCTTTCGACCAGCAAATGTACCCATTAAAAATGCGAGTATATACGTAATGACTATGGAGGTAAACCCTAATAAGAGAGTATTTGGGATTTTTTCCATAATTACATCTGCTACCGGTATTTTAAAACGTGTTGACTTTCCAAAATCCCCTTCGACGAAACCACTAATCCAACGAAAATACTGTTGTGGCAATGGGTCATTGTATCCCAATTTTTCACGCATTTCAGCAATATATTCGGGACTTGTATTTCTTGGATCGATTTCTCCACTGATTCCATCTCCTGGCATTAACTTTGCTAAGGAAAATACTACAATGGAGATAAGGAATAACATTGGAATCATAGCCAATATTCTTCGAAATGCATACTTCAACATGTGCATTCTCCTTATCTATAAACTATGTTAAACCAGGTGCTTTTTCTCATCTTGCGTTCAAATGGGAGAGACCTAGCAGAGTGTACTCTCTCCGAAAAGCCTCATCCCATTTGGTTTCACAAGATTAAGTTAAAATTAGTTTTGCATTTAACATAGCCTAATGCCTGTTAGTCTGCTGTGATTATTGCTTAATCCACCATTCATTTGGACGGTTAGCACCAGAAACATCATACTTAACACCTTGTACGCGCTTGTTAATAGCCATGGTTTCTTCTAATTCAGCAATTGGTAGAATTGGAAGCTCATCCATGAAATGCTTCTGCCAATCAATGTAAAGGTTTTTACGCTTATCAGCATCTGTTCCAACTACACTCATATCAATTGCTTGATCAAGTAACTCGTCACTCTTTTCACTTACCCAGCGAGGGTAGTTCCAAAGTGCGTCAGATCTCCAAAGTGGTGATGGATCTGGATCAGAACCAGTTGACCAGCCTCCGAAGAATACTTCCATAGACTTATCAGACTTTTCAAGCATATCATAGTAAAGGTTTGCATCAGTCATAGTAAGAGTTGATTTTAATCCAACTTCTTCCCAATATTGAGTCAACGCTTTAGCACGTGCTTCAAATGTTGGGTTAGATGTAGCATAGTGAGCAAAGTTTACAACGAATTCTTTTCCATTTGGATCTTCACGGAAACCATCTCCGTCAGTATCTTTGTATCCAGCTTCATCTAAGATTTCTTTTGCTTTTTCTGGGTTATACGCATAGGCTTCTAGGTCACTATCCGGAGCAGCAATCCAGTGATTTGTTGGAACTGGACGGTTTACTGGCTTACCTACGCCATAGAAGAACGCTTTAACCCATTCTTCACGATTAATTGCATAGAACATTGCTTCACGAAGCTTTTTGTCCTGATATTTTGGCTCATCCATTACGTTTTTGCTTCCATCCCAGTTTCCTAACTTAAATCCTACATAGTAGTAGCTTACGCCAGGGTATTGAATAGCTTCTACGTTATCAAGTGCAGAAACTTCATTGATAATACTTGGGTGGAAAGAAGTCATATCAAGTGTACCGTTTTTAAGTTCTCCAACTGTTAAAGTAGGATCAATAACTTTTAAGATAACTTTATCAAGATGCGGCTTACCACCAAAGTAATCATCAAAGCGCTCCATTTCTACAGATTCACCTGGAACAACTTTAGATACCTTGAATGGTCCTAAACCTACTGGCTTAGTGCGTACTTGCTCAGAAGACATCATATCTTTAACCGCGACACCTTCGAATTCCTTACGAGACATAGCATATGTCCAAAGGTTTTCTAAGTTGTTTACACGAGCTTTATCAAAAGTAATTTGGATGTTGTAATCATCTACAACCTTAACACCAGAAATGGTATCAGCTGTACCTTCTTTATAAGCTGGTACACCTTCAATGTTTTGTACGTTTGCATAACGTGGACCTTCATAGTCCTTATCAGCTAGTACCTTTAAAGCGAACTCCCAGTCATGTACTGTTAATTCTTCACCGTTGTGCCATTTAACTCCTTGCTTGATAGTGAAGTCATAGACTTTGTTATCTTCTGTCTTCCAAGAAGCAATATATGGTTGTGGCTGTAATTTCTCATCAAAATCAATTAGGTTTTCATCAAAGAAATCAATTACTTCTGCATCCGTTGCATTTCCGTAGAAATTGATGTTGAATTTACCTTCAGGAGCTGAATCTAGTGAATATACTAAAGTACCGCCATCCTGTGGTTCATTTGTTGCTTGTTCTTCTCCTTTGTTACCTTCATCTTCCTTTTCTGTACCTGCTTTTTCTCCACCGCTACATGCAGCTAAAAATGCAGATAATACTAACATTAGTGCAGCTAGCCAGAGCATACTTCTTTTCTTCATTTTGTTCCCCCCTATGAGATTTTTTGTTTTTTTTTAATAAAGGTGGCAAGCGACTCTATGAGAGGGCTTCACCTCCTTTAAAACAGGCTTAAGCTTAGAACACTCATCCATTGCCATTGGACAGCGTGGATGGAATGGGCAGCCAGTTGGTGGATTTAAAGGACTTGGTACGTCACCTTTTAAAATAATCCGTTCCTTCTTCTTCCGTGGGTCAGGAGAAGGGATGGCTGAGATTAATGCCTGTGTATATGGGTGTAGAGGGTCGGCATATAGGAGTTCCTTATCCGCAATCTCTACCATATTACCTAAGTACATAACACCAATTCGATCGCTCATATGTTTAACAACACTTAGGTCATGAGCAATAAAGAGAAAGGTTAAATCAAATTCCTTTTGTAAATCTTTCAGTAGATTTAACACTTGCGATTGAACAGATACATCAAGTGCGGATACAGGTTCATCAGCTATGATTAATTTTGGTCTTAGTGCAAGTGCTCTTGCAATACCAATCCTCTGACGTTGACCACCGGAGAATTCATGTGCATATTTATAATAGGCATCCTCTGGAAGCCCTACCTTTCCTAGCAAATCCATAACTTCTTTCTTTAATTCCTCTTTGCTCTTTTTCTCAAAGTTATAGATAGGTTCAGCAATTATATCGCCTACCATTTGCATTGGATTTAGTGAGGCATATGGATCCTGAAAAACCATTTGCAGGTCTTTGCGAATCTCTCTGAGTGATTTCCCTGTCACCTTCGTGATATCTTTACCATCAAAGATGATCCTTCCTTCAGTAGGTTTTAAAAGTCGAAGAATAGTTCTGCCAGCGGTTGATTTACCGCAGCCAGACTCTCCTACAAGTCCAAGAGTTTCCCCTTTTTTAATTTCAAAGGATACATTATCAACCGCTTTCACATTTCCAATCGTCCGTCTAAAGAATCCACCCTTAACTGGATAATAGGTTTTTAAATTCTTTATTTCTAATAGATTTTCCCCGTGTGAGGTTGGCGGCGTATTCTTATGTAATGTTTTAGTGCTCATTACCTCACTCCTTCTCTCTGTCTACTAGTCTCATAAAGTAAACAGGCTACCTCATGCCCCTGTTCTACCTCTGAGAGCAACGGTGTTTCAGTAAGACATTCTGGCATTGCGCTTGGACAACGGTGCGCAAATCGACAGCCTACTTTTGGCATTTTTGTAAGAGATGGCACGATTCCTTGTATGGTACTTAGTCTTTCCTCTTCTTCATCCATTTTTGGAATGGCGCCTAATAGAAGAGTTGTATACGGATGCTTTGGATTATAAAAGAGTGTATCCACATCTGTCCGCTCTACTATTCTACCAGCATACATAACAATTACTTCGTCACACATTTCAGCAACAACACCGAGGTCGTGAGTAATGAGAATAACAGACATATCATTTACTTCTTGTATTTCCTTTAACAACTCTAGTATTTGGGCTTGTACGGTTACATCTAGTGCTGTTGTTGGCTCGTCAGCAATGAGCAGCTTCGGCTGATTTGCAATTGCCATCGCAATCATAACCCTTTGCCTCATACCGCCTGATAATTGGTGCGGATACTCATCCACAATTTTCTCCGGCCTAGAAATACCCACACTTTTTAACAAAGCGATACTCTTTAAACGGGCTTCACTCTTTGAAATTTTCGTGTGATTAAAGAGAACTTCTTGCAGTTGATAGCCAATAGAAAATACTGGATTTAGCGATGTCATTGGTTCCTGGAATATCATAGAAATATCTTTACCGCGAATACTATTAATCTGATTTTCTGACATTTTTTCGAGATTAATTCCATCGAAAATAATTTCACCAGATTTGATTTTCCCAATTCCTTTTGGTAACAACTGCATAATTGATAGGCTCATGACAGATTTACCACAACCTGATTCACCTACAACACCCACAATTTGGCGTGGTTTCACTTTAAAGGAAACTTTATCTACTGCATTGTAATCGGTACCATCTATATCAAATGCCGTCTCTAGGTTTCTCACCTCGAGCAATGGTGCCTCTTTGAGTAATGACTTTTTTGTGCTCATTGTACACCTTCTTACTTTTTGAATTATTCTGTGAATTCGTTATATTTAAATAGAATTGTATTACAGAATTATTACATTTGCAATACTTTTTTAAAAACTTATAATATTTCGATTTCGAAATATAAAGAAAAACCCTTACTTATCAGGGTTTTCATATAAAAAAATATTAGATTTTTCTAAATATTCTATCGAAGGAATAGCAAAAGATAGTTTTGTAGAATAACTATTTGTTTGGTAGTAGTTCTCAACAATCTTATACCCTGCTGAATATCCGAGCATATTGGGAATACCTCCTACACCATAAAGAAGTTCATCATGTTCTCTTTCCATTTTCTTCTTTTTTAAATTATCTTTTAAATATTTCTCCATTAAGTACTTTATGTCAGATTCACTGTACATCGTGCACCAATTTGCGAGATACTTCCTTCCACAGTTTACCAATACAGCATATTCGGCCAGGCCTTCAATTATGATTGAATCAAGTAAAGTATAATCTTCAAATCTTTTATCTTGCTTATTTAATCTGCAAACATGATGATATTCATGTACAAACAGTGCCTCTAAATCTTGGTTCTCTACCCTATCTGATAGGAAAAGAAACAACTTATCAGGAAAGGAAACTCCACCCTTTAATTTTTCATCTCGGAAAAATAAACCATTTGACTGATAAATCGGGAAAATATAAATTGGGATATTAGGACCACCCCATTTTCTTTTATAATTTTGATATATTTTCTCTACTCTTTCCCATGTGTCCTTTTTCTTCAAAACCTCATAAATTCCTTTTGTTCCCTTAGTTGGTTTATACATGCCAAACTTTACTAAAATCCGATAAATGTCAACAGCATCCTGCCCATTAAAATTAGCCTCAAGTTTCTCACAAATTTTTACTGGCTGCTCAAAATACTCCTCTAGCCACTTATCTGTCCGAATTACACTCATACTCTCACCCCACATTCTTTCCCATATTTTATGAATCAGTGGAGTAGATGTTCATATTTTAATTCTTCTGTAAAACACCCCATAAAAAAAACTGACCAGGAAGCCTGGTCAGCTGTTTATTTCTGATATTTTTTAAAGACAATTGTAGCATTATGTCCGCCAAAACCTAATGAATTACTCAATGCCGCATTGATTTCTTTAGTACGAGCTTTATTTGGTACATAATCTAAATCACATTCTGGATCTGGAGTTTCATAATTGATTGTTGGAGGAAGAATGCTGTCTCTCATTGCTAATACTGTGAAAATGGCTTCTACACCGCCAGCTGCTCCAAGAAGATGGCCAGTCATAGATTTAGTTGAACTCATGGCCAGCTTATAAGCATGATCTCCAAAGACTTCCTTTACCGCTAATGTTTCAAATTTATCGTTATACTCAGTACTCGTTCCATGCGCATTTATATAATCAATTTCTTCAGGAGTCAAACTTCCATCCTGTATTGCCATTTTCATCGCTCGGGCTCCGCCTTCACCAGCAGGAGCGGGAGCTGTTATATGGTATGCATCACCAGTAGCACCATATCCCACTATTTCTGCATAAATCTTAGCACCACGTGCTAAAGCATGTTCTAATTCTTCAAGGACAATTATCCCAGCCCCTTCTCCAATGACAAAACCATCACGATTTTTATCAAATGGTCTACTGGCTGTTGCTGGATCTGGATTAGAGGAAAGAGCAGTATTAGCACAGAAACCTGCAACAGACATCTTTGTAATCGGTGCTTCTGCTCCACCTGTTATCATGGCATCAGCATCGCCGCGCTGGATTACCTTGAACGCATCACCGATTGAATTCGTGCCAGTTGCACAAGCCGTTACTGTACAAGAATTGAAGCCCTTTGCCCCTAGTGTTATAGAAACTTGACCTGTTGCCATATCTGGAATCAACATTGGAACAAAGAAAGGACTCACTCGTCGGTAGCCTCTTTTTTGAAAAATCTCATATTGCTGTTCAAATGTTTCCATTCCACCGATTCCAGAGCCAATCCAAACACCAATACGCTCTGCGTTTTCATCATTTATCGTTAATTCAGCATCCTTAACTGCCATTAATGCACCCGCAACAGCATATTGAGTAAAACGATCCATCTTCCTTGCTTCTTTCTTCTCTATGAACGCTTCAGGGTCAAAATCGTTTATTTGTGCAGCAACCTTTGCTGGATACTCATCTGCATTTACTCTTGTTAATGGTCCAACTCCCGACTTACCGGCCAGAATAGCTTTCCAAGTCGTTTCAACATCATTCCCTAGTGGTGTAACTGCCCCGAGGCCAGTCACCACAACTCTGCGCTTTTCCATATGAGACATCTCCTTTATTCTTTCCCTATTAACTTGTCAATAACCTAGGTGTGGGTCTTTAGTAATTATTTTCCCCATCTCATCGCAATTGCCCCCCAGGTTAATCCTCCTCCAAATCCTACCATTACAATAACATCATCATCCTTAATTTTTCCAGCCTCTAACTCTTCTACAATTGAAATTGGTATTGATGCAGCAGATGTATTGCCATATTTATGGACGGTTTTGGACATTTTTTCTTCAGGCAATTCAAGCCTTTGCCTTGATGCTTCCATAATCCTAATATTAGCTTGGTGAGGGATAAGGAAATCAACATCTTCTTTTGTTAACCCCGCTTTTTCTAGCACATTTATACAGCTTTCTCCCATTTGCCTTACTGCAAACTTGAATACCTCGCGACCGTTCATAATAATAAATTCATCCTGATATAGATGTTTTGCTCCCGTTCCGTCTGCTCCCAATTCAAAGGAGAGTATGCCTCTATTTTCAGAAACTGGTCCTAAGACGACGGCTCCTGCTCCATCTCCGAATAAAACAGCGGTATTTCTGTCCTCCCAGTTGGTAATTCTCGAAAGCTTTTCAACCCCTACTATCAGTACATGCTTATAAACATTGGTTTCAATAAATTGCTTACCTGTAATAATTCCATACATAAAACCCGCACATGCTGCACTAACATCCATTGCAGCAGCCTTTTTTGCCCCTAGGCGTTCTTGAAGCATACAAGCTACTGATGGGAACGGCTGGTCTGGTGTAACAGTTGCTACGAGTATTAAATCAATTTCGTCTGCTGAAATTCCTGCGTCCTCTATCGCCTTTTTTGCGGCTGCAAATCCCATGTCGGATGTATCGGTATTCTCGTCAGCTATTCGTCTTTCCTCAATACCTGTCCTGGTTCTAATCCACTCGTCTGAAGTATCCATTATTTTTTCTAAGTCTGCGTTAGTAACGATTTTTTCTGGTAGGTACCTTCCAATTCCAATAATACCAGCTTTCATGGAGCCATCTCCTTATATAATCATTTTCCCTTTTATTATCAATTATTATGACTTGGTACTAATTTTAACAAATAACAACTAATTTTAGCAACTATTAAATACAACCATATCCCAATCCAATTTGAGATAAAATACATAATCTATACTAAGAAAATATAAATTGGAGGATAGATTTTAAATGGATGAAGACAAGCAAAATAACGAGGTTCTTCCTGAGGATCGTTTTGCACGATTCATGTTTGGAGAGAAAAGAGAGCACCGCTCCCAACAACAACCAACAAACAATCAATCATCTATAGATTATGGGACTTTACTAGAAAATATAGATATACTTATGGAATCCGCCCAAAATTTAAAACCTGTATTTAAAAAAGTTTATCCCTTTATAGAACAATTATGGAAAAAGAAATGAGCTGCATCCTTACGCAGCTCATTCTTTTTTCCATCTATTCTGTTAGCTTTGCGTAGTAGTTTCGTTTTTACCGTCTTCAAACCCAAGTTCATACGCTTCTTGCATAACCTTTGTAAATAGATTCATAAATGGCTCGACTACTTCCATCGATAATTCTAGCCCGGATTTTTCAAACTGCTCTTTAGCTTCTGGTAAATATTTCATTGCGATCTGTAAAAATTGCAGAGACTTATCTTGATTCATATGTAACTCCTTTGAGAAATTAGTTAAGCAACCATACTAACACCATTTTATTTCCTAGTAGTATTGATGCTTTTAGTATCCCCATTATAGCTTATAAAATGAGTATTAGGTAATTTCTCTCCATTATGAATCATATAAGTATTAACCTTGATATAAACGATTTGTATGATTTATTTGTTCTAGAAGCCCATCAGAATATAGAGTTCCTTCCCTTACTTTTACTTTGGAATGTGCTTTATTAAAATCATGATTTTTTTTGACATTTAGAAATCTTTCTTCAATCTTTAAGAACTCTGCACACAAGGTCCATTGGTTATCTTTACCGCTTTCAAGCAGGTAGCTCCCATGCTTTTTACTTTCTATAATATCCATAAGTGAGTCAACTGTATCATTAACGAACAGTGCATCTCTGGTTTCTTCTCTAATTTCTTCAAAATCTGCCATCCTCTTTAATTTTGATAAGATGGAATGTTGAAAAACAAAGGTTGAAGGCTGCCATGGACCATATATAGTTGGCAAATATATAAGTTGTAAGTTCGTATTCAGTTCCTTTATGCTATTTAGGAAATTCTCCATCTCAACCTCCGCTGGTGAAGAGAGCTCGGTTGAAAGGAATTGGCTAGGAATGAGTAGGGATATCATTCTAGAGATATCTTTACTTCTCTTAAGATAATCGATTATTGGTTCCATCACTGAACTTCCTTGAATGGTTCTTTCGTTGTTAGTCATATAAAGATCGTATAAAGACATTAACGTAATGGTTCCACGCTCAGGGGGATTTTTCAACCAATCTTCTAAGGAACATTCTTGAAAATTTGCATTACGCCCTATCTCCAATCTTTTTTCTTCTGTATACTCATTTTTAGTTTCGCCATTTTCTATTTTAACCCCTTTTACTTCTATTCCTTTGTCTAGCATGGTTTTACAGACGTGAAAGCTAACAAAATCAAATACATTTATGATGACAGCCTTGTCCATTAATGAATAAACCTCCCCTATCTTCCTATAGTGCATCCTATGCGAAATAAGTAAGAAATATTAATTTTAAGGGAAGGCTCTTACTTAAAGGTTGTGTTCATTACTCTTAAAAAAATTGATGATCATATTTCCCAGTTGTGGCTTTTTTTCCGAAACAATAAATGTGGGGCTTAGATTTGTGGGACCTAATAATTGTTGAAGCTGTTTAGATTGTTTGTATGATTTCCCCCCGGATAATACATGGATAATTTTTATAGGAATCTCAGAATCAAGCTCACTATTGTTTTCAGTCTGAACAAGCTGGTTTTCCAGCTCTGACTGATCCATTTTATATGCTGCCGTAAGTTCCCTCATCAGCTTCTTATAAAAGAACTTATGTTCCTTTTCGTGTTCGATATGCTGCTTTAAGGATAGCACCGGGTTCACTAAAACGACTGACCTGAGCTGACTACTCATTTTTTCAAGAAGTTTAACTGCTACAAGCGCCCCCATCCCCTCTGCTAATATATGAATTTTATTATTTAAGATTTCACTTCTGATTACTCTTTGGTATAACCTTTGTGCCATTTCCACAGCATTTTCACTTCCCCAATTTCGCCCATATAAGTTCGAGGAAAAAGTTGTATACCCTGCATCTTTAAATTGGTTGATAATGGCCAGTTTTCCTTCATTTTGTGACCAAAAGCACTTACTCTCATCCACAAAATGTCGTTCATCTCCAATAATTAAGATTCCAAACCCCGTTGGTTTTTCTGGGTAATGAATGATATTCCACTGGGTATCCATCTGAAAATTCCGGTTTTCCATCGCTAAATCTCCTTTTACATATTTCCTCAAGCTATTGTATGTGAGTTCACATAAGTTGAAAGGGATTTAGCCTAGTTTATGATTCGCTATTTTTTGTTTAAGAAGTTTTCAATACAAAAGGGCAATAAATGTCTAATTTTCTGTTTTTTAATTTGATAGCGTATGGTAATATGATAAGAGATGTAAAATAGGGTTAGAGGTGAATACTGATGAGATATTTTTGGACTTTTTTCTGGACGTTCCTTTTAGTGCAGATGCTTTCATATGTTGTGAGTTCAATGACTGAAGGTGGAGTATTTAATTTTATGTCAGGCGCGATTGTTTCAATTGGTGTAACCGTTTTAATATTTATCGCTTCTGCTGTTATTCCTAATGAACCGGCCGAAAAACATTAATAGTATGAAAAAAGGTCATCCTTTCCATGGATGACCTTTTTAAGTTATGGCTTGATTAGATGATTGTTAATGTTAATTCATCATTTTCAGTTGTTACATGAACCGTTGAATGCTCATGTACCGAACCTGCAATAATTTCCCTTGCAAGTTTAGTTTCGAGATTTCTTTGAATAAATCTTTTTAATGGTCTAGCTCCATAAATAGGATCAAAACCGTTAACTGCTATAAACTCCTTTGCTGTATTGCTAATTTCTATATTTATATGTTGTTCTTCAAGTCTTTTCTGTAGGTCATTCACCATTTTCAATACAATATTTTTAATTTCTGCCAGCGATAATGGTTTAAATAGGATTGTTTCATCCACTCTGTTTAAGAACTCTGGTCGAAAATAGGATTTTAATTGACTTAGTACTCTATCTCTAGTCGATACAGAAATATCATTTTCATTTTCATTTCGGTCGAGCAAGTATTGAGAACCAATATTAGAAGTCATTATGATCACTGTGTTTTTAAAATCAACCACTCTTCCTTGTGAATCAGTAATCCTTCCATCATCAAGTGCTTGCAGTAAAATATTGAATACTTCTGGATGGGCTTTTTCAATTTCATCCATTAGAATGACCGAATAGGGTCTCCTTCGAACAGCCTCTGTAAGTTGCCCTCCCTCTTCGTAGCCAACATAGCCCGGAGGGGCCCCAATCAATCTTGAAACTGCATGCTTTTCCATGTATTCAGACATATCAATGCGAATAATATGCTCCTCACTATCAAACAACGATTCTGCTAAGGCCTTGGCTAGTTCCGTTTTACCTACACCAGTAGGACCTAAAAAGAGGAATGAACCTATAGGTCTATTAGGATCTTTAATACCTGCTCTTGCTCGTAAAACAGCATCTGCAACCAGTTGTACTGCCTCATTTTGACCAATGACCCGTTCATGCAGCAATAATTCTAATCTCAGCAGCTTCTCTCGCTCACCCTCTACAAGTTTAGACAGTGGAATCCCTGTCCACCTTGAGACAATATTAGATATCTCATCTCCCGTAACCTCTTCACGTAAAAGTCGTTCGCTTTTTGCAGTTGTTAATTCGAGTTCCTTTAACTCTTTCTCAGCTATAGGGATTTGACCATGGCGGAGCTCTGCAGCACGATTTAAATCATACTGGTCTTCTGCTTGCTGTAATTCCCTTTTCAATTTTTCAATTTGTTCTCTTTTTTCTTGCAGTCTTTGGATATCCTGCTTTTCGTTTAACCACTGTGCTTTCATTTCATTAGCTTGACTTTTGAGCTCCGCCAGTTCTTTAAGTAGTGATTCAAGCCGTTGCTTACTTGGATCATCCTGCTCTTTTCTTAAAGCAGCTTCTTCAATTTCAAGCTGCATTACTCTCCTCGATACCTCGTCTAGTTCAGTAGGCATTGAATCAATTTCAGTTCGGATGAGTGCACATGCTTCATCAATTAAATCGATTGCCTTATCTGGTAAAAACCGATCCGTTATATAACGGTCAGATAAGGTTGCAGCCGCTACAAGGGCATGATCATGAATTTTAACACCATGGTGAACTTCAAACCTTTCCTTTAAGCCGCGCAGGATTGAAACTGTATCCTCAATATTAGGCTCTTGGACAAGTACTTGTTGAAATCTCCGTTCAAGTGCTGGATCCTTTTCAATATATTTCCTATGCTCATCCAGCGTTGTGGCACCAATACAATGCAACTCTCCCCTGGCCAGCATAGGCTTTAACATATTACCTGCATCCATGGCTCCCTCGGTCTTGCCAGCTCCTACGATGGTGTGTAATTCGTCAATAAATAATAAAATTTGACCTTCACTCTTTTTTACCTCATTTAAAACTGCTTTTAACCTTTCCTCAAACTCTCCCCTAAATTTGGCACCAGCTATTAAGGCACTCATATCCAGTGAAAAAATGGTCTTATCTTTCAGTCCCTCAGGTACATCTCTTCTTACAATTCTCTGAGCAAGTCCCTCAACAATTGCTGTTTTTCCTACACCTGGTTCCCCAATTAATACTGGATTATTCTTAGTCTTCCGCGATAAAATTCTGATTACATGGCGAATTTCTGCATCTCTGCCAATAACAGGATCTAACTTACCGGACTTTGCGTCTTTCACTAAATCCCTTCCGTATTTATTTAGCGCATCGTAAACTGCTTCAGGATTTTGTGTCGTCACTCTTTGATTCCCCCTTATATCTCGAATCGTCTTTAATAACTGTTCAGCCGTTATTCCTTTATTTTTTAAAACTTTACTTATCTCCGAACTTGTATCGAATGCTGCAGCTAATAATATATGCTCTACAGATAGGTAGTCATCGGAAAATTTGAGCGCAAACTCTTCCGCATGAACAAAAAGCTGCTGAAGCTTTGAAGTAATATACAATTTTCCATGTTCAGCACCGCTCCCAGTAACTTGGGGCTTTTTAGCTAACACATTTGATAAGGCAATTTCAACCTGTTCCGCTGGTAAACCTGACCGTTCAAAGATTGCTCCTATTAGGCTATCTGTTTGTTGAAGTAGTGTTACAAACAAATGCGTTTCATCTACCTCTTGATGATTATGTTTTATCGCCAATGACTGGGCATTTAGTATGCCCTGTTGAAGACGCTCTGTCATTCGATTTAAATCCATCTTCATCACTCCATTTGACCTTTTTTGACCTATTATTTATTATTATAAACGAACTGTATCATTATGTAAAAAATGATTAATTTGAAACATTATACTTTCCTTTAGCTAAATAAAAAGCCATCCAAAATGGATGACTTTCCCTATTCCTGGTCTTTGTGTTTGTAGCTCCAAATACGATTATGGTTTGAATTTTCCGGAAAAGGATCTCCAGCTTTTAACCTTATTTTCTTTGGGTGCATGACATTTGAACCAGTCTCACCTATTTCTACATAGACTCCGTTATTTGGTGCCTTTTGCCCCGCTTTAAACTGTTTATTTTGCCCCATATCTTTACCTCCTTTTTAAAGTACAATAGTATTATCTCCTTAACAACTAACTACATGATAGGAATTTCCTGCAAACTTTTTGTTGGAAATCATAAATTCAACAATTTTCTCAATCCTGCTGTATTTATTTTTTGACGATTGTATGAACTTATCACTCAAATATTGATTTATAATCTTTGTAAACAATATAATTATAGTAATATCTAGTAAATGAAACCTTTGACTGTCATTTATTAAATCAAATCTGCGATTGATTTCGCCCCTTTAAAGGTGGTTATTAGCATGCAGTCAGTTAAGGAAATACCTGCAAAATTAACACAACTTTTTGAAACTGTTCATCACATTAAAAAGGTCGAAAAAGGGACCTTTCTCTTTCAGGAAGGTTCGGCAGCAGACGAACTATTTATCGTCCAAAGCGGAATCATTCAAATCAGCAAAATAATTCCTGATGGACGAGAGCTTACTCTAAGAATGTGTTCGAAAGGTGACTTAATTGGAGAATTAGATTTATTTTCCCCTAATCCTCGTTACTTATTAAGTGCTCGTCTGGTTGAAAGTGGAGAAGTTGCTGTAATTATGAGAGATACCTTAGAGGAAAAACTGGCGCAAAACCTTGCGATCTCTTTAGAATTTATGAAATGGATGAGCCAGCAATATCGAAAAACACAAACCAAATTCCGCGACCTGGTACTCCATGGAAAAAAAGGCGCTTTATATTCTACTCTTATTAGAATTACAAACAGTTATGGCATTAAAACTAATCAAGGAATCCTGATTGAATTACCATTAACAAACCAAGAGCTAGCAAATTTCTGTGGAACGTCACGTGAGGTAGTCAATCGCTTGCTAAGTGATTTGCGAAAAAACGGGATTATTTCGATTGATAAAGGTTCCATTACCATCCATGACCTAGAGTATTTAAAGATGGAAATTGATTGTGAAGAATGCCCAACAGAAATTTGCAAAATTGACTAAAGCATTTATAAAATAATAAAAATCGGTCGAGTAACGACCGATTTTTTATTTTAGCTTAGGAAACTAATTTGAATCATCATGACGATTAAAAAGATGGCGGAATTGATGATTTCATAAACACCAATTTTCATTGGCGATAATGGCTTGCCATAAAAAGCAATAGCTCTATACAAACTGGGTATATAGGCAATGGCCACGATCCAATAACCCAAAACAAACCAAACGACTAGTAAGAGGGAATGATATACCCAGGAGATCCATTTGAATTGACGGTTTTTTTTCTCTCTTATCATTGTTTTCACGTAGAATGTACAGCCAGCAAAGAATAATATAGACACCGAAAATACAAGCAGGGCTTCTATTGTTATCTGTCCTTGTCCAAGGTAGCTGCTAGCTAAGCCAGCTATAGAAAATGCAATAATCGCACTAAAATCATTCATCAAAGCTCGATCTTGATTCTTCGAGGTATAATAAGCATTTATAATAAAAAAGGGAATCATCATCAATCCAAAATAAACAATGGAAGGCATTTTTAACAAGGGAACTAATAACAAGATTAAGGCTGGCAGTAAATAGATGACCGTCCATTTACTGTAGAATTTGATTTTTTTCTTTTTAAATAACATAAGCATTGGGTATGTTGCTAAATACAGTAACACCCAGCCAATAAAAAATGGGATATGCTGCCATGTAAAACCACCAGCAATAACTCCTAACCAAAACGGGATTATTATCATCGCCCATGCACCATGCTGTTTTGGTAAGAATAATTTCATCTTCCTTCCACTCCTTTTCTCTGCTTAACCCTACTATAAGGCAGTAAAAATTATAAAAAAGTGAAACACATCACATTTAGAGGCAATAAAAAAGAAGGCAGGCTGCCTTCTAACAAATTTGTCACTTTTTCTCTAGTTTAACTCTCTGGATTATCTTTATGAACGCATTGTTTGATGCTGTCTGCAATCTGATGAATTGCATTCTGGTCAGAGATATGGAAGAAAGGAACCTTTAACGCTTGACTAAAAGTGAACAACTCCTCTTCCCAACAGATAACAGCTTTAATATTATCTAGTTTTGTTAATAGTTGAAGGTCGGAATTATTTCTTATTAGTATCAGCTTAGGAAATGATTCTTGTTTATGGCCTTCGATTAAAAGAATTTCCGGTTGCAAGTGTTCCATTAAGCTAATTTGCTCCTCTAAACTCCAGCTTATTGCATTAGCTTGCAGTATCAGGCTTCCATCACCTTCCACTAGTGAGGCACTTGCCCCTGCTTCAAGATGACGGGATGAATCCTTTTGTTGAGTTCCTTCCGGTTTGCCACCATGACCGTGATGCTTGATGGTCATGACCCGATAGCCCTGTTCTGTTAACATTTGTATTAATGACAGCAAGAAAGTAGTTTTTCCGCTATTTTGGTATCCTACTACTTGAAAGATAACTGGTTTTACCAAGGCCACTCACTACCTGTTTGATCTTCTAAAAGAAGGATTTCCACTTCACAGCCGGCCTGAAACCCTCTAGTCCCCCCTGGAAGAATCATTAATGAATTGGCTCCCGAGAGGCTCATGATGATATTGGATTTATCCAAACCACTCGGAGTTACACTGAGCCTGCCGTCTCTAATGGAGAATGCACTCCGGACAAAACGTGTAAATGGATTGGCCTTTGGAAAGTCTACCTCAAGTATTGCTGTTTCTTTACGTAAGTGGGGGAGATTTGAAAATAACATTTTCCGAATAATTGGACGGGCAAATAATTCAAATCCAACATAACAGGCCGAAGGATTTCCTGAAAGTCCAAATAAAAGCTTGCCCTCTAGCTGGGCTACGGTCGTTACACTACCAGGTCTCATTGATACCTTGTTAAATAATACTTCTGCCCCTAATTTCTCATATATTGCAGGTAAATAATCAAAATCTCCAACAGAAACCCCACCTGTTGTAATTAACATATCTACCTTACCTAGAGCATTTTTTACTGCTTCAAAACAAGTATCAAATTCATCTGGTAATTTTCCGAAATATTGGACTGTTGCCCCAGATCTCTGTATTTGTGCTGCTATCATATGTGAATTACTATTTCTAATTTTGCCAGGTATTAATTCTTCATCTACTTCCAATAGCTCTGTTCCGGTTGCAAATAGGCCAATTTGTGGTTTCTTCGCTACAGGTACTTTATCATATCCAAAGGTTGCTAGCATTGCTTGTATCCCTGGATTAATCAATACACCTTTTTTCACCAACACCTCACCTTCTTTGGCATCTTCACCTCTAAAGGATACATTGTCACCGGCATTAAAACTTCTTTTTATCGACATATATGGAATATTGTCTTTTTCGTAAGTCTTTGCTACCTCAAACATCACAACAGCATCGGTACCTTGTGGCATCATCGCTCCAGTCATAATTCTTACAGCCTCATAGTCACGGATGACCTTGGAAGTAATCATTCCAGCTCCAAGGTGATCGACTACTTTAAACTCAATTGGATTATTTTGAGATGCAGCTTTTGTATCTGTGGATCTGACAGCAAACCCGTCGTAAGGAGCCCTGTCAAAATGTGGAACGTCACTCGTCGCGACTAGGTCTTCAGATAAAAAACGTCCATAACTTTTATCTATTGAAACATATTCTGTTTTTCCAGCAAGGTTAAATTCCATGACTCTTTTCACTGCATCCCCAACGGGTATTGGTTTTCTTCTTTCTAGCAAACAAATCACTCCTGTATTTCAACGATAGTTTTATGTAGAATAGCCACTTTCATTATAAGCCTATCTAATACAAGCCGACATAGCAAATATCACAAATGAGGCAATTTATAAAAAAATAATGAAATTATTATAAAAGTGTGATTCAGGTCACCTATAATTTCAA
>JBFNER010000049.1:0-28188 GCA_040797665.1 Neobacillus sp. | reverse complement strand
GTTCTCCTGCTTCCTTAAGGAAGCAGGAGAACCGCCCCTGTGCTCTAATAAACATTGGTGGAGCAAGTAAATTAATATTCTTTCAATTGAAAATATTGGTTATAATTAGCCTTAACAGAGGTGATATTCATGAAGGTATATGTTTCTGTAAAGCAGGCGGGAAAGCGTAGGCCATATCTCACAAAGGAAGAATTGGTTTTAAGTAGAATTCCTACTAGTTTAAGGGAGCTGATTACGGAGATCATTACGGGGAATGTTGCGAAATACAATAAAAAAGCAGAAGAACCAGTATTGCTTAAATACCTTTCTTTCGATGAAATAGAGAACCAGGTACATACTGGAAAGATAGGATTCGGAGAACGATTTAACCAGCAGCAGGCAAATGCTGCTCAGGCAGTTGATACAGCAATGTTGGCATTTACAGATGGTCTGTTTAGGGTTTTTGTGGGCGACCAAGAGATCTCCACCCTTGATGAGCGTCTTGAAGTAAAAGATGAGGATGTATTGACGTTTATTCGGTTTACTATGCTAGCAGGGAGAATGTGGTGAGGTGTTGTTAATTGTATTACTATTATCAAGATAGTGAAGCTACTAAAAAGTATATTGAAAAGCTGAATGTAAAAACCATTTTGTCATTTGGCAGGAATAAAGACATCATCCATGCAATAGTAGCCTGTCATAAAATAAAAGGATATAACTACAATGAGTGGAACAAAAAGCAAGCGAATCTCTACAATACTTTGTGGACGGAGAAAACTCAATCCATCTCCGAAATTTTTAGCGGGTCTGAATTTAAGGTACTAGTCACTCTTTTTGGCAAGGAGTGGGCAAATAAGTTTAAAAAAATCTGGGATAACAGTTCTGAGTACATTTATTCTTCCGGAACGGAGAGACGGTCTTTTCGGACAAAGTCCTTTGATGTGCTATATCTGGCAACAGCTATTGAAAAGCTGAACGGTATGCTTCGTTTAATAGCAGAGAACTTCACCTATGAGGAATATTTCTCATCGAAGGACAATATATTTGCATTCAATCCGGTCCTTCCAGATTTGTTAGCTTTAGAAATAGATGAAAACAATGAAATGGTAATCAGTCAGATTGAGGAGATCATCTATGGTGATAACAATACGGGTCTTGTCTCGCGAGAAATGATTAAAGGCCTGTTGATGAGCCGAAGTGAAACAGCTCATAAAATGATAAGCGACCTGCTTTTGGCCGCTAAACTTCAGGAGGGTCTCCGCCAAACCATTGTTGAATGTATGGACGAAGGGTCGAGAGAAGGATTTTTGTATCTTTTGAAAACGATAGTAGACCATAATCTAGTCAGATTTTCATCTGTGGTTAGGGCGTTTGATGTGTGGACAGGCCTCGGAATAACGGCTCAGAAACCAGCGGTAATTAAGAGATGTTTGGAGACAGCTTACAGATGTTTAACGGAAAGAGACTTTGCAGAAGAATGCTTGAAAAGTAAGGATACGCTGTTAATCTATATAGGATTATGGTCGCTGGCGTTTAACGATGTAGCCTGGACGGAAACTAGAATCCAAGAATTGATGGCTGAGGAGGAAAAATATAAGCGATTAGTAGCTCTATTCTTCTTACAGCAAATTCAATTTCCTCGCTTTCAGCATACTTATGCCTTGTTGCTCCTGGATGATCCTGATTATGAGGTCAAGAGCTGGGTTCTTAAAAATCTATATAGCGATATCAATCATCTTTATAACCTAATGGATAATCGGGAAGCGCTTAAAAAGTATCAGAGAATAGACGGGAATTGCAGCTCAGCAGAATTATTTGAAAAGCTGAAGCAAATGCTTGATCATATGCCTAAAAAAGAAAAGATTTTCAAGGAGAGCATTTTCCCCTGGTGTGAGACCGTCATTTCTTGTGATGAAATTTTAGTGAAAATGATGCTATCCGCCTCAGATCAACCAGCAGACAGCCAGATCGATATATTGCTAGATTATAAAGATAAAATGAGTGTGAATACCCGGTCAATGTTTATGGAGTTTTTCTTAACTAAGCCGAAAACAGTAAAACAAAAAACCGCCATGATTGAATTTATGGGTGACAAAAGCTCTCAAATTCGTTCCACTGCATTGAAGAAGGTAGAGAAACTACCTTTAACACCTGAAGATTATAAAATCATTGAACAATTACTACAGTACAAAGCGGGCGATTTGCGAAAGAATGCGATTTCGATGCTGCTTAAACAAGCACCGGAAGAGCTCCTAGGCAGTATTAAAAGACTATTTAATGATAAAAGTGAAAATAAGCATTTGGCTGCACTTGACATCATCTCTACCATTGAAAAAGACCAAAAATATATAGAAATAGTAGATGAGTGCAAGCAAATGGCAGCGGTACTCTCTGAATCTTCTCAACAGGCAAAAATATTAGTAGAAAAAATAACCCAGACCAAGACAGAGGACTTTATTGCTTCAGAGGGGTTCGGATTATATCAGCCAAAACAAACACTCACACTCCCAGAATTATCACCACCATCAGACTTTACTAGCAAAGATATTCTTTCTTCCTCTTTGGAGGAGATAAAACAAACCTTGCAGGCTTTCAGTGAATTAGTAGATCAATATAAAGAATACGAATATGAGGTTGAAGACTGGAATGGTGCAAGACAAAAGGTCATTCTGGGCGGGGAATATACTATTCGTGCAATTGGTAATCGTGAATCCAGAGATACCTTACTCACCTTGGAAGACTATCCACTAACAGAGGTATGGCGAGACGCATCAGCCAAACATAACCTTACGACGAGGAAACTCCTAGAAATTCTATTTTATTTCAATTTAGATCAGCAATATTATCGAGTGAAAAAAGACTGGTATAAAAAAATCCTGTCACAGCTGTTTCCTGCTCATCAGAAGGAATTTAGAACTTTTATTAAAGAGCTGCCTTATTCTTATCATGTTCGGACCATCCTTCAGGCCATGCTGAATGAGGTAGCTAACACGGAAATATTTGTGCTCACCCGTAATATGGTCAGCTTTATTTGCCAAAAGGTACCCAAGAAGTACTTTGCTGAAGAGTATGATAAGCGAAATAAAAACGATTTTTATTATTATGGGGGCTATTCAGAGACATTGGTGGATGCACCAGAGATTTCATTTTGGTACAGCACGATGAGAGCCACAAGTAATCGGGAGGACGAACAGCAATTTAGGGACGTTTTCCTGCTGGGGTATGCGATGTATAAAGATTCAGGTTATCTCTCGCATACTTGCTTGGAGCTGGCTGATTTTGAAAAGGCATACGAGATCGGTCTTGTGGATGAAAATGAGTTATATGCCGAGTTATGCGGAAGGCCATTAAGTCCTGAGAATTTGCGGCTTCTGACCAATCATGAATTTCACGGTCACAAATCAGTTTCTTCCTGTAAAAAACTGAATGAAGTATGCCGTAGTGTTGTGGACCGGGTCGTAACAATTGAACTAAAGCGTGGAGATATGACAACAGAGGTTAGTAAGCTGGCTTCTAGAATTTATCGATGTACAGGGACTAAATTCTTTGTGGATATATTAGTAGCTTCCGAAAAGGATCCGTATATACGAGGCTATAATTTTGTCGGTGATGACAGTACAAAAAAGGAGATTTTCAGCCATTTACTAAAGAACTGCTATCCGGCAGAAAGGGAGGATGAAAATACCCTTAAAGAGCTGCTTGCTAAACGAAAAGTATCTGAAAAACAGCTGATTGATGCGGCCATGTACTCACCTCAATGGTTTGATATGATAGAGAAATATTTGAATTGGCCCGGGCTTAAATCTGCCGGCTGGTATTTCCATGCGCATGTTAACGATTATTTTTCTCATGACAAAGAAACGATTGTCGCCCGCTACTCCCCTATTTCTCCTGAGGATTTAAAAAGCGGTGCGTTCGATATTGACTGGTTTAACGAGGCCTACGCTTTACTAGGAGCTAAACGATTTAAAGTAATTTATAATAGTGCTAAATATATCGCAGGCGGTGGGTTGCATAAGCGTTCACAGCTTTTTACCGATGCGATGCTAGGGAAAATTACCTCCGACCAGGCTGAGAAAATGATTACTGAAAAAAGAAACAAGGATTATGTCCTATTGTATGGGCTTATTCCTCTAGGTACAGAGAAAAAAGAAATGCTTCATAGATATGAGCTGCTTCACCAGTTTTTAAAAGAAAGCAAGCAGTTTGGGACCCAGCGCCGTGCGAGTGAGGCAAAAGCAGTTTCGATTTCCTTAGAGAATTTAGCTCGGAATGCAGGCTTCCCAGATACAAACCGATTCACCTGGTATATGGAGACGGAAAAAATGAAAGCCATCCAACCATACCTAAAACCAGCAGCTGTAGGGGATGTGGACATATCTATCAAAATCGATGAGCTTGGGAGGGCAACGGTTGGAGTCATGAAAAACGGTAAACCGAGCAAGAGCATTCCTGCTAAGTTGAAAAACAATCAGTATGTAACGGAAATAAAAGCCGTCCATAAGTCATTGAAGGCGCAGTATACTCGGGCACGGTCGATGCTTGAAAAGGCAATGGAAGCAGGAGATGCATTTACAGCAGCAGAGCTTGGGAACCTTTCTGAACATCCTGTCATTTATCCGTTAGTAAAGAATCTTGTCTTTAAATATGGTAACCATTTAGGATATTTTAAGGATGGAGCACTGGTTGGAGTGGAAGACGAGAGGCTGCTATTACAGCCTGAGAACACCTGTATCATTGCCCATCCCGTTCATCTATACGGTAACCGGGTATGGTCAGCTTTTCAACAGGACATTTTTAAACGGGGGATTATTCAGCCGTTTAAGCAGGTTTTCCGTGAATTGTACAAACCTACTGCTGATGAGTTGGAGGCAAGGACCATCTCTAGCAGATATGATGGTCATCAGATTCAGCCGAAGAAGGCTGCTTCGCTTCTTAAGGGCAGAGGTTGGACAGTAAGCTATGATGAAGGACTGCAAAAGGTCTTTTATAAGGAAAACTTGATTGCCCATATTTTTGCAATGGCAGATTGGTACTCTCCGGCCGATGTAGAGGCACCAACGATTGAAGGAGTCCAATTTACAGAAAGAAATACAGGAAAAGGAGTCCCGTTTACGGAGGTTCCTGACATTATTTTTTCAGAAATCATGCGCGATGTGGATTTAGTGGTAAGTGTGGCGCATGTTGGCGGCGTTGATCCAGAAGCGAGCTTATCAACGGTGGAAATGAGAGCTGCGATTATGACAGAACTAGTCCGCCTCTTCAGGTTAACGAATGTGGAGTTAAAAGGCTCTCATGCCCTTATCTCGGGAATGTTTGGCAAATATACTGTCCATCTTGGCAGCGGAGTTGTCCATAAAATGGCGAGTGGCGCAGTGAATATACTCCCGATCCATTCCCAGCACAGAGGGCGGCTGTTTTTACCATTCATCGATGATGATCCGAAGACAGCGGAAATCACCTCAAAAATCGTCATGCTGGCTGAGGATTATAAAATAAAAGATCCAACCATCCTGGTGCAAATCGCTGATGGTGTTACGAAATAGCACATCTCATTAAAAAACCTCTATCCTTTTTGGGTAGAGGTTTTTTAATGAGAAATCAAAGTGAATTCATGAAAACAAGTACGGACAACTAATTGAGTAATAAGTGAGTATTTGGTTGGTTGAGTGCTATTATGTTTGAAATATTGGTACGGATGACCGAAGTTTTAGCGATGATATATTCTGCTTTATGAGGGTTGTATTAATTTTTTAGTGTTTTATTTATTGGTAATATTGAGAATTTGCTAGATTTATAGTATTGTTTATCTTGTAACAACTTGTTCGACTTTTTTTTGAGTGTTTTATAACTTGTATGTACAACATTTGTGAGTGGATTGGAGGGGGATTTTAGAGTATAGCTTTAAAGTGAAATGGTTGCGCTATCATTTTAGAAAGAAAAAGGAGAAGGTTAAATGAGGAAAAGTTTTATAAAGAAGAGTACACTTGTTTTTTTAACTTTAATCTTGTTACTGCCTAATACTATTTTTGGGAATGGACAATCAAGTGAACTTGAGCCGCCTGTAATTCGAAATGCCACTGTTCATGATCCATCTATTATAAAGGATACAAAAAGCGGTACATACTATGTGTTTGGTTCACATATTGCTGCTGCTAAATCAACTGATTTAATCAGCTGGGATAACTTCACAAATGGTTATAACACTCCCAATAATACTCTCTTTGGTGACTTATCAAAGACACTTGCCGGTTCATTTAAGTGGGCTGGAGAAAATGATTCAGACTCTAGAGGCGGCTTTGCCGTTTGGGCTCCAGATATCTTCTGGAATCAGGATTATATCAATGAAGATGGAACAACGGGTGCCTATATGATGTACTATAGTGTTTCCTCTACTTATATCCGTTCCGCAATCGGTATTGCTGTTTCAAAAGAAATTGAAGGGCCTTATCAATATGTAGATACGATTATGTATTCCGGCTTCAACAACACAGAAGCATATGATCGAAACAGTACGGTAAATAAGCACTGGGAAAATACCAATCTTTCAAAATTAATTGCGGATGGCGTAATTAAAGAGGTAAACCCTGAATGGTTCACTTCGACTGGCGCCTATAATAACAAACTCTATACAAATGCCATCGATGCCAACATCCTCTACGACGAAAATGGCAAGCTGTGGATGACCTATGGTTCATGGTCTGGCGGTACCTTTATTTTGGAATTGGACAAGCAAACAGGTCAGCCTAAGTATCCTGGTGTAGATGGTCAAACTGCAGATGGCAGAATGATCGACAGATATTTTGGTACCAAAATTGCTTCTGGATACGGAAGGTCTGCTGAAGGAACGTATGCCGTTTACGATAAGGAATCTGATTATTATTATCTTTATATCACATATGGCGGTTTAGCAGCTGATGGCGGCTACCAAATGAGACAGTTCAGGTCAAAGAATATTGAAGGACCTTATGAGGATGCAAAAGGAAATGCTGCTGTATTTCCAGCATCATTCGATGTTGGTGTAGGAAACTTTCCAAGCAGGACCGACCATAAAGATATCGGTAACAAAATGATTGGAAACTACTTATTTAAGCGAGATCTTGGTGAGGCAGGAACCGGAATAGGTACCGGCTATAAATCTCCAGGTCATAATTCTTATTATATTGATGATGAAACAGGTCAGCAGTTTATCGTGACTCATACTCGTTTCCCTGAGCAAGGGGAAATGCACGAGGTTCGCGTGCACCAAACCTTTAAGAACAGTGCCGAATGGCCAGTGCCAACACCGTATCGCTATGCTGGTGAAACCATTGCCACTGTCTCAGCGGCAGATGTTGCGGGTGATTATAAATACGTGAACCATGGCAAAGAAATCACTGGTGATTTAACCGAGTCAACATGGGTAAAATTAAATGCTGACAACACGATTTCTGGTGCTGTAACAGGTACATGGAAGCTTTATGACAATTACAGAGCAGAATTAACGATTGACAATGAAGGAACCTATGATGGTGTATTCATCCGTCAATTTGATCCAACTTCAGAGAGCTGGGTAATGACGTTTAGTGCGATGTCTGACCAAGGTATTGTGATTTGGGGAAGCCATGTGGAAGCGTCTTCAGATGAAGAACTAGTGCAGGCGATCAAACAAGAGCTGACTACTATTTTCCCGGCTAATGTCATTAGCAATCTAACACTCCCAACAATCGCCACAAGAGGATCGGAGATTTCATGGGTATCTTCTAACCCAGAGGTAGTAGCGAATGATGGAACCGTAACTCGACCAAAGTTCGGCTCTGACAATGCAATGGTAGAATTAACCGCTTCGATTACATTGGGCGGAGTGACAGGCAAACAAACCATTACAGTTACAGTTTTAGCGGAAGAACAAGGCGGGTTAGCGGCTTACTACGATTTTAGCAACGGTTTGAAAGATCGTTCAGGAAATCAATCTGAGGCAACAGTGACTGGAGATCGAATAAATAATACAGGCGGAGAAATTACCTTTGCTGAGGGTGTTGTCGGACAAGCTGCTAAATTTGACGGCAACTCTGGAATCCGTTTAGGAAACGGGTTAATTACAGGTGATACGTACTCAGTATCATTATGGGTGAAGCCTGAAACAATCACGGAATTTACAACTTCTTTCTTCGGTGCAAGAACAGAAAACAACTGGATAAGTGTTGTTCCAAAGACACCTTGGGGCAATACTATGGTTTGGTCACACAACGGTGATCAATGGTATGACGCCGTAACAGATAAAACCATTCCTGCAGGCGAGTGGTCGCACCTTACGTTTACGGTTAACAAAGGAAAAGCCGAGTTCTATATTAACGGTGTGAAAAAGTACACAGGATCAAACTTCCCGAATGTGTTTACATCTTTAGATGCAGTATTTGGCCTAGGTGTTAACTATTGGGATGTTCCTTTTAAAGGGTTAATGGACGAAATTCGTGTATATGATGGAGTCGCTCTTCCAGAAACAGAAGTTCAGGCACTTTATCAAAATCCAGATGGATTAACTGCACAGTATAATTTTGAAGACAATCTTGAAGATCAAACTGCAAATAATACTGCTGGAACTGTAACTGGAAATTCTGTAGATAATACAGGCGGTACCATTTCTTTTGCTGACGGTGTAACCGGTAAAGCGGCTGTATTCAACGGTCAATCCGGTATTCGTTTACCGAATGGCTTACTTTCAAGTAATTCTTATACTGTATCTGTTTGGTTAAATCCACAGGAGTTAACCCAGCATACAACCACCTTCTTTGGTGCAAGAACAAACAACGACTGGCTGAGCCTCGTTCCATTTGGACCAGGTGCAGGTGACACAATGGTTTGGTCAGGTACTAATTGGTATGATGCGACAACTGGAATGAAAATTCCTACAAACAAATGGACGCATATGGCATTTACTGTGAATGCTGGCGAAGTGAAGGTTTATGTCAATGGTGAGGAAGCATTCTCCGGACAAAACTTCCCGAACTTATTCACAACTACAGATGGTGTATTTGCCCTTGGTGTGAACTGGTGGGATACTCCGTATAAAGGATTAATGGATGACTTAAGAGTATATGGAAACACCGTGCTTTCTAGCGAAGAAGTAAAAGCTTACTATTCTAGCCTAGCTGGTACTGAGGAACCAGGAACAGAAGAGCCAGGAACGGAGGAACCGGGAACAGAAGAGCCAGGAACTGAAGAACCGGGAACAGAAGAGCCAGGGACTGAGGAACCGGGAACAAAAGAGCCAGGAACTGAACAACCTGTAACGGAACAGCCAAAAACTGAGACTTCAAACGAAGGTAACGAGTTACCTAATACAGCAACCAATCAATATAATTTGTTAGTATTAGGGTTCCTAATCATCTTTGCAGGTTCTGCTATGTACTTCATCGTAAGAAAGAAAAAGAATATATTAAACTAACGTAATAAAAAACCTTCTTTTGTTTTTATAGCAAAAGGAGGTTTTTTTAAGTTAAAAGTATAAATATATTTAAGACCTACTGATTTGTCCAACTGCTAGTAATTAGTTACAATAGGAAAGATATTAAAGAACACTTCTTTTTCCTGCTAAGGAAATGTACACAAATTATTTACGGATTCTTACTGTAAGGGGGAAATGCATCATATGAAAAGAAGAGTAGTAGTTACAGGTATTGGAGCAGTCACCCCTTTGGGGAATGATGCTTGGACAACATGGAACAACATTAAGAATGGGGTATCTGGTATTGCTCCAGGGACGATCTACGATGTAGATAAGGTTGATGTGAAAATTGCCGCAGAAGTGAAAGACTTCGCACCGGAAGATTTTATCGATAAAAAAGAAGCGCGAAGAATGGGCCGTTACAGTCAATTCGCTGTGGCTGCAAGTAAAATGGCTGTAAAGGATGCCGGTATTCAAATCGGTATTGATATTAATCCAGAGCGGGTCGGTGTCTGGATTGGTTCAGGTATTGGCGGATTAGCAGAATTTGAGGAGCAGCATCGTAAATTTATTGAAAAAGGTCAAAGAAGAGTAAATCCGTTTACGATTCCGATGTTGATCCCTGACATGGCGGCTGGACAGGTATCCATTGAAGTAGGCGCGAAAGGAATGAACAGCTGTACGGTGACAGCCTGTGCCTCCGGTGCTAATTCCATTGGTGATGCATTCCGGGTGATTCAAAAAGGCGATGTGGACATCATGATTGCCGGCGGGACAGAAGCTACAATTACAGAAATGACCATTGCTGGTTTCTCGAATATGACCGCGCTCTCCAAAAATCCAGATCCGAAAACGGCAAGCCGGCCATTTGATAAGAATCGTGATGGATTTGTCATCGGTGAAGGCGCTGGAATTGTCGTATTAGAAGAATTAGAACACGCCCTTGCCCGTGGCGCTCATATTTATGGAGAGCTGATGGGGTACGGGGCTACAGCGGATGCCCATCATATTACCTCACCTGCACCTGAGGGTGAAGGGGCACAGCGAGCAATGAAACTAGCATTAGCAGATGCCGGCATTTCTCCAGATCAAGTGGACTATATCAATGCTCATGGCACATCAACTAGCTATAACGATTTGAATGAAACATTAGCAATTAAAGAGGTCTTTAAAGAGCATGCTTATACGCTTTCCGTCAGTTCTACAAAATCAATGACAGGACATTTGCTGGGAGCAACGGGTGCGATCGAGGCTATCTTTTCCCTTTTAGCCATTAAGGAAGGAATCCTTCCTCCAACAATCAATTATGAAACACCGGATGAACAGCTAGATTTAGATTACGTACCAAACACAGCTAAGAGGAAGGATATTCAAATCGCTTTATCCAACTCCTTAGGGTTTGGCGGACATAATGCAACATTGATTTTTAAAAAGTTTAATGAGAACCAGTAAGCCTGGAGGAAAACAAAAACTCGTCATCGACGAGTTTTTTATTTTGGAAAAAAGATCAGAATTTTAAATTGAATCTAGGTAATAATTGTAAGACAAGTTCTGTCCATAACCAACAGTAAACAAGTGAAAAGAAGTATATGATGAGGATATTCAACATGCTAAATTCCATTAAAAAGGGCCCTAAAATAGGGAATTCCACTACATAAAGTAAGAAACAAATCCCCATTGTTAAGAATATTGCTGACATGATTCCTGCCTTCCATATCCTGTTTACCAATAGAAAGCTTAATCCAATTCCTATTGCCATAATTCCTGTTGTAAACGGAAATACAATAAGTTCAGAAGGCTGAAGAAGTACTATTAGAAAAATGGTAAGCAGATAGCATAATAAACCATAAGAAGGGCCAATCAACATACTAAAAATGATTGGAGCAGATGAAAAAGGGCTGATTAACATACCAATTCCCGGGATCCATCCGCCTGCAGACTGAAAAATAGCTGCAATTAAACCAAGGAACGCTGTGACCACTAATTTAAACGTAAAGCTTTGCTTACTTTTGATTTGATTCATGAGCGGTAATAGAGTTTCTTGAATATCTTTACGCCAAAACATCGGTATCACCCTTTTGAACATACGGGTTTAGTCAACTAGTTATCTCTAACGATTCTCCAAACGGACCCAGTACCTGCACTCTTTTCTCTAGGACCCATTAATCCGAAATCAATCACATATAGTTCATCGGCACTAGGATTAAACATGGCGGCAACCGGTCTTTTAGGACCACTCTCAATTTCTAACCCGATATTATTTGTATAAAAATCACGTATCTGTCCAGTTTCAAGATTCACCCGAACGACCTTTAGACCGCTTTTTCCATCCATTCCTCCGAGCTGACCAACGAATGCCTCACCGACAAAACCAAAGCTGCGGTTGGTTGAAAACGAAAACTTATTAGACGAGGAATGGGGTTCGAAGCGCACGATTGGCTGGCCAGCTAGTTTTGGGTGATTTTTTATCAGGAAAGTAGGTTTTGGCTTTCCTTCTACCCGAAAACGCGGGTTGGTTGCAGGTAACCCACTAAAGAAATCCGGCCAGCCATACCAGCCATTTTGTTTTACCTCCCAAAAATTATCCCAATCCTCATTGATGGGGCGGCTCCCCCGGTTATCTGCTCCATTGTCAGTTAAATAAAGCTTTTGGTTAAAAGGCGAGAAGGTTATTCCAAATGGGTTGCGAAGACCGTCAGCATAAACCTGCAAATCACTGCCATCTAAATTACAGCGGTAAACGACCCCGTTTGCGTAAAGATTTCCTTTAATCACCTCTCCATCCTGATTCGGTACCCCAAACGGTTTAAAAGCCCCCGTTTCCACAGCACTGCCTTCTGGATTAAACGGGTTATTCGTGATAAAGTCCTTTCCGTAAACAACATAATCCCTCGCCGGTGTATCATGGAATTTTGGATTTTGTCTTACCCACGATTGATTATCAGTACCTACTACCGCTGAATTTGTTGCGGTTCCAACCGTGAAATATAGCATCCGATCGGGACCAACCTTAATATCTCCGGTAAAATGATCTCCACAAGACTTAAGACCAGAGACTAGTGTTGTCTTCTCCCCGTTAGGAGCTAGTTTTGTAATTTTGCCGCACCCATCGGCGGTGCTTTTTCCAAATCCACCCTCAGCAATATAGAAATGCCCCTCGAACCAGGTTAAACCTGTCAGCGGTACGGAAAAACCTCTTGCAATCTCTGTTTTTTGTCCATTTGGGCCAATTTGATAGATTCGACCTTCACCAGGTTCTGCACCATAGGCATAACCTGCCTCAGCTAGATACCTATTTCCCTTATCATCAAAGGTCATAACCGTTGGAAAAGTAAGTCCATCGATTACCTTTTCTAAGCGGTATCCATTTTCAAGAGTATAATCTTGTCTTGCGTTACGGTCATGGTGGTGCGGAAAACACTGCCTTAATTCAGCAAGCTTATTAATCTGCCATCTTTTATTAGAAATGATGTTGTTTAGGTAGTGAGAATGGGGAGCGGGGGATAAAAAGTAATGAGTATAACCTTCATACTCCTGTAATAATTCATTTTCTCTTGTGATTAGTTCGTCAAGCAGGTCATGTATGTGCTGAGGAGGATCGAAATAGCTTGGGATAGGAGGTAGTTTTTTTCCACGAGTAGCAGCCATTTGCTGTAAGGTCATTAATTGCGATTCTTGAATTTTCACAAGCATTCCAAGCTTTTGCGCTAGCTGGGGATCTGCATTCATTTTATTAAGATGGTAATAGAGTGCATAGTTGATATACTCCCACCGATATTCCTTCTCCACCATTCCCTTAGGAATGTAGCCTTTGTTCATAAGTTCAACTCCTTCAGGAAAATTAGGTAATTTAACCCTATTTATATACATATTAGGCATGTAGAGGAGTTATGAAAGCTTTAAATTTAAAAATTGCTGATGTTACTGTCTTTACCCTGACTGCCTAGTTAAAAGTCCTTTAAAGGTAGACCCTACTTCTAACATAATCTATACTAAAAATGGGACTTTTTAGAATAGTTGGGAATTTTATTAGAATAGTGAGTAGTCATCTGCAGGAAGTGCAATAAAGGGGGAGGATAAAACGATGAAATTCCGCACACTGCTTTATGTCGGTTTTGGAAGTGCCATCATCGTTATGGTTGTAATTGTATCTATTGTTATAACTATGTTGAGTAATCAGAGTAAACAAATTGATGAACTGGTGAAAGATCGGTATGAGAAAATAAGACATGCCAATCATATACGGGCCGGTGTTAATAATATTGGGCTGGAAATTAGTATGGTTTCAAGTGAAGATAGAGAGATAGAAGAAAGACAAAAAATGATCAAGCGAATAAATGAAAGCTTTTTAGAAATAAATGAATCTTTAAATTGGTTAGAAGAAACATCAAATCTAAAAGAGTCTAATGCTACGATCCTTGAAATTACAGACCAAATTCAGGAATACAAGAGAATCGTGAATTCGATTATAGAGTCTGTCTCAAATAACGGTCAAGGTAATAGACTGGTCATGTTAGAACATGAAGGACAGCTAAGTGATGAGCTGACGAAATTAATTGATCGACTAGTGAGTATTCAGGAAAAGGTAATGGAGGATACGATTACTACATCAAACAAAACATTCTCTAGTGCTTTAAGGTATACCATTCTAGCCACGATTGGTGCTGTTCTATTAGGGGTAGTTATGGCTGTAATGGTGATTCGAACTATAACGGGCAGGTTATATGTATTCGGAAAAGTCATGCAGGAAATAGTGAAGGGATCGGAAAATTATCCTCGTCTTGAAGTGAAACACAACGATGAATTAGGTTCAATCGCAGCAACGTACAATGAGATGGCTCATGCTCTTGAAGAGTATGAAAAATCAGAGCAACAACACCGGGCAAAGCTAGAAGAGCAAAACTGGATAAAAACAAGATTAGCAGAATTGGCTTCAATGTCCCAGGGACTCCTTGACTTAAGGGATTTTACTGGTCAATTTATAAGCACTGTCTGTACAATTGCTGATGCAGGTTATGGAATTCTTTACATAAGAGAAACAAATGGAAATCAAACATATTTAACTAGATTAGCCTCTTATGCTGCTTATAATAATGGATCTGTAGGAATCAAGAAAATTGAAATTGGTGAAGGTTTGGTCGGTCAATGTGCAGCCGATGGACACACGATTCTACTAAAACAAGTTCCAGAAAATTATATTAAGGTAGGCTCCGGTCTAGGTTCGACCAATCCCTCTGCAATCATCATAATTCCTGTTCTTTACGAAGGTGAAGTTCTTGCTGTTTTGGAGTTGGCCACACTTCATGACTTTTCACCCTTACATCAAGATTTATTTGAACAAACTGCGGAGCATTTGGGTATTACTCTTAATCGAATTCAAAAGCATAAGCAGGTTCAAGCATTATTAGAAGAATCACAAACCTTAAACGAAGAATTGCAAACACAGGCTGAAGAACTGCAGGTACAACAAGAAGAACTTCGGACGATGAACGATGAACTTGAGGCTCAATATAATAATCTAGAGCTAAAAACAAAAGAAATAGAACAAATAAAAAATGCTTTGGAGATAAAAAATCAAGAAATTATCGTTGGCTCTAAATATAAATCTGAATTTCTCGCCAATATGTCTCATGAACTGCGAACGCCATTGAATAGTTTGATTATTCTATCTCAAATGCTCTCTGAAAATAGAGAGGGAAATTTAGATGAAAAACAGGTGGAATATGCATCAACTATATATTCATCCGGGAATGACCTATTAAAGTTGATTAATGAAATCTTAGACCTGTCAAAAATTGAATCCGGTAAAATGGAGGTTCACCAGGGGGAAGTGATTTTATCTGAACTGCTTACCTTTACGAAGAGGCAATTTTCACCAGTTGCAAAGCAAAAAGGGCTGAACTTTCATGTTAGAGTTGGGGACAAGGTGCCTAATATTCTTTATACAGATGAACAAAGGCTTTTTCAAATCATAAAAAACTTACTCTCTAATGCATTTAAGTTCACTGAGTATGGTCATATCGAATTAAAGGTTGATGTAAAAGTGAAAGAGGGGAGCGACAGCAAAAAAGCAGAGGCTAACTACATTGCCTTTTCAATCATTGACACAGGAATCGGCATACCAAAGGAAAAGAAGGATTTAGTATTCGAAGCGTTCCATCAAGCAGATGGTACGACAAGCCGAAAATATGGTGGAACTGGTCTTGGTTTGTCCATATCAAGGGATTTAGCCCAGTTACTTAAAGGGTTTATTGAGGTCGAGAGTGTTGAAGGTGAGGGAAGTGTCTTTACCTTATATATCCCTTTTGAGGAAGGTAATACAAATGTACAAACCGATTATCAGCAAGAGGCAGCTGTAGGTTTGGCAGAAGACATAGTATTAGGTGACTCTGACACACGTAAAGATAAATCCAGTGAAAAAGAGAATAGTATAATGAATGAAGGATTAAGCTCCATTGCTGGGAGAAAAATATTGATTGTGGATGACGATATGCGAAATATATTCGCATTAACAAGTGCTTTAGAAGGCGCAGATATGCATGTTGTTTTTTCAGAGAATGGCAGGGAAGCCCTACAAATGTTATCGGAGAATCATGATATTGATTTGGTCTTGATGGATATTATGATGCCGGAAATGGATGGGTATGAAGCCATGAAACGTATTAGACAATTGCCTGAATTTGCGTCAATTCCAATTATAGCGTTAACTGCAAAAGCGATGAAACATGACCGTCAGAAATGTATGGATGCAGGTGCATCTGATTATATTAGTAAGCCGGTGAACCTAGAGCAATTATTTTCGCTGCTTCGGGTGTGGCTTCATAAATAGGTGAGTCCGATGAAAGAAATTGAAAATCACGTTGAACTACAACCATATGAACTAGACGTATGCAGTGAATTAGAAAAACTTGAAATTGAATTACTATTGAATGGCATTTACCGGTATTATGGACATGACTTTAGAAACTATGCCTTTTCTTCCATTCGGAGAAGAATATGGCATCGTATTCAAATCGAAAAACTCCATACAGTCAGTGCCCTGCTTGAAAAAGTGTTACATGACCCATCTATGATGGAAAAACTATTCTTTGATTTTTCTATCAATGTTACTGAGATGTTCCGTGACCCATCATTCTTTCTTGCTTTTAGAAGAAAGGTGGTTCCTCTACTAGGGGATCTACCACTTATTCGTATTTGGCATGCTGGTTGCTCCACAGGAGAAGAAGCCTACTCGATGGCGATTCTATTAAATGAGGAAAACTTACTTCATAAAACACGTATTTATGCAACCGACATAAATGAGAATGTTTTAGAAAAGGCAAAAACTGGCTACTTTCCACTTAATCGAATGAAAATGTATACAGGGAACTATGTTGCGTCAGGAGGAAAAAGAGCTTTTTCGGAATACTATAAGGTTGAAGGAGCGGGTGTTCTTTTTCATTCGTTTTTGGCTGAAAATATTACTTTTGCTCCACACAATCTAGCAACAGACAGCTCTTTTAATGAATTTCACATTATTATTTGTAGGAATGTACTAATCTATTTTGATAAGCATCTCCAAGGAAGGGTGCATAAGTTATTTTTTGATAGTTTATCACCTGGAGGCGTTCTCGGATTAGGCAGTCGGGAAGCCCTTGCTACTTCAAATCATCACCATTTGTACGAAGTAGTCGATGAAAACGAAAAGCTATATCGCAAGATTATTACGAACTAGGAGAGAGGTAATGGAAAAAGAAACAGTAAATATATTAATGGTAGATGACCGGGTTGAAAATTTACTGACATTGGAAGCTGTTTTGAAATCTCCTGAATATTGTCTCATTAGCGCCACTTCAGGTGAGGAAGCCTTGAAATGGGTGTTGAAAAAGGATTTTGCTGTTATATTACTGGATGTTCAAATGCCAGGGATAGATGGTTTCGAAACAGCCAAGTTAATCCGGGCCAGAGAAAAATCAAAGGATATCCCGATTATTTTTTTAACAGCATTGAGCCAAACTCAGGAGCATGTGATGAACGGTTATTCTGTGGGCGCCATTGACTATATGTTTAAGCCGTTTCCCCCGCAGGTATTACAAAGTAAAGTGGCTGGGTTTGTCAAAATATATCAAAGTCAGAAGCAAATTCAGCAGCAATATAATCAGCTCGACCAGATTATTCAAAAACGGACAGAAGAGCTATTCATCAGTAATCAAAACCTGCAAAAGGAGATAGAAGTACAACAAAAACTTTGGCATGAGTTATATGAAAGTGAGGAAAAATATCGTCTCCTTGTAGAAGAATCTCCAGAAGCAATCTTTGTTCAACGATTGGATAGTGTACAGTGGTCATTTATAAACAAGACGGGGGTACATTTGCTCGGAGGGACAAGCTTGAAGGACATTGAGGGCAAGAATCTGGAAGAATTTATCCATCCTTTCGACAAGCCGGAGATTTTAGAAAAGTTCAAAGAAGTAAGATTAGGAAAAAAAGTGGGTACATTCAATGGCAGAGTATTGACTCTTAATGATGAAACGGTCGATGTTCAAATTAAGTGTATACCGTTTATTTATAAGAGTATTCCTTCCTTGCATATAGTCGTAAGGGATGTAACGGAACTAAACCAAAGCCGGGAGTTTATCCAAAGGTCTGAAAGGCTGGCAGTCGCAGGTGAATTGGCCGCTGGCATTGCCCATGAAGTTAGAAACCCCTTAACCAGTTTACGTGGATTTACCCAATTGCTTGAGTTTCAGACATCCTCTAAGACCGAATATGTATCGATTATGCTCTCAGAAATCGACCGAATTAATACCATTGTCAGCGAATTACTGCTTCTGGCAAAGCCAAGCAAGATAGATTTTCAAAAGGTTGAACTGTACCAGCTATTACATAATATCATGATTTTAATGAGTGCCCAGGCGAATCTTCACGGAGTTGAAATTAAACTGGACTGTCATGACAAAGAGGAATATTTCGTCTTTGGAATTGAGAATAAACTGAAGCAGGTATTTATCAACTTTTTAAAGAATGCTATTGAAGCCATGCCTGACGGTGGGGTTATTGTGATTAATATGGAAAAAACAGAGGGCGGAATTTCCATCCTTTTTATTGATCAAGGGATGGGGATGCCAAGGGAAATTCTAGAGCGAGTGGGCCGTCCTTTCTTTACAACAAAGGAAACAGGAACCGGACTTGGGATTATGGTTTGTCAAAGTATTATTGAAAGCCACCAAGGGAATATGACGATCGAGAGTGAAGAGGGAATAGGAACAACCATAAAAGTTACCTTGAAAAAATTTGTATAAAATAGGGTGGGGCAAGCTATATGGCAGCTTGCCTTTTATTTTGGTTAGTGTGTTAATAATGCATATGCAACTTTTTCAATACTCTTTTTGAGATAACGGTAATAAGTACTAAGAGATAGATTCAGACGCTCTGCAATCGTGTCGTGTTTGTAATTCTTTTTAATATAGGCTAAATCGATGATGCTGGCATATAGTTGTTCATCTTCTGAACCACGTTCCATCTCGTTCAAGATCGTTAAAAGCCTCTTTCGAAAATCAATTGGTGTGGTAAGGTGAGATAAAAATGTATATTTATTTATCGCTGAGTGAATCAACTGTTCTGACATGGATTGATGGAAGTAAATCAATATTTTTTTCATTAGTGAAATAAATTCTTGCATATATATTTCCGGTTCTTCAGGTTTTGAATCAAGTACCTGGTTAATTGCTTTAGATAAATCGCTATTCCGCAAATCTAATTGCAATAGACTCATAGGCAAGTCATTTGTAAAGGTTGTGTTATATTCTAAGGATTTGAAGCCTAATGATAAGAATATATTTGCTAAATCAGGAAAGGGTGAAACAACATTTATTAATGTATCTTTTGCCAATTGAGAAAAGATATATCGAAAATTAAAGGCTGTCACATCTGGATCATAGTTTGGGTCAGCGGAGATGACCCAAATGAGAAATTCTTTTTCCTGAAATGTTGTCCTGTTAATGTATTCCGCATAAACAGGATTTCGACTAAACAAATCTCTTGTTTTCCTATTCAGCTGAACAAAGGTGATAAACCCAACAATTTTATCCGCTAATCGAACGGCAATAAATGCCTCAGGCTGTAATTTCCAGACCTCATGAAAGTAACGATATTGTTGCCATTTATCAGGCAGGAAAGGCTTAAGTGAACGGACAAATTTCTCAAACATGTTACAAATGATAGGGAGTTCAGATTCAGTCAGGGGTCCCGCCTGAAACTTAGTATTGCTAGCACCAAACCCGAAACGTTTAATAAAACCATTCTGATTGACATGGAGGATATTTAAAATATAGGGTAGCTTTTGCTCGGCAGCTACCAGGTCAAGTTGCTTTTTTAGTGTAGCGGTGGCCCTTTTAAGGACGAGCTCATACTTTTCAGGATTTCGCACAGAGAAGTCTGTACTCAACCATTGTCTGATATCATCATTGATCCTCCACCGTCCATTTTCACACACTTCAATATAGGGAAGCTGACAAAAATGGTAAAACTCTGTGGTAGTAGTTGGCTGGTCATAAACACTTTTCAATAAGTCATAATCAAACCACCAAAATATAGATGCAGTTGTTAATAGGTTTTGATGGAGGATGATTTCGCCAGAGGCAGATAAAAGCTGCTGGCTGATTGAATAAAGATAATAAGAAAAAGAGTCATCTTGATCATTAAAAATTCCTTTATTTTGTTCAACTAGATCACAGATTAACCTTAACGCTAATGGTACTCCCTTTGAATAATATTCGATGTGGTAACGAGCATTATTATCCGTTATTAATCTTTCATCTAAATATTGTTGAACAGAATGCTTCTTTAAACTGCCAACTTCTATCGTTTTAATCAGTCCGTGCCAGCCAGGCAAGCGCTGCCAGTCTGAGGGGAGTTGAAATCTTGAAGAGGTGATAATCCGAATCTTCATTGATAACAAAGGAATCCACTTTTCTCGAATCCACTTATGAATCGGGCACCATAATTCGAAGGAATCAAACAGAAATACAATCTTACCGTTTTCTTTTACAAGGTTATTTAATAGGTTAGCTGCGTTTTTCTCATTGAGAATAAAACCCTCAGGCACCTTTTTGGTATGGTTTTGAATTTCCTCCCAGAGGTCTGCAAGGAATGCCTCCTTTGTTTCATATCCTCCAACTCCACTAAAATAAATCATGGCTATGTTAGGATGAATCGTTTGAAACCTTTTTAGAAGCGATGTTTTTCCAATTCCAGTTGGCCCCGTAATATGGATAAGATACCACTCTGGTTTATGCAAAATTATTTCTTCTAAAATACTCAGTTCTTGTTCTCGACCAACAAACCATTGATTCTCCATTTGAGATAAAAGACGAGCAATTTGCATGAGTAACACCTCAATTTATATAAGGTAGAAATAGTGTGAAAGTATGAAAGTAAATTGACATTGAAGCTGATAGTAATTTCTTTATATAATTCTTAACGGAGAACGAAATGTTCTCAATATTATTATAAGAGGAGAATTACAAAATGAAAAACAAAACTTTAAAAATTTTATCCGGAGCAGCGTTTGCAGTTATGATGGCAGTTCCAACCGTAAGTGCATCACAAATGGAAAATGGCAATCAAATTCAACAACAAGGTATTTACACAGCTCAACAAAAAGGTGAGCGTGTTTATGTATCGGCACCAGGCGGTCAGTTATATGAAACAAAAGGTCCAGCACAGTTAGGAAAATTAAAAGATCTGTTTGTTATTTTTAAAGAAACACCAGTAGAAGCACCACTGATTGTAGTGGAATCGCCTGGTGGAAAAGAACTAAAAGTCTTCAGTGATCTATGGTGGAAGTTTAATGATGGAACATATGAAGACAATAGAATCGATGCTTACGATTCAGGCAGAATTTTCTATGAAGCAAAGGATAAAATCGTCAGTAAAACCGCCCATCACTATGCAGAACAAATCGGAAATGAAGTAGCTGTCATAACAGCTAATAACTATGATAATTTGGAAGAAGGATACCATGAATCCTATCGTGTTGAAGGAACATTACGCGGTCTTATCATATATGATTGCTGCCCATATGTAGTGGTTGAAAATAATGGAGTCTTAGAAGTTTATGGTCTAGGTGATCATGGATTTGAGCCTGCCATGTTTGATACCATTGATCTTAATCAATAACAATCCTCAAAAACCTCTATCCAACCTGGATAGAGGTTTCGTTGTTTGTTTATATTGAACTGGTACTTTCTCGAATGACGAGATGGTGCAGGACGTTAATATGAGGTGTAATTTGCTCATGGTCATTTTTACATAGCTTAATTAAATTGCGAGTAGCTGTCATTCCAATTTCAACAGCAGAGTATACAATGGTGGATAAACTTGGGCGTATTAAATTAGACAGCTCAAGGCCATCAAATCCGAAAACGGAAATATCCTCTGGCACCTTATATCCCTGATCCATCAAGAAGGAAATTGCCCCGATTGCGATGGAGTCAGTGGAACAGAACACAGCTGTTGGCATGGATCCGTGCGCAATAAGGTCGGCCATTGCCTGCCTTCCACCCTCTACTGTTAAATCACTTTCTACCACCCAGCTTTCCTCTGGGGTAATTCCAGCATCGCTCAAAGCCTTAAGGTATCCTTGATAACGATCCTTCCTGATTGTCTGCCCATGGGCTGCGCGAATCATCGCAACCTTTTGATGACCGCTTTGCAGTAGATAAGTAACGGCCTCATAAGAAGCAGTAATATTATCAACATGGACAGACGGAATAGAAGGAAAGCTAGAAATCTGCCCAACTAACACGACGGGAGTTAGCATTTTTTGAATAAGCTCTAGATGCCTTTCATCCCATTCCTGTCCCATGAAAATCATCCCTTGGACAGATAATTTATTACTGAATAAATCAATATAATGCAGCTCATTTTCTACCGTGCCGTCTGTTAATCCAATCACGGTGTCATATCCATATAATTTGCAGACCTTATTAATTCCTACAATTAGATCATCCAAAACGGTATTACTATATTGGGGGCAGATCACACCTATTAAAAGCTGATCCTGTGGAAGAGTTAGGGTTTGAGCTACATATGGAAGGTAATTCGTTTCTTTTAACACATTTAGTACACGTTTCCGTATTTCCTCATTAACAGGCTTACTGTTATTGATCACCCTGGAGACTGTTGATGTTGACACACCCGCTAAGTTAGCAATCTCCTTTAACGTGATTTTCAATCCAATCACAACCTTATATGTAGATAGTTTAATCTTACAAACCATTTTCATGAAAGTAAATGGATGAATATGGTTGAAAGTTTAATAGATAACATATTAGTAAAATTATAGCATTTTTTCGTTGACCCAGGAAATTTTTTATCATATAATCTGCGTGTAGGCAATAAATTTTCCTGCAGAGGAAAAAACTTCTTGCAAAAAAAGGGAGATGACTTAATGAGCAGATTTATGAAAACGCTTAAAAAAACAGCAATGCTTGGAATGGCGGGTGCTTTAGCTGTATCGTTGGCAGCATGTTCAAGTGATAGCTCAACAGACAATTCATCAGATTCTAAAGACAAAGACAAAGAAAAAGATTCAGCAGTAACCATTATTGTTACCAATGGTAAAGGTGAAATCGATGTTCAATTTAAAGACGCTGCGAAGGCATTTATGGATGCTAACCCTGACATTAAAGTAGAAGTAAATTCAAGCGCAGTTGGAGATACACTGAATGTATTTGATAAATTAACGGCTTCAGGAAAAGTTGTAACATTAGCAATGTTTGAGCCGTATGCAGCATTAAATAAGTACAAGGATGTAGGAATTGATCTTTCTGGTGAAAAGTGGGTATCTGAAACAACGTCTGCCCTGAAAAATGCTGAAGGTAAAGTCGTTGGATTCCCATTTGCAGTAGAAGGTATGGGACTTGTCTACAATCAAAAGGTAATGGATAAAGCAGTCGGCGGAACATTTGATCCATTTACAATCAATACACAAGATAAGTTAAAGGAAGTACTAGGTAAAGTGAAGGCTTCTGGTGTGGAATTCCCTGTTGCCTATCAAACAGAAGCATGGTCTGTTGGTAACCACTACAGCTCATTATTCTTAAATCAAGTAGAAGATCCTAGTACTTTAGTAGAAGAATTAAAGGCAGGAAAAGTAGACCTTGCCAAGAATGAAATGTGGAATGCTTACTACAACACATTAGAACTTTTGACGTCTAAGGAATATAACCAATATGGCGAGCGTCCAATTGGGCAGTACTATGATTCTGCACATCTAGCAGTAGGAAAAGGCGAATCTGCTATTCTATTTAATGGAAACTGGGCATTCGATTCCCTTAAGGCAGTCGCTGGAGACACCTTTGGATTTATGCCTGTAGCAGTTGATAACAATGCAGATAACCCATTAAACAACAAAATTGCCGTTGGTCCTACACAAGTAATGGTCGTAAATAAAAAGGCATCCGAAGCTGAGCAGGCTGCAGCTAAGAAGTTCCTAGAGTGGTTAGTTTATGATGAAGCAGGTCAAGACTTTGTGGTAAATAAAGCACAGATCATCTCTGCTTTCAAAAATAATCCAAACACTGTAACAAACCCACTGGGAATTGCGATTGCAGATGCCATTGCGAAAGACCGTACAATGCCGTTTACAACTAATTTTGTTAATGCATCTGAATGGTCAACCACCATTGGTGCTGAAGTTCAGAAGCATATCGCAAAGGAACTAAAAAGAGAAGATTTAGCGAAGTACATGGAAGGCTTCTTCAAGAACGAAAAGTAATGAAAGCATAAAAAGTGGGCGGGTGGTTTAAATCTCGCCCACTTATTTAATTTAAATTTAACCTGTAGGATGTGAAGCAAAATGAAGCATCGGAAAAAAAAGCTGAATGATATAGGAAACTCCATCCTATTCCTGGGTCCAACCACCTTGTTTTTCACGATAACCGTTCTCGTCCCGTTTATTTACGGAATCTACATTACGCTTAACAGAATGGATACCCCTGTGGATCCGATGGTATTTTCCGGACTTGAAAACTACATCAACGCAGCAAAGGACACAAGGTTTTGGGAATCTCTATGGTTAACCCTTAAGTTTGTCGTCGCCACTGTATTTTTTGTAAACGTAGTAGGATTTGGGTTAGCGTATCTCGTAACCTCTGGGATCAAAATTCAGAACTCCTTAAGAACGGCTTATTTTACTCCGAATTTAATAGGCGGATTAGTTCTGGGGTATATTTGGCAATTCATCTTTGTCCAATCTTTACCGGCATTTGGGAAGAGGTTTGGCATTGAGTGGCTGGAGCTTGGCTGGCTTGGTGACCCGACAATGGCGTTTTGGTCACTTGTCATCGTAACCATCTGGCAGACATCCGGTTATATGATGATTATTTTCATTGCCGGATTGGTGAGTATCCCTGGTGATTTGATGGAAGCTGCGAGGATTGACGGAGCCGGAGCTTTTAAGAGATTAATAAATATTACCATTCCTTTAATGATCCCTTCATTTGTCGTAACCATTTTCTTATCATTGAAAAATGCCTTTATGGTATATGACTTGAATTTCTCCTTAACAAAAGGCGGACCGTATGGCAGTACAGAAATGGTGTCCATGCACGTGGTCAATAAAGCCTTTGTGGAAGCAAATTACGGTACAGGGCAGGCACAGGGTATCATCCTATTTGTCATAGTTGCAATCATTACCGGAATTCAAGTGTATTCTAGTAAGAAAATGGAGGTGGAAGCATAATGAGGCTGCAAAGAATCGCTACTTCGACCATGCTCTATATCATTTCCTTCATTGCACTAATTTGCTTTATCTTTCCTTTTATCTTACTTGTTTTCAACTCATTTAAAGATAACGGCGAGATCTTAACCAACCCATTTTCTCTGCCAACAAGCTGGAGTTTCGACCAGTTTGCTGAAGTAATTGAGAAAATGAATTTCATGGTGACGTTTAAAAATACCTTTTTAATTACGTCAATCAGTACGCTTTTTATCGTGATTTTCTCTGCGATGGCTGCCTACCATATGGTTAGAAAACCATCAAAATATAATAAATCACTTTTTACTATTTTAGTAGCTTCAATGGTTATCCCGTTTCAAACCCTGATGATTCCGCTTATTTACATTTATGGAGCAAAGCTGCAATTGATTGATGCGATTCCGATTCCGTTATTGATTGGTTTTTATATCGGTTTTGGAAGTGCCTTATCGATCTTTATTTTTCACGGATTTATCAAATCGATTCCAGTAGAAATTGAAGAGTCAGCGCGGATTGACGGCTGTAATACTCTCCAAACATTTTTCATCATTGTCTTCCCGATGTTAAGGCCAATTGCCGTAACAGTAGCCATTCTTAATATTTTATGGATCTGGAATGACTACCTGCTGCCTTCATTAGTTTTAAATAATGAAAGTGTTTATACGATGCCAGTTATGATGAAAGTCTTCAATGGTACGTATATGAATAACTGGGAATTGTTGATTCCGGCGATTCTGATGACGGTCATTCCAATTCTAATCTTGTATATGATTGGCCAGAAAGCCATCATCAATGGCGTTATGCAAGGATCCATTAAATAAAAGGAGATTATTATGAAAAAAACGTGGTGGAAAGAAGCTGTAGTGTATCAAATATATCCACGGAGTTTCATGGATAGCAATGGTGATGGCATTGGGGATCTTCCAGGAGTTCTCTCTAAGCTGGATTATTTAAAGGATTTAGGGATTGATGTCATTTGGCTTTGTCCGATCTATCAATCTCCAAATGATGACAATGGCTACGATATTAGTGACTATTTTAAGATTATGGCTGAGTTCGGGACAATGGAGGACTTTGACCGGTTATTAGCTGAGGTTCATGCAAGAGGTATGAAGCTAATTATGGATTTGGTGGTCAACCATACCTCGGATGAGCATCCATGGTTTATTGAGTCACGTTCGTCTAGGGATAGTGCCAAGCGTGATTATTATATATGGCGTTCTTCTGTTGACGGTGAGGCACCGAATAACTGGGAATCAATCTTTAGTGGTTCTGTTTGGGAATATGATGAAGCGAGTGAAGAATATTACTTGCATTTGTTTACGAAAAAACAACCTGACTTAAATTGGAGAAATCCTGAGGTTGTGAAAGACGTTCATCAGATGGTTAAGTGGTGGCTTGACAAAGGGATTGATGGTTTTAGGGTGGATGCTATCAATCATATTGGGAAAGCAGACGGATTTCCTGATGATCCACATCCTGAGGATGAGAATCACAGTACAGGATACCCGTACTATTCTAATCTGCCAATGGTTCATGACCAGCTGCAAAAGTTGAACCGGGAAGTGTTTAGCCAGTATGATATCATGACGGTAGGGGAAACATCAGGAATCGGGCCCGAGGAAGCTCTTTTGTATGTTGCTGAGGATCGTGAAGAATTTAATATGGTCTTCCAGTTCGAACATACGGCAATTGATTGCGGTACACAAGGAAAATGGGGCGTAGAGCCATGGAGTTTACTTGATCTGAAAAAAATCATGAGTAAGTGGCAGACAGAACTATACGGTAAAGGCTGGAATGCTCTATTCTTTAACAATCATGATCAGCCAAGAGCCGTTTCGCGTTTTGGAGATGATTGTGTCTACTGGTCAGAATCTGCAAAACTATTAGCCACTTATCTCCATACTTTAAGCGGTACGCCATATGTCTACCAAGGTGAGGAAATTGGCATGACGAATGTCGCTTTCAATTCTATTGAAGCCTACCGCGATGTAGAGATTTTTAACTATTATCGTGAAAAAGTGGAAGTGCAGGGTCAGGATCCTAGTGAAATCATGAATCGAATTCATCACAAAGGTCGGGATAATGCCCGAACCCCTATGCAGTGGGATTCTAGTGATCAGGCAGGATTTACGTCTGGTACACCTTGGATTCAAGTAAATGAGAATTATAGGGATATTAACGTGTCGGCTCAAGTGGATTGTTCTAATTCGATTCTTAACTATTATAAAAAACTGATCGCGCTGCGTAAGCAATTTGAGGTCTTTGTATATGGCGACTATGAGATGTTGATGGAAGACCATTCTGAGATTTATGCCTATGTTCGGACACATGGTGCTGAGAAATTACTTGTTATATTGAACTTCTTTGCCGGAACCCCTACCTTTCAACTTCCGGAGGAGCTGGAGCTGGGTGAGGTTGAGGCTGAGCTTTTAATCAGTAACTACCCAGTTTCGGAGAGCGGGGGGTTAGAGGAGATTGTGCTTCGGCCTTATGAGGCTAGGGTTTATTGGTGGGAAGAGTGATAAATTATAGTAGAGTTAAAAAAGTTAGTTGACGGAAAACCTCTACCTGGGTTGGGTAGAGGTTTTATTGGTATCATGGGACAAAGTCCGCTAGAACAAGAGCGAGTTTGTCTCTCCCGGGGAAGTAGCGGGACAAAGTTCGCTAGGATAGGAGTGAGTTTGTCTCTCCCGGAGAAGTCGCGGGACAAAGTCCGCAAGAATAAGAGTGAGTTTGTCTCTCCCGGGGAAGTCGAGGGACAAAGTCCGCAAGAATAAGAGCGAGTTTGTCTCTCCCAAGGAAGTCGCGGGACAAAGTCCGTAAGAATAAGAGTGAGTTTGTCTCTCCCGGGGAAGTTGAGGGACAAAGTCCGCAAGAATAAGAGTGAGTTTGTCTCCCCCGGGGAAGTCGCGGGACAAAGTCCGTAAGAATAAGAGTGAGTTTGTCTCTCACGGGGAAGTCGCGGGACAAAGTCCGCTAGAATGAGGGACAAAGTCCGCAAGAATAAGAGTGAGTTTGTCTCCCCCGGGGAAGTCGT
>JBFNER010000048.1:0-28847 GCA_040797665.1 Neobacillus sp. | reverse complement strand
GTTTAACACTTATTTGATTTGTTTCTTTGATTCTAGTCTGTCTTTAATACTTACTATATTATCCTTTAAAGGAACAGAATCTGTTTTAAGATAACCTTCCTCTAATCCAAGCAATTCCTCAACTTCTTCCCTATATAAACTTAGGCCATAATGTTGGGATAGTTTCTGCATAAATTCATCACCAGTAATGTAGTTATTTTCAATAAGTAGTTCTATTGCTTGTTTCATTGATACTGGTTCTCTAATGTCTTTTATATCATCTAGTGGTTCTTTTGTTCTCCAACCTTTTTGACTTATAGACCTTTGCATGTATTGGTACGTTCCTTCTGTAATTGCACCTAATTTATAAGCGCGCATAACCATTGCGCCAATAGATACACACCATTTCTTCTTTAGAAGTTTATAATACATTAAATCGTTCGGATGTATTGAGACGTCTCTCAAGAAACTTTCTTTAGGTAAAAGAAATGCTGCTGCAAAATCATTAGCTTCTTGCTCAATTTGTTTGAACTCATCCTTACTCAAGTCATCTAAATTTAGATAAGGATCATGTAAGACTTTATGTCCCAATTCATGAGCCACATCAAATTGGCGTCTGTAAAAAGAACCTTTATCGTTTCCTAAAACAATTGAATAATATTGTTTTCCATTGACTTCATGTTGCGATCCAAAAGCATCAATTGTTCTCTTATCCAAATTTAAAGAAGAAATGACAAATCCCTTTGTTTCCAATAAAAAGACAATATCCTTAATAGGTTTATCTTCTAAGCCCCATTCTACTCTTAATCGATTCGCAATCTCTTCAACATTCTCAGAATCCCTTTCAGAAAAGTCTGGGACATGCAATTCTGGAAAATCAACATACTCTTCAAGTAATGCTCGAATTATTGTTAAATATTTAACACGGTCATACTGCATTTCTCTTTCTTTTTTACCAGTTGTTAACAGAGAACGAAAGTAAGTGTTACCAGTTTTGACTTCTATCGTATTCTCATAAAAATATTCTTTTGGAAATTTTAATATATTGCTTATTTGTATTAGGGATTCAAAAGTAGGTACTGCTTTGTTATTTTCATACTTCGAAATCATTTGTTTACTTACTTCTAGTTCGTTTGCAAGGTCGGTAATAGTATATCCTCGATATATTCTTCCTTCTCTTAGTCTTGAACCGTTAAATTGGCGTTCTAACACCCTGATACCTCCTTATGAGAACAGGACCATTTAACTGTTTCCTTCCTCTTTTATATCTTCTTTATGCAGCTTTTTGCTTGGAATTTCTTTTTCAAAATGATTTTTCCTGTTTTTAACCTCTAGTTTCACCTTAGGAATAATACCAATATTTTCAGTATTGTCAATGGTTTCTTCATCTATAACTAGAATGCTTCCGTATTCATCGTCAGGAACATGCGCAGACCAATCTTGAACATCAATTAGCTCAAAATATCGATTAAATAATTTCGCTTCAACCCCAACTATTTTTCTTTCTTCTTCCTTAGCGACTACAAAAATTACTTGGTTTACTAACGGATATTCTTCCCCTAGTATTTTCTGAGCCTCTCTGATTCTACGCATCTCGTAATCTTCAGGAAAAACAGAAAATAGTGACATTTGCTGATTGTCCATATCAACTGGGTCACTATTTAGGGATACAAAGGCTTGGAAGTAATGAATATTTTTCCTTCCGAGTTTTTTAATAACCCCTTCTAAATTCTTGTCTTTTGAAAAGACATATAAAGTGCCAGAATCAAGATTAAGAACACAAATAAATGACCATATTCCTCTTTTTCTAGTTAGAACCAATAATTCATTCTGTAATGCAACTTGTTTGATTCTATTGAACCTAGTATCCCATGATCCTCCATTCTTAAAGTTCCCTGTGTCCCAGCCGTACTCTTGCCTAACTTCATTTACAACTTCATTTGTTGTTCCTGTAAATGCTTTAACGAGATTCCCAATAACCGATTGACCCATGCCTGAACTAATTCTCATTTACTATCTCCTCTCATTTTTGGACTATGTATTATTTGGTTTAATCTTACTACATTTTTTTATAAAAAGTAAACCATTTATTAATATTTTTTATTTTTAATATATCAAAAAGACGAAACAATAAATTTATTAACTAGAAAATATTTTAAATTAAATATGACCATAGATTGAATGTTTTATTATATAGTTTAGGAAGTGGTAACACAAAAGTACCTTCTTCCCTAAATCCCTCCGCAATGGTAGAATCTAATTATTCATCGTAATAACGCCTTAAATAAGCGTATATTTATTGAAAAAATATAGGCTGGTATCATAAAAATACCTCCTACCCATTATCACTCCGGAGTGATACAATCTACTAAACTAATTAAAAAGGGGGATGGTCGAATGCCACAATACAAACACAAGGATAGAAGTAAAAAGGAAGATTTGTTATGGTACTTTGAGTATCAATATAAGGGAATAAGAAGGAAACAAAGTGGTTTTAAAGATAGAGATGATGCTAGAGATGCAGAAACTGCAGATAGAGAAAAACTTAAAAGACAATTAAGTGGGGATTATGAAATTGAAGACAATATGGCTGAACATATACAGGTTTGGCTAAATGGTAGAAGAAACCTATCCGATAACACAAGAAGTGTTTATCAAATGCAACTTGATACCCATATTAAGCCCTTCTTTAACAAAAAAGCCGTTAATCAAATTAAGGCCACTGATGTCCAATTGTTTTTAAACAATTTGTATGATAAGAACTTAAGCAGTGCTACGGTAAAAAAAGCATATAACATTGTAAACAAGTATTATAACGACCTATTAAAAAGACAAGAAATCAAGTATAACCCATGTAATGGGGTTGAAAAGCCAAAAGAGACAAATAAAAAAATTGAAGTACTTGATGAAAAGGAACTCAAAGAATTTTTAGAGTTTGCTGAGGGCTACACTCGTTATGCTTTTGCCTTTAGATTGGCTGCACACACAGGCCTTAGACGTGGAGAATTATTAGCCTTACAGTGGCATGATATTGATTTAGATAGAAAAACAATCAATGTCAGAAAAAGATTAGTTAGAGCGGCTATGGGGACAGATCGTTATATGCAAGAAGGCACTAAGACTTCTTTAGGAAGATTTGTTGCTTTTTCGGAACAAATGAAACAAGACATTATTAAACATAAAGAAATGCAAAAGGTTGAAAAAGCAATGAATGAGTATGAAGATAATGATTTAGTAATCGCTACTCAAAACGGAAAGTTCGTATCTGTTGATAACTTTTCACGTATTTTCCGTCATACACTGAAATCAAGCCCAGTAAATAAAAATTTATCCTTCCATGCAATACGCCATACACATGCTACTCTAATGCTAAAAGCAGGTGTACAAATGAAAGTGGTATCAGAAAGGCTAGGACATAGTTCAATCAAAATTACTATGGACACATATGCACATTTACTACCATCTATGGAGACTGAAGCCATTGAAAAATTCGAACGGTTATTTGAATAAAACGGTGGAGTAAAATCCACCCCGCCAAAATCCCACCGCGAAAAAGATTCTAACAGAAAACCGGTCAAAGGTTGCTCAATTTTGACATATAAATAGGCACTCTCTAATTTCTTAGAAAGTGCCTTAAACCTATGAGCGATGAGGGATTCGAACCCCCGACCCTCACCCTGTCAAGGTGATGTTCTCCCACTGAACTAATCGCTCGTAATATAAAGGATAGTTTCCCTGTCAAGGTTGCGCTCTCCCAGCTGAGCTAACAGATCTCTTATTAAGCTACAAATTTAATTATAGTAAAAAAGCTAAGAATGTCAATACTGTTTTCAATAAAATAAACACCCATTTATTAACAAGAACATTCATTCGTAAAAAAAATGAATAAAGAACAAATGTTCGGATATAATAAACTTATAAACAAAAGGATGGTGTACCATTATGGATGGTCTTTTATTTCGGTCAATCGAAGAAAAGTTCCCTTTGGAAATGATCTATCTATCAGAAAGTAAGGAGATTTCTCAACGGAAGCTGCTAATTAAGGAAATAAACAACGAATACATCCTCGCGTATTGTCTGCTTCGAAAGCAAATGCGAACCTTCAGACGTGAAAATATTTTGTCAATACTGCCCTCTATAGACACTAAGAATAGATACCTTCATTAACCACTATTTAACGAAGGCCCCTGCCCTACCCCATAAGCTTTTCCTCCACAATTATGATAAAATGCATTTGTAAATATGAAACATTGGGGGATTTTCACATGGAGTTTCCAAGAGGAACAATAAAAGAAGTGATGTTTAATAGCTCAGAGTTAGGTGAAGAGATAGAATTACTCATCTACTTACCAGCAAACTATTCGCCATTATATAAATACTCATTGCTAATTGCCCAAGACGGCCGGGATTATTTTCAACTTGGTAAAATTGGGCGATTAGCAGATGAGTACCTTAGTAAACGGGAAATTGAAAACTTAATCATAGTGGGTATTCCCTACAAGGATGTTCAGGACCGCCGAAGGAAATACCATCCTGCCGGAGAACAAAATGAAAGATATATCCGCTTTCTGGCTCATGAATTAGTGCCTTACTTAGATGATGAATTTCCTACCTATCAAATGGGTTCTACAAGAGCACTTATAGGCGACTCTCTTGGTGCTACTGTCTCACTTCTAACTGCTTTATATTACCCGTACACCTTTGGGAAAGTTCTGCTTCAATCACCATATGTAGATCATAATGTGTTGGATATGGTGAAATCCTATACAAATCCTTCACTTTTAGAGATTTATCATATTATTGGCACCGGAGAAACAGAAGTCCAAACAACAAGTGGATTGGTGAGTGATTTCTTAACACCTAATCGAGAGCTTTCAAAGCTGTTTACGGAAAAGCAATTTATCTACTTTTATGAGGAATTTACTGGTGATCATACATGGACGTACTGGCAGCCTGATTTAAGGCGAGCCCTGAAGAAGATGTTTTAACGCATTTGACTCGTTTCTTATTTTTTGAAAATTTGATATAATAACCAGAAGGCTTTCTTAAAATTTGAATTACTGAAATGAAATAGAAAAATTCATTGTAAATGGAGGAAAAAAACGTATGAAATTTGGGGTTGTTATTTTTCCATCTAAAAAACTGCAAGATCTAGCAAACTCCTATCGTAAACGGTATGACCCGCATTATGCACTCATTACACCGCACTTAACATTAAAAACTTCATTTGAAGCATCTGAAGAAGATGCGGTACTCTATGCTGAAAAACTAAGGCAAATTGCCCGTAGTACAAATGCTTTTACTTTAAGAACTTCCAAAATAAGTTCATTCCAACCTGTTAATAATGTCATCTATTTTAAAGTTGAGCCAACAGATGAGCTAAGTAAACTACACAATGAAATTAACCAAGAATTTAAAGAACAAAACTTAGAATATGCTTTCGTCCCGCATATTACCATTGGGCAGAAATTATCAAATGATGAGCACTCAGATGTATATGGCTCATTACGTATGACAAAACTAAACCACGAAGAGACAGTTGACCGCTTCCACCTTTTGTATCAGTTAGATAACGGATCTTGGACTGTTTATGAAACATTTCGTCTTGGAAAGGAATAACAATAGTGACAGTAAAAGTTGTAGATAATGAACAAGAATTAGAAGATGCATTCTCTGTAAGAAGAACCGTTTTTATCGATGAACAAAACGTCCCTGCTGAGGAGGAAATTGACCAGTTCGAGGATGAGTGTGCTCATTTTGTCTACTACCAAGAAGGCGCCCCCATTGGTGCTGGCCGTTTTCGTGTGGTGGATGGGTATGGGAAGGTTGAACGGATTTGTGTACTAAGTACCGTAAGAAAGACAGGTGCTGGGAAGGCACTCATGAATGCCATCCAGGACTATGCTTATGGTCAGGGTATACATAGGTTAAAGCTTAATGCACAAACGCATGCTATTCCTTTTTATGAAGGTCTAGGATATGAAGTTGTATCTGACGAATTTCTAGATGCCGGGATACCACATAAGACAATGATGAAGGAAATTTAAAAATATTTTATAACACTTGCCGTTATTCTAGGCAGGTGTTTTTAATTTCTCCCCCTTTAAGAAACTGCTCCGTTTTGTTATCATAGAGTTTGTCTTATTTTTTGAAAGAGGATACCCAAATGAAAATAGCTTTGTACCAAGGAAAAACAATTTCTTTAGATATTTTAGAACGAGATCAATTCCAAAAGATATATTTAGCAGGAAAAGACAATCATTTGTCTTGCCCGTTATGCAATAAGAGTGTTCGCTTATATTTAGGAATACAAGGAGAACCACGATTTTATCATGTTCATTCACCAGAAACTGAATGTTCCAGTGATGTCACCATTTCTCATGAACCAGCTTATACAGAGCAGAATGGTTTTCGCATTCCAAAAGGTAGAACTATTGTTCCTACATCTGAATTTAAGAGGTTATTTCGGGCAGCTAAACCACTCTCGTGCAGCGTTCCCTTTAAAAAATCAGAAATTAGTCATCATATCTCACCAACTATTTATCTTGAACAACTAGCTACCAACGGTGTGGTTTTAGATGTCAATCAAGCTAAAGCCGTCATCGAAACGGACGGCTCCTTACTTGTTCTCGCTGGTGCAGGCAGTGGTAAAACGAGGGTTTTAACTGCTAGAACAGCGTATATGCTTAACGTAAAGAACATCGAACCTAACACCATTATGCTTGTTACTTTCACTTCTAAAGCGGCTGGAGAAATGAAGAGCCGTCTGCTAACCTACCCACATATGAATAGAGAGTTAATTAATAAAGTAGTTACAGGTACCTTTCATAGTATATTCTATCGGATTCTTATGTTTCATGAAGGCAATAACTGGGCTAGTGAACGCCTGTTAAAAAAAGAATGGCAACGTGATAAGATTTTAAAGGAAGCAGGTAAAGAATTAGATTTGTCCGAGAAGGAATTTGCTTATGATTTAGCACTTCAGCAAATTGGTTTTTGGAAAAACTCCCTTTTACAGCCAGATCAAGTTAGACCAGACTCAGATTGGGATGAAAAAGTTGTTTTTCTTTACAAAAAATATGAAGAGTTCAAAACAAAAGAAAATCTGTTTGACTTTGATGATATGCTAGTTGGCTGTTATAAGCTATTAAGCCAAAATCCCTCTCTTCTGGCACTATATCAAAATCGGTTTAAATATTTCCTAATTGATGAATTTCAGGATGTTAATAAGGTACAGTATGAATTAATCAAACTACTATCAGCAAAATATAAAAATGTTTGTGCTGTTGGTGATGACGATCAGGCCATTTATTCCTTTAGAGGCAGTGACCCAAGTTATTTGCTCGAATTTGAAAAGGATTTTCCTTCAGCCAAATTGGTAACGCTAGACCACAACTATCGTTCTTCACATGAAATTGTTTCTACGGCAAATGAAATGATTGCCTTAAATAAAATTAGAAGACAAAAAGAGATGAAAGCACAGTTTACAGGGAGTACCCCTCCATTCCTCTTCTTTCCTTTTGATGAAGAGGAAGAGGCAACTATGATTGTAACAGACATCCAAGAAAAAATAGCAAAAGGAGCTAATCCCTCTAACTTTGCCATTCTTTATCGAACGAATGCCGGGTCTCGTGCAATATTTGAACGATTAGCAGGGTCCAACCTTCCATTTAAAATTGATATAGACACAGAAGCCTTTTACGATAGAAGAATTGTTAAAAGTCTTCTTGCATTTCTTAAATTAGGATTGGATGAAGAGAATCTCCCAGCGATCACGGAAATTTTACCTTATTTATACTTAAAGCAAACGGTTATTAAGGACCTAAAAGCGGAGAGCATCCTTAAAGACTGTACGATCCTTGAAGCGATTTCACATATAAAAACGAAACACCAGTTTCAAGAAAAGAAATTAAAGAAGGCTGTTCAGGTAATTAGAGCATTAAAATTTAAGAAGCCACTTGAAGCAATTGAATCAATCGAGAAAGAAATTGGTTTCTTGGAGTTTCTTAAGAAACGCGGCAACGAGTCCAATCAGCTTGAAAAAGGCTCTGATGATTTAAAGGACCTAAAGGTGGCAGCAAAAAACTTTGATACCATTCAAGGTCTCCTTGCACATGCTGACCATATGGCTGCAATGAACAAAGAAATAAAGAATTTAAGTAAGCATTTTAAAGAGGCCATAACCCTTAGCACCATCCATCGTTCCAAAGGTTTGGAGTATGAATCCGTTTATATTCTTGGAGCTGTTGATGGCAGCGTTCCCCATGATTATGCTCTAGATCATTACCGCAATGGTGATCTTACTGTATTAGAGGAAGAAAGAAGGCTCTTTTACGTTGCCATGACAAGAGCGAAGCAACAATTATTCATCTCTGTCCAACAAACCCGAAGAGGAAAAAAAAGTAATCCTTCACGCTTCTTAGCACCGCTCATTAAAAATAAAAGACCTCTTTCAAAATAGTTGAAAGAGGTCTTTTATTATTTTTTGTTAATCATCTTTGAGATCGTATTAAAGTCCAACTGTTTTCCATCATTAACGATTGACTTTACAATTTTATCTTCCGTTTCTTTATTTACTGGTTTGTTAGCAATCTGCGAAACTCGACGAATGACATTTCGCACGGTTTTTTCATCTTTAAAGTTGGCATTTTGTAAGGAATTCGCTAAATCTAGAATATCCTTCATATTGACGCCAGTTTTCTTTTCAACATTTTTAAAGAACCCGTTATCCATATTCACTTTCACGCTCCTTCATAAACTACTTTATTGTATGAAGAAACGCAGAAAACGTGAAAAGAAAAACAAGCTTCTCACTTTATATGTATAAGAAAGGGCTGGCCAAGTTTTTCGACCAACCCTTCCCTTTCATGCAAGCTTGTTAATAAATTAATAAAAGCTTGCACCTACAATGATTAACAGGATGAATAGTACGACGATTAACACAAAAGTTGAACCACCGTATCCACCGCCGTAGCCGTAACCGCCGTAGCCGCCATATCCACAGAACATAGAGAGTCACCTCACTTTGTTAGTCTTACTAATAACATATGAGATGACTTCTTGAAGTGTATAGGCACATTTATAGTAATATTTTACTCAATATTTTCATCCCTTAGGTTTAAAAATTAATGCACCAATAAACCCAAAAACAATCGCTGCAGAAATACCTGAACTAGTTACTTGGAACATACCTGTTAATACTCCAATAAGCCCGTGCTTCTCTGCATCCTGCAAAGCTCCATGAACTAATGAATTCCCAAAGCTAGTAATCGGAATCGTCGCTCCGGCACCGGCAAAATCTATAAGAGGTTCGTATAGACCAAAACCATCTAATACTGCTCCAATCACAACAAGCAAACTTAAGGTATGACCAGGAGTAAGCTTTCCGACATCAAGTAATAGTTGACCGACCACACAGAATAAACCACCCACAACAAACGCCCAAAAAAACATTGGTAACACCGTGATTACCTCCCCTATTCATTCATTTCAATCGCTACAGCATGAGCAATACATGGAATTGTCTCTTTTTGCTGAAAGCTTAGTGGTGATAACAAGGCACCCGTTGCCACGACCAGCACCCTCTTATATAAGCCTTTTTTCATTTGATTAAGGATATGACCATATAAAACAGTTGCCGAGCACCCCGCTCCACTTCCTCCAGCTAGAACCGGCTGATCTTCTTTGTAAATTAATAAACCGCAGTCTTTGAACTGATTTTTCTCTAACTTAAGCCCACTTTTATTGATTAGCTCAAAGGCGGTGTCATGGCCAATTTGTCCAAGATCACCAGTAATAATTACGTCATAGTAGGAAGGATCTAGTTCTAAGTCTCGAAAATGGGCAGTTATCGTGTCAGCTGCTGCGGGCGCCATCGCACCACCCATATTGAAGGGGTCAGACAATCCCATATCAATAACTTTTCCTATAGTGGCAGAAGTAGTCACAGGCAGTCGCTTGGCAGGGTCATTTGCTGATATTACTGCGACCCCTGCACCGGTTACGGTCCACTGTGCAGTCGGCGGCTTTTGCCCACCATATTCGGTAGGATAGCGAAATTGTTTTTCAACTGCTGCATTATGGCTTGACGCACCGGTTAAGACATGATTGGCTCCTTGATAATTGACCACAAAGGAAGCGAGTGCCAGTCCCTCCATCGAGGTAGAGCATGCACCGAAAAGACCAAAGTAGGGAATTTGATTTGTTCTAGCTGCAAAACTGGTTGGCGTGATTTGATTAATTAAATCACCAGCAAATAAAAACTGCACCTGATCCTTTTGTATTTCTGCTTTCTGCAATGCTGTTTCAACAGCCTCTTCAATAAGTAATCGGTGTGCCTTTTCATAACTATCCTGTTCCATCCATAAATCGTCATGCAAAATATCAAAATCGGCTGCTAACTTTCCATTTGCTTCAAAGGGACCTCCGGAAACGCCAGTTGCAGAGATCATTGGTCTGTTGGAAAACACCCAGGATTGCTGCCCTTTTAACAATTACAAAACCCCCCACATTACCAATAAAGTCTTGATTAGAGCGACAACAAATGCTGAAAACACTCCGAATAGAATGACCGACCCTGCTAGTTTAAACATATTACCTCCTACACCTAATACAAACCCCTCGGTCCGATGTTCAATAGCTGCAGAGATAACTGCGTTTCCAAAACCGGTAACAGGCACTGCACTTCCTGCTCCTGCAAATTGACCAAGATGATCGTAAATTCCAAATCCTGTAAGCAGCATCGATAAAAAGACCATTGTCGCTACCGTTGGATTTCCTACATTCTGCTCAGTAAAATTAAAGAAATAAATATAAAAATAACTGATGGCTTGGCCAACAACACATATTAAACCACCCACCCAGAAGGCCCTGATGCAATTTTTTAGCACTGGCCGCTTTAGCTCATGTTTTTGCTGCAGCTGCTGATACTTCTGCTGCTGTGGTGTCATACTTTTTTGCTTACTTGCCATCACGAACCCTCCATTCTTATTTCATATCTTTTGTTTTTTTGATAATTTCATTTAATTTCTTTTCTGCTTGCTTATCTGTGATTTCCCCTGCATCGATCTTTTCATCAAGCCGCACCGCTTCTAAAAAAATCTTATAGTCACTTGATACTGTAAAGTTTTCCTTTGGGTAATTTTCTTCGAGCATTGCGTTAAGTTCTTTTTCAATCTGTTTCATTCTAAAACGCTGCATATGCCTAACTTTATAGACAACCAATGCCTCATTCTTTCCCTGCAGAACAGCAACGTCATAAAGCTCTTCAATATCACTGACATCCTTTTCAATCTGCTTAACCTGGTCATGACTTTTGTTCAACCGGGTCACTTCAGGGTCAGGATTAGTCGTTTTTATAAGTGCTAATTGACTATCCTTCATTGGTTGATCTTGATTACACGAAGTTAAAAAGAATACACATGCTAGTAAAAGAATTCGGTTGATGTAGGCCATTATCTACCCTTCCCTTGTTAAATTTTAAAGTATTGTCACTACTTGTTAGTTTTTTCGTCCTTGGCGAATTTTATGTCAAAGATTTAGTTAAAGTCTCATCAAACAAAAAAACTGCCGGTTACCCAGCAGTTCAGACACTCTTATCTTTTGGTTTTCTTACCGCAGCCACAGCCCTTTTTCTTTGATGATTTTTTTGTTTTCACCACAGGTTGTGTTTTGGTTTGTTTTTTGTTTTTATCCGTATTCATCATGCCCTACCACTCCCACTCTAGATGTTTAAACTACTTATAGAGTATGTTCGAGGAATTAATCTTGTCTCAACATAAGACTTATTTTTATTAATTATTCATCCAGAACTGTATGAAAGTTTCAATTAAGGCAGCGAAGCCGGCAACAGCCAAAAAGATCAGTACCCATTCAAAATAGCTTGGCAGGAAGATAAAGCCTAAAATTAGGAATGCTGAACTCCAAATCCCCGTACACCAATAACAGCTCAACAGTTCACCAAAAAACTTTTTGAATGGAGTTGACTTAGGTACATAATACACTTCAATTGTTCCGTCTTCAGCCGTCTCTTCTACTTCATCAAAAAAAGGACTACGTATAAATTCAGTGATTTTATCAAAAACAACAAGCCTTGTTACACGAAAACTAGCTAATGAAAGAATAATAAATTCAAAAAGTTTAATATCCATCGAGTATTTGTCCTTCCGTTAAATCTGCCTAATTTTCTTAAATAAGGCGATTGTCCGTAACCCAAAAGGGCCTTCTGAAATATGTTAGTAATGTAAGATATCTATTACAGATTAAGGAGGAGTATTAATGGGTTGTGGTAGAAAGAGTGATGTACTCGGCACTAGTGAAAACTGTGTATGCCAAGTAGTTCGTGCAATAGCTGATATCCAAGATAACGCAGTAGTTGATGAGTGTTTAGATTGTCCCAGCTGTTTCATGGAACCACTTGGTTCATTAGTATCACCAACTAGAGATCGTGTTGATACACGAGTTTTTGTACTAAAGACGAAGGATGGTTCACCGTTTCATGCGTTCTTTAGCGGGGAAGGCAATGCATGCGTTTCAATCTACTTCCGTGTAGAAGAAGTATTTGATAACTGCTGTGCAACACTTCGTGTATTAGTTCCAGGACGCAGAGAGGGTAACAACTTTGTTCCAGTTAACCTTGTTTCAGGTGGAAACCCTTGCTGCATTAACCTAGAAAGAGTTTGTCAAGTTGACCGTTTCCGTGCCAGCAATGACTGTATCACAGTAGATCTTAGCTGCTTCTGTGCAATACAATGTATTGCTGATGTAAACCTTGGATTATGTGACTAAGGCAAAGGAAATGAGCCAGTCGAACACGGCTGGCTTTTTTTATTTACCTTTTAATTCCAATCATAGAAACTTCCGTTAAGGCGCTCCTAGCGATAATCTCTACGGATTGATTGGGAAGTTTGATGGTAACTTCTTGTTCGTTAAAATCAAGTAAATATCCTTGATAGGGTTTCTCGGCTGTTTGGAAAACGCATGGAACAGGTGGAAGTGCTTTTGGAAAATTTCTCAGATATTCTAATCGCTCTCCAATATTCATTTCCTTAAAGCTTTTTACTCTTTTAAATGAACGCTTTTGTTCTTCTTTAGTCTCTAAGTTGCGCTCTGGCAATTCCTCGATAATGTCAGCCTCCAGAGATACTTCATCAGACTTAGCTAGTGAAACCTTAAAAAAGTTTTTCTTAACGGTCTCCTCCTTGGGCACTTCCAAGGGGATTTCTTGCTGCTTATGCCGGTTTGTGTATACATCCTGCATTTTATTTCTTGGTACGTCCGTAAAAGGCTGAGTAATATAGAGCAGCGGTCCAGGCTTTGGTTTCCTCTTCATACAGTAACCTCCCATACATTGCATTACAGTTTATATGTATGCAAATTGCCCATAGCCGTTCATAAAAACAAAAAAAAGACCTGCTATTTCTAGCAGATCTTTTGATTTATAAAATGTGAAAACCAGAGTCTACATGTATATTTTCACCAGTAATTCCCCGAGATAATTCACTGAAAAGGAATAATGCTGTGTCACCAACTTCTTCAGTTGTTGTTGCCCTTCTTAAAGGTGCTCTTTCCTCGACAACCTTTGTAATGGCATTAAAATCGCCAACGCCTTTTGCTGATAACGTACGGATTGGACCAGCAGAAATAGAGTTAACTCTGATTCCTTCTTTTCCTAAGTCAGCAGCTAAGTAGCGAACACTTGCATCAAGAGATGCTTTTGCAACCCCCATAACATTGTAATTTGGCAGGGCACGCTCCCCACCAAGATACGTTAGGGTAACAATACTTCCGCCTTCGGTCATTAATCCTCTTGCTTCTTTTGCTACAGCAGTTAATGAGTAGGAGCTGATATTATGTGCCAATAAAAATCCATCTCTAGTTGTATTCATATATTCGCCTTTTAACTCTTCTTTGTTTGCAAAAGCAATACAATGAGCAACCCCATGGATGATCCCTACTGCCTGTTTTATTTCTGCAAAGCACTGCTCAACCGCTTCGTCACTTGTCACATCACAAGGTAACACAAGGGTCCCTTCAGCCTCAAGAGACTCTGCCAATTCACGCACACTGCTTTCAAGTCTTTCACCAGCATAGGTGAAAATCAAGCGTGCTCCTGCATTGTGTAATGAACGCGCTATCCCCCATGCAATACTGCGTTTATTTGCTACACCCATTACTACAAATGTTTTTCCGTTCAAAGAAAGATTCATGTTATGTTTGTCCTCCCATTATTACAACTATTAGTACTTGGTACTAATTTTACACTATTCCTTGATAAAAGAAAAGTATGTAATGTCGGAGGTATATTTTACTTTAACAGATTTCGCAAAATTCAAGCTCCCTTTTTAGCTCATCTACATATTCCTTTGATCCCGTCACGATTAATCGATCATTGAGTAATAGTTCAGTGTCCCCATGCGGAACGAGAGAATCCTTACCACGAAATATCCGCACAAAAATGACATCCCCCGTAAAAGGAAATCTTCTTAATGTCATTCCATCAAATTGTTCATTATGCATCTTTATCTCAAACAAGGCAGTTTCTTGATTTGTTAAGATGTTAATCACACTCGGAGACTCAATTAACGCCCGCAGTAAGGCTTTTGCTGAATTAAATGTTGAAAATACTTCGACGTTATGTTCTCGCAAGCTTTCTTCTAGTTCAGGACTCTCAATACGCGTAATGACTCGATTAACGCCTTTTTCTTTAAATGCAACTGAAAGTGTAGCATTTAATTCCTGATCCCCTGTTGAAATAACAACAATATCAGATTGGATTGCCTCGGTATTTGACAGTGAATCCATTGAGTAATCAGGAATCTCGACAATATCAAATAAAGAGTTAGATATTTGTTTATCCGATTTTTCCATTTTTGTATGGTACAAAACTGGTTCATATAATTTTGATTTAAGCTCTCTAGAAACTGGGAGTGTAATTTGATTCGCTCCTAGGAAGGATACTCTAAGTTTCCGTTCACTTACTGCCTCCTTTGGAAACCATTTCTTAAAGGCAATCGGAGTAAAAATGGAAGTAATGACCGCAACTAAAATCAGTGTTCCACTCATTTCAGCTGTGATTACACCCAAACGCTCCCCAATGGTTGCAGCAGCAATAACCAATGATAAAGTAGATGTCAGTAAAAAACCAGAGGCTATAACTGTTTTTGCATTGTACCAAAACTTAAGCAAATAAACAGGAATCAACTTGGAGAGGAGAAGCCCCATTAACAAAAGCGGTATTAGTAGCAACAGTTTTTTATCTGCAAATAAAGACCAGACATTAAGCTCGACCCCTACCATCACAAAGAAGATCGGAATTAAAAATCCATAACCAAAGGAATCTAGCTTATGGACCAGCTCTTGATTAGGTGATAATAAGGAAACAAGAACACCAGCAAGAAACGCACCAAGAATATTTTCAGCTCCTACCGATTCCGACAACCCCACTAATACGATAATTAGCGTGAAAACAGCTCTGGTTCCGATTTGGATCGTTCCCTTGGACATAGTTTCAAGCAAAGGCCTGCTCTTAAACCGTTTCCCGATAAAATAAAGCCCAATACCTGCTGCAAATAAAATTAATAATAACCATGTATTTCCAGAGTCCGATTCATATACAGATACAAAAACAGCTAACAGGATCATGGTAACCAAGTCAGCAATAACAGCTACAAGCAAAATGATTTGCCCAATATTGGTTTTCATTAAATGTGCTTCTTTCAATGTTGGAACCACAACCCCGAGAGAGATCGTAGATATAATCAGCGTCATTAAAAACGCATTATCTATAAAGCCAGCGAAAACAAATAAATATGATAATCCTAGTGAAAAAATAAAGATACCAGCAAATACTAAGGAAGCTGCTAAAAATGTATTAGGCTCCAGTTTTCCGTTTGGAAGGGTCCTTCGTTTTTTACTGCTAGAAAATGCAGTAAAATCAATTTCAAGACCGCTTAAAAACATTAAGAATATAAAACCTAGTGTGGATAGGGTTGAAAGCCACATGTCCTCATGAACAATGTTAAAACCACTCTTCCCAATAACTAGCCCCATAATAATCTCCGCAACCACTACCGGAATATAGTTTAATTTTAAGCGATGAAGTATCAATGGTGTTACAAAGGCCACCGTTACAACAATTAATAAAGAAATAACTGAAGCATGATTTTCCATATCGTCCTCCTAGAACTAAGACTTTTTGATTATAAAAATTAATTAATAAACAGAGAATATATGCATAAGGGGGTACCGTCCAATGAAAATTGATATCATCGGAGATATACATGGCTGTTTACCCGAATTTATAGCACTAACGAAAGAATGCGGCTATAACTGGGAAAGCGGGATCCCAATTCATCCCGAAAATAGGATCTTAGGCTTTGTTGGCGATTTAACTGACCGTGGCCCTGCCTCATTAAAGGTCGCAGATATCGTTTGGCAGCTTGTCATAGAACAGAAAAGGGCTGTTTATACACCAGGAAATCATTGCAATAAACTGTATCGCTATTTTCTTGGAAACAAGGTACAAGAAACTCATGGACTTGAGACAACAGTAGCCGAGTATAAATCATTATACAAAAGAGAGCAGCAATCCATTCGTAAAAAATTTATCGATCTGTATGAAAAATCTCCGTTGCATATAGTATTAGACAAAAATAACCTCGTTATTGCACATGCTGGAATTAAACAGGAATTTATCGGAAAAACCAATTCAAAGGTAAAAACCTTTGTCCTTTACGGAGATATAACAGGAGAAAAACACCCTGATGGATCCCCTGTTCGAAGGGATTGGGCCAAGGAATACAAAGGAGATACACTGATTGTGTATGGCCATACACCTGTAAAAGAGCCTAGAATAATTAATAATACATATAATATTGACACTGGTGCTGTCTTTGGGGGAAAGCTCACAGCATTACGCTACCCAGAGATGGACCTAGTCTCTGTAGACTCTACTATGCCATATGTTGCGGAAAAGTTTAAAGATTTTGCTTAAACTATGTTAAATTCGTTCTATAAACCGACAAATTTCCCAGGAAATCAACAAGAATTCCAATAGTAAAGGCTGAACCTACGATAATGGTTCAGCCTTTACTATTGCCTGCATATCTACAGGAAGTGGTACATAAAAATTCATTTCCTGTCCATTAATGGGGTGGATAAATTTAATCTCTTTACAATGAAGCGCCTGCCTTTTTATCAGTGCGGTACTTCCTCCATATAAATCATCACCTAATAACGGATGTCCTAAATAGGACATATGGACACGAATTTGATGAGTCCTTCCTGTTTCTAGACGTAATCTTAAATAGGTGAATGCTTTCTTCCGCTCAATTACAGAATAATGAGTGCAAGCGAATTGGCCGTCACTGCGGACTTCCCTTTCAATTATACTATCGGTCTTTCTGCCGATAGGCACTTCAATTATTCCCGAATCATCCTCAAGGATACCGCCAGCAAACGCTTCATACATTCGCCTAACAAAACCATTCTGCTGCTGCTTACTGAGAAGGTGATGGATATGACGGTGCTTAGCTATAAGGACAATTCCCGATGTGTCTCGGTCCAATCTGGTAACAATATGGGTGGTCGCTTTGAGGTTTATTTTGTTGTAATAGCCAACGAGTGCATTCGCGAGACTTCCAGTAGGATGTTCACGTGAAGGAATGGTGTTCATCCCAGAAGGCTTATTGACTACAAGGACATGTTCATCCTCATAAATAATTTCAATGGGGAAATCTTCCCCCTGTAACCCTTCACTCGGAAATTCCATGGGGAAAATGACGGTCAACTCCTCCCCTTCCATTAGACGATACCTTACTGTTACATCTTGATTATTCACACGGATAAATCCACCGTTAAATTTAATATCTGTTAAGGCGGTCTTAGATATCGCCTCTTCCTTAAGGAAGTCCTTTATTAGCATCCCAGCATTTTTCTCACTGACTATCCATTGAAGTTGAAACTGAGAAGTCATAGCATTGCCTCCGCTTTCAATTAATTAGTCAGAGTCAGAAATAAATGAATCATGTACTCGTTTCCAGAAAGGAAATGGACGGAAACGCGCGAATCGGATTTTTTCTTCTGGCACTCTAAATTGGATTGACTTTACATCTTTATGAAGTAACGTAAGGTGATCAATGGTTACTTGAAAATCCACTCTATTTACTGGCTTCAGCATACACGTATGATGTGAGGGCAGGATGAGTGGTGAGCCTACGGTCCGAAACACTCGATTATTAATGGAAGCCATTTCTGCAACCTGCAGTGCTGAGATTGAAGGATGAATAATTGCTCCACCTAAAGCCTTATTATAGGCGGTACTCCCAGAAGGTGTTGAAACACAAAGTCCATCACCGCGAAACCTTTCGAAATGCTGGCCGCGTATTTCCACATCCATTACAAGTGTTCCTTCTACACTTTTAACAGTAGATTCGTTTAAAGCCAGATATCTTGATTCCTTACCTGCATGCTGATAGCGGATGATTACCTCGAGAAGTGGGTATTCAACAACCTGATAGGGTGTTTTGGCTATGGCAATGACAAGTTTCTCAATTTCATCTGGTGTCCAATCAGCATAAAAACCTAAATGCCCGGTGTGGATGCCAACAAAGGCAGTTTTATTTAGGCGGCTGCTATAGCGATGAAATGCATAAAGGAGTGTACCATCACCGCCAATCGAAACAACAATATCGGGTTGATCTTCATCATAAACCAAATCAAAATCGAGTAGGTACGTCCTCATCTTATGCATCAGAATATTTGATTTTTGATCACCTTTAGATGTAATCGCAAATTTCATAACTACTGTGTCTCCTTCTAATGAACTCCTAGCTATTCTCCTCTTGTTTGAACTCCTTATTCCTCGTGAAAAAGGCTTGGGCTTCTTGTATTTCACCACGTATTAAAGACATCTCCTCATCGAGACGAAAAGCTGCTTCAGCGGCACGTTTTAATCTCATTTGTATATCATCAGGAAAAGCCCCTTTATATTTATAATTCAGCGAATGTTCAATAGTAGCCCAGAAATTCATAGCCAAAGTCCTAATTTGTATTTCAGCGAGAATCTTTTTTTCACCATGAATCGTTTGGACTGGATAGCAGATGACAACATGATGTGACCGATAGCCACTGGTTTTTTTATGGGAAATATAGTCCCTTTCTTCCACAACTTCTAAGTCATTACGGCTTCTTAGTAAATTAACCACATGGGGAATATCATCTACAAATTGACACATAATTCGGATACCAGCAATATCTTGCAGTTCCTCCTCCAATTTGTTCAATGGGATTCCTTTTTGATTTGCCTTATCAAGGATACTTGCAATGGGTTTGACTCTGCCTGTTACAAATTCAATTGGTGAATGGGTCGAATCGAGTTCAAATTGCCCCCTCATCCCTTTAAATTTCACTTTTAGCTCTCCAACCGCTTGTTTGTATGGGGCTAAAAACTGGTCCCAATGTTTCATCATTCCACCCCTGTACACATTTGTATCTAAAATATATTTTCCACTTTTGCCACCATTTGTTCTCCATAGTTACTGTTTCCTCGGATATTATTCAAAATATCTTCTAATTCCTCATGGAAATTTATTAATTCCTTACGTTCCTCTTTAAAGGCAAGTAAGACAGGAGACTTCATGTTTAATGACTCTCTTAAAAAAGGCCAAATTTTTTCAGTAATCACAATATATGTATAATCAATTTCATCCTCCATTAAGTAGATAAACGAACATTGCTCCGAATCAACTAGGATCTGTTCTAACGGGAGCAGGCCATTAAATGATTCATTTGTTTGTAACAACAGTACACCCTCTGTTAAACTTGCCTTAGTAATATTTATTTTTCTTTTCATATCTCTACCTCCAGCTTTCACTCCCTTATTTTAGCATAATCTATCATTTCTCCCAAGATTCCAGTTCGGGTAGCTGGTAGTCAAAATTTAGGGGGTTTGAAGAAAGGAAGAATACGATGTCAGAACAGATTGAAATTGAATTTAAAAACATCCTCACTAAAAGCGAATATGAAAGGTTTTTAACGGATTTTAATATAAATGACAATGATATTTTCATACAGGTTAACTATTACTTTGATACACCTTATTTTAATTTAAAAAATGGAAATGCTGCACTTAGAATTAGAAAAAAAGCCAATGACTATGAATTAACGCTTAAACAGCCCCAGCAGTTAGGCATCTTAGAAACAACTCAGACACTTACAGAAGCAGAATTTACAAGTGCGATTGAATCAAACATACTTCCGATTGGAATTGTACAAAGTAAGATAACGAAATTAGGGATAACTTATTCCCATATTGAATATTTTGGGTCCTTAAAAACCAAAAGGGTTGAAATTCCATTTAAAAATGGTCTTCTTGTACTTGACCATAGTTATTACTTAGGAATGGAAGATTATGAAGTTGAGTATGAAGTGAAAAACTACGAAGAGGGCTATAAAACTTTTTTGGAACTACTAGAGACAATGAACATACCAATGCGAAGAACTGACAACAAAATACACCGCTTTTATCTGAAAAAAAGTGCTGATAAAAAGTAAAATTAATAACTTAATAATGGATTATGACCAGCATTTAAAGCTATTTATTTGAGATATCAAAAAGGCATTGATAAAATATATAAAACAATACAATTTAAAGGGGTTGTCAACATGATGGAGAAGATGCCTACACCATATGAGGCCATTGGGGAAGAAACATTACACCGCCTAGTGGATACCTTTTATGGGCTGGTTGCACAACATCCTGATCTTGCTCCAATTTTCCCAAATGACTTTTCTGAGATTGCACGTAAACAAAAGCAATTCCTTACTCAATATTTAGGTGGGCCTCCAGTTTATACTGAAGAACATGGTCATCCAATGATGCGCGCTCGCCATTTACCATTTCCTGTTACACCGACACGGGCAAAGGCATGGCTTTCCTGCATGACTCTGGCAATGGACAAAATTGGTTTAGAAGGACCAGTAAGGGATCATTTTTATTCACGGCTTCATTTAACTGCCCAGCATATGATTAACACACCAGATACTGATGAAACTCTAGGAGATAATTCGTGAGCAATCTCGATCAACAAGGACCAAAAAATAAATGTTACAACACTGATAAAAAGCCAATAGAGATATACACTTTCATCGATCCTTTATGTCCTGAGTGCTGGGCTCTAGAACCAATTTTCAAGAAATTGCAAATAGAATACGGAAAATACTTCTCTATTAAGCATGTACTTAGCGGCCGAATAACCAATTTAAACTTGAGTAAGAAAAAAAATTATGAAAATATTGCTGAGCTATGGGAAAAGACTGCCAGCAGGTCCGGGATGTCCTGTGATGGGACCTTATGGTTGGAAAATCCTATTGATTCTCCATATATAGTCTCTATTGCTATCAAGGCTGCCGAGTTACAAGGGAGAAGGGCAGGACTTCGTTTTCTAAGAAAGCTTCAAGAGCTTTTATTCTTAGAGAAACAAAACATCTCAAATCTAGTTGTTTTACAGGAATGTGCTGAGAACGTGGGATTAGATGTTCAAGAATTTATTTCTGATATTCATTCCGAAAGTGCCGCAAAAGCATTTCAATGTGACTTAAAAATCACATCAGAAATGGATGTAAACGAAATCCCAACATTAGTATTTTTTAACGAAAACAGTGAGGATGAGGGTATAAAGATAACTGGCACCTATCCTTATGAAGTTTACGAGCAAATTCTTGAAGAAATGCTAATAAGCCCTCCAGCTAAATCGCAGCCGCCTTCAATCGAATCTTTTATGGAATTCTTTAAACTAGTAGCTTCGAAAGAAATAGCGGTAGTCTATAATTTATCCATTTCTCAAGTTGAAAAAGAAATGAAAAAACTACTTTTATTACAAAAAGTAGAGCAGCTCCCTGCAAAATACGGGACATTTTGGCGGTATCTAGAAAGAAAGTAATACGATACGTGAAAAGGCCTTACAGCAAGCTGTAAGGCCTTTCTCTATTAATACGAACAAAGGGGATGGGAGAAATTTTTCACGGTTCAAACAAAGGGGTATATGTTTGTAGTGATCAACTTCACGTATAAAATATAACATGTGGATGAACTCATTGACAATGTGATTGTGTGTTATTTCACATTATTGTCAAAAAGTCATAATTTGTGGTTTTAGACAATAAACATATAATAGTAATTAATGGTGGTGATGGACTAGTTGAAAGTACCTCTTTTACTTCTTGTTGTCTTTTTCTTGATATCATTCATCCTACATTTGCTTGCACTATTAAAAGTTTTCCCGCTTCTCCTGAGTACTCCGCTATTATTTGTATCTAGTTTTACGCTAATCCTCCATTTAAATGATCGAAAAAGATTTAAAGGCTTCTAATATAAAAAATGAGGAAGTGTCTTGTTGACACCTCCTCTCTTTTTTATGACAATAATTGTTCTAATTCATTAAGTTTTTCTTCAAAGACCTTACAAGCGTCCCTAATTGGGTCAGCACTTGTCATATCGACTCCTGCCTTTTTAAGGACTTCGATAGGATAATCAGAACTTCCTGCGCTTAGGAAATCGATATAGCGTTTTACCGCTGGCTCGCCTTCCTCTAAAATCTGTTTACTTAGCGCGGTTGCCGCACTGAATCCTGTCGCATATTGATAAACATAATAATTGTAATAGAAGTGTGGAATTCTTGCCCATTCTAATCCAATTTCTTCATCAATTACGATGTCTTCTTCCCCAAAGTACTTCTTATTCAGAGCATAATATTCATTGGTTAAGGACTCTGCTGTTAATGCTTCATTATTTTGTGCCTTCTGGTGGATTAAGTGTTCATACTCAGCGAACATAGTCTGGCGGAACACAGTCCCTCTAAAGCCTTCCAAATAATGATTTAATAAATAGATTCTTTTTTGTTCATCATCAATTGTTTTTAACAAGTAATCGTTTAATAAAGCTTCATTGCAGGTAGAAGCTACTTCTGCAACAAAAATCGAATAGTTACCGTATGGATATGGCTGTGATTTACGCGTATAGTAGCTATGAACAGAGTGACCAAATTCATGAGCTAGTGTAAATAAATTATTTACGTTATCCTGCCAGTTCATCAAGATATATGGGTTTGTTCCATATGTGCCACTAGAATATGCTCCGCTGCGTTTCCCTTTATTTTCGTGTACATCCACCCACCGATTTTCAAAACCTTCTTTTAAGATACCCGCATATTCATCACCTAACGGAGCCAATCCATCAATTACAAGTTTCTCGGCTTCTTTATAGGGAATTTCCATCTTAACGTCTTTAACCAATGGTGTATACAAATCGTACATATGGAGCTCAGATACACCTAATACTTTTTTACGAAGTTTTACATAGCGATGCAGTAAATGTAAATTTTCGTTCACCGTATTAACAAGATTATCATAAACACTTTCAGGAATGTTATTCGCTGCCAGAGCAGCATGCCTTGCTGAATTATATTTTCTGATTCGAGCATTAAAGTTATCTTTCTTTACATTGCCACTAATCGTGCTGGCAAAGGTATTACGGAAATCCCCATACGTCTCATAGACGGCTTTAAAAGCATCGTGCCGTACACGCTGGTCAGCACTTTCTAAAAACCGGATATAGCGGCCATGGGTAATTTCTACCTCCTCACCGGTTTCATCCTTAATCGAAGGGAATTTTAAATCTGCATTATTTAACATCCCAAAGGTGTTGCTAGATGCATTCATTACCTCTCCGGCTTCCGCGAGTAGAGCTTCCTGTTCAGCAGATAGGATATGTGGACGTTGAAGATTGATTTCTTCTAAGGCATGTTCATAAAGTTTTAGCTCTGACTTCTCATTCAGAAATCCTAACACTTTGTTTTCATCAATCGCAAGAATTTCAGGCACAATAAATGCTAACTGACTAGCAGCCTGTGAGTAAAGATTCTTCATCCTGTCATCTAAACCTTGATAGAAAGAATTCGTTGTATCTTGATCATAGCGCATGTGTGCATATGTATATAACTTACCAATTCTTTCAAGCAGTTTATCTTGAAATTGCAATGCTTGAAATAACATCTCTGCACTTTCGCCAAGCTTCCCTTCATACTCTTTAATTCCAGAAATTTGATTCTTCACTTCCTGAAATTCATTTTCCCATTCCTGATCATTAGAAAATATATCTTCCAAGCGCCAAGTATCTTCTAACGGAATTTCACTTCTTGCAGGCAGCTTTTTTACTGCAGTATCATTTGCCATTATTGTTCCTCCAATCAAATATTAATTTGCTGAAAATACTACACACCTTTACTATTCGCTCTTAAGCAATCAAATCCTTTTAAAATGGATAGAAACATATAACACTTTATATTATGCCCTATTGTCTGCTTTCATTTATTACTTCAGAAAGAATGTATGATTTTTTTGTAGAAAATTACGCTTTAATTCTTCCTTTTCCTGATTTGACCGTGGAACCATTAATTTAGTATTTAGCTGAATAGCAGTATCGTTAAGTATTGAGACCATTCCCAAACTTTCTAACAGTAGTATATACTCTTTTACAGCTATAAATGGATTGATTTGCTCAAACTGCGGTAAGTTTCGAATGACAATATCTTTTTTTCGAACTCTCCTGTTAAAACTTTTTTCAAACTCTAAGAGAGGGATGTATTCACCTGGTGATTTGGTCAAAAGTACATCTAAAAAAAGATAAGTTTGCCATATAGTTGGGGGCGTAGAGACTAATGGTGAGTGGCTTACTGGCAAGCCAATCTCAGATGGGAGCAAAAATAAGTTTAAATTATTTCGATAAATCTCCTGAAGAAATTGTTTTTGCTTCGGATTCGGGTGAAAAAACCAGTTAAAATTTGTTTTCTCTATTTCCCTATTCCAAAGACCTGTGCTAATTTTTTTAGTAAGAATGGGCTCAAACAAGAAGTTTATAGATAAATCATTAATCGGAAAAGTATGATTGTGTGCAAACGCATTATTAGGTGAAAGTGTTAAAAGTGGACCAGTAAAATGCAGCAGTCTGTGTTCGGGGCAATATGAGGGTATAAAAAACTGTTGGACCTTGTTTGTTTGTAAAAAGAAGGATGTAAAACATGAAAGTGTATAGATGTTTTTTCTATTTGTTTTAATTAGTTTATTTCCGGCAATCCAAAGGGGGATGTAGCCATGTTGAAAATAATTTATTGTTCTACTAATGAATTGATCTTCAGGGATTGGACTGCACTGATATTCTAACGCATATTTATTCCCGTTATATTCAAACATAATATCAGGACGTTGTTGGGTATCCGAATCATAGTATTCTAAAATTGCCCGGATTCTTTGTCCAATAAGCCACTGATAAAGCTGAAGTTTACCATTCATATGATATTCAGTTTCCCTTTCATAAACCTCCCTGCAATTTTCCTTTCTCTGATGAGCAAAGTGGTATATACGGTGCTCACCTAATTTTAATGTTACCTCCTCACCACAAACTGGACATATGAATTCCTCATTCCTTCTAAGAACTAACAGAGTCTCCTTATTGTATTGATATCCTAATGAAATTCTTTTACCTGTTCTAGTATTTGCTGTCAACAAATTCCTTCACCTCCTACCTGCATTAATTCGAGTCGTATATAAGTAAATCCTTTCAAAAAAAATAAAAAACTCATTCATGTGAGTTTTTTATTTCAAATAAATTATAGCAAAGGAGAAAGCAATCTTGATGTAGACTCTAGGAGTCGTAACCCTATATTCCGCTTACTAAAAGTAGTTATTTCTAGCTGCTTTGCATCCTTCAAATCGTTTAAATACTCTGTAACCAACTTCTGTGTACTATTGGTCCTATAAAGAAAAGCATTAACTTCAAAATTAAGGTGAAAACTTCTCATATCCATGTTAGATGTACCTATTGATGCAAGCTCGTGATCGACAATTACAATTTTGCTATGCATGAATCCTTTTTCATACTCGTACACTTTTACCCCTGCTTCAAGCAATTCAGGAAAATAGGACCTCGACGCGTGGAAAACAATCCTTTTATCCGGTCGGTTTGGAACTAGTAATCTTACATCAATACCACTTAATGCCGCAACCTTTAGTGCTGAAAAAATATCCTCATCAGGTATGAAGTACGGTGATGCAATCCAGACCGATTCCTTTGCTGATGTAATCATGGAGAAGAAGATGTTTTTTATTACACTCCATTCATTATCAGGACCACCAGCAATTAGATGTACCCCTCCATGTGATTGATCATCTATCTGTGGTGACAAGTATTCTGCCGTTAAGAAACTAGAATTTGTCATGTAATACCAATCTTGCAAAAAGATTAGTTGTAAAGCTCTAACGGCTTCCCCTCTAAGCATTAAATGCGTGTCTCGCCAAAAACCAATATTTTTATTTCTGCCCAGGTACTCATCCCCGATATTAAGACCTCCCACAAAGCCAACAGTACCATCAATCACAATGATTTTACGATGATTTCTAAAATTAAATTTATTATTTAAAAAAGGCAATTTAACAGGGCCAAAGGTAACCACTTCTACTCCGCCCATCTTCAATTCATCAATAAACTTCTGTGATAATTGCCAAGACCCTACAGCATCATAAAGAAACCTTACCATTACACCTTGTCTAGCCTTTTCAAGTAATACCTCTTTAATTTCCTGACCAATATGATCATGACGGACAATATAATACTCCATATGTATATGATGACGTGCCTTTTTTAGTTGTTCGATAATGTTTTCAAAGGTTTCAGTACCGTTTGTCAAAACTTTCGTTGCCGTATCAAAGGAAATCGGGCTATTGCCTAGCTTTTGTGCCAAAGTAAACAATCTAGCTTGATGTTCCCCCATTAAATTAAGCTTCTCCTCACTTCGTGGGTCATCTTCCCCTTCAATAGTGAGGAAAGCCTGCTTATCAAGGAAGTACTTTTTTCTATACATTTTCTCTTTTCGATAATTGCGTCCAAAGAGCAGATAAAATATAAACCCCACTAGCGGAAAACTTCCTAACACAATTAACCATGTAAGAGTTTGGGAAGGATGTCTATTTTCGAGGAAAATGACAAAACCAATAAAAACAACTGACATTGTAATGATAAGGCTCAAAAAACCAAAAACTCCACCACTAATAAAATCCCTGAAAACAAACAATAGAACCGATAAACCCGAGAGAAATAGTATAACCCTAACCAAATTTTTCAGTTTAATCACCTGCCACTATTTTTACCATGTAATAATGTAAAAAATACCGATTTCAATAATAGAAATCGGCATTTTTTTATTTAAAGTGCTTTCTTATTTCAGTGAAGACATCATTCATTATTATTTCCTTGCCATATTCCTGAATCCGATGGATCGTTAACTGCGTTTCATATCCATATTCCAGAAGAATACTTAAAATATCATCTACTTCATCCTCTTCAAATTGGTCCTCTGGAAACTCTGTAAATAAATAATACTTATCCTCATAGAAATACAGCATTGTATTTAGATTATCGAGTCCCCCACGATTCGCAAGCATGATGAGATCTTCGAAATCCTTGAATGCAATTAAGAACTCTAATGTTTCTTCATCTTCGAGTAATAAATCTTCCACATCTTTATGTCTCGTATTAAAATGTTGGTCTAATATATCTTCAATATTATCATCTACTGGCAGATCTTTTAGTTTTTCATTTGGAATCGGGAGTTCAAACTTCTGTCCATCCTTTGAAACTTGTGCCTTGGTTACTAGTATTTCAAGACCTTTTTCTAGCGCCTGTACTTGAATCCAAAGTGGACCTTCGACTACAAACTCTTCTTCCTGATGAACTTCATCCATCATTTCCCAAAAAAGTTCTTCACTTCGTTCTCGGTTGTACCAAATTTCTTCCCGATCGAAGCCTCTTTCTTCAATATCACCATATGAAATATAAAACTTTACGGTATTTTCATTAATACGTTCAATCTCCATCATCAACTCTCCCTTCCCTATTCATATTGAAGGGACTAAATACCCCCGGCAGATAAAGCCTGTAACAAATTATTATAGTAAACTACCCTCTGGAAGCTAAAAAAGGGGAAAAATCCTTGTACTTACATTTTATGAAAGCTACGTTATTATGGGAATTTAAAATACCAATAATAATAAAAATCATTATTAGCCTATTAAATAGATATTCATTTCATTGTAACAAAATGATGATAAAATCTCAAATAAAACAACAAGATAGAAAAAAGACCCTCCATTTGAAGGGCCTAATACGATTAATTAACCATCCGTTGGGCTTCACGCAATTGGAAGGTCCGGACTCGTCTTGGAAGGAAGCGTCGAATCTCATCCTCATTGTAACCTACTTGTAAGCGCTTTTCATCAATAATGATAGGTCTCCGTAACAAACCAGGATTCGCTTTAATTAATTCAAACAAATCTTGAAGGGGCATTGTATCAAGATTAACATCTAATTTCTGAAATGTTTTAGAACGTGTAGAAATAATTTCGTCTGTACCATCCTCAGTCATGCGAAGAATTTCTTTTATTTCCTCGATGCTTAGAGGTTCAGAGAAAATATTGCGCTCTGTATAAGGAATCTCATGTTCTTCTAACCATGATTTAGCTTTCCTGCATGATGTACAACTTGGTGAAGTGTATAATGTAACCATTGTCTCCACACTCCTCTTTTTTTTTCGTCCATTATAAGTATTCAAGTAATATATCGTGAATCATCATGATTGCGTTTATTTAAAATAATTATAAATAAGTAATTTATATCATTAATTATACACCACTATCACAAAAAAAGGTACGATTTTTTTAAAATTTATTAAATGTCAAATGTTTTGTATATAAAAATAATATTTCTTTATATTAGACGAATAAATACCAAAAAAGTTTCAAAATTTAAAGGATTAATG
>JBFNER010000047.1:0-29257 GCA_040797665.1 Neobacillus sp. | reverse complement strand
TAGCACGGGCATCATAGGACGTCTTAGGTTACCGTAGGCAGCGAAAAATGAATAGCACGGGCATCATAGGACGTCTTAGGTTACCGTAGGCAGCGAAAAATGAATAGCACGGGCATCATAGGCCCTATCAAGTTTCCGTAAACTATAATGAAATTTACATTGTTAAATGCAAAAGTGAGCAATCACAGTTTAATGACAAAGGGAGTGCCGAAGAAATGGCGCTCCCTTTTTCTTAATTCATTAGCAGATAACAATGATTTTATAGGGAGTAGTTTGAGCTGGAATGCTAAATGTGGTAGGTCCATAGACAACAAGAAGATTTCGGTTTGCAGGATATAATGTAAAGGGCTGATCGTTTTGTAAAAGTATGGGAGTATAACTAGAAATATTTAATTGTAACTGTCCATCACTACTTACTAGTTGTCTGTTAAAAAAGTCTACCTTTACATTTTGATAAGGGTTATCTTTTATAATAATTAGGGCTTGATATTGTGGAGGGTAAATAAGAATTACGGGTACATTAACATCATAAAAACCAGTTACACGGTCTCCGATTGACACCATAACATGGTCTAGAAAATAGGTTGTTGGACTAATAACGAAATTTACTATCGTACCATCCTCACTTAAAAGGGACATTAATTTAAAACAGCCTTTTAATTCCTCTTCAGAACTTACTAAATGATCCTGAATCATCGTAACAGTACCAGAAAAAGAACTGAATTTTTTCATGTTTTTCCCTCCTTAATGATAAATAATTAATTGAATTTATTCTTCCAAAAGCCAAGTAATGTCTGAATGTCATTTCAGTGGGCTAATAAATATTATGTTACTAACAAGTAGATATTACCTAATCTAGTGCGAGGCACCATCCAACTTTTTGGCAGGTGCCTGGCACTTGTTTTTGTTGCTTATTTTTGATTGTAATTTACACACTTTGTTCAAAATAAATAAAAAAGGAGATGATCACGCTGAAACGTGTTTTTATAGTAGGTTTTTTAACATTATTCATATTGGCAGGGTGTGGTGCACAAGATAAGGAACCTAAACAAGTAGGAAAAGAACAAGATGTTCCAGAAGTAGAGCCGAAAGTAGAAGAACCTAAAATTAAAAAAGAACAATACGATGTTGTGTGGGGGACTTATGATAATGAATGGGTGTATAGTGACGAATGGACAGGCGAAGGATTCGAGAATTTCGATGAGGCTATGAACGTGCTGGATCAATGTATGAAGGATTCAGAAGAGGAAACAGAAAAGTGTGTCTATGATTACTTAAATAATAAAAAATAATAGGATGCAGACATCTTAATTGAAGCAGTACTCCCACCACTTTTGTATACACGTAAATTTGGGTCAGTCCCCCAGCACTGTAAGGTTTTACAGGACAGGGGGGCTGACCCTTTGAACGATGTCACCAAACATTTACATTTTGATAAAAACATACCTAACTCTATGCTTCCTTTTTTTATATATAGACTATGAAAGGTATTTTAATAGAAGAAAGGAACGTGTAGAGGATGAAAAAATTAAATGTGTTGAGTAATGATTTTTGGAAGGATCCCGAACTTGTAGGTTTGACTTCGGATGAAAGGTATTTTTACCTGTACTTGCTTACGAATCGGCAGACGTCTCAAATCGGAATCTACAAAATTTCAATGAGTAAAATTGCTTTTGATATGGATTTCTCGTTAGAGACTGTTGAGTATTTAATAGAAAGATTTGTCGAGGATTATGGACTAATTCGTTACAATGCTGAAACAAGGGAGGTCGCGATCAAGAACTGGGGTAAATATATCCTGCGTTTAGAAGGGGAGGAAAATATAGATAATATGGTAGCAGAATTCTATGATGTGGAGGATCTTTCCCTCATTGACTTCGTATTACAGTCGCTTAAAAAACAACAAACATATAAAGCTAACCCATGCGGAAATGTTCTCAGAGAAGAAGATTTTGATTTAGAGGATGAGGATAGCACCGATGAAGCTCGTGAACTCGATAGCTAAACTCTGATAGATTCGCTTCAGAGCACCTAGAGGTCATCCTCAGCCAAAAGCCGAAACCATGCAAGTGTGTATCATTACCTGCATAGTTTGGGCTTTTTGACATGCAGTGAGAAGAAACGATACTTCTAGAGCTGAACAATAAAGTGTCACATTCTTTTCACAATTATCGGTGAAACAGCCTAACCCATTTCATCATTTTTCAATATATAAGGGTTGATAGGAAATTAACTAAAGAAGGGACTTGGTTGTGAATGGCAAGATTTCGAAAGGTTGACATTGATTTCTGGAAAGGGTCGATTATAGAGAAGATGAGTAAAGAGGAGAAGGATCTTTATCTCTACTTATTTACCAATCATAATACCACCCAAATTGGCATTTACCGTATTACCGAGAGACAAATTGCTTATGATCGAGCGGATACCGTTGAGAATGTTCATTCCCTAATGGAACGGTTAATCTCACATCACAAGGTCATCCGCTACAATTCGGAAACGACTGAAATCGCACTGAAATACTGGGGAGTCGTCAACCTGGAAAACGGCGGGAAACCGATGATGGATTGTATTTTTAGTGAATTAAAGAATGTCAGTGATCTCTCACTAATTACATATGTGGCTGAAATGATTCCAAGAGAGGAAACCCGCATCATATTTGAAACTATTTATAAAAAAGAAACAAAAAAAGCCGCTGACAAGAATGAATACCATCCATATGCAGACCGTCAATCTGTCGAGTGTGACGATGCGTCGGCGTCCCGTTATACGATAGGTGGACAAGAAGAAGAAAAAGAAGTAGAAAAAGAAAAAGAAAAAGAAAAACAACAACATCTTTCTTTCTATCCAAAGATAGAGAATAAACCAGACCACCAACCACTTCAAAATAACCAAAACGATGTAGCGGAGATTATTGCGTTTTGGGACAACAATGGATTTGGTTTCTCGAATATAAATGCGAAACAGCAGCTATTATGCTGGTTAGATGATTCACCATTTTTACATCCAAGAGAGGTGATAATAAAAGCAATGACGATTGCTTGTACGAATAATATGCGAAGGCTGAACTATGTAGTTGGAATTTTGAAACACTGGGTAAATGAATCGCTACTGACCATTGAAGAAATTAACAGCGATGAAGAAAAGCAAAATTCAAAGCGCAAGGAAAAGGAACGGGCAGAAATACCTGCAGGAAGGTATATACCCAAAATTGTTGATGTCGACATGACGGAAGGTGAATCCTAATGAGTATCGTAGAAAAAGTATTCTTGGGAACGTTGATGAAGGAGGAGTACCTGCTCAAGGATACGATCATCCATCCAGATCACCTCGAAAAGACACAGCATAAACAGCTAATGCGAAGAATGATCGAGTTAAACCGTGCCGGTAGAAATATTGACTTAATCACCTTTACCACGTTACCTGACCTAGAGTCATTTGGCGGTATGTCCTACCTGGCCGAATTATTATCATATGCTGATCCTGCGAAATTTGAGGGAACGGAGAATCTGATCCTTGACCTTTGGAAGGAACGGGAAAAGCGGAATATCTTAACAGCTGCAGCCGTTCATGATTGGGAAATTACCAAAATCACAGCTGCATTGGATAGAATTAACCAGGCGAAATTGCAGGATCATACGTCCTTACAACAGGCTTTGTCCCAGGTGTATGAGGCCCCATGGGAAGAACCAAAAGCGTTTAACAGTGCACCGTCCGGGATTAAATTGCTAGATAAAGTGACAGGAGGATTTCAGGGCGGGGAAGTGACCATTCTAGCAGCAAGACCTTCCATGGGAAAGACTGACGTCATGCTTCACTTTGCCAAAATGACAGGATGGGCGGGATTCCTGCCCCTTGTGTTTTCTCTGGAAATGCCTGAACGACTCATTACCAACCGATTAATTGCCTCGACTGGCAATTACAACCGGACCAAAATGAGGGACCCGAAAAGAAATCTGTCCCAGAGTCAAAAAGATTGTTGGTTTGATGTCATTCATGATCTCGACGAAATCCAGATGCAGATTTTTGACGGAGCAGGGCAAACCGTTTCTGAGATGAGAGCGAAAACGCGCAAAATGATTAACCAGTTTCCAAACATGAAACCGATCTTGTTTATTGATTATTTGACCTTGATTCAGCCTAGTGAAACGTACGGAGGCACCCTCCACATGCAAGTGACCGAAATATCCAAAAGTCTCAAAACGATGGCAAAGGATTTTGATTGCCCCGTCATCAGCTTAGCTCAGCTCAATCGTTCGGTAGAAGCAAGAGCGGATAAACGGCCCGTGATGTCTGATATCAGAGAGTCCGGGAGCGTGGAACAGGATGCCGATGTTATTTTGTTCTTGTACCGAGAAGGGTATTATGACAAGAAATCACAAAATCAGAAGCTAGAAATCATTATTAGCAAAAACCGAAATGGCCCAGTCGGAAACATTGAAGTAGATTATAACGCGAATACAGGAAGGATCGAGGAACCTGATAAATCCTGATCAAGGCGAAAAATAATGAATGAGGTGGTCGGAAAATGAACATTGAAGAACTGTACCTGGATTGTTTTCGATATGAAATGTCCCCTTTAGCGCATTGTATCTATCATTTGCTTGAAGAAAAGAAGATTTCACTGGATGACGACGTATCCAAATTAGACTTGGGTCAAGCAGATCCAGTAAAAGTAAGCAAATTGTATAAAAGCAATGTTTTAGCTATATATAAGAATCACGTGTACTCGTTAAAAATCAGACAGAACCAATTTGTCTTTATCTTCGCAAATAGCGAGCAGGAAGCCATTCAATTTTATACCGAAACATTTCATCAATATCCATTAAACTGCCATGAATATCCGCTAGATTACCAGTTTGCTAGAGGAAAAGAAGAAATATCTTTTTGGGATTTACGCAAGGAATTCGTAACATTTCCGGCAGTAGCGGGGTATTTTTCGAAGTGAAGCGAACGGTATAAAGGGGATCTTTCATGAGAAAACATTTAACAACGCCTGCCATAATCGCTGCGGCTAGCTTTCTAGCCTTTTCTTCCATGCCATCAGAGAACGAAGAAGAGCAGCGAGTTGTCAGCCTACAGGTTACCGAGAATCAAGTAAAGCTTGAAGAGGCTAAAACATTATCAAATCATGTACTCGTTACGTTAATTGAACCGGTTGATGGCGATACCATTAAAGTCCGAATCAATGGAAAAATTGAAACAGTCCGCTATTTACTGGTCGATACACCAGAGTCAAAAAGTCCAAAAACATGCGTCCAGTTCTATGCTGAAGAAGCCTTTCGAAGGAATAGCGAACTAGTAAACAGCGGCAGATTAACCTTGGAATTTGAACAAGGGAACTTAAGAGATTCATATGGGCGGCTGTTAGCCTATGTGTTTGTCGATGGAGAATCGGTTCAAGGATCGCTGCTAAAAGAAGGTTACGCACGGATGGCGTATATCATCCAGCCTCCCTATAAATATCTTGAGCAATTTAAGGAGGATGAAAGAGTAGCAAAGAGAGGGAAAATCAATATTTGGAGCAGGGGGGATTTTGTAACGAATTGGGGGTTTAGTGGGTGTTTGGATTCGTTTTAGAAATTCGGGACAGTCCCAAAGTACTGTAAAGTTTTACAGAACGGGAGGACTGACCCCTTCCTAAAAAAAATAATTGTTTAATACAAGGCACAATCATAGCCTCGATGTTTCCGAAACTTTCTGGCTGCTCAATCGTATAACAGTTGATGATGTTCTCAAAAAGAAAGGAAGTTGATGATGAAGAAGACGATCATGATTTTTATTGTGTTATCAACTATGCTGTTGAGTGCTTGTTCGTTTCTGAATGAGGTGAATGATAGTGTTGAATACGTGAATCAAACAACTGAGCATATTATGGCTCTTTCGGACTTTGCCAATGAGGCTCCACAATTGCTGCAGGATGCTGTTCTAGATGAAGCGAAACAACAAGAGCTTGAAGACAAACTGTTTGAAGTAAAAGCAAGTGTGGAAGAGTTCATCGCCACAGAAGAGATCCCAGCAATGGCAAAGGAAATCCATCAGGAACTTGTTGCAAAGAATGAGGAGCTACTAGCTCAAATTAATCAAGTCGTAGTAGATGGGCACCTCGCCCTAAATAAACTACAAGAATCCGAAATCTTATCAACCATCGAAAACGTGCAAGGATTACTCTCGAGATTAGAGAACCTAGGCTTGTAAACAAAATTGCGAGAAAGATACCTTTCTCGACAATCTGATAGACACTTATCCTAAGGATAGTGTCTATTTTTATTGTGCAACTTTGTTAAGATGTTAACCTTTAATTGATGATCACTTTTAACTGAAAAATTGTAGGTCTGCTAATGAAACAAGGTTCGTGTGCAAAAGCAAATAATATAAATGGATAAGTATATGTCCTTAAAATATTTAAAGGATTTTTGTTTATTATGTAGACAATTCTAAATCTTCTGTTATAGTTATAGGAAAATTCTTTACTACATTAGTGGGACGCAGAAGGTAATGATTGATGGGGGGTGGTTACATGGATGATAATTTTACACTTTATAATTTAAAAGTAGAGGTTGTCGCAACAGATAAGCCAATGGTATGCAGACATAAGGAAGGCTCCTATTTTTTAGTGATAGGAGAGGACATTATCTTTCCAGAACATAATTCATTTTCTATGTATGCTTTAAGTGCGATTTTACCTTTACTTCCTGCAAAACAGCGGATTCTGCATGAGAATGATTGGATGTTGTCTGATAGTCTAATTGCCTGTCCAGACCCAAACTGTGGGGCAAGATTCAAAATTAGTAGAACAGATACGAAAGAATTCAGTCATGCGGAATGTACAATAGAACCTATACATAAAGGAGCTACTGAGTAATGGCAGAAAGGGTTGAACTAGCAAAAGATTATACAATTAGTAGAGTAATCAATGGCTGCTGGCAGCTATCAGAAGGACATAATTTAAAAACAGATATAGATATGAAAGATGTAATGAAAGCTTTTCATATTCTTGCTGAAAAAGGCTTCACTACATTTGATTGTGCAGATATCTATACGGGTACGGAAGAATTCCTTGGTGAATTTTTAACAGAATTAAAAACAGGTAGTACACTTTCGCCACATGATATTCAAATTCATACAAAGTATGTACCAGATATAGATTTGCTCGATAAGATAGATTACAGCTACACCGAAAAAATAATTGATAGAAGCCTCAAGCGTCAAAAACGAGAGGTATTGGATCTTGTTCAGTTTCATTGGTGGGATTACAATATTCCCGGTTATGTAGAGACTGCACACGATCTGATGAAACTAAAAGAAAAAGGAAAGATTCGTAATCTTGCTCTTACAAACTTTGATACGAGGCATTTATCTGAAATCGTGGATGCAGGAATACCGATTGTCTCTTGTCAAAATCAATACTCGGTTTTTGATAGACGTGTAGAAAAAGAATTATTACCATACTGTAGAAGTAAGGGCATCAGTTTATTATGCTATGGTACTTTATCAGGTGGATTATTAGCTGAAAAATGGATAAGCAAGGAACAGATTGACCCTGATAATCGTTCACAAGTTAAATATTTGCAGGTAATTGAAGAAACTTTAGGTTGGGATGGCTATCAACAGTTGTTAGTATTGCTAGAAGGAATAGCTGAAAAGTATTCTGTCAATATTGCTCATATCGCGACAAAATATATAGTAAGTCAAGAAGGTGTAGGGGCTTCTATTATTGGTGTTAGAAGTAGCAGACATGTGGAGTCCAATGCTCACATCTTTACTTTTGAACTCAATCAATCTGATATTGATGAAATCAAACAGTTTTTAGGCAAGTTTACGATATTAGAAGGGGAACCTTTTGAGCTAGAACGTACCATTGGTTCGAAGTTTAGAAATATTATGAAGATGAATTTAAATGAGAAATGAGTAAGTGTGTAAGTTTAGTAGAGTATGGAAAAGTTTAGTTTAGATGAGGAGAGTGTACTATGAATCAAAAGCTTGAATTTAAAGGTGGATGGGGAATGTCGTTTGTCCCCGTTTTCGTATTTTTTATGTTCTGTATTTTGTTATTTATTGTTTTTCTATCCTATGATATGCATGCATTAGCAATGGGTGGGATTGTTGGTTTATTGGTTGGTGCCCTATTTGCCAAAAATTACTCTAGATATTGGGAGAGTGTCATAAAGGGTATAGCAAGTAAGAATTCAATTACAATCGTTCTGATACTTCTTATTGTCGGAATGTTTGCACAAATGATTAAAGAAAGTGGAGCGTCTGAAGGCTTTATTTGGATTGCTCATGAGGTTGGAATGACCGGTGGAATTTATGTCGCTTTTACGTTCTTTGCTTGCAGTATTATTGCGACGGCAACAGGATCTTCGATTGGAACGATGTTTGCCGCATTCCCCATCTTTTATACGGCAGGTGTTGCATTAGGTGCAGATCCAGCAATGTTAGCAGGTGCCATTACTTCCGGGTGTATTTTTGGTGATAACTTAGCTCCTGTTTCTGATACAACTATTGCATCAGCTTCAACCCAGCGTTTTAAAGACAGAAAAACACCTGCTGATATCGCCGGGGTTGTTTTGAGTAGAGCACGATATTCATTTGTTGCCGGTGTGATTGCTCTTGTTCTTTTCGCCATTCTTGGCGGTGGTGGTGAAATTGCTGGTGGTATTGAAATGATGGGTGATCCATCTAAACTGGTCATGTTAATCCCAGTAGCGATATTACTAATTGTAGCGGTGAAAACTCGCAACATATTTAAAGCACTTACAGTTGGTTTGATTACAGGTATGCTTACAGGCTTAATTTTCGGTATCTTTACGCCAGCCAGCATTTTCTCATCATCAGGTGAACTCGGCAACCATGTAACAGGTTTCCTTCCTACTGGACTTGAGTCTATGCTGGGAACAGTAGCATTAGTTATTTCTGTTTTCGGAATGGTTGGTGTTTTACAGGAAGCTGGTTCTTTAGAACGTATTATTGAAAAAATTGTAAATAGTAAATTAGGCAGATCAACAAAAGGTACCGAGATGGTAATTGCTTTAGGTTCTTGTATTACTTGTTCATTCTTTGGCGGAGTAACTAGTGCAGCAATCCTTTCCTATGGACCTGTGATCGACGAGGTTGGTCGTAGCCGTAATATTCATCCATACCGCCGTTCGAACCTATTAGATGGGTTTGTGAACAGTATTCCAGTTGTCATCCCGTTCTCGAGTGTGTTTGTGTTTATCACTGTTGCATTAAGCGGATTGAATCCAGTGGAGGTAGCAATCGGTATGCTGTATCCTTCGGTGTTGTTTGTGGTTCTTATGTTTGCCGTTTTGAGTGGCTGGGGACTTAGATATGAAGGAGAGAACGGAGAGCAGCTACGTACTGAAGCTGTCGTGGTTACGGAAAAGAGAAAAGCACTTTAGAATAGCAGAGCAAAAGGCTATGGGGTCAGTCCCCCAGACCGAAAAGCAAAAATAGGCCTTATCCTAAAGGATAGCGCCTATTTTTATTGTGCAACTTTGTTTTAAGAAGATAATCTTTTAAAAGATGATTCTTCAGCGATTAATTTTCTTCTAAATAGTTTCGGATTTGTTCCAATATATACTCCTGTTAGAACAAAGGCGGCTCCAATAGCATGAGCCCAGGTAAAGGTCTCGCCTAAAAAGAAGGTAGCCATCAAAACAGCCGATACGGGCATCACATTGATAAAAATGGAAGCCTTTGCGGCACCAACTTCTTTGATACCGTAATAATACATAATAAATGCAACAACCGTTACAAAGATACTCATATGGGAAATGGCCAGCCAGGTGGAAAAGTCTGCCTTTAGAATATCCTGCCAGGATGTTTCAACTGCTGCAAACGGCAATAAAAAGATCGTACCAAAAGCAACTGCATAGGTGGTGGATTCTACCGCACTATATTTTCGTAATACCACTTTGCCTACCACACTGTACAACGCCCAACTAAACACAGCTCCAAGTAACACGAAATCAATCGGTTCAAAACCAAATTGGAACAATGTGAGTAGATGACCCTCGGTGATGATAAAGGTAACTCCAGTTAGAGCAATCACCATTCCAATAATATGGTTTTTTGTGATCGTTTCTTTTAAAAATAATCCTGATAATAGGACAATCAATACCGGGTTTGAGGCAATGAATAAAGAACTCTTAATCACCGGTGCATGTTTGGTGGCAAGAAAAAAACAAATATTATAAACCGCAATCCCCGTTAAGCCTAGAACGGCGAATAACCCATAATCCTTAAGTGTTGGCTTCTGTCGATTTTTCTCCATAAACAACATAAGCGGAAACAAGAGGATGGCCGCCCCGAAAAATCGTAAAAAAGCAATCGTTGCTGGTTCGAAGCTTTGAACAGCTATTTTTCCGGCAATAAACGCACTTCCCCATGTAGCCGTAGCGATTGTTAACATTCCGTAGATAACCCAATGCTTTTTAATCATTCTATTCCTTCTATCTATTGCTTATTTTTATAAATAGTATTGTAACATCTCTGACGTATTTCGAATACATCGTTTATCTTGGAACAATCCATGGATCCTTTTTCTAAATTGTGTATCTTTCCTTGTTGGAAAATCGGAACAAGGCATTGCGAAAGTAAATACAGATGAGGTATTAGAAGTAGTAAAAGAGTCAGAAAAAAATCAGGTTAGCATCATGAAAATATACGATTAGTAAAAAAGGTATAAGTGAATTATAATGATACCATTGATGTACTAGATTATGGAGGAAAAATAAATGAAATTCCCAAATGATGCGGATGGAGAGGCTTTACGAAGTCTTTATAAAGACGGACTAAATTTTAAAAAACCACAATCAGTTGAATTTTTTGTAGCCGTGCCTAATCAAGCAACCGGTGAAAAATTACTGCCAGTACTAAAAGGAGCTGGTTTCAATGGTTTCTTAGAGCAAGACGACGAAACGGATGAGTGGGTGTGTTGTTGCTCTAAACGAATGCTATTAAATTATAGTGAATTAATGAAAATACAAAAAGAATTAGATCAACTAAGTAAACCACATGGTGGCTATTCAGACGGTTGGGGCGTTTTTGTAGACTAAAAGCAGGCGAACAGTGATAGACACTGTTCGCCATTTTTTTATACTGGTTATAGGCCTACATTGGGGGATTGACCTATATTTTAAATTTTTCTTATTTCAAAGACTAAGTGGTTGACACATAAAATTAAAATGTGATATTATTAAAAATTTGATAAAAAAACACATGTATGTTAAGGTTAAGAAGGTTACCAAATATGGAGGTGGATTATTTGTTTCAAATCGGCGATAACATTGTTTATCCAATGCACGGAGTAGGTATAATAAAATCCATAGAAGAAAAAGAAATTTCTGGGGAAAAACAACAGTACTATGTCATAAAAATGTTAATCGGAAATATGCAAGTCATGATTCCTACGGGTAAAATATTAAATTCACGTATACGCCCTATTACTGACAAAATGGCATTAAAACACATCATAAACATTTTTCATCATGGAGAATCAGATAAATTACTGCCGTGGAAACAAAGGTTTAAAGTGAACACAGATAAAATAAAAACGGGTAAAATACAAGAATGTACCGAAGTCGTACGTGATTTAATGCGTATGAAGAAAGAAAAAGCACTGAATACAAGCGAAAAAACAATGTTAGATAACGCACATCAATTCCTGATCAGTGAGCTGGGATTAATTGAAGGGATTACTGAAAATCAAATAAAAAGTTTCTGTTAAGGAAAAATGTAAGATATCTTCCATCTCCCGAAAATATCCTGATTTTTTGGGACTATGTTTATTTTATAACTAAATCATTTCACGGACAATCAACTTCTCTATCTCACCCTTATGAGCATAAACCTCTTTTGTTATTTCTACAATTTTATCCATTTCTATTATTTAAATTACTTTTTACGAACGTTAGAAGTTTCATTCATAACTAAAAGTGCCAGCCGCCAGCCAAGTATGTGGACAGCGCCTGGCACTTTTCCTTCATTTGGAGGCTATATTATAGGAAAAGAAAAACCTACTATTAAAATAGTTTAGAAATAGTTTCTTTCTTCGACAATCATGCACAAGAGGCCATTTCCACCAGTAATTACGTATCAATCGCATGAGCTACAAATGTTTGGGTTCAGTCCCCCGTTACTGTAAAGTTTTACTGAAGTGGGGGACTGACCACATATCCCTAAGTTCTCTTTCCGAAACTTTATGACTGCTCAATCGTATAACATGTGGAGATGTTCTCAAAAGGAAAGGAAGTTGATGATGAAGAAGACTATCATGATTTTTATCGTGTTATCAACCATGCTGTTGAGTGCTTGTTCGTTTCTTACTGAGGTAAATGATAGTGTTGAATACGTGAATCAAGCAACGGAGCATATTATTGCTCTATCGGACTTTGCCAATGAGGCTCCACAATTGCTGCAGGAAGCTGCCCTAGATGAAGCGAAACAACAAGAGCTTGAAGACAAACTGTTTGAAGTAAAAGCAAGTGTTGAAAAGTTTATCGCCACGGAAGATATCCCAGCAGTGGCAAAGGAAATCCATCAAGAACTTGTTGCAAAGAATGAGGAGCTACTAGCTCAAATTAATCAAGTTGTAGAAGATGGCCACCTCGCCCTAAATAAACTACAAGATTCAGAAATCTTATCAACCATTGAAAACGTACAAGGATTACTCTCGAGATTAGAGAAACTAGGGTTGTAAAGGAAAAGGACAAAGCTGAAGTGCCAGGCACATCCATTTTTTTGGTGTATGCCAGGCACTTTTTATATTTTTGCTATGGGGTCAGTCCCACACATCGGTAGTGCTTTAAACCGGTGGGGGACTGACCCGATTTTCCATTTTTTTCGTAACATGTGTTTATTTGACAATATGATATGACCTCGTTATGATTAATGTACAAGTTTATTCATCAATTATTAAAGATTAACATAAGATATTATCATCTATATTTTTTATAGGGGGTGATATCGGAGTGCGAAGGAAGGAGAGACGTAAATTGAAAAATGCTGTTCTTTCACGTCATAGTAAACGTGCTTCCCTTAAAGCGTCATCATCAGCCGGCCTAAGGGCACAACTATTAGCTAATAGAAATGCTAAACTAATTAATGGGATGATTGATTTTGACAAAATTGAAATAAATATGAGTGATGTTCCTGAATTAAGTGAGGATGGTCTCATGATTCTTAGACCTGATAGTAATAAGATTCATCGTAAATGGCTGGAGGATTAATGATGAGTAGTCGTAGGATGACGCCAGGTGCAGTATACTATGTTCCAAATTTTCCATATGAAGATGGAACTCCGGGCGATGAACGTCCGGGGTTGTTTTTAGGTTATAAAACTATTGATGGTAAGAACCTTATGCTCTTTTTAAAGGTCACAACACATCCCCATATAACAAGGGAACCAATTAATACTCAACTTTTACATGGACCAGGGCTAAAGAACATACCATCTTATGTTCAATGTGATTGGCAATTCCCTGCACCAGATAATACGAAAATAGGAAGATATCGTGGTCAAGTAAATCCATCAGATTTAATAAGGATACTTACCAAATATCGTTCATATCATATGTAAATACATATTTTAATAGAATTATATAGGTCATGAATTCGGGTCAGTTCCCCGGTACAGGTAAAGTATTACTGAAGCGGGGGACTGACCCTTTATCTCAACTTTCTTTCTTTTTAATCAAAAGGGAATAAATAAGGTGAGTGAAAAAATGTTAAAAAATATGATGAAATTATTAGCTTTTCTATCTCGTAAGGAAAAACAAACCGTTCTTCGAACCAAAACGATAAAATTAACAAATGGAGAAAAGATAGTAAAGTTAACCGTTCAAGTGGCAGATACTCCCGAAAAAAGAGACAAAGGCTTAATGTTTATTGAAAAATTATCTGAAAATGAAGGGATGCTATTTGTGTTTTCGGGGAAAACATATGGCGGCTTTTGGATGAAAAACACCTTAATTCCTCTATCAATTGCATTCCTTGATTCAGATGGAAAAATTCTAAAAATATTAGATATGCAGCCTTGTAAAGAAGGGTATTGTCCCACTTATGATCCGGAATTATTTTATGATTATGCACTCGAAGTCAATCTTGGATGGTTTAAAAAGAATCAAATCAAAGAAGGGGATAATGTAATGATGGATTAAATCATCTCACCTCTAGGAGTTCTTAGAAGTGAGGTGATTTTTTTTAATGCAAGAATGGCTTGGTTACTCGATTTGGAAAGGTCTTAGATAAGGGTCAGTCCTCCACACCGGTAGTGCTTTAAACCGGTGGGGGACTGACCCTTTTCTCATTGTCTCTGGAAATTATTTGAAACAAAATAGAAGGTTAAACGTAAATATATAAAAAGGAAAACTAGTAGATTTACATAAAGATAGGAGAATTTAAGATCTACTACTAATGAAAAAATAGGAGGAAGATGATGAAACCGGTTCTCACGTTAGATAACGTCAAAAAGACGATTAAAGGGAAGAGCATTATCAATGGGCTTAGTTTTACGGTTGTGGAAGGAGAGGTTTTTGGTTTCTTGGGACCGAATGGAGCGGGGAAAACAACGACGATTCGAATGATTGTTGGTTTAATGGGCATTACAGAAGGAGATATCGTCGTTTGTGGAAGGAGTATAAAAAAGGATTTTGAAGGAGCAGTCAGTCATATCGGTGCCATTGTGGAAAATCCGGAAATGTACAAGTTTTTAACAGGATACCAGAATCTCCTACAATACGCTCGAATGAATAAAGGAATTACGAAAGAAAAGATTAATGAAGTCGTTGATCTCGTGGGGTTAACAGCTAGAATACATGACAAAGTAAAAACGTATTCATTGGGTATGAGACAGCGCCTTGGTTTAGCTCAATGTTTACTACATAATCCAAAACTCTTAATCCTAGACGAACCAACGAATGGATTGGACCCTGCAGGAATAAGAGAAATTAGAGATCATTTGCGAATGCTTACTCGAGAAAAGGGATTGAGTGTGATTGTATCGAGTCACCTATTATCTGAAATGGAAATGATGTGTGATCGGATTGCCATTATTCAAAATGGTAGTTTAGTGGATGTACAGCAGGTACGTGATTTTGTCCAAAACGATCAACTAGTGTATACCTTTGAAACAGGAAATCTCGGAGATGCTGCTATCTGGTTAAAAGAAGAATATCATGCAACGATTTTAGAAAACGGTTTTTCCATTGAGCTTGGAAAAGCTGGAATTCCAGACCTAATGAAGAAATTAATCCATTCGGATATTGATGTGTATAGCGTAATGCCAGTTTCGAAATCGTTAGAAGATCGCTTTTTAGAAATAACAGCTCAAGAAGGGGGAGTAAAACATTGGGTAAATTAATCATAAATGAATGGGTGAAAATTTTTAGAAGACCTGGTACATATGTCATGATTGGGATCGTAGTCCTTTTCATTCTCGCTTTTGCTGGAATTAATAAGTATGAAGAATCAACTTCAGAACCAAACATTAGTTCAAACTGGAAGCAGGAACTTGAAACACAGATTGAAAATGACAAACAAGCTTTAAGTGAAATGGGCAAAACAAACGCGAATCTAAAAATGTTTTATGAGCGACAAATTGCCGTTAAAGAATACCAACTTGAGCACGAGATGGCTCCACAACAGGAAAGTCATGTGTGGTCATTTGTAAACGATGCACAGGCTGCCGTTAGCTTTGCAGGATTATTTACGATTATTATTGCAGCGGGTATTGTAGCTTCCGAATTCTCTTGGGGTACCGTGAAATTACTTTTAATCAGACCAATAAGTCGCTCGAAAATACTATTATCAAAATATCTTACCGTTGGCTTATTCGGTTTAACTTTACTAGTCATTATTTACAGCCTGTCTACTCTAGTTGGTCTTTTGTTATTCGGTCAGCCGTCAAGTGAAGTACCTCATCTAGCTTATGTTAATGGAGAGGTGGTTGAACGAAATATAGCCTTGCACCTATTAGGACAATATTTTCTAGGCTCCATTGACATCTTAATGATTGCAACAATGGCGTTCATGATTTCAGCAGTCTTCCGTAACAGCTCCCTTGCCATTGGGATCTCATTGTTTCTCTTTTTCACGGGTGGAACAGCTACCATGCTGCTTGCAGGTAGATTCGAATGGACAAAATATATCTTATTTGCGAACACCAACCTGTCCGTCTACTTTGACGGTGTGCCACCAATAGAAGGAATGACCCTTACATTCTCTGTTATGATGTTAATCATTTACTTTGTTGTATTTCACCTGCTTGCCTTTAGTGTGTTTCGAAAGAGGGATGTTGCAGCGTAGGTTCGTGGGGCTCCCCTGGATATGTAGAAAGATTACTTTGAATTAGTTCTAGGACTGGACATGTTCCTGCATGTCTAGTCTTTTTTATATTAACTAATTGCGTCAGGAACAATCCGATAAATGGAAGTTACCTGGCGCTTTTTTTGTGTAGAGCTGTTCTATAATTGCGTACTAAACTGGGGGGACTAGCCTATTTTAATTAACAGAGCAAAAAAAAGTCGACTTTATGTTGAAAATCTTAAAGTCGACTTAAATATATTGAACGATCACTCTAACGTTATTTCGCAGTGCTAGTCTTGTTCATAAACTTCAGTAAATCCGTTAATAATGTACTGAAGGTAGATAGATGTTCCTCTATTCTTCCTGGAAATTCCTTCTCGATAAACTCAATCGTATCGTTATTAGTATGCCAAATTCCACCATGTTTGACCGTTTGTGTGTATCCATCTTTAGCACCAATTTCCCAGTTTGTCGCTTCTAAATATCCATAAGGAATGCCTTTTGCTTTAAATGGTGCATGATCGCTCCAATCACCAGTTGTTCCTGCAGGGTAGACAGGATTTAGACCTGGATTTGTTCCTACATTTAACTTTTTCTTCTTGGCGATTTGTAAGGCTTGGTCACGGATGAATCCATCCTCCCCAGCACTGCCATATACATACATCTTATCCCCAACAGCAAGACTATCCATATTGATCATACCAATCGTGTTTTCAATTTCTTCATCACTCATATTATTTGCATAATAATTCGATCCTCGTAAACCAGATTCTTCTGCACCAAATGCAATATACACAATCGAATAAGGGGTTTCAATTTTTTTCAAAACCTCAGCAACTTCTAATAGAATGCCAACCCCGGATGCATTATCATCGACACCGCGACCAACCGAAACAGAGTCATAATGAGCACCAACGATAATTTGCTTGCTTGACTTGCCAGGCTTATAGGCTACGACATTTGAAGATGTAATCGTGGCACCTCTTCTTCTATAGCTAAAATCCTGTACAGTTGTTTCAAGTCCAATCCGTTCGAATTGACCTTTAATATATTGCTCTGCCAATCTCTCATTTTCTGAACCCGCTATCCTCTGACCAATTTCATAAGCTAAGTAATTCATATGTTGATAGGCCATCGCACCATTTTTGTGTGCAAGGGATGAGTGATATGTAACCGTTTGAGCAGAAGCACCCCCCACAATCGTCAGTAAACCAAACAACAAAGCGATAAAGGTTATGGTAAATTTTCTTGGCATACACATACTCTCCACTTCTTAATTTAATAGTTTCAAAAATAGAATAAGTGATTCTTAATTGATAAACAATAGATACGACAAAACCTGTCAAATAGCACCATTATTGGACAGAATATTAGGTTCCCCTCATCCAAATATTTCATTAGCGGTGAGAACTCTTGCAACTCTACCGAATAAAAGTTAATCTTGGAATGTACTATTTTAACAATGGTAATCCATTTTATTATTCCGGGATTTCTAGAATGAACAATATGAAACTATTAAAGGGGAGCGATAAAATGAAAAAGAATATGAACTATTTAATCTTCCTTTTAACGATCATCTTTATGGTTGGTTGTACTAACGTAGAAGATACCTCCACTACAGATGGAAAAACAGATACACAAGAGGAAACCACAAATACGGTTGTGGATGAACCGGTAGAAGAGGAAACACCAACCCAACCAAGTAATGATCTGTTCTCCGGATACAAACTTATTGAAGTTGATGGTGGTGATTTGTCTGGATATCGTGAACCAAACGTCGTCGTTGACATTGGTTATGGGGATCGTGAATACTGGGCATTTACGAATGAATACGGCCAACTAGTACGTGTCATTGCTGCCGAAATCATTCTACAAGATGACAGTACCGAACCTGTATTATCATCTGGCAGATACTACTCTGATGAGGCAAAGGTTCCTGGCGTCGAAAGTGATGTTTTAGATGAAGGACATATCATTGCCGATTCTCTCGGAGGGGTATCGAATGCTTATAATATAACCCCACAAGATAGTACGCTCAACCGACACGGTGATCAAGCTTATATGGAAGATGCAATCCGTAAAGCAGGTGGGGCCACAAATTTTGAAGCCATTATCACCTATCCGAATACGGAAACTCAGATCCCTTCAAGTTATCAGTATACCTATACTATAATGGGTAACAAGATCGTTGATACATTTGACAATGTGAACCCCGATGAAGTGAACAAATCGCTCGGTTTAACAGGTAGTGAGCCTTCCGATTCAACTAGTTCAAATACAAACGGTGATATTTCTAGTGTTGATACAGACGGTAATGGACAGGTGACGATTAAAGAAGCAAAAGCAGCAGGTTATAGTATGCCTATAACGAGTGATCATTGGTTATACCCCTATATGCGCGATAATGATAATGATGGTATGGTAGGGGAGTAAGCTTCTAGAACTTTGAGGAATATAAATGGACGAAAAAAATGCTATTGGGTCAGTCTTCCAGTACAGTAAAGTATTACTGAAGTGGGGGACTGACCCTGTTTTAAGAAGATAACCTTCTAAAAGATGATTCTTCAGTGATTAATTTTTTTTCTAAATAGTTTTGGATTTGTTCCGATATATACCCCTGTTAGAACAAAGGCGGATCCAATTGCAGTTTTTTACAGATTTCAATTTGATAAGTGACTCAACTAAATTTCTTACATGTTTTATGTTACAATATAGATAATTAACTTGATTGTGGAGGGATTATTTTTGAAAGATGAAAAAGACCTTGCAAAAAATCAAGAAGAGGAATTAGATCTTTTTGAGAAAGAATTAGACCAAGATGCCTTAGATGTAATTAAGCGTTTATACGATAAGACTTTTAAAGATTTGGTTGACCGGTAATGAAATATATTTCCAGTGAAATTGCTTTTGCCATCAATAAAACAATGATTGAAACATGTAATATACAATTCAGTGAAGTAGTATTAGAATTAAAGAAACATTCATATAGAAAAATTATTAAAAGCTAGGAAACACTTTGAGAGTTAAAATCAAAAAGTGTTTTTTTTATTGTTTTGGTTAGCTGGGACTGCCCCCATAGCTCTTAGCCCTTGGCACTCTTACTTTCTAAGTAAGGTGGGATAGACTTTATTAAACTTGAAGGATAGCATATATAGGAAATACACCAATAGGGATCAAATTTATTAATAAATATCAATATTAAGATAGGAAGAAATGATATGTTAATTCAGTGTACAAAAGCTTTACTCGATAAACTAGGATTGAAGGGAAATGAACTGACTTCTCCTGAAGGTCTAGAGCAATTCCCCAACAGTTTTATGGCCTGGCATGCTAATTTTGTTAGTATCGGCAGAAGAAAAGCAATCATTTTGATGAATAATGAAACAAAGTATCCGGTGGTGATTTTTCGGCCTATTACAAAGGATCTTTCAAAAATAAAGGATGTAATGGTTGAGGCCATAACGGAGGCTTTACGAATGGAAGGTGTTCGTAAAGATGTAATCGATGCTTATATGGCTAAAGCTGGTGAAATTTCTTTTTCGAAAACAGCTGGTAAAAGCATGGTAGCTAGGATGAATAATGCCGTTCGTGATATAGAATTCATGTGGGAATATTTAGATGAGACCACAAAGATCCAAAGATATATCAGCATCCCAACAGGCCGAATGATACAAAGTATAGGAGGAGGTAAAGGGATTTTTTATCCCTTCGAAAAAATGCTTGAATGCCTTGGCATATTATATGGTTATGAGGAAGGTTCAGCTGTGGAAGCTGTCCTTGATATTAATGTGTATCAAGTGAAAATACAAATTAATCTCGAGGGTCATGATATATGGAGACGAGTTTACGTGCCTTCGACCTATTCCTTTAGACATCTTCACCATATCATTCAGATCGTGTTTGACTGGCAAAACTATCACTTGCATGAATTTACGGTAGGAAAAGCGGAAAGCAAGCCAATTAAAATTCTGATGGATGACGATCCGGAAACGTTGGAATACGCAGATTTTGATAAATTTGATATTCGTCAGGAGCGATTTACAGCACTTGAGGAAATTCTACCGGAATGCACTGAGGTCATTTATGAATATGATTTTGGCGATTCATGGGAACATATGATAACTCTTGAAAAAGTAATAAAGTCCAAGGAGTTTCAAGCATCCTATATAGAGGGAAACGGAGAAAGACCCCCTGAAGATGTAGGCGGCACTTGGGGTTATGAAGAATATTTGCGAACGATGGCTAATGAAGAGCACCCGATGCATGACGAAATGAAAGTATGGGCAGAAAATCAAAGAGAAAGGAAGCTTAGTCAAGAGAAAATCAATCGGCGGCTAAAGAGTGTAATCAAAGGTCACGGTTTTTCAACATTTGTGTTTTAACATCTGGTCAGTTCTCAATTGGTACAGCACCATCAGTGTAGGGGACTTCGATAAGGAGGAGTATTTATGATTGTAAAGCTCGAACAGATAATGGAAGGAATGATGATGCAATCGGAAGAAAGTCGGTCATTTCTTAACCCGGAGACAGGAGAAATCGTATATGTTTCACAAGAAGCATTATTAATGGCGGAGGATGGAGAGGAATATGAACACTTAGCTGACTGGCAGCTTGATGAAGTTAAGTTAGCCAATGATATAGTTGATAATTTTGACAAGTATGTTGAATTTCCCTCTAGTTTTAGTATCCATGAGTATTCTATGATGAAAGGTTTTTGTTACAGCCTGTCTGACCATAAACTACAAGTTAGATTACTCGAATCAATTCGTCGAAAGGGAGCATTCCAACGCTTTAAAGAAAGTGTCAATCATTTAGGAATCGAAGAGCAATGGTATGCATATCGTGATAATCAATATAAGGAAATAGCAATGAAATTTTGTGTGAGTAATAACATAGACTTTAAAAAGTAGGCTAAATGAAAATATTTCACAGTTCAATTTGTCCAGCTATAATTACTGTCAAGTCAAAAATACGGCTGGAAGGACGAAAGTATGTTTCGACATCTTTGGTACTTATGAACGAGGTTTGTTTTCGTTCAACTGGTTGTCCAAATGTTTGCGGTTCATATTAAGCTCCCATTACGAGAGTAACCTTTTTTATAGAATCATGATTGAACGCCTGATTTATCCATTTCCTAAAGGGTTTCATTAAACTCCTCCCTCCAGATATGCTGTTTTACCTTATACGCTTTATTGTAGAATTCAAATTTAGATGTATTAATATCTCAATATAAAAAGGATCGAGAAGGAAACTTGCATTCCATTAGAATTGATCCTGTCAAATGTCTAAAAGACTTGTAAATGTGGGTCACTCCCCCACACCACTAAAGCTTTAAATCTTTAAATAATATAACCATATTCTTTATGATTGATCGTTTATTAGCTAAGGTGAAAAATTGGATGACTATAAGTAATTATAGCATGATTAATTGTAGTACTAGTATTTATCATTATGATTAATAGGTAGGAAAATAAGTCTGTATCCCGGCAATGTAAAATTTTACTGAAGTGGGGAACGGACTCTTTTTTCTTTTTCATTGAATAATGTTTTTGAGGAAAAACATAAGTGCTTGGGTTATGGATCAATAATATAAGTAGCCTATAACAATACAAGAGCCTGCGATTTAGAGCAGGCTCTTTATTCATAGTCAGATTTTTTCTACTCAATATTTCTCACTATATCATCAAATTAAAAGGATTTTATGTTTGGAACAAAGAAATAAGGTACTAGGGCAAAAGACATAGAGTCAGTGTAGTATATAACAATGTACAATAATTTTGAGTATTTATCTGGTAAGTAGCATGAGTTTTATGAGGTTGCCAGGTTAGCAGAAAGAAATGTTTTTACGGACCCGAATGGCACACTAAAAAAATGTCGGTTGTTTGGAGAGACCTTAACAAAGTATGTATCTATTTCTCTATTCAATAAGTGGAAGACAGTGGATGAAGCAACTGGATTCACTATTTTATAACAGCACTTAATGAATAAATAAACGCAAGATATCATAGGGGGGAGAGCGATGGAGCCTTTAACGGAACGGGAAGTGAATGATATTCTGAATACGTTATCTTCTGAGCAGCAGGAGTTTTTAAGTGCTCATCTGAAACAAGGCAAGAAGAGTAAGTGGCTGGAGGTTCTGTCTCAGAAAAAGGGGATCCCCTTGAGCGAAGGGACGACAGAGGAAGAGATTGAGGAGCAATTAGAGTCGTGGGTGTTGAAGGAAGTGCTAGATGGCGGGTTTGGCAACAAGCCGTTTCGCTGTGAATGTGGGACACCACTTCGCTATCAATACATTGTCTACCATACAAAGGAAAAGAAAACCTACCGCTTAGGGGTTCACTGCCTTGAAAGCTATACGAAAATATCACCCGAACTGGTCAGAGATATTAAAAGAGGATTTCATACTATTGATTTAGAGCGGGATGAAATCTTAACCAAATTCAAACACAAACAATTCTTTGCCATCGGACAATTTCTATATATTGAAGGTTTGCCTGAGCACATCGTCAATCAGGCCCAAATCGGGCTGCCATTAACGGCAAAGCAGATTGAAACAGTCTACCACATCAAAAATGAATACGACAAAAAGGTACAAATGAAAAGGATTTATCAACAATTTAGCGAAGCTCAAAAAAACTTCTATGAACAGTTACCACGGTGGAAGAAGGAAGAAATCATCCAAAAGTATAGTAAACAGGAAGGTTTTAATGTGGAAATCCCGGAGGACTTTCAACATGAGGAAATACAAACGTTTAAGGAAATAGGTTTCCCGCTTTTGGAGCAGCACATGTTCAAATTAAACGAGTATCTCAATGCAAGAAGGGCTCAGCAGCAGTTACTCCGTTTGAAGCAAAATGAAATGGGGATTTCCACCAAGATTACCTATGAAGAGGTGATTCGGCGACATTTGCTTACCTTAAAAAAGGTGAGAGAAAAAGAAGAATCGATCCCACGGGGACTGAAAAACGATTGGGTAAAAATCCAGCAGCAGGTTCGAGAGCTAAAGGAAGTGCAGGAAATCGATTATAGCTCGTTTAAGTTAAATCTTAGTAATTTGGTGTATGCGTTGAAAATTGAGGAGGATACTTATCTGTAAATAATGCTATTGGGTCAGTCCCCCACATGGTAGTACTTTAAACCGGTGGGGGACTGACCCTTTTCCGTGAACTAGGTGTTTTTGTAAAAAATAAATTACACATAAAAGCACAAGTTTGGTGACACAGGATTAGTTCGAACTATTGGAAACAGAAGGATTAGGTTGAGTTAATATGCATAAAAAATTCACTTTTGAAAAAAAGAAAAATGAAACAAAGGTGTATAATGGAAATGAATTTACAATTATTTTACAGGAGGAAATAAGATGAAAAGGTTTGTATTCTTTCTTCTTTTGGTAATGCTGCTTTCAGCGTGTTCCACTAATGAAGAAACAGCAAATTCCAATGATGGAGAAAGTAAAAGCGAGCAAAACGAAGATCAAAGTAAGGAAGAGAATGGAGGATCTGTTGAGGTAGATAAAGGTTTGTTAAATGTAGAGATTAATATTCCGGCATCCATGTTTGAAGGAGAGGACTTAGACACGGTAATTGCCAATGCCAAAGCAGAGGGTGTCAATGAAGTGACAAAGAATGCAGATGGGTCCCTTACATATAAAATGTCTAAAACGAAACATAAAGAGTTCTTAGCAGAAATGAAAGATGAAGTTACTAAATCAGTAAATGAAATGAAAAATAGTGAAGATTTTGTTTCAATCGTAGACATTACCTCTAGCGGAAATTTTTCAGAGTTTACGATGATCGTAGATAAAGCAGCATTTGAAAATAGCATGGATGGGTTTGCAGCATTAGGTCTTGGCTTAACTGGAATGATGTATCAATTGTATGAAGGTGTTGATTCTGAAGAAATAAAGGTAGTCATCAAATTACAAGATGAAGCTACTGGTGAGGTCTTCGATGAAGTTGTTTATCCTGACGATATGGAAGAATAAAAGGGGGAAGGTATTATGAAAAATTTCAAGTTTTTAAGTTTAATTGCTATGGCATTGTTAACAATTGGCTTATTGGCTAGTTGTGGTCAAGACACCAAAGATGTTACCGTAACTGAGAATGATAATGAACAAAAAGCTGAGAAAGAAGAAGCTGGTTCATCAGAAGAAACTAAAAAAGAAGAAGGGCCGAAGTTAGGCTCTCGGTCAAATCCTATTCCTTTTCAATCGACAGCAACGGTAGATGATGAAATGTATGACGACAAGGGTGAGGCGTACCCTATCAAGTTTGACTTAACAGTCGTAGAGGTAGTCCGTGGAGAAGATGCGTATCAGTTATTACTAGGAATGAACCAGTTTAATGAAGCGGCACCGGAGGGATATGAGTGGGTGTTGGCAAAAACAAAGGTTGCATTCAAGGAGTCAGCTACAGAAGATTTAGCCTTCTTCATTGACGGAATTATGAATTTTGAGATGGTCAGTGAATCGGGTGATATATACAGCGGTGATTTATATGCTACAACTGACCCTGATTTTAGTTTTGAAATGTATGTAGGAAGTGAAAAAGAAGGATACATTGGGGGTTTAGTAAAAGCAGGGGAAAAAGCACAACTTCGATATGAGCAGCTTTTAGACGGACAAGTATTTTTTAATTTGGAATAACTAGTAGATTTATAGAAAAAATTATAGTGCCAGGTACTTTCCAATAAGTTGGAAGGTGCTTGGTGCTTACTATACTACTCTTTTACCCATTTTTCATACCTAAGATGGTAAAATATAGTTGATTTACTAATTAAAGGTGGAAGAGGAGATTGAGAAATGAAGACTTTCGCAAAATTTGTGTCAAAGAATACAACACAAGGACTAAAAATATTCAGGCATCATACTGAGTTTAGATCAGAAAATGGACCGGGAGATGCAATTGGTTTAGTTTGTATGATGAATCCAGGCGATGCGCGGCCAATTTCAGATACTATCTTTAATCATCTTCAAAAGTCTGAATATAATACGGTGGATTATGTATTAACTAAACCAGACAAAACTATGAGTAAAGCAATAAGATTAGTCAAAGCCGCATTTGAACATAATGCAATTAGTTTACCAAATACTTACACCATACATGTGGAGAACTTATTTAATATCAGGGAAAAGGATAGTAAGAAAGCTATAAAATTTGCAAAAACCTTAAGAGAAACAAGTGAGATTATGTATAAATCAAGAATCTTAAATCCATCCTATCATTTTGTATTTTTGGCATGGGGAAATATTGATATAAATGAGGAGAAACAAAACTTATTAATGAACTCTTATTCCAACGCGATTAAAGTAAATAAATTAAATCATAAAGGCCAATTGCTCGAGGTCAATTATCCAGTTCATCCTTTATATATGAATACTAATTTTTTTCTTGAAGCAACTAATCAGAGAATCATAGGTTTTTAATTGCCAGTATAAGAGCTAAAAGGATTGTTCAATTCTTATATTACCGAATTACTTTTCAAAAAGAACTTCCCGAACGGAAGCGAAGCTGGTAATCATTAATAAGGATAGAGAAATAAATGACTAGGCAGATTTTAGTCATTATTGAAATAAAGGTTCTTTTATTTATTATTAACTTTTTGGTCCAATAGCAATTATTTAACGTTGAGGAGAAGGGATAGAATGATATCTACATTTTTTAAGGATGAAACCGGATATGAGAAATGGTTAGTAAATAACAAAACAGGCTATGTGTTAAATCATTTGACGATCTAGTTGATGTCATGACGAATTCTGAACAGTACCCAGCTGTCATCCCCATTGGCGAGAACGTGATTTTTGTTGGTACAGTGAACTTAGATGAATCCACTTATCATTTTTCAGACAAGGTGTTGGATCGGGCAAATGTCATTACCCTGAACGTATTACCTTTTGCTAATCTTAGGTCGTTGACCCAAAGAACACCTGTCAAAAAGGCAAAAACAGCTGTTAGTTTTGACTTGTTCAATAGCTATCAGAATAACAACCGTGATATTGAGATGAAAGAAAATGAATTGGCATTATTATGGGAAATTCATTCAGAATTACAAAAAGTGAATAAGAACTTAGGGGCGGGACCAAGAATTGTCCGCCAGATTGACAGGTATCTGAAAAACCTGCCACAAGGCAGCACATTCACGAGAGCAGAAGCGTTTGATATGCAAATTGTGCAGAGGATTCTGACGAAAGTAAGAGGTCCAGAGGATCAGTTGAAGACATTTATTGGGGCATATGACCGGCAGACGGATAATATTGAAGACAGTAAATTGGGAGAAATTCTTACTCGGTATCAGGAAGTTTCAGATTTTTATGAGACAACCAATGTTTTAATCTCCAAGGCGAAAGAGTTGAAATTAAATGGCTATACCCTATGAAGGATTTGAAGTCATTTTTTCTCAAAAAATGGGTGACCAAGAAAAGCGAATAACCGTTGATCAGTATTTGACCAGAGAAACGGATATTTACGAGAAAAGAGAAGAGATTTCTTTTGAAGTCAAAGAAAATCTCGGCTTAACCATTACATTCAGGTCAGATAGGGACGATGCTCAATTTTTTATGGATGGTCTAGAAACACTTCCAGATAACAGAATGCCTCTCGACCCGATAGGAGGTGAAGTTTATCTATCACCTTCAGAGAAGGCTGTTACGCTGTATGATCATACAAAAGAATATTATCCGCTTATTCCTGGGCTTTATCAAATGGTTGTACTCTATGATACAAAGCGTTACTATAGCTGGATCAAGGTCCTCCCAAAGCAGCTGGAAGAATCACAGTGGGAAAGGATGAAGCAAGAGGTTGAAGAGGAATTAAAGGGGCTTGCACGTGATTTTCTCCTAAAAAAAACAGGTCTAAGTAAGAGGATGGAAGGGATTTCCCATGGACTCCTAGAACGTTTTTTTATTATCAACAACCGATTTTCCTCGTGTATGGTGGTCCTTAGCGATTTTTATCGAAAGGTCAATTACCGGATAGGGAAAGATTATGTCCTCGTTCCAAAAGAAAAGTCTCGTTTAATTGACGAAAAAACAATCAAACATGGTGTTAACCATTCCAAAAGTGAACATTTCGCAATGACACCTGTCAATGCAGTAACCTATGATTTACCCGAAAACCGTTTGGCTAAGAAAATCATTGAATCGATTTCAAAAACGTTGACTCAGTTTATCGACGGAGTAGAAAGAACTGCACGTAGCTTGAAGGAGCCGAGTGGAACCAGTCTATTTCAATCTGAAGCTGAAATTAAGCTAACCATAAAGGAGTTGGAAGGGCTAAGGGAAGTAGCGGGAAAAATGCTTGGTGCGTTACAGTGGATAAAAACGGCACCATGGTATGAAAGTATTTCCCCCTATCGATCCTCAAGCATCCCTCACGTGATGAACAGCGACCCTAGATACCGAGCACTGTATCAGCTGTATCGGGAGCTTGGAGAAGACCACCCTCAGTTAAAGATGCATAAGTCGTACTCTTACCAATGGAAACGTTCGGACAAGCTATATGAAATTTGGGGGTATATACAATTTATTAAAACCTTAATCGGGGAAGGGCTGGACTTTATGCCGGAGAGCGGTTGGATTTACAGCCAAGAGCTGAATGGAAACAGCCTGTTGGTGTTTTCGCTTCCATCGAATACAGAAGTGGTGTTGAGAAAAGAGAATCTAAAGCTTCATTTAGTGTATGAAGCGCTATTACCGACACAGAGCAGGCACACTACCCCAAGCAAACCATTGTACACAAGAGGAACACATACCTGTCCGGATGGCCGGCTTGATGTTTACAAGGATGAAAGATTTATCGGTACCATTATCTTTGATTTTAAATACCGTCCAAGAAATGCAATATGGGATGAGAATTTAATTTATAACAACAAGCAAAACGAGGTCATGCGCCAGCTAGTTAGCTATGGAGATAGTATCTATTCCCCTTATCTGTTTGGCGCAGGTGGAAACCCTTTCATCTCTAGGATTAGTCCGGTTCAAGAGGTATGGGCTGTTTATCCTAAGCGGCATGGGGATTCAAAGCTTCATGAGTTCCCTGATCATAAAGTAAGTCTGATAGAGCTTACTCCAGGCCATAACCATGCCCATCTGACTGGGAAAATAAAGACAGCATTGGATAGACTCGTGAAGGCTAGTGAAACCTTTCAACTATTTTCTTTAAAATAGTTTCTAGCAAATACAATGAAGGCGTGGCTGATACATCATGCCTTTTTTAATTATTTAAATAAAATTTTATGGCAAATTATTTTTAATACAAGTACTTTACTCTGGTAATCAAATAATCCTATAGAAAGGACTAAAAATCATCATCTTAATCCATTTCATGAAAGGGAGTATACCTATGCAAAGTTACTTAATTCCTTACGTTGATCCAAAGAAACATGATGGGCATGAAGATCCACTTTTAGAAGAGTTTTCTTATGGAGATAATGGTGACCGAGGATCGTGGCTAAGAAAGAAAGTTCAGAAAGGAGACTTTCTATTCTTCCATACGAATATTAGGGGGAAAACATGTATTACTGCCTATTATTATGTGGAACAGTCAATTGCAGTCGAGGTGGCGCAGAAAGACAAATTAATAATGAAAAAGTACAAGAATCCTCATTTAACAAGAGAATACTTGGATAAAAACGAAACTATTATTTTTGGAAACCCTGTTTATTCAAAAATCCTTAAACATCCTTTCCCAATAGATAATCATGTATTGAGCCAATTATCTGGTACTCCGAAGTCAATTTCAAGACCCTGGGTTAAGCTTAGTAATAAAGATGTTGAATTCTTAATTGATAGGATCGAAGAGTTTGAAAAGGAATTTTATCTTAAAGATACATATTTAACAACTGAGGAAATAGGAGAGTTATTAGAAAAGGACATTGAAGATTTTCTGTATAACAATCCCAATTACATAAAAGAAGGATTAGAGCAATTTGGAAGGCAAGTAACACTAAAATC
>JBFNER010000046.1:0-29413 GCA_040797665.1 Neobacillus sp. | reverse complement strand
CTACTGTAACAGGTGTAGAAATGTTCCGTAAGCTTCTTGATTATGCAGAAGCTGGTGACAACATCGGTGCCCTTCTTCGTGGTGTAGCACGTGAAGATATCGAGCGTGGACAAGTTTTAGCTAAGCCTAAAACAATCAACCCACACACAAAGTTCACTGCACAAGTTTACGTTTTATCTAAAGAAGAAGGTGGACGTCACACTCCATTCTTCACAAACTACCGTCCACAATTCTATTTCCGTACTTCTGATATTACAGGTATCTGTAACCTTCCAGAAGGCGTTGAAATGGTTATGCCTGGCGACAACATCGAAATGACTGTTGAACTTATCGCTCCAATCGCGGTTGAAGAAGGTACTAAATTCTCAATCCGTGAAGGTGGCCGTACAGTAGGCGCTGGATCTGTAGCAAAAATCATGGAATAGTCCATAGTTTAAATAAAAACAGGCGGATGACGATCTGCCTGTTTTTTATATGTAAAAATGTGTTTCTTCTATATAAATATCTAATACTGCTTGTTTAAAAATTCAAACATTTACACGTATAATTAGGTTATTTCTGGAGAATTACTTTAACTATTGAAATTGGTTGAAGTGCCGATTATAATAATAAAAGTGTTCAAAACATAAAAGAAAAGAAAATCGTAATAAGTGTTGCGTTTGCCTAATCTTTTATGTATAATAGACAATGTTGGTCTTTGACTGCGATGATGTGGAAGGTTGCTGACACACCCGGCCGCTTTGCCATGGCGAGTGTGTGGGAAATTTTCACTGAGTAATGTCTATTTTAAAAATAGGCGATAAAAGGAGGGAAAATAATGGCAAAACAAAAGATTCGTATCCGTTTAAAAGCTTATGATCACAGGATTCTTGATCAATCAGCTGAAAAGATTGTTGAAACAGCAAAACGTTCAGGTGCATCAGTTTCTGGTCCGATTCCGCTTCCAACTGAAAAGACAGTTTATACGATTCTTCGTGCGGTGCATAAGTACAAAGATTCTCGTGAACAGTTTGAACAACGGACACATAAGCGTCTAATCGACATCGTTAACCCAACTCCACAAACAGTTGATGCTTTGATGCGTTTAGATTTACCATCTGGTGTTGATATCGAAATTAAACTTTAATAACAATAAATAAAAATTATCTAGGAGGTGTGACTTAAATGACCAAAGGAATCTTAGGAAGAAAGATTGGTATGACTCAAGTATTCGCAGAAAACGGCAACTTAATTCCAGTTACTGTTGTTGAGGCAGCTTCAAACGTTGTACTTCAAAAGAAATCAGTTGAAAATGATGGCTACGAAGCGATCCAAATTGGTTTTGAAGACAAACGTGAAAAGTTAGCTAACAAGCCGGAAAAAGGACATGTTGCTAAAGCAAATACTACTCCTAAGCGCTTCGTTCGCGAAATTCGCGGAGCTGACGTAACAGGATATGAAGTTGGTCAAGAAGTCAAAGTTGATATTTTCGCTGCAGGCGATGTTGTAGATGTTACAGGAATCTCAAAGGGTAAAGGTTTCCAAGGTGTAATTAAGCGCCACGGACAATCACGCGGCCCAATGGCTCACGGTTCTCGTTATCATCGTCGCCCTGGTTCAATGGGACCTGTTGCTCCAAACCGTGTATTCAAAGGTAAATTATTACCAGGACGTATGGGCGGAGAACAAGTTACTGTTCAAAATCTTGAAATCGTAAAAGTTGATGCAGAGCGCAACTTACTATTGATTAAAGGTAATGTTCCAGGACCTAAGAAAGCATTATTAAAAATTCAAGGTGCGGTTAAAGCGTAATATCTTCAAAAGAAAGGAGGAACATAGGAATGCCTAAAGTTTCATTATTTAACCAAAACGGCTCACAGGTTGGTGAAATCGAACTTAATGAATCAGTATTTGGTATCGAACCTAACCAACACGTGTTATTTGAAGCGATTGTTATGCAAAGAGCTTCATTACGTCAAGGAACTCATAAAGTAAAAGTTCGTTCTGAAGTACGCGGTGGTGGACGTAAGCCATGGCGTCAAAAAGGAACTGGTCGTGCTCGTCAAGGGTCAATCCGTTCTCCACAATGGCGCGGAGGTGGTACTGTATTCGGTCCTACACCACGCAGCTACAGCTACAAATTACCTAAGAAGGTACGTCGTTTAGCAATTAAATCGGCTCTATCTTCGAAAGTTCTTGAAGAAAACATCCTAGTACTAGAAAGCCTTGCTTTGGAAACACCAAAGACAAAGGATTTCAAAAATGTACTTGGCGGTCTTTCAGTTGAGAAGAAAGCATTAATCGTTACTGCTGACCTAGATGAAAACGTAGCATTATCTGCACGTAACATTCCTGGTGTAACAGTTGTAACTGCTGACGGAATCAACGTATTAGACGTTGTAAATCATGACAAATTGATCATGACGAAAGCTGCAGTTGAAAAAGTAGAGGAGGTGCTTGCATAATGGATGCACGCGATATCATTAAGCGCCCCGTTATCACTGAACGTTCTACTGACCTAATGGCTGAGAAGAAATATACATTTGAAGTTGATGTTAGAGCTAACAAAACTCAAGTTAAAGATGCTGTAGAAGAAATCTTTGGCGTTGATGTTGATAAAGTAAATATCATGAACTACAAAGGTAAATTCAAGCGTATGGGTAAATTCGGTGGTTACACTAACAAACGTCGTAAAGCAATTGTAAAATTAACTGCTGATAGCAAAGAAATCGAATTCTTTGAAGCATAAAAACTTAACACGAAGAGGAGGGAAACAAAATGGCGATTAAAAAGTACAAACCTACCTCTAATGGTCGTCGCGGGATGACTAGTTCTGACTTCGCAGAAATCACAACTAGCACACCAGAAAAATCTCTTTTAGCTCCGCTAACGAGAAAAGGCGGCCGTAATAACCAAGGTAAGTTAACTGTTCGTCATCAAGGTGGCGGCCATAAGCGTCAATATCGTTTAATTGACTTTAAACGTAACAAAGATGGCATTCCAGGACGCGTTGCCACTATTGAGTATGATCCAAACCGTTCTGCAAATATTGCACTAATCAATTATGTAGATGGAGAAAAGCGTTACATCCTAGCTCCTAAAAACCTAGTAGTAGGTATGGAAGTTATGTCTGGCCCTGAGGCAGATATTAAAGTAGGAAACGCACTTCCACTAGCAAATATCCCTGTTGGTACTGTTGTACACAACATTGAATTAAAGCCTGGTAAAGGTGGACAATTAGTCCGTTCTGCAGGTACATCTGCACAGGTATTAGGTAAAGAGGGTAAATACGTACTTGTACGTTTAAACTCTGGAGAAGTTCGTATGATTCTTGCTGAGTGCCGCGCGACTGTAGGTCAAGTTGGTAACGAGCAGCACGAACTAATCAAAATCGGTAAAGCTGGTCGTTCACGCTGGTTAGGCAAGCGTCCAACAGTTCGTGGATCAGTAATGAACCCTAACGATCACCCACACGGTGGTGGTGAAGGACGTTCACCAATCGGACGTAAATCACCTATGTCTCCATGGGGTAAACCAACTCTTGGATTCAAAACTCGTAAAAAGAAGAACAAATCAGATAAGTTTATCGTACGTCGTCGTAAAAAATAACGGGGTTGAACTACGGTTCAAAGAACGGACCGTAGAACAATCACGAAGGGAGGTTCATCCATGGGTCGCAGCTTAAAAAAAGGACCATTTGTTGATGATCATTTAATGGTTAAGATCGAAAAGTTAAATGAAACTGAAAGTAAGCAAGTTGTTAAAACTTGGTCACGTCGTTCAACGATCTTCCCACAATTTATTGGCCATACTATTGCTGTTTATGATGGTCGCAAACATGTGCCTGTATATGTTACTGAAGACATGGTAGGACACAAGCTTGGAGAATTCGCTCCAACACGTGCTTACAAAGGCCATGGTAATGATGATAAGAAAACAAGACGTTAAGAGAGGAGGGCATCCAAATGCAAGCTAAAGCTGTTGCTAGAACAGTTCGTATTGCTCCTCGTAAAGCTCGTTTAGTCGTAGATTTAATCCGAGGTAAGCAAGTTGGTGAAGCAGTGGCGATTTTAAATCTCACTCCTAAGGCTGCTTCTCCAGTCGTAGAGAAAGTTTTGAAATCTGCTATGGCAAATGCCGAGCACAACTATGAAATGGACATTAATAGCTTGGTTGTTACTCAAGCTTTTGTTGACGAAGGACCAACCTTAAAACGTTTCCGTCCTCGTGCAATGGGTCGTGCAAGTGCAATTAACAAGCGCACTAGCCACATTACAATCGTTCTATCAGAAAAGAAGGAGGGATAATCTGTGGGTCAAAAAGTAAATCCAGTCGGTTTGCGTATCGGTATCATCAAAGATTGGGAATCTAAGTGGTACGCAGGTAAAGACTTCGCTGATCTTTTACACGAAGACCTTAAAATTCGTGAGTACATCACGAAACGTTTGAAGGATGCTTCTGTATCTAAAGTTGAAATCGAACGTGCTGCAAACCGTGTGAATGTAACAGTTCATACTGCAAAGCCAGGTATGGTTATCGGTAAAGGCGGTACTGAAGTTGAAGCACTTCGTAAAGCTTTAAATCAATTAACTGGCAAGCGTGTTCACATCAATATTCTTGAAATCAAGAGAGCAGATCTTGATGCGAAACTAGCTGCTGAAAATATTGCTCGTCAATTAGAAAATCGTGTATCTTTCCGTCGTGCACAAAAGCAAGCAATTCAACGTGCTATGCGTGCAGGGGCAAAAGGTATTAAAACAATGGTATCAGGTCGTTTAGGCGGTGCGGATATTGCTCGTTCTGAACACTACAGCGAAGGAACTGTTCCACTACACACTCTTCGTGCTGATATCGACTATGCTCATGCTGAAGCTGATACTACTTATGGTAAGCTTGGCATAAAAGTATGGATCTATAAGGGAGAAGTCCTTCCTACTAAGAAGAAATCTGCGGAAGGAGGCAAATAAAATGTTATTGCCAAAACGCGTAAAATATCGCCGTCAACACCGTGGAAAAATGCGTGGTAACGCAAAAGGCGGCACTGAAGTAACTTTCGGTGAATTCGGCTTACAAGCAATGGAAGCATCTTGGATTACTAACAGACAAATTGAGTCTGCTCGTATTGCAATGACACGTTACATGAAACGTGGCGGTAAAGTTTGGATTAAAATCTTCCCTCACAAGCCATATACTGCAAAGCCTCTAGAAGTCCGAATGGGTTCTGGTAAAGGTGCTCCTGAAGGATGGGTAGCAGTTGTTAAGCCTGGTAAGATCATGTTCGAAATTGCCGGCGTTTCAGAAGAAATCGCACGTGAAGCACTACGTCTTGCATCACACAAACTTCCTGTAAAATGTAAGTTTGTAAAACGTGAAGAAATTGGTGGTGAATCAAATGAGAGCTAATGAAATTAAAGAATTAACCACTGCCGAAATTGAACAAAAAGTTAAATCATTAAAAGAAGAGCTTTTCAACCTTCGCTTCCAACTAGCGACTGGCCAACTTGAAAATACAGCTCGCATTCGTGAAGTACGCAAAGCGATTGCTCGCATGAAAACTGTGATTCGTGAGAGAGAAATCAGCGTTAACAAGTAGAAACCCGAGAGGAGGTTCACACAATGAGTGAACGCAATCAACGCAAAGTTTACACTGGACGCGTTGTTTCTGACAAAATGGATAAAACGATTACTGTTTTAGTCGAAACTTATAAAAAGCATCCTCTATATGGTAAACGCGTTAAGTACTCTAAAAAGTTTAAAGCTCATGATGAGCAAAACGAAGCTAAAATTGGCGATATCGTCCGTATTATGGAAACTCGTCCACTTTCAGCTACAAAACGCTTCCGTTTAGTTGAGATTACTGAAAAAGCCGTTATTATTTAATTGTTCGGATTAAGCATCATTCCGAAGGGAGGTTACACACATGATTCAACAAGAATCACGTTTAAAAGTTGCTGATAACTCTGGTGCACGTGAGGTACTTACTATTAAAGTTCTTGGTGGTTCAGGACGCAAAACCGCTGGTATCGGTGATGTTATCGTATGTACAGTAAAACAAGCAACACCTGGTGGCGTTGTTAAAAAAGGTGACGTTGTTAAAGCCGTTATCGTACGCACCAAGAGCGGTGCTCGTCGCCCTGATGGATCATACATTCGTTTTGATGAAAACGCATGTGTAATTATTAAGGATGATAAGAGCCCACGTGGAACTCGTATTTTCGGACCAGTTGCTCGTGAACTTCGCGACAACAACTTTATGAAAATCGTATCTTTGGCTCCAGAAGTACTATAATTTCAAATTCAATTGCCTTTAAGGAGGTGCTTACGAATGCATGTTAAAAAAGGTGACAAAGTAAGAGTTATCTCCGGTAAGGATAAGGGCAAAACAGGAGTAATCCTAGCAGCCTATCCTAAAGATAGCCGTGTACTAGTAGAAGGTGTAAACATCGTGAAAAAACACGCGAAACCTTCTCAAGTGAATCCACAAGGCGGAATTATGAGCTTTGAGGCACCAATTCATGTATCAAACGTTATGCCTATCGACCCGAAAACTGGTAACCCAACTCGTGTAGGTTACACAACGGTTGATGGTAAAAAAGTACGCGTAGCAAAATCCGGTGAAGTTTTAGATAAATAGTTTAAAATTTAGAAGGGAGGTACAATAAGTGAGCCGCCTAAAAGAAAAATTTGTTAAAGAAGTTACACCTGCTCTGATGAGCAAGTTCAACTATAAATCAGTAATGCAAGTACCAAAATTAGATAAGATCGTTATCAACATGGGTGTTGGCGATGCAGTAGCAAACGCTAAAGCATTAGACAATGCTGTTGAAGAGCTTGCAACAATTACAGGTCAAAAGCCAGTTGTTACAAGAGCTAAAAAATCAATCGCTGGCTTCCGTCTTCGTGAAGGTATGCCAATCGGTGCAAAAGTTACACTTCGCGGTGAGCGTATGTACGAATTCTTGGATAAATTAGTATCCGTTTCTTTACCTCGTGTACGTGACTTCCGTGGTATCTCTAAAAAAGCATTCGATGGTCGCGGTAACTATACTTTAGGTGTTAAAGAACAATTAATCTTCCCTGAAATTGATTACGATAAGGTAAGTAAAGTTCGTGGTATGGATATCGTTATCGTAACGACTGCTAACACAGATGAAGAAGCACGTGAACTGTTAACTCAATTTGGAATGCCATTCCAAAAGTAATCGCTAAATAAGGGAGGCGAAAATGTGGCTAAAAAGTCAATGATTGCGAAACAAAAGCGCACGCCTAAATATGCAGTACAAGAGTACACACGCTGTGAACGCTGCGGCCGTCCACACTCTGTATACCGTAAATTTAAGCTTTGCCGTATTTGTTTCCGTGAATTAGCATACAAAGGACAAATTCCTGGTGTTAAAAAAGCTAGCTGGTAAAACCCAAGTCTGGGAAGGAGGTAAAAATAATGGTCATGACAGATCCAATTGCTGATATGCTTACTCGCATTCGTAATGCGAATATGGTGCGTCACGAAAAGTTAGAAGTGCCTGCTTCTAATATTAAAAAAGAAATCGCTGAAATCTTAAAGCGCGAAGGTTTCGTTCGTGATGTCGAGTTTATCGAAGATAACAAACAAGGTATCATCCGTATCTTCTTAAAATACGGTGCAAATAACGAACGTGTTATTACTGGTCTTAAGCGCATAAGCAAGCCTGGACTTCGAGTTTATGCTAAATCTAATGAGGTACCACGTGTACTTAACGGTCTTGGTATCGCTCTTGTTTCAACATCAACTGGTGTTGTAACTGATAAAGAAGCTCGTGCAAAGCAAGTAGGCGGAGAAGTATTAGCTTACGTTTGGTAATATAGTTTTTGAATGAATGGAGGTGCACTTAATGTCTCGCGTAGGAAAAAAACCTATTGAAATTCCAGCAGGAGTAACAGTTACTTTAAACAACGGAACTGTTACTGTAAAAGGACCTAAAGGCGAACTTTCTCGCTCTTTTAATCCGGATATCACTATCAATATCGAAGAGAACTTAGTAACAATCGTTCGTCCATCTGATGCGAAAGAACACCGTGCTCTACATGGTACAACACGCGCAGTTATTGCGAACATGGTTGAAGGTGTTTCTAAAGGCTTCGAAAGAAAATTAGAATTAATCGGGGTTGGTTACCGTGCTCAAAAGCAAGGTAACAAGCTTGTTCTAAACGTAGGTTACTCACACCCAGTTGAAATTGAACCTGAAACTGGACTTGAGATCGAAGTACCTGCAAATACAAAGATTACAATCAGAGGTACAGACAAAGAACGTGTTGGTGCATTAGCTGCCAATATCCGTCAAGTACGTCCACCAGAGCCTTATAAAGGTAAAGGTATTCGTTACGAAGGCGAATTTGTACGTCGTAAAGAAGGTAAAACTGGTAAGTAATGCCGCATAGGTAAACGAAAGGAGTGACGTAAATGATTACGAAGCTTGATAAAAACGCAACTCGCAAGAAGAGACATGCTCGTGTTCGTGCGAAACTTAGCGGTACTTCAGCTCGTCCTCGTCTAAATGTGTTCCGTTCAAACCAACATATTTATGCGCAGGTTATCGATGATTTGAACGGAGTTACTTTAGCAAGTGCTTCTACTTTAGATAAAGAACTCAGCCTTGAATCTTCAAGCAATGTTGAAGCTGCTAAGAAGGTCGGAGAATTAGTCGCTAAGCGTGCGGTAGAAAAGGGTATCTCTTCTGTAGTTTTTGACCGTGGAGGATACCTCTATCATGGACGTATTCAAGCGTTGGCTGATGCAGCCCGCGAAAACGGCCTACAATTCTAATTGACAAAGGAGGGACACATAAATGATACGTCGTATTGATCCAAACAAACTTGAACTAGAAGAACGCGTAGTAACGGTTAACCGTGTTGCGAAAGTTGTTAAAGGTGGTCGTCGTTTCCGCTTCTCTGCTCTAGTAGTAGTTGGAGATAAAAACGGTCATGTTGGTTTCGGTACTGGTAAAGCTCAAGAAGTACCAGATGCTATTCGTAAAGCAATTGAAGACGCTAAGAAGAACTTAGTCGAAGTACCAATGGTCGGAACAACTGTTCCTCACCAAGTAATTGGACGTTTCGGTGCTGGTGAAATTCTTCTAAAGCCTGCTAGCGAAGGTACAGGAGTTATTGCTGGTGGTCCGGTACGTGCGGTTCTTGAATTAGCTGGGGTACAAGATATCCTATCTAAGTCTCTAGGAACTAACACTCCGATTAACATGGTTCGTGCTACAATTGATGGACTAAAACAACTAAAACGTGCTGAAGACGTAGCGAAATTACGTGGAAAATCAGTAGAAGAACTGTTAGGATAAGGAGGGAAATCAAATGGCAAACAAACTATTAGTTACCCTCAGCCGCAGCGTTATTGGTCGCCCTGAAGATCAACGCGCTACAGTTAAAGCGTTAGGTTTACGCAAAATGAATCAAACAGTTGAGCACCAAGATAACGCTGCTATTCGCGGTATGATTACCAAAGTTGCTCACCTTGTAACAGTTAAAGAACAATAATACATTGTTTTCTTTCATAAGGAGGTGCCAATATGAAACTTCATGAATTAAAGCCTGCTGAAGGTTCTCGAAAAGAACGTAAACGCCTCGGCCGTGGTATCGGTTCTGGTCAAGGTAAAACTGCTGGTAAAGGTCATAAAGGTCAAAATGCTCGTTCCGGCGGTGGTGTACGTCTTGGTTTCGAAGGTGGTCAAACACCTTTATTCCGTCGTTTACCAAAACGTGGATTTACAAATATCAGCCGTAAAGAATATGCGGTTGTAAACTTAGATGTTCTTAACCAGTTTGAAGAGGGTACAGAAGTTACTCCAGAACTTCTTATCGAGACTGGTGTTGTTAAGAACGAAAAAGCAGGAATCAAGATTCTTGCAAAAGGGAACGTAGAGAAAAAACTTACAGTTAAAGCTCACAAATTCTCCTCTACTGCCAAAGAAGCTATTGAAGCTGTAGGTGGAACTACTGAGGTGATCTAATGTTCCAGACAATCTCCAATTTTATGCGCGTGGGTGAGATTCGAAGTAAAATCATTTTCACCCTTTTAATGTTAATTGTATTTCGTTTAGGTACCTTTATTCCTGTTCCAAATGTTAATGCTGAGATCCTTGCTGCTCAAGATAAACTTAGTGTGTTTGGTATACTAAATACCTTTGGTGGTGGAGCCCTGCAAAACTTCTCCATCTTAGCCATGGGTATTATGCCATACATCACAGCATCAATTATCATTCAGTTATTACAAATGGATGTTGTTCCGAAATTTACGGAATGGTCTAAACAGGGAGATGCCGGACGCCGTAAGTTAGCTCAATTTACAAGATACTTCACTATTGTGCTTGGGTTTATCCAAGCATTAGGAATGTCTTATGGATTTAACAGCATGGCAAGCGGACAATTAATTGAAAACCCTGGTATTGGTACGTATTTACTAATTGCTGTGGTGTTAACAGCTGGTACTGCATTCTTGATGTGGCTCGGAGAGCAAATTACTGAAAAAGGAATTGGTAATGGTATTTCCATTATTATCTTTGCAGGTATTGTTGCTAGTATTCCAAGTACTATTAATCAAATTTATGTACAACAGTTTGAAAACGCTGGGGACCAATTGTTCTTACGTATTGTAACGGTAGCTTTAATTGCTCTTGCGGTTGTCGCAATTGTAGTTGGTGTCATTTTCATTCAACAGGCTATTCGTAAAATCCCAATTCAATATGCTAAACAACGTTCTGTACAAGGACGTAATGCGGGTGCACAACAGTCCACTCACATGCCATTGAAAGTAAATGCTGCAGGTGTTATTCCGGTAATTTTTGCTGTGTCCTTTATTGTGACTCCAAGAACAATTGCATCCTTCTTTCCAACAAATGATGTAACTCTTTGGATCACTAAGAATTTGGATTACTCAGCACCAATTGGGATGGCATTATATGCTGCGTTAATTATTGCTTTCACGTATTTCTATGCTTTCATTCAAGTTAATCCTGAACAAGCAGCTGAAAACTTGCAAAAGCAAAGCGGCTATATTCCAGGTATTAGACCAGGTAGAAGCACACAGGAATACTTAACACGCGTACTATATCGTTTAACTTTTGTTGGTGCTCTTTTCCTTGCAGTTATTGCTATACTTCCTATTTTCTTTATTGAAATAGCGAACTTACCGCAATCAGCTCAAATTGGTGGAACGAGTTTACTAATCGTAGTCGGTGTTGCACTAGACACGATGAAACAGCTTGAGGCACAACTTGTTAAGCGTCACTATAAAGGTTTTATTAAATAAAGGTTTTGGGGACAATCGTTCCCTAAAACCAATTTATAGCACGAGGGGGGAACACGTGTGAATTTAGTATTAATGGGGCTTCCGGGTGCTGGTAAAGGTACTCAAGCTGAACAAATCGTCGAACAATACGGCATCCCTCATATCTCTACTGGAGATATGTTCCGTGCAGCGATGAAAGAAGGAACGGAACTAGGATTGCAGGCTAAATCTTTCATGGATAAAGGCGAACTTGTTCCTGATGAAGTAACAATTGGTATTGTCCGTGAACGTTTAAGTAAAGAAGATTGTCAAAAAGGCTTCCTACTTGATGGCTTTCCTAGAACGGTACCGCAAGCAGACGCATTAGAAAATCTATTATCTGACTTAGATAAAAGAATTGACTATGTAATGAATATAAGTGTTGATAAAAGTATTTTAATGGATCGTTTGACTGGTCGTCGTATCTGTAAAGATTGCGGTTCTACGTATCATTTGGTATTTAATCCTCCAGCTAAAGAAGGCACTTGCGACAAATGTGGCGGTGAACTCTATCAAAGAGCGGATGACAATGCTGAAACAGTACAAAACCGTTTAGACGTTAATATCCAGCAACAACAGCCATTACTTTCTTTCTATGAGACAAAAGGCTATTTACGCACAATTGATGGTCAGCAGGATATTAAAAAAGTATTCGCTGATATTGAGATGCTGCTTAAGGACTTACATTAATGGTCATTGGTATAACCGTGAGAGCGACTCTCGAACCTCTCTTCAAAATAAATATAGTATGTGTATGAAAATGGCTTTTCTAACGTACTGAGTATGTAGGACTGAGAGTTGGGCAAGACTTACATGAAGAATTGATCTTCTTCTTGAAAGTATTTACTTGCGGACAGAATACAAACTTTATGTTAATATTATAAGGTTGCTATTGTTGTACGAATGAGAAGATTAGTTTAAACATTTTCGAATACGATATTTGAAATGAGAAGGGAGCCGAGACTGATGGCCAAAGACGATGTAATTGAAATTGAAGGTAAAGTAATTGAAACTTTGCCGAATGCGATGTTTAAGGTAGAATTAGAAAATGGTCATACTGTGCTAGCTCATGTGTCTGGTAAAATTCGTATGCACTTCATTCGAATCCTTCCGGGTGACAAAGTTACTGTTGAGCTGTCTCCATATGACTTAACACGCGGAAGAATTACCTACCGCTTTAAATAATCTGCTTGCACTCCGTACTACTAAGGAGGTTAGGATAATGAAAGTAAGACCATCTGTTAAACCGATCTGCGAAAAGTGCAAAGTTATCCGTAGACGCGGAAAAGTTATGGTTATCTGTGAAAACCCTAAACATAAACAAAAACAAGGTTAATCTGAAGGAGGTGCGCTCATTATGGCACGTATTGCTGGTGTAGATATTCCACGTGAAAAACGTGTAGTTATCTCTCTAACTTACATTTATGGTATTGGAAAAAATACTGCACAAAAAGTACTAGCTGAAGCTGGTGTTTCTGAAGATACTCGTGTGCGTGATCTAACAGAAGACGAATTAAACAAAATCCGTGATATCATCGACAAGTTAAAAGTTGAAGGTGACCTTCGCCGTGAAATTTCTCTTAACATTAAGCGTTTAATGGAGATTGGCTGCTACCGCGGATTGCGTCATCGTCGTGGTTTACCGGTTCGTGGACAAAATACGAAAAACAACGCTCGTACTCGCAAAGGTCCTCGTAAGACTGTTGCGAACAAGAAGAAGTAATCGGCAAAGGAGGTTATTTAAATGGCTCGTAAAACTAATACACGTAAACGTCGTGTTAAAAAGAATATTGAAGCAGGGATTGCTCATATCCGTTCAACATTCAATAACACGATTGTAACTATCACTGATGTTCATGGTAATGCGATTTCATGGTCAAGTGCAGGTGCGCTAGGATTTAGAGGTTCTCGTAAATCTACTCCGTTCGCAGCTCAAATGGCAGCTGAAACTGCAGCTAAAACTTCCATCGAACACGGTATGAAAACTTTAGAAGTTACAGTTAAAGGCCCTGGCGCAGGACGTGAAGCTGCTATTCGTGCTCTTCAGGCTGCAGGACTTGAAGTAACAGCTATTAAAGACGTTACACCTGTTCCTCATAACGGTTGCCGCCCACCAAAACGCCGTCGTGTTTAATTTTTCTGTATAGGATTTGTATCCTGCGTCTATAATGGGATATGATACTAATTTTTTTAGTTCCTACAGAAGATCAATTCCAGTTGTTGTGCACAAAACGGGAACGTATACATGGGGGAATTTCGATTAGAATTCTAATCGAGGTTTCGACGTTTTGAAGGAGGGTTATTTGATGATCGAAATAGAAAAACCAAAAATCGAAACGGTTGAGATCAACGATGATGCCAAGTACGGAAAGTTCGTCGTAGAACCACTTGAGCGTGGATATGGTACCACTTTGGGTAACTCCTTACGTCGTATCCTATTATCTTCACTCCCAGGTGCCGCTGTTACGTCGATTCAGGTCGATGGGGTACTTCATGAGTTCTCAACAATTGAAGGCGTCGTAGAGGATGTAACATCCATCATATTGAACATTAAGAAATTAGCTTTAAAAATCTATTCTGATGAAGAAAAGACACTTGAAATTGACTTACAGGGTGAAGGTCCTGTAAAGGCAGCAAATATTACACATGACAGTGATGTTGAAATCTTAAATCCAGATCTTCACATTGCAACACTTTCTGCAACAGGGCATCTTCGCATGCGCTTAACTGCTAGACGTGGACGTGGGTATACACCTGCTGAACAAAATAAGCGTGAGGATCAGCCAATTGGTGTGATTCCAATCGACTCTATTTTTACACCAGTTTCTCGTGTATCTTACCAGGTAGAAAATACCCGTGTTGGTCAAATGACAAACTATGATAAGCTAACGCTTGATGTTTGGACAGATGGTAGCACTGGGCCTAAAGAAGCTATTGCTCTTGGTTCAAAAATTTTAACTGAGCATTTAAACATCTTTGTTGGTCTAACTGACGAAGCACAGAATGCTGAAATCATGATTGAAAAAGAAGAGGACCAAAAAGAAAAAGTCCTTGAAATGACTATTGAAGAACTTGATTTATCAGTTCGTTCATATAACTGCTTAAAGCGTGCAGGAATCAACACTGTTCAGGAATTAGCTAATAAGACTGAAGAAGATATGATGAAAGTACGTAACTTGGGTCGTAAATCACTTGAAGAAGTGAAAGCGAAACTAGAAGAGCTTGGATTAGGCTTACGTAAAGACGACTAAGCCATCCGCTAATGACTTCAACAAAGGAGGGAACCCTTCATGGCATACAGAAAGTTAGGACGCACAAGTGCACAGCGTAAAGCTATGCTACGTGATTTAACTACAGATTTAATTATCAATGAGCGCATCGAAACAACAGAAACTCGTGCGAAAGAACTTCGTGGAACTGTTGAGAAAATGATTACTTTAGGTAAGCGCGGTGACTTACATGCTCGCCGTCAAGCTGCTTCTTACGTTCGTAATGAAGTTGCTGATGCTGAAAAAGGTACAGATGCACTACAAAAACTTTTCGCTGACATCGCTCCTCGCTATGCAGAGCGTCAAGGTGGATACACTCGTATTATGAAACTTGGACCACGCCGCGGCGATGGTGCACCAATGGTAATCATCGAGTTAGTTTAATATTTTTAACAGACAACAAGGGCGCTGGACAGTTTACAAACAAACTTGTTCTTGAGCCCTTTTTCTGTATATGAATTTTATAAAATCAGCACCAAGCCAAAAAGAGTGTTACGATGAGCGTGATCCCTATTCTATAGGGCAATTTGTGAGGCCCTTTGTCTCACCTGAAAGAGCATTAGTTTTATTGGTACTAATATCTTTTTCGCGTCTCGTCTAGCTCATGCACCTCCTCCCATTTCTATTTTAGAAATCCCTTTTTCACGCAGATTAATTCGTTTCTGCATAGGGTTGAGGTGCAGGCTTTTTTTGTATGTAAAGATATGAGAATAGTTGAGACGAGAGGAGGAGTTGGCCTTTGAAAGAATCAATTGTTTCCCTTAAAAATGTTTCTTTTAAATACGATTCACAAGAACATTTTGCCCTTCAAAATGTTAGTTTTGATATATATGAAGGAGAATGGCTCGCAATTGTTGGTCACAATGGTTCTGGGAAATCAACGATGGCAAAGCTGTTAAATGGGCTGCAATTTCCTCAGGAGGGTGAAATAACAGTTTGTGGGATAAGTTTAAATTCCGATTCTATCTGGGAAATCAGAAGACAGTTAGGCATGGTATTTCAGAATCCTGATAATCAGTTTGTGGGTACTACTGTACAGGATGATGTGGCTTTTGGTTTAGAAAATAATGGGGTACCTAGAGATGACATGGTACAAAGAGTAGAAGATTCTCTTAAACAGGTAAAAATGGATCATTTTCTTAATCAAGAGCCTCACCATCTCTCAGGAGGTCAAAAGCAGAGGGTAGCAATAGCAGGTGTTTTAGCTTTAAGGCCTGCAATCATTATTTTAGATGAAGCAACTTCGATGCTTGACCCAAGAGGGAGAGAAGAGGTACTTCAAACAGTTCGTAATCTGAAAAGGGATAACTCACTTACCGTTATTTCAATTACTCACGACCTAGAAGAAGCTGCGAAGGCTGACCGGATTATTGTCATGAATCAGGGTTCTGTCTATCGAGAAGGAACACCAGAGGAGATTTTCTCTTTAGACGATGAATTAGTCGCTTTAGGGCTCGATATCCCTTTCTCGGTTAAGTTAAGTAAATCCTTTAGAAGAAGAGGGTTTGACATATCTAAGCACTATTTAACAGAAGAAGAGTTGGTGAAAGAGCTATGGACATCTCACTGCAGCACGTAGAGTATCGCTATCAGGCAGGCAGCCCCTTTGAACGTCTGGCTATTCAAGATGTATCTATTGAGATTCCGACAGGCACATATATGGCGGTAATTGGTCATACAGGTTCTGGAAAATCAACAGTACTACAGCATTTAAATGCACTCCTACAGCCGACCAATGGTTTGGTACTTATTGGAGGGCATGAAATAAGAGCAAAACAAAAAAATAAAAATTTAAAAAGTATCCGCCAAAGAGTAGGGATTGTTTTTCAATTTCCTGAACACCAATTGTTTGAGGAAACGGTTGAAAAGGATATTATATTTGGACCAATGAACTTTGGAGTTTCGGAAAAGGAAGCAAAACAAAGAGCACGTGTGGCCCTGAAACAAGTGGGGTTAGCGGAAGATGTACTCGAGAAGTCCCCGTTTGATTTGTCCGGCGGGCAAATGCGGCGCGTGGCGATTGCTGGTGTCCTGGCAATGGAACCTGATGTGATTGTTTTAGACGAACCTACAGCAGGTTTAGATCCTCGCGGACGTAAAGAGATCATGGATATGTTCTATATGCTTCATAATGAAAGAAATCTTTCTACAGTTCTTGTTACTCATAGTATGGAGGACGCAGCAAGGTATGCAGACCAGATTGTCATAATGCAGCAAGGAAGAGTGGTAAAACAAGGGACTCCAGAAGAGATTTTCTCTTCTTCCTTTGAACTTATTGAAATGGGACTTGATGTTCCTGAAGTGGTTCGTTTCCAGCTTAAGCTAGAGGAAAAACTAGAAATAAAGTTAGGGAAAATTTATCTATCCATTGAAGATTTATCTGCTGCAGTAACAGATATCCTTAGCAGGGGTGAACGCAAATGATGGAGAAAATGATTATCGGTAGATATGTTCCTTCTAACAGCTTGATTCATAGACTGGATCCCCGTTCGAAATTAATGGTTATTTTTCTATTCGTATGTATAATATTTTTGGCGAATAACTGGATGACATATGGTCTTATTGCAATTTATACTATTTTAATGCTGAGTTTATCCAAGATTCCATTTCGATTCTTGTATTCTGGCTTAAAGCCGGTTTTATGGTTAGTTTTATTTACATTTATCCTTCAATTGTTTTTTACAAAAGAAGGGCTGTTATTGTACGAGTGGGGGCCGATTAAGATTTATGAAGAGGGACTTAGGCAGGGTGTATTTATTTCCATGCGATTCTTTTTTCTTATCTTAATGACGTCACTACTAACATTGACAACGACACCAATAGAGATAACAGATGGGCTGGAAACACTCTTGAAGCCTTTAAAAAAGGTTCGCTTTCCTGTTCATGAAATGGCACTGATGATGTCAATATCCTTACGTTTTATTCCGACACTTATGCAGGAAACGGATAAAATAATGAAGGCACAAATTGCCAGAGGGGTTGAGTTTGCAAGCGGTCCAATTAAAGATCGAATTAAAGCGATTATCCCGCTGCTCATTCCTTTGTTTGTCAGCTCATTTAAACGGGCTGAAGAGCTTGCCATCGCAATGGAAGCTAGAGGCTACCGTGGTGGTGAGGGAAGAACCAAATACCGGCAGTTAAGCTGGCAACATGCAGATTCATTACAGCTAATCCTACTTGTCATTTTGACGATTCTATTAATACTATTACGTTCTTAATGGAGCAAACTACTATGCAACGTTATAAATGTATCATTTCCTATGATGGTTCATCCTTTTCAGGATACCAGGTACAGCCAAATAAGCGTACGATTCAAAGTGTAATTGAGGCGGTATTGGCTAAAATGCATAAGGGAGAGCCTGTGAAAATCTCTGCTTCTGGCAGAACAGATGCAGGTGTGCATGCTTTGGGTCAGGTCATTCATTTTGATTCTGCACTCCCAATCTCAGTGGAAAAATGGGAATTGGCATTAAACTCATTACTTCCTGATGAGATAGTGGTCCAGACAGTCGAAAAGGTCCATGAGGATTTCCATGCCCGGTTTGATGCCAGCGGGAAAGAATATCGTTATTTTCTTCATTTGTCTCGTAAGCGCGATCCTTTTAGGCGAAATTATGCTTACCAATATCCTTATCCATTAGATATTGAGAGGATGAAATCTGCATGCCAATATCTACTAGGAACACATGATTTCTCTAGCTTCTGCTCTGCGAGAACAGAAGTAGTGGATAAGGTACGGAAAATTGAGACAATCGACATATCGCAGGATGTGGACAATTTAAGCATACGGTTTGTTGGAAATGGATTTCTCTATAATATGGTGAGAATCTTAGTAGGAACGCTCCTAGAGGTAGGTACAGGCAGCCGGAAGCCTGAAGAAATCAAATACATCCTAGAGAGTAAAGACAGGAGCTTAGCCGGGAAAACAGCGCCTGCTCATGGTTTGTATCTATGGAAAGTCTTTTACTAGATGTCCAGCAACACCGGTCAAGGCGCTTTCGCTTTTCTTTTTAAAAACAACCTAACCTGGTGTAACATTTTCTTGACATTATGAGGAAGAAGCTTTATTATAGCATATGTGTGTTATTTTAATCCCACGAATAAGCCCCGAAAATCTTATCGTGATTGAAATATATGATCTGAAACTTGAGTGCACAAGATGCATAAATGTAGATTCCCGGAACAGAATTTACGCTGATGCAATTGTTAGTGCAAAAAAATAATCTTTTAATGGATTGAAATTTAGGAGGGAAATTCATGCGTACAACGTTTATGGCAAATGCCAACAATATCGAGCGTAAATGGTACGTAATTGATGCAGAAGGCAAAACTCTTGGTCGTCTTGCTTCTGAAGTTGCATCAATTTTACGTGGTAAAAACAAACCAACTTTTACACCACATGTTGACACTGGTGATAATGTAATCATTCTTAACGCATCTAAGGTTGAATTAACTGGTAAGAAATTAACTGACAAGATCTACTACCGTCACACAAATCACCCAGGTGGTTTAAAGCAAAGAACAGCTCTTGAAATGCGTACGAACTATGCTGAGAAAATGATCGAGCTTGCTGTTAAAGGTATGCTTCCAAAAAATTCTCTTGGTCGTCAAATCTTCAAAAAATTACACGTATATGCTGGTAGCGAGCATCCGCACCAAGCACAAAAACCTGAAGTTTACGAACTTCGCGGTTAATTAAGAGGGAGGGTATTAACTTGGCACAAGTTCAATATATTGGTACTGGTCGTCGTAAGAGCTCAGTCGCACGTGTGCGTCTAGTTCCAGGTACAGGTAAAATTGTAGTTAACGGTCGTGACATCGTAGATTATATCCCATTTGAAGCATTACGTATGGTTGTTAACCAACCATTAGTAGCTACTGAAACTGTAGGAAGCTACGATGTTCTTGTAAACGTAAGCGGTGGTGGTTATACTGGTCAAGCTGGCGCAATCCGCCACGGTATTGCTCGCGCATTACTTCAAGCTGATCCAGAATTCCGTCCAACATTAAAGCGCGCAGGATTGTTAACACGTGACCCACGTATGAAAGAGCGTAAGAAATACGGTCTTAAAGGCGCTCGTCGTGCACCTCAGTTCTCAAAGCGTTAATCTTTCAACAACAAAGACTCTCAGCCATTTTTGGCTGGGGGTCTTTTTTTAGCGAAAATAAGGTATAATAGTAGCTGGAATATGACAATATTGCTTGTATCGTAATGGACTGTGAGCAGAAACAGGAAAAAAATGTTGAAGAAGAGCTAAGTTCATATTAATATTCTTAGTGTAGATTTAAAGTAGAAAGAGAGTGTTCATAATGGGCCGTAAGTGGAACAATATTAAAGAAAAGAAAGCTTCTAAGGATGCAAATACTAGTCGTATATATGCAAAATTTGGAGTAGAAATCTATGTAGCAGCAAAACAAGGTGAACCGGATCCAGAATCAAACCAGGCTCTAAAGTTTGTGTTAGAGCGGGCTAAAACCTATAATGTTCCAAAACACATTATTGACCGTGCGATTGAGAAGGCAAAAGGCGGTTCTGAGGAAAATTACTCAGAGCTTCGCTACGAAGGTTTTGGACCGAACGGTTCGATGGTAATCGTCGATGCCTTAACGAATAATGTAAATCGAACTGCATCCGATGTTCGTGCGGCATTTGGTAAAAATGGCGGAAACATGGGAGTCAGCGGCTCTGTTGCGTATATGTTTGATGCTACTGCTGTTATCGGAATAGAGGGAAAAACAGCTGATGATGTACTTGAATTATTAATGGAAGCGGATGTAGATGTTCGCGACATTATCGAAGAAGAAGAATCAGTAATTGTCTATGCCGAGCCTGACCAATTCCACGCAGTTCAGGAAGCGTTCAAAAATGCAGGAATAACAGATTTCACTGTTGCAGAATTAACCATGCTAGCGCAAAATGACGTTACCCTTCCAGAAGACGCACAAGCTAAATTTGAAAAAATGATCGATGCATTAGAAGACTTAGATGACGTTCAGCAAGTTTACCATAATGTAGATTTAGGTGAATAATGAAAAAATGGCAGAGCTCTTGTTATATGCAAGAGCTCTGTTTTTTTTAATACTTTAAACCTTTGAACACAATCCTGACGTATTGAGTTAAAAATTACCGTATAAATTGGTTATTTTTTTTGAGGAAATTTTCTTCTGACATTTAGCTGACATTTATGGGCGTTATATTTATTGTACAAGGTTCAGCAAGGACACGAGCCTAATAAATAAGATGTCTTAGGAGGAAAATAGAATGAAAAAGTCAGTATTAGGAATAACGGTTGCAGGTGTTCTATTAATAGGTGGATATGCTACAACGTCTTTCGCAAATGAAACAGATACAACTAGCAATGTAACAGCAAAGGTAGAAAGCGTTAAATCTTTTTTCAAGGGTTTTGGGTTTGGACATAGGGGGATGAATTCAGAAGAACTAGTAGCAAAAGCGAAAGAGCTAGGGATTGATACAACTGATAAGGATGCAGAAACATTAACGGAAGAAATACAAGCAGCCCTCATTCAGCAAGAAGCGAAGGAATATAGTATCGATACAACTGGTAAGGATATCACAACATTAGCAGGAGAGGTCAGCTTAGCAAAGCTGCAAGAAAAAGCGAAAGAGTTTGGAATTAGCACGGAAGGTAAAGACGCCGGGACCTTAATGCAGGATATTCGCTTAGCGGAATTACAGGAAAAGGCAAAGGAACTAGGTGTTACAACTGAAAATAAAGATATTCAAACCTTAATGCAGGATATTAGGCAGGCACAAGTCTATAAGAAAGCAGAAGAGCTAGGTATTTCTACAGATGGGAAGGATTTAACAACACTTTCTCAGGAAGTCTATACGGCTACAGTGAAGAAACAGGCAGCTGAGCTTGGAATTAGTGTAGAAGGAAAAGAATTAAATGAAGTTGCTAAAGAGGTATACACTGCACAAGTAAAGGCAGATGCGAAAGAGCTGGATATTACAATCGATGGGAAACCAATTAGACAAATTGCGCAAGAAGTAAAAGAAAAGCAATTTGCTAATTTAGCAAATGACCTGGGTATCTCTACAACGGACAAGTCAACACAAGAATTGATCGAGGAAATTAAAGACAAAGATTCTGCAAAGCTGGAAGAAATAATTGGTGACAGAGGGTTTGGTTTTGGCGGTAAAGGTGGAACAGGCATGGGTGGACATGGACATAAAGGCGGCCGTGGCGGCGGTATGAACCATGATCATAGCGGAATAGATACGGTGGAAAATATGAAACAAATGAGCAGCATGGGACTATAATCTAGCCAGTTTAGAAAGGAAGATCCTCGATATATTACATCGGGGATTTTTCTTGTATAGTATAGATGTCAGGGGGCTATGAAATGAAGACAATATTAGTAGTGGAAGATGAACAAACAATCTCTAGGGTATTAACTGTCTATTTACAGCATGCTGGATATACAGTATATCCAGCATTTGATGGCTGTGAAGCATTAGAGTTATTTCAAAACCACCAGCCTCATTTAGTTTTGTTAGATGTCATGCTTCCAGGAAAGGATGGCTGGAGTGTTCTTGAAGAAATAAGAAAAACAAGTTCATGTCCTGTCATCATGCTTACGGCACTCGGTGATATTGATTACCGCTTAAAAGGATTAAATCATGGAGCAGATGACTATATAACCAAACCGTTTGTGGGAGAGGAAGTAATTGCTCGTGTCCATGCAGTTTTAAGACGGTCAGCAAACGTTCTTGAAACAGAAAATAGTAAACAATTTGGCAGCTTAAAGATAAATGTAGATTCTCATGTTGTGACAATTAGTGGTGAAACAGTGACCCTTACCCCAAAGGATCTTAGTTTATTAATTTTCTTATCGGAAAGACCAAATCGAACATATACGAGAGAAGATTTAATCGAAAGTGTATGGGGGATGGATTATGAAGGAAGTGACCGGGCGGTAGACTTGGCGATAAAACGTATTCGCCAGGCCTTACATGCATGGCCAGCATCACAGGGGGAAATTCGGACGCTTCGTGGATTGGGGTATCAATTCAGTGTTTATGAACAATAAAAAACGTACGACGTTACTAAGGTATTGGACAACTAGATATCTGCTGACTTTATTTATTGGGCTTGCTATCCTAGCCGCGGGGTCTCTATGGTGGATTCAAAAAACAACACTAGAAAACCGCTTAAACTTATTAGAGTATTTAGCAGTTGAAACAGCTCATCGAATCATCCAAACGAATGGAAGAATGGAGCTTGGGCCGTTCTTTGACCGAATGCTCGAGGATCAATCAAGAGTGCTTCAGTTAGAAAATGAACCAAAGCTATTTATTACTGACTTTGAAGGAAATCCAATATTCTCAAATGCATCTCGTATGGGTCCTGGAGGAAGAGGACATCAAGGTCGTGACTTAGAGGTAAACTTACCGATAGAAATTTTTGAAAGTGTAGAGGCTGTACGGAAAATGCAGTTTGATGGTGAAGAAGTATACACAATAAAATCTCCCATTTTAAATGATGAGCAACAGGTAGGATGGGTTGTTTTGATGCAAAGCTCCTCTGATCTTACGGATGTTAATCAAGAATATCGATTATTAATCATTCTTCTTGTAGGTCTTGGCCTGCTGGGGTGGGGTGTAATCTATCTCCTATCCAAAAAAATTCTTAAACCGATTCAGGACGTTGCTTTTGCTGCTTCACAAATTAAGGAAGGCAATTATGACTTCAACCTCAACACTGCTTCGAATGAACAGGAAATATTTGAATTGGTCAGCAGTTTTAAAGAAATGACGAACCGTTTAAGTAATCTTGAAAAGCTTCGTGCTGAGCTGCTTGCGGGGGTTACACATGATTTGAAGACGCCAGTGACATCCATTAGCGGACTTGTCCAGGCGGTGCGGGACGGTGTTGTTGAAGGTGCGGAACGTCAGGAATTTTTAAATATTACCCTTAAAGAAGTTCATCGATTGCAAACGATGATTGCGGACTTATTAGATTTTAATTCGCTAGCCGCTGGGGCATTTTCAATTAGGAAAGAAAAGTGCAATTTGAACGAATTGGTAGAGCAGTTGGTACGAGAATGGAGGATCACTCAGTCGCAGCCTGTGGACTATCAGGTTATCACACCTGAAAAGGTTATATATAGGGAAACAGACCCGTTAAGATTGCAGCAAATCATGTTTAACCTGCTAAACAATGCTTATCAGGCATTAAAACCCGGAGGTTCCATTAAAGTCGTGCTTTCCGATGCTTCAATCGATGTCATTGATACCGGAATAGGAATACCGGAAGAGGAACAGGCTTATGTATTTGAGCGGTTTTTCCGGGGGGAGAAGAAGAAGCTTAAAGTAAGAGGACTCGGGCTAGGATTGCCTTTTAGTAAAATGCTGGCTAAGGTACTTGGAGCTGATATTATTTTGAAGGAAAGTACGAGTAACGGAAGTACTTTTTCAATTGTATGGAACAATCGATAAAAAATCCTGGAGGCAGTAGGATAAAAATTGGCAATTGAAATCCTTTTGGGACTTGTATTTCTTCACACCAAGCGTTGAAGAATAGTCCTAAGAGGTGAGAAAAACAGTGAATGTTATTACAACCTTCAAAGAGAAACGCCGTGATAAACAACTAAAGTACGAGCGTTCAGTATTAAAAGACCTATCACTTAAAACCTTAAAGGAAAGAGTTAAACAATATTTCGGATCAACAAGGGTAGCTTCCAGCTTTGTGATGAATTCGGGGATAGAAGAGGCATGTTATGATGTTGCATTGGAGGCTTATTTATTAGGAGCTAAATTCAGTAAGTTTGGCTATTATGGTGAAAATATAGATGATGTTCGGAAACGTTGTTATAAAGAAGAGAAACATTTGATTGACACTTTGTACAATTTCCTTCTGTATTGGGGTAATGGAGAAGAGGGAAGTATGAGTGAATCCCTATACTATTCTTGTGAAGGTTATATTGATGTTTGGTGGAAAGAAGGCTTTAATAAAGGGGAGCGGCGTCACAAGCTTCGCCTTCACTAGTTCTAGTGAGAGTCTTTTCTCAACCGTTTTCTAAGTTCTAAAACTTCCCCTTGTCCCATATAGTGTAATTGAACAGGGACGAGCGGGAAGGAATGATACGGTTGTCAAAGAAAAAAATAAAAATTATTGGTTTTTCTGTAGGATTACTGATTTTATTCTTGATCCTACAATATGACTTTGTAAAAGAAGACACTTGGAAATCATGGAGTCTTCCTTTAGCAGGCAAAATAATTCTCCTTGATCCTGGTCATGGCGGACCTGATGGAGGGGCTGGAAGTGAACCGGCACTTGAGAAAGATATTGCCTTAGAGATTTCTTTAAAAGTCAGAGATTATCTGCAGGAGCAAGGAGCACTTGTTATTATGACACGTGATTCTGATCGAGACTTAGCAGATCCTGATACTCGGGGATACAGCCGGAGAAAAGTGGAAGACTTGAAAAAACGACTAAAAATGATTAATGAACAGGATAATGATTTATTTGTTAGTATTCATTTAAATGCGATTCCATCTTCCAAGTGGAGTGGTGCTCAAACCTTCTATGCCTCCCATTTTAAAGAAAATGCCAAGGCGGCAAAGTTTATCCAGGAAGAGCTGAGGGTTAATTTAGGCAATACTACGCGCAAAGCAAAACCGATTAACAATGTCTATATCTTAAAAAATGCAAAAAAGCCAGGGGTACTTGTCGAGGTAGGTTTTCTTTCAAACCCAACTGAGCGGCAAAGGCTGCAGCAGGAAGCTTACCAGGACCAGGTGGCAGCCTCTATTTATCAAGGGATTAACCGGTTCTTTACGAATGAGGACGAGTTAAAAGAGACAGATTAGAGAAGGTGGGAACACCTTCTATTTTTTATTCATCAACCATGTGTGATTCAGTTAACAGTTTCTTAGCATGAGTATGGTATACTTTAAAGTGGAAACGAATTCATTAGGTGAGGTGTTTGTTTACATGTTAACAGAACTAAAAGTACGTGAAACCCTTGGGGATCTCAAAGAACCATTTTTACATAAAACGCTGGCAGAGCTAAATGCTATCGAGGAAATTAAAATAAAAGAAGAGAAAAATCATGTAAGTGTTAAAATTCAGATTGCCAGAACTGGTACAGCTGAGCAGTTACAGCTTCAGACCCAAGTAGTCAATTTGTTAAAGGAAGCCGGTGCGCAAACGGTTGGTATTCGCTTCAGCGAGCTTCCGGAAGAAGTTCTAGCAGCCAATCGTCAAAATGAAAGTGCTGTAGAAGATAAAAGTTTATTGGCTTCGAATAAGACAACCTTTATTGCGATTGCCAGCGGTAAGGGCGGGGTAGGGAAATCAACCGTATCTGTTAACTTAGCTGTTGCTTTAGCGCGCCTAGGTAAAAAGGTAGGCTTAGTGGATGCTGATATCTATGGGTTTAGTGTGCCAGACATGATGGGCATAACGAAGAGACCAGTTGTTCGCGGAGAAAAAATCCTCCCAGTCGAACGCTTTGGGGTTAAAGTCATTTCAATGGGCTTCTTTGTAGAGGATAATTCACCTATTATTTGGCGGGGGCCTATGTTAGGGAAAATGCTAAATAGCTTCTTCAATGAAGTGGAATGGGGAGACGTTGATTACCTATTATTAGATTTACCACCAGGTACAGGGGATGTAGCCCTTGATGTCCACACGATGCTTCCTGCATGTAAAGAAGTCATTGTAACTACTCCACATCCTACTGCAGCTTTTGTAGCTGCTCGTGCAGGAGCGATGGCACTTAGGACCGACCATGAAATCCTCGGTATTATTGAGAACATGGCCTATTTTGAGAGTAAAGTAACCGGCGAAAAAGAATATGTATTTGGTAAAGGCGGCGGAGATAAATTAGCAGAAGAATTGAATTCTGAGGTTTTAGGACGTCTGCCATTAAATCAGCCTGATTGGAATGAAGAAGACTTTGCACCTTCTGTATATCAGGAAGATCATCAAATCGGAAAAATCTATCTAGAAATTGCAGAAAAAATGACGCAATTACTTAAAAAATAAATGTAAAAAAGCCTCTTCAATAAGAAGTGGCTTTTTTAAAATTTATTCTTCTTTCTTTTCTTCTTCTGCTGCCTTTTTAGCCTCTGCTTGTTCTTCTGCTGCTTTCAAGAGTTGCTCTTCCATCTTTGCTCTAAATAATGGGCTATCAAGTGTTTCGGATATGACTGCTTGAAGGTGCTCACGGTATTCTTTACTTTTTAGTGCATCAGCCATTTCCTTTTGTATTTCTGGTTCTTTAAATACTTCAATCATCATGGCTCTATACTCTGGATCGTTCATTAAAGACTTTAATAATGCTTCATGTTCAGATTTCATGCTTTTAGCTACGCCTTGTGCAAACTTGGTATCACTAAAAGTCTTTTTCCAGAAATCCGTTGCTTTCTCGGAGGTAAGAGTCTGTTGAATTGTATCTGAAACCACTGTTTGGTCCATAATTAGTTTTTCTTTCATTGCATCATCAGACATAACTTCTTGAATTGCTTTCTTACCCTCATCTGTTTTAAGTATGTCCACAACCATTTTTTTCGTCTGTTCATAATCCACTTGCCCGCCGTTACCTGTGTCGGCGGCAGCACAGCTAGTTAAGAACATCATGAGGGGTAAGAGGAGCAGGATATTTTTAACTTTCATCGTAAAGCTCCTTTCACATATGAATCCTTAACATTAGAATGAGGAAAATAGGTTAAGAATATTCGTCCGAGTATTGTTTAATATGGATTTTTTAAATATGGATTGGTACAATCAGTATGGTACTGATATTTTTCTACTGTGGGGGATACAAGAGTGACTAGTCGTATTTGGGTAAAACTGTTCATGTCCACTTTAATAGTAGGTGGTCTTACAACAGCATTATTTGGTTTTATTGTCCGCTGGTCCGAATTTCAGCACTACTTTACTGAATTTCGAATCATAGATATATTATCTACAACCATTTGGTTAATTGTAATGGGCTTTCTTTTTAGTGTAATTAGTCAGATGGGCTTTTTTGCTTATCTAACAGTACACAGATTTGGTTTAGGTATTTTTAAGTCAGTAAAGCTTTGGAATGCGGTACAGTTAGTACTCGTTGCCTTCGTCCTATTTGACCTTGTATATTTACGCTATGAAACCTTTGCAAAATCAGGTGAAACAATCCTTCCTTATATTGGCCTTGCAGTAACACTTTTATTAATAAGTTTGATTGTTGCTTGGTTTAAATCTAAACAAACAAACCGAGATGCTTTTATTCCAGCATTATTTTTTATGATCGTTGTTACGGTAATTGAATGGGTTCCTGTTCTACGGGTAAACGAGAAAAGCTGGGTTTTGCTAATGATGATTGCACTTCTTGCATGCAATGCATACCAATTATTAATCCTTCATAAGCTCAATTCCCAATCAGAGCAAGAAAAGCAAAAACGTCTTGCTCAATCATCGAATAAACCAGCAAAAACTTCAAATAAGAAAGCATTAACCAAAAAGCCGTCCATTTAAGTGGACGGCTTTTTGTTTCACTTTATTTCTTTTGATTTAACCTCACCATTGGCAATCATCTCAGAGACAGATACTAGTTTGATTCCTTTATCACGAATATCCTTAATGATTTGCGGTAAAGCTTTTTCTGTTTGTTTAGCACCATCGGATGCATGTAATAGGACGATGTCTCCTTTATCTGCCTTTTTAACATTCGCTGCAATCTGTTCAATTCCTGGGTTGGTCCAATCCTTAGAATCAATACTCCAATGGACAACTGTATATCCATACCGTTCAGCAATTTTTAATGTTCGTTCATCAAAATGACCTGTAGGGGCACGCAATAGCTTAATATCCTTAATATTTAACTTCCTAAAGGCTTCTTGAGCTTTCGAAATGTCCTTACCAATCCTTACATCTTCTAGCTCAGTATAGTCCTCATACTCATAACCAAGGATTCCAATCTCGTATCCTTCTTTCGAAATCCGGCTAACCAAATCAGGATGTCTTTCTGCCCAGGAACCTGCTAAAAAGAAAGTGGCTGATTTCACATTCTCCTTTTTTAAGATGTCCAAGATTGGTTCTGCCTTCTCGTCTCCCCAGCCTATATTAAAGGTGAGAGCAAGGTCCTTTTCCCCCCGATATACGGCTTTTGGTCCATCCTTCGTGGAAAACACTGGAGTTAAGGAAATGTTCCCCATGAAAAGAAAGCCGGCTGTAAAGAAGGCTGCAATTAGGACTAATAAAACTTGTTTAACAGATTTTCCGTTTAACACTAAAAAGAGATTCACTATACCACCTCGTCCAATACCTTACTAATTCCAACCTATGCGCAAAATTTAGATAATATGATTAAACAAATATTATAAAATTTACTAAAATGGAAAAGACTACAATAACTAGATATTTCAACAAAAGAGGTGATTCAATGATAGGACTTCTTATCAATGAAAAAGAAGTGAAAGAAATGGAATACCTGATTAAGCGAGAAATGGACGAAATATTATTTGATTTAAAGGACGAAAGAATCGATCATATTGTAAAAAGAGCGATGGAGGAACGCTACAAGATATTGTTTACGCTTTTTCGCAGAGTAGCTTCACCAACTGAGTGTTTAAGGTATATAAGGAGAGATAAAAGGGGGAGGAAAAAAGGATAACACCAGAATAAAAAAAGTTAATAAAGTTTGTTGACTTTTAATTATAAAGTTGATATATTAATAAACGTCGCTGCTGACGTAAAAACAACTTGATAAAAAAGTTGTTGACATTACGTTGTTGAGATGATATATTTAAAAAGTCGTCTTTGAGCGACAAAGTGAATTTGGTCTTTGAAAACTAAACAAACAAAAACGTCAACAAACAATATTTTTTACTTCTTAA
>JBFNER010000045.1:0-30292 GCA_040797665.1 Neobacillus sp. | reverse complement strand
TTCAGATTGTCTCGAGATTCCAGTTCTCCAGACAAACTCAACCTCTTTTTCATTCGGATTGTCTCAAGATTCCAGTTCTCCAGACAAACTCAACCTCTTTTTCATTCGGATTGTCGCAAGACTCCAGTTCTCTAGACAAACTCACCCTCTTTTTCATCTAAACTGTCTCAAGATTCCAGTTCTCCAGACAAACTCAACCTCTTTTTCATTCAGATTGTCTCGAGATGCCGTCTCCCGGAAAAAACAATTAAAAAGCCCCTCCAAACTATGTTGGAGGGAGAGGAGACTTACCTATTCTTCTTCATAAAATCAAGAATTTCTAAATCAATTAGTCCTTCTTTTTGCTCACGCATTTCAAAATTCTCAGTGTGGATAAATGCTGTTAGAGCTTTATTTATCTCCTCGTCGTCCGCTAAATTGCTTCCTAAGTAATTCCATTTAACAAGCTGCTCTTTGAGCTCTTGTTTAAGTTCACCTTCTACCTTCACGACTCTTTCAGGTTTTGAAGGCGCAAAGTATAGCTGCTGAAGCTCATAAATTCGAATCAATTCTTTTATTGGCGCTGGATGCTCATCCACTCTCAGGTCGATATATCGGTCATTAAAGCCCCCATAACCGCCCTTCTCCTTCACAATATAAAGCGCGGCAGACTGTTGCCCTCTGCTGTCTCCTCCAGCTTCTTGGCCGGCATCTAGAGCTGCAAGAAGCCGATCGGCAAGGGAACCTTTTGTTTCTGTAAAAGCACGAGCCATCTCAGACACCGTACGCTCATCTACCAAGATATTACCCTGTGCAGCAAAATGGGTGCCTGTCACTCCGCCTGCCCAATCATAGCATTCTTTCCCAGTAAAGGTAGCTGCATTCCCACTTGCATCAATGAGACCCACCTGACGCATTTCTCTTTCCGGGTCATCCTGAAGAAGCATCTCTAATGTTTCTTTAGCTGTCTTACCTTGCTCCATTAATTCAAGTGCTTTAGGGCCATAGGCTGTATTCGCATATGATTGCGTTGCGACTGCTCCTGCCCCGGCACGAGCCCAAGGAACAACTGCACCTACACCTAAAAACTTCGACTGTGTCGCAATTCCCCACTCTTTCTCAATGGGGTCATAGCCAACGATTGAAAAAGTCATGAACCTACCTCCTAATTAAAGAAATTGAAAATACGATTCTACCAGGCAGCAATCGAACCATCTGTTCGTGATTCGGTTCCTCCCATTAAAACACCTGTTTCTGGGTCACGCCAGATGATTTGCCCGCGCCCAAAGCCCCCTGTGTCCAGGGCTACCTCAATTTGATGGCCTTTACGCGCCAGTGCTTGAGCAAGGTGGTTCGGGAAATGCGGCTCTACCTCCACCTTCTTACCTTCAATCCACTGCCATCTCGGGGCATCAAGAGATGCCTGCGGGTTCAGTCCAAAATCAACTGTATTCATGACTACCTGCATATGCCCTTGCGGCTGCATATAACCACCCATAACGCCAAATGGACCAACCGCCTGTTCTCCCTTTGTCAGGAATCCAGGGATAATCGTATGATACGTTTTTGAACCTGGTCTTAAAGCATTCGGATGAAGAGGATCCAATGAGAAATCATGTCCGCGGTTCTGTAAGGATATTCCGGTGCCCGGCACCACAATCCCTGACCCAAAACCCATATAATTGCTCTGGATAAAGGAAACCATATTCCCCTCACCATCTGCTGTTGCGAGATAAACGGTGCCTCCACGCGGCGGCAGGTATGGCTGCGGCTGAATAGCCTGCGTTCCGATTTCTCCTCTTCTAGCGTCACCGTATTCCTCTGAAAGCAGCTCGTCAACGGTCATCTTCATATAAGATGGATCCGTAATAAAGGATTTCCCATCCGTAAATGCTAGTTTCATTGCTTCAATTTGCTTATGGTATGTATCGGTAGTCTCTTTTTCTGTAAAAGCAAACCCCTTTGCAATATTTAAGCCTAATAGCGCTACCAATCCCTGTCCGTTTGGCGGAATCTCCCAAACCTCATATCCGCGATACTCTACCTTAATGGGTTCAACCCACTCTGCACGATAGGCAGCCAAATCTTCTTTTGACAGGAACCCATTGTACTTTTTAGAAAAAGCCGCAATTTCATCAGCCAGCTCCCCACGATAAAAGCTTTCACCGTTTGTTTCTCCAATCAATCGCAATGTACGGGCATGGCCTTCTGAGCGCCAAATTTCTCCTACCTTTGGAGCTCTGCCATTCGGAGCAAAGGTTTCAAACCATGGTTGAAACTCTTCTTCCGTTAGGATTTGTTTATAGCGATTATATGCACCCCCCCAATACTTCCCGAGGATTGGAGTTAGCGGGTATCCTTCCTCAGCATACGCAATCGCTGGTTCTAGCACCTCACTTAAGGGCAAAAGTCCAAATTTCTTTGAAAGCTCCGCCCAAGCTGATGGTGCACCAGGTACGGTTACAGGCACCCATCCATGTGCAGGCATTTTGTCATAGTCTCTTGACTTGACTGCTTCAATGGAAATCGACTTAGGAGCAGGACCGCTGGCATTTAGACCGTGGAGCTTATTGTTTGTCCATACAAGCGCAAAGGCATCACTGCCAATACCGTTTGAGGTCGGCTCAAGCACGGTCAATGCTGCTGCTGTTGCAATCGCAGCATCGATCGCATTTCCACCCTTTTTTAAGATATCAAGTCCCGCTTGGGCAGCAAGCGGCTGGGAGGTCGCAACCATTCCTCGCTTTGCAAATACTGTTGTCCGCTGTGAGGGATATGGATTATATTGAAAGTCAAAATTCATCATTTAACACCTCTTTCTATTATTTTTATTATATAGAATATTTTGAATTTAGTATATTGAAATAGCAGACGCTTCTCTATTGAGCTAACAAAAAAACGCCTTCCAATGGCGTTTTTAATATTCTTCTCGATCAGATTTTTCTCTATGGGCCCAGTGCTCCGTCTCCGTTTGCATTTAACGTTACATCCACACTCTGATTTACGACAAGCCCTCCATCATCCTTTAAATAATACAACTTCCCTTTATCTTCAATTACTCCAGTTGCCATTGCTCCGTTCGAACGTAAAAAGTACCAAGTCCCCTTATCGTTAATCCAGCCTGTTTTCATCGCTCCACTGCTCTCCAGGTAATACCATTTGTTATTATCTTGAATCCAGCCTGTTTGCATGACGCCATTTTTGTCTAAGAAGTACCACTTGTTCGAGTCAAGGACCCAGCCTGTTTGTCTAACTCCACCTTTGTAAAAATACCATTTCCCATTTTCCAACGACCAGCCAGATTTCGCCAGACCATATTGCTCTACAATAGCTTCTACGATCGCTGCTGCACATTTTTGCTGGTATTCAACCGTTCTAATAAGTGATGCCTCTCTTTGATTTGTCATAAATCCGCATTCTGCCAATACAGCTGTCATCTTCGTTTCTCGCAAAACAGCAAAGTCCGCCGTTTTCACTCCCCTGTTTGTCAACCCAGTAGCAGACACTAAGTTGCGCTGAATTTTTTGGGCAAGCTGCATTTCTTCCTCAGTATGTGACGGGTGAATGTAGGTTTCAATCCCATTTGCACTGTTCCAGCCGCTTCCGTAGGCATTAGCATGAACAGAGACATAGACATCAACATTCAAATTATTCGCTTTTGATGCCCTTACGCCAACAGGTGTGTCATAATGTTCGTCGTCTGCATGGTAGACCTGCACATTTGAGTAACTCTTAAGAAGTGTGGCAGCATGATTGGTGACACCCTCATTAAATAGATGTTCCTTATATCCATCTACTGTCTGTTTTCCTTGAGTAGACTCATGATGACCTGCATCTAACATGATTTTCATCATTTCACCTCCTTCTTATATACTTTATGAAGGGATAGTTATTTTGCTATTGTTTGTACACAGAGAGTAATAAAAAACGCAGCCACATAATTGGGGCTGCGTTTGAAAATATTGAAATTATTGAGCTTCAATCAAGCCGTAGCGGCCGTCTTTCCGCTTGTATACCACATTTGTACGGTTAGATTCAGCATTTGTAAATACATAGAAGCTGTGGCCAAGCAAGTTCATTTGCAGAATCGCTTCTTCACTGTCCATTGGTTTAAGGTCGAATCGCTTTGTACGAACTAGTTCAAGTTCATCCTCATCTACATCAACAATCTCTGGTGTTTCAGAAGTTGCAAATGTAACTGGCAAATCACCTTTTTCACGGAATTTACGGTTTACCTTTGTTTTATGCTTACGAATTTGGCGCTCAAGCTTATCGGTAATTAAGTCGATTCCTGCATACATATCTGAATTTGTTTCTTCAGCTCGGAGAACAAGATGAGGCATTGGGATGGTTACCTCTACCTTTGATGTTTTATCTTGATTGAATCTTAAATTCACATTTACCTTTGCCTTCGGTGCTTCTGTGAAATAGCGTTCCAATTTAGAAATTTTCTTCTCAACGTATTCTCTAATTGCTGGAGTTACCTCAATGTTTTCACCACGAACGTTATAATTCATTAGTGGACTCCTCCTTTATATTCCTATGTAAATACATTTCTATTTTACCCTATGATTATCCTGCTAAATCACGATAATAATTTTGTCGATTTATTGACAAAAACATAGGGGAAATAGTATTAAGCAGGTATGATTGAAATCGCCTTCTTTATAAAGGCTCCCTCAATTACAGTCTATTACGAATTGCGACAAAATACCACTTAAATGCCTTAGATTACCGCCCAATTGTAATGGATTCCACCGTTTCCGCACCCGCTTCTTTCAATAACTTGGCAGCATGGCGCAATGTCGATCCAGTAGTATAGATATCATCGTACAACAGGATTTTTTCCCCTTTAAGATTATGGCTCGTTTCAAGCTGAAATACCTGTGGTAAATGTATCCTCTCTGTTCGGGATTTTTTTGATTGTTTTTCTGAATGAAGCCGCGATAACAAGCGATCTGGTTTGAAGGACTCAGCTATCATTGACTCAGCTTGGTTAAACCCCCGCTCATAAAGCCGTACAGCACTTAAGGGTATAGGAACATGCTTAGTTGGATTTATTTTATTTGCTAGTTGTTTAATTTGTTCGGCAAACACTTTAATCAGAACATAATCACCTCGAAATTTAAACCGCGCCATAGTCTCTTTAAGAAAATCATTGTAAAGATAGAGGGAATAATTCTTATCCAGATTTCCGTTCCACTCATTGTCCTCTTCCCACCGGATGCAGTCATGACACAAATCATCCCGGCGGTACTTTTCATTTAGATACAGAAATGACCGGTCGCAGATTCGGCATTTTTCGCCTTCTAGCCTTACAAGCTTTTGGTCACACACTAAACATAAATGCTGTTCCCTTTCCTCAGAAAATAGCGATTTCCAACCAATCAAAGTACGAATGGGTTCGTGACAGATTAAACAATACACTTGAAAAAATGAAGTCAACAGTCTCCCTCCTACCGATCAATTAACCCTTTGTTTCTGCTCTCTCGATTCATGGAAATAATTTGATTTTTCGCCTTCAGCATCGCTTTTGTTTTTCCATAATGAAAAAACGTCACTACTCCATCAGGAAAGTCACGGCTGCGCCCTGCTCTGCCAGCAATTTGCACGAGGGCACTTTCTGGAAAGACGTCATCCTCGGCCCCGATCACAGCTACATCAATATTTGGAAAGGTTACACCACGTTCCAAAATAGTTGTTGTCAGCAATAATGGAACTTGCTTGTTGCGCATTTTTTGAACTTTTTCTTTTCGGTCCGGGTCTTCAGCATGGACCGCTTCTATTTTTGGGGAAAGCCGGCGAAAAATAGCTAAAGCTTTTTCCATATACAATATATGTGGAAAAAACAGCAAGGCCTGCTTTCCCGTTCCGAGACGGCTGCTTGCCCATTGGAGGACGTTTGAAGGAAGTTTATTTTTTTCCAGCTGCTTCTGCCAATTACCACACCAAACATATTCTGGCACTGGAAGCGGAAACCGGTGGAATCTTGCTGGGATGGTAACGTATGCCCTTTTACCCGTCCGGCATTCATTTTGCCATTTTTCATTAGGAGTTGCGGTCAGATAAACCATCGAGGATATCGGCTTTCGTGCTTGACCAACTGCGTGCTGGAGCGATTCTTCTACTGTGTAGGGAAATGCATCTACTTCATCTAGGATCATCGTATCGAATGCTTGATAGAATCGGAGGAGCTGGTGAGTGGTTGCTATGGTTAGTGGTGCATAAAGGTAGCGGTCGTCACTCCCTCCATAAAGAGAAGCAACAGTTATGTGAGGAAAAGCCGCCTTTAGCCTGGGAGTTAGCTCAAGAACAACATCCGTACGTGGTGTAGCAATACAAACCCTTTGGCGGGCAGCAAGTGCTGCAGCGATTCCAGCAAAAAGGACCTCTGTTTTTCCTGCTCCGCACACAGCCCATACTAGCAATTCTTGATGATGCTGGATTGCTTCTTTTACTCGATTTGATGCTTCTAGTTGTCCTGATGATAATGTGCCCTGCCATTCTAGGATCCTTGCCGGTACAGTCCAATCAGGTACTGGCCCCTTCCAGCCTATTAAAGGTGTACATTCACTCACTCTCCCCATCATTAAGCATTTACGACAATAGAGACAGGTTTCATCACATCTTGAACAAGGAAAGCTACCAAACCAATGTTGTTCCTGATTCCCACAGCGAACACAAGTAGGTTTGTGGTTTGTTAGGTAATCAATCCCCCTTCGGTAGGTAATATAACCATTCTCGTAGTGTGATTGTATTTCCGGAGTGGTGTAAGGAAGATCATCTATTAATAATTGTTTACCGGCAAGCATTTGTTGAAGGTTAGCATTCATAGGGTATTTTAGATTAAGTGTGGACTGAGGGATGTTGGAGAACTGAGAGATAGGCTTAGAGTTAATCTTACAGAGACTGGGGGTTAGCCTATCATTTTTCCATTCGAAGCGCACAAAGTACCTCCTTCATTATTTATTCTTATGAGTATTTCAACAAAATATGATAAAATCCCTTTAAATAAACCTTTATTCTTGGGAATTCGTCAATAATGAATTTGTTGGCCCACTAGAAAAGAGGAAGACCTGTATAGTAAAATGAATTATTACAACTCTAGGAGAAAATCATGTCTTACAAAAAATTTCTGACGCACTTTACATTAACAACTGCTTTCTTAGTCTTTCTAGTTTCCGTTATTATGTATATCATTGACCCATTATTCTATTATAGAGATACAACCTTGTATCGCCCCCAGTATCTAGCAACGGAACGCTATCAAATGCCAGGTCTTTTAAAAAATATGGAATATGATACCTTGTTTACCGCCACCTCAATGGGACGTAATTTTAAAGAGAGTTACGCAGATGAGAAACTAGGAACAAAAACCTTCAACGGTTCCCTGCCCGCTTCTACCGCACGTGAGCAGGCAATGGTAGCAGAGGCAGCCTTAAGGGCAAAGCCACAGCTAAAACAGATTATATGGGAGATCAACTATTATTCTTTTGCCGGAGACGCCGATTGGGTTATGGAACCGCCAAGTGATTTTCCAACCTATATGTATGATAAATGGAAATTTAATGATATTCGGTATTTATTTAGTATCTATCCTATTGAGATTTTTCAAAAGAACTTAAAAGCAAATCGAAACGGGGATGAAAGCAGACGTGTAGTAGAGGAACTATACAAGTTTGGCCAGGTTGCACCTATTGAAACCCTTGAACATGTTGAAGCCGTATTAGAAGGCGTTCAGCCTTTAGAAGAGCTCCCTGATTACGAGTTGTCTACAACGCAAATCGCATCTTTCAAAGAGAATGTGATCGAACTCGTCAAGCAACACCCTAATACAACCTTTACATTGTTTTATGCGCCATATCCTATATACAACCACGTGACCTTTTATAAAAAACATCCCGCATACTTAGCGGAACGGCTGAAATTCAAAGAAGAAGTTTTTAAATTATCCAAGGAACTACCTAATGTTGAAATTTATGATTTTCAGGACATGGACGAGGTCACCTTTAACATCGAAAACTATCAAGGTGACCAAGTTCATTATTATGATTTTGTTAATAACTGGATGATCGACTATATTGCAAAAAACAGCCCTGTTCAAAGTGAAAAGGAATATGCAAATAAGCTGGACAATCTTAAAAATCAAATTGCTAACTTTAACACCAGCCAGCTAAAAACAGTTAGCAGCCTTAAAGAGCAGTATGTAAAAGAATAGCCACCATTGTCACAAGACTCTTCTCTTGAACAGTGCCAGACCTGCCCCATGACTCATTTCGCATGGGGCTTTTAACTTTTTTTCATCCAGCCCATCCCCATTGCACCTTCGCCTAAATGTGTTCCGATTACGGGACCAAAGTAGCTGAGGAAGAACTCGACATTCGGATATAAGGCCTCTAGCTCCTTCATCCATTCTGAGGCTTCTTGTTCACGATTAGCATGGATCACGACAGCTTGAAAGCTCTCTCCACTTGAAACATCCTCACCTAATAAATCCGCAATTCGCTTTAAAGCCTTTTTCTTTGTTCGAATCTTTTCAAAAGGAACAATGACCTTGTCTTCGAAATGCAGAAGCGGCTTTACCTGTAGCAAACCGCCGATAAAGGCTTGAGCACTTGAAAGACGTCCTCCCCGCTGCAGGTGTGATAAGTCATCGACCATAAAGTAGGCCCTAGCTGATCCCTTTAACTCGTCAAGTCTTGACATAATGGTGTCTGCATCATCGCCCTTCAATGCCATTTTGGCCGCTTCTAGTGCATAGAATCCTTGCGGCATACAACTGACCTCGGAATCAAAAGGATAGACCTTAATACTGTCAACCATGGTACTGGCTGTTACTGCGCCTGAGTAGGTTCCACTAATGCCGCTAGAAAGGTGGACGCAAATCACGGCATCATATTCCTTGGCTAGTTGTTCAAAGATCTCGACAAACTGGCCCACGGGCGGCATAGAGGTCGTTGGCAGTTCTCTTTCCTTCACTTCTTGATAAAACTGGCTTGCAGTAATATCGATTTCTTCCCGGTAAACCTCGGTTCCGAAGATTACATTCAATGGGATCATATGAATATTAAACTTTTCTAGTATATCTTTAGGGATGTATGCCGTGCTATCGGTTACAACTGCCGTTTTCATGATTGAATGACCATCCTTTTTATATGTACATTTTTGTCTGTTACTTATTTTATATGAAAACAAATGAATTTGCATTATTTTAAGGGGTTTCTTTGACTCGTACGACAAAAAAAAAGCACACTCAAAGGAGAGTGTGCCCGATATTAACGAACTTCAACCCAACCATTCTTTATCGCAACAACAACAGCCTGGGTACGATCGTTTACATTCATTTTTTGCAGTATATTACTTACATGATTTTTTACTGTCTTTTCGCTTATGAAGAGGGCTTCGCCGATTCCACGGTTACTTTTTCCATCTGCAAGCATTTGTAATACTTCGCATTCACGGCGTGTAAGAAGATGAAGCGGACGTCTAAGTTCGACAGATTGGACATAACCGACACCCGCTTGCCCCGCGGCTAGCTTCCGGTACTCATTCACAAGATTATGAGTCACCTTAGGGTGTAAGTAACACCCTCCATCTGCCACAACCTTGACAGCATCGATTAGCGCGTCTGCATCCATTTCTTTTAATAGATACCCGCTTGCTCCCGTTTGAAGCGCGTGAGTCACATAATTTTCATCGTCATGAATAGATAAGATAATAATTTTTGTATCTGAATGCTTTTCTACAAGTTCTCTTGTCGCTTCAATTCCATTTACGTGCGGCATATTAATATCCATAATGATCACATCTGGATTGTAGGTATTCACGATTGAAAGTGCATCACCGCCATCATCACCTTCAGCAACCACTTGAAATGATTTTTCAAACTCAAGGATTCTTTTTACCCCTTCTCTGAATAGCTGATGGTCATCGATAATTGCTATTTTTGTTGTCATTATCTTCGCCCCTTGTCCTTCTGTTTTGTTTGTATTTTAAGACGGTAATGGAACTCGAATCGTTACAGCAGTTCCTTTGCCAATTTTTGAATCAATTGTTATTTCACCCTGAAGTAAATCGGCCCGCTCCCTCATCCCAATGATTCCAAAGGACTCTGGCTTAGTGTTCGTAGCGTCAAATCCGGCACCGTTATCAGTTATGTTGACAAGAATAGCTGAATTTAACATTTCTAACTTAACCTTTATGGAGCATGCATTTGCATGCTTTAACGCATTCTGAACCGATTCCTGAATAATTCTAAATAATCCTACCTCATACTTCGTTGGCAGTCGCTCTTCAGACCCGACACTCGTAAACTCAATTTTAGAATGGTTATGATATTCTTCGATTGTTCGTAAATATTTTCTGAGGGTAGGGACTAAACCTAAATCATCAAGTGCCATTGGTCTTAAATCATATATGATTCTTCTGACCTCATATAGAGCAGTACGTACCATTTTCTTATAGCTGTTAATCTCAGAAAAGGCTTCTTCAGGTCCTCTCTCTCGGTAGACCCGTTCAATTAAATCAGAGCGCATAATGACATTAGCCAGCATTTGAGCCGGGCCATCGTGAATTTCGCGCGACAGCCTTTTACGTTCTTCCTCCTGCGCTTCAATGATTTTCAGACCGAGGTCTTGTTTCGCCTTTGCTGTCTCAAACTCTTCTCCCATTTGCTTTAAATCGCTTAATAAGTAATTCATTACAACGGAGATTTGCGAAATAAGTTGATCGGCTTGGTTAATGGTCTCATCTAATCCCAATAACCTACGCTCTAAATCATCACGTTTATCTAATAATTGCTTCTTATACTGCCAGTTAATCGAAAGATCCATTTGAAGCTGATGTGCCTTTTCATATGCTTCACGAACCTCTGCTTCTGAGTATGCCTTAAAATTCACACTTAGCTCTGATAAGGTTAATCTTGCATCATGCACTTGTTTTTCTAAACGTTCTTCTTCATTAATCAGTTTAATCATAAGCTGCTTAATATTATTTAGTTCATCTCTCATATTTTCATAGTCTTGACGACTTTTCTCGCCAATTCTGAAGATATCACTTTTACTGCTTATCACTGTTTCAAGCATAACTTCGCGGATTTCATCTATTGATTTAATATTAATCTTCTGAATCTTTGCCATAGCATCCTCCAAAGGAAGTTTCACCTTATATAGTTTACCGTGAACTGCCGCTTTTTACCATAAATAATCACTTATATGGAAATTTTCCCAACCTTCAAAGGTAGTAGTATAATGAGGCTAATCAGCTTAAAGAGCTATTCTAATCATACGACTAGCAACTCATATATATACGTTTTATTATAACACGGTATAATTACTACCATATTAAAGTTATATTACACCAATATTATTTTAACAGCTAGAAGCTTATGCACCTAGGCTATTTAGCTTATCTAAGAAATTAGCATAGAGAGGAATTTATTTATGTTAAAACAATACTATACTGTCAAAGCATTTGCGGAGCACGAAATTTCAATTCAAAGATCTCGCTTTATATCTCATATTGCAAGAGCTGAAACGGAAGCAGAGGCTCAGGAATTTATTCAAACCATTAAAAAGAAACATTGGGATGCTACACATAACTGTTCTGCCTATCTAATTGGTGAGAATGACCAAATACAAAAAGCAAATGACGACGGAGAACCAAGTGGAACAGCTGGAGTCCCCATACTCGAGGTCTTAAAGAAACGGAAACTAAAAGATACTGTCGTCGTCGTGACTCGATATTTCGGCGGAATAAAACTAGGTGCCGGCGGACTCATTCGTGCTTACGGAAAGTCAACCTCTGAAGGCTTGGATACTGTCGGAATTGTTGAAAGAAGGCTAGTCCAGACGATTCATGTCAAAATTGATTATACGTGGCTCGGGAAAATCGAGAAAGAAATACGAGCTTCTTCCTATATACTAAAAGAAATACATTACCTCGATATCGTCGAACTTGAAGTATTTGTTGAGGATGAGCAAGTACAGGTATTTATCGATTGGATGACTGAATTAACCAATGCTCAGTGTAACTTTACAAAGGGTGAAAACGTCTATTTAGAAGTAGATATTTAAACATAAGAATACTCCGAAATCTGGAGTGTTTTTTTTATGGCAAATGCCTTTTATTAAAACATTCCAAATATCTACATAAATTTACAATTTACGAAACTAGAAAAAAATAGTACAATGTAATTTAGCCTAATTTGTAAATTTTACTATGTTCATATAAAAGGAGATACCATTTATGTCTCAAAATTCTAGAATACTGCGAACCAATCAAAAAATGAAAAAGAAAAAAAGACGTGTGCTTACTTGGATATTGACACCTTTACTAGTCATTATTATGAGTGTGGTAGCCTACGGAACCTTTATTTATAACAAAGCAGAATCGGTCGCCAAGGAATCGTATAAACCTGTTGAAACCGTTACAAAACGTACTGAAAAAGTCGATCCCACTAAGGATAATGTATCAATCCTTTTAATCGGGGTAGATGATAGCGAAACGAGAAACTTCGGTGAGGGAACAAGATCTGACGCACTAATGGTTGTAACCCTAAATAAAAAAGAGAACTCCGTTAAAATGCTAAGCATCCCACGAGATTCCTATGTCAGTATTCCAGGAAGGGAGTATAAAACTAGAATTAATGCGGCTCATGCTTTTGGCGGAACGGCCCTTGCAATCAATACTGTCCAAGAAGTATTAGATATACCAATTGATTATTATGTGAAAATGAACTTCAATGCTTTTATTGATGTAGTGGATGCGATAGAAGGAATTCAAGTGGATGTACCTTATCTAATCGTAGAGCAGGATTCAAAAGACCGTCCAGATGCGATTAAACTGCAGCCAGGTATTCAAATTCTTGATGGTGAGGAAGCGCTAGCCTTCGCTAGAACAAGACACGCAGATAGTGACATTTATCGAGGACTACGCCAGCAAGAAATTATCAAAGCGATAATAAAAAAATCAGTTTCATTAGGTTCCATTACAAAACAAACGGATATCATCAATGCTGTTGGTAAGAATGTACAAACAAACTTAACTTTCGATGAAATGAAATCATTTATAAGCTATGCACTATCAGGTCAAAACCTTAGTTTTGAAACACTCTCTCTTGAGGGCACTGATTCTATGATCAACAGCGCTTATTATTATCAACTTAACGAGCAATCACTAGAGAATGTGAAGCTCCAACTGAAAACACATTTACAGCCGACTTCTACGAATACCGCTGAAGCGGATACCGAAGAATCGTCATTAGTATCTGACTCCAGTAATAATTAAAGGGACTCATTTTTGAGTCCCTTTTTTCATCTATTTTTATCTGTAGAAAACTTTAGAATTCTGACAAGCTTTAGTAACGGATGAAAATCCCTTCCAAATAACCCGATTTTTTCAGCAAAAAGTTCGATGATAAAGATCAGAACGGCTACTAATAACAATGCTCCCCCTAGCTTTGCTTGGGAAAGGATAACCGCAGCTAAACCAAAAAAAGCAGCCATTGCATAAATAATTAACACCGTCTGTCTGTGGGTAAAGCCTTCCCGAAGTAAACAATGATGAAGATGTGACTTATCAGGTGAGGAGAGCGGTTTCTTATTAATAATTCTACGAACGATTGCAAAGATGGTATCTGAAATTGGAACACCCAGGATGATAACTGGTACGATAAACGAAACAAAGGTAACATTTTTGAATCCTAAAAGAGACAATACCGAAATCATATATCCTAAAAATAAAGCACCGGTATCTCCCATAAAAATTTTCGCAGGATGAAAATTGTAATAAAGAAAACCAAGGGTACTAACTAAAAGAATAGAACCCATCACTACCACATACATATTCCCCATAATAATTGCCATGCCAGAAATTGAAACCAGAGCAATGGAAGATACTCCAGCAGCCAAACCATCTAGACCATCAATTAAATTAATCGCATTTGTAATCCCAATGATCCAAAAAATTGTAAGCGGGATACTAAAAAATCCAAATTCAAAAAGCCCTCCAAATGGCAAATTAATAAAAGTGATTTGCAATCCTCCATAGAGGACAACAACCATAGATGCGGTCAGTTGAGCAGCTAACTTAATTCTTGCTGAAAGTTCATAAATATCATCAAATATACCGGTCAATACAATAATTCCGCTTCCGATCAAAATGGATGTGGAATACTGATTCTCCGGCTGCAGAATAACGACCCCTGCTAAAAAGCTTAGATAAATAGCTAGTCCGCCAAGCCTAGGCATCACTGTTTGATGGACCTTTCTCATATTAGGGCGATCCGTTGCACCAACTATATAAGCTAACTTTTTCACCAGAGGTGTTATAACAAATGAAAATAAAAAGCATACTATCAAGGTAATAAATAGCATTATAAACCTCCTCCATAGTATCTTGTCCATTTATGACAAAACGAAAACAACAGAAACATAGTAAAAAACGGTATTTTTCTTCCCATAAACAATTCAGTAGAAGAAGTTAGGGACTAAGAACAAGTTCGCAAAATTCTTTACCAACACAAAAAAAGAGGTAATCTTCAGGTATTACCCTGAAAATTACCTCCCAAAATCATTTTACTTAATCCAAGCTCCGTCAGAGCCTACTTTGTACTTGCCAATATAAGTGTTAGAAGCCATGCTACCATTTGAGTATAGGTAGTACCACTTGTTGTTTACAAGTACCCAACCTGTTTGCATTGCACCTTTAGTGTTTAAGAAATACCATTTCTTATCATTGTAAACCCAGCCAGTCTTCATGGCACCTTTCGTATCGAAGAAGTACCAAGTTTTGCCTACTAGTGACCAACCTGTAGCCATTGCACCAGATTTAGTTAGAAGGTACCACTTTCCGCCATCTTCTAACCAACCAGTTTGCATAACACCAGAAGCATTGAAGAAGTACCATTTGCCATTTACTAGAGCCCAGTTAACTTTCATATCTCCATTAACTGCATCTAAGTAATACCACTTAGTGCCTTCTAGGTACCAGCCAGTTTTCATTGTTCCATCTTCATTGAAGAAATACCATTTTTTGTTGATAAACTTCCATTCGTCAGAAGCAAGATCACCAGTTACAGGGTCAATATAGTACCATTTGCCCTCGTATTGCTGCCATCCTGTAACCGCTACTTCCACTTCGAATTCAGCTGAAGTAGAGTTACCAAACAAATCAGTCGTTTCAATCGTTACAATTGTACCTACTGCTTGTTTGGAGATATTAACATCAAAATAACCATAGTTATCAGCTTTTCCTTCACCAATAACTTTTCCGCCTGCTTTAACAACTACAGATGCATATGGATCTGTTAAGCCATCAACATAAGTTGATAGGTTAGATAGATAGAATAATTCAGTTTCAACGATTTCTTTATCTGCCTTTAAGAATCTGTTTTCATATTCAGCATAAAGTGGACCGTCTAACTCTTGAATATAATTTACTAAACCTTCTAAATCAGTTGGACCTTGCTCTTTATTTGTACCTTTTAAAAGTGCACCATATCCATCACCGCCACCAGCCATGAAGTTGTTGACAGTAATCGTGTATTCACCCTTAGGGTCAATTGGTGTACCATTTTCTAAGAAAATATCTAGGATTCTGCTACCATATGGAAGAGTATCATCGTAACCATAGTATAATCCAGAGATTTGAAGCATTTTCGCACGTGTTGGGTCTGCCCACTGCTGGTTTAATAACTCTCTAATTACATCACCAGTAACAGTCATTTTAATAAGGTCATTACCGAAAGGTTGAATATTGAATAATTCACCCCAAGTAATTTCTCCAGCGTTTAGGTCATTACGGATACCACCCGGATTCATGAAGCCCATATCTGTACCCATTTGCCAACGCATAGCATCAGCAATTACATTACCTAATACTTGCTCACCACTGCCGTTAGGATTTGGAGCTCTAGTTAATTCAACTTCTGATTCACCGATTACTCTGTTGAAAATTGGAGCGATGTCAGCTTGGTAACTATCCATTTTCGCTTTAATACCAGCATCAGGAGTGATATTCGCATGCACTGTATCAACAATCTGAGCTTTCTTTTCAACAATATCACCAGTAACTGGGTCAATTTTTAAGTCAACATCAGAGAATGCAGTTCCATATGAATATGATTGTACTAGCAATTTACCATCAACGACTGCATTTAGATATTTGTGATCATGCCCGCCAAAGATTACGTCAACTTCATCATCTACAGCATTAGCAAAATTCACAACTTCTCCCATTGCATTCGTTCCATCAGTTCTTGAAGAACCTGGATTGTGGGCTAGAACAACAATGGATTTAACACCTTTAGCTTTTAATTCTGCAGCATATTTATTGATAGCTGTAATTTCATCTGTAAACTTAACATCTTCCACCATTTTAGGGATAACAATGTTAGGAGTGCCAGTTGTTACAACACCAATAATACCAATTTTTGCTCCGCCTACTTCTTTGATTGTGTATGGTTCTAAAACTAATTCACCAGTTGCTTTATATTCCAAGTTTGCTGCTACATAAGGGAAGTCAGCACCTTCAAATACACCATACTTATCTACAGTTGCCGGGTGGGAACCACCATTGATTAAACGAAGCATTTCAGGAACGCCTTCATCAAATTCATGGTTACCAACTGTTCCTGCATCAAATCCGATTTCGTTTAAGAGACGAATAGTAGGCTCGTCCTGTAACAAAGCCGAAACAGGAGCACTTGCACCAACCATGTCACCAGCGTGTAACATTAGAGTATTAGGGTTTGTTGCTTCTCTTTGCTTTAAGTACGCTGCAAGATATTCAATTCCACCCATACGAGCTGTAATTTCGCCAGCACTGTTTTTAACAGTTCTAATCGTATCTAGTTGACCGTGTAAGTCGTTAATTCCCAATAGTTGAACATCAATAAGAGATGGTTGCTCTACTGGTGTACCAAGATTAATTGAGTATACACCCCATGTACCTTTTTCGTCCGTTACAGGCTGTACATAGGCAATGTTATTTGTTGTTGAAGCAACTGCCTGTGCCTCAGGAGAAGATTTAAATGTAAGGTTTACATTCTTTCCAACCGGAGCAAGTTTCCAGTTTTGGTCAGCAGATGGATTAATTGTCTTTAGATTGAAGATGTAATCAATTAATACTTGGCGATTTTCATCTGGAGAATCAATAACAATCTTCGCCACTCCACCTTTAAGTCCCGGGAAGTTCCCACCGCCGCTTGCACGGTAGTTATTTGTTGCAACTACAAATTTCTGATTAGGGTCAAACGCCGAACCATCAGCCATTGTTAAGTTTTTAACACGACTTGAAGTTGGGTTAATTAAGTCGCCATTCGGAGCATATTTAGCTGGGACCGTAATATCATACTCATACTTTAAGCCATCAATTACGTCAAAGTTAAATGCTTCAAAGCTATAATTAATAATATCTTGCGCAGCTGTGCTGTTAGGGTCTACTTGTTTAAACTGTGCAGCAGACATTTCGAGCCATTCTTTAACCTGTGCACCCGTTAATTCAACAGCTTTTAATGTATTAGGATAAAGGTAGAGATCATTCGCACTAGCGATTGAAAGGGGACCCTGTGCAATATTTGTGTAATCAGCCGGGCCACCGCGACCTGCTTTAAATGGTGCACCAGCTGAAAGAACCGGTACATCCTTATACGCTGGTAAGTTCTTTGCAATATAATCCTTCACATAAGCAGTTTGAGCATTGTTTACGATTTGGATTGTTGGGTCATCTTGTACACGAGCAAAGAAGCTATACATTGGTGCAGTTGTATCACCAATTTGTCCATTTACATAGGTAATGGTTTCTTCGTGAGCTGCTTTGATAATTGGATCCTGCGTAATTAGCGGATCTGCTCCACTCACCTGAGCTACCTTTTTACCGTCAATTGTTTTTACAATAGGACGAGCTTCTGCTTTTTTGCTGGCAATCTGCCATTTCCCATCTAGCTTTTCAAGTGTTAAATCGATAACACCTAGGTTGTTACCCCAGTTACCTGCTTCAACGGAAACTACACCATTGATTGTTCCATTTACAGGGTCAACACCTTCAACGTTTTTAAAGTCAGCAGCTGTACCTGGGAATACAACATGCTTGTGTCCAAAGAGGATCGCATCTATTCCGGCTACCTTACTTAATGGTAATACTGCATTTTCTGCATTTGGAAGAGAACCAGCGGCAGATGCATCGAAACCTGTATGAGCAAGTGCAACAACAATATCTGCACCTTCAGCCTTCATTTGTGGAACAAATTTTTCAGCTGTAGCAACGATATCCTTTGTTTTTACTTGACCTTCAAGATTAGCTTTATCCCAGTCCATAATTTGTGGTGTAACTAAACCAATAACACCCACTTTAATGGTTTGCTCAACCCCTGCTTCATCGACAACTTTTTTATCGATAATCATGTAAGGCTTGTACTTATTTACATCATTTGTATCATCATTATCTTTATCATCAACATAAACGTTAGCGTTTACTGTTGGAATACCTTCTTCAAGGGCATTTGCAAGGAAATCTAATCCGTAGTTGAATTCATGATTTCCAAGAGTTCCAGCATCAAAGCCTAATAGATTAAGTGCTTGGTATACAGGGTGGACATCTGTTTGGCCAAGTCCTTTTACTTTAGCAACATAGTCAGCAAGTGGATTACCTTGTAATAAGTCACCATTATCAAACAATAATGAGTTCTTTGCCTCAGTCCTTGCTGTTTTAATTAATTCAGCAGTTCTGGCTAAACCAAAATCAATCGTTGATGAGTTTTTGTAATAATCCCAGTCCATAATGTTTGCATGAAGATCAGTTGTCTCCATGATCCGTAATTGAACTGTGCTTTCTGCAGCTGTAGTTGCCTCTGCTTTAGCGATACTTGGGAAAACATTGAACGGTACAGTTGTAAGCGCTAACACCGCTGCCAATGAACCATTAAGCATTTTTCTTTTCATGCTTCTTTTTATCTTTCTTTTCAACACTTTTTCCGCCCTTCGACAAAAAATTTTGTATTGCATGATAATTCTACTAGGAAATTGTGAAGATTAATAGTCTTTTTTATAAATTTCTTGTAAATTTTGTGAGATAATTTTACCAGTTTACTAATACAATTCGACAGAATTTTCATTCTACTATTGGCAGACACAAAAAAACCTATGAAACTTTAAAATTTCATAGGTTTTAGATCATTCTAATATCTATTTTTAATATTAATTGGTTTAAGTCCTTTTACGAACTTCAATAGCGGTTTATAGTCTTCACGAATAAGTCCTATTTTTTCAACAATCAATTCGATTGTAATGAGTAATGCCAAAATCACAATTAACGAACCCCATACGGTTGCTTGTGAGAAGATGAACGCAGTAAGACCAAAGACTGCTGCCATTGCATAGATTAACAATACTGCTTGACGATGTGAGAATCCAGATCTCATTAAGCAGTGATGCATATGTGATTTGTCAGGCGCAGAAAGCGGCTGTTTATTTACCAATCTACGGATAATTGCAAAGAATGTATCAGAGATCGGTACACCTAATATAATAACCGGTATGATAAGTGAGATAAAGGTTACGTTTTTGAATCCTAGTAACGATAAAACACCAATCATATAACCAAGAAATAGCGCACCCGTATCACCCATAAAAATCTTCGCAGGATGGAAGTTATACCGCAGAAACCCGAAGGTAGATACTGCCAAAATAAGTGCAATCATCATAACATATCCGTTGCCCATAACAGCCGCCATTCCAGCAATCGTTAACAGAGCAATTGTTGATACACCAGCAGCTAAACCGTCTAAGCCATCTATTAAGTTAATCGCATTCGTAATACCAATAATCCAAATCATCGTAATCGGTATACTAAAGATACCAAAATCTATTTCCCCGCCAAATGGTAGATTAATAAATTCTACCTTAATATCCCCCATCACAACAACAATTAATGCAGCAATAATTTGCCCCGAAAGCTTTACCTTTGGAGAAATTTCTTTTATGTCATCAATCATTCCTGTGAACAGAATAACAATACTGCCTAGTACAATTGCTAAATGATAGGGACTATCTGGATTAACTAGTAAAATCCCAATCATAAAACTTATAAATATGGCAAGACCGCCTAATCTCGGCATCACATTTTGGTGAACCTTCCGATGATTTGGGCTGTCTGTTGCTCCAATTTTAAAAGCCAGCTTTTTCACAAGTGGAGTGAATAGGATTGCTGCAAAGAAACAAACAATTAATGTAATGTAAAGCATACAGCCCCTCCGAATTTTTCAAATAATCCATTCTGATCCTTCTGTCAGACTGATAGAATGGTGTTTTGTATCTGTCTCTGTATTATCTCAATGGATTATAGCACAAGCGCTAAAAGAAAGAAATAGGTTATCTTAGGTATATTTTGTAGATATTATAGACACTTTCAACAAACGAGTGAATGGAGTACCTCTCAGATACATATCTCTTAAATTGATCTGCCATTTTAGGAAGCTCATTTTTCTCTTTTAAAAGCATAGCTTTTTTTATAGATGAAATTAACTCTTCCTTTTCATTCGTTCCCACTACAAAACCGTAGGTGGGGTCTGGAATCATATCGCGTACGCCGCCTACATCCGTAGTAATGACCGGTGTATTAGCCCTCGCAGATTCCAAAAGGACAAGTGGAAAACTCTCCGTTTTTGATGTTAGGATCGTTACATCTGCCGTTTGTAAAAGTGCATCAACATCCTCCCGATGCCCTAAAAGCTGAACGTGACTAGAAAGTCCCATTTCAGCAATCAAATGCTCAATCCTATTTCGAATAGGACCATCACCTACTAACAGTAATTTCACATCTTGGTGCTCACGGGTCACTTCCTTAATGGCTTCAAGTGCAAGCTCATGTCTTTTTACTGGATCTAAACGTGCTACCATTAATAAGACGAAATCAGTTGTGGAAAGTTTCAAGTCTTTCCGGGAAATTTCTTTTATTAAAGGTAAATCGAAGTCAATCCCGTTATAAATTGTGGTGACTTTATTCGGTTGCACCCCAAAATCCCTTAGCATTTCTGTAAATCTTTTTGAAATAGCAAAGTAATGGTCCGGCTTTTTTAAAACCGTTAAATTTAATTTTGTAAACAGTTCCCCCTTTATTCCTCTTCCTAGGAAGTCATTTCTAGGGTCACTGTGTACTGTCGTCATCCAGGTAACTTTTGTGAACTTCTTAATGAGATAGCCATAAAGATTGGCTCTAGCTCCATGTGTGTGGAGGATGGTGATTTTTTCCTTCTTAATAAAGGTAATTAATTTAGAGAGCACTGATAAATCGTATCTTGAAGATTGCTCAAATGTTACGGTTTGAATTCCGGCAGCTTTTGCTTTTGTTTCAAATACTCCCTTTTCTAACAGGCCAAGAATAAATTCTTCTCTGTTTAGCTCTTTCAAAAGAGAAAGTATATGAACCATCCCTCCACCTGTTTCATTTCCTGCATTAAGATGCAATACCTTCATAATCTTGACTCTCCTTTGCTCTTCTAAGATTAGCGTTTAAAGCGTTCCTTGACCATTCTTAAGATAAATAATGGAAGGACAAGCATACGCCGCCAGCGGCTTGGCTGCTTTATCAGCCGATAGAACCATTCTAAATTTAGTTTTTGCCAAATGACTGGTGCGCGCTTGACTGCCCCAGCTAGAACATCAAAGCTTCCACCAACTCCGACCAATAAGCCCTTTTCCAAATGCACTAATTTTTCTGCGATAAATTTTTCCTGTCTCGGAAAACCAAGCGCTACAAAAACCAAGTCAGCTTTTGCCTGCATAATTTCATTTGGAATCTCGGCTGATTCCGCATCAAAGTAACCGTCATGGTACCCAGCAATTCGGAGGTCTGGATATTGCTTCTGAATGTTTTCTACTGCCTTTTTAACTACCTCGTTTTTAGCCCCAAGGAAGTAGGCACTCCATTTCTTTTCATTGCCTTCCTTCAATAAGTCCTGCATTAGTTCAAAGCCTGGAATTCGTTCAGGCAGGGACTGACCAATTATTCTCGAACCAATGATGACCCCAATTCCGTCTGCTATTATAAAGTCTGCACTTTTTACGATTCTTTTATATTCTTCATCTTGATCGGCATACATGACAATTTCAGGATTTGCTGTAACCAAAAAGGTTTTTGTACCGTCCATTATTCTAGTTTTTAGTTCTTCAAGTAATTGCATCTTTTGTATGGAATGGAAATCTATATCTAAAACTCTTACCTTTTTAACCATATACTTAATCATCTCTTTCATTAATAGTAGCTTTAATTATCATGTCGACTTCATTTTAGGCTAGGTTAACACGGATACAAAATGAGATTATGAAGACCATAATATCAATACCATCTACCGATATTTATTTAGGAAAAACCCATGATTTACATATAAAAATTTCAAGAATTATGTAAATGAAATAATTTACCTCTACTTCAAAATAGTGTACTGTATAATAGTCTTGATTAAAAGTATCAAAGGAGAAATAAAATGCGAAAGCTGTTAGAAAACATCATGAATCATAATGAGATTGAGAAATTATTACTTCTGTTTATTTTAATTCAACCGTTCTTAGATTTAGCAACCTCATTGGCTATTAACTATCTAGAATCCGAATTCACTGCAGGTATTTTAATTAGGTTTGCGATGATGGCATTTGGAGTCATTTATATATTCTTCCTATCCAATTCATCTAATAAACGAACAAGTATCATCTATTTATTACTGCTTGGCTTAATAATTTTACTAGGATTAGTAAATAATGTCATGGTTAAGTCTCCTATTAGTATCGGAGAAGAAATCAAATTCATCATTAAAACGGTATATTTTGTCCTGTTTTTTTTCATTTATTTACATGTATTTAAGAAACTTCAGTTATCTGGTACTACTTGGACTACTACCATCCAAGCATATATCGTTTATGCGATGACCGTTGTTGGACTAGCGATGCTGATTGCAGGTATGACCAATACAGCATTTAGCAGTTATACGTATAACAAAGTCGGGCACACAGGCTGGTTCTATGCTGGTAATGAGATTAGTGCGATCATGTCGATTTGTTTCCCAATCGTGGTTTTGTATGCGGTCAAAAAAACAACAACCTTGAAAACAGCTTATTATTGGATTCCAACTCTTCTATTGATTTATTCTCTTATGGCAGTGGGAACAAAGGTTGGCTTTGGTGCAGTTCTGATTACCATTGTAATTAGTTTATTTATGATTATTTTTGAATACATGAAACAGAAGAAAAATCTTCCACAAAGTTTGAAAACAAATCTGGTGTTAAATTCAGTTGTCCTTCTATTGTTTGCTTTTTCTATACCCTTCTCTCCTATTGCTGAAAACACGTCCATTCATATTTCACTACTAGAAAACGAAAATGGACAGCAAGAGGGAACTAATGGAGAGAATGCTACTAGTGGTCAAACAGGAAACTTAAGTGATAAGGACCTTGAAAACCTGATGTTAAGCGGCAGAGGAACTTATTTAGCAGAACACAAGGAATATTTCGCTGATGCTCCACTATCGCAGAAACTGCTAGGAATGGGCTATGCAGGAAATTATAAAGAATGGCCAAAGATGATTGAAATGGATTTTCATGATTTATTCTTTTCCTTTGGTATTTTAGGCTTTATTATCTATTTCTTACCATTTATTTTTGTAGCATTTTTAATCTTAAAAAGAATCTTTACCAATCTAAGAACGGAATTTACGATTGATAATGTCTTAATTGCCAGCGGGATTACACTTGGTTTAGGTACAGCTTTTACAGCAGGCCATGTATTAACAGCTCCTGCCGTTAGTATTTACCTAGCCATCCTAGTGGCGTATCTTTATGTGAAAGTAGTCCCTACAATAAAATAACTTCCACTCTTAAAGAAGCCGAGACGTAATCTTGGCTTCTTTAAGAATTTTCTTCGATAAATATTACTGAGGTGAAGCAAATGCCAGAAATAACAGTATTAATGCCAGTGTATAATGCAGCGGAATATATAAGGGAAACAATCAATAGCGTTTTAAACCAAACTTTCACTGATTTTGAGTTTTTAATTATTAATGATGGGTCTACTGATGAGAGTGAAAGCATCATTAAATCCTATTCCGACCCGAGAATACGATTAGTGAATAATGAACAAAACATGAAACTGATCGCAACACTTAACAAAGGGATCGAGTTAGCACAAGGGAAATATATCGCTAGAATGGATGCAGATGATATCTGTCTCCCAACGAGATTAGAGAAACAGTATCAAGCCATGGAAGCTAACCCCGATGTTGCCCTCTGTGGAACAGGCATTAAAATGATGGGAAAGAAATTTTTCCAACCCGTTGTCATTAAAGAGCCTGAGGTTATAAGGAATGTCATGCGAGCATATAATGTCTTTTTTCACCCGACTGTTATGTTCCGAAGAAGCATCTTAATGGAGGAAGGATACAGATATAACCCAAACTATCTCCATGCTGAGGATTATCAGCTATTTCAATTAATGAGTGAAAAGCATAAATTAATGAACGTTGACGAGACATTGCTGCTTTATCGACTTTCTCCTGGAGGCATTAGCAGAGTACATAATACCGCACAGCAAACTATGACTTATACTATTACAACGGAGGCACTTCAACGAATTGGCTTTACCTTTGATCGAAATCAATATGCTGATCGATATCTATCAAAAGACCAGATCCTTGAGATAAAAGAAAAAATCGAGCAATTCTTTTTCCAAGCAGGAAATCGAGAAGAGATTAAATCAGTTCTTAGCTGGCTCTGGCTCGACCTCTCTAATAGAGGATCTCATCACGGTTTCTGGATGTGGAGAACATTTTCTTCGCTAAAACCATTAGAGACAAAATCACTTTACAAGTCACTGGTTCGGAAATTCTACCTAAAATGTCTATTAAAAAAATAAGCAAAAAATTTAAGCTTGTAGCTAATCTACAAGCTTTTTTTACTCGTTATCCACTTTGGGTTGGCTTCTGATATAACTTGTATAACTGATATAATTATGGAATAATAAACGTGGAAAATATTGTCGAAACAGCTATTTCACATATTAAGAAAATGAAATGCTAAAGGAGTTTTGATATGAAAAAAGTAAGAAAAGCGATCATTCCAGCGGCTGGTCTTGGAACACGATTTCTACCTGCTACCAAAGCAATGCCGAAGGAAATGCTTCCAATAGTAGATAAACCCACTATTCAATATATTGTAGAAGAAGCAATTGAATCTGGTATTGAAGATATTATTATCGTTACTGGAAAAGGAAAGCGGGCAATCGAAGATCATTTCGATCATGCTTTTGAATTAGAACAGAACTTAATTGAAAAAGAAAAATATGAATTGCTTGAAAAAGTACAAGCTTCCTCGAAAATGGTGGACATTCATTATATTCGCCAAAAAGAACCAAGAGGCCTGGGGCATGCTGTTTGGTGTGCACGAAACTTCATTGGAAATGAACCCTTTGCTGTGCTTTTAGGGGATGATATTGTTCAAGCAGAAACACCATGCTTAAAACAGCTTATGAATGAGTACGATGAGACATTATCATCTGTTATTGGTGTTAAGCGTGTACCTGAGGATGAAACACACCGATATGGCGTCATTGATCCAATGGAACAAACCGGCCGCCGCTTTAATGTACGCCAATTTGTTGAAAAGCCAAAACCTGGTACTGCACCATCAAATCTTGCTATTATTGGAAGATATATACTCACACCTGAGATTTTCCGCTTCCTAGAAAAGCAGTATGTAGGTGCTGGAGGGGAAGTACAGCTGACAGATGCCATCCAAATGCTAAACGAAATCCAACGCGTATTTGCCTACGAATTTGAAGGACAACGGTATGACGTTGGTGAAAAACTCGGCTTTATCGAAACCACTATTGAATTTGCCCTACAGCACCACGACTTAAGAGCAGACTTAATCGAATACATGGCTAAAAAAGTAAACGAACTAAAGGCGAACAAATAATATATAGGTTTAGGCTATAGGGGGAGTTGGAATAAATGGCAGAAGAGAAAGTGAAGGGGAATCCATTAAAAGAAGCACAAAGTGTAATGACAACCATGATGATCTCCATTCACAACCTATGTAACGAGCATCAAATTCCTTATTGGTTAGTCGATGGCTCCTTACTCGGCAGTGTCAGACACGAAGGTTTTATCCCTTGGGATGATGATATTGACCTCGGCATGCTTAGAAAGGATTTTAATAAATTTAAAAAAGTTATTAAAGACGGTTTACCGAAGGAATATAAAATTGAAACACATGAATTAAATACCCATGGGAAGCATAATTGGTTAAAAATCATGTACTTGGACGACTTTGAGTGGGTAGATACAAATGGTGACCATCATAAAGGCCTATCAATCGATATCTTCCCATTTGACTATGTACGAGGAAAGAATCAAATTAGCTTGGCAGGTAAATTCTTTCATAGAATTTCTAGGCTAAACTATCCAGCAAAGGTCACAAGTCCAAAAGATGCTTTAGTTCGAGTGATAAATAAAGCTAGTTTGCAAAACCTATATTTACCCTTTAATAAAAAAACAACCACGATCACATATGGTGTTGAGACACATTTTTACGGGTTTGCTTATTTTGATATAAGCGAGATATTTCCTTTGAAAACAGGTCCTTTTGAGGGACATATGTTTAATATCCCTCATAATCCGGATTACTGGTTAAAAACGGTTTATGGGGACTATATGAAGATTCCTGATGAGCAAGACAGGCAAATCCATATGATGAGTTTACAGTTTTCAGAAAATAATTGAAGAGCTGCCAAACGGCAGGCTCTTTTCTGTAAAAGAGGCCTTATTATGCAACAAAAGTCCATTGCTAGAAATATTTTTTATAAAGTTACTTTGAATTTCTTTAACTTAGTTCTCCCCCTGATTGTAGGTCCCTATGTTTATCGAACATTAGGGGCTTCGTCAATCGGGATGGTATCTTATGCAGAGACGATTTTTAATTACTTTTTAATATTTGCCGTTTTTGGCGTCCATCAATACGGTTTACGGGAACTTAGCCGGGTGAAGAATGATCCGGAGAAGGTCAGTAAACTTTTTACAAGCCTTTTTACTGTTGCTATGGTAGCCAGCCTCACCGCAGCAGCGATGTTCTATGGAATTGCTTATTTTGGCTTTGGTGACGATAAAATGTTCCCAGTCTTATTGATTTTCGGACTAAGTCTAATTGTTAATACCTTTTATGTTGACTGGGTAAACGAAGCATTGGAGAATTATGATTTTATCACGATAAAGACCATCATTGTAAAATTGACTTATGTAGCTTTGCTATTCGCACTCGTGCATAACTCAAATGATTATAAGCAATTTGCGTTTCTCTTGATGCTTACCACTTTTCTAAACAATATAATTAGTTTTTTCTATATTAAACGTAAAGTTAAATTCAACTTTGAAGGGTTGACTATTCGGGAGCATATCCGCCCGCTTATTGTAGTCGTCATCTTTTCAAATGCAAATATCTTATACACCCAGTTGGACCGTTTGATGCTCGGAAAATTTGTTAATACAGCAGCCGTTTCCTTTTATGTAATGGCAAACCAAATTATGGCCATTATCAACACTTTAATTCTTAGTGTCATTCAAGTGACCATTCCTAGACTCTCTTACTTATCCGGTAATGATGATGATGATTCCTATATAAACCTGTTAAATACTATTTCCAAGGTTTACTTTGCAGCCCTATTCCCTGCTGCAATGGGATTATTCATCATATCTGACCTTGGAGTAGTCATTTACGGCGGAAAAGAATTTGCAGCTGCAGGAGTTGTTTTAGCAGTGTTCTCGTTTTATATGGTTTCCGTTGGCATTGAATCCATCTTAGCGAATCAAATTATTTATGTAAAAAAGCGTGAGAACACACTGGTTAAATTAATCTTCATCGCTGGGATTGTCAACTTTGGTCTAAATATTGCCTTATTAAAACTAAAACTTTTCACACCCGCAACGGCCATCTTTACGACCGCATTAGCAAATTATTTACTAATTAGCTTGGAATACATTTTTATTAGAAAATATATCAAGGTAAAATATAACCTTTTTGAGTTTTCGAAACTCAAGTATTTTCTTTATTCACTCCTATTTATTCCGATCTCATATGGAATTAGATTGTTTGTAACAGATACCATTTATCTATTCCTCACACTCGTCATCGTCAACGCAGGGGTTTATGCAGCCATCCTGTTCATTACTAAAGATGAGGTCCTCTATATGTTTCTAGATAGAATCTTAAAACGAAAGAAATAAAAAAACGAAGACCCGCCCTTATTATCAGAGCGGGTCTTTGGTTTTAGCCTTTGAATGTAATCTATGAAGCTTTATTTGGAAGTTAAAGCACCACTTTGGGAAAAATGATAATAAATATTATTAATTTTTGTCCAGCCTATTTGCATCGATCCATCATTATTAAGATAATACCAGATTCCCTTCTCGTATAACCAACCCGTTTTCATCTCTCCGCTGTTGTTCATAAAATACCATTTGTTATTGGCTAGAACCCAGCCTATTTTCATTGCTCCGCTATTAGCGAGATAATACCATTTACCACCAGATGATAACCAGCCCGTAATCATTTCTCCATCTGATTTAAAATAATACCAGGTATTGTTTCCGATTAACTGCCATCCGGTTACCATTCCATCTGACTTTAGATAATACCACTTCTCTTTATCAAAAAGCCACCCTAGCTTTTTTGTACCTTCGCTGTCTAAGTAATACCATTTGTTATGCTCTAGAATCCAGCCTTTACCTAATGACCCGCTACTAGTAAAATAGTACGTTTTACCGTCAATTTCCTTCCAGCCAACCTGCATGACACCATTATCATTTAAAAAGTACTTATTGGTGCCGCTTTGATACCATCCTGTATATCTAATACCTTCCTTAAGTAAATACCATTGATTGTCAATTAACTTCCAACCAGTTACCTTTTTACCATTTTCATAAAATACCCAGTCAATCCCATTCCATTTCCACCCACTTAAAGCAGGTGTTTTAAAGGTTACTGTTAAGGAATTAGCCGATTCATTATTCCAAGCATCACTAGCAACTAGTTCATAGGTATAGGTCGTCTCGGGAGTTAAATTTTTTAATTCAACACTAACCTTCCCGATTTGACGGTCTTCCCAAAACTTCATGTAATGTGTGTAGACTACCTTACCATTTTGCTTTAATAAATATTTATCTACAAGTGTGTTGTCGATGGCAGATTCCCAAGTTAGTGTGGCCGAATCGCCGCTATCATTTTTCTCCACACTAACCATTGACCCTTTGGAGAATATTGGCTTTTGATTATCCATATAAGCTTTTTCAAATGGCATTTTGACGATAAAGCTTTGGATATTTGCGTGGTTTTTCAAGTCCCTGGCTATGATTTCCACTCGATTTGTGAAAACATTCACTAGTAAACCTTGTGATGTTCCATGATACCCTAATTCTGTGTAACCGTTGGCTACTGCACCGCTATTCACCATCGTAAACCCTTCTTGAAAGATCGTTCTCGGGTGATTGATTAAATAATGTGAGTGGCCCGAAAATAAAATGACCTGGGGATACTGGTTTAATATACTTTTAAGTCTGTTATCTGTGAATCCCGCACCCCATTCTTCGCTTCCATAAACGGTATAGTCAATAGGTTGATGCAAGAAAACAAATATTGGTTTATCCGACTGTGTGTTTTCTGCTAGTTTTTCTTCCAGCCATTGATACTGCTCTTCAGAGATTAAAGCATAGTCATCGTCTCCAGCAACCGGAAATCCTTCAGAACCCAAGGTGATAAAATGATAGTTATTAATCCATTTATCATAATACACCTTTGAATCTGCTGCAGGCATTCCCGTCATATCAACAAATCTCTTCTGATACTTTGCCGCATCTAATCCTACGGGAGAATATAAACCCTCCCAATAATCATGATTACCGATTGCAATAATTTTTTCAGCAGAAGGGCTGCTATATGATTTTAAGATTCGCATAAAATCATTATATTGTTGTTCGGTTCCCATATTTGTGTTATCACCTAAAAACACAATAGCATTATATTTAGGTGCCAACATTTGCATGTCATTTAGCGCTCTTTTAAATAGTTCCTGATGCTGTGGTTCACCGCTTATATGGACATCACTTAGTACAGGAAATTGTAATACAGGTTCATCATTCTGTATCGCTTCCCCAACAGCTAATGCTTTCATATGAGGATTTAGATATACTATAAAAAGAACCATTAGGAGTATGGTTAGTACTTTACTTCTCAGAAAAAATTCCCCTTTCTACCAAATTATTATACTGTAATTTTTT
>JBFNER010000044.1:0-30566 GCA_040797665.1 Neobacillus sp. | reverse complement strand
ACAAGCTTTAGTTTGTCTCTCCCGCAGATGTTGCGGGACATTGTCCACTGAAACATGTGCTAGTTTGTCTCTCCCGCAGATGTTGCGGGACATTGTCCGCTGAAACAAGCTTTAGTTTGTCTCTCCCGCGGATGTTACGGGACATTATCCACTGAAACAAGTGCGAGTTTGTCTCTCCCGCAGATGTTGCGGGACATTGTCCGCTGAAACAAGTGCTAGTTTGTCTCTCCCGCGGATGTTGCGGGACATTGTCCGCTGAAACAAGCTTTAGTTTGTCTCTCCCGCGGAAGTCGCGGGACATTGTCCGCTGAAACAAGTGCGAGTTTGTCTCTCCCGCGGATGTTGCGGGACATTGTCCGCTGAAACAAGCTTTAGTTTGTCTCTCCCGCGGAAGTCGCGGGACATTGTCCGCTGAAACAAGTGCTAGTTTGTCTCTCCCGCAGTGTTGCGGGACATTGTCCGCTGAAACAAGCTTTAGTTTGTCTCTCCCGCAGATGTTGCGGGACATTGTCCACTGAAACAAGCTTTAGTTTGTCTCTCCCGCGGAAGTCGCGGGACAAAGTCTGCCGAAACAAGCGCTAGTTTGTCTCTCCCGCGGAAAGGATGCGGATTTCTAAAAAATCTAAGCTGACCAAGTCACAGCTTTCGCTTTTTCCAACTGATTTTAGTATGATAGTTACATTATTAATTACACTAGACTTACAACCTTACTTACCGGAAAGGAGGAATTATTTTGGAGCCAATTAAAGGTACAGACAGTGTCCAAAAAGAAATTGACCGTTTTGCCAAACAGGATGTCTATATCCATCTTGAAACAACAAATGGTGCCTATGCATCCCATCATGACCAGACCTTCTTTTCAGCAGGTGCGCACATTCGGAATGCTTTGGTCCGCTATGAACATGGAAAAATCACCGGAACAGATCCTTATCGAGTTGGTTTAAAAATCAACCTAGGCTGGATATACGCTGAAGGACTTACCCATTTTGAAGTGGATGATCAGGACCGGTTACTAATGGCCGGCCACGATAATAAAGGTAAACTGGCGGTCGCCCTGCAGATTAGCAGAACGCCGTTTGAATAGAACAAGCAGAAGCCCCTAGGCGCTGGAGCTGGACAATAGGAAAAGCGGAAGCGCCCTGTTTAGCGGCGCATGGCTGGAGTAATTAAAAACCCGAAAGGAGAATGAAAATGGAAAAGGAACGTCATGTTTTGGTTGTCTTCCCTCATCCGGATGACGAAGCTTTCGGGGTATCGGGGACAATTGCGACTCATATTAAGAATGGAACACCCGTCACTTACGCCTGTTTAACACTTGGTGAAATGGGACGAAATATGGGAAATCCCCCGTTTACAAACAGAGAAAATCTCCCGAAAATTAGAAAAGAAGAATTAAAGGAAGCCGCGAGTGTCTTAGGAATCCAGGATCTCCGTATGCTCGGCTACCGGGATAAAACCGTAGAATTTGAGGATGATGAGAAATTAACTGAAGTAATGAGCTCATTGATTGCAGAAGTAAATCCATCACTCGTCATCACCTTCTACCCCGGCTATTCCGTTCATCCTGACCACGAGGCGACCGGTGCGGCTGTGGTCCGCGCGGTAGAAAAGCTCTCGGCCGCTGCAAGGCCAAAACTGCACTGTGTAGCATTTTCAAACAACTGTGTGCAGGAGCTTGGTGAGGCGGACATTATTCACAACATTACACCAGTAGCTGACAAAAAGCTTGCTGCGATCCAAGCACACCGCTCACAAACTGAGCAAATGTTTGGTGACGTAACTGAAAAAATAAAAAATCAGGACCCGCAAATGATGGCCTGGATCAACAACGAACGCTTCTGGACATACAAATTTACTAAATAAAAAATGGTCAGGCAGAACCTTCTGCTTGACCATTTTTGTTTAAGACTTTACTAATAATTATTCTTCAGAAGACTGCATAGCTTACACCAATCTAGAATAATGATTTTCCGAGATTTCATCTCAATGACCTCTTGCTTTTTCAATTTAGAAAAAACCCTGCTCACACTTTCCCTTGAGGTTCCGACCACGGTAGCGAATTCTTGTATCGTTAACGGTATCTCAATATCCCACCTTGCATTAGAAGCTTTAAACTTCGTACCTAAGCGCTCTAACGTCTTAACCGTTTTAGCATAGACATCTAGTAACACCACATCTCGCAACGTTGACGTCATGTCGCGAAGCGAATCACTCATATAGCTGATCATTTGAAGCGAAAGCTCTGGATAATCCCGAAGCCCCTTTTCTAGCTCTAGCTTATCTAAAAAGAAAAGCCTGCCTTCTAGAAGCATTGTTGCCGTTGCCGGATAAAGCTCGGAAGTTCTTGAGAAAAGGCATGCCTCTGCAAAAATATCTCCCTTTTGCTTTATACAGACAATAATTTCATTTCCACTTTCATCCTGCTTAGTAAGCTTTACCGCTCCGGAGTGAACAAAATAAACTCCCATCGCTACCTCATTTTCAGAAATGACTTTGTCTCCCTTTTTCAGGTCAAGTGTATCCAGCCTTTTCTTAATAAGATTAATCGAGTTCTCGGATAAATCTTTAAAGAAAGCAATCTTTCGCAAAAATTCCTCTGTACTGAGCTCTTGCAAGTTCTCTTTCTGTAAGTCTTCTAAAAGGTTCACTAGTCCATCCCTCCTTTATCAGTTATTCCGCTCCATGTGCTCCAATTAACATTTTTACAGTATTGAAAATGTCCTTAATATAACCATCTTATAAAAAATGTTTATAACAGGGAGTGACATAGTTCACAAAACGTTCAAATTTTACATTCTATGAAGGTTGCTTGCCGGTCACTATTGGGTTTGTGTTTTTTACAGAAAATGGTTAAATGTCCAAAAGGCTATAAAATTTGGCCAAACTATTAAAAAAATGTCCAAAACACAGAAAAATTTGTCCAAAACCCCCTTAAAAATGTACAAAACCACCCCAAAAATGTACAAAACACTTTCTCAACATAGGTCGCACTCGAAAAATGTCCAAAACTTTCTGTTGACCAAAGAATTCCATCCATTATAATAAAAGTGAGTAATCACTCACACACATTGGAGGTAGTTCTATGACCGCTTCAATTATGATCAGAGATGTTAATAAACGCTTTGGTACAACAGATGTTCTAAAAGACATCAATTTAACAGTAGAACCTGGGCAAATTTATGGATTAATCGGCCCATCTGGAGCTGGAAAAACAACGCTAGTAAAAATCATTGTCGGGATGGACCGCCCTACTGAGGGAGAAGTAAAAGTATTAAATACCTCTGTCCCGAACCTAAAACTACTACAAAAAATTGGCTACATGGCACAGGCTGATGCCCTTTACACTGATTTGACCGGTGAAGAAAATCTTGCCTTTTTCGCCTCGCTTTTTTCATTAAAAAAGTCAGAGCAGCAAACGCGAATTCACTATGCGGCTGGCCTCGTCAACCTTACCGCCGATCTAAAAAAACGGGTGCAGGCCTATTCCGGCGGAATGAAACGCCGTTTATCCCTCGCGGTTGCCCTCATTCAGGATCCGGAAATACTGATATTAGATGAACCAACTGTCGGGATTGACCCAGAACTAAGACTATCCATCTGGAAGGAGCTTTACCGCTTACGAGATGCAGGCAAAACGATATTAGTTGCGACCCATGTGATGGAGGAAGCAGAAAAATGTGACCAGCTGGCAATGGTGAGAGACGGCAGCATACTCATTAGCGGCTCGCCGGCAGAACTAAAAGAACAATACAGTATTACTAGTTTAGAAGAGGTATTTCTACAGGCTGGTGGTGAACATAAATGAGAGTACTAGCTTTAGTCAAGCGGATCCTCCATCAAATGCTCCGCGATAAACGTGCACTTGCGTTAATGATGGTCGCTCCATTAATCATCCTTACTCTTCTACATTACTTACTTGCTGCGAATACCGTCGTTCCTAAACTAGGTGTTTATGCCGCAGATGACAGCCTGCTTGAACAATTAGCCACCAAAGAAATTGAAATCACAGAATACCAGAAAATCACGAACTTAGAAGAAACGCTGCTGAAAGATGAGTTAGATGGGTTTCTTCAATTAAATGATGAGGAATACAAACTAACGCTGACAAATGCTAATCCATCTACTACCAAAGCATTGCAAATGAAAATTCAACAAGCTATCTCACAGCAGCAAGGTGAGCAAGTAACGGAGTTTATTAAGAACATCCAAACTAAGCTACAAGGGACACCTATAGAAATTAAACAACCTCCAACTATCAAAACAGACTATATTTACGGCACTAGTGACACGGTTTTCTTTGATCAGTTAAGCCCTATTTTAGTTGGATTTTTTGTCTTCTTCTTTGTCTTTCTAATTTCAGGAATTGCCCTATTAAGGGAACGAACTACGGGAACACTCGACCGTTTAATGGCAACGCCGATTCAAAGACGGGATATTGTTTTTGGCTATTTAATCGGTTACGGGTTCTTTGCGATTATCCAAACGATTATTGTCGTCTTCTATGCAGTGAAAGTCCTAGATATTATGTTAATAGGCTCCTTATGGAATGTGATCGTCATTAACTTAACACTAGCTCTTGTAGCATTATCACTTGGGATTTTATTATCTGCATTTGCCAACTCAGAGTTCCAGATGATGCAATTCATTCCCATTGCTATCATCCCGCAGGTGTTTTTTGCAGGAATCTTTCCTATAGAAGGCATGGCAGAATGGCTTCAAGTGATTGCCCGCATCATGCCCATGTATTATGGCGGCGGTGCTTTGGTTGACGTGATGTATAAAGGACTGGGATTCAGCGACATACTCAATGAATTGCTCATATTATGGGGCTTTGCCCTTGTGTTTATCGTATTAAATATAGTAGCTTTAAAGAAATATCGAAACATTTAAGGAGCAGTCCAATGAAGGAAGAAGAAGTACTCAAGCAGCTTTTTGATGAAGAGGATGGTTTCACGGATAAGCAAAAGAAAATTCTAATCGCTGCCATTGATATGTTTTCGGAAAAGGGTTATGCCTCAACATCGACTAGCGAAATTGCAAAGAAAGCAGGCGTCGCCGAAGGAACAATTTTTCGCCACTATAAAACGAAAAAAGAACTCTTGATGTCAATTGTGTCACCGATGATGGCAAAGCTCCTTGCTCCGTTTATTATTCATGACATAAATAAAGTGCTCAATACCCCTTTCGAGCATGCAGAGGATTTTTTGAGAGCGGTGACAGAAAATCGCAGGGATTTTTTAAAAAGAAACCTGCCGATCGTCAAGATTATGCTTCAAGAAATACCTTTTCAGGCTGAATTGAGGGAGCAATTTCTTGACCATGTCGCCAAAAAGACATTTGTACGATTCACCAAGATTATCGAGCATTACCAGCGGCAAGGGCAAATCATTGAAATGCCTTCAGCCAGTGCCGCAAGACTCACTTTAACCACCATCTTCGGGTTCTTATTTGCCCGTTATATGTTTTTGCCGGAGCATCAATGGGACGATGAACAGGAAACAGAACGGACGATTCAATTCATTCTGCACGGCCTGGCGAAACGAAATTAGACTTCACAAAAAAGCATGCTGCCACTCTAGGCAGCATGCTTTCTCTATTTCTCTTCCTTTCTTCCAATCTACAGCACCTCTAGAATCGCCTTACCCACGCCGTTCTCATCATTTGTATCAGTGATGACGTCACACAGTGATTTTATTTCAAAGCCAGCATTGCCCATGGCAACAGCACGGCCCACTCTCTCAAGCATCGAAACATCATTATAATTATCACCGATTGCCATTGTCTCTGATAAATCAATTCCTCTTGAATTGACAAACTGCTCAAGTGCAATCCCCTTTTGTGCCTGCTTATGGGTGATTTCAATATTATCAAAACCTGAACTAGAAATGGCCAAATTGGCTAGTTCTTCTAGAGAACGAGCGGCTGCTTGTCTTCTATCCGAATCCACCGAAAAAGCCAATAATTTATAAATCTGATGATCCGGGTTTGTAAATAATTGCTCATAATCTTCGATTTCATAGACTAAGCCTTCACTTACTCTTACCTCTGCCGCAGCGGCAATTTTTTCTCGATCGACTTCAGGATTAGCGCTGACAACAATATCAACCAGTGTGGAAACAGCCTTCTGGAAATCAGTCGTGAATGTCCCTTTGTCGGTATATACCTCAAAATAAATATCTTTTTCTGTAAGCTTTTCAGCAGCCATTCTAGCTGAATCCTTATCAATCGGAGTAGTTGAAATTACCTCACCCTCTATCGAGCGTACCTCTGCACCGTTCACCCCAATCACCGGGCAATCTAATTCTGCCTCTTTAAGAACAAATTGAGCTTCTTGATAGGAACGGCCTGTTGCTACGACTACTTCAATTCCCTGGGCCTGCGCTTTTAAAATTGCCTGTTTATTTTCTTCACTTATTTTCTGCCGAGAATTTAATAATGTTCCGTCCATATCTGTTGCGATACATTTAATCATGCTGAATCACCCTTTTTCTTGTATTTCTTACTGACATTCTAACATGACCGATTCAATTCTTTTGCCATTTTGCTTATAATACATACTTGCTTCCTTCTCTGACACTGAGCGGAGCTAACAAATTACTGGAAATAAACTGCTTAACTGAGTCTGGATTTGTTTTTGAATACTCTCTTAGTGCCCAGCCAATGGCCTTTTGAATAAAAAATTCCTTACTAGACGCATTTTGTAATATGTACCTATATAATAGCTCTTCATTCGTACGCTGTTTATATTTTAATTGAAAAAGAATACTGGCCCTTTTTAGCCAAAAGTTCTCATCAACTGCCCACCCATCAATCGTTTCCTCTATTACTTCTGGTGACTTGCCGGCGATTTCGCCAACTGCCTTTGGGGAAATCATATCCACCGTATCCCACCAAGACTTAGTCGTCATTAACTTCTCAAAGAAGGGCAGATCGTCTTTGGTTACCTTTTTCAATGACCTTTCAATATAATCTAATGCAGCATATTGATATTCTCGTTCATCCATTTTCCAAAGGGCTGAAACTAGGTCTTTGTTAAAGGGTTCCTTTAGTATACCTGTCTCGTTGAAAAACTGTCGGACAAGCTTTCTTCTTTCAGGCGTTTTAATTCCCAAAAAGGGAAACAAATTTCGCATATACTTTTCCATCGGTTCTGCATTTTCTGGATTCCGATGGGTCTCAAATAATGTTATTATCGACACAATTTTTTCCACTCAACCTCACCCTTTTCTTACAGAAATTAAAAAACGTCATAATTTAGCTACTTTTTCTTCATATCATCTATATATCTTGTCTATATCCTTTAAGTATCAACCATCATTGGAGGAAACACTTATGCGAAACAGAAAACTGCTCTTTTCAGCAGGAATAACAACTGCCGTTTTGTCAGCATTATTATTAACCGGCTGTACAGAAAAGGACTCAGCTGCAAGTGATAAAACAGCAAAGGCCGAAGCACCAAAAACAGAAGAACTAAGCTTTGATGAAAAACTAGCTGGCGGAAAACTTGGCAGCGATAGTTTAGCTTATGTTGGAGGAGGTTCCAGCAATAAGATTTGGGTAATCGATGCGAAATATCACAAAATGCTAACGACGATTGACATCGAAGGTCCAAAGCTAGAAAGAACTCAGCAGCTGTATCCAAATTTACATGATACACATGCTTCTACCTTCACAAAAGACTTTAAGACATTGTTTACAGTAGATTGGTTTAATTATGATGAACCTTCTTATGCCATTGCGCTTGACCCGATTACCTTTAAAGAATTATGGAGAACTCCTGTTGGCAAGGGAGGGCACCATTCCGCCCTTTCACCAGATGACCGTTACCTTTATGTAGCCAACCAGTATGGCGGCACTGTTTCTGTTATTGATGTCCATACACATGAGAAAATAAAAGATATTCCAACCGGTGAAGGAACAGATTATATTACCCCATCGATGTATTGGGACGGTAAACCAATTGATTCACCGTACTTGTTTGTCAGTGTCGATAAAGAAGATAAAGTAGCTGTCCTTGATTGGAAGAAAAATGAGATTGTAAAGGATATTCCAGTTGGCGGCAGCCTGCACGGTGTCAACCTTACCCCTGATGGCAAATCTGTTTGGGTTGCTGTTGGCGGTACGAAAGAAATCGTCATCATTGACGTTGCCACTTTAGAAATTACAAAACGAGTTTCGTTTGATGGCGGACCGATTCACATTTCACTTAGCCCAGACGGTAAATATGCCTATGTAACAACTGGCGGTAATAAAATTTACAAACTTGATACAACCACCTATGAGAAGCTTTGGGAAGCTAAAGGGACAACTATTCCTGCTCATACAGGAGTCAGCCCTGACGGCAGAGAGCTTTGGACACTAAATCACGGTATGGACTCTGAACGCTACCCATACAAGCTTGGCGGCGAAGCTGTTTCCGGTGTCCAAATTTGGGACACAGAAACAGGAGAATTAATAACAGAGATCCCAGCAGAAGGTGTACCGCATGAAATTCAATTTGTTCCTTACTCTGCTCTTATTGATGAAGTTCCGCTTAGCAGTGAAGAAGTCCATTCAAAAGGAACCCATTCCGTTGCGGAAGCAGGAGAAGTCATTTATAAAGCAAGCTGTGCATCTTGTCACGGTGATAAACTTGAAGGAAAATCAGGTCCTGCATTAAAAACCATCGGCAGCCTGAAATCGAAAACTGAGATTCTAGAAAGAATTCAAGACGGTAAAGGTATGATGCCTGGCGGTCTTGTTAACGAAACGGACGCTAAAATACTAGCTACATGGTTATCTGATAAAAAATAAGCCGACTGCATCTCCCTTTAAAAAGGGGGATGTTTTTTTCTATTTAAGTAATTCTTCATACATCAATATGAACCTTCAACGAATTTCAAATTTAATCATGTATAAAGGCTTAGGCGGATGCCAAACTATGATTAGCTTTTGACGAAAGGAGCGTTTAACATGACGAAGAAATATAATAAAGGCAGTAAAAATCAAAATTCTCCAACTGCAGGACATGCCGAAGCAGAATTCGCTACAGAATTTGTCAGCGGTGATAACAGCAAGGGCAATAAGCGCAATCAAAAAAGCCAGCAGAGCAAGACCCACCCACATAAATAAGAAAAGCGAAAGGGCGCATTGCCTCGACAAAACTTCATAAAAGAAGCAGGCTTTCATCTAAAAGCCTGCTTCCTTGTTATTGTCCACTATTAACTGCACCTAAACTCCTGATTTCTTCCGCAATTTTTTGCTGGATTTTTTCAACTACTTTAAAGTCCATTGCGGAAACATAGATCGCTTCTAATTCATCATGAAGCTCTTTCGCCTTTGCTAAAAAGGAAATCGCCTTTTTCATATTCTTCTTATAGCTCTCTGCAATCGGGGCAATTTGATCGGCATAAATCTCATCCGTCCCTGGAGCGATAATCAGCTCATACATATCAATAATTTCATCACCAGCACGACTTGGGAAGTACTCATGCGGGGCTGTACTGTCAAATATTGCAATACCAAGCTCTCTAAAAATCACCATATCTAAACTATGAGGGTCAAACCCGCAATGATAAACTTCAGTATCAATACCTCGTGCTTCAGCTGCGGCAGCCAATTTCTTTAACATCGTTGATTTACCTGAACCTGGACGCCCTTTTATAAAGTAGCGTTTTGCCACATCCTCAGTTAAATTCGGGACAAAATCTACAGCTCCCTTTGGGGTGGCCGCCCCTAAGAAGCGATGGCGCACATCTGACTTTTTATTTAATTTAATCTTTCCGAAGAACGATTCCATCAGCTTTTTCGTCAGCTGGTCAGCCTTTTCAAAATCCATGTTATCAATGTAGATTTTCTCCCAATCATCGTGAACATCCAAAGCTGTTTTGAATGTTGAATATGCCTGCTTAAAAGAATGGCTGATTGCATTCGTCAAACGATAAATCTCCTTTTTATGGGCTGCGAGCTTACGGGCATCCCATGCTTCCCCGAGGTTAATATACTCCTCCACAGCGCCTGGTGCCTTCGGTTCAATAACATGCGGCGCTGTTCCATCGACGATTCCCACCTTTAATGCAGGAATTAACACTCCGTCAATGGACTCATTATCTGAAGAGCAGTGTAAAAACTCGATATCATAGCCCTTTTTAACCCACTCTTCTCCGACCTTTTTCATTAACGAAGATTTTCCTGTCCCCGGACCGCCCTTCAGTATAAACAACCGATCCAGTCCTTGTAAATTCGATTCATAAAGGTTATGAAACCCTCGCGCTGTATTGCCGCCGGCATAATAGTTTTTTATTTTCCCTGCCACTGGACAAACACTCCTTTATTGGCTAATTACTGTTGATATGGGTAGATTACTTTACACACTATCATATGCAGCAGCCTTTTATAGGTGAATGCCTAGTCAGCAGTTCGTTACTTTTTGCATAAATCAACTGTTTCTGCCCTTGATAGGGAGAGTAAGTCATTAGGGGCCAACACCATTTGTACACCTATTTTTCCTGCACTCACAACCATCTGACTGATGTCCAAACAGCTGTCATCTAAAAACGTCCTATACTCCTTTTTCATTCCAATCGGAGAGCAGCCACCGCGGATATAACCTGTCCATTTTTGAATATCCTTCACGGGGATCATTTCAACATTCTTTTCTCCTGCCGCTTTTGCCGCTTTTTTTAAATCAAGCTCAGCCTCAACTGGAATGATGAACACATAAATACCTTTGCTTGCGCCTTGAGCAACAAGGGTTTTATAGACTTCCTTTGGATCCTTGCCAATTTTCCCCGCAACGGAAATACCATCTGTTTTCCCATCCTTATGGTCATAAGTCATAACCTGATAGGCGATTTTTTTCGCATCAAGAATCCGTATCGCATTTGTTTTGATTTGTGCCATTTTTTTACATCCTCTTTTTATCTTTAGTTTACCAAAAATTCCTCTATATTTCAGCACCGATTCCACCCTGTTTTCCCCAAATAAAAAGAAGGCTCAAAGATCGAGCCTCCCTTCATCTATCTACTATTGAAACCACGCATTATAATAGCGGGTAATCGCAACTGCATAATCCCCTCGAGTAACCTTTTTCTCGGGATTAAAGCTTGCCTCAACAGTTGGAATCAAATCGTAAGGACCCTGAATTACCGAAAAGGTTGCGTTGAGAATATTTAGATCAAGAGCATATTGTACATATCCTTTTAAAGAAGCTGGGATATTTGCACTATCCTTTATCGGAATCCTTTCCCCTTTATAGAGTACGGTTACATCTCCAGTTACCGACCTTACTTCTGTTTCAAGACCTAGCGCTTGGACAAGAGAATAGGCGAGCTCCGCACGGTTGACATCCCCGTTAGGATTAAAGTTTCCATTCTTATCCAACTGCATAACACCGTTTTGTATTTGTAACCCGTCACGAAGGGCTGCTCCTTTTGCCGTGACAGCTTGAGCAAAAGCAGAATCTGTCTGTGTAACATCATTTAATGATGCCCCCTGGCTTTGCCTTACCGCTGCCCCCATTACCAAATATCGTGCTAATTCTTTACGTGATAAATTTTGTTTTGGCTTGAAGTTTCCGTCCCCATACCCATCGACCAATCTTTCACTTACAGCCATTTGGATTGCTGAAGCAGCCGGGCTGTCTTCAATATCCTTCAATCCCGTATAACCGCTCACCATCGTGAACGAGAGTGTCCCATTAACTGTTTCAGGGAGAGCTGCACCTATAGGATTTACTGCATCTCCATGCAATCCATCAATCTTTACCTTCCATTCTCCCGGTTGTGGTGCCGTTACGGATACTGTCCGGTCATAGTAGAGGGTGAACAATAGACTAATACCTGAACTGTGCTCTGTACCGTCAGGAGCAACTAATATGAGATTAACAGGATTTCCAGTTTGCCCTAGTAAACCTGCTGCATCAATCCTAGCTGATATCTGGGATACACCAGGCTTTACCGAAAAGGATGCAGTATTAGAAGATAATAATAAAGGATTATATTCTACCTGAAAATTCGAAAGTTCCTTTACTGTCTTAACATTGCTGTTAAAGGTTTGATTCGTATTAAGAGTGGTTCCATAGGTTTTGTCGAACACTACTGAATGGAGTGCAGCATATGCATTTACATAGCCCGTTCCTACTTCCCAAGATTCATAGCCTGGCATATTAGTTGCTGTTGATTGAAGCAAGTATTTAATTTCATCAGGTGACAAAGTCGGGTCCGCCTCTAAAAGAAGTGCTGCAATCCCTGCTACATGGGGTGTGGCCATAGAGGTTCCACTCATCGTTGTATAATATGGAAGGTATGCTGGTTCGATCATTTCTGCATCATCTGTAATCGCTAAGCTAGAAACAGGGGCGATTACACGAGTAGAGATAATATCCACGCCTGGAGCTGTAACGCTCGGCTCATCCTTCCAAGTCCATTCCTTTCCATCCATTTCGAATGTCCCGCCCACTCCCTTCGTTCCACGGGAAGAAAAATCAGCTAGAGATCCATCCTTTTCTCCTGCAGCAACTGAGATTACCCATGGAGCTTTGGCATATGGATTATGTGTGTTTTCACCTGGTCCTTCATTACCTGCCGCAAATAACACGGTAATGCCACGGTCATATGCTGCTTTACTGGCAATATTCACTGGATGATTAGGATCAAAATCACCTGATGACCCCCAAGAATTCGTGATTATGCGGATATTATATTGCGTTTGATGGGTAATTGCATAATCAAAACCACCAATAGTATCCAGGACAAAGAGGGCTGCACCTGAACCATAGCCTATTAAGTCAGCCCCCGGAGCAACACCTTCATATTTTCCTCCAGAACTAGCACCTGTTCCACCAACAGTTCCAGCTACATGTGTTCCATGCCCTGAATTGGTATCCGTATTCGGTACGTTTTCTAAATAAGTAATGGGAAGCAGTTGCGGCTCTAATGAGTTTAAATTGGTTGTACCCATCACGTTTTGTACAAGATGCTCTCCAAATTTTAGGTCAGGATGTGTCCCATCAACACCGCTATCATTGACAACCACACCAACACCCTTCCCTGTAAATGGAAGTCCTCCATTTTCTTTTTGGAATGCTGTATCTGTACGGGCTTTATCGACACCAGTTACATGATTGGCATCATAGTTTGAATAGGTTAGCTTATGATTCAAATAAACTGACTTTACTTCCGGCATTGCCGCTAGCTTTTCAATTTGTTCCTTGGTTGCTAGAACACCCGCAATCGGTAACGATCTCATTGAAATCCCCGTTGTAATACCCAGGCCTTTTAATAGATTAAGATGGTCCTTCGTTGGTGCTCCCTGGGCATCAAACGTTACAATTACTTGCTGTGGTCCATCAGAGGTTGATAGCACTTTTAATAGACTGCTATCCACCACGGCCCCCGTAATCGATGCATTAACTTTAGAAGCATCTGGTAAAGCTAACGTGATCAATAAAACAATTGTTAGAAAACCTGATAACCATTTTTTCAACATCTTCATCTCCCCTTCAATATTTATTTCCTATAAGACTATTGTCTGAAAAATGAGAATAAAAACCTATTCAGCAAAGGGTATATTTACTTGTAACAACAGTACTATTCTTCTTATACTATGGTCCTAGTACCGATGGACATTTACTACCGGTCACTTAGTACATAGAAAAAGACCAGGAATCACCTGATCTTTTTAGGTTAAAGGAATTAATTGGTTTTGCACGGCATAAATGACAACCTGTGAACGACTTTTTACTTCTAGCTTTTTAAAAATATTGCTTACATGGATCTTTACTGTTTTATCACTAATAAAAAGTGTTTTGGCAATTTCTTTGTTATTCATTCCTTTGACAAGGCACAAAAGCACCTCATTTTCCCGCTCGGTCAGTAAAGATTCCTTATTCTCGACTACTTTTTCCTCTCTTTCCTCAGGAGAGAACTGCAGGAATTTCTTTGTCATAGTTGGATGAATGACAGATTGGCCTTTTACAACTGAACGAATCGCATCAATGACGTGCTCTGAGGGTGCATCCTTTAAGAGATAGCCATCCGCCCCCTCTCGAATAGCCGAGAAAAAGTATTCATCGTGATCGAACATCGTTAAGATTAAGATTTTGATTCCAGGATTGGATTGTTTGATGCATCTTGTTGCTTCAATACCATTCTTCTCGGGAATATTGATATCCATGAGGATAATGTCAGGTGAGAATTCATTTACTTTTTCAACGGCTTCCTTACCATTGACCGCTTCCCCTACCACTTCTATATCGGACTCTAGCGCTAATATATTCTTCAGCCCGTCCCGTAAGACTGCGTGGTCATCCACCAACATGAGCTTGATCATTCAATCTCTCCCCTTCTATACCCATTCTAGGTACAGATAAAGTAATTTCAGTACCTAATCCCTCTTTGCTATCAAGTTGTAAGGAGGCATGGATTTTCTCGGCAGCCTCGTTCATATGTAATATTCCAAAATGAGGGTGATTTCGGGCTTTAATCATGGCTTGAAAAAGAGAAAATCCCTTACCATTATCCTTCACCTTCAGTAGTACATTTTCCTTCCTATAGCTTACTAAAATATCTATTTTAGAAGCCTGGGCATGCTTGATCGCATTTTGTGTGCTTTCTTGGAATATATCAAAAATTATTTTCTCTACCATTGGACTAAGCTCGAAAACTGGTCCACGTGTTTCTAACGTTATCGCGATTCTATTTTCGCGTCCAAAGGTTTGAATTTTCGCCTCCATTGCAGGGAGCAGCCCTTTACGTTCTGTTGGATAAGGGCGCAAGGCATATATAGATTCCCTTACTTCCCTTAAGCTATTCCGAAGTTTATCCGTACTTTCTATTACTAACTTCAAAGAGTCATCTGGAAACTTCATAAATTTCCTTTGTGCTGTATCCAAATTCATGATAGCCCCTGCAAGTGACTGCGCTACTCCATCATGAATATCGCGGGCAATTCTATTTCGTTCCTCTAGGATGATTCTTTTCTCCTGTTCAGCAATTAGCCACCTATTCTTTATTAAAACAGCTAACTGATTTGCGAGTGTTGCCGCAGATTGCATATCTTCCTCTAAGAAACTTTTTGTCCGTATTCTTCCAAAGACAAATAGTCCAACAATCTCCTTATCTAATATTAATGGAGCATAGAGTATGGAACCGATGTCCTCTTTAAACTTATTAGATGCAGGTCCTCCAGCCTTCTTTGTATCATGATATATGAGTAATTGGTTAATTTGATCAAAGTGGTTAAGGGTATCTGTAGATAAAGTCTGATTTCCCTTTACTAGTCCAGAGGAATGTTTAAGCGCCCAGCTTCCCTCCTCCTTCTTCCACAAAACCCATGCATCCACTTCAATAAATTCTTCAAGATTACTCGTTAGGAAACTTAGCCAATCCTGGGCCGCTATTTTTTTATTTAATTCCGACGAAATACTAAAAAGGGCTTTAAGCTTTGACTTTTCTTTTTTTAGGTTGGCGATAATCGAACTTAACAAGGCAAAGCAGACTAACGGGGAAAAGAAAAAGAAGAAAGCAAAACCATCAATTTGACCCCGATTTTGATTTCCAAGGATATGAAATAGTACAAGATAACTCATAGCAATACACAGGCTGTTGAGTTCTTGTAAGGTCTTTTGTCTCCAGACTTTCAAATTATATGGCTGCGGCCTAAGTAGATGAACTATGTCAACGATAAGATTGTTAATGATGTAGAAGGGTAAAATGGTTATAGTACATTGGAAGATTCCTTGTACAACTCTAGTTCTGTTTTCAAAGGGGAATTCAAACAATAATGCATGACTTACTAAATAAGCAACATAGAAACTTAAAATTAGTAAGGCGGGGTTAAAGAATACGATTCGAAGAGGGCGGCGTTTTATGGCATTAATCAACCCTATAGTCAAAGCATAAAACACAATACAATAAGCTAGCCCTTCCATTACATAAATAGCATAAACAAGCGGAAAGGAAATCGTGACAGTGCCTTTCCAAACAGGTAACGGATACCATTCTACAATAAAGAGAAAAGTGACTAATAAACCTAGAATTACTACATTATTAGGTATAGGCAATTTAAATAGGCCCTGCTGAAGGAAAATCAAACCCCCGATGACCGAAATAATCAATATAAAAAGGCGAGCTCTGCGCTCTTGCTTAGGTAAATTCGTTGAATTCTTCATACCTCCGACTCCTTAATATTTAATCTATTTTCCAATGTTAAGATGTTATAAATTACGTAAATAATCTGAATTTTCTGGGTATAAACTCTCTTCTTCTGCTAAAAATTTAAAAAACCCAGACCGGTCCAATGTTTTACACTAACCGATACTGGGATAAACCATTTGTTGGTTTATTTGTAACTATTATTTCAAAGGACAAATTGTTTTTCTATTCGGCAAAAGCCATATCTTTTGTTACTACTTTAGTACTACTTATATTACACGGAATATCCACATTACTGTCACCCGTTTGTCACTCTATCAATCATTAATTATAGTAAACTAAAGTTAGTTAGAAGTTTCCAATTTCAAAAATACTTGGTAAGGTGATTTGTCCACTTTTCCACTTTGTCATGATTATTTCGTTAAAAACACTTGTGAAGTTTTTCACAATAAATAACTTGGAAATAATATTATTCTTATATAGAAAAGGGTGGCTTTTGAATGAAATATGATTTAGTCCTTTTACACGCACCCAGCGTTTACGACTTTAGAAAGAATTCCCTGCTTGCAGGTCCGATTAGTGATGTAGTACCCTCTTCACCTGTATTTGAGATGTATCCAATCGGGTTAACGAGTATTGCTGATTATCTGGAGCGGTATGGTCTTCGTGTCAAAATTATTAACATCGCTAACCGCATGCTTATGAGTGAGAAGTTCGATGTTGAAGCAAAGCTAAGAAAAATTAAAACTCGTGCTTTTGGAATCGATCTCCACTGGCTTCCACACGCTCATGGCAGTATCGAGCTTGCGAAGATTGTTAAAAAGCTACATCCTGAAACCCCAATTGTTTTCGGCGGGCTTTCAGCTACTTATTATCATAAGGAACTAATTCAGTATCCTTTTATTGATTTTGTTATGAGGGGCGACTCAACTGAAAAGCTGATGCTGCTGCTCATGAATAAATTAGAGGTTGGCAACACGCATTATGTTGATATACCAAATTTAACGTGGAAAAAAGGTTCAGAGATTGGCTATAACCCGATTACCTATGTACCAAAGGATTTAAACGACATCGATGTCCCAGGTTACCGTTATACCGTCCGAAGTGTGTTTAAATATCGAAACTTCCTAGACCCGCTGCCATACAATGGCTGGCTGCAATACCCTAATACGGCACTGCTCACAGCAAGAGGGTGTTCACAGAACTGCCTGATCTGCGGCGGTTCAAAGGATGCGTATGACCAAAACTGCGGTAGAAGTTCACTCGCATTAAGATCACCAGAAAAGCTGGTGGAAGACATTCAGTTTATTTCACGCTTTAGCCGCGCACCAATTTTTATTCTTCATGATCTGCGTCAGGGCGGACGTGAATATGTAAAAGAGTTCTTCAGCCGTCTTAAGAAGCTTAACCTTAAAAACGAGATGGTATTTGAATTATTCCAATATGCCGGCGAAGAATTCTTCCAAATGATGAATGACAGCTGTCCAAAGTACAGCATCGAAATTACCCTTGAAACACATGATGAAAAGATTAGAAGATATAACGGTAAATTTAATTGTACAAACCCTAAAGTCATTGAAACGCTGAACTTTGCATTAAAGCATGGTGCTAAGAAAATTGATTTATTCTTTATGACAGGCATTCCAGGACAGACCTATCAGAGTGCAATCGAGAACATCGATTTCTGCGAAAAAATACACCTGGCTTGTAATAAAGATCCAAGAATTTTCTATTTTGTTGCACCGCTTGCACCATTCCTTGACCCTGCAAGCCCAGCTTTTGAAAACCCAGAACTTCATGGATATACAAAGTTCTGTCATACGCTTGAGGACCACCGCAAGGCCATCACACAACCGTCTTGGAAGCATATGCTCAGCTACGAAACCAAACAGATGTCGCGTGATGATATTGTCAATTCAACTTATGATTCTGCTCAATTACTGAATGATTTTAAATTGAAATACGGCCTCATCGATCAGGCAGGCTATGATGAAATCAAAGGGAAAATTATTAAGTCTCAAGCCTATATTGAAAAAATTGACCATGTTCTTGCTCTTCCTGAAAAAGAACAGCAAATAGAATTAGCCAAGATTCAAAAGGAAATTGAAGAGCTGAATAAATATAGTATCTGCGGCAAAAACGAACTGAAGTGGGAAGTACAAAAGAACTACGCAAACTTCTTCTCGCTTGCATTAGTTGGTTTAGAGCAGCTCTATGAGGAATATGCCATCAAATTCAAACATGCCTTACAGCCAAAGCTTCGCCATCAGTTTAAACTGGATACGGAGCACCAAAAAGCAGAAATGTAAAAATAAAAGACGTGCGGCAGTTGGAAGCCGCACGTCTTACTTTTTGTTCAATCTACGCTAATTCCTGACTCTTTGTTTCTTTTCCTAAGAATAGTACGGTAAACGCCCCGACTAGAATCGCTATGCAAAAGATCGTAAAAATTGAGGCAATCGACATGTTCTGGGTTACCAAATATCCAACCAGCAATGGTCCAAGTACACCGCCTAAACGGCCGAAGGAAGCTGCCATACCTGATCCGGTAGCACGAATAACGGTCGGGTACTGTTCCGGAGTGTAGGCGTATAATCCGCCCCAGGCCCCAAGGTTAAAGAAGGATAACAATATCCCCGACGTCATTAATAGTGCATTCGTATCCGCTGTTCCAAATAAATAAGCACTTGCTGCTGTCCCAAGTAAATAGACCACTAAGACAAACTTCCGCCCGAATCTTTCAATTGCCCAGGCAGCTGTAAAGTAACCGGGCAGCTGTGCTAACGTCATAATCAAGACGTACTCAAAGCTTTTGATTAAGCTAAAGCCCTTCATGACCATTACACTCGGTAACCATAGAAACATTCCATAATAGGAGAAAACAACACAAAACCAAACAATCCAAAGCATCGTCGTCTGACGGCGGTATCCACTTGACCATAACTTTGCAAGACTTTGAAAAGCAGTAATCTTCTCCTTTTGCTTAATGGCCTCGTAACGGGGAGAGTCGGGTAAACCAACCCGTAAATATAAGGCGTAAAAGGCAGGTGCAGCACTAATTAACAAGGCAACCTCCCAGCCATACTTCGGGATAACGAAATAAGAAATAATTGCTGATAACAACCAGCCTGCAGCCCAAAAGCTCTCTAAGAGGACGACCACCCTCCCGCGTTTATCTGCTGATACTGTTTCAGATACAAGTGTCGATGCAACGGGAAGTTCCCCTCCAAGCCCCATCCCAATAACAAATCTTAATAACAGGAAAACCGTTAATGAGGTAGCAAATGCGGAAACACCACTGCCCACTGAAAACAATAACAGCGTGATAATAAAAACATTTTTCCGGCCGATTCGGTCGGCCATGATCCCAAAGACTAAAGCCCCAACAGCCATCCCAATGGAATTAACACTGCCAATCCAGCCCATTTGTGCGGCAGACAGATCCCAATCTACCTTTAAAGCAGCAATGATAAAGGAAAGCATCCCCACATCCATCGCATCAAACATCCAGCCCATGCCGGCAACACCGAGCAGCTTCCGGCTGGAAATCTCTTTTTTCTTTTTCAAACCAAACCCTCCTGTAAAAAACCCAATAATTGCATTATTCCCTAAATCATCTCTTTTAATATGAACTTATGTATGCATCAAAAAGAGAGAGTGAAACTTCCACTCTCTCGTTCAAAACTTCAATTATTTAACCCAGACACCGTCTTTGTTTACCCAATACTTGCCGCTTACCCAAGTATTAGCAGCCATTGCACCGTTGCTGTTTAAGAAGTACCATTTTTTGCCTAATTGAACCCAGCCAATCTTCATATCACCGTTTGTAGGATCTAAGAAGTACCATTTGCCGCCAAGTAAAACCCAGCCTGTTTTCATTGCACCTGAGTTGTCTAAGAAGTACCATTTACCTCCGACCCAAGCCCAGCCAGTCTTCATATCACCGTTTTTAGCATCAAGGTAATACCACTTGTTAGCATCCTTTAACCAGCCTGTTAGCATTTGACCTTCTTTAGAGTTTTTTGCTTTATTAAAGAAATACCACTTACCATTGATGTACTTCCAACCGGTAACCATTGCACCATCATCTTTTGGATCAAAATAGTACCACTTGCCCTGCCAGAATAACCAGCCTGTTACATAATCACCATTATCCCAGTAATACCATTTGCCATCAATTAGTTCCCAATATCCTGGGATATCAAAATGTAAGTTTAGAGCTGATTCATTTCCAGCTGCATCACCAGCATATAGATCAAATGTCACATCACCAAACATATACTCTAGTTCTTCAACAGTAGTTAAGTAGTCAACTCCTACAAGACCATCTGTTTCGTCAACCGGAAATTCAAAACGTTCTGCCCAGCTGTCAAACTTAGCTTTATCTAGGTAAGCTTTACCATTTTCAAAACGAATATCATAAAGGTCATATAACTGTTCAAGTGTGTATTCAATTTCACTTTCATAGTCAGCTTGACTTTCATACATATCCTTTATTTCTTCACGAGAAGCCAATGAAACATAAGCAGCTGTAGTAGAAGTAAATTCAATTTTATTTACTAATACATCCTTAGCAACTCCATGCAGGTTAAACTTAAACTGATTGTTTGAACCAGTTCCAGTAACAATACCTTCACTCGTGTGCAATGTAACCCCAGTAATCCCAACATTCGCTGCCGCTGAAACTTGAGCAGTTTGTGCTGGAAGCACTGTCATAAGCAAAACAAATAATAAGCTTGTAAGTGCAATAATCTTTTTCACTATAATCCTCCTATTAGTATGTATAATTCTTCACTAATAAAATGATATATTACTATTTTACTAGCGGAAGCATATACCCATTTTACATAAAAAGCCAAAATACTACAATATCTATCAAAAACTATATTTTTTAAACACCTAATTGTGCTTTAGCTTTGTTAACAATGGCGTTGCGTCTTTCCTTTTTTAAACCCTCATAATGGTCTTTAATACTTTGTGCTTCCTCGGCACTATAACCGTGATCATCAAGCTCGCTCACTAATGCATTATAGATGACATAAAAGGAAGCGTCGGTGCTATCCTCAAGCTTCTTTGCGGCAGAATTATATTTATTGTAAAAATAAAAATAAGAAATCTCTTCACCATCTGCCTTCTTCCCTTTATATTCACTAAAGGCATAGGCTAATAAATTATCTAACTTCACCGTAGCCTGGCTTTGCAGGGAATTAAAAGATGGGCGGTATTTTTCAATAATACTGGCTGCTGAAGGCTTAGCAGGTTTAATCGGTTTCGTCGTTACTGGATCCGAAGAACCACTCGTATTGGTTTCTGTTTCCGCACTAGCCGTTAACCCTTCTTTATCGGGTTCTTCCGTTTCGGAATCAGCATCTGCCACTTCATCTTGTCCTGACTCTTCATTTACCTCTTCAGGCAGTTCAATATCAAATTTTTCTTCAACAATTTTTTCAACAGCTGCATCTTGGGTGTCATATTCTTTTATATCAATAAAATAATAGATTGTTGCTGCTACCATTATAATCATGCTTGCACCAATAATCGAAAAGATCTTCCATGTCTTCACCGCTGTACCACCCTCTAGTTTCAGTCAATATACCTACTTACTTTATCATACTTTTGGTATACTAGTAACTTTAAATTATTGTAATAATATAACAGTTTAGTCTACCGCCATTTCGACATTTTTAAATTGGTTGATGAACATTTCGCTATATTTCCCTTCACTCTTCATTAACTCAGCATGACTTCCCTGTTCGACTACCTCCCCATGGTTAATCACCATAATCGAGTCAGCATCGCGGATGGTATTTAAACGATGGGCAATAATGAAACTAGTCCGTCCCTTCATTAACGTCAACAATGCCTCTTGAATATGCAGCTCAGTGCGGGTATCAATGCTGCTGGTGGCCTCATCTAAAATGAGAACAGCAGGATGAGCTAAAATAACTCTGGCAATCGCCAGTAACTGCCGCTGGCCTTGGCTGAGGTTTCCGCCATTTTCTGAAAGAATGGTATCATACTGCTTCGGAAGACGTTTTATAAACTTGTCTGCATTTGCCATTGCGGCTGCCCTCAGCACTTCTTCCTCTGTTGCCTCTGGGTTTCCATACATAATATTTTCTCTAATGGTCCCCGAAAACAAATACGTATCCTGAAGAACAAAGCCAAAGCTTCTTCTTAAACTATCACGAGTGTATTCCCTAATATCACGTCCATCAAGCAGGATTCGGCCACCAGTCGTGTCATAGAATCGAGTAAGCAGATTTACAATCGTCGTTTTACCTGCCCCCGTTGGTCCGACTAACGCCGTACTGCTGCCAACACTTGCTTCAAAACTGACATTTTTCAAAATCGGCACATCGGCTCGATACCCAAAGCTTACATTTTCAAACACCACATGTCCCTTCGGATTTACTAACTCAATCGCACCCTCAATATCTTCTGTTTCCTCCTGCTCATCCAGCACCTCAAAGACACGCTCCGCTCCGGCTACACCGGCTTGAAGCATGTTAAAAATATTAGCCAAATCATTCAGCGGCCTGACAAATTGTCTAGAATAAGTGATAAAGCTGGCAATTGCCCCTACGGTGATTACATTTTCTACCGCTAATAAACCGCCGATTACTGCCACCACAGCAAAACCAAAATTGTTAATAACATTCATAATCGGCATCAGAAATCCAGACCAGATTTGCGCCTTAAGGCCGACATCACGGAGTTTTTGGTTTACCTCTTCAAATTCTGAGATGACCTTTTCTTCATGATTGAAGGCCTTCACCACATGAATCCCAGAAATGGTTTCTTCAATATGGCCGTTCAGCTTACCTAACTGAACCTGCTGCGCTTTAAACAACACACTCGTCCTTTTAGCGATGGTCTTTGTTAGAAAGAATACGAGAGGAACCGTCATTAAACTTGCCAGCGTTAAGATTGGGCTCAATACAAGCATCATCACTAGTGAACCCGCAATCACAATCACACCCGACATCAGCTGTGTTGTCGACTGAGAGATCGTATTGCTGACGTTATCGATATCATTGGACAGCCGGCTCATCAGTTCTCCATGTGTTCGAGAATCAAAAAAGCTGACAGGCAGCTTCTGAAGCTTTTGAAACAAGGCACCACGCAACCGTTTCACAATTCGCTGTGAAACACCTGCCATCAGCCATCCCTGTAAAAGGTTTAACACCGCATCCAATAAATAGGCGGTAATTAAAATAAAGAGCATCACCTGAAGCAGTCCGAAGTTTACACCCTGTTCATCTAAATTAATCGCATCTACTGCCTTCCCGATTAAAAATGGAGCAAGTAAGGTAAGTGCCGAGCTAATGCCGATAAAGATAAAAACAACCAGCAGCATTCTTTTTTCATTGCCAAAGTATTGCCACAGTCTCTTCATCGTTTCCTTGAAGTTTCTCGGCTTCACCACCGGTCCTCTTTTATGAGCACCACCAAAGCCTCCTGGTCTTCCAGGGATAGGCGGGGGCGTGAGAGTTTGTTGATTTTGACCTTCCTTTGACATTAGCGCACCTCCTTGCCCATCTGAGATTGATAGATTTCCTGATAAACTTTACAGCTTTTTAGCAAATCCTCATGCTTGCCTACACCCATCATTTCACCTTGGTCCATGACGACAATTTTATCGGCATCCATCACCGACGAAATTCGCTGGGCAATAAGCAGACAGGTTAGGCCTTTGGCATATTTTTTTAAGCCCTCTTTTATTTTCGCTTCTGTCGCGACATCCACTGCACTTGTACTATCATCTAAAATTAAGATCTCTGGATTTTTAATCAGTGCCCGGGCAATCGACAGTCTTTGCTTTTGACCGCCGGAGAAATTGACGCCCCCTTGGCCAATTCTAGTTAAATAACCTTCAGGAGAATCTGAAATAAATTCATGGGCACCTGCAATTTCAGCTGCCGCTATCAGCTCTTCCATACTCGCTTGTTCGTTGCCCCATTTAATATTTTCCTCCACTGTTCCTGTGAAAAGGGTTGTTTTTTGCGGAACGATGGCAATCTTTTCTCTTAATCTTTTTGGATTCACCTCGCGAATGTCTTCTCCATCAACCTTAATCGTTCCCTTGGTTGCGTCATAAAAGCGTGGAATCAGGCCGACCAATGTACTTTTCCCCGAACCAGTGGAACCAATTATCCCAACGGTTTCACCTGGCAAAATGGTCAGATTAATATTTTTCAAGATTGCTTCATCACTCGCACCCTCATAGAAAAAGGTAACATTTTCAAAGTCAATTCTTCCTTTTTGTGATTCTACTACATGGTTCTCTTCCTTCCATGTCAACTGGTCCTCTTCGGCAAATACCTCGCCAATTCTGACTGCTGAGGTTTTTGCCCGCACAAACATCGTGAACACCATTGAAATCATCATTAAAGAAAAAAGGATCTGTGTCATATAGTTGATAAACGCCACAATACTTCCAACCTGGATACTACCATTATTGACCCCAAAGCCGCCGATCCAAAGGACTGCGACAATTCCAAGATTAACCGTCAGCATAATCGCAGGTCCAAACACCGCCATTAGTCTCGCAGCAGCAACCGACTGCTCCATGAAATGTTCATTTGTGCGATCAAATTTATTTACCTCCACATCAAAACGATTAAAGGCTTTTACTACACGCACTCCTGAGAGATATTCACGCATCACACCATTCACTCGGTCTAGTGCCTTTTGTACGCGGGCAAATCGTGGAAACCCCATCCTTAAGTTCAAGACGATAAATAGAGCAACCACTGGCACCACAACTGCAAGGACGACCGCAAGCTGAAGGTCGAGCCTTGTGGCCATAATTAACCCGCCAATTGCAATTAACGGTGCTTTAACAAAGATCCGCATCAATCCATTGGCAAAAACCTGCACCTGTGTGACATCATTTGTCAGCCGGGTGATTAATGAGGCTCTTTCAAATCGGTCGAGGTTAGTAAATGACAGACTTTGAATTTTCTTATATAAATCCGATCTTAATTCCGTACCAAAATTTTGCGAGACAATACTAGCCATAATACTTCTGCTTGAAGCAGCAACAGCTCCAAAAAGGGTAATTAAGAGCATCACTCCGCCCATTCTTAGCACATAGCCAATATCACGGCCGGCAACACCGACATCAATTATTTTTGCCATAATCGTTGGCATCAGCAGGTCACTAATCGCCTCAAAGGTGAGAAATAGCACTGCCAAACTAAACATCTTCCAATACTTTTTTATGTATTTTGATAAAAACTGCATGACGTATCACTCACTATGTAGGAATTTTTTGATTATTTCGATACCCGTATTATAGCAAAAAAAATAAGCATGTGCCTTTTATTAGGAGGTACATGCTTATGATTCATTTTATTCCTGAACCGGACGAAACTCATGGACCCAAACGCGCATTTGCGGTAACCATGGCATACCTGGATGATAGGAAAGAATCGCTTCCTTATATTCTTCGACCGTAGAGAAGCCCTCGCGGCGGGCATCATCGTTTGTCAGTTCACCTAGTGATTGTGAATATACGCGCTCAACGACAAACTCGCGGCCTTCAAGCGTCATAATTTCGCCAGGATCAGCATATCTCCCATTCCGGCGTGTCGCTGTTTTCTCACCTGATAGGACTTTCTCTACATCCGCTTTCATGGTAACTAAACGCTCAATTGAGCAGGTTTTTGGCGGTAAGGTTTGGTTTTGATTATCTGTAGACATTCATTCTTCCTCCTTTAACAATTCCACTTATTCAATATTAACACTATCGTTACATTATTAAAAATATAAAAAAGAAACAAGCTGGAAGGCTTGTTCTTAAACGTTTAGATCTCTTTTTTTGTAAGCTGCATAGGTTACAACAGACAGTGAAGCGATGATGAGTACTGAGATGATAATAAAGATAGGCTCGAACCCGCCACCATACATGATATTCTTTGCTTCGAAATATTTGAAAGGTGTCAGATATTTCAAGTTGTCAATTTTTTCATTTAAGTCAATCGCAACGGATAGGATATAGGTCAGTAACAGTATTCCTGTCGTAATCGAAGCTGCTGTTTTAGGTCGTTTCTTGACAGCAGCTATCGCGCTTCCGACCACCAAAAATAAAAGCTGCAGAATGAACAGACCTGCCATCGTTATCACGATTTCTTCAGTTACCGCTTCACCCTTACTATAATTTCCGACGATGACAATAGATGATAAAAGTGCAACAAGATTTAATATGATAATATTCATCAATGCAGCTGTTAATTTTGCAGTAATAATATGAGTTCTCGAAATTGGCTTTACAAATAGGAATTCCGAGGTTTTGTCCCGCTCTTCCTTTGCGATGATCGTTGCACCAAGCATGGCAGCATGGATGGTTCCCATTAATAACAAATAGATAAACAAAATCCCATAATATCCACTAGCCTTCGATAAATCCAATGTACCGACTCCCAGCACCACCTGAATCGCTTTTGGCATTTGCGCCATCATCTCGTTCATTGATTGTCCTGAAGACGAGAGCCCCGCATATTTACTCATTCCTGACGCCACCATCAGGATCATCCCAATGCTCCAAATGATGAGCGACTTGCGGTGAGACTTCATTTCCTTTATAAAAATATTCATCATTGACTCCTCCGTTTCGCACTAAACCGCGTGGATGTCCTTGTTTCGATAGATAATATAACTTACGATAATCGTAATCAATATGAATACAAGTCCGACAATTAAAAATGGAGCTTCATAGCTGGAATTTTCCATGATATAGGCAGTATCAAAATATTTAAACGGTGAGATATACCGCTTTGCTTCATCCCCAGTAGTCGAACTAATCATCCCTAGAAAATAAAAGGCAAATACTGTACCAAGGGAAATCGATAACACGGATTTAATTCTAGGAACAAGGACGCTTATGATGATTCCCAGCGCTAGAAAAATCAGCTGGACAAAAAACATCGTAAGTGACAGAAGCAAGAAAGTACTGTAGCTGAAATCCTCTGTTTTCATTTGAAATGCCATAAAGCTCGCAGCAGCGATATAGAACACATTTGTAATCATGATGGATACGAGTGCAGCCAATAATTTATTAGTCAAAACCGCTGTACGTGTCACTGGCTTTGTTAACAAGAAATCTGCCGTCTTTTCCCGAACTTCTTTACTAACAATCGAAGTGCCCAAATTCATTGCTTGTATGGCTCCTGAAAGGGTAATAAAGGTCAATGCATAGCAATAATAGCCTAATATTGAAAAGAAATTCTCAAGATTGATCCCAAAAGCATCTCTTACTGCCTGCGGATAGCCTTCTAGTAGTTTCGTAAAGTTCTCTGCATCCTTTGAAAACGCAGGGAACATCGACATAAAAAGAACGACTATGAGCATTAGCGATACTGTCCATATGATGGTTGATTTCCGATAAGCCCTCATTTCATGCAAGAAAATATTCATCGCCTCTTATGCCTCCTTCACATAATAGTGCATAAAGATCTCCTCAAGATCCGGCTCTTCAATCCATAAATTCATAATTTCAATGTTAGCGATTTTTTTCATCACTGTATTAACATTTCCCTTAAATAGAAAGCTGGTGATATTATCCTTTGTTTCAAGCTTATTCACTCCGCTGATAGCAAAATAGTCAGGATCAAGCGGTGAATTCGTTTCAATTTTAAACTTTTTATAGGTATTTTCTTTTAAAGTACTAATCTTTTCAACGGTAACGATTTGTCCTTCCTTTATGATGGCAACACGATTACACAGGCGCTGTACTTCGCTTAGAATATGGGAAGAGAATAGGATTGTCGCACCATTTTTGTTCTCTCTCTCGAGCAATTCAAAGAACTTCTGCTGCATTAAAGGGTCCAATCCGCTCGTCGGCTCATCAAGAATAATCAGCTTTGGTGAGTGCAGTAGTCCTTGGACAATCCCGACCTTCTTTTTATTTCCCAGAGAAAGGTCATCAATCTTTTTATTAAGATCGAGGTCCATAATTTCGGCTAACTCTATTATTCTCTTTTTGCAGTCTTTTTTGTAAAAGCTAGCTGAATAGTTTAGCAGGTCCTTCACTTTCATATTGTCGTAATAAAAGACTTCAGACGGCAGGTAGCCGATTTCTTTCTTTATTTCAGGTGCGAATTTAACCGTATCCTTGCCAAAAATCGTTGCGCTGCCACTCGTTGGATAGATGAGTGAGAGCAGAGTCCTAATGGTCGTTGATTTACCAGCACCATTCGGACCGATGAATCCAAAGATTTCTCCTTCTTCTACATTGAAGCTAATATCCGATATCCCCCGCGCTTTTCCGTATGTTTTTGTAAGGTTTTTAATCTCGATTACATTCATTCTAGAGACCTCCCTGTTTTAGTGAGTAACTTTACTTATAAAAGCATGTTTTTAACATTTTGATGTATTCTTTGTATTCTTTAAAAACTCCGTCATAGTCAATTTCGTGATGGGGTGACAGCTTTGCCTTGTATAAAGCCTCTTCACCTAGTTTTTCAATGGTCCAGGTGATGATTTTAAGAGCTTTTGTGATATCAAGACCGTCCTTAAATTTTGTTACGTCAATTCCTTCATAGATGCGGTTGACATTTAGATTTGTGAAATCTTTTTTCCTTTTGTCTAATTCCTCTTTTACATCCGATGAACTCTCCATATAAGCAATTTCAACGAATTTAAAAAGTTCCGGATAGTCTTTAAGCAGATCCATTTTCACAATTGAAACTTGTTGAATCCTTAGAAAAAAATCTGACTCACTAAGGTCAATTTTTTTAAAAATTTCATTTGTTAGGAGCTCCATAAAATAGTCATATAAAAATAAGAAAAGCTGCTTCTTATTCTGAAAGTAATGAAACAATAATCCCTTTGAAATTCCTGCTTCCTTGACTATTTCATTTGTCGAGGCACGATCGTATCCTTTTTGTGCAAATTCCTTCATTGCCGCATTGATAATCCGATTCTGCTTCTCTATATCTAGGTTGAAAAACTTTGAGAACATACTAGTGCCCCTTTCTTTTAAGTATGTTAATTTTGTCGTTGACCACTTGAGTCAATTACAGTATATTCCTTTTGACCGGTGTGGTCAATTGTAATCAGTTGACTAAATATGACAAAATTTTTAACTATGCTTTTCTTTGGTAGTAGGAATAGGGCGGTTATGCTACGATGCAGGTGATTCAATATTTTAGGAGGTGAATGAACATTAATCTAAAAGATTGTTCTGAATCGCTAACCTTACATGGATTGAACGCGGCACAAAACAGGCTTGTGGCGGAGCATCCCATAATCCCAATTTTTGATAGCAAGAGGGCTTCAATTGAAGCAGGGATTGGCGGGGAACAAAGAGTAGCAGAAATTTTTGAAAGATACACTTTTCCTTTTAAAAACAACATCATCCACGATTTATCACTCTCTTCAGATACCCTATTTCAAATAGACCATTATTTTTTTACACCCTATTTCGGCTTGGTGCTCGATACGAAGAACATTGGAGGAACTTTAGAATTTAAGGACAATCCTCCGCAGTTGGTGGCGATAAAGGAAAATGGTCAAATAAGCTCTTTTGAAAGCCCCGTTACACAACTTGAGCGCAATCTTGAGCTTTTGACCGCCTGGTTGCATAACCGAAATATCTACCTTCCCCTCTATGGCGCCGTGGTCTTAGCTTATCCTAAACAAATCGTAAGTGTTCCGCCCACTAACACCACTCTTTTGTTCCCAAATACGATCCCGCCTTTCATCAACAGCATTCCCCAGACGGATAGAAAGCTGAATGATGATGCCTTTAAATGGCTATCTGTTGAGCTCGTAAAATGTCATCGTCCCTTCATCCCCAAACCGATTTGCGAATCCTATCAAATTCCTCAGAAAGATATCCTACCAGGAGTCAGATGTGGAACCTGCGGAAAAATCGGCATGATTAAACTTCCTAGAACCTGGCACTGTCGATTTTGTAAAGTGAACGATAACAAAGCACATCTTAGGGCCTTATGGGAATGGTCTTTGATCTGCAAAAGAACGATTACTAATCGGGAGTGTCGGGAGTTTTTGGAGGTTGACAACAAAGATACTGCTAAACGTATCTTGCTAAGCTTGAACCTTCCTTATCAAGGAACGTTTAAAAAACGCACCTATTTCATTGATCCAAGGAAGTTTAACCGCTAGTACCTTGGCGCTATCCGATAGTATTCCGATCCATCCGATTGTATCTCGGCGCTATCCGATAGTATTCCGCTCCATCCGATTGTATCTCGGCGCTATCCGATAGTATTCCGATCCATCCGATAGTACCTCGGCGCTATCCGATAGTATTCCGATCCATCCGATAGTATCTCGGCGCTATCCGATAGTATTCCGATCCATCCGATAGTACCTCGGCGCTATCCGATAGTATTCCGATCCATCCGATAGTATCTCGGCGCTATCCGATAGTATTCCGATCCATCCGATAGTACCTCGGCGCTA
>JBFNER010000043.1:0-30805 GCA_040797665.1 Neobacillus sp. | reverse complement strand
CCGATAGTATTCCGATCCATCCGATAGTACCTCGGCGCTATCCGATAGTATTCCGCTCCATCCGATAGTACCTCGGCGCTATCCGATAGTATTCCGATCCATCCGATAGTATCTCGGCGCTATCCGATAGTATTCCGCTCCATCCGATAGTACCTCGGCGCTATCCGATAGTACCTCGGCGCCATCCGATAGTATCTCAGCGCTATCCGATAGTATTCCATTCCATCCGATAGTATCTCAGCGCTATCCGCAACTAATCCAAAACCACCCACCAAAATGGTGTCCACTCCCCACGAAAATGCTATGATAAAAGCGTACATACTGAAGGGAGTGTTGTAAAAGTGAAGAATGAGATTATTGAAAGATTTACTTCTTATGTAAAAGTGGATACGCAGTCGAATGAGAGTAGTGAGACTTGTCCCTCGACTCCAGGGCAATTAACGCTGGCAAACATGCTGGTGGAGGAACTAAAGTCCATTGGTATGGAAGAAGTGACAATCGATGAAAACGGCTATGTAATGGCGACTTTGCCTTCAAATACTGACAAGGATGTGCCGACAATCGGCTTCCTTGCACATGTGGATACGGCCACGGATTTTACAGGAACAAATGTCAATCCGCAGGTGATCGATCACTATGATGGGAACGAAATCGTCCTTAACCAAAGCCTAAATGTCATTATGAAACCGACCGATTTTCCAAGTCTGCCAAGCTATAAAGGGCATACGTTAATCACAACGGATGGGACAACGCTTCTAGGGGCGGATAACAAAGCCGGCATCGCTGAAATCATGACCGCAATGGCATACCTAATCAAGCATCCAGAGATCAAGCACGGTAAGGTCCGCGTTGCGTTCACCCCTGATGAGGAAATAGGCCGCGGTCCGCATAAGTTCGATGTTGAAAAATTTAACGCGAAATACGCATACACAGTAGACGGTGGCCCATTAGGGGAACTGGAGTACGAAAGCTTTAATGCAGCCGCTGCAAAAATCACCATTAACGGAACCAATATTCACCCTGGTACAGCTAAAAATAAAATGGTGAATTCAATCAAAATTGCAATGGAACTGCAGAGCAAGCTTCCTGCTGAAGAAGCTCCAGAGCACACGGAAGGGTATGAAGGCTTCTACCACTTACTTTCCTTCACCGGTGACGTTGAGCAAACAAAGCTATACTATATTATTAGAGACTTTGACAGAGAAAGCTTCAACTCGAGAAAAGCAACGATTGAAAGCATCGTTCAAAACCTGCAAGAAAAGTATGGGAAGGGAACGCTCTCCCTTGAGCTAACCGATCAGTATTACAACATGAGAGAAAAAATTGAACCGGTAATGGAAATTGTAGATATTGCTCATGAGGTCATGGAGAGCTTAGAAATTACGCCAATTATCAAACCGATTCGTGGCGGAACGGATGGTTCGCAATTATCTTACATGGGGCTTCCTACGCCAAATATTTTTACCGGCGGGGAAAACTTCCATGGGAAATATGAATTTATCTCTGTTGATAATATGATCAAGGCTGTTGAGACCATCGTCGGAATTGCTCAGCTGTTTGAAAAAAAAGCATAAATTTCTGTTAGAAAATCTAACCAAATGCTGGTTAGATTTTTTTACATTTTCAACATTAATTAGTTAAAATACCTGATAATTCCTAGGTTTGTAAGGAAAGCTAACCTCATGTATGTTAGGTTATTTTACCATTCATCTCGTTTCAATATAGATTCCATCTATTTTTTATATTGATTAGATGGATTAGCAAGGTTAGAATATTACTTATTTGAAAAGTCAAAAAATTTCTCTATATAGAAGGTAGGTCACAAAATGAAAACAATCGAAGACATGAACCATACAGCAGAGCAAGTGGCTGCAAATTACGTTAATCAAGTTTTTCAAACGGTTGTCAATCGTAATCCGTTCGAAAATGAATTCCACCAAGCAGTAAAAGAGATATTCGACTCGCTTGTACCCGTATTTGAAAAGCATCCGCATTACATCAACCTAGGTATCCTAGAAAGAATGGTAGAACCTGAGAGAATGATTACCTTTAGAGTTCCATGGGTTGATGACAAAGGCAGAGTTCAAGTAAACCGCGGTTTCCGTGTACAATTTAACAGTGCCTTAGGACCATATAAAGGTGGATTGCGTTTTCACCCATCGGTTAATGCCAGTATTATTAAGTTCCTAGGCTTCGAGCAGATTCTGAAAAACTCCCTAACAGGACAACCGATTGGCGGAGGTAAAGGCGGATCTGACTTTGATCCAAAGGGAAAATCAGATGGTGAAGTTATGCGCTTTACTCAGAGCTTTATGACTGAGCTTTACCGTCATATTGGACCAGATGTAGATGTTCCTGCTGGCGATATTGGTGTTGGCGGCAGAGAAATTGGCTATATGTTTGGACAATACAAGAGAATTCGCGGTGCTTACGAAGCTGGTGTTCTAACTGGAAAAGGAGTAGGCTACGGCGGAAGTTTAACGAGAACAGAAGCAACAGGATACGGAACTGTTTATTTTGTTCAGGAAATGCTAGCTGATAAGGGTCTTTCGTTCGAAGGCAGCACAGTCGTTGTTTCCGGTTCTGGAAATGTATCAATTTATGCGATTGAAAAAGCTAACCAATTAGGTGCAAAGGTTGTTGCATGCAGTGATTCAAACGGCTATGTGTACGATCCTAATGGTATTAATCTTGCGACAGTTAAACGTTTAAAAGAAGTAGAAAGAAAGAGAATTAGTGAGTATGTGCTTGAGCATCCTTCTGCAAAATTTTATGAGGGCTGCGAAGGCATCTGGTCGATTCCATGTGATATTGCTCTTCCATGTGCAACTCAAAATGAAATCACAGAAACATCAGCTAAAGTTCTCGTTCAAAACGGAGTTAAAGCCGTTGGTGAAGGTGCAAATATGCCTTCAACACTTGAGGCAATTGAAGTATTTTTACAAAATGATGTATTGTTTGCTCCAGCTAAAGCAGCTAATGCAGGCGGCGTTGCGGTTTCAGCATTAGAAATGGCTCAAAACAGTGCAAGATTGTCTTGGACCTTTGAAGAAGTGGATGCGAAGCTTCATCAAATCATGATTAATATTTACCGCAATAGTGTGAAAGCGGCCGATGAATATGGCCACCCAGGCAATCTTGTTGTCGGTGCAAATATCGCCGGTTTCTTAAAAGTAGCAGATGCTATGGTTTCACAAGGGGTAATCTAATATTATAGCTGTGTTAAAATGTCTCATTGATTTATGCTCCTGGCACTACGCTTTCCGCGGGGAGGTCCTGGAGCCTCCTCGGTGCTTTTAGCACCTGCGGGGTCTCCAGTAACCTCTACATCCCGCTGGAGTCGAGTGCCTTCCGCTCCAATTAACAATATCCTTTAACACAGCTAATGTAAAATAAAAACGGGTGCCAATTGGCATCCGTTTTATTTTATTGAAACGATATTCAATGAACTTTTCAAGTCCTCGAGTTCTTGCTTTAGTCTTTCGTTTTCTAGTCGAACCTGTTCCACTTCACTAAATGCTTCTGGCTCATTGATGGGGGAGAGATTGATTTCATACCAAGCTTTTCCGTCTAAGTCTTCTTCAACAGAGACTTGTACAATCGCCGCTCCAGGGAACTTTTCTTTTACATAACCTAGCTCACCTAATGATAATCTTAGTTCTCTTAGGGTAATTCCGTCTTCAAAAGACTCTTGTAAAAACTCCTCAAACATCACACTCTTACTTGCTGACATCTTCATCCCTCCTCCTATGATTTATCCCTCGTTAGCGAGGAGTAAGAACCCCAACTGTTGGAAGTTTATTGTCCAATCGTCGTTAATGCTTTCTTTTCTGCCGTTTTTGAGCTTTTTCCTGAAAGTTCAATTGATTTTTCAACGAGTACTCCCATGGCATCGACCGCATATCTTTCCGCTTCGTCACTTAATTTAATACAGGAAAGTTCTGTACAGGCTAAAATGACGCAGCTGCAGTTTTCTTCAAAAACAAGGTCATGAATCATGCTTTCGAGCTCTGTTGGATCGACATCTAAATCACCTTTAACATTGTTATAGATGATATCCATTACCTGTTCCTGCTGCAGTTCAGTCGGCAAATGGAGCTGCATATTGTATTGATTACACCACTGTTCATAAATTCCGGTACGGATGGTTCCCTTTGTTGCCAGGATGCCAATCTTACTGTTTTCACCATAAACTGCATGAATTTCTTTGATTGTTTCTTCGACCATGTTAATGATGTTGATGTTCGTCATGGCCTGCATTTTATCGTAGAAATAATGTGACGTATTACAAGGAATTGCGATATTGGAGACCTCTGCATGTTCCAGCAGTTTAAAATCCCTGCTGACAGCTTGTAAAAACTCTTCTTCACGGTCTGTTAAAATCGCTGTTGTTCGATCTGGTAATGAGGCATGATTTAGGATGATCATATCGATATGATCCTGGTCCTTGTGGGCAACTGTATTTTCTACAACCTTGTCAAAAAACACTGATGTTGCCTTTGGGCCCATTCCTCCGATCACACCTAAGCTTTTCGCTAACATCCTATCATCCTCCTTCTTTTTTAGATTCGCTTGATTTTTGCGAAATTCACTCGCTTTCCGCGGGCTCACCTGTGAGCCTCCTCGGTCGTGCCGACCTGCGGGGTCTCACATGGCTCATGCTCCCGCTGGAGTCTCGCAAATTCCGCAAAAATCACGTTACTACAACTCTACAAAAAACTTTTTATACCAAACTAGGAATACATAGACTGTCCAAATATAACGAGCATGGTTTGCTTTTTCAGTATAATGTTCGTCTAAGAATTTCATTAGTTCTTCAGTGTTAAAAAATTCTGCTGCCATATCAGAGGTAAACATTTCTTTAACAAGATTATAGTATTTCTCTTCACGGAGCCAATAACGAATCGGAACAGGGAAGCCAACCTTTGGACGGTTAGCCCATGCTTCAGGCAATGATTCCTTTGCGGCCGTTCTTAGTGCAAACTTCGTATTTTCGTCATTTACACGTAAGTCAGCAGGGACCTTGGAGGCTAAGGACATCACCATTTTATCTAAAAATGGTACACGTAGCTCAATCGAGTGGGCAGAGCTCATTTTATCCGCCTTTAACAAGATATCTCCTGGTAGCCACAGCTTTAAGTCGATGTATTGCTTTTTCGTTACATCGTCTTTGCCTTGTACCTTGTCATATACTTCCTTTGTTATGCTTTGAACAGATGGACCATGTCTATAATCATCCTTTAATACCTTCAAAGCATCTTCTTCATCCCATACCTTTGCTTCACCGATAAAGGTTTCTTCAACCGTTTTACCGCCTTTTGCTAAAAAGCCAGTAATGCGGTTTTGCGGCAGCTTTTCGGCAACAGCCGCAACAGAGCGTCGAACACCGAATGGCACTTTTTCATACTTCGCCATTGCCGGGGTAGGGCGGTACCACTCATAGCCGCCAAATATTTCATCGGCACCTTCTCCAGACAATACAACCGTTACATGCTGACTAGCCAGCTCTGCTAGGAAATACAACGGTACAGAAGAAGGGTTGGATTGCGGTTCGTCCATATGATATTGAATCGTTGGAAGCTTATCAAAGCAATCGTCTGCATTAATGATCGATTTATGGTTTTCAATTTTTAAGATATCTGACAGCTCTGCCGCCAAATTTGTTTCGTTAAAGATTCCCTCATGGTCCTGGAAGCCGACAGAGAACGTTTTGTTTGGCATTAGAAGCGATGTAATATAACTTGAGTCGATCCCGCCAGACAAGAACGAGCCTACTTTAACGTCGCTGATTTGGTGATAGTCAACAGATTCCTTCAACGTTTCCTTAATCTTCTCTACATAATGCTCTAAGCTGTTTTCCTGCTCATCAAACTCAGCATCCCAATAGGAGTTGATTTCGATTTTGCCATTTTTATAAAGCATATAATGTCCAGGCTTTAGCTTGTACACACCTTTAAAGAAGGTCTCATCTAATACAGAATATTGGAAGGTTAAATAAGGCTTCAATGCATCCTTATTTAACTCTTTTTTGAATGATGGATTCTTTAAAAATGATTTAATTTCCGAACCAAAAATAAATGAACCATCAACTGTGTTTTGCGTATAGTAAAGCGGTTTTATTCCAAAGAAATCGCGCGCAAGAAATATCGTTTCATTCTTCGCATCCCAGATCGAGAAGGCGAACATGCCGCGTAATTTTTGTAAAAGCTCCACGCCGTATTCTTCATAACCGTGAATTAATACTTCACTGTCCGTTTCACTGTGAAAAACATGGCCTTTAGCCACTAAATCTTTTCTTAACTCTTGGTAATTGTAAATTTCACCGTTAAAGATAAGGACAAGACTATTGTCTTCATTGTACATCGGCTGACTCGCTTCATCACGCAAGTCAATGATACTTAAACGTCTAAAGCCAAAGGCAACGCGGTCATCTGTAAAAACACCGCCGCTATCTGGTCCGCGATGGACAATCGTATCCATCATATTATTAATCGTTGCTGCTTTATCTACTGATAAGCTTGTGTCTGCAAAGCCAACGAAGCCACACATATATAATCACCTTTCGTTACATAACATTTGTTTGACCAGATGTTAGTTAATGACTAGCTGCTTTCTATTTAAAATTGCGTTTAACACAATTTCTGTCTCATTAAATGGAACTTCTTTATCACCAATAATTTGTGCCGTTTCGTGTCCTTTCCCAGCAATCAGAAGGGTATCTTCTTTACCGCACGCGTCAACCGCACGCTCAATTGCGTCCTTACGGTCCACAAATACTTCATAACGTCCGCCTGCCTCGTCCATCGCTTCAATAATCTCAGCGATGATTGCATTTGGGTCTTGATCCTTAGGGTTGTCCGACGTGACAATCGCAAGGTCAGCATACTGTGAAGCTACCATCGCCATCGCTCTGCGCTTATCTCTGCCTGGCTCACCTTTGGCCGCATAGACACCGAATACTAGAATCAATTTATCTTTTGTATGCGGTCTTAATGTAGTAAGTGCTTTTTCTAGACCATCCTCTGTATGGGCAAAATCGACAACGACCTTGAAATCATCTTCCTTATAAACCGTCTCTAATCTGCCCTTAATGCCTTCTAATGCATTAATCCCTTTTTGGATATCTTCCAAGCTAATATTGTTACAATATGCACATGCAATTGCTGCTAGGCTGTTATACACATAAATAAGACCTGGAATATTAACGGTAACGTCAATGCTGCCTTTTGGCGTATGGACAGTATAGCTAGTGTGGTCAGGTCCATATTTAATATCTGTTGCATATATATCAGACTCTGTTTCAATTCCATAAGTTACAAGCTTTGTATCATAATAGCGAATTTTATTTACTAGTTTTTGACCATATTCATCATCCACATTGACCACATTATAATCCTGTGCCATTGCGAACAATTCAGCTTTCGCCTCGAAATATTCCTCCATACTATTATGGAGCTCCAAGTGGTCTGGTGAAAGGTTTGTGAAAATCCCCGTTCTAAAGTTAGAATAAGCTACACGCTTCAGGCTTAACGCATGTGAAGATACTTCCATGATACAGTTTTCTGTATCTGCCTGGACCATTTCCTTGAAAATCTGCTGTAAATGCAACGATTCTGGTGTCGTATTCTTTGTTTCTCTAAGTTCATTATTAATCATCGTTCCGATTGTGCCAATGAGACCGACCGATTGTCGAGCCTGTTCAAAAATTGATTTAATAAAATAAGTGGTGGAGGTTTTTCCGTTTGTCCCAGTAATCCCAATCAGATTTAGATTTTCGGTAGGATGTTGATAAAAATTGGCAGACACCAATGCTAATGCCTTCCTCGTATCAGCCACTCGCAAGACCGTAACATCTTCCTCGATGACAACATCTTTTTCGACAACGATCATTGCAGCTCCTTTGGCAATTGCTTTATCAATATAATGATGTCCATCAACCGTGAACCCAGAAATAGCTACAAAAATACTATTTTCGATTACTTCACGAGAGTCAAAGGCAACAGAGCTAATTTCTTTTTCTACTTCACCTTTTACGATTTCAAAATCAAGACCTTTTATTACTGCAGCTGCTAGCATTTTATCAACTCCTCCACTTATTTCAATCTTTTACCTTTTTGTTAGCTTTTTTGCAACTTTTCCAGCAATCATTCCTGCATAAGAGAGGGCAGGCACTGGATCCTTCCAATCCCAAATCGCATATGCATGTTTTTTAAAGTAAGACTTGAATACTTGTCCAGCAGTTAGCTGTCCTGTTTTGATATAATCTCTTACCGCTAATAGATCTTCATAGCCGTACCAGAAGACAATGTTTTTGTCTTCCTTTAATGCAGTTGGTGCGAGCGGCTGGCCAATCAATTCCATGTACGTGATATATGGGACATTCATCCCTACTTTATTAAGCATCGTATTAAAGTTCGTAATTCGAACATTGATTTCGATTAAGTAATACTTACCCGTTTCTGCGTCCTTTTTAAACTCAATTTCCGCAAAGCCTTTCCAGCCGATTTCTTCTAGAAACTTCGCTCCAATATCATAAAGCTCTGGAACATAGCGCTGCATTGTATAAACAGAAGCACCAAAGTTAATCGGGTATTGACGGAATTTTTGTGCTGTAACCCAATGGGTTACTTTTGAGTCCTGGTTCAAGTAAGCATCAAATGTGTACATATGATCATCAAATCCAGGAATAATTCGTTGAACAATGACTTCTAAATTCGCATCCTTCGCTTTAGCCAATGCTTCCGCTAATTCCTCTTTGTTATGAACCTTAAAGATTTTCCTTCTAAACTTCGCAACAAAAGAAGGGGAGTCAGTTGGTTTTACGATACATGGATAGCCAAGGATATTCTCTACCTTTTCATATAAATTCTCTTCATGAACGCGAACTGTTTCTGGAACATTTACACCCTTTTCACTCGCAATTCGGTGCAATACTTCTTTGTTCATTGCTTTTGTATAAAGGCCTTGTTCTGTTTGCGGAATGAGGTAAACCTCTCTTAACTCCTCCAAATGCTCATCAATTACCTCTACATAGGAATCATGACATGGAATTAACACAGGCTTTGCATCTTGTTTCCGACCATAATCAAGCAAGTATTGGATAAAATCCTGCTTCTGCTCTTTATAATGGGGAACGATTAAACGCTCAGAGGTGTATTTTGATTTTGCACCGTATGTTCCTTCATTTGAATAATCGACTGCAACAGTGTGAATTCCGTTCGTACCTAAGCAGCGAATCGTACTTAAACCTATATAGTAGTTACATCCTAGGATGACAGCTTTATTTTTCATGCTTTTCAGCTCCTTGAAATCTATCATTTAAACATCGTTTAACGGTCAAAGGTCATATCTTTTATTATATGATTATCTTCATTCATTATAAAGCAAATTAATAGAAAGTGAATTGTAAGTATTTGTAAACAAGTGAAAGTCTCACAGGTTTCCTATTACCAACTATTCCTGTTATCCATTCCATGACAAAAAGGAAGCAGTAGAACCGTCCCTCTGCACTTTTGAAATACAAAAAAGGACATGTATCGTCATGCGATGTGTATGTCCTTTTGAATTGCCTGCTATGTGTACCGACTTATTATACACTAGTCATGTCGATAATTCTACTGCATACCCGTTCGAGTAATGGTGCTTCGTGGCTGATTACTAGGATGCCGAGGTTGCGCTTTTTGGCTTGATTTAGGACAGTCTCCCAAATTTGCGCTTGGGTGATGCTGTCTAGCATGGTTGTCATTTCATCGGCAATTAAAAATTGTGTTCCAGGACCCATTGCTCGTGCCACACAGAACCGCTGCAGCTCTCCACCTGATAATTCATTTGGCCACCGCGTGACCCACTCTTCTCGAATTCCTAATTGATCTAAGAGCTCTCTATCAGGTTCCCAGCCTTCGTTCAAAATTTGACCCATTTTCCACCTTGGGTTCACTGCTTTTTCTGGGTGTTGAAAAACTAGTTGAACCGGATGGTAGCCTTTTTTTGGCAAGGGCGATTCATTCCAGGTTACCGTACCCTCCAGAGGCTGCTGATATCCTGCAAGAATTCGAGCAAGGGTTGTTTTCCCATATCCACTCGGCCCTGCCAATCCGACAATTTCCCCAGCTTTAAGAATCATATTTAGATTTCGAAAAAGAAACCGATTCTTTTTATAAGCAAAGCCTAAGTTATTTGCCTTAAGTTGCATGGTCACACCACACCGTCCCTTCGCGAATATTCCTGCTCTTTGGCATTTCTTCCGAGCACGAGGGAACAGCAAGTTCACAGCGAGGGACAAACGGACAACCTTTTGGCAACTGGTTTGGCAGCGGCTGAGAGCCTTTTATCGGCACAAAACCATTTTGGGGAAGAGCCCGCCATAACGCTTTCGTATAGGGATGCCTTAATCGTTCTCCATCACCAGTAAAGTCATGTACAGACGCTACCTCGATGTTTGTTCCTGCATATAAAACAGCAATTTTATCGGCGAATTGAAGGGCAAACTCAATATCATGAGTAATCATCATGACCGCACTGCCATGATCAGCTAATTCTCTGAAGGATTTACCTGCTTCTTTTATAACCTCAGCATTAAGCCCTGGGGTCGGTTCATCAGCAATGATTACTTTTGCACCGCTCACCACTGCCGTTGACACAAGGACACGCCGGGCCATTCCTCCTGATAATTGAAATGGAAAGAGCTTTTCAACAAATGATCCTAATTTGTACTTTTCAAAAACCTGTTTCTTAAGTAAAGCTGAGCCTTTTCTATTATGCACAGACTGTACTTGAGCTCCTACCTTCATCAATGGGTTTAAAAACTGAACAGATTGGGGAACAAGTGCAATCTCCTTACCTCTTAATGAAACTTTTTTCATTTCTGTCAGTTCTTCCCCGTTATAGAACATTTGCCCCGTCACCTTCGCGTTAGAAGGGAGGATCCCGAGAATGGCATGCGCCAATAAACTTTTCCCCGATCCGCTGGCACCGACAACCGCCACCATTTCCCCTGCATCGATGGAAAGATTCAAATCACGGATTACTTGCATCTCTTCCTGCTTTAATCCTTTTGTATATTTTGTAAAAGCGATATTTAAATTATTCACTGATAAAAGCGGCATAACCCCAACACCTCAACTTTTTAACTATGGTTCTATTCATGAGCATGGCGGGGGTCTGCCATCGCCCGAAGCTTTTCCCCTAATGATTCAAACAGGCGAACAATGATCAAGAGGCATAACCCTGGAAAGAAGGCGAGCCACCACATTCCAGTTGATAAATATTTCATTGACTCCGATAGAATGATCCCAATCGCCGGCTGATGGGGCGACAAGCCCAATCCTAAAAAGGTTACTGCTGCCTCATGTAGGATTGCATGAGGGAATAATAAAAAAAGACCGACTAAAAATTGCGGAGCCAGATGGGGCAGAATATGTTTTATTGCAATAAACCAGCGTGATTTTCCTAACCTCAAGGAGACATGGACAAACTCAGAGCTCCTAATCTGCAAGACCTCTGCCCTAATAACCCGCGCCAGACTTGGCCAATGCGTCAGTGCCAGTCCAACCAGTACCCCTTTTAATCCACCGCCCATAACAAAAGCAATTAAGATTAATGTGACCAAATGGGGGACACTCAAAAACAAATCAATGAGCCAAGATATGATGCTGTCGACTACTTTTCCCATTGTTGCGGCCATAATACCAAGACCAAGTGCAATCACCACGCTTGCGAATGCAGCCGTAAGGCCGACACCCATGCTAACCACTAGCCCCTTTAACGTCCGGGTAAGCATATCACGTCCAAGCCAATCGGTCCCAAACGGATGACTTAATGATGGCGGAAGATTTCGGATGGCTAGGTTTGTAGTCAATCGATCATTACTAAGAAGTAAACCAAGTAGGAGAACACCAGCCAAAAACACAGTAGTAAAAATAAGACTCACCACTGTTTTTTGCCGTTTGTTTAAACCATTATATGTCCTGTTCACAGCGATTTTCCCTCCCTTAACCTTGGATCTACAAGGTAGGAGATTATATCAGCCATTGCATTTCCTATAAATACAAAAATAGCGCTAAAGAGCACCAGGCCTAAGAGGAGTGGTACATCACCGTGAAGCCCTGCGTCAATCGTTGCCTGGCCTAATCCAGGATAGGAAAATACCTGCTCGGCTAAAACCGCACCGCCAAATAACTCGCTAAAAGAAGCAAATTGCAGCATGATTGCTGGAAGGGCAATGTTTCGGATGCCGTGCCGCCAAAGCAATGGAAAGCTCTTTTCACCTCTGGCCTTGGCAAACAGCACATAATCGCTAGAGAGAACTTCAATTAATTTTTGTCTCGTATGTAAAGCCACATTTGCTACACCGACCATACTGAGCGTTAATGCAGGTAAAAGTAGATGCTTCAGTTTATCAGCAAGTGTTACCTCCTCAGCAAGCACGCCTGCCGGAACGCCCATTCCGATTGGAAACCACTCCAGCCATACGGCAAAAACCATTAACAGTAATAGGCCCATCCAAAATGTCGGTGTCGATGCAAGTGTATAACAATACCACTTGATGATTCTATCTGCCAATTTACCCTTTTTTACAGCGGCTAAAATACCTATAGAAAAACCAATAATGCCTGATAAACTCCAGGCAATCATCATCAAAGCCATACTGCTCATAAACTTTTCGCCAATAATTTCTATAACGGGACGGCGATAAATCATCGACGTACCTAAATCACCTTGAAAAACAGCGGAAGCCCAACGCATAAATTGCTCAGCAGGCGGCTGGTCCAGTCCCCAATACTCAGCTATCTTTTCCTGCTGCTCAGGGCCCACTCTCATCATCTCCGCACCAATATAAGCCTGAATGGGATCGATAGGGGAAAAGCTTACAAGTCCAAATGTAATAACGCTGATGGCCAGCAGCAAGGAAACGAGCCTAGCCGTTTTTTTACCTATAAGTTTTATAATATGCTGCATAGGAAGTTTTCCCCGATCATTTTAGTCCTCATTCCATTTCCATTCCATTAGGTTATCTGTAATAGGCCAGCCATGACCATGTGGCTGTATGCCCTGTTCTCCAATATCTAATTTTTCAGCAACCAAATAAAGATGATCAATATTTACAAGCCAAGCCCACGGAGCATCCCCAAGAGCACTAAACCCCGTTTCCCCATCCCATTGGGCTTTTTTCCAATATTCTATCGCTTCCTGCTCTGTTTTCGCATGTAGGGCCTGTTCAAGGTATTCATTGACTATCGTGTTCGAATAGAACCCTGAATTGTAATACTCCATACCAGCCATATTCCCATGATAGAGGTTATAGATTTCAATTGGGTCATGACTTCCCCAGCCCATCATGACTGCATTTGAGTGCATTAATTTTTCAATTTCGTCCCAGCTTTTTCCTTCAACTGTTACATTGATTCCTAGAGGCTTCAGCATATCTGCAACGGTAATCGCTAGTGACTGTCTTGTCACATCATTTGCTGGATAGAGAAGGGGGAATTCTGCTGTTAACTTGCCCTTTTCAAGAATTCCATCTTTATTCTCGTCCTGCCAGCCTGCAACTGTTAAAATCTTTTTAGCCTCATCGATATTACCGTCTTCAAAAGTCGTCACTTCATTCCACCAAGGCAGGCCATCTGCAGCCGAATATCCTGGAGTACCATACCCCTCTAAGATTCCATCTACCAAAGCTTGGCGATCAATCGCCACATTAATGGCTTTACGAATCGCAATGTCGGCGGTAACGTCATTCCCAATTGGAAAACCTGTCTCTGTTTTGTCCCCAGACTCTAAGAAGGGAAACATGATCCCGCGATTGTCAACGCTTTGAATGTTTTCAAGGCGCATTCCAGTAACTTCTTTTTTGCTAAAGGCTGTTGGAATGGCCGCAACGTCAACCTCACCAGCTTTCGCTGCGGCATAAGCTGCATCCTCATTTAAAAACAAAAAGGTAACCCGCTTGAAATATGGTTTTTTATCATAATAATATGGATTGGCTTCAACGATTACCTGCTGCCCCTTATCCCACTGGAGAAGCTTATATGGACCAGACCCTATTGGATTTTCAGCATATCCTTTACCATATGCGTGTTTCGGAATGATCCCTAATGTTAAAAGGGAGTGAATAAAGGTTGAATTGGCTTGTTTCAAATGAAATTTAACGGTTGTTTCATCAGCAGCCTCAACTTGTTCAAGAACGGTTAAGTCCAGAATAGATCCGCTCTCTTTAGCCGTATCAAAGGTAAATTGAACATCCTCTGCAGTCAACTTTGTCCCGTCCGAAAATGTCACATCATCACGGATGTTCACTGTCCATATTAATCCATCATCGCTAATTTCATATTCCTTTGCCACATCATATGTAATCTTTAATTGGTTATCACGCTTTAACAAGGTGCTCTGAAATAGGGGCGAACCATACTGGCCCCACCCAAGTGTAGGGTCAAAGCCCGTCTCCGGCTCGGAACCAATGGCTAGAATAAGCTCATCTTTCTTTTCTTTGCTAGTATTATGATCTGCTCCACTTGCACAACCTGATAAAGTCAGCAAAAGGAAAAAGAATAAAATAAATGTTTTTTTCAACAGGAGTCACTCCCAATATTCGATGATTTCAAACAGTAAAATTATATCATACAAACATCTTGGTATTTTTCAAAAAAATAGCTTTCTCTAGATATAAAAAAAGAACCCTCGAGAGGTTCCTATAGTTGAGTACGCTGCTTTCCTTCTTCTGTTACGGCAAAGCCGCGTGTCATTTTCTTAATCTTTTCCGGCTTGCGGAATCTTAGCGCAGACCAATCTTCATCAATGGCAATTTGCCGTACTGGTTCGTAATTTTCCTCTACCAGCATTCCCGTTACTGTGTCGCGGCTGCAATCAGAGCCCTTATAGGTTTTAGACGACTTCTTCGGATAACATAGCCAAAACAGTCCGTCTTCCTTCACATTGCCTGCCACACTTTTTGCCAGCGTCTGAAGCTCCTCATTACTTGCCCCAAAAACCTGAACAAATTCATATACGTCAAGAACAGCTTCTTTATGTACTTCACCTTCAAACGTGGACATTACTTCTTCATATACCTTTGGAGCATTTACAATTAAAACCGGCTGTCCTTGGTCTTTAAATTGGAGTTTTTTTATTACTGACAATTGAATTCATCCTTTCTAACCGAGAGCATAATCTTCCATTTTTCCCTATTCTACCATTGCTAAACAAAACGGTCATAGTAAAACTTCTTTCATTCAAAAATAATACTCGTCAAGAGTAATTGTCTTGTTTAAAATCATCATAAACATATTTTTTCATATAGGAGAAATTTGAATGGCTAATGTAAATTACGGAAAGTACCGAATACCGCCAACACTTATACATATCATCTCGCTTCAAAATCAACTGGAGCAGCAGGGCATGTTACCATATGGCGACCTTTTAGGGTTCTATTTTGAAGTCGCTGACCTGGATTCCAGGTACTTAAATACACCTCTCGATCTCATTTCATTTGCACGCCCTGGAATGGATGGGATTCATTATGGTTTTCTTACTGATTTCGGGGGAGTAGGGGACTTAGAGGATGCGTATATTGTACGGGTATCTCCGATGGACTTTGAAGATCCAGTGAAAATCGTCGCCCGGAACCTGCATGATTTTCTTAGAATCTTATGTTTTACACCCAATTCCCTTGATATTCTTGATATCACAACAAGTGAAGCTCAATTCAAACACGACACTGACCTATTCTCAACGAAGAACGACGACGAGGATCAAAAGCGTGTTCGTGAAATTCTACAAAAGGAATTTAGTCTAGAGCCCATTGAAAATCTCTACGATTACCTACAACAAGTCAAACAGGAAAGACTCAACGAGAATGTGCTGGCTACCGAAGATGGCATTGGGGTGGCAGTAAGGTCAACCGCACACGAATCATATGTAGGTGAAGAGCGTTACCCATTAAACCCGCAAGAGGACCTTAATACCGCTGATGTTCGCCGATTTTTCGAACGTGCCTCATATCCAATGAAGCTTGCCTTTCTGCGAGAAGTGCAATCGAAAGGATTGATTTTCGACCAACCTGAACTGAAAAACTATCTAAAACAGCAGCTGCAATTAATGAAGCTGGCAGACGAGGCTGTGAGAATTGATTTTCCTGAATAATATAACAAACAGAGCGCTGTCTTCGACATGACATGGACCAGCTGGAAGACATGTGATGATGAGCTGCCAAACTTACAGTAAACTAAAAAAACATAAGGAGATCGAAAGAGACTTATACCAATGCACCCAATGTAAAAGACAAGTCGATTTAAGAAGATCGTCCTAAACCAGCTTTGGGTATTGACAATTATTTTAGCCAAAAAATGCTTGTGTCTGTACGAGATCTACGTTATGTTTCTAATAGATTTAGGAAATTTTACCCATTTATTGAATTTTATAGGGGGAAAAACATGCTTTTGTTGAATTTTAGAGAATGAAAGGAGATGGTAGTCTTGTAGTTTATTTATATTGACCTTCTTGGTTGAAGGGTACAAAAAAGGCTAGGGAAATCATCGATACTAACAAAATGGAATAAAATATGGTGTCTAGTTATCCCTGTTGAGTCAAAGGAGGTAGGAATCATGACAAGTCAATTAAAAAATAAATGGATTTTAAGAAGTATTGGATGGGCATTTATTATTTTCCTAACAGTAGTTAAATATAATTTTTCTTCGCAATTCTCATTTATGACTACTGGTTTAGGTGGATTAATCTGTATGGCTATTGGATTGTTTTTAATAACTTATAAGATTGGTTCAAAAAAATAAAAAGGGCTGGTCTACACAACATTAAAATAAAGAAAGCATTCTAAAGGGGTAAATAAACTGTAAAGAAGGAAAAAATATACAATGAAGAAAATTATCATATTATTTTTTATAGTAATATTATTATTAGGGTATGAACTTCCAGTAATTGCACTTGCTTCTGAAAACAACAATAGTATAGATCAAAACGTAGTTCGAGTTGAATTATTCTCAGATGAGGATAAAATCATTTTTGCTGAAGTACATGAATCCTATGAAGCTGAGTATTTAGATGAACTTAATAACATTGATTTTAAAAATGCTGAAATAAATAATAGTTTAAAAGAAACTGTAGATACTAGTTCTATATTTAGAATTCAAAGCTATAGTTCTCTAAGTAGTTATAGTACTCCAAGCACACAAGTAAAATATTTTGGATTAAATGAAGCACTAACAGTACTTAACCATATGGACAGCACAACTAATTGGGGTAGATTATTTTCTAATCCTTTTTCTGATGCGGTAGCAACATCCATCATAGCGTTATTTGCAAAAAGTAACTTTTATGCATCAGCTGCTGTTTTAACAACTTGGAGTGCTGCTGATCTTTCGAATAGACAACAAGATTGGTGGGAAAAGTCAGTACTAATGTTGTATGGTAAAGAAATAACTGGTGTTAAATTGACAGTAACACCTAATAATACGGGTTCTAACTATCCAGCAGCCTATATAACATTAGAAAGATATAAACAAGGTTGGTTTTATGAAAATACAAATTGGTATTTCTACAAAGAATCATTAAAACCATCAACCGGTTGGTTATACGATAGTGGAAAATGGTACTTCTTGAATTCAACAGGCGCTATGGCAACAGGGTGGATCTATACCGGAGAAAAATGGTATTACTTAGATTCTTCAGGAGTCATGCAGACCGGTTGGGTTAGGTTAGACAGTAAATGGTACTACCTAAATAACAGTGGGGTAATGCAAACTGGTTGGATCTATGTTAATGGATCTTGGTATTATTTGAATAGTAGTGGAGTAATGCAAACTGGTTGGATTTATGATAATGGATATTGGTATTTCCTGTATAGCAATGGTGTTATGGCAAAGAATACCACTATCGATGGGTATATAATAGGTACTGATGGGAAACGAATGGGAACTACAACAACACCACCACCACCAATAGCACCGTTACTACTTCCGATACAATAAATCCTAGTGTATGTCTAATATATAAAATTTTAATAAGTGTACTTTGAACTACCAAATAAATGTTAGAACTCCGCTAACATTTACTGGTGTTTTTTTATGGGAATATACAGGATAAAAAGGATATATTTAACTCTAACTAACTCATAAAAAACTGGGTCAAACTATGGGCACATTAATTGCTCTTGATTTCTTCTATATATCAAAGAAATCATCTACCCTCGCATTAGAATCTAGTTGTTTTAAAGTGTTCATTATCCTTTTTATCGTGCTGCCATTCGGTGTATAGTATGGATCACTGCAGATTCGTGAAATGGTATTCCGGCTAACTTTAGAAGCTTTCACTAGCACTTCCTGCGAAAAATCCTCTCTATCTAGGTATTTTCCAAGCCTAGGTCTCTTCATTTACTTATTCATATTTGCAAGAAACCCGCCAAGCAGATCATCTGCATCGAGCTCCTCTTCCTTACTATCTTCAATCCCTGTTGATTCCCTGTCCCTCGCCATGTCCCAATCAAACGAGTCCAAATCATCTTCAAAGCTGTTCTGATCAGCTGCAGCCGCAACTTCTGCAACCATTTCCTGCACCCGTGAATCTTCAAAGGACGGAACAACTGCTTCCTCGGGAAATACTTCTTCCTGCAAATATAAAGCCTCATCAAGGTCAAGGCGATTGCTATTCAAATGAGCTAAGAGCGAGGTCGCCCGTACGGGATCTGCAATCAATTGATATAAAATGGTACCTAACAGTGCCTCAGAATGCTCATGCTTGAGCCACGCCCGTTGAGCTTTTGTTAATGTTTTCGGAAGGGGGACCGTGATCGTCTCCCGTTCTTTTGCATGTGACTGGCTGACTCCCTGGATGACAAACTCAGCTATCTTGCTGGAGAAATTCCTGCGTTCTGTTTCCTTCAGCTTTTGCAAATGTTTAACAATATGGTCAGGTGTATCAGAGGGGACCCGAAAGGAGATGGCTTGGCCCCGCTCGATACTGTTAGTGGGCGTTTTTTTCATACTCTCACCTTATTAATTAGTTACAGGTTTTTTCGTTTGATCTGCTTTTTGCTTTTCTGCTTTTCTTGCATAGTCCTTGATGAGCTTATAATAAGCATTTGCCATCATCCAAATGCTTTCCTTTTCATCCTCAAAAAAGTCAATATTAAAGCCGTCCAGGCTGTTATTTAGCGCCTTAAGATAATCCTTTAAAACCGTGGCTCCGCCGCCGACAAAATAGCAGATTTCTGTCTGTGAGTTTTTTGCCCAGACATTACGCAATAAGCGGTACTGCTTTTTAGCTAACTCAAGCAAAATTCGGTCTGTAATATCATGAACACTTGTCCGGCTTCCCTTTACCATGATATGATTGCGGTCATTTTTCTTTGTAATAATCTCTACCACATCACGGCGGCTGTCGAGTTCAACACCATGCTTTTTGCGAATTTCTTCGCGAATCATTTCCAGCGATTCAGACACACCCAGGTTAAAGCCCTGCGCCTTATCATCATCTACATTACGATTTTTTATCACTGCGATATCAGTAGATAATCCGCCAATATCTTGAATCAAAATGCGCTTATCAATTAAATCTTTATTAATAATTTTTAAATCGTTATCCATTACAAGGTTGATATACGCTGCAAATCCCTCTGGATAAACCTTTACTTCTTCAAACTTCAGGTTTACTTTCATCCCTTGGTATTTTGGCGTGATCAAAAATTCGACCTGGTGGACAGAGCCTACTAATTTTGAACGATAGCCTGCGTCTTTTCCTTCCTTTACCTCACGAAGGGGGAGACCTGTTCCAAGCGTATAATTGGCATCAATCACATTTTTCGTTCTTGGGAAGACCTTTGCATTTTCTTCTCTCACTGCATCTAATGCAAGAGTAGTAAACAGCATAATCAACGTCTGATCTTCCTCTGATTTGCTGCTGCCTGGATCTAACTCAGTTGCATTATTTGTTTTTGTTGCTAGATTACCCACTCGATAAATTGAATTGTTCTCCTTTAAAGCAGGGGAGTGTACTTTAATATGAATTCCATCAAGAGGGTTTTTACTGTCCAATTCCTCAATTCCAATAACAGGGCGATCTTCCGTATCTCTTGCAACAATATTTGGAATGTTAAGCTCGTAATCTACTTCACCAAAAATCGCCTTAATCGAATCATTTCCAACATCAACAGCTGCAATTCTAGTATTAGCCATAATCAATCATCCTTTCATTCTCCCATTATTAGATAGTAAATTATGAAGTTATGTAACTAGTTCTCTAGTATAAGGGTAAAGAAGATTACTAGATTGTTCAATGCCAAAATTGGAAAAGAAATGAAATCGTAAAGTTGTAAACATCTTGTAATTGTTGTAAACATTTCCGTAAACAACGATGACAATGTTGTCCACACGCACCACAGCGGGATGTGTACGGGTTTGTAAACATGTATACATGTTTGTAAACACAAAGAATACAAAATGTATACATGTAGACATTTTTGCAAACAGCCAAAAAGATGAAGATTCAATACCTATTCTAGTCCATTTATATGTGGACTTGCTTCGCATCACATTTTCACCACATACCTTGATAATAAGGAACTCTATCCTTTTGAAGCTTATTAAAGGAGCGATCTAAGTGGTTCATTATTTCAAGGTATTCTTAACTGGTAACACAATCACCATCACCATCAAGAATAAAAGACTTTCAGTGAATAAACTTTCTGTTATGATTGATCACTACTATCTTGGGTCGCTGGCACTTAGTGACACAATCGTCCTAAATACAAGGGGCTATCAGCCAAAGACTGTAAGTATCCAGGCTGAGTTTTTTATGAATGGGCAGTTGTATCCAATTAACGAACTCCATTATGTTAAAGCATTGGCAGTTCGTGAAACGGAGTACAAAGCAGGGGATCTCCTCATTGCCTGCGACAATGTAAATGGACTTCCATTTGGTTATATGGGCCATGGAGCAATGGCCATTGATGACAAACACGCGATTGAATCGATTCCATTTGATCCAATTGTTCGAATCATTCCAATAAAAAGCTTTACCAGCGATCACCCTAAACATGCTCATTTCCGACCAGTTTCTGAAAAGATGGGTCAAAATGCCACCAAATATGCCTTAGATTACTTGAAAGTGTATGAGGAAAATAAAAAGAAGGGAATAGATAAACCGTCCTTTTACTTCACACTCTCCACTCCACTGACAGATGAATGGACCTATATTTATTGCACGAAACTAATATGGTTGAGTTATTACTATGGTGCAGGCTATGAATTTAAAAATGATCATTTGTGGTTTTCACCAGAAGATGTCTATTCAAATTGTATAAACAACCCTGATTTTGAGCTAATTTATCAGCATCCTAACTTTAAATTCATTATCGATTTATAAGTAAAGCCTCGTCATCGCCAGGAGGACGGGGCTCCTTTTCATTTAGAAGAATTTTGTGCATATGTGTTACTGGAATATGTTCGCTCTTGACGTGTTTTTGGGTCTTGATATACTTTTGGTAATCTACTAATTTTCAGAAAAGAGGACAGGTTAATGTTACAATGCCGCGAGGAAGTACTGGCTTTAACGAAACAGCTCGTTAACATTGAAAGTGTTGTAAATACCCCAGGTGAAAAGGTCATTGCCCATTCTTTACATACGATCATTTCACTCATGCCCTATTTTAAAGAAAATCCTGACTATGTGACGGTTGAACAAACGATTCAGGATACCATAGAGCGCTACAATGTTCTTGCTTTTATAAAAGGGACAAGGGGAACAAGTAATCGAACGGTGATTTTGATGGGTCACATGGATACGGTCGGTATAGAGGATTATACACAATTAAAGGATAAAGCATGTTCTCCAGATGACTTAATGGACGCGTTAAAAAAGGAGAGCCTGCCAGCATCAGCAAAGGAACACTTAAATTCTGGAGACTGGTTATTTGGCCGAGGCGTTCTCGATATGAAAAGCGGTGTCGCCAGTCATCTTTATCTATTAAACTACTATTCACAGCATCCTGAGAAATTAAATGGGAATATTGTCTTTTTGTCAGAATGTGATGAAGAAGACAGCTCACATGGTATACTTTCTGCATTGAAAACCTTGAAGCGCTGGAAGGAAGAACACGGTTTTGAGTATGCTGCTGCGATTAATTCAGATTTTGTTTCACCGCGTTATGAAGGGGACATGAATCGCTATATTTACAAAGGCACGGTAGGAAAGCTCTTGCCATCTTTCTTTATAACAGGAGCAGAAACACATGTAGGATCAGCCTTTGAGGGACTAGATCCCAACTTTATCGCAGCTGAATTAACGAGACAAATAAATTATAACCCTGATCTTTGTAACGAAGCGTTCGGTGAAACGACGGTACCACCTGTTTCCCTGAAGCAGACAGATTTAAAGCCGTCCTATACTGTTCAGACTGCCTTATCCGCTTATGTTTATTATAATTTCTTCATCCATTCCTGGTCGCCAAAGGAAGTGCTGGATAAATTAAAGGAACAGGCTGCTATTGCTTTTACCAATGCCCTTACTTTATTCGATAAAAGATACAAACAATATAGTCAATTAAGCAGGGAGCCGTATATGCAGCTGCCTTGGAAGCCTCGTGTATTTACCTTTGAAGAAATGGAACAACTGCTATTGAAAGAAAATGGTGATTTGTTCCTTACACATATGAAGGAGTTCAAAGAAGGACTGTTACAAAATACTGATTTAGACACTCGGATGTTTTCCGCTAGAGTAGTAGAGGAAGCTTGGAAATGGATGAAGGATAAAAGTCCAGCGATCATCGTGTTCTATTCTTCACTATATTCACCTAGAATCGAATTATCAGGTAAAACAGAAGCTGAACTTGACTTAATTCATGCATTAGATGAAGCAGTTGTTGAAATCCAGCCTGAATATCCACATCCGATTGTGACCAGAAACTTCTTCCCCTATATCTCAGACATGAGTTTTGTAGCTTTAAGCGATGATGAAGAGGGCATTAGTGCTGTCTCAAAAAACAACCCTGGCTGGGGCACGAAACACTTTGTTGACTATCAGGACATCCGTGATATCAATGTCCCTGTGATCAACATTGGACCTTATGGCTTGGACGCCCATAAGAAGTTAGAACGCATGGAAATGACCTATTCTTTGGAAATCGTACCTAATCTAACAAATCTAGTAATTCAAAAGCTATTAAAATAATCAACCTAACACAGCAGCCCTACTACATGGACTGCTGTGTTTTTTGTTAGTTTTGCGTTTTTTGAGAGTTTTACCAGTAATTTGTAAAAGGTCTGCTCTGTTAATCGCTTAATTTTTAGCGAAAAAGAATAAGTTATCACTAGTTTTGTCTTGTTTTGTATAAAATATTTACAATTTTCAAACAACAATATATTATCGAATAGCAATACATAAATATACTTTTTTAGGAGGGGTATTTTGAAAAAGAAGAATCGGTCACGAAAGGTTTTTTCAAGCATTACCGCAACAATGATTATCGCAGGCAGTTTGTTTGCAGGCACGATTGCAGGTACTACATCCTCATCCCAAAAAGCACTAGCCTCTACAAACACGGGAGCACCCTTTGACTTAGGGATTGCAAATGATGAAAGATTAATAGAAATGCTAAAACGTGAGGGAAAACTAGCAGAGAATGCTAGCCCTGCAGAAGCGGAGAAAGCATTGCAAAAATATTTAAAGAATAAGGCTGCTGGCGCTTCAAAAGAGACAGGAGAGCTCCATCAGCATGAGAAAAAATTACAAGAGACATTAAAAGACAATCTAGCAAGCACTGGCTTAGTAAATGGGAAGGGAAATAAGTTAGGCCAGACGAAAAAAGGTTTAGATTCTGTTAAGGAAGAAGAGTGGAGTGAAGGTGTTAGACAAGACGATATTCTCGTTGTATTAATTGAGTATCCTGATGCTCCTGCCACCAATATTACAGAAGAAGATACAGATATGTACTACGAAGAATATACAAAAGAACATTATGCAGAAATGCTATTTGGGGATGATGAGGGTTATTACACTGGACCAAATGGAGAAAAACTAGTATCTGTAAAAAAATTCTATGAAGAACAATCTGGCGGCAGTTACACCATTGGCGGTGACGTGGTTGGCTGGTATAAGGCGAAAAATCCGGCAGCCTACTATGGCGGTAACAACGCTAGCAGTAACGATGCAAGGCCTAGAAATCTTGTTTATGAAGCAATTGTTGCTGCAGCTGAAGCTGGGGTTGATTTAAATAAATATGACAAAGAGGATCGCTATGACCTCGATGGTGACGGAAATTACCGTGAACCAGATGGGTTAATCGACCACCTTATGATTGTTCATTCCTCTGTTGGTGAGGAAGCAGGTGGAGGTCAGTTAGGTGAAGACGCCATCTGGTCTCATCGTTGGAATCTAGGAGGAGTTGCTACTATTCCTGGTAGCGTGACGGACGTTCCTTACTGGGGCGGCAAAATGGCAGCCTATGACTATACAATCGAACCTGCCGATGGAGCAGCTGGGGTATTCGCCCATGAATACGGACATGATCTAGGCCTTCCAGATGAATATGACACGATTTATAGCGGTGCTGGTGAAGCAGTCGCATATTGGTCCATCATGTCAAGTGGCAGCTGGGCAGGTGCCATACCGGGAACAGAGCCAACAGGCTTTAGTCCATGGGCCAAAGAATTCTTACATGCCTCTATGCCGGGCAGTAATTGGTTAACTGGAACAACCATCCATTCGGACGACGTAACGAATAAGGGAGTGGAGATCCTCATTGACCAAGCTAGCTCTAAAGGTAGCAATCACGATGCAGTTCGGATTGATTTACCAGGTAAACAAACGTTATTAACACTACCGTCTGAAGGAGAACAAGCCTACTTTGGCGGCAGCGGCGATGAAATCAACCATACGATGGAGATTTCTTTAGACTTGCGTAATTATACTGATGTCGGCTTAGAGTTCGATTCATGGTATAAAATTGAAGAGCAATGGGATTTTGCCTTTGTTCAAGTATCCAGCGATGGGGTAAATTGGACTTCACTTGGAAACGAAAATACCCGCTCTGATATCGTTGAGGATGGATATCCTTCCATTATAGAATCAATGCCTGGTTTTACTGGAAATTCTAATGGTTGGGTGAAACAAGCCTTTGACCTAAGTGAATATGCAGGTGAAGAAATCCAACTTCGCTTTAGTTATCAAACCGATTGGGGCACTACGGAGCTTGGTTTCTTTGCTGACAATATTAAGGTTCTAGCTGATGGACAAGAAATTTTCTCTGATGGTGGTGAAGAAGAATCTACTCCATTTACCTTAGATGGCTTTGAATTATCAGATGGATATAATTATTCAACCCATTATTACCTATTAGAGTGGCGTTCTCATAATGGTGTGGATGAAGGATTGAAGAACATCCGCCGTGGTGCAAGCCTTATGTCGTATGATCCTGGACTAGTGGTTTGGTATGTAGATGAGACCTACGACAACAACTGGACTGGTGTACATCCAGGTGAGGGATTCCTAGGAGTTGTTGATGCTGATCAAAACACACTAGCATGGAGCGACAAGTCATTGGCTTCGTCCCGTTATCAAATTCACGATGCTGCTTTCAGTCTTAATAAAACGGAAAAAATGTTCTTAGATTATAAGAACCTACTAGGCATTACCATGACCGATAACTTTACTCAACGCACCCCATTATTCGACGATAGCACTAATTATTTGAATACTGGTATGCCTGATGCCGGCCGTAACGTGCCAACCTATGGATTAAAGTTCCGTGTTGTTGGTGAAAGTGCTGACGGTACCGTCGGTAAAGTATTAATCTTTAAGTAAACTAACATAAAACCTACCTTTGCAAAAAATGCAAGGTAGGTTTTTTGTTATATAATCTTTTCCACAATCCGCTCAATGTCTTCAACCGATGGTATTCTTGGATTTGTTTTCGTACATGCGTCATTTAATGCCGCTTCACTTATATGTTGTTTTACAGTAGTGAATTGTTCTTTATTCACCCCGCATGCTCTTAGATTTACCGGCATATGCAGTTCTTTTGCTAATTGATTAATCTGCTGAAGCAGGCTTTTTACCGCTACCCTTATGTTACCTGAAGGATATCCCAATATTTTTGCAAGCCTTGCATAGCGTTTCGCAGCCGCACTGTATTCATTTTGTGAAAAAGAACGGAAATCTGCGTTATATTCAATTACTGCTGGTAATAAAAGCGCATTCATTCTTCCGTGCGGGATATGAAATTGTGCACCACAGACGTGGGCTATACTATGATTGATCCCCAAACCAACCATGTTAAACGCGAGTCCAGCCAGTGTTGATGCATGGTGGACCTTTTCTCTTGCCTCTAGATCATTGCCATCCTTATATGCCCTAGGTAAATATTCAAATATTAGCTGTACTGCTTTTTCTGCAAATGCATCAGAAAAGTCATTTGCTTCCTTAGAAACATAAGCTTCGATTGCATGCGTTAGGACGTCTATGCCGGTATCTGCTGTTACAGCTGGAGGAACTGACTTTACGAGATTCGTATCTAAAATTGCCTCATCTGGCAACAAGCCGTCTGCAACAAGTGGATATTTCACATGCTTAGCATTATCGGTAATAACAGAAAATGAGGTCACCTCTGTTCCTGTTCCACTAGTGGTAGGGATGGCAATAAATTTAATGTCTTTTTGCTGTGGAGAAAATTTTAATGCAAATTCCTTAATTGCTTTTGCAGCATCGATTGCCGAACCGCCGCCAATGGCAATTAGAATGCTTGGTTTAATTTCCTGAAGCGCTTTCACGCCGGCGGCAACGGTTTCAATCGGCGGGTCAGGAACGATATCGCTAAAAATAAAATAACTATTCTCCTTATATGCCAGCCTTTCGGTCACTTCCGCCAGCATTCCAGACTGTTCAATAAATGGGTCTGTCACAATAAAGACTGTTTCTTTTTCTATTTTCTTTAAACTATCTAATGAGTTTTCACCAATTACGATTTTCGTTCGAAAAGAAATTTCTTTCATCTGAGACTCTCCTCCCTCCCTTTACTATACTTGAGGATCATTAACAGTCAAATGATATTTTTTTGTCCAAATACATACAAAAAAACACAATGAATAAAAGCTTCATTGTGTTCTTTCAATTCGTTATTAAATAAACATTCCCGCAATCGCTGCACTCAGTAGAGATGCCAGCATACCTGCTGCAACAGCACGAAGACCTAATCTCGCAATGTCTGGGCGACGGTTTGGAGCAAGGCTTCCTAATCCGCCAAGCAGTATTGCCATTGAGCTTAAGTTTGCAAAGCCACAAAGTGCAAAGCTTATTACCGCTACCGTTTTTTCAGATAGATTTGGAATTTCCGGAGCAAATGCTGAATATGCTACGAATTCATTTAAAACAAGCTTTTGACCGATAAAGCTACCAGCCTGTACCGCTTCTGACCATGGTACACCAACAGCAAAGGCGATTGGTGAGAATAAGATTCCTAAAATCCCTTCAAGAGATAGAGCTTCAAAACCAAATATTCCACCAATACCACTTAGAATACCATTTATTAATGCAATTAAAGCAATAAATGCTAGTAACATCGCTCCAACATTAAGAGCAAGCATTAAACCATCACCGGCACCTCTTGCCGCTGCATCAATAACATTTGCAGATTCTTTATCTTTACCAATTTCAAAATCGGTTACCACTGACTTTTCAGTCTCTGGGATCATCATCTTAGCCATGACCAAACCAGCTGGTGCAGCCATGAAACTAGCGGCAAGCAAGTATTCTAGCGGCACTCCTAACAGTGCATATCCAACAAGTACAGAGCCCGCAACGGAAGCAAGTCCACCTGTCATTACAGCAAATAATTCAGAGTTAGTCATTTTTGGCAAAAATGGACGAATAACAAGCGGGGCTTCTGTTTGACCAACGAAAATATTAGCAGCCGCTGACATTGATTCTGTCTGGCTTGTTCCTAATAATTTTGAAAGACCTCCGCCAATGATTTTGATAAACCATTGCATAATACCCAAATAATATAGCACTGAAATTAATGATGAAAAGAAAATAATAACGGTTAACACTTGAAAAGCAAAGACAAATCCAAAGTTTTGAGTATCTGCTGCTGGGCCAAATAAGAAGGAAATCCCTTCATTAGCGTAGCCAATAATATCCTGGATTCTCATTGTAAACCAATTTAATCCCGCACGGCCTGCTTCCCACTTCAAGACGATGAAGGCAAATGTGAGTTGAATTGCTAAACCACCTAGGATTGTTCTATAGTTAATCGCTTTCTTATTACTTGATAGTAGGAGAGCGATTCCCAAAATAATGATGACACCAAATATTCCCCATAAAAAATTCATCGTGCACACCTCATATGTTGTAGTATTTAAATCTAAGTGTAACTGCTTACATTCGTTGTCAGTCCTTAGTCGTCTGACTTCTTGTACATATTATCAAAACGTTTTCAAAAAGTAAATGACTAAATTGTGAACAGTCGATTCCTTTTGTTTCCATACAGTACTTCCACCACTAATATATGGGTAATCTCGAATATTAGTATGCCTTACTATCTATTTTTATAGACAGGCAATTATGGCTAGTCCTTGAAAATAGGATAACAGTTCAGTATTCTAAATAAAGACAATTAACCTTTTAAGGGTGTGTAAAGCATGCGAATTAATAAATTTATTAGTGAGGCTGGAAAAGCATCTAGACGTGGCGCAGATAAACTCATTAGCGAAGGACGAGTTACTATAAATGGCAGAATTGCAAAAATTGGTGACCAAGTTGAGCCCGGAGATGATGTCCGCGTTAGTGGAAGTCAAATTCGAATGGCAAGAAACTATGTCTATATCGCCTTAAATAAGCCTGTTGGAATTACCAGTACGACTGAAAAAAATGTTAAAGGTAATATTATTGATTTAGTAAATCACCCTTTAAGAATTTTTAATATTGGACGGTTAGATAAGGATTCTGAAGGGTTGATCCTGCTGACGAATGATGGAGATATTGTGAATGAAATATTGCGTGCAGAGAACCGGCATGAAAAAGAGTATATCGTTACAGTAGATAAGCCCATTACACCAGATTTCTTAAAGAATATGGCTGCAGGGGTTAAGATATTAGGAACAAAAACTCTTCCTTGTGAGGTCTTTCAACTATCTAAATTTGAGTTTAAGATTATCCTGACACAAGGTTTAAATCGGCAAATTCGCCGCATGTGTGAGGCATTAGGATATGAAGTCTATCGATTGCAGCGGATCCGGATTATGAACATTCAACTAGGCAATCTTCCGCCAGGACAATGGCGCGATTTATCTAAAAAAGAAAAGAATCAGTTATTTAGGGAACTAAATTACGAACCTAAAGAATGGTAACAAAGAAGGGCTGGCTCAACTAGGTTGGGGCAGTCCTTTTTCTGATCAACATAAATAGTGACATAGTTTACCTCTAGCCGTACATCCTAAGATTATGTAAGTGTATGTAGGAGGGCTATCATGAACTTAGATGATATCATCATTGCACGTGAAAAGATGAAGGGAATTGTACACACTACTCCCCTTGATTATTCCAAAACCTTTAGTCAGCTTGCTAAAAATGAAGTATTTTTAAAGCTTGAAAACCTGCAAAAAACGGGCTCATTTAAAGTAAGGGGTTCCTATAACAAGCTTATCAATTTATCTGAGGAAGAGCTGCAAAAAGGGGTTGTCGCAGCCTCTGCCGGCAATCATGCTCAAGGGGTCGCCTATTCCAGCCATATGCTCGGCATTCCCTGTACAATCGTTATGCCTAAAGGAGCGCCGCTCAGTAAGGTGCTGGCAACGAAACAATACGGTGCAGAGGTTATATTAGAAGGAAATGTATTCGATGAAGCACTTGCTTTTGCGTTAGAGCTGAAGGAACAGAAAGGGGCTACCTTTATTCATGCCTTTGATGATGATTGGGTCATCGCTGGCCAAGGAACAGTAGGATTAGAAATTCTTGACCAGCTGCCAGACGTAGAAGCGATCGTCTGTCCGGTTGGAGGTGGAGGACTGATTGCTGGATTGGCCATGGCAGTAAAGGAGAAGAACCCACATATTTCTGTATATGGTGTACAAGCAGCCGCCTGTCCGAGCATGAAACAATCATTAACCGAAGAGAAACCCATCATGATTGCCTCTTCTCCGACCATGGCAGATGGAATTGCCGTGAAAAAGCCAGGATTAAAAAATTTTGAGCTCGTTCAGAAATACGTTGATGATATTTATTGTGTTGATGAAATGGAAATTGCTAGAACGATGCTAATGCTGCTAGAGAGAAATAAGCTGTTAGTAGAGGGCTCGGGTGCCTGCTCCTTGTCTTCCTTACTTTACAAAAAAGTAAGCTTAAAGGAAAAAAAGGTCGTTGCGGTGCTGAGCGGCGGAAACGTCGATATGAATTTTATCTCGAGGATCATTGAGCGTGGTCTTGTTGAATCTGGTAGATATGCCACACTACTCATCACTTTAAAGGATAAGCCCGGCGAGCTTCAAAGAGTCTTAAGTTCTATTACAGACCTTGATGCCAATGTTCAAACGGTTAACCTCCACCGAATGGGTAAGCATATTTATCCTGGCTATGCTCAATTAGAAATATCGGTAGAGACAAAGAATCATGATCATGTCGAACAGCTTCATCATGCTTTAACGAAGAAGGGCTATCATATCGAGCAGGGGCAATTCTAGAAGTGGGTTAGAATTGATTTTTATGCTATTAAGGCTTCATGATGACCGAGATGGGGGAGTTTTCCCGGGTTTTGGTCATCTTGAACCCTTTAAGATGACCGGGGGTGGGGGAGTTTTCAGCTTTCGGGCAT
>JBFNER010000042.1:0-30910 GCA_040797665.1 Neobacillus sp. | reverse complement strand
CCCTTTAAGATGACCGGGGGTGGGGGAGTTTTCAGCTTTCGGGCATCTTGAACCCTCTAAGATGACCGGTTTGGGGGATTTCTCCAGCTTTCGGGCATCTTGAACCCTTTAAGATGACCGGGGGTGGGGGAGTTTTCAGCTTTCGGGCATCTTGAACCCCTTATCTTTTTCCTACCATATCTATTTTTCAAAAAAGGGGCTATACCTCATTAGGAAGTATAGCCCCTTTTCCATTATGTAGTTAAGATTTCAACCGGGTAGTTAATAAAAAGACCGGATTCAATGACTCCAGGAATTTTCTTAATCTCTTGTTCAAATAATGGAGTGATTTCCTTAAAGCGAACGTCTAGAATTAAGTTACCTGCTTCTGTAATAACAGGGCCATCCTTAGAAACAGCTAATCTCAAGTTGATTTCAGTAGCATCTAATTTCAGCAGCTCTTCCTCTACTAGGTTCACAGCTCTAGGGTCTACTTCAATAGGGACCGCGAACTTTTCACCCAGGTAAGTAACAAACTTAGATGAATCAACTAGAATATAGTTCTCAGGGGAGCTTGCTATAACAAGTTTCTCTGCAAACATCGCTCCGCCTCTGCCTTTAATTAAGCTTTTCTGTGGGTCAACTTCATCTGCACCATCAAAGGACCAATCCGGTCTGGCATTTAATAATGTAGTCGTAGGCAGCCCAAGGATTGAACAGCTAAGAGATACCTCATGTGAAGTAGGGATAGCTAAGATATTAAGTCCTTCTTCCTTCACTTTCTTACTAATTTCTTGAAGCGCTAAGAAGGATGTTGATCCTGAACCAATGCCGATTACATCTCCATTTTTAACTCTTTCTGCCACTTTTCTTGCGACCTTTTCTTTTTGTTCCTTGTTAGATATTTCGCGTGCCCACTGCAATGTGGTAGCAATTTTATTTTCCCAGATCATCTTTAAACCTCACTTTTTTTATAAAAATCATTCAATATTTATAATGCCTATATTATAGCACAATTACCAATTATTTAAGTTTAAGTTATCGACGGTTATATGATAAATAACAAAAGTCTGACCTCAATATCGAAGCCAGACTTAGTAAAAGAAATCTAATTTACTCTTTTAAACTTTCTTACCATGAATAACACTGTACCGCCTGCCATTAAAAGTAAGCCAAGAAGTAAGCTGTTAAACATATTTGTTGCTGTGTTTGGCAGCTTGTTGCCTTCTTTCGTTTCATCTGTTGGTGCTTGTCCCGGTTGCTCTACTGGAGTCTGGCCTGGGATTTCTTCAGCTGGCGTTTCTTCTCCCGGAGTTTGGCCTGGTGCTTCTCCTTCACCTGGAGTTTCTTCACCTGGTGTCTGACCCGGCTCTTCTCCCTCACCTGGAGCTGGTTCCGTCACATAATCTCTCACTTTATAAAGATAGAAGTCATCTAAAGTTCCCCATGCACCTGCATTTGCTTTGATATTAGCACCAATTGTTAACGTTCCATCTAATACAAGGATTTCAGTTACTTGCGGGTTCCTCCAAACCGTCCAGCCATAAACAGAAGTATTCGTTTTTAACTCCTCTTCGCTCGTTTTCGCATACAGATACATGTCAGAATCTGCTGCATCTCCACCTTGAAGGAACATAGATAGATTATAATATCCTGGCTCTAACCCTGTAATCGTCTGCTCTACCTTGAAATCTACACCTTCACCCGAGTAGAAATGAACTGTGTATTCTCCTGTTTTAGCGTCTGCTGCGTTTGACTTAAAGGTAGCATGCGGTGTCACACCATCAGGATGAATGATTGACCACATTGACCTGTCAGTATCCTCAAAACTTGGATTTACTACATAGTTTTCAGGGTTAATTTGCAGGTGTGCCTTTACATTTGCTCCACCTTCCACTACACCGTTAATCACATAGTTTCCAACACCATTGCTAACCGCTGATTCTAATGCAGAAGCATCCCAAGTTACTGGAATCGCGCCTTTTGTTCCATTGTTATAAGTCACTGTTACCGTTGCTGGTAAAGTTATTTCCTCTCCTAAAATAACACTTACCGCGATATCTTTAATTTCATCCACTTTTAACGGAGCAACCGCACCTGTATTTACATATTTAAAAACGTTCAATGATGGTAGCGGGTTACCATTGAAATCAAATAGTGCTTGGTTATCTACTGCACTTCCGCCGTACCACGCACCTGCATCATGTGGATCGTATTCTGAAGCATAGCTTGTTGCCCAACCAGATCCATATTTCTCCCAAAGGGTTTTATTTTGCTGTAATTGAGTTGCAGGTCCTACTGGAAGCCATGCTGGTTCCCAATAGAACACACCAATTCCTGCTTCCCCTATGTTCACAACTGCCTCAATTACGTCACGAACAGCCGTTGCTTGACCTTGAACCGTAATGGGGTAATTTAATGTTTGACCGGAGTCCTTTGGTGCTGTGTTGCCGTGGCCATCGCCATCTTCTGCTGTATACGTATAAGAAGTTTCCACTACCATAACTTTTTTACCATACGTTTTAGCGACATTCTTAAGAACACTCGTTAAATTAGCTAATGTACCGTGCCAGAATGGGTAGTACGAGCTGGCAAAGACATCATAGTCTACACCATTTTCGCTTAGAGTCTTAGCAACGCTAGCGTATCTTCCAGATGTTTCAGGGTTAGTAAAATGTAAAGCTATTAAAATATCTGGATCTACTGCCCTGATTGCTTTGCTTCCTTCATTGAATAAAGCACTCATCTTTGTCCAATCTTTTTCACCAGCTAATCCGCCATTGGTTTCATTTCCAACCTGGACCATGCCAATATCAATACCTGCAGCCTGCATTGCTTCTAAGCTGTCTTTTGTATAGTTATAAAGCGCTGTTTTCTTCGCTTCAAAGCTCATATTTTCCCATGCCTTTGGTGCTTGCTGTTTTGCTGGATCTGCCCAGAAATCTGAATAGTGGAAGTCCACCAATAACTTCATGCCATACTTTGTTGCTCTTTTTCCAATTTCAATTGCTGTTTCTAAATCATTGTTTCCGCCGCCATATCCATTACCACTTGTATCAAAAGGATCGTTCCAGACACGTACACGGATATAATTAACGCCAGAATCAGCTACTGTTTTAAAAATATCTTGTTCTGCGCCGGCTTCATTCTTAAATTTCACGCCGCTGTTTTCTAGTGAAATAATACTAGAAATATCTACACCTTTAATAAAATCATCACTAATGCCATCTACTCTTTTAACAAAAATATCAGCATTTACTGGATCAATTGGTGCTGGTGAATCTACACTTGTAGAAGTTAAGCTAAAGCTATCTAAATAACCCCAAGCCTTTGGTTCTCCTGTAATAACAGCTCCTACTGGAACGTTTGTAGCTTCTTCCGTTAGTTCGAATTGCAATGTTATCGTACCCCAAGTTCCCCAGCCTGTCGTTGCTGTCGGCTCAATTACAGTGTCACCGGCAAATAATTTTACTAAACCTGCTTCTGCTCCTGAACCACCCATTGATTTAACAGAAAGCTCATAGCTTCCTGCTGGAAGAGAATCAATCGTTTGTTTTACTGTAATGGATTGCGTTCCAGTCGCAGTATCCTTCATCCAATAATTAAATGATGAATTTCCTTCATATTTATCGCCTGTAGATGGATTTGCAGTGAATCCGTCCCAGTTTGCCGTTTCTATCGTCCATGAACCATCAGCCCAAAAGTCCGATTCAAAGCCACCATTTTCTAGGTACTGTGTTGAACCTGCTGCAATACTAGGGATACCATTAACAAATAGCGAGCTAAATACCATTATAAATGCTAAAAACATTGCAAAAAACCTGTTGCTTTTCCCCATTTCGCTCCTCACCTTTACGTTAAATTTTCCTCTTTATAGTAAACGCTTTCAAGTAAACTATAAATCTACCACTGAATAATAGAATGATAGCTTTATGATTCAGTGGCTTTAATAAAGTTCCCCGAGTGAAGAGTCTTCTCTCCAGCCCAGGGGTCTTATACTTATTTCTTTTTCTCAAGGATTCTTACTTCGTATTTTCCTAAGGTAAGTCCGCCTATGACTTCTTCACCTGTCATTAAATCCTTCACAGCTGTTTCAATGATGATCGGTTGTTTTTCCTCGGTAAAATTCATGACAAAGATATAATCACTTTCAGGGGCTTGTCTTACTTGAACTGATACGCCTTTATTATGTTTAATTTCAAAAGCAGACTCAAGCGCCAAATCATGGATGATTTCTTGATAGAAATCACGCTGGAAATTAGCTTCTAAACGGCCGCCAATATAATAGGCTTTTCCCTTTTCGTAATCATGGCTAGTTGCTGCAGGGGTACCTGCATAGAAATCATCTTCATAAGAGGCTTCAACCTTAGCACTGTTCACTTCAATCACCGTAGCATAGTCTATTAACTCGTAGGATTGATTGCGGAACTTTACCGCGTTTCGGTCGCTTGGATAGTAAGTATCTGTTTCGACAGGATTGATGCCAAAGATATCTTGGAGATCTTTGTGCCAGCCGCCTGTATAGGTTAAATCATGTTCATTGACAAGGCCACTGATATAGGTCGTTACTAACCGGCCGCCATTTGCCACAAACGCTTTCAACCTTGCGATTGTTTCTTCACTCACCAAATAGAGCATTGGAATAATCAATAATTTGTAGCTTGAGAAATCCTGTTCTTTCGTGATGACATCAACCGGGATATCTTTTTCCCAGAAAGCACGGTAATGTTCAACCAATGTTTGTGGATATCGTTTCGTTTCTAAACCAAAGCCTTGTGCATCATTTAAGGCCCAATTGCTCTCCCAATCATAGAGAATCGCTACATCAGAAGGCCGGTTTGTTCCAACTACATCTGTCAGTTTTTCAAGCGTTTTACCAACTTCGGCAACCTCTTGGAACACACGGTTATTTGGACTATTGTCATGATCAACAACAGCACCGTGGAATTTCTCGGAAGAACCGCGTGATTTTCTCCACTGGAAGTAAAGGACACTATCAGACCCATGTGCAATCATTTGCATGGAAGCGAGCATATGCATACCAGGCCGCTTAGCCTTATTGACTGGATGCCAATTGACCATGCTAGGGGTTGATTCCATTAATAAAAATGGCTTCTGTTTCAAACTACGATACAAATCATCAATAAAGCCTACACGCATTGCCAAGTCGGCTGTACTTTCCCAATCATTGTGCCATGCAGGGTAAGCATCCCAGCTAATCACATCTAAATGTTTGGCAAACTTGCTGTAATCAAGTGCCTGGAAAGGGATTAGTTCATGAGTATCAGCCATAAAATTTGTCGTAATCGGAACTTCAGGTGTTAATTCCTTAATTGGAAGGATTTCATTTTCAAAAAAGTCAATCGTTTGGTCTGTTACAAAACGGCGCCAATCGAGATTTAGTCCATGAACCATACTTTCTCCAATCGAAGAAGGGGATTCAATTTGTGACCAATCGGTAAACGTGTGGCTCCAGAAAGGACCCCACCAAGCATTATTCAATGCTTTAAGATTATGATCGTACTTATTCTTTAACCACTCTCTAAAAGCATCCTGGCATAGGTCACAATGACATTCGCCGCCATACTCATTAGATATATGCCACATGATTAATGCAGGATGATTGCCATATCTTTCGGCAAGCAGACGATTGATTTTCTGAGTTTTTTCACGGTATACAGGTGACGTAAAACAGTGGTTATGACGACCCCCATGTAGTTGTTTTACTCTCGCACCATTGACACGAAGAACCTCAGGGTATTTTTGTGACATCCACGCAGGACGCGCCCCGCTTGGGGTTGCAAGGATGACACGTCCATTAATTTTATAAATATCATCAATTATTTTATCCAGCCATTCAAAATGGTAGATACCTTCTTCCGGCTCAAGTGCCGCCCACGCAAAGATCCCCACTGAAAATGTATTTGTATGAGATAGCTGCATTAGTTTGATATCGTCTTCTAATATATCAGGGCGGTCTAACCATTGATCAGGATTGTAGTCTCCTCCATGAAGCATGAAGTTCGCTTTAGTTGTATATGTTTTTTCATGTTTAGACATAATACTCTCCTTCTACCTTTTGAGATTAACCTTTTGTTCCACCTGCTGTTAGACCTGATACAAAGTTCTTTTGCAGTAACAAGAAGGTAACAGCAATCGGAATACTAATTAAAATGGCACCTGCTGCGAAGGTTGTATAGCTTGCACCCATGACATCGTTTACTAACTTATATAACCCGATTGGCAAGGTATACGCCTCTGGCGTTCTAAGAATAACGGACGATAAAACGAAATCTCCAAGCGGGCCGGTAAATCCGTTCATTGCCACAACTGCTAACATTGGACGTGATAAAGGCAGGATAATTTGCCAAAAAATTCTTGTGTTACTCGCTCCGTCAATCTTCGCGCTTTCATCCAAGTCCATTGGAATCGAATCCATATAGCCTTTCATTAGGTATGTGTTCATTGGAATCTGTCCGCCGATATAAAGAAGAATTAATAGCCAATGGCTGTTCATCATTCCTAAAATTTGCGCTAATACAAACAATGCAATTAACGCAGCAAATTGCGGAATCATTTGTAACAATAGAAACAGCATTAACGCATTTTTCCTTCCTTTAAAACGGAAACGAGAGAAAGCATAAGCCGTAAATGAAACAGTAATCATTGCCCCGAGCATCGTAAACAAACTAATTTTTAATGAGTTGATATACCATTTGCCATACTGCAGGCTTTCTCTTCCTTCAAATAACTCTCGATAATGATCGAGTGTTGGATTTTTTGGAATGATCGAGGTACTTATTAGACTGTTACCAGGATTAAAGCTTGCTCCTACTGTCCAAAGCAGGGGATAGATGATAATTATGGACATAAAAGTTAGGATTCCATAGGCAAAAAGGAGACGAAAGAATCGATTTGTTTTCATATTTGTCTGCATCTTTTATGCCCCCTCTTTGAACGAATTTGTGCGTCTGAATTGCCATAGAGCGATTCCAACGACAAATATGGATAATAAAATTGTTAAGGCAGCTGCTAGGGAGTATTGACTTGATTGCATCGTCAGTTTGTAAATCCATGATACTAATATGTCGGTTCCACCAGCATTTGAACCCGCCACCGCAGGACCGCCGCCATTGAAAAGATAAATGATATTAAAGTTATTAAAGTTAAAAGTATATTGCGTAATAATGATTGGTGCCATTGCAATCAAGATCATTGGCAGGGTAATGTTTTTGAATTTTGCAAAAATAGATGCTCCATCTATCGTTGCTGCTTCGTATAAATCTTCAGGAATCGATTGAAGAACACCTGTTGTCACAATAAAGATGTATGGGAATCCAAGCCAGCCCTGCATTAAAATCAGTGCTACTCTTGCCCACATTTCATCTGTCATCCAAGGAATAGGGTCCACTCCAAAAAACGCTAAAATATCATTATTGATTGCACCAAAGCTATCATTAAATAGTCCGGCAAAGATCAGGATGGTGACAAATCCTGGTACTGCCCATGGTAAAACCAAAACGGTACGGAAGAATTTTTTGAAGCGAACTTCCTTTTGGTTTACGATAATGGCTAAGAAAATCCCCAGACTTACTTGAAGGCTTGATGCAACAAGAGTCCAAATGATGGTCCATGCTAATACATCAAAGAATGTAGAACGCCATATATCAACTGTGAAGATTTCTGCAAATGTTTGTAATCCTACCCAGTCTGCTAGGTTTGCTGGCGGTGAATGATATAAGTCATAATTCGTGAAAGCCAAAGCAAAGCTGAACAAAATTGGGAAGATAACTGCAAAGATTAGAAGAAATAAGGATGGACCACTGATTAAGTATGGATATCCTTGTGCGATTAAATTTTGATAATCATTTCTTAATGAGTTTACTGGGACGTTTTCATCACGTAATTTTCCGTTGTTATAAGCATCTTTGATATTCCAATAGTAAATACCAAGACCGAAGGCAGTAACAATTAAAGCGATGATTCCTTCAGCTAGAAGGAAGATAGAGTTATCTCGAGGTACTTCTGTTCCAAGTGTAAAGAGTCCCCAAAACCCCATATTTAGTAAATCCTTAAATGCGACAATAAATGAAGCACCAAGGATCAGGAAGATTAGACCTTTTACCCATTGTTTATTATAGAATTGTCCTAGTCCTGGAATGATGGATAACAGCGGGGCTATTCTGCGATGCTGCACATTTCTCACCTCTTTATAGTAAGACCATTATGTAGATAAATGGCTCTTGTATTCAAGTTCATATAAGTAATGGTGTCAAACATAATTAGCGTTTGACACCATTATTGTGATTACTAATTATTTACCACTATGTTTTGCTTCGATTTGCCCTTTAATTGTTTCTACCGCTTGGTCTAATGCTGCTTTTGGTTCTGCTTTACCTGTTGCGATTGTTTGTAATGCTGAGTCAGTAGGAACCCAAACTTCGTTCATTTGTGGAATATTAGGCATTAATTCTGAGAATTGTGATTGCTCAGCAACTGCTTTTGCCACTTCACTTTCAGTTACGACAGGGTCTGCTGCTAATGCAGCTACAGCTGGTACTTCTTTTGTAATTTCATATCTCGTTTTAGAATTTTCTTCGTTTGCAATAAACTTTACAAACTTTTCAGCAAGCTCTGCATTTTTTGAGTAAGAGCTAACGTTATAGCTTTTCACTCCAACGAACGCACTCATATTTTTACCATTTTCAAGTTCAGGTAACTTAGTTACTCCCCAGTTTACGCCAGCCTTTGTAAACGGTTCAACGTTCCATGGACCAGAAATGATTGCAGCAGCTTTACCTTCAGTGAATAAAGACTCGATTACGCTGATTCCTTGTTCACCGATGATACCTGAAGGGAAAAGACCTTCTTTGTAAAACTTCTGGATATATGTTGCACCTTCAACAGCACCAGCATTGTTGATACCGATATCAGCTGGATCATAATTGCCATCTGCATCACGGCCAAAGATATAACCGCCATATCCGCTTAGTACGCTGTTTGCATAATAAATTTGATCGAAAAGAGCAAGGAATCCAAATTTCTTACCATCTGCTACACCTTTAGAATACTCATACCAGCCCTCAAGAGTAGTTGGTAATTGGTCTTCAGAGATAAGATCTTTATTGTAATAAAGCATTGTTGTTTCTACTGCTTTTGGTAATCCATAAACCTTACCATTTACCTTTTGTGCGTCCATCGCTACTTCAGTAAAAGTACCTTGAGTTGCTTCATCAACATTTAATTCTTTGATTAAACCTTCAGTTACAGCTGTACCAATTTGGTCACTTGGCATTGTTAAAACGTCTGGACCTGTTCCAGCTGGTCCATCTAAACGAAGGTCCTCGATTTGTTTTGTATATTGTTTTTCAACCATTGTAATTTTTACATCATTTTCTTCTTCAAACTTGGCGATGGCATCTTTGATTCCTTCACCTTTCATAATATCTTCCCAGACAAGTAATTCTTTTGGCTTGTCCGCTTCTTTCGTATCAGTGCCTTCTTTCGCATCGTCTTGAGGACCGCAGGCAACTAAAGATAAACTTAAAGCAATACCACTCATTAAGCTAAAATACTTTTTAAACTTTTTCATGGATGTACATCCCTTCATCATAGTATTAGAAGCGCAGAAGTGGTTGGATTTACTGAAAGCGCTTCGGTAAATTCAATATAGCACTGCAAAGTAAACGTGTAAACAACTTTTTTACTAGATTAGGTAAAACTTTTTACGAAAACCAATTAAATTTCACTCTTACATTCCATAAACTAAAAAAACAATTACCTAGTTTGTACTTTTACGAATGATGAGTTCAGAGCCAATATAGAGAGTTTTTACAAGCTTGCGTTTTTCAAGCACTCGTTCTAATAATAATTCAATTGCATTCTTGCATATCTCTCTGATATCAATATGAAAAGTTGTTAACGGCGGAGAAACATACTTTGCAACACTAATATTATTGATGCTGATAACACTTACTCGATTTGGTATCGCAATTCCATGTTCATTCAACGCCTGAAGACTGCCTACCGCAATCGGATCTGAAGCGATTAAAAACGCTGTTGGTAATTCGTCTCCTAGCTGCTCGATTGCTTTTTTCATCAAGTAATATCCATTTTCCACCGAGAATCCTCTGTTGGAAAAAATATATTGACCCTTAAGAATTCCCCTTCCCTCCATGTACCTGCGAAATACTCTTTCCCTTAGGTCAGGCTCATCCACATCCGTGTTCGGATTGTGATAGGTTCCGCCTATAAAACCGATTTCTTTATGACCCTTCTCCATAAGAATATCCACTGTTCTTCTAGTAATTTGCGCTAAATCAGGCCTAACTGAATCATAATGATTTGGGTCTGGTGTGGTATCTAAAAAGACACCATTAGGCGTGATACTTCTTAGGTAGGCAAGCTCCTTTTCAGAAAACGTACCTACTGCAATGAATCCCTCAATATTACTTGGAATTTGCTGGATACCTTTAGATATCTTGTAGGTTATCAACTCTACATTGAATAATCTTGCCAACTTTTCAATCTCTATTCGTATTGTTTTAAAATAAACATCTTCAAGTTCTTCCTTATCTGTTAACCAGTATAAAAAGGCTATATTTTTCACTTGAAGCCTTACTGTTTTCTTGCGGTAATTAAGCTTTTCAGCCACATCATAGATCTTTTCCCTTGTTTCATCTGGAACAGAAAGGCTTTGATCATTATTTAATACCCGAGAAACTGTAGAAATCGAATAGCCTGCTTGTTCTGCAATATCTTTAATAGTTGCCATTCTTTCCACCTCCAATATATTTATTATTTCAATTAATTTAGTAATAATTTTAGTAAAATGTTTTACTAAATTTTACTTCATTACACGTAAAAGTCAAGTGCCGAAAATTGTAAGAGAGTTTTATTTATAAATAATTGAGAAATTTGGAACATTATGATTGCACCCTCTCTATATTATCAAAGCTTAGCTGAATTTTCTCCGAAGTTTTTATTGCATCACAAATTGAATCGTTGTAGACTTAGATTGACTTAATTAAATTAATTAATTAAGTGATTTAAATTAAATTATTCGATTTTAAATAATAGGAGGCATTATGACTACTACAGCCCATTTAACGAGCGAATTTCAATCGATATTTGATACAACTAGTACACCAAGAACCTTTTTTGCTCCAGGAAGAATTAACTTGATTGGCGAACATACTGATTACAACGGCGGACATGTTTTCCCTGCTTCGATTTCTTATGGAACATATGCTCTTGCAAGAAAACGTGACGACCATAAATTACGCTTTTATAGTATGAACTTTGCCGAAATTGGTATTATTGAGGTGGATTTAAATCATTTAGCCTTTGATGAGGCTGATCACTGGGCTAACTTTCCTAAGGGAATGTTCCTTTATATGAAAGAAGCAGGTAATGAAATTGATGCTGGTGCAGACATTCTGTATTATGGAAATATACCAAATGGTGCAGGTCTTTCATCCTCAGCATCGATAGAATTGGCAACTGGGGTTTTAATTAATGAGTTATATCAACTTAAGATGGACCGAATTCCTATGGTAAGACTTGGTCAAAAGGTTGAAAATGAGTATATTGGAGTCAACAGTGGGATTATGGACCAATTTGCCATCGGTATGGGGAAGAAAGACCATGCGATTCTATTGGACTGTAATACACTAGAGTATCAATATGCACCAATCATTTTGAACGATCATGACATTATTATTATTAATACCAATAAGCAGCGGACATTAGCTGGCTCAAAGTATAACGAGCGCCGTGCTCAATGTGAAGAAGCATTAAGCGACCTGCAGCAGGATTTATCCATCAATAGTTTGGGAGAAATCTCACCAGCTGAGTTTGAAAGAAATAAACATCTAATTAAGGATGAAGTGAATCAAAAGCGTGCTAAACATGCTGTTTATGAAAATGCACGGACATTAGAGGCATTAGAGAAATTGCAGCAAGGCGACCTTGCTCAATTTGGCAAGTTGATGAATCAATCTCATATTTCTTTAAGAGATGATTATGAAGTAACAGGTCTTGAACTTGATACCATTGTTCAGGCAGCTTGGGAGCAGGATGGTGTCTTAGGAGCCCGGATGACAGGTGCCGGGTTTGGAGGCTGTGCAATTGCCATTGTGGAAAAAGATAAAGTAGAGGATTTTAAGAACAATATTAATAGCATCTATCGCGAACGAGTTGGCTATGAAGCTACTTTTTATATCGCTTCAATAGGTGACGGTGCAAAAGAACTTTCTTAAGGAGTGCTAATATGAGTGTATTGATTTTAGGCGGAGCAGGCTATATTGGATCACATGCGGTTTATCAGTTAATTGACAAAGGCGAAAGTGTGGTTATCATCGATAATCTTGAAACCGGTCATAGGAAGGCAGTTCATCCACAGGCAGCTTTCTACGAAGGAGATATGCGTGACATCCATTTCCTTCGGTCCGTATTTGAAAAGGAAAATATTGATGCGGTGATTCATTTTGCTGCCAATTCGCTTGTCGGTGAATCCATGGAAAACCCACTTAAGTATTACGATAATAATGTCCATGGAACACAAGTTTTACTACAAGCTATGGTTGAGTTTAATGTTAAGAAAATTGTTTTCTCATCTACAGCAGCTACGTATGGCGAGCCAGAAACGGTACCAATTACAGAAGAAGTACCCACTAATCCGACAAATGCCTATGGTGAAACAAAGCTTACCATGGAAAAGCTAATTAAATGGACGGAAAAAGCACATGATGTTAAGTTCGTCTCATTAAGGTACTTTAATGTGGCCGGAGCTAGAGAAACAGCAGAAATCGGAGAAGACCACCGCCCTGAAACACATCTGATTCCAATCATCCTGCAGGCGGCACTCGGACAAAGGCCACACATCACCATATTTGGTGAAGATTATGACACACCAGATGGAACATGCATCCGTGACTACGTCCATGTTGAGGATTTAATCAATGCCCATCTACTAGCCTTAAACTATTTGCGGGATGGCGGCAAGAGTGATGTCTTTAATCTTGGCAGCAGCCAAGGATTCTCAGTGAAAGAAATGATCGATACAGCAAGAGCGGTAACTGGCAAGGAAATTCCAGCACAAATTGGCCCGCGCAGAGCAGGAGATCCTAGTATTTTAGTTGCAAGCTCAGACAAAGCAAAGCAAATTCTAGGCTGGAATCCGACACGAACTTCCGTTACAAAAATAATGGAAGATGCCTGGAAATGGCACTCCACTCATCCAGAGGGTTACGGAGAGGAAGTATAACCATGATTTATCAAGATATTGCTGGACTGATCCAAAAAGCGATAGATGTGGAATTAATTGAAGCTTCGGATTGTTTGTATGTTCGTAATCAAGTCCTCCACCTTCTAGGCTTAGAGTCCTTTCCTGAAGACGAGGTTATTCCGTCAGATGATACGATTGCTAACCTTGTAGAGAATCTGATCGCTTATGCGGTGGAACAAGGCGTGATTATGAATGTCTTAGATGATAAAGAGATTTTATCAGCAAATATTATGAATTGCTTTGTTGCTAGACCATCTGTAGTCAATAAAATGTTCAACCAGAAATATCAGGAATCACCTATAGCGGCAACTGATTTTTTCTATCAACTGAGTCAAAACAGCAATTATATCCAACTTAATCGTATTAAAAAAAATATATCCTATAAAGTTGATACCATTTATGGGCAGTTGGATATAACCATTAATTTATCCAAGCCAGAGAAGGACCCGGAGCAAATAAAACGAGAACGGGAAATGAAGCAAACATTAAATTATCCAAAATGTTTGCTATGTAAAGAAAACGAAGGGTATATCGGTCGAACCGGTTACCCAGCCCGTGCTAATCACAGGATTATTCCAATTCCTCTTCAGGGTGAAATGTGGTACCTGCAGTATTCACCATATGTTTATTATAACGAGCACAGTATTTTACTTTCTGAAGAACATCGATATATGAAAATTGATCGGAGTGCCTTTGAACGGCTGCTCTCTTTTACAGAAAAGTTTCCACATTACTTTATTGGCTCAAATGCAGATTTACCGATTGTCGGTGGCTCTATTTTAAGCCATGATCATTATCAGGCTGGTCGCTATGAGTTTGCGATGACACGTGCCCAGGATGACTACTCTTTTGACCTGCAACACCATCCGGAAATAAAGGCTTCGGTAGTCAAGTGGCCGATGTCTGTCATTCGCTTAAAAGGGGCCGACATTAACCGTCTCGTGGCGGCGGCTGATGATATTTTTCAAACGTGGAAAAACTACTCAGATGAACGGGCAGCTATCCTTGCCTATACAGATGATACTCCGCATAATACCGTTACACCAATTGCGAGAACTCGTGACGGTCTATTTGAATTAGATCTTGTTCTTAGAAACAATCGAACAACGGACGAACATCCACTTGGACTCTTCCATCCACACGCAGATGTTCATCATATAAAAAAAGAAAATATCGGTCTAATTGAGGTTATGGGCCTGGCTGTCTTACCGCCTCGCTTAAAGGAAGAACTAGAGGAAATTACATCTTTTCTTCTTGGTGAAACAAATCAGGTAGCAGACTATCACTATGAGTGGGCCATCCAAATAAAGTCACAGGCTGGAGCAATATCTTCTAGAGAGCAGGCCGAGTTCATTCTAAGAGAAGAGCTTGGAAAGAAATTCGTAAGAGTGCTTGAGGATGCAGGGGTATTTAAAGAAAGAGAGTCTTTTGAAAGATTCCTTCACACAATAAATAACTAGGTGGAACGTAGACATGAACATAGATAAAAGAGAAATTCATGATAAGTGGACTGAATACACGTTAACAAATCAGAACGGAATGAGCGTAAGTGTATTGGATTTTGGCGGAATTATTACTAAAATAATGGTTCCTGATCGTAATGGTAATATGGAGAATGTGGTAGTTGGCTATAAGGATTATTCAGAATATCTGAATAACCCTAATTATTTTGGTGCTATTATCGGAAGGGTGGCAGGGAGAATTCAGGGTGCATCCTTTGAACTGAACGGTCAGACCTACCATTTAGCTGCAAATAACGGAGAGAACCATTTACATGGCGGGCCAGAAGGGTACCACCAAATCATTTGGCATGTTACTCCTTTTGAAAAAGATTCTGAAGTTGGCTTACAACTGAAGTACACAAGTACTGACGGTGAAGCTGGATATCCCGGAAATGTAGAAATCACTGTTACTTACACACTTAACAATGACAACCAGCTTCTTCTTACCTATGAGGCAAAAAGTGACCAGACAACGCCGATTACCTTGACTAACCATGCTTATTTCAATTTGAGCGGAGATTTAAAACAAACGATTCAAAATCATTATGTAACCATCAACAGCAGTAAGTTTGTCGAATTAGACGCGGAATTAATTCCAACCGGTAAAATTCTGGATGTCGAAGGAACTTCTTTTGATTTCCGTGGCGGCCGAGTGCTTGCTGATGGATTTAATGATGAGTTTGAACAAAATAAAATAGCGGACAGCGGCTATGACCATTATTTCATTTTTGATCAGACAAATGAATATAGTGCCACCGTTTTAGACCCTGACAGTGGACGAGTAATGGCTGTAACGACAAATGAACCTGGAATGGTTATGTACACGTCGAATAGCATGGGAGAAGGATTAGCATTGGCAGAAGGTTCTTCTTGTAAATACATTGGTGTTTGTCTTGAAACACAAGCATCCCCTGCTTCCTTACATCACCAAGGATTCCCTTCTGTTGTGTTAAAGGCAGGAGAAACGTATCACAAAGAGACCATATTCTCATTTATGGTAGAAGATTAAAAATAAGCTGAACCTTGCATGTAAGGTTCAGCTTATTTTTATGATGGGGTCGAATAATTCGACTAATAGCAATGAAACCGCGCCTAGTAATGTTGCTTCATCACTTAGCTGTGTTACCGTTACATTCGTCTGTCTAGCTTCTGTTGTAAGTACTCTTTGCTGGATGGTTTCGTTTATTTGAGGCATCATGAAACGCTCACTCTTCATAACTCCGCCGCCTAGGACAATCTTACTTGGATTGACTAAATGGATTAAATTTGTTAAGCCGATTCCGATGATTCGGCCCGTTTCATTCAGGTGGTCAATACAGGTCTGATTCCCCTTTTCGGCTAATTCATATATTTCTTTTCCTGTTAATTTGCCTTCTAGCTGTTTGCTCGCCCGTTCTGCAATCGCTTCACCGCTTACAAAGGTTTGCAGGCAGCCACGGTTTCCGCACTCACACCTGCTGCCGTTCATATCAATCGTCATATGACCAAACTCTCCTGCAATCCCGTGAGCGCCATGATAAAGCTTACCGTTCATCACTATGCCGGCACCGACACCACGGCCAATATTAACAGCAACCATACTGTCCACATCGCCATGTCCCCCAAACCAAGATTCGCCTAATGCCATGGCACGAGCATCGTTTTCGACTTTAATGGTCAAGTTGAATTCTTCTTCTAACATCGATTTAATGGGGATATTTCTTAGGTTTAGAATAGGTGCAACGAGCGATGTTCCTGTTTCAACATCCACTACCCCGTGCATCGCGATCCCAATCCCGATAATTTTATCCTGGTCGAAGGTTGTTAGTTTCAGGATAGCTTTAATATTTTCTTTTAAAATAGCGATGAACTTTTCATTTGTTAGCTGTTTATCTAACAGACTAGAGGTTCTTTCAATGATTTCGCCTGTTAAATCTGTTAGAATGCATTCAACGGTCTCCGGACCGGCATCCACTCCAATCACATAGAACGCATTGGAATTGATATGCAGCATGGTTGGTTTACGCCCGCCGCTAGAGTGTCCCAGCGTGCTTTCCCGAACTAATCCCTGTTCTATTAGTTCCTTCACAATACTGCTGACGGTTGGTGGTGTAAGGCTAGTCTCTTTGGCAATTTGTGCTCTGGATATTGGCTCACAGGTACGTATTTTATTTAAAATAATTGATTTATTGACGGATTTCATTAATTGGAATGTCCCGCGCTGCATAGAAAATCCTCCATATTAACTGCTTCATACATATTATTATAACATAGTTAGTTAAGTTAATTTACGTTTCTCCCAAAGAGAAAGGGTATCGCTTTATTCACGACACCCTTTTGGTCCTAATGACTTTATTTATTGCTTTCATGAAATATTTTATCTGAAGAAAACTTTATCGATATTATATTTCGCTTTGAGTTCGTTCACGATGTATGTTTCATAGATTTCTCTATGAACAGGGTCTTCGATTACACAAACTTGAATTTTCGTTACTTCGTCCCGATACATTTTCATCGGAGATACGTTATCCTCAAAGTGCTTTTTGATTCTTGGTCTTAATTTTCTTGCTTTACCAACGAACAATAACTCTTTATTCGCATTAAAAAACATAAAAATGCCGCCCTTATCTCTAGGGATCAAATGAAAATCGGTAAATCCATAGATATTACTAAGCTCAGGCTTGTTTTGTTTCGTAATGGTAACAGTTGGCGTTGGAATTGTTATGTTGATCACGTAAGCTCACTTCTCTTTCTTTCATGCTTTGTAAATACTATCATATATCGACCGTTATTGCTATTTCGCATATAAATTTCCCGAATTAGTTAGAAATAATTCTTACCACTCCTAATACAACCACACATTTTAGTAATAGTAAAATCCACCTAATTTTTCGTAATAAATATTGAGTAAATAGTAACAATAACTGTAAGGAGTGGTAATAATGGAACAAATAATGCACAATCTACCTTCTGAAGAACTAACCGCAACAGAGGTATCTAATATTTGGTCAGCATACATTAAAAACAGTATGGAATTTCGTTTTTTTGAATACTTTTATGAAATCACAGAGGAACAGCGAATTAAAGATGTCGTAAATAAGATGTTAACCCATACTCAGAAAAACCTAAAAGAACTCCAGGAGATTTTTTGTAAGGAAAATCTCTCTGTTCCTATTGGATTTACTGAAGAAGACTCAAGACTTGGCGCACAAAAAGTATTTTCAGATACGTTTATTTTGTATTTTTGCCATGATTTAACGATGCTTTCAATGAATACTTATCCGAGTGCTTTGTCTGATTCTACAAGAAAAGATATTCGGGGATTTTTTCAAAAGGTCCTACATTTTGCTATAGAAATACAGAATGAAATAACGGTACTAATGTTATCGCAAGGGACATATCTAAAGCCCCCTCAAATTGCGATTGATGATAAAATTGAATTTGCTGAATCGATTAAGTATCTTAATGGATTTTTTGGCGGGTCCCGGCCGCTCAATACCCCGGAAATTGCAAACTTGGCTCGAATTATCCATCGGGCACAGTTTTCCAAAATGGTATTTGTTACGTTTAGTAAATTAGCTGCTACAAAAGAAATGAAACAGCATTTTAGCAAAGGCAGAGATGAGATTGAACAGGTATTAGAATTACTTAAGAAAATCCTTGAAAAAGAGAATATTCCTATTTCATCATCAAGTGATTATAAGATTTTTGATGTACCGATTTCCCCCTTTTCCGATAAATTGATGTTGTATTTTGTGAATACTTGCCTTGGCATGTTCTGTTTTACTATCATAAGTCAGGCTCTTACTTCTAGCCTGAGGACTGATATTGTTACTAAGCTCACCAAATTGACCAACGATATGAAAAAGTATTATGGTCTAGGCTTGCTTATATCAATCAAAGAAAATTGGCTTGAACAACCTCCCCAAGGGGTAAATAGAAAAGTCTAAAGGAATGATAATAACCGCATCACTTGTGATACGGTTCATTTTTTCTAATCGCTAGCTAATGTAACAGCTTTGAAAAAATGTCCTTTAGGCTCTTTCCTTTTTTATAATAAATCTCATCTCGTACTTTTTCATTTATTGTCTGCCAAAGCATGATTTCAACATCCGAAAGCGATCTTGATTCTTCTTCCGCCCTGATAAAAGCCGCAAAGTAATCCAATGGAACGCCGTAGAATCTGGCTATATCAGCCATAATTTCGAAGGAGACTGATTTTCGAGCACCTTTTTCAAGCATACTTAAGTATTGCAGTGTTATACCTGTCCCGTTCGCGACATCTTCAAGCCTTAAGTTCCTTTCCAGCCTTAATCTCCTTAATTCTTTCCCTAATGGGGTAGTCATATAACTCTTCCTCTCTGCTAATCTATTTCTGGTCAAATTTAATCGTTATGATATAGTACCAACTTACTAGTGCTTCAAATAAGGTAATCATACTTTCTTCTGCCTGCTTAGGAAATCTAAACCGCCCGCTAAATTGGTAGTGAAGCAGTTCATGAATCAATGTTTGAAGCTGCTCTGGGTAATCCAGCTTTTCGTCAATAAATATCACTTTTTTCTCTACATTGATGATACCTTTGATCGCTCTTAAATCCATGAGGTATATCTGAAGGCCATATTTGCTGGAGATTTTTTCAGTGAATAAGTTGATATGGTCTTGATTAATTGCCATAAATTTTTTATGAAGAAACCCAATAAACGTATAGTATGAAAGAAATAACATGAGGACTAGATTCACTTCCAACTGTTCAAAGAAGGCGAGAATTGGGAAAACAATGACGATTTCAAACATCATTGGTCCAAACCTATCCAAAAACAGCTTACTTGTAATGGCGCCTGTCTCAAGGTATACGTATGCGTATTTTAAAAGAATACTTAAAACTAGCATTAATAATAACGTTAAATACCGATCACTATATGCCTTTTCTAAGTATTCATTATAAAGTTGATTACACGCTATGATAATTATCATATAGATTGAATAGAGAGAAATCATGGATTTCAAATTGGTTCTTTTTTGAAGAAGCACAGCAATAATACAATCCAAAAGGAGGTAGATCATACCATAAATAATGGAAAATCGATCAAAGATGATCAACGATACAAGTACATTGACAAACGAATAACCGAAACCAGAAAACACCTTCAGATTAACTTGATCGAAAACTGCCATACATAATAAAAAAATAACTAAATTCCATTCTAGTTCACTTGGTCCATGTATAAAGACTGCGATTAGTACAAGTGCGGGAACTAGAAAAAATAAATAAACATTCTTACGTCTAATATCCCCCATAGTGGACTCCCATTTATCAAAATCATAATCTATCAATAGTATAATCCTACAGTTAGGAATATCAAATAGATTATTTCAACACCGTTGTTTCTGTTCATGACGAAATTTGTCTATCAAAAACTCACCTATTAAACTATTGTTTAATATATAATTTAAGTAAGAAAGGTTTCAAAGCTTTAACAGGCGTTTCCTCCATATGACAATATATATATTATTGTAAGTACTAACTCATGTTAGTACTCTTTTTTTGTTTTGTGGACCAAATAGGTATGATAGACTACACAAATGGTAAATAATGTCGAAAACTATTGGGGATTGTCGAGGGGAAATAATTCATCCAGAATGAAGAATGAAGTTAAAGAAAATTTAATAATTTTCTTTATTAATTCTTGACCTAAATCAAGGAATCGCATGATTCTGTACCCTAAAATAAAAGTAGCCAAACAGATTGTCTGTTTAGCAACACTTAAAATTAATTTTTCACATAAAGGAGACAGAATTATGAAGAAACTTGGTTTAGTTTTATTGTCTGGTGCATTGTTATTTGGTTTAACGGCTTGCGGTGGGTCTGAGGAAGAGGAAACGAAGGCGCCTGCTACTGAACAGACGGAAAAGGAAACTGTTGAGACAGCGTCAGCATCAGGTGGTGAGGAGTTCACACTTACTGCAACGAATTGGGAATTTGCTTCTGATAAAGAACTGGTTGTCAAAAAGGGAACAAAAGTTACCCTTAAGTTAGTGAACAAAGAGGGAATGCATAAGGTTGGGAACGAGGAATTAGGTTTTGACCTTGACGCAAACAAACCGGTTGAATTTACAGCGGAAAAAGCTGGCGAATATGAGCTTATTTGTTCTGTTGTCTGTGGTGCAATGGATGACCATGAAGCCATGAAAATCACTCTAAAAGTTATTGAATAATAACTAACATAGGAAAAGCCTCCCTAGATGGGAGGCTTTCTATATTACTGCTTATGATGGTAGCCAGCACCTTTTATATAAAAGGCATTCTCGGTTAGTAGATTTTTTAAAAGTGTTTTGCACTGTGGTAAGGAGTAGCCTACAATTGGTCCTAATAATAAGGCAATGATAACCGTCCCAATTCCCACTGGACCGCCCAACGCCCAGCCCATGAGCAGTACGATTACTTCCATAGCATTACGTACCCACTGTATTTTCCAGCCTGTTTTTTCAATGATCAACATCATAATACTATCTCGAGGGCCAGAACCCACATTAGCAGAAACATAGAGTCCAATACCATAGCCCATTAAAATTACACCTAAAACAAAGAAACATAATGCTCCTATAAAACTATCTGTACTTGGAAGTACCCAGTTAAAAAAGTCAATAAATAGACCAATTAACAGCATATTTAAAAAGGATCCCAGTTTAGGCAGCTTTTTCGTTGCGACGGAGGAAATACTTAACAGTACTAATCCTACAATAATAGACCATGTCCCGATCGTTAATCCCCATTGCAGAAACATCCCATAGTGTAGTACATCCCAAGGTCCTATTCCTAATAATTTTCCTTTAATCGTTAAGGAAGCACCTAATGAAAGCACAATTAGCCCTAAAACAAAAAAAGACCAGCGAAGAATCCATTCTTTTCTCATAACTGCTCCTCTAAATTAAAATTATAAACCTTCACCACTATACCACATCACGGATAACGCGTGCATATAAAATAAATGGGAATCTTTAAATGAAAAAAGGCACCCTAAAAGTAGAATGCACTCTTAAAAACATTAAAGAAAGATAATTAAGCTTGTACCTGCAATGAAACAGTAAATGGCGAAATAAATCAGGTTTCCTTTTGCCATGATGTTCATAAACCATTTTAAAGAAAAATAAGACATGATGAGGGATGCAATAAAAGCGGCAACATATGGGATAAATAGTTCGCTTAAATTTGGGTCTTTGCTAATGTCAGTAATACTTAGCAGCAAACCACCGAAACTCACAGGAATGAACAGTAAAAATGAAAAACGTAGTGCAGTCTCTTGTTTCATTCCAAGCAGCATCGCAGCGACAATCGTTGCCCCTGAACGACTAATCCCAGGTATTAAGGCAACAGCTTGTGCAAGTCCAATAATGATCGCATCTTTTAAAGAAAGCTCGGCATCATTTTTGCGTCCCCTCAGGTTGCGGATGATCCATAATCCAATCCCTGTAATCAGTAAGGTGACCCCAATGACTTTAATCCCTTTAAAATAGGTGCTGATTTGGTCCTCAAAAAGGACACCAATTACCCCTGCTGGAATGGTTGCTGCAACTAAATAAACAATAAAGTAGAAATCAGACTTAGCCGTATCAGATTTCGTATGTAAATAAGAAACTCCATTATGTGCTAATCGGATAAGGTCAGATCGATAGATAATCAATATCGCAAACAATGAGGCAGCATTGACAAGGAGCTCGAAACTTAAACCCTCTATGTGTATTCCAAATAAATGTTGAGCTATGACCAAATGTCCACTCGATGAAATCGGAATAGGCTCTGTAAATCCCTGAAATAAACCAAGTAATAAGTATTTAACCGTTAAATAAAATTGTTCCATTCCTTCCTCCTAAAAAAATTGTAAATCTCTCTCGATACATTATAACAAATGGTTGGGAGTAAGCACGTATATTTTCCTAATTTTAGGATAATTTATACAAACAAAATTAGCATTTAACGCTGTCATCCTTAAAGGCAATCAGAATAAAAACAAATAATCCCTGCCTGATCAATGGCAAGGATATTGATTAAAGTAAATGTTTATTTGGGGTCTATTGTCTGTGGCGGTTCTTCCATCCAGCCATGCTTGATCATAATGGTTGCACCTTCATGGGCATATTCAAAGATATCCTTAATAAAAATGGATAGCTTTGCAGGCAAGTCATGTCGCAGGCTAAAAGAAGTCCCGAGCGAGTTTCCACCTAGAGAAAAGCTGCAAAATAGACTGACACAATACATCATAATTTTATCCGAAAATGGTGCAAGTGTTGAAGTTGTGATATTACCTCCAGGAGTGGAAGGGACTTGAATATTATTTTGCAGGAGGATTTCGCTTAATTCCTTTACCATCCCTTTTGCAAGCTCTCCCCCTTTTTGAAAGTACTTTCCAACATCCTTCTTTTCTGCACATTGAGAGAAACCATAAATCATTTGCATTCCAATTACATTTGATTCAATCGCATGATACAAATGGGCCAACTCTACTGTATTCAACGCCCTTTTTCCGCTTAAGGGATTAAACCCGCCTAAATAGTCTCTACTCTTTACAAATTCAACAGATTTATTGATGGAGACATATGGTGCCCTTGGAAGTAATCCTTTCTCAAGCAAGTATTGTGTGCATTTTTCATAATACTTTTGAGTCATATTGGTAAGATTTCTAAATAAAGCCGTAATATCCTGCCGATATGCCATCGTTAAATTTAAGGTGTGCATTCCCATACTTATCTCTTTAATAAGCCGAATAAACATAATATCAAAACCGTTGTCATAAAGCTTTGGAACGTCCTTATTTACATCTTCTGGGATAAATCCAACAGGGATTGGGACTCCTTCTCTTTGGAATATATCTTTCATCTGATCTATGTATGGTGCCACATCTTTAGATAGGTCTACCATAATTTCTCTCGCTTGTTCATCATCTGATTTTTCGATGAAATATTCTAACATCCTAAAGATCATTGTCTTTTGTTGATACGTCATCCACAGCGTTCCAATTTCAGATGACGTAATGGAAGGGTTCTCAGGCATATAATTCCTCCACATCCTCCGTTTAAAAATCATTCTAAATCAAACTTATAATACCTAAATATTGGGTAATTTATTCATGGACGAAAAAGGACCATAGTTATTTTTGAGGTCAACTCAGTTAAAAAGATGACAAAAAAATGGCTGGAACAATTCTGATTGTATCCTCTTATTAAAAACACTTATAATTGTATGTAGTTATATCCTGATATAAGGAGAGAAGATTTACGTGAAAAAGAGTTATCTAACTTTTTTTATAGTACTTACTTTTTCACTTCTGATACTTACCACCGGATGTACTTCCACTAAGTCGAAAGAAAGTGATGTACACGAATTAAAGATTGCTGCTGCTTCCGATTTGGCACTAGCCTTTAATGATATAGGAAAGTTATTTGAAGAAGAAACAAACTCAAAAGTTACCTTTTCTTTTGGATCAACTGGTCAATTAGCAGACCAAATTGAAAATGGCGCCCCATTTGACGTATTTGCTGCTGCTAACAGAAAATTTGTTGATCAGTTACGCGAAAAAGATCTAATCATCCCAGAAACACAAACAACCTATGCTTTTGGTAGAATTGGCCTTGCAACTCTTATTGACAGTCCCTTATCTATAAAGAATCTAGAAGATTTGTTAAAACCCGAAGTGAAAAAAGTGGCCATCGCTAATCCGGACCATGCTCCTTACGGATTAGCCGCAAAACAAGCACTTGAAACGGCTGGATTATGGGACGAGCTAGAAAGTAAGTTAGTGTATGGTCGGAATATTTCAGACACACTTACCTTCATTGAAACTGGAAATGTGGAAGCGGGAATTATTGCTCTTTCCCTTTACAAAGAGGAAGAAGTAAATTTTCAACTCATTGATAATACTATGCATGCCCCTCTTGAACAATCGGTCGCAGTTATAAGAGGCACAAAGCAAGATGAATTGGCAAAACAATTCATAAGTTTTATTAGGGGTCCAGTGGGGAAACCAATTATGGAGAGTTATGGTTTTATCGTACCGGAGGGAAAGTAGATGTTCGAAGAAATTAATTTATTTCCACTCTTTTTATCCTTTAGAGTTGCTCTAACTGCAACTCTATTTACTTTTTTGATTGGTATTCCCATTGCCTACTTTCTTAATCGATCAAATGGAAAATTAGCAGATATCATTGATACTTTAATCACCCTGCCTATTGTCCTGCCGCCAACCGTCTTAGGTTATTATTTACTTGTTTTATTAGGAAGGCAGAGTTCAATCGGAAAGTTTTTAGAAGAGCGGTTTGATATCACGATTGTTTTCACACCAACTGGTGCTGTTATGGCAGCCCTAGTGGTGTCAATACCCTATTTGATTAAGTCAGCAAGGTCTGCATTCGCTGGAATTGACCCAACTTTGTTGAATGCAGCCAGAGTATTAGGAAGAACCGAATTCAATATTTTTCTAACCGTAATTATCCCTCTTGCCTGGCGGGGGATTGCTGCTGGGACTACACTTGCATTTGCCAGAGCACTTGGTGATTTTGGAGCAACACTTATGGTTGCAGGAAGTATTCCAAATGTAACGATGACGATGCCAATTGCCATTTATGACGCATTACTAGCTGGAAATAGGGAGTTAGCAAATATCCTTGTCATTATCATGACATCTGTATCTGTTAGCGTATTGTACGTTATTAATCGACTCGAAAAACGAATGAACAAGGAAATTAGGTGACTTCATGCTGAAGGTAGATATCAAAAAAACACTAAAGCACTTTCTATTAAATGCTGAATTTGCAGTAGGAACAGGTATTACTGGTATCATTGGCCCTTCAGGCTGTGGAAAAAGTGTTACATTACAGTGTCTGGCTGGTCTTCAAAGTCCAGATCATGGTGAAATCCTATTAAATGGACGACCATTATACCAATCAAATAATCGAATTAATATTAAATCCAGGGACCGAAATATAGGTTATGTTTTTCAAAACTATGCTCTTTTTCCACATTTAACTGTTGAGAAAAACATTGAGTATGGGCTAAAGGGAAAGAAGAATAGCCTTGAGAAGAAACAAATCGTATCAAACATGATACAAAAAGTTCAACTTGCAGGTTATGAACAGTATTATCCCAGCCAACTCTCCGGGGGGCAGCAACAAAGGGTAGCCCTTGCTCGAACGTTAGTAACAGAACCAGATTTACTCTTATTAGATGAGCCCTTTTCTGCTCTAGATCACCATGTTAAGCATATTCTTGAGCAGGAACTATTAAGTATATTGAGAGAAAATTACTCAGGCATTGTCCTCCTCGTTACTCACAACATGGAAGAAGCCTATCGACTTTGCGACCATTTAATCCTCTATGACAATGGAGTTATTATCCAATCAGGAAAAAAGGAAGAGATTTTTAAAAAGCCGGCCAATATAACGGCAGCAAACATTATCGGATGTAAAAATATCTTATCTGTCAATTCAATCGCAGAAACTACCGGCCACTTAGTGTGTGACGTTCAGGGTATAAAACTAAAAGTTCTCAAGCAAACCGTTCCCGACAATGCTTCACATCTTGGCATCTATTCTGAAGATATTCATTTTAAAAAAACCAGCACTACTACAGAAAACTTGTTTCACTTTACTATTACTGAAATGGTAAAAGGCATTCACCAAACGAATATTACATTATTAATTGAAAACAATTTCAGCATCATTGCTTCTATTTCCAATAACGAAATTGATTCTTTATTAAAGGAAAATTATAAAGTAGAAATTTCACCTAATCATATATTTTTATTAGAGGGCAGATAGCCCACCTGTTTAACTAGCAGGTGGGCTTTTCTATTTTTATTATCATTGCCTTGTTTGAATACATATCTATCAGTTGAGCAAGAATGCTACTAGCGAAGAATGCGCAAGAACCGTCCCCGTGCATCCTTTGTAGATAAATGCTTTTTTATGTATGGGATAGCAAAGCGATCAAGGCCGTAGAGATATCTTGCTTTCCCAATAAATAGTAGGATCATTGCTATCACGAAAAGTTTTGAATCAATGCTATTTAATCCAACCCCCGCCATTATAAAGTTAAGATTCATAAAGGCACCAGCCATTAATGCTGGTATTGTCGCTAATCCTAGGATTAATCCTAAGCCAACAAGAAATTCTCCCCAAGTAATAAGGATATTAAAGAACTCAATATTTGGTAAAGCAAATCCTTCGAGGAATCCAGCATACCAACCTTGGACAGTGGGATGATCTCCTCTTGCATTTTCAATTGCAGCTTGTAAAAAACCACTGGCATCAAATCCAGATTTAATTTTATAATAGCCCGCTTCGATCCACTGAATTCCTAACCAAATTCGTAGTATAGTCCACACCAGTGCTATTTTTGTTCCATTTATATATTTCCTCATAATGATTTTTTGTCCCCTTTACAATTTGTATAGGCCTATTTTAACGACTGAAATCATCTATTACCTTGATTTAGGTCAATATTAGGAAGTTGTTGTAGGGACTACTAGAAGGGCTTTCATACTTCAAAGAGAGTATGTGCAGTACGATAGCAACACGTTGGCCCATCTCGGAACATGCCAAGCTATCCTGTCATAAATTAGTAAGGCAAAACATCACCCTACTTTGGAGGAAAAAAATGAACCCTATGTATGCCTATCGCGTGAATCCGCAAATAACACAAAACGGGCCGATGCAAGTTATTGTCATAGAACCTTTCGTATATGAAGCGCTGCGCAGTTTAATAGGAAAAAGAGCCGTTCTAGATACGACACGTGGTTCCGTTAGCGGGATGGTTGTTGATGCAAAGCTTGATCATGTTGTCATCCAAGAGCATGATTCTACATTCTTTGTTCGCCTGCGTGAAATCGTTTGGATTATGCCTGAATCTTAAACCTACCCATGATTCATTAGCTACTACCCAAGTAAAAACAAAGTAAGTCTTTTAAACAGCATCGTCAAAAAAAAAATGAACTTAGTGTTTAACTAAGTTCATCACATTTAATTAACTTCTTTAACAGTAATTATTTTTGAGTGCCTCTTGCTTTATTTTTCTATAAAAAACATAGAAATGGCGCCTAATCCAACATGAGTTCCTACCGATACGCCCATTTGCATAATATGGATATCTCCCGTAAAATCAGTTTCCAATTGAATTTTAGCCTTTAGGTTTTCAGCAACTATACTATCTGATGTATAACCAATTATGATAAAGTCGGTCATTTCTTTATCAATTCTTTTCATAAGTTCTTGAGTGTAATGCTTAAGTACTCTTTTCAATCCTCTTTCCTTTCCAACAATGGCACCTTTACCATCTTTCATCGTCATAATTGGCTTTAACATTAGGATTTTTCCAATGATGGCACTTGCATTAGTGAGCCTGCCACTCTTTATTAAATGATCCAAATCATCCACAGATAAGAAATGTTTTACCTTTTTCTTATAATTTTCATTAAAAGCAATGATTTCTTCAAAAGAAGCACCCTTTTCCCTCATCATCGCACTTTTCATAATTAGCCAGCCGCTTCCATGACTCATACATTTTGAATCAACCACATGGACTTTTATGTTTGATTCTGGATTTTCCTCAAAGAAATAATCTTTGGCTATAACAGCTGATTGATATGCACCGCTCGTCCCACTGGACATGCATATACATAGAATTTCTTTATTACCCTCTTCAACCGCCTGTTTAATTATTTTTAGATATTCGTCCGGGCTTGGCATACCTGTTGTCGGAAACTCGGGTAATGCTTCGAGCACCCCATAGAATTCATTCGGTTGGATATCTATCCTGTCTCTATACATTTTCCCCTCAATGTTTATCGTTAGAGGTGCCAAGCTGATATCGTACATTTCTAGTACTTCATCAGATAAATCACATGTTGAATCAGCCATAATTTTTATCATAATTTCCTCCATCGCAGAATTGGAAGGTAAAATACACCAAAAAACTGCCTCTATTTATGGTACGGTTCACCGTAACGGTTATAACGGCGAAATATAAAAAATCCTAATCTCTTATGTTCTTTGAAAGAATAATTAATGATTCCTCCTATCGCTTTCTTGGATTCCACGGATCATCTAATTTATAATCCCTTCTCCACTTTTCCAAGTCAACATCATCCTTAATATATGACTCATATAAATCTTCAAAGGCTTTGAAAGGTCGTAAAGCACCTTGTCCTAAAGGGTATTTTCTTTTCTCAAACAGCATTATATGCTTTATTAAGGCATGATAAATAAAGCTTGGAAAAGGTATATCTCTCTCGAATGTTTGCCTCCATATTTCAGTATCTCCGTCATGCTGTTTTATAATTGGCCCCACATTCAGTTCGAAATCAAGATTGTCATATACTTCTTTAATAATTTCCAAGTGTGAATCATTATTAAATTCAATACAATCATGAATTAAAGGATGATAAAGCTCTTCAAACCAGGGGTACCATATGTGAAGTTTTCCACCTTCATCGTATATAAGAGCAACTAAATCTACATCTTCTTGATGTACAATAAAACAAGAGTTTATGTAAGCACCAGGTACATATAATGCCTCTAAGACCATAAATCTACCAAGTTCTCTTTTAGTTCTAATTTGTGGCTCCTCGAAACTAGCTTTATCAATAAAGTATTCTTTATCGTGGTAAAAGACATCATAAAATTCATCAGTAAAGTTTTTCGTGCATAATGCATCCACGTGACAAACACTATAGAATTCAGCCAGTAACGCACTAAAACCCTTTGGCAATCCAATACCAAGATCTATTTTTTCCATTAATCATTTTCCCCCAGTTCTTCTCTTGCTATATACTATTTCCATTTACAGGATTGTATGACAAACTAGACATAATGCGAATATTTTGAATCAAATATTCTTAGTAGAATCCTGGTGAAGTTCAGTTGTCTTGTCAAGTGCCTTTTCAAAATCACTTAACATCTGGCTTAATTGATCATAAGTATCTGGTATATAAGCGTAATTTTTATCCCATTTTTTTAGAATTATATTAGTGTGATTCTCTATATCTCGTTGCATTTGCGCAACTCTTTCACTTAATTCCCGGGGATCAGAGGAAAGGTTAGTTAAGAAGTCCTTAATAACAAAGGATCTTATTGAGCCTAATTCCATTTGTTTATATAAAAATAACAATAATTCAAAATATGTTTCTACTAAATCATCATCTTGTAGGCCAGTGAAATATTTTTGTACCTGAGCTTCAACTCCAAGTTTACTTGGTCTTACACCTAAAAAGTGTCTAAGCCCAATGCTCCTATTATATTCCTCTATGGATAATGCATGATCTATTGTTTCTATTGCTTGACTTATAGTTTTCTCGAATTCAGCTTTTGTGCTAGACTTATTTAACTTCTCTATTTGTTTGGATGTAAATTTCACATCTGGTACTTTTGTGGTAGTATCTATAAATTTTGAACAAGTACCACTTTTAACTAGTTCATCAATTTCTTTTGAAGGAAGAAACACTAAAAATTTGTGATTATCATTACGATATATAAACAAAAAGAATTCATCTTTTGTCTTTAATTCCTCACCATCGACATAATAGATGTATCTTGAATCAATCTCAACAGCAGTATTCGGGCCAATATTTTTCACCTGTACAAAAGCAACTGGTGCACCAGAAATATCAATAAGGTCATTTACTAGACTAGCTTTCTGTACTATCAAGTCTGCACCATTGGCATCAATTTCTCTCTCTAGAACCCAAAATTTCTTTTTTAATATTTCTAATTTAGTTCTAAGCTCTCCAATTTTTCCATTTTGAGATGCTTCCATCCACTTTTCTTGTGACTCCCTATCAATAATTGCTGCTTTAGTAAAATCAATAAATTCATCGGTTGTTTTAATACAAACTGTTTTCCCCAATACAAATTTCCCCTTAATAATTTATAAAGTTATCCAAATTTTTTTTCTATCTTCTAATTTATATAGTTCTCCCATTAAGTTTAGTCCAACCTCTTATTTAATAAACTCTGAGTTGAGACTCGAACAAATAAATCCCTTAGTAATCCGAATAATGGATCGCTTAAAACACCTCCAGAGAATTGTGAACTAAAAATAATAGGGATGGTATCGTATTCTAAGAGATAAGAATATTTATCAACTTTTAATTTATTTTTAATAAAATCCTGTAC
>JBFNER010000041.1:0-31687 GCA_040797665.1 Neobacillus sp. | reverse complement strand
TATCATTTTCGTAGTAATATCCATTATTTAAATAATTTAGAATAATACGCATATATGCTAATACTGGAAATTCCACTAGTTCATTTGACTTTACTGTCTCGTTTGGTAGAATTTTATTTTTATTATCATCAAAGCGATTCAAGACGCTAATCAAATTTATAATATCCTTTCGAATATGTTTTTCATCTTCTGACAAACGATATCCTAACGGAAAGAAAATTGAAATATCACCTTCGTGAACTTGAATTCCAACAAAAGTATCCCCATCTTTGTTTGTATTTATATGACATTTACTTAATAAGCTGTTTTTTTCCATAGTAGTTCTCCATCTTCTACTATTCTCTGTCTAACCCTTTATTTCATACTGTATTCCCTGAGTAATATTATCATCGAACGATATCTTAAACACTTTGAAGCGTTCATTTCCCTTCGCATTTTCAAATTCTTCAATCACATCTTCTAAGCAGTTGTATTTTTCGTTAAAAATATCATTTCGATTATATTTAAAAGCATCATCCCAAAGATATTTTAGCACTTTTTCAGGGAATTTATTATTATTATTCTCTGCCAGATCTTGTTCAATTGGATTTACACTATTTATTTTGTAATCATACATGAGGTCATTTTCACGAACAAAGTATGCACCTAAGCGTTTATCTTCTGAACTAGTATTTCCAAAACTATTCTCAAGAATAAGTTTATTTATCGTTTCATTAAATGTTCTCCAGGTAATAGTTGTATCTAAAATATTTAAATCTGCATGCCTAGCAGCTTTAATATTATTTTCAATTAGTCTCATATTCCATCGACGTTGAAATGCAGTATCGAGTGTAAAGACATTTTGATCAGAAGTATTCATTGTAGCTATGATTGATAAGTTAGATGGAATTTTCACTTCATTAGTTTCGTCACCATATACTTCAAGTGCAATATCATAATTTGATATACCATACACGCTTTCTCCCGTAGATTCTCGATCAAGGAGTTGGAAGATTTCGCCAAAAACAGCAGGTGCATTACCTCTATTTATTTCCTCAATCACCAAGTAATACATGTTATTCGAGTCATTTTTAGCTCTTTTAAGCATATTAGTGAAAGGTCCAGGAACAAATACATATTGAAGTTTACCCACCACATCGTTATCATCCTTCATAACTCTTGGCAAAATCTGTCCAACAAAATCTGAATAAGTGTAATCAGGATGAAAAACTACTCTTTCCATAAAATTTAATATACATTAAAGATTATTTAGGACATGCCTAGGTTACAACAACCGAAATTTATGCAAAATCAAATCCTGAAATCATACGGAAGGCTATTGAACAAGCAAGTCCTAATGCTTTACCTGAAGAAAAGCTTACAAAAAAAGACAATGAGGATTTATTAGGTTGGTTAAAGGAATTTATGTATTTTTATTATGCAAAGTTGGGTGTTAAAAATCTTTGATTATACATGGTTTTTACCACTCAACTTTACATAATAATTCACTTTCCATAAGACGAGCTTGGGTACGTAACATTCAACAAAATAGGATTTGAACTCTCATTCCAATTCTTAGCCGGTCATTACGAAATAGCAATCGTTATGATTACTACGAATCTAGAATTTACAGAATGGACCTCTATATTCGGAGATGAAAAGATGACCGCTGCTCTTCTAGATTTTCTAACCCACAGGGCTCATATCCTCCTCCTTAACGGAGAATCATAACGATTTAGCAAAGTATGAAACAAAGGGATGAAAGCTACCAGTAAGCCTATCCCCCGCCACATTTGGAAATATATCAGAATGAAGTGGCTCACTTTTGAAATGATCGCCCTGGCTCAAATTAATATTGACAAATACATAGAGCACCAGGGGACTGCCCCTTGCTATTCTTTTCCTATTAATATTAATATATTGTCTTACCAAAAAAAGATTGCTATTATTACACGACTTCCCATTTATTTAACGTTTTAGTGTTAAAATAGCATTTGATAATTAATGTGCCTGACACCCTGTATTTCGTGTACAATTAAAAAATCCCAAACCTAAATAACACGGTCAGGGATTTAAAGTTATAAATGTATTCTAAGACTAAAACAAACTCATCTGCAAAGGCTGTTCTTTAAGTGCAGTAATATCCTCATTATCAACCTCTGTTATCCGTTTACCCATTCTTTCAATTAAACCAACAACCAGAGCATTTCCCATACAGAAATAACGCATTCTATCAGACATACCTTCTGTCCAGTCGTCTGGGAAACCGTTTAGTCGTTCACATTCTACTGGAGTTAAAATACGAATACGATTGGTTTCAGGATCAGTGACAACATGGCTGCTGCGGTTAACAGTACCTTCACTTGTTAACATCGTACGTCCAGGTTTATCAAGCGGTTCAGGGAATGCCATTCCACCCTCTGAAAATACATACTCATGTCCATTTACAGCGGTCCGTTTTATTTTCTTAGGACCCTTTAGATATTTAAACTTATCTAATGCTTTTTGGGATAAATAGTATTTTTCATCAACGCCTGATTGTATGATTTCCTCTAGAGTAATAGGTTTTTCGATAACAGGGGTTAACTCTTCTGAATAAACCCTGTTGTCTCGCATAATACCAGAGTTATAATAGGTTTTTGAAAAATTATCAGATATGTCGAAGATATTTTCTGAGAAGTTAAAGCCATGGAACTTCTTAGCTTCCTCTTCCATTGCAGGAAATGCCTTTGCAAAGAAGCCTTCTGTGCGGAGCATAGCTGTATCGTCTACATCCGCTCTATTGCGAACAAACTGAATATCATTCCGAACTGCAAAAATGAAGATTCGTCGTCGGCGTTGTGCTTGTCCGTATTCGGCTGCATTAATCACACGCCATTCAACTGAATAACCTAAATCTCGAAAACTAGCAAGCATGATGGAAAAATCTCTTCCTCTTTGTTTTGATGGAGATTTCAATAACCGATCTACATTTTCAAGTAGAATATATTTAGGTTTCATTTCAGCTGCAAGCCTCATAATCTCCCAAAATAAAACTCCCTTTTTCCCTTGAATCCCCTTCTCACCAGAAAGACTTCGGGCAACTGAGTAATCCTGGCATGGAAAACCGCCAACAATCATATCTGCATTTAACTTAGTTAACATCTTTTCATCAACAGTTGCTATATCTTCATTCGAATGAAATCCTCTGCCTGCGAAGTTTCTAGCGTAACACTCAAAAGCATCTTGTGCCTTTTTTGATGGTTCCCACTGGTTTCCCCACACTACCTCAAAACCTTCTGTCTTTTCAAGGCCGAGTCGAAATCCCCCCACACCTGCAAATAATTCTATTACTTTTAACATAAAAGAACATCCTTTCGGTATTGTATATACCTAAGAAATATTATAATAAAGATTGGACAAAAGATCAACCTATAAAATAAACAAAGTAGATTTAAATATCTTACCACACATAGCTGTTTTATAGCAGATCCAAAATAAGGATTACCTGCATAATTATTAAAATTATTATATCACAAATCAGAACATTAGTTCTTGAATTAATAAATAATAATTAGTTTTCTAATATTTCATTATGTTAGATAGCCAGTAAAGGAGTAATGAAATGGAATATTTATCGATGGATGCTTTGATTGCAAAAGCGCAGGAAGCTGAAGGAAGAACTTTCGGAGAAATTGATAACTTGGACAGACTTAATAATGTCAAAGCAAAAGGTGGCCTTGGCCAAGTGATAGAAGAAAGCTTCTTTGGATACACTGTTAATTCTGAAGCAAGACCTGATTTTGAACATTTAGGAGTCGAGCTAAAAGTTACTCCTTTCAAACATAACAAAAATGGAACTATCTCTGCTAAAGAGCGTTTAGTATTGAACATAATAAATTATATGGAAGAGGTAAATACTCATTTCGGAACTTCGAGTTTTTGGAAAAAGAATGAGAAACTTCTCCTTATGTTTTATGAATGGCTGCCAGAGATAGACCGGGGAGACTATCGAATTTATAGAAGTATACTCTTTACATACCCCGAGTCCGATTTAGAAATAATAAAACAAGATTGGGAAGCAATTATTACTAAAATTAAAAATGGTAAGGCACATGAGTTATCTGAAGGTGATACTAACTACTTGGGAGCATGTCCAAAAGGCGCTAATAAGAATTCACTCCGAAAGCAGCCCTTTTCTACTATACCTGCAATGCAGCGGGCTTTCTCATTAAAACAGTCATATATGACTGCATTAGTAAGAAAGTATATTAAGAATGAAGACTTAGTTAGTTTTGCAAAAGCAGATGAATTGAAAAAGAAATCATTAAAAGACATCTTGGTTGAAAAATTCCATCCATATTTAGGAAAAAAAGATAAAGATATTGCTAGGGAATTGAGAATTGAATATAACTCTAATTTTAAAAGTTTTATTCCTTCATTGGTTAGTACCTTACTCGGTATAAAAGGAACAAGGCTTGACAAGATTGAAGAATTTTCAAAAGCAAATATTCAATTTAAGACGGTTAGGTTAGAACCAAATGGTATCCCAGCACAGCATATGTCCTTTGAAAATATTGATTTTTCCCAATGGGTTAGCGAAACATGGGAGGAGAGCTACATCCGCCAAAGGTTTCAAGAAACCAAATTTTTATTGGTGGTTTTTGAATTTAAAGAAACTAAAAAGCAAAATCCTCATCGTGACCTATATTTTAAAGGGATTAAATTATGGAATATGCCTTTCCAAACGATTGAAACCGAGATTAGACAGCTTTGGATAGAGGTAAATAAAGTAGTAAACAATGGGGTAAGAATTGAATATAAGAAACACGGAAATAAAATAGTTGAAACAAATAATCTCCCTAAGATTGGATTTAATGGAGTTACACATATTCGACCGAAAGGTGCAGATGGCTCTGATAAAGTAACTCTTCCTAATGGACAACGAATAACAAAGCAATGCTTTTGGTTAAATAACACTTTTGTTGGAGAAATTATTGAACATCTCGATTAAACCTTTATAATTTAATAAATTTTCCTACCTAAGAAAGCAACCTAAACAGGTTGCTTTCTTTTGCTATCTTATAGGTTATGCTTCTTATAATACTTAGAATCAATCTCTTTCAAAAACGTAGAAGGCTGATTGTAGTAGTAAAGTTGTAAATACGTTTTTGCGCGTGTAATCGAGACATAGAGAAGCCGGCGTTCCACTTCTTTGTACTCTTCATCCTGCAGCTCTTCGTCACCGCTGTCATCTACTAAATCGAGAATCATGACGTAATCAAATTCCAATCCTTTTGCAGAATGGAAAGTGGTTAGTTTGACTCCTGGAGTGTGGGCGTTTCCTTGTTCCTTTTTAATAAATTCATGCGGAATGCCCTGTGCTTGGAAAGCGTAGTACAATCGATTTACACTCTTCCACTCTCTTGAGAGAATCCCAATGGTTTTATCTGGATTTTCATTCAGCCATCTTTTAATCGTACTCACAATTGCAGCATCCTGTTTTTCCTTTGTATCACAATCAAATACATCTGGAATCGGCCCTGTGTATTCTGGGAGAATCGGTGCCACATATTCCTCATCCTTGATGATACTGTCATGCATTTGCAGGCTGTGTGCCATTTGAATGATCTGCTTCGTCGAACGGAAGCTGTTTTGCAAGATCTTCGTTCTTCCTCCTAGAATATTAATGCCAATATCCTTCCAGGAAAAAGACGTCTTATAGATTTTCTGTCCCTTATCGGCCGCAATCACAAAGCTCTTTTTAGCAATATATCGGAGCAGAATCAACTGAACCTGCTGAAGATCCTGGCCCTCATCAATCATGACCGTGTCAAACTTATACGAGTCTTTAATCTTGGATTTGTTTTCAAGAAGAGTCAAGGCGAAGTCATCATAATCGATTTTTAATTTACTCCACTTTGCTTTCTGGTATTCCTCGAAAATACGATAGATAATCGTACGATCTGGCTTTGTCACCCGTACAGAGCTTCCTCTTCCGATACGTGAAGCACTTTGGTAATTAGATAGGTTCTTGATTCCTTTTCCCTTAATCCAGGAGATTTCATCACCAAGAAACTCGCTAAACTTTTCATCCGTTACAAACCGATGTTTTGATTCCTTTTTCACATTGTTAACCGCATTTTTCAGGAAATCTCTCTGATCCTTTGTGCTGGTGACCATGATCCTGCTTTGTCTTGTTACATCCCTTATTGCACCGTATGCCCAGCTGTGAAAGGTATAAACAAACAGATTATTCGGTCCGATTTTCTCGGCAATCTTTTTGGCATATTCGCTGAGTGTTTTATTGTACGTAAAAAGACCAATTCTAATCGAAGGATTTTTTTCAATCATTTTCCTTGCTTTCTTAAGCAGTACGGTTGTTTTTCCGCTGCCGGCAATTCCTTTTACGAGTAGTTCCTCGCCCTCAAAATTGACTACTTCCTCTTGTTTAGCTGTTAACTTATGATCAATTGCTGCTAAACTCATCTCTTTTCCCCCCATTTTTACCAATCATCATCGTCGTCATCATCATCCGAAAAAATCTCATCTAATGCCGATGGGACCGATTTACTATGTTGTATCACGGTTTGCACCTGGTCCAGGTTTCCACCAAGATTTTCTTCTAATTTTTCTTTATCAATCTTAGTTCTTCGGCTGCGCCATTCTTTCGCTACTTTCTCCCATAGATTTATCATTTGGCCCGCTTCCTTTCGGCGTCATCAACTGGATTATAGGCTTCTGGACAAATTTGATTATGAGGACAAAAGCGGCATTTTCCACTCGGCACGGCCTTCATCTGAATCGGGTATTCCTGCAGTTGCTGTTCAAATTCTTCTCTTAAGGTTGGTAGAATATCAGCCGGCTGGCTGTAAAGCTGGATGATGGATGCTGATGTTAATTTGCTGTCTTCATCGGCTTTATTATTTTGTAAAGCAGGGAAAAGAAACAATTTGCGCAAATCACTAAATTCCTCGTCGTAGCCATATGGTGTATACCCGCCGTAGTTCTTTTTCGCCCAAAAACGGTAGCTTATGTTTTCCTCTGCAATACTGTTTAATTTAAACTCGTTCCAATATGGAAAAAGCTTAAACACTTCCTGCTTAATCTGCTCCTCGCCCAGTGAAGGTAATAAAGCACCAACAGATTTCAACAGGTTTCCAAAAAGGAATTCCTGCACAAATTCACTCGAGTACGATTCCGTACTTCCTGATAGATAACTATAAAAAAATCTCCGCGGGCAGAACTTAAATTCCGCTAATGCATCTATTGGATAAGCTAAAAACGAATCCAGCTCCTGCTTACTAATATCTCTAGTAAGCTTCACATCCTGCCATTGTTCCTGCTTTTTTGCCTCGTCAAAACTAGGTTCCAAGTTTAATTGGCTAAGGTAAACTGCCTTATCGAGATTCTTTTTATCTTCATACTGAACCATCCACGATAATTCAAGTTTTTCAGAAAACTGAAGCAGATTGTAAACCAAATATCTAGTAATTTGCTTTACTGACTCATTTCGTAAAACCTGAAAAGACAATGGGGTGTTTCTTTTTGCCAAATCCTGAAAGACCTTATCACTCAGCGGCCAAGGCAGTGTAAACTCCGAGTAGGGAAGACTATTTTCATCGAGCCCTGTGACATGAGTAACTCCATTCTCCTTAAAGGCTTCTCCGTCGATTTCAATAAACGAACGAATCAGCTCGTCATCAGGATGGTCCTTTTTTAAATGTCCTGATAAATAAAGACTGATGGCTGTACTAATATCACTCACATGAAAATCTCCGATATCAGGAGCAGACTGTAGTGTTTCCTTTAACTCGTCAATCAGGATTTTTTCTTCCTTCTCAATTTCTTTCTGCATGTAAGGATTAGATTTTTCAACCAACTGTCGAAGCTTTGAGAAATGATCCGCAAGGGAGATCCTTTTTTTGCCGTCTCCAAACAAATCGGTAGCAATCTTTGTGATTAACTTGATAAAGTCAACCAGCTGTAGAAGGTCTTCTTTTGGTAAAGCAAACTGTGAAAACGTCGCAAATGGGCTGCTCATTTTTATTTGAAAAGGATCATCGTTTTCGTCCTGAAAGTTTGAAAGAACATCTTCATAGATTAATAACAGCTCAGATGCCCTCTTATTCCACGACTTTTGCGTGTCACAGCCCTTGAAAAATGGTAAGAGCTCCTGTAGTGCTTTTGTATAGTCTCTTGCATTCTGATTTGTTTCCTTATCATAAAGCCAACCGGAAGCGAAGCATTCAAACAGACCATTTTCTGTTAAAACCAGGCTTCCCTCCTGCTCACTCCACATTTGATGAAGCTGATAAAGGAATTGTCCGATTGGGTAGCCAAGAAAATGTCTTTTCGCCTTAAAGAACTCAGGATAATATTCCTGTAAGCGGTCGTTCAAGCTGGCTGCATTTGGAGCAAGATACGTTTTACTTATGCTCTTATCTTCAGCTCCTTCAAGATTAGTTTCATAGTCTTGAAGAAAATCATAAAAATCCTGAAAATCCTTTATCTTTAAATGTCCCGGCACCTGATAGTCCTCTACCAAATCACCCTCAAAATCAGCTAAGAACTTATCTGCAAGGGTCTGTGCTCTAATTGAGTTCTTCTTAATATCCCAGTCAGCTTTATCCAACCAGCCGTTTTTGCTATTTATAAATTTTTCTATAAAGCTAAATGATTGTGGATAATTTTCTTCATAAAGGTTTAAAAAGATGATGTTCACACCGGCATCTTTTAACAATATGAAAATTCGCTGCTGTTCTGGTGTCATATAGTAGAAGCCATGAAACACAATCGTGTCATAACCAACAGTTGTATTTATGGCTGGCAGAATATCTTTATTTGCTTTATAGGCATCTTCTACCATCTTTTCAAGAATTTCATCCCAATTTTTCAATCTTTCAGCTAGACCAGCGGAAAGGAGACTTCGTAACCTTTTGATTGATTTATCTTCCTCAAACTTGCTCCATAGCTTTACAAATATCTCTTCCTTAGCTGAAAGAAGCAGGTCTTCATCATCAAGATCAGTAGGTTTTACTCCAGTCAATTCCAGCAGTCTAATCGTTTCTAGCACTTCCACTTGGTTTCTGCGAAAGGATGAAAAAAAGTTATCATCTCTTGATATCTCCCGTTGAAGGATATCGGATAAGTTTAAATATTGCTTGAGTTTCGTTTGCGAACTGTACCAATCTCCCAGCAATCCTTTCACCAATTGAATAGAACTCACGATGGGAGCTGTAAAGAAAGGTTTTTCAGGAGATTTTTGATACCGTTCAAAGACCCCGTCCCGCATATTTTTAGTCGCACATACATGAAGTACATGTGAATATTCTTTTAAACCTGCTAGCTGGTCAAGGGTCTTAGGATTGGTATAAGTTATCACTTTAGACGTCATCTGCATTCCCTCCTAATTCCCCATGTCCAACTGCATGGACCAGGTGTCGTCTTGTGGTTTACTAGGCTGTAAAACCACCAGTCTTTCTCGTGTCCGCGTCATCGCTACATACAGCAAGCGGGTTTCTTCCTTCACGATTTCCTCTGTTTCCAGATCATTAAACTCATCATAAAACTCGTTATGGAATTTCTGTTTCTTAATAAACCAGCCGACCTTTTTCTTGTCATTTTCCAACAGCAGTTCATCCCACTCAAAATGGAATGGCTGGTCGGTAAAAGGCATAATGACGGTATGGTACTCAAGCCCTTTGGATTTGTGCACCGTGACAATTTCCACGACATCATCCGTTTCGACAGCTTCTACCCGCGGCTCATCTTCTTCACGATTGGTTTTGATATTAATTCCTAGCCATGAATGAATGCTGTAAAGTGTCGCATTCGTGCTGTCAAACTGCTGATGCAGCAGGTTCATTAAATGGTTCATGTTCGTTTGATATTTGTGCACTTCAAACACTGCTTTCGCTTTTTCCTTTTCTGTCGGTTCACCCGGGATGAAACTCAGCTTTTTAGAATAGAGCGTTTGAAAAATGGCAGATGTCATGAACTTTCGTATCACTGCAAAAACAGGCTTCACTCTTAGCTGGTGTACATGCTGTTCAAAATCTTCAAGTAATCTATGATTCTTTCTTAAATAGTTTAAGATTTGACCATTGTCACCCTTGAATTGAACTAAATGGTCTAAAAGTACTTCAGTTTTGAAGAATGGAGTGGCCAATGCATTCAGCACACTTTTCGCATCATTGGGATACAGCAGCGCTCCTAATAAGGAATAGAAATCCTTGACGGCTTCGCTATTATAAAAGGTTCCGCCTACATTCATTTCCGCTGCAATTCCGTAAGTATCGAGCCATTCATATGCGCGTTTCGCCTGATTATTCGTCCTGACCAGTAATGCAATTTTCTTCTTCTTTGATTCATGTGATTGAGTTTGAACCAATTCCTGTGCCTTCTCGACCTCTGTTAGCACTTTGTCCTTCAGCTCATCATTCCATTTGTTGTATTTTTTCACGCGGAACTCATTCATGCCAAACGTTGATTCTTCATTTCCAATTAACCGGTCTTTTTGTTCGTACGTTAATTCCCCGCGACTGCCCCAGACGGAAAAATACCGATCTAGCTTTTCAAGCAGCGTCATCGATGTTCGGTAATTGATTTGTAACGGTTCTTCCACGAATGATTTCACGTATTCAGTCAGCTGCGTAAAGGCAGTATAATCCGCGCCTCTAAATCGGTAGATGGATTGCTTAATGTCTCCAACAACGAATAAGCGTGCATGAATCATTTCATGAATTTGCGCCACCAGCTTGATTTGAACATCATCGCTATCCTGAAATTCATCTACGAACAGGTATTTGAATTGGTAAGGCAATTCTTTCAGCGCTTCTGGCTTTTCTGAACTGATTTCGCTTATTTTTCTAACAAGGTCTCCTATCGTAATCGCATTTTCACGCTTCTTCAACGTGTTGAACTCTTGTTCACAGCGTGGAAACACATAGGAAAATAAGTCGTTTAATTTCTCATAGGGTTCATCTTGTTTACCACCCTCACTCCAGACCAATTGGGAGATTTGCTGCTCACTTAAGCCTTTACTCTCCATTTCGTCCCAATACGTTTCGACAATTTTTACAAGCTCATAATGTCTGAAGTCCTTAAGTCCAAGTTCTCCTATTGGTCTTCCCGCAACATATTCATTTAGTATCGTACTGATGATTTCTCTGCGCTGCACCTTATAGCCCTTCAGCTGTACATTCCGGCCAAAGCCAAGGATAAAGCCAAGCTCCTGAATCAACGACTTCGCAAATGAATGAATCGTACTGATGTTCATTTCGCGAAGCTCCTCGGCATATTCAAGGAACCTCGGCTGTTTTGTTACCCGCTGCCTTAGTACCAGTTCCTGCTTCAAGCGGTGTTTCATTTCCTGAGCAGATTCTCTCGTAAAGGTAATCATCACAATATCCTTTAAGGAAAGATCCTTCACCATCGCTAGCAGATACATAATCCGCTGAATCATTACCGTCGTTTTTCCTGTCCCTGCTCCAGCGGTGATGGTTAGGTTCGTATCTACCGAGGAATGCTCCACCTTGTACTGTCCCTTATTAAATGTAGGGAATTTATCCAGCCATTCTTTTTCAAATGCCAGGTCCACGCCTATTCCATCAATAATCGTAATCGGTTTTTCCAGACTGTAGTGATTTTTAGAAACAATATATTGAAATAAATAAGCTTTTTCAAACTTTTTATAAAAGCTGCTTGGGAACCAATCCGGATTTTTTTTGAAAGCTGACAGTACGATAATTTTTATGCCTTTTTCCAACAAAGGTTCAAATAACCGCTTATCATGAAGCAGCTTCTTTTCGCTCGAGGCGATATAAAGCAGCGAATATTTCGGCCCTGTTTCCTCCTCAGGTGTGACAGGCAGCTTGCCACCGTGAATTAATTCTGTAAAGCCTTCCCACTGATTGTCCACGAGAGGAAGAAATGAACGATAAAGTGATGCTGTTGGTATCTTTTCGAGAAGGATTTTCTCATTGGTAAGGTCATCCTTAAATAGTATCGGCGGGTTACTTGGCAATCGATGAAAGCCGCGCTGCTCCCATTCTGCCTTTGTTATATATGGCAGGGCTACCAATACTCTCCTTGAAAGCTTGTCAGCTAATTCTTCTCTTTGTTTCACCCAATCCATCAAGCAATGCATTTGATCTTCCGCCTGCTGGTACGGGTTACCTTCTTCACTGTAAAAGTCCTGATAAACCCATTTATGACCTTGTATCGCAACAATTTGATCAATTGTAATTCCTTTAACTTCTATAATTGAAATCCCTAATTTTTTATCGATTAATAAGATGTCAGGCTCTTTTCTGCTCGAATAATCAGCCGAGAAAATGGGATAGTTCCAATAACCTAGACATTCTCTATTTTTAAAGGCCGCTTTAACCGCTTCCCATACAAACCCTTCCGCTTTGCTGCCTTTTTTCTTTCTCATAAAGGTAGAAATAAATAATCCAGTCAAAACTTCACCTACTTAATTAGTCATATTATCCTATTTTTTGACATTATCATTATAGCAAAAAAAGATAGTAGTATGTGAAAATTCCTAAAGTTAAAAGAATAAAAGTGAGGGGAATTGCAAGAATACTTGTTTCTTATTGTGAATTACTACAATTATTGATGTTGATAATCACTTTGCTAAAAAAAAGACCCTTGCATAGGTCTACATTATATTGAGTATTGTATCTTAAATACTTCATAAGGGTGTCCACTGTTACATTTGTTTTCAAATCAGATTCATTTGGCTTTTTAATTCCATTTTGGGTGTTTTATCGATATTTGCGTTTCTCGGGCTACTCCTAGTTCTATTACCAACGCGTATTGGTCGTGTAAAGCACCTTCTTCCTGGCTCCCATTTTGCTGTTCCGCCAGACATCTATAAAAGTGTTCAGTGTCTTCAAAGATAATTTTAGGAGTAAAAAGTTGGTGGATTTTGGTATCAGGTATTATAGTCTCTTCCGATTCAATCATAATTGAACCAAAAAAAGAGCCAGGAATCTAACTTCCTGGCAAACATTTCGGCTTTTTCATTCAGAAGGGGTTTTATTTGGAAAGGCAGACCCTATCTGACTCCCTTTTCAAACATTAGGTTGGGTATTTGGTGATATAATCTGTCCGATTAAAATCATGTACAAAAGAAGAAATTGCCTCCTCCGGATTGCTTCGATAAGGAAAGAATAGATACACCTCTTCCTTTGCTCGCGTCAGACTAACATACAAAATCCGTTTCTCCTTGTCTTCTAATTCCTTCAAATCTTCATCCAGCTTCTGCATTTTGTGCTGACGCCTCTTATATAAAGCTTCAATCTCATCAATATGAGGATAAGTCCTGTTCGTAAAATTAAGAATAAACACGTAATCAAACTCAAGGCCCTTTGTTTCCTTTGCCTCTAACAAATACACTTTGGCACCTGTTGGGTCTACTGCACTTGAACTGCTTGTCTGCCGCCTTACTTTGAAGCCCCTCCCAAGATAGGTGTACACGTTGTTGATTTCCTGCTCCTTATTAAACCGGTGAATAATAACAAATGTCTTTTCGGGATGTTCGGCATGGCGTTGTTGAATGATGCGGATGATTTCATCAAGCATTTTTTCTACACCTTTAAAGCCCTTAATCATCGGAGGCTGGCCCTGTCTAGGGAAGTATTTCTCGTTATCGTATCTCGAATCCTCTGCGGTCCGTTCAAACTGGAGTGAATTGGCCAGCTTCATAATTTGGTAGGTAGAGCGGTGATTGGTTTTTAAGATTACACTGCTTCCCTGAACATTGATGCCTAAGGAGCGGTATGAAAAGGGACTTGCTTTAAAAATCCGCTGTCGTTCGTCACCACTTAGGGTCAAGGTCCCTTTATTTAAGAAAACCAGCACCTTTAACTGCATCGGCTGCAGATCCTGCATCTCGTCAACAAAGATATGGTCGTATTTTTGTGTTCCGATAATCCGGTGGAAATTCTCAATTAACAACAAGGCATAATCTTCCCGGTCAATTCGATTATAAAAGTCCTGGTTCTGAAGTTTCCGGTATTCCTCGAATAACCGGTAAATGGTTTCTCGCTGCCGCTTGGAAATGTTGGGGAGCTTTCCTCTTCCCACCCTTTCACACTCGAGATAATCTTCCTTCGAGATAAAGCCATTTCCTTTCATCCAAGAAAATTCCTCAAATAAAAAATTGGTATTTTGGGTTTTTTTAATCGTGGTAATGGCAGGATAGTGCTCAAATTCCTCACTATCGAGCATCATGATGAGCAAAAACATTTTAGCCAGCGTATTGTCTTCCTCACGGCTTAGCTTCTTATGGGAAGTTTTGAACATCGGAACTTTTACATCAAGTGACTTTAACAAATGGTAGGCTAGTTCATGAAAGGTGTAAAAGTTCACGGTATGTCGCTGTTCCTGCAGTTCATGATAGAAATCTGACTCTTTGTACCGTTTCTCTGCATCTCTAACCAGCTCATGATTAAAGGATACAAACAGAACTTTTTTATTAAACTCTTCCGCCATTTTCTGCATCATCCTAGAAAGCAGGGTAATGCTTTTGCCGCTCCCTGCCACTCCTTTTATGAGCAGGTCGGTTGAACTATTTTTTGCCACATCTGTTTGCTCATTGCTTAGTTCAATGTTCTTTAAGAACAATGACGTTTTTTCCGCAAGATTTTCTTCTTCACTAAAGCCTGTCCATGCCCGCTCAATCAACTGAAACGCTAATTCTGACTTCTTATAATGCTGTTCCAGATCCTGCTTCATCTCTGTCATCAAACCCTTTCCCTTTTATATCGACTGGATAATAGGCATCCTCGCAGTAAGCGTTATGCGGACAAAGCTTGCAAAAGACGGAAGGGATTGCTTTTAATAATGGGACCTTGCTGTCAGCAATCCTCGTTACTAGCTCTCTTCTTCCGGCTCGTTGTGTCATCATATCAAACGAACTTTTCCAACGGACACTTTCAAAAGCACCCCGGTGAGTAAGAAATTGAAAGTACGTACTGCTTAACGGATAGGTCAATCCGTCATACTCCGTCTGCCTTCTTAATCCAAATCGAAGTGTGGATTCAATTAAGTGTTTGTTCGTATTATTGTCCACTAGTGCACGTAGACGGACCTGGCTCATAAATGGGAAGAGATTTTGTAATAGATCGATGATTTCTTCCTTTCCTTTCCCAATTGCAGCATATATTTTCACCAGATTTCCAACTAAGAACTGCGTATGAAAAGAGGAGGAATACGATGAAAAAAGGTCAGAAACGGTACTATAATAAAATCTCCTTGGGCATAGTCTCATTTCAACAAACTCTTCCCTCGGCAATGCTTCTAATGACGAAATGGTTTTTTCCATATCAACTTCACCCAAAATGTTAGGTTCATATTCATACTGATGGTTTTCATCTTCATCCTTCTGGTTCAACTTCAACATTTCAATATAAATGGACTTGTCCAGGTTTTCTTCGTCATTGAAATTACGAATCCAGGAAAACGTCACCTGACCTTTATAGCTTACCGTCAAGAAAAACAAATACTTAGAAAAAGCCAGTCGGTGCTTTTCCCGAAACAAATACATGTTGGCAGCTGGATGGTTTAAGCTTGTTAGGAGCTCCTTTGAAATCGGCCATGGCATTGGTGCCGTGCTAGTAGGGAAATGCCGTTCATCCATTCCGCAAAAGTGCAGATGTGGAAGTGCTTTTTTATAAATTAACCCATCCACCTTTTCAAATCGGTGTATCTTAAAATCAATCAAAGCCGGGTTTTCTTCATCGATTTCAATGTCGTTCTTTTCAAGCCCATTTTTTAAGAACACAACAATTGCATCAGCTAGGTCCGAAATATGATAATCAGACCTTTCATCCACGGGGTTGGCTAACGATTCCTTCAAGCGTTCCACCAGGATATTTTCTTCTTCACTCAACCGCTCACGGTTTATTTGTGAATCGTGCAGCAGTTGGTCAATTTTATCAAAATGCTCCTTAATGGTCATACGCTCCTGCTTCATATTTAATAACCATCTGGCATCCTTAATCAGCTTTTTCAAATGGGTTTGAATTCTTTTCAGATCTCTTAAAGATACTGAAAAGAAGGAAAAACGTAATCCAGGACTAACCCGTACCGCCTTAAAATGGTCTTCCTTGGAAATATGATAGTTCTTTAACGACCTGGAAATGGAAAGCTTTGAGAGCATTAGCTTATGAAGCCGCTCATACCACTCCCGATCAGTATGGCAGTCAGAAAAATACGGAAGGATTTTATCCAGTTGATGAGATAAATCTCTCGCGTTACCATCCTCATCCTCCAGCCAACCGGAAGCAAAGCATTCCCTGATAATCCGTTCGGTGAGAACATATTCTCCCTCATCTTCCTTCCAAATGGAATGTAGATGTAATAAATACTGTCCCAACGGATACGAAAGGAAGTGGCGTTCCTTGGCATAGGCTTCTGGGTAAAAATCTCTTATTCGTGTGTTTAATTCTTCATCATTTGGTGAAATATATACCGTATTCTTTTCGATATCCTTCACAAAATCAATTACGTAATGATAAGGGATTTCCTGCATCTCAGTGTGCAGGGTGTCAACGCTTTGACCCTCCAGCATACCGGCAAAAAGCTTTCCCGCTATCATTTCATCGTCCTTGGTAACAGTCCAGTCTATACGGTCCATCCACCCATTCTGTGAAGAGAAATTTTCCTCAAGAAATCCAAACAGACTGTGATTTTCGTCGTAAAGATTTAAAAACACTAAATGCACTCCAAGTTCCTTCCATTTGGTAAAGATAAAGTGCTGAATAGGTGTGATAAAGTAAAAGCCGTGCAACACAACAGCAGATTGATCACGTTCCGGAGAAACCTTGTCCAAGATTGAATTTACTTTTTCAAGTGAGCTTAAGTTGTTTTTCGCCGTGCTTAGATAAGAGGAAAACTCTGGAAGCATCTCTGCCCACAGGTCACAAAATAATTTTTCCTCTTCTGTCTTACAAAATGGCCTTATTCTATCAGGTGTTAAAAATATCTCTGATAAATTTCTCATCGTGATAAGGATATTTAATTTATTCCGTTTAAACGACAGCAGCACCTCCGAATTGGCCGCTGTCAATGTCCGCAGCTTATCAGAAAGACTGGCATATTGGCGGAATCTGACCCGCGGGCTGTTCCAGCCGGGATAAAATTCATCAACAACTTTTCTAGTCGCTGCCGTTTTACGAAGGACTTGTGATAATGAAGATTTCAAGCCTGCTTCAAGACTGGTGGTCGCACATAAATGCAACGCGGAATAATAGGGTCTAAACGCATCCTTCATATAGAAGGTATACGGATTATCGTAGGTGATGACACTGACCTTATGATTCAATGGTTATTCTCCCCTTTCTGCAGAAAGAAGCTTGGACCATGTCCAATTGTAGTTATCATTTTTACGATTTCGATGAATGATGAGCTGCTGTTTTGCCCTGGTCATTGCTACATATAAAAGCCTGGTCTCTTCCTGGATGGATTCAAGGGTTTCATTTTTGTAAAGCTTATCGTAAAAATCATTATTCTTCATCCCGGCATTCTGCTTTTGAATCAGCCAGCCTACCTCTGTCTTGTCCTTATTAAAGATAATTTTACTGAAGGGCGGTGTAAAGACTCTTTCGGTAAAAGGAATGAGGACGGTATCGTATTCAAGTCCCTTCGAACGATGAACAGTCGTGATATGTACATAATCTAGTACATCCTCAACATCATCGATGACTTCTTCTTCATCCCTGTTCGTCGCGATGTTTACCTGCAGCCATTTTTCGATTTGCCCTAGTGAGACAAATTCCTCCGAAAAAGATTGGTGCATTTTCTCGAATAATTTCCCTACATTTAACTCATATTGTTTGGCGTATTGAACGGAGTCCTGCCTCAGCTGTTCTTCTGTATATTCTTCTTCATGGCTTCTAAGTTCATCAATTCTCCGTGAATAGATCCATTGGGCGGGTTTTCTTTGTTCGAGAATTCTCCGTAGCACGGACAACACTGGTAGTACCTTTAATTGTTTTAAGTATTTCTCAAAGTCAAAGCTTGATTGGTTTTTAATTGTATCGATTGTGTCTGGGGAGTAGCCATTCTTAGAAATTAAACTGTGAAGGGTAAACGGCGCTTTCCCATATGGTCCATATACTAAATTCGAGACAAATTTGCTATCATTATGATACAAAAGACCTAGAATCAGTGAATGGAAATCCCTTATTGGTTTAGAACAGTAAAAACCTCCGCCTACTTCTAACTTAGTTAATAAATCAGCTTCTTTACACCATGCTTGGATGATCCTTGCTTCTTCGGTTGTCCGGGTTAAGACCGCAAACTTTTCTTTCTCTTTGTTGCCTTGTTCACTATTGATTTCTTTTATCCTGTCATATGCTTCACGAACCTTTGGCATGATAGATCGTTTCATTTGTTCTTTTTGTTCTTCTTTTTTATTGTCGATGTTGAGAGGTTTATCCATTGTACTCTCAAACATCCCAATCAATTGATCCGTATTATTTCCTCCTGTTTGATAGCTAAGGAACTGCTTTTGTCCCCACCAGGAAAAATACGAATCCATTTCATCGAGCAGGACTTTTCCTGTCCTGTAGTTTTTCTGAAGATAATATTCCTTGTCATTAATGGTGACGTTCCCTAGGCTTAACAGTTCGGTTATTTCTTCAAACGCAGTATGATTAGCGCCGCGGAACCGATATATCGACTGTTTAATATCACCCACGACAAACAGCTTAGATGAAAAGGCTTCTTGTATAGTCACAAATAAGCGAATTTGGATATCATCACTATCTTGAAACTCATCCACAAACAGATAAGAAATTTTCGCTGATAAGTTTTTAAATGCCTCTTTTCCATATTGCTCTTGAATATGGTCCATTTCTCTAGATAAGTCACTAAGAGAAAGGCTGTTTTCATTGACCTTTGCCTTTGTAAATCGTTGCTCCACGTTTTTTATAACCGTTTCAAGCAATTCATTCAGTTTCTGATGACCTTCTGCTGCCGTACCAAATTTGGCCTTTAAAATTTCAGCTGAGGTGAATCCTTTTTGCTCAAATTTCTCCCAAAAATCATAGATTACATCAATTAGTTCGTATATCTTTAATGGCGAAATCATGGATTCTATATTGCCACGCATTGACTGCAGCTCTGACTCAAAGTATGTATCTAATTCTTCCTCAATCCATCGGCGTTTCTCCATGGTAAAACTGCGCAGCCTTACATTCAAACCGTAGCCACGGAGTGATCCGATTTCCTGTAGTAGACTTTTGGCAAAGGAATGAATCGTTTGTATCCTCATATTATTGAGCTTTTCTATCCAATGGATATATTCCTTGGCCCCGGTCAAACTGAATCGTGCAAACAATTCCTTCCGAAGCTTCTTATACATATTCCTCGCAGCTTCCCTAGTAAACGTTATCATCACAATTTCAGATGGGTCCAAGTTCCCCTTGATGAGCAGGAATAATATGCGTTCAATCATTACGGTCGTTTTTCCCGTGCCGGCACCTGCCTTGACCATGATGTTTTCCTCAAGAGGAGCATGCTCAATTTTATATTGGTCAAAATTAAACAGGTGGTATCGAACTGCGATTTCTTCTACCTGCTGCAGATATTCTCCATCGAAGATTTGTACCGGTGTATTTATTTCGAGTTCATCATTTACAAACAGATGAAGAAGCTTGGCTTTGTGATACTCCCTTTTCCGGAATTTAGTGAGTTCTCTCACCTCTACATCGTTCGTGAACAATAATATTTTTATCCCCTTATTCATATACGAGCATAATGTCTGAACATGTGTTTGTATGTACGAGATATCTGCATATAAAACGATAGAGTATGTTGGTGTATAAGTCATATGTAACCTCCTCTGCCTTTTTGTTCCGGTTCTATCTATTTTCAATATTATGTCAATGTTTGTAATTATACAAACAAAATATGACAAGGTTTGAACACTAACTATAGTCCATAGGTACAAATAAATAAAAACCCCCAAAAGTTAAATTTAACTCTAACTTTTGAGGTGCGGAATAGACCTTCTTTTTAGTTATTTATATATTACTCAAACGGTACAATATTAAATTTCTCACATAATTCTTTAACCATTCCAATGTAGGTTGCTTTTGCATTTTTTAAATCGTTTGATTGCAAATAGGAGTAGCCGACTTTAATATATCGTTTATACATGTCTACGTAAATTTCGTTGGCATTTTGTTGTTCATTGATTTGTTGCACGATAAACGGCGCTATACGGTAGTATTCTACGATTAAATCGCGACCATCTTCATCGAATCGCAGATGTTCGTCTCGATAACTTTTGTAAGCCTTTATTTCTTCACAATTATCCTCTTTTCCTAACGCCACACAGGTTGCAGTAGTTAAGAAACACAATGAACTTGAGCTGCTTGAGGAAGATACATAGGAGGAAGAACTATAACTACGGCTGCTGCTGTAGCTTTCACGTGCTTGGTTCGAACGAATCCATCCGCTGACTTTATCATATTCTACACTCGCATATCGATGTCCCTGCTGCATTGATTTTTCAAAATATGATTTTGCCTTCTGTAAGTCTTTTGCAAAGACACCGCCGTACTGATACATTTTCCCGCAAAGGAAGTTTGCCTCGGCTGTGCTGACCTCTTTTAACAATGGCTCTGCTTTACGGAAATCATTGTCCAAATAGTAAAGTTTACCTAAGCGCTCTTTAGCCATTTTATTAGTTGGCTTTTTCTGTACGACATACTGGTTAAGTTTTAGCGCATTTAAAAATAATTTATCTAAAAATTCATCATCATATTTATCACGATCTTTGTTCCGTGCAAAATTTTCAAACTCACGTTCGCTAAGTGTTTCGATAGCTGGTAAATATTCGAAAGCAGCAGCAATTTTTATAAATGTAATCCCTTTTGCAAAACGGTTGCTTTCTAAGTAATGTATCCCGACTAAAAAGTTTGCCTCAGGAATTAATAAGTTTGCTAGCTTTTCTAATTCGCGAATGTCATGTTTTGATACATATTTCGTAAACGATACTGCTGCTTTCCTGTGTCCCATAGACATCGCTATTTTAAAATATTTTTCCACATCATTTTGCTTCCGTAATGTTTCAGCGGCTAAGCCTAGTTCATACAAAATTTGCGCATTAGACGAGTATCGATAATAGGCTACCAAATCCTCATAAACCGTTATATTAACTATTTTGGGGAATAACTTTAATAGCACACGCGCGAAAACTGCATCTAAACTTCCTGCCTGATAACTTCCACTTAAAATGGTGGTGCCTGCATTCTTTCTAATGAACTCTTTATACGTTTTAACTAACTGCTCATAGGGAGATTGCCAGGCAACAAGCTTATTTTGCATTTGCTGGATTTCCTTTAAGTTATCGGTGTCTATTGCTAACAATGCTAGCTTAGCACTTAATAATTGTGCTCTTTTTGAGGACAATAATGCTCTTTCCTCATCATTGGTTAATTCTAAGAATAGCTTTTCAAGCTGTACAGCTAATTTTGCAGTATCCTCGTATTGTTTCACGACTTTCTTATGTATTACTTCTTCCGCTCGCAGCTGTTGACGGAGCTTATTACGAATTTCACTAATATTTTTTTCTAGGTTTTCATCACTGACGGTTACCAAATCCTTTGATAGGCCATTCACAAGTTGCTGCTGCACAAATAGATCCTCTGTAACGTTTTCAAAATAGTCGTTAAAACAATTTTTCAAAGCCTCGCCAAACGCTGCTGTGTAAAGCGGAATGTTCAGTTCATCCAGTATTGATTCATGCTCTTGTTCTATTAGAACTTTTACACCAGCAGGAATGTTAGTATTTTTGTGGGTAAGTATATAGTTCGCTCGACTATTTTCTTGTAGCTTAAAATGTTTCAGCTGTAAGTCAGTCGGTTCAACTAATACATTAATTTCCGCCATTCTATGGAGCGTTTGATATATCGGATTTGATGACGAAGCATATTGAGGTATATAAAGAAAAACAATATGCTCGTATGGGCTATTTGCTCCAATGAAGTAAGCAGTAATTAAATTTTGAATTTGGATATTATCCTGATACAGTTTTCGATTTGAATACGTATAATCTTGCTTCGTTAACTCACCACGGTTGCCTAATTCATTTTGAGAAAAGATCTGCTCTTCCTCACTATTGTACAAAATAATAGGGACGTTACTGTTTTGCTTTACAAAATCAGCATACGCCTCCATTTTCATTTTTGAAAACCATGTCGGTACAGCTCTTTTCTCCCCTGTCACTAATACGATCGTTTTATTTGCAAGCTGTGGTAATGAACTTAAAAACTCAATTTCATTCAGCACATCTTTAATATCTACAAGCAGTTTTGTTTTATTTTCATAGCTGCTCTGATTGATGGCGGGATAGAGGTTCGTTGTTATTGATTCTAGGAGCTGGTCAAATAGAATATCAACTTCTTTTTGTTTTTGAATTAGTATATTTTCTTCAGTAAGTAATTTCCCAAGAACTTGAAATGTCGTTTCTGTTTTAATCATAATGCACCTCTAGACTTTAGCAATGCAAACTGTTTTTGTATTTGCTCCTTTGTCCTCTGTAGATTTCTTTTACATTTTTGTACATCCTTCATCTCTTGTAATACGGCAGCATAGACTTCGGTTAAGGATTTCACCTCTGCTACATCTTGAGAACGGAAAATGTAATTTCCCAGTTCATTTCGTTCACCAATTAGTTCTTCGCTCAGTTTTTCAATTTGCCTCTCGAGCTTTTTAATAATAGATAGAATTTGCCCTTCAAGATCCTGTTGACGAACAGACATTTGATTAATTTCATTGAAGAACTTCTTCAATCCGTTCGTTCGCAGGTATTCTTTTTTCTCTCGTGAAGAATATCCTATGACCGCATAAACTGGTATATTGGTTTGTCCTAGGTAGGCTTTTGTGTTTTCAATTACTTCTCTTAACTTACTTACTGGAAGCTTGTCCGCTTTATTGAAGACTATCAAAACTGGATTTTTCATATTTAGTGACTCTATAAATTCAATATCGGCATTTTTTATGACGCCATTTTCTACATCTATTAACCAAACCAAATAATCTACAGCCTTTAATTGTACAAGCGCTTTTTCATTGTCAGAGATGGCTTGTTTTTTTGATGAATCGCTTTTGCTATACCCTGGTGTGTCCAGTAATACTACAGATTCATAAGGAAATGTTTTGGTTGAGATCACTAGATTTGAAATAAACTGAGAAAAGCCAAGTTTATACTTATTGTAAAATTCATGACTCAACGCTTTTACTGCTTCCCTATCCAGCGGCACCGTTCGATTGTTTTTCGTATAAGCTTCTACGAAAAAGTCAGATCCCTTCATTAAGTATGTCGCAATGGAAGTCGTTGGCACCTGATCTTCCGGCAATATTTCTTCGCCTAATATGGAATTGATAAACTTAGATTTACCAGCACTAAACTGTCCGCCGATTCCGACAGACAGCTTATTTTTCAACAGGCGCATTTTGTTTTGCTCAAATAATTTATCACTCAGCTTTACAAGTGATTCGTACAACATCACTTCATTTTGTAAGTGAATCCTATTTATTGACTGAAGCAAACGTTCATCTATCAATCGGTCTAGTCGTTTCATGTCGCGCATTTGATGCTTGGTATTTTCACTTACATGTAGGAAGGAAGAAATTAACTCTAACCCTTTCTTCGAATCTACTAAATATGGATTGCAAGTTTCTACATCCTCCATATTGGATAAATCAAACAAATCATTATCGTCATCATCAAAAAAATCATCATCAAAGCCGAGAAAATCATCGTTTATCATTGTGTACTCCCCTATGCAAGCTGTTTCTTATACTTCACAATTGCAGCAATTAACTGATCTAGATCCTTTAGGTTCTTTTCTTTATCTGCCAACATTGCTTTAATTTTGCTCATGTTTGTTACAAGTTGAGCTTCGATATCATCAATAAATGTTGCTGCATATCTTTCTAGCGTATTTTCAATTTCCATGATTTTCTGATCAATTTCAAGCTTGATATCATCAGCAACCTCTGCTAATATTCTTTCTTGTGCTAATTGTAACTCTGAAATTTTTTCATTGTTAACAGATGCTGCTGAGAATTGCGATGTTAATTTTCGGTCATAGGTCGTTGAATTAATATCAATTTCTTGGATGGACATGCGATTCAATGTGATTTCTAACGCGCGTCGAATTTCATTTTCATTAAATTCACTGCTTACAATGTCAAATGCACCAATAACCTCTTCTGAAATTTCCTTCTTTAGCTGCTGGATATCAAATAATCGTTTAAATTCACCGTTAATCATTTCTTTAACACGTGTTACATATTTTCGAACACTAGCCACAACCTCAGTAACTTGGGCAGTATGTGTCGTCGTTGTAACAGTATAGCTTTCTTTTCTTAGTCCAAGAAAGCCTGCCCGTCGTGTACGGGAGTCATGTGATGTTTGTGTATCTACCTTTACTCCGACATGATTGTTGATTTCCTTATCCACGTCTATTTTGGTATCAACTAAAATTCTCCCAGCTTTCACGTTACTATCTTCAAAAATATTAGTTACGTTTTTGCGGATTTTCCCCAGTTTCACAGATACCTGGTCAATTTTATTTTGTAATGAGGCTACATCTGCCGAAAGCAGCTCTTCTCGATTGGCGCGAGCTTGCTCTTCCATTTGACGCAGCATCCGAAGCATCGATGTCTGCTGCTCCATGATAATGTTCGTTGCTCGTTCATTAATAATCGTTACTTTTTGTTGTTTTACCGCACTCAACACTTTTGTCCGTAACGGATGAATATTCGCTAATTTCATAAGCATCATCGGATCGCGGGTAAATCCTTCAAATCTCATTTCAAATTGTTTTAATACATGCTCCTCATCCTCATTTAAAGGCTGCTGATTCTTCAACTTTAGTGCACATCCATATAAAAGTCCTGATGTCGCATACGGCGGCAAATTATTTGCAATCGACTGAAGTACCTTTGGCGCATGTGGAGTATTCTTATATTCGTTAAATATCTCATTCGACTGCCTTGCAATGCTAGACATTGTATGTTTAACCGCTACTTGGAGCGGAGCATTTCCTTCTTTATAATCAAGCATGGCAGAATCAAATTTACTAGCAATTAAATAGGCATGGTTAATAGAATTATCAGGTAAGGATCTTGTTAATAAATTTAATTCCTCTTGGGAAATAAATTGACCGGCATAGCTTAAGAAAAACACAACATCACAGTTCATCAAAAAGTCTGATGTTACGATGGTACGGCTAACTATAGGATCGTTCATGCCCGGTGTATCGACGATTTCAATCCCGCGCAGTTCATCAATATTTAACTTTATGACTGTATATTTAACCAGGGGTGTAAACTCTCCATTTGAACCAACATATTGGTTTAGCTCGTGAATAAATGTCTCTTGTTCTTCTACACTAATATTCCTTGTCTCCCCGATATATTGTTTAACTTGAAGTTCGTTCTTATCGGCCAATTCTAGTAACTCTTTACATGCACCATACTCTTTTGGTACTTGATCAATATTCATTTTTGCAAATTTGACAAAATCGATTGGTCTTATGTGTTTTTTTTGCTCTTCTTGATAAAGTTTCCGTAAAAACTCATCCGCCCGCTCCGCATTTGCTTCAATAATCCGCCAGTCATCTTCATCATAAAAAATGATTTCGGCTTCAAACTGTTCTCCATAACTAATCTTTGTTAGTGCAGCAGTCATCGGTGTCGGTGCTTTTGGTAAAATATCCTTCCCATTAAATATCAAGGAATTTATGAATGATGATTTTCCTGCTTTAACTTCACCCACTATCCCAATTTGCAAATTACGTTCGGTTTTCATAATGTCATCTAAATTATTTTTCAGCTTTTTTATCGTATTTCGAAAATCAATAACCTGCTCTTCTGAAATATATGCCTGAGCACCTTCCAGTCCATTACCAATGGACTGGATAGTTGCTAGAAATTGGTTCGAATTAAAAGTTTGCATGTACGCTACCTCCTGCTACTTGACCTACAGCTTGAAGGTGATCAGCGATAATCTTTAATTTCTCTTCATAGTTCTTCACAATGGATGAATGTTCCTCGTCTGCCTGCTGTTGGGTATCTCGTGCCTTCGCTAACGCATCTTCTTCTATAGAAATGGCTAAGCAGATGCTGTCTTCAATGTCCTGTAACAGTTGGTTCTCCACCTCGATTAGCGATTCCTGAATAGCTGGACGTAGTTTTGAGATGATTTGCGGAATTACTTCATTTTCAATGGAAGACCGAAGCTTTTCGACTTGACTGTCACGTCCGCCTACTCCAAAAAGCTTTAATATTTCGGGTAAGAATAAAATAATGATTTCGAGCCAAGGTGCAACTGCTGTTGTTGCAATCGCCAACACCCCAGTAATCGCTTTATATGACTTATTAAACGCATCGCCTGTCTTATCAGCTTTTTCAATAAGCGATGTTAGCTGACGAATTTTATCTGTCACACCTTGTACAATTTCATCAGTTTTATCAGATAAAATTGACTCTAAATTAATTTCTCGTAGAAATTCGGCATAAGACTCTTCTGTATAACGTTTCGTATTTTCTAACAATACTGGACGTAGTAGTGAATTTACCCTACTTGAAAACGCGTGCTGTCCACTAATGGCAGCGTTTGCTAGTTCGGTAGAATTGGCAAACAATACAGATTCAACAGCACCAATAATTCCCGGTAACACTTGGTTGTTCATCCGATGTGTAAGCTTCGAACGCTCCGCTTTTAATTTATGCTCCAGGTCAGCCTTCGCTTTTTGTCTTTTGTAGATTTCTTCTTGAATTTCTTTATTATCCAATGAAACAGATTTTAAAGATTGATTTATTGCGATTTGCACATACGAATAAAGCTCTTTAACTAATGGAATCGTAGCTTGTTCAAAAATAGATTGTACGTTTATCTGGCTGATTGAATCCGCAAGATTTTCTCTTGCCATTTCGTCATATTTGCTAAAAGTAACAACTGGCACTTCAGCATTAAATAAATAACCTGCCTGGTCCATCACATTTTGTTTTATCTTTTCGATTTGACTAGGTGTCTTTTTATCACTTTTTGAAATGACGATAATTAAGTTGTGCTGATATTGACGAATTTCATCCATGAACTCACGAACAGATGCTTTAATTCCGCCATCCTCACAATCAAGAACGAGTAGGTAAGCATTTCCTTGTCCTATATATTGTAAAATCGCTTTATTATGTTGTTCAATGTTTGAGTTAAACCCAGGCATATCCACAAGGGTATAGTCATCGAATCGACGTAAAAAAGGGTTGTTCAATGCATAGCGCAAATTTAAGGTTGTTTCTGGATTTGCTGTCTTTAGCTGGTTCTTCTCTACACTTATCGCTTCGTTTTTCAAATCGACAATCTCATAATGTTCTATTGGGCTGTATTTCAACTCTGTTGCAATCGCTGTCTCAGGTGTTTGTTCTTCTACTAACAAATCCTCTTGAATTAAATGATTTAACAATGCACTTTTCCCTGCACTAAATGCACCAATCGTAAGCAATTTAAGGGAAAATGTATCAATAATCGTTTTTAATTGTTCTAATTTACTTCCTAACTCGTTTTCTAATGAATGTTCACAAATCAGTTCATGTAACTGTTCATATTGAGTGGTGATAAATTTTTTATCTAACATATTAACCTCCTATTTTTTTATAGTGGAAGTTCTTTGAACCTATACAAAAAACACCCATTTGAAACATCTGACTGAGCATTAATAACAGGACACAAAACGATAATAAAATAGTATAAGTATATCATTTTGTTACACATTATATTTCTTTATAATAGGACAATTTTCCTTCAAATCTTACAAAATAAAACAAATTATTATTTTACTATATTTTGTGAATATTCATTAAAAAAAACAAAGGAATTCCACCTAATAGGACTTCCTTTGTATCAGTTACGGCATTATTTATTTAATCATTTCTGCTTGATGAGCCTGAATAAATCTTTGTACCTCATCCAGAACTTCGTCTTGTGGTTTATTGGCATCAATTATGATTGTTTTAGACAGAAGGTTAAGATTATCAAGAATGACCTCAAGCTTTGAATCAATTTTATGGTAAAAATCTCCTGCCCACTCTCTGCTATCTTTAAATGTTTGTGTTCGTTCGATAATGGTTTCTTTTGGTATCCTTAACCAGATCCCTACAGAATCGGTAATAAAAGGTGATCTACCTGCAAATTCAAGTAATTCTGGAACTGAATCAGGATTTCGAACGGCTGCATAGGCAATATTTCCAGGGTGCCAGGTTTCCACCCCAACTAAGCCGTCTACTTTTTCATAATGGAGGTCTCTTTCAAACTCGCGTGTAGCAACTTCCATTTCAAAAAAATGATCTTGGGCTTCCGTCAGGAACTTTCTTTCATAATACAAGTCCTTCCCTATTTCAGAACCTCTTAAAACAATGTCACCCCTACTTTGAAGTTCTTTCAGAATAGAAGTTTTTCCACTACAATGTGGTCCACAAACAAAGACGATTTTAGCCATAAATCATATCCCTTATCCTGTTTATTTTAAACTTCATCCCAACTACTGAACATTTTTAAAACCTTATAAGTAGCTTGTCCAACTGGGGTTTCGAATGAGACTTCTTCACCTACAGAAAGCCCTATTATGTTTTTTGCCACAGGAGATTCATAATAAAGCTTATTTTCGTCTAAATTTGATTCTCCGTATCCTACGATTTCATATACTTCTTCTTCTGTAAAATCCGGATATTTGCAGAAACACTTTACAATTGAACCAATTTGAACAGTATCTGTGCTGCGATCATCCATGTCAATTTGGATTGCTGTCGTTAGCGTTTTTTCAATTTCCTTTATGCGGTTATTCAAATTACGCTCATCTTGCTCGAGCTTATTATAATGGGGATTATCATGCCATGTATCCCCACAAAGCGTATAAGCGATATTCTTTTCCTCGCGGATATACTTTAATTCTTCCTTCAATTTTTCAATATTTTCCTGAATACGTTTTATTCCTTCTGATGTAATTTTGACTGCTTCCATTTTAAATCTCCTTACCTTTACTTTTTTATAGGAATCTATTAATTATTAACCAAGCTTTCGAAAATGAAAGCACGCCATTAAGAAATTAAGGGCTCTTTTGTTTTTTCACTGTTCGAAAGTTGAGTAATTAACTCTAGAATGTTGTCGCAAACTGCGTCAGGACTTTCTACTCCAGAAACCCTAATCCATTTCACATTCGACATCCGCTTAATTTTACAATTAATCATCATTTCCATGTACGCTTCTTCCATTTCCTTTAAGCGTGTAACACTGTCGTCCATATCCCTTTCTTTGTCCCTGCTTTCAATTCTATCTTTCAAAATATCATGAGGAACATCGATATAAATCACATAATCTGGTGTTCTGATTTTATTTTCCATTACATTAATAATACCGAAATTCAACCAATTTCTAATGGAAGAGTGTGACCATTTTGTAGCATAACTAGTAGCTATACTTCTTTCTCCTAAGATTAAGGGCATGTTCCAATTAGCATTTATCGCTGCATAATTCGAACGATGGCCATATAGAAATATTCGAGGCAACCGCTTACTTTTTAAAGATGGGTATTTCTTGAATAATCGTTCAATAAAGTGTACTTCACCTGATGATCTAGTAGGAGATACTGTTGAGAATTCAACATTATTTTCTCTAAGCTTAGATACCAGATTATTAAAAACAGTTGTTTTGCCTGCGCCTTTGATTCCCTCTAGACAAATATAAACACCGTTTTTATTATTGTGCAATTTTAGTTCGCCACCCTTGAATTTTATGGATTGCATCAGCAACAGAATCTTCATCCTGGTTTCTTAATGATTCGCGGATGGAAATTCTATTTTTATCACTTGCTAAGCATGGGAAAAACTCACCCGAAGCTGAAAGTCGTAATGGGAAAATTCCTTCTCTGCATTGGTGCTTCACTTCACAAGTTTCGCAAAAACTATAAGGCTTACGCGCAGATAGTTCATCTTTTCTTAAAATGATTTTTGCACCAGAGTTCAACGTAATTAACCTCTTGACAATCCCCTCATTGTCAATAATGGTTCTCTCCTCTTTAATACCCAGGTGCTTGAACTTATCATATAGACCATTCAGTGTAATGCTATGGTCAAAGTTCGTTTCAATTACAGGTAAAACGACGAGGGTCAAAGAACGTTGTGCCACAAAGTCAAGCAGATCATCAAGGTCTGAATCACAGGTAGAGTCGGAATAGACAAAGTTGATTTTCATATTAGTAAACCCAACTTCAATTGCCTTTTCAATCCCTCGGAGTATTTTAATTAAACCTACTTTTTGTTTAACCATCATTGCTTCATATTTTTCTTCATTAAGCGTATGAAGGCTCACATTTAACCTATGAAGTCCAGCTTTTTTTAATGGTTCTGCAAGTTCCTCTAACTTCGTTCCATTCGTTATCATGGAAAAATCATCAAGTCCAATAGCTGCAAGTCTTTCAACCAATTGGATGATATCTTTCCTTATCGTAGGTTCCCCACCCGTAAGCTTAAATTTTGTAAATCCTTCACTCTTCGCTATTTTGCAAGCGTATTCAAGTTCGTCAATAGACAAACTTTCACCTGTGATGGTAGCGCCTTCATTATGGCAAAAAAAACATGATAAATTACACGTGTTGACGACTGAAATACGCAAGTATTGACTCTGCTTAAGCATAAATTCCTCCGTTTGATTTCCAATAGCTTCGTTTTCAAGGGTATAGCTTTATTTGTCTCTAAAAGCTAAGGAATGGTATCTTTCAAATGTTTCTGATTCTTTCATAGTTTTAAATAGTGCTAAAAACCCAGTTAGTTCAGGTACTTATGATTAAATATATTAATATATTAATATAAAAACAAGTATATTTTACCATTTATATCAAAATAATTCCATATATTTTAATTTTTACTATTTGCCTACCAATTTTATAGGTATGTGTGATAATACTTACTTTTATAGAAGATGATATATTGTTTTTTATGTTAAAAGGTAAATGTTAGTGTCAATTCCCTATGGATAATGATTTGTGGTTATAAATTTGAGCAAAAGCTCCATGAAGTGATTAATAGAGGCAGCACAGGTGATAAGGTCAGTTCACGAGTATGTATAATTTATTTTGTCAGGTAAGTAACACTAATTTCCATGGAAGAAGGTTTTGTTAGGGAACCAAAAAACGCCTTTCCTATTAGGAAAAGGCGGGCTTTTATGCATCTAACTACTCCTTGAATCCACGAACATTAAAAAAACGTTTCCCAATTTTTGATTTAATTTCTTTAATCTGATCCTGCGTTACAAATGCTTTCCCGGATTTTGTTTCTATACTCGCAAGGACTTTTATGTGACCGGAAGGATATTGTTGTAAGGAATCACTAAATAAAGTAAGGTTCACCCATTCTTTTGGATATCCATCTATTTGACTGAGGGACAGACTATCTGGAATCCTTGTTAAATATCCTACAATCCGACCTTCTTTGATTTTTGTAGACTTTACTTTATCGGTAACCTTTTTTTGCTTAGTTAGCTTACCTTTATTAAACTTCTTTAGCCGCCTGTCTATCGAATTAAGTAACTTCTCTTTTTCCTTTTTACCTAGCGATATTGATGCTTTTAATTCATCTTGTATTTTTTGATATCCTTTTTCATAATTTGTTTTGCCATTAATAATTTTATAATAAGTTG
>JBFNER010000040.1:0-33281 GCA_040797665.1 Neobacillus sp. | reverse complement strand
AGGCGAACTCGTTTTACAAACTTCTTCTACATTATCTAGTTTTGAGGGAATGAAACCTCAAACTTAAATAGTCTGGTAATTAAGGCGAGAAGGTCACACCCGTTCCCATACCGAACACGGAAGTTAAGCTTCTCAGCGCCGATGGTAGTTGGGGCAGGCGCCCCTGTGAGAGTAGGACGTTGCCAGGCATATAAAAAAAGACAATCCTTTATAGGGTTGTCTTTTTTTATTGTGCAAAAGAAAAGCTAAAGTGACCTGCAAACAAAGAAAAACAAATTCCGTACCACCAAATATAATTGGATTAGTAGGTTTCACACCTGCGAGATTTGGAGAAAATCATTAGTAGCAAATGAATTGCAACTGAATAAAATTTTCAGTATAATTAAAGTCAAATATAGTCAAAGTCAGAGGGGGTGGGAAGATGAGAAACATCTCCGATATCATCGAAAAATATCTAAAACAGGTTTTAGAAATGAGCGAGCAAGAGCTTGTGGAGATAAAACGCAGTGAAATTGCCGATAAGTTCCAATGTGTACCCTCACAAATTAATTATGTAATCAATACTAGATTTACAATTGAGAGAGGATACATTGTTGAGAGTAAACGAGGCGGAGGCGGGTATATCAGAATCATGAAAGTTCAATCTCTTGATTCAGCCCATTTAATTGATCACCTTATATCACTCATTGATAATCGAATCAGTCAACCTAGCGCAGAAGACTTGATATTTAGACTTGTTCATGAGGAGATTATTACTAAACGTGAAGCTAAAATCATGCTTAGTGTTATTGACCGCTCTGTTTTATATATTGATCTTCCATTCCGAGACGAATTAAGAGCAAGAATGTTGAAAGCCATGCTGACCACATTAAAATATAAATAAACTATCACAGCTTGAGAGGTGAAACTAATGATTTGCCAGGAATGCAATCAAAGGCCTGCAGCACTTCATTTTACAAAAATTATCAACGGTGAGAAAACCGAAGTGAACCTTTGTGAAGTTTGTGCACAAGAAAAAGGCGATATGTTTATGTTTGCAGGAGGCTCTGGATTTAATTTTAATAATCTACTTGCAGGGCTGTTAAATATTGACCCTGCATTTCAAAAGCCAAATCAAAATAACTTTCATCAGGAAGAAATTCTGCAATGTGACCATTGTTTAATGACATTTCCACAGTTTATAAAAGTTGGACGGTTTGGGTGTGCTCATTGTTATGAGGCCTTTATCGAGCAGCTGCCACCCGTACTAGGAAGACTTCATAGCGGGAATTGGTCACATCATGGAAAAATACCTAAGCGAATTGGGGGAGGCATTCACCTTCGCAAACAAATTGAAAACTTAAAGAGTGAATTAAAAAATTTAATCTCACAAGAAGAATTTGAAAAGGCAGCCGAGATTCGTGATGAAATACGTGTCCTTGAAAAGAAGCTAACGGGCAGCCATATGGGAGGTGATTAACGTGTCTCTTGAGCGCTTTATCAATCAAGCAGTGAGCTCTTGGATGAGCGAAGAGGGGCCTGATTCAGATATCGTCCTTAGTTCCAGAGTCCGTTTAGCCCGAAACTTTGAAGATTATAAATTTCCAACATTATTTTCAACTGAAGAAGCACAAGCAATTACTCTAAAAATGGAAGAAATTTTAGCGCATTCGGGATTTAATCATTTTGGACCAATGGAATTATTGAAAATTGACGAAGTTCAGCCCTTACAAAAAAGAGTCCTTGTTGAAAAACATCTCATCAGTCCTAATCTTGCAGAAGAGTCGCCATATGGAGCTGTTCTGTTAACGGAAAATGAAGAAGTAAGCATTATGATTAATGAAGAAGACCACATCCGGATTCAGTGTTTATTTCCTGGTTTGCAATTAACAGAGGCACTGGCGGCAGCTAATGAGATTGATGATTGGTTAGAAGGACATATACAGTATGCCTTCAATGAAAAGCACGGATATTTAACAAGCTGTCCTACAAATGTTGGGACAGGACTTCGTGCCTCCGTCATGATGCATCTGCCAGGCCTTGTTTTAACACAGCAGTTTAACCGAATTATTCCGGCCATTAATCAGCTTGGTCTAGTAGTGAGAGGGATTTATGGTGAAGGAAGCGAGGCGCTTGGCAACATTTTTCAAATCTCTAACCAAATTACTCTCGGAAAGTCGGAAGAGGATATCTGTAATGATTTAAAAGGTGTTGTCACCCAGTTAATTTCACAAGAAAGGTCCTCTCGTGAAGCATTACACAAAACTTCTAACATACAATTAGAAGATAGAGTGTTTCGATCCTATGGGGTGTTAGCTAATAGTCGTATTATAGAGACTAAAGAAGCAGCTAGATGCTTATCTGATGTCCGTTTAGGAATTGATATGGGATACATTGAAAATATTTCTAAAAGTATTTTAAATGAATTAATGATATTGACTCAGCCAGGCTTTCTTCAGCAATATGCTGGTGGTCATTTGAGACCAGAGGAAAGAGATATCAGAAGGGCTGCACTGATTCGAGAACGATTAAAAATGGAGCAAGCAAAATAGGTGAGGAGGAAGAGATTATGATGTTCGGCCGTTTTACTGAGAGAGCTCAAAAGGTATTAGCATTAGCACAAGAAGAGGCAATCAGATTAGCACATAATAATATCGGAACTGAGCATATTTTACTAGGCTTAGTCCGAGAAGGTGAAGGAATCGCAGCAAAGGCACTTTACGGCCTTGGTTTAGGTGCTGAAAAGATTCAAAAAGAAGTCGAATCTCTTATTGGAAAAGGGCAAGATGCTACTCAAACCATTCACTATACACCTAGAGCTAAAAAGGTGATTGAACTTTCAATGGATGAGGCACGTAAGCTTGGTCATTCATATGTTGGCACTGAGCACATCCTACTTGGGTTAATTAGAGAAGGCGAAGGAGTTGCAGCCAGAGTCCTAAATAATTTGGGTGTCAGCCTGAACAAGGCCCGCCAGCAAGTGCTTCAATTATTAGGAAGTAATGAATCTGGAGGACATCAGGGAGGGGCATCAGCAAGTGCTAATACACCTACGCTTGATAGTCTTGCTAGAGATTTAACGGCGATTGCTCGAGAAGGAAGTCTCGATCCTGTAATCGGAAGAAGTAAAGAAATTCAGCGGGTTATTGAAGTATTGAGCCGCCGCACAAAGAATAATCCAGTATTAATTGGCGAGCCAGGCGTTGGTAAAACAGCGATTGCTGAGGGTCTTGCACAACAAATAGTCACAAATGAAGTACCTGAGATTCTACGTGATAAGCGCGTTATGACACTAGATATGGGAACTGTGGTCGCTGGTACTAAGTATCGTGGAGAATTTGAGGACCGTTTGAAGAAAGTAATGGATGAAATCCGTCAAGCAGGAAATATTATTCTCTTTATCGACGAGCTTCACACTCTAATTGGTGCTGGCGGAGCAGAGGGAGCGATTGACGCATCCAACATTCTAAAACCATCACTTGCTAGAGGAGAGCTCCAATGTATTGGTGCCACTACACTTGATGAATATCGTAAATATATTGAAAAAGATGCTGCGCTAGAGCGTCGTTTCCAGCCAATTCGTGTAGATGAACCAACTGCAGAAGAATCAATCCGAATCTTAGAGGGCTTGCGTGACCGCTATGAAGCACATCACCGTGTCTCAATTACAGATGCTGCGATTGAAGCTGCTGTTAAGTTATCGGACCGCTATATTTCTGATAGATTCTTGCCAGATAAGGCGATTGATTTAATTGATGAAGCAGGCTCAAAGGTACGACTTCGCTCCTACACTACACCTCCAAACCTTAAAGAATTGGAAGTGAAGCTAGAGGAAGTACGTAAGGAAAAGGATGCAGCTGTTCAAAGCCAAGAGTTTGAAAAGGCAGCTTCATTAAGAGATACCGAACAACGTCTTAGAGAACAGCTGGAAGATACGAAGAAAACCTGGAAAGAAAAGCAAGGAAAAGAAAATAGTGAAGTGACAGTTGAAGATATCGCAAATGTTGTATCAAGCTGGACGGGGGTTCCTGTTTCGAAATTAGCTCAAACAGAAACAGCGAAGTTATTAGACTTAGAGAACATCTTACATTCCCGTGTAATTGGTCAAGAGGAAGCTGTTAAAGCTGTTTCAAAGGCCGTTCGCCGTGCTAGAGCGGGACTAAAGGATCCGAAACGTCCGATTGGCTCATTTGTTTTCTTAGGCCCTACTGGGGTGGGTAAAACAGAATTGGCTAGAGCACTTGCAGAAGCCATGTTCGGTGATGAAGATGCGATGATTCGTATTGACATGTCAGAGTACATGGAGAAGCACTCAACGTCAAGATTGGTTGGTTCGCCTCCAGGTTATGTTGGTTATGAAGAAGGCGGCCAATTAACAGAAAAGGTTAGAAGAAAGCCATACTCTGTTATTTTGCTTGATGAGATTGAAAAAGCTCATCCAGATGTATTTAATATTTTGCTACAAGTACTTGAGGATGGCCGTTTGACAGATTCTAAAGGCAGAACTGTCGATTTCCGTAACACGGTCCTAATTATGACATCCAATGTTGGAGCGGAAGCATTGAAGCGGAATAAATATGTTGGTTTTAATATTCAAGATGGCGAGCAGGATTATAAGGATATGAAGGGTAAGGTAATGGAGGAATTAAAGAAAGCCTTCCGACCTGAGTTCTTAAACCGAATCGATGAGATTATCGTTTTCCATGCATTAGAGAGAAAGCATCTTGAAGAAATCGTTACGCTTCTATCTGACCAGCTTGTAAAACGTTTAAAAGAGCAGCATATTTCTTTAGAACTAACAGAAGCAGCAAAAGCCAAGATTTCTGTAGAGGGATATGATCCGGAATATGGAGCACGTCCGCTTCGCAGGGCAATTCAGAAGCATATTGAAGATAGGCTATCTGAAGAATTGCTAAAAGGTACAGTCCTTACAGGGCAACATGTTATTATTGATGTAACAGATGGGGAGTTTATAGTAAGAACAGCTGAACAGACTACTCTAGCGAAATAAAGCCAATAGTTGCTTAAAGGAAACTAACAGGGGTACACGTTAATAAGTTTGATCGTGTATCCCTTTTTGTATTATGGGTACGGAAGGAAGACAGGTATGGCAAAACGTAAAACAAAGTTTATTTGTCAAGAATGCGGCTATGAATCACCCAAATGGATGGGAAAATGCCCGGGCTGCGGGCAGTGGAATAAAATGACGGAAGAAGTGGAAGTGACAGGAGCAAATAGAAGAGGGGCATTTGCTCACTCCCAAGGTGGAACAGTATTATCTAAACCCACCCCTATTACAGCGATTGAGATGATGAGTGAACCTAGAATACTTACGGATTTAAATGAACTGAACAGAGTGCTTGGCGGAGGGGTTGTCAGGGGCTCGTTAGTGTTAATTGGAGGAGATCCGGGTATCGGGAAATCCACTCTCCTGCTGCAAGTATCATCACAGTTAGCTAATAAAGGAAATCAGGTTCTTTATATTTCTGGGGAAGAAAGTCTAAGACAAACAAAACTTCGTGCTGAAAGATTAGGAATCTCCTCTGAAAACCTCCTAGTCTATGCCGAGACGAATCTTGAAGAAATAAACAAAACGATTGAAAACAGTAATCCAAGCTTCGTGATAATCGACTCCATTCAAACAGTTTTCCACCCGGATATAACATCAGCACCTGGAAGTGTTTCTCAAGTGCGTGAATGTACTGCCGAATTAATGCGGATTGGAAAAACGAAAGGTATTGCGATTTTTATCGTTGGCCATGTTACGAAAGAGGGATCCATTGCAGGCCCGAGGCTGCTCGAGCATATGGTCGATACCGTATTGTACTTTGAAGGAGAGCGACATCATACTTACCGAATATTGCGTGCTGTGAAAAACCGCTTCGGGTCCACCAATGAAATGGGGATCTTTGAAATGAAGGAATTTGGACTCGAAGAAGTAGCGAATCCCTCGGAAATCTTCCTAGAAGAAAGGTCGCAAGGGGCAGCAGGATCAACGGTTGTTGCTTCAATGGAGGGAACACGACCTGTGCTGGTTGAAATACAAGCACTAATTTCACCGACAAGTTTCGGTAATCCAAGAAGAATGGCGACAGGAATAGAGCATAATCGAGTACCATTGTTAATGGCTGTTTTGGAAAAACGAGTAGGAATGCTGCTTCAAAACCAAGACGCTTACTTAAAAGTCGCTGGTGGAGTGAAACTAGATGAACCGGCGATCGATTTAGCCATAGCTGTGAGTATTGCTTCTAGTTTTCGAGATAAACCAACGAGGGCAACAGATTGTATTATTGGTGAAGTAGGATTAACCGGTGAGGTAAGAAGGGTATCAAGAATTGAACAGCGTGTCCAAGAGGCGGCCAAACTTGGTTTTGAAAGGGTTATTCTCCCCGCCAATAATTTAAGCGGCTGGAAGGGACCTAAAGGAATCGAGCTAATTGGCGTTTCGTCTGTGAGTGAGGCACTTAAGGCAGCGTTGGGAGGTTAGCAGGGTGGAGAATAAAAAGCTTGGGGAACAGAATGTTAGTGATGTACTGCAGTTTCTAGCTCCAGGAACACCGATTCGTGAAGGCTTAGATAATGTATTAAGGGCAAATACAGGTGGTCTCATTGTAGTCGGATATAATGAAAAAGTAAAAGCTGTAGTAGATGGGGGATTTCAAATTAACTGTCCTTTTTCACCAAGCTTTCTCTATGAGCTGGCCAAAATGGATGGTGCCATTATCCTTAATGACACAGGTAATAAAATTCTTTTTGCAAATACCCAGCTTGCTCCAGACCCAGAGATACCAGCATCAGAAACAGGGATGCGCCACCGGACAGCAGAAAGGGTGGCAAAACAAACGAAGGCCCTTGTGATTGCAATTTCACAAAGAAGAAATGTTATAACTTTATATCAAGGAAACTTCCGCTATGCCCTAAAAGACATTGCGGTGATCTTAACCAAAGCAAATCAAGCTATTCAAATGCTTGAAAAATATAAATCTGTATTGGAACAGGGTATTTCAAATTTGAGCATTTTAGAGCTTGAGGAATCGGTTACCTATAATGATTTTCTCCTGATTCTTCATCGGTTTGAAATGGTGTTAAAGATTAAGAATGAGCTGTTAACTTATTTGAATGAGCTTGGTACAGAAGGTCGTTTGATTCGTTTACAAATGAATGAAATACTAACTGATTTAGAAGAAGAGACCGTCCTTATTATAAAGGATTATGCTTTTGCGAGAGATATTAAAGCCTGGGATGTTTTGCACCGAATGCAAACCTTGTCTATAAATGGCACAATTGAAGATAGTGTGTTGCTAAAAATGTTGGGTTATCATGGATATGTTCATCTTGACGAACCTAAACCTCCTAGGGGTTATCGAATCCTTAGTAAAATACCACGGCTGCCAGGTGTCATTATTGAAAACTTAATCTCAGCTTTTGGAGAGCTCGCCCAAATAGCAACTGCATCGGTTGACGAGCTTGATGATGTCGAAGGAATTGGCGAGGTCCGAGCTAAGAAAATTAAAGAAGGTTTTAAACTAGTTAAAGAACGACTTTATACAGAACGACAGCTATAAGTTTGTTTTTTTTAGGACTTCTGTCCATTTGACACAAAAATTTTCCAGTGCTACCCTATGAGGAGAAATACTAAGGTTTTTTAATCTAGCAAAAAGATATTTGATATTGGAAAAATAATCAAAATCAAGGTTTCATTTTTGAGAATATGTTTATAATGAGTAGAGGAGGTGATGGAATGTTAAAACGAATTGTGCAAGCCTGTTTTCTCATTACCGGAGGCACGCTGGGAATACTATTAATTCCGCAATTATTAACATTAATTAAGTTTGACGACATTCCGATAATCAGCAACTCATATGTAACGGCTATATTAGGTGCAATTATCTTTTATCTTATTACTTTTTGGGCAGTAGATTACGTACTTGATTTCATTGGATGGGCAGAAGATTCATTGATGAAGATACCTGTAACCGATGTTATTTTTGGAAGCATCGGATTGATATTTGGTTTATTGGTTGCCTTCTTAATTGGGTTTGCCCTCAATGCCGTACAAGTTCCTATTCTAAATGCTGTCGCTCCTATTTTGCTGACATTATTGTTTGGTTATCTTGGTTTTAAGGTAGGTTTTACAAAGCGAGATGAACTTTTGAATCTCTTTGGCAGCCGTGGAAAGAAGAAAACCAGTGAAGATGAAAGTGACAAGCCTAGCGGTCAATCCTTAAAGATTTTAGATACAAGCGTCATCATCGATGGTCGTGTAGCGGATATCTGCCAAACAGGGTTTTTGGAGGGGACTATTGTCATACCGCATTTTGTCCTTGAAGAATTACAGCATATTGCGGATTCCTCAGATGTCTTAAAACGTAATCGTGGAAGACGGGGCCTGGATATTTTGAATCGAATTCAAAAGGAATTAGCGATGAAGGTTGAAATTTATGAAGGTGACTTTGAAGAAATTCAAGAAGTTGACAGTAAACTGGTTAAATTAGCGAAATTGACAAATGGTATGCTAGTTACAAATGACTTTAACCTCAATAAGGTTTGTGAGCTTCAGAATGTTTCTGTGTTAAATATTAATGATTTAGCGAATGCGGTTAAACCGGTGGTATTACCTGGTGAAGAATTAACCGTTCAAGTTATAAAGGATGGTAAAGAGTATCACCAAGGTGTGGCATATCTTGATGATGGAACGATGATTGTCGTAGAAGAAGGAAGAGAGTATATTGGTAAAAGAATAGAAGTCCTAGTTACAAGTGTTCTGCAGACATCTGCCGGCAGAATGATCTTTGCTAAACCGAAATTATTAGAAAAAGCATTATAATAAAAAAAGCGCCTTTTGCCGAAGGCGCTTTCGCTAGATAGAAAAGAATGGGGTTTTCATATGACTTATCAGGTCATTATCCCGGCTGCTGGCCAAGGGAAGAGAATGGGAGCAGGTAAGAATAAGCTCTTGTTAGAGCTCAGTGGAACACCTGTACTAATTCATACGTTAAAAATTTTCGAAGAAGATGAATGGTGTGAAGGAATTGTACTGGCGATTAATCCACAGGATGAATTAGCTTGTAAAGCATTACTAGCTCAATATCAAGTGCAAAAGGTGATAAGGCTGGTTCCTGGAGGCAAAGAACGTCAGGATAGTATCTATCAGGCATTAAAAACAGTGAAAACGGAAGGGATTATTCTCGTTCATGATGCGGCCCGTCCGTTTATTTTAAAGAGCCATATTCATCGCTTAGTAAGAACAGCCGAAGAAACGGGTGCTGCGATTATCGGTGTTCCTACAAAAGATACGATGAAGATGGTTCGAAACAATGTGGTCGTTGACACTGTTGAGCGATCGAGCTTGTGGGCTGTTCAAACCCCGCAGGCTTTTCGTATTTCAATTCTGTTAGAGGCCTATATCCAGGCGGAAAAAGATCACTATATTGGTACAGATGATTCAAGCTTAGTAGAAAGATTGGCATATCCTGTTACAATGGTTGAAGGGGATTACGATAATATTAAATTGACCACACCTGAGGATTTATTTTTTGCTGAAGCCATTCTAAAGAAAAGAATTTATTAAAAGGAGTTTATATATATGTTTCGAATTGGACAGGGGTTTGATGTTCATCAGTTAACTGAAGGGCGCCCTCTCATTATCGGCGGCATTACCATCCCATTTGAAAAAGGCCTGTTAGGTCATTCCGATGCTGACGTTTTATTACATACGATTTCTGATGCCTGTCTTGGTGCTGTCGGGGAAGGTGATATCGGCAAGCATTTTCCAGATACAGATCCTAACTTTAAAGATGCAGATTCTTCTCAGCTAATGGAACATGTTTGGAAGCTTGTAAAGGAAAAAGGATATGAGCTCGTTAATGCAGATTGTACCATCATAGCTCAAAGGCCAAAGATGGCACCTTATATTCCCCAGATGAGAGAAAGAATTGCTGAGTTGCTAGAGGCTTCAATTGACCAAATAAACGTCAAAGCTACAACAACAGAACAGCTCGGCTTCACTGGCCGCGGTGAGGGAATTGCCTCTCAAGCAGTAGTTTTATTAAAAAAGAGATAATAGTCTTTCTTGCTGAAATACACAATGGTAAAATAAATCAGATATAGAAAATCAATGGTATAGAATTGTCTAGCTCCAGCGCCTAGGGGCTCGGGTCATAAGCCAATCCGTCAAGAAGGTTAAAGAGCAACCTTCTCGCCGGCTCGTCTTATGCCTGTCACCCCTGGGCAAGGCGCTTCCGCTTTTCGAAGGAGGACTACGATGTCAAATGAAGTTCGTGTAAGGTATGCTCCAAGTCCAACAGGACATTTACATATTGGAAATGCCCGTACTGCGTTATTTAATTATTTATTTGCCCGCAATAAAGGTGGAAAATTTATTATCCGCATCGAGGATACTGATAAAAAGCGAAATATAGCAGGTGGAGAAGAGAGTCAGTTAAAATATTTAAAGTGGCTTGGTATGGATTGGGATGAAAGTGTGGATGTAGGCGGTGAATATGGTCCATACCGTCAATCAGAAAGAAATGAGATCTACCAAACCTACTACAATCAATTACTAGAAAATGGCCATGCTTATAAATGCTATTGCACAGAAGCGGAGCTTGAAGCAGAGCGTGAAGCGCAAACTGAGCAAGGGGAAACTCCTCAATATTCAGGAAAGTGCCGTCATTTAACCCCGGAAGAACGTGCTAAGTTAGAGAGTGAAGGCAGAGAGCCAAGTATTCGCATCCTTGTTCCAGAAGGGAAAACTTACACGTTTAATGATATGGTAAAAGGCGAAGTTTCATTTGAATCCGTTGGGATGGGTGACTGGGTTATCGTTAAGAAGGATGGGACACCAACCTATAACTTTGCTGTTACAGTAGACGATTATCTAATGAAAATCACTCATGTTCTTCGCGGTGATGATCATATCTCTAATACCCCTAAGCAATTGATGGTGTATGAAGCACTAGGCTGGGCACCGCCGTTATTCGGTCATATGACCTTAATCGTGAACGAAAGCAGAAAGAAATTAAGCAAACGTGACGAATCGATTATTCAATTTATTGAACAGTATGAAGAATTAGGTTACCTTCCTGAAGCGTTATTTAATTTTATTACTTTATTGGGATGGTCTCCTGCGGGGGAAGAAGAGCTTTACTCTAGAGAGGAATTTATCGAAATTTTTGATGCAAATCGTCTGTCAAAATCTCCAGCTCTGTTCGATAAACAAAAGCTTACATGGATGAACAATCAATATATGAAAAAAATTGATATTGACCGTCTCCTAGAGCTTACTTTACCACATTTAATTAAAGCTGGGCGCTTAACTGAAAACATGACGGATGAGGAACATCATTGGGCTCGAGGCCTTGTATCACTTTTGCAAGAGAAGATGAGCTTCGGTGCTGAAATTGTTGAGCTTTCGGATATGTTCTTCAAAGAAGAAGCAGAATATGAAGAGGATGCAAAGGAAGTACTATCTGGCGAGCAAGTTCCTGAAGTATTAAAGGCTTTCCTAGAACAGCTTAATCAAATGCCAAGCTTTAAAGCAGATGATATTAAAGCGGCAATGAAAGCTGTTCAAAAGTCAACGGGACACAAAGGAAAAAATCTTTTTATGCCAATCCGTGCTGCTGTTTCTGGCCAAACTCATGGCCCAGATCTTCCACAGGCGATTGAGCTTTTAGGGAAGACTAAGGTAGAAATGAGAATTAATAAAATTATTGGTTAACATTGACGCAAAAATATAATATAGTAAAAGAAACAAGAAAAGTGTTAAATAATAAAAGTAAAAGTGTTGAAGAGGAAAAGTAGGATAGGAAGCTTCAAAGAGAAAACCATCACCGGCTGAAAGTGGTTTAAGCCTCTCTTATTCGAAAATGCACCTCTGAGCCCCATTTCGAAAGGTATACTCTTAGTAGATATGGGCGGAACCTTCCGTTAACAGGTTAGAGTGAGGCCAAGAAGAAAGATAATGGTCTAATCAGAGTGGAACCACGCCCAAGCGTCTCTGTCTATATGACAGAGGCGTTTTTTATTGTATGTAGATCATATTAGGGGATGTATATTAAGGGGGAAATAGAATGTTCAAAAGAATGAAAGAGGATATTGAGGTTGTTTTTGAGCAGGATCCTGCGGCTAGGAGCTACCTAGAAGTTATCCTCACTTACTCAGGATTACATGCAATTTGGTCTCACCGCCTGGCCCATGCATTTTTTAAGCGTAAATTTTATTTCATTGCAAGGGTCATATCTCAAATCAGCCGTTTTTTCACAGGAATTGAAATTCATCCTGGAGCAAAAATAGGCAGAAGGTTCTTTATTGACCACGGTATGGGAGTCGTTATAGGGGAAACCTGTGAAATAGGAGATAATGTAACGGTATTTCAAGGTGTAACATTAGGTGGAACTGGGAAAGAAAAAGGAAAACGTCATCCTACGATTAAGGATAATGCCTTAATTGCAACAGGTGCGAAGGTTTTAGGTTCTATTACCATTGGAGAGAATTCAAAAATTGGTGCAGGATCCGTTGTTTTGAAGGAAGTACCAGCAAACTCAACAGTAGTGGGCGTTCCAGGGAGAGTTGTTATTCAAGATGGACAGAAGATTAATCGCAATTTAGATCATTGCAATCTTCCAGATCCGATTGCTGATCGTATTGTAGAAATGCAAAATGAAATCACGATATTAAAGCAAGAGCTGCATGATTTGAAGCAAGAGAGGAGTACAGTGAAAAATGGCAATTAAACTTTATAATACACTGACACGAAAGAAAGAAGACTTTGTCCCGCTTGAAGAAGGTAAGGTGAAAATGTATGTTTGCGGTCCAACTGTCTATAATTATATTCATATAGGAAATGCACGGCCTGCCATTGTATTTGATACCGTACGCCGTTATTTAGAATACCGCGGTTATGATGTCCAATATGTATCAAACTTCACAGATGTAGATGATAAATTAATCAGGGCTGCCAATACTCTAGGTGAGGATGTCCCGACAATCGCAGACCGTTTTATCCATGCTTACTTTGAGGATGTATCTGCATTAGGATGCCAGAAGGCAGATGTTCATCCACGAGTAATGGAAAACATGGATATTATTATTGAGTTCATCATCCAGTTAATTGAGAAAGGCTATGCATATGAGTCAGAAGGTGATGTGTACTTCCGTACTAGACACTTTAATGATTACGGCAAGCTATCTCATCAGTCAATAGATGAATTGCGAGTAGGAGCCAGAATTGAAGTTGGAGAAAAGAAACAGGATGACCTCGATTTTGCACTGTGGAAAGCAGCAAAGGTAGGGGAAATCTATTGGGATAGTCCATGGGGAATTGGACGTCCGGGCTGGCATATCGAATGCTCGGCTATGGCAAAAAAATATCTAGGTGAAACGATCGATATTCATGCTGGTGGACAGGATTTAACGTTCCCTCATCATGAAAACGAAATCGCTCAGTCAGAAGCTTTAACTGGAAAGCCTTTTGCAAACTACTGGATGCATAATGGCTATATCAATATAGATAATGAAAAGATGTCTAAATCCCTGGGTAACTTCGTTCTCGTACATGAAATTATCAAGCAGCATAACCCACAGGTGTTAAGATTCTTCATGTTGTCCGTTCATTATCGGAATCCAATTAATTACAGTGAAGAACTACTGGATAGCACAAGGGCAGCTTTTGAAAGAATTACCACCTCTTATCAAAATCTAAAGCACCGCAGGGAAGCTAGTACAAATTTGACCAATAATAATCAAGAGTGGCTTGAGAAAATAGCTGCTTTAGAAGACGAGTTTGTTAAAGCTATGGATGATGATTTTAATACGGCAAAAGCCATTTCAGTTATATTCGACCTTTCAAAACTTGCAAATTATTATCTGCTAGAAAAAAACACATCTGTAGAAGTTATCAATACGTTTACCAGCCAATTTGAACAGTTGTATCAAGTGTTAGGCTTAAAGCTTGAAAATGAGGAAATGCTGGATGAGGAAATTGATGCATTAATTGAAAAGCGAAATCAAGCTAGGAAAGATCGGAACTTCCAACTCTCTGACGAAATTAGAGATCAATTAAAGGAAATGAATATCATTTTAGAAGACACTCCACAAGGAACAAGATGGAAAAGAGGCTAATTCATGCTTGATTATCAAGAAAGTATCGATGCTAAACAACTGAATAGCCTTGCGCTTGCATATATGGGAGACGCCGTATATGAAACCTATGTACGGCGGCACCTTCTCCAAAGTGGAAGAGTAAAGCCCCATCACCTGCATCGTGAAGGAACAAGATATGTTTCTGCAAAAGCACAGTGTCAGGTTCTCTTTAAGATGATGGATGAACAGCTGCTGACAGAAGAGGAGCTTGCTGTTGTCATGCGAGGGCGAAATGCTAAATCAGGGACAGTGCCTAAAAATACAGATGTTCAAACCTATCGGTACAGTACAGCATTTGAGGCGCTAATGGGGTACTTGCATTTAACTGAGAAAAAGGAAAGATTAGAGGAACTGATTATTAAGTCATTTTCATTTGTTGAAGAAAAGAAAGGAGGAACAGAAGGATGAACCCAGAATACATCATTGGAAAAAATCCGGTTATTGAAGCACTTAAATCTGAACGTGACATAAATAAGATTCTTATTGCAGAATCATCTCAGCGGGGGCAAATGCAGCAAATCATTCATTTAGCAAAGGAAGCAAATGTACTTGTTCAATTTGTTCCAAAGAAAAAAATTGATCAAATATCGGATGAAAATCACCAAGGAGTCCTTGCCTATGTTGCTGCCTACCAATACGCTGAATTGGATGATTTATTCGCAGCGGCAGAGAAAAAGAGTGAACCTCCTTTCTTCTTGCTATTAGATGAGATAGAGGACCCGCATAATCTTGGATCGATCATGAGAACTGCAGATGCAGTAGGGGCTCATGGAATAATTATCCCAAAAAGAAGAGCAGTTGGGTTAACGGCTACGGTAGCAAAGGCTTCTACAGGTGCAATTGAGTACATACCAGTTGTCCGTGTGACAAATATGGCCCGGACCATTGATGATTTAAAAGAGCGAGGCATTTGGATTGCAGGCACGGATGCAAAAGGGAAACAAGATTTCCGTCAATTAGACGGTACCATGCCGCTTGGTCTTGTCATCGGCAGTGAAGGTAAGGGAATGGGACGGCTAGTAAGAGATAAATGTGATTTTTTAATAAATCTGCCAATGGCTGGTCATGTTACATCATTAAATGCATCTGTAGCTGCAGCATTGTTAATGTACGAGGTGTACCGCAGGCGGCATCCTCTTGAGGGATAGAAATGGATATATTGCTTGTCGATGGATACAACATTATTGGAGCTTGGCCAGATTTAAGGAATTTAAAGGACAGTGATTTACCTGCAGCTCGTGACCGATTGGTGGAAAGAATGGCTGAATATCAAGCCTATTCGGGTTATCGTGTTATTGTAGTATTCGATGCTCATTATGTTCAAGGAACGGAGAAAAAGTATAAAAATCACCAAGTTGACGTGATTTTTACAAAAGAAAATGAAACAGCGGATGAGCGGATTGAAAAATTGGCGATTAGTTTGAATAATCGAAGAACCCAAATTCATGTAGCAACCTCAGATTTTACAGAACAGTGGGCAATTTTTGGACAAGGGGCTTTGAGAATTTCAGCTAGGGAACTTCTAGTCGAAGTAGAGCAGGCCCAAAAAGGGATTGAAAAGAACGTAAAGCAAATACAAGAGAAAAAACCAGTTGCTAAAATCCCAATTAGTGCAGAAATTGCAGAAATTTTCGAAAAGTGGCGCAGAGGACAGAAGTAAGCGTTGACGCTGGAAATTTTTTTACTGTATACTAATATTATCTATGCTTGTTCGGTGGAGGGGATCTACGTGAGTACGGACTATGGGACAAAGATCAACGAACAATTTTTCACTATGGAAGACGAGGAAATTGTTGATTTGGTACATCAAGGTAATAGTGAAGCGTTGGACTATTTAATCCACAAATATCGAAATTTTGTTCGTGCAAAAGCAAGATCGTATTTCTTAATCGGTGCGGATAAGGAAGATATTGTTCAAGAAGGAATGATTGGCCTGTACAAAGCCATTCGTGATTTTCGTGAGGACAAGCTTACCTCCTTTAAAGCATTCGCAGAATTATGTATTACCCGCCAGATTATTACAGCAATAAAAACAGCAACAAGACAGAAGCATATTCCTTTAAATTCCTATGTTTCATTGGACAAGCCTATCTATGATGAAGAATCGGACCGGACGTTAATGGATGTAATTTCTGGTGCAAAGGTATTAGACCCAGAAGAATTAATTATTAACCAAGAAGAGTTTGACCATATTGAAGTAAAGATGACGGAACTTCTAAGTGATTTAGAGCGTAAAGTGTTAGCGTTATATTTAGATGGTCAATCATATCAGGAAATATCTGAAGAATTGAACCGACATGTTAAATCAATTGATAATGCCCTGCAACGTGTTAAAAGGAAGTTGGAACGATATTTAGAAATCCGGGAATTTAGTCTATAAATAATAATTATGTCTTTTATTTGAATCCGCTCTCAGGGACTGTTGACATAATTATAAGGTCATGTTACATTTTTAAGGATATAAAAGACGGATGGTGTCGAATGATGACAAAAAAGACAATCCTGGCATGTTCCGAATGTGGTTCTAGAAATTACTCAACTGAACACAGTCAAAAAAACCTAGAACGGTTAGAAATAAAGAAATTCTGCAAAACATGCGCTTCACATACAATCCACCGTGAAACCAAGTGATTTCAGTGATATGGCAATGTTAAACCGATTAGTTGGAGGTTACTCAAAATGCAACGCTTAAAGAAATTCTTCAGTGATGTTTTTCGTGAGATGAGAAAGGTTAGCTGGCCAAAGCGTAAGGAGCTAACTCGTTATACAGTGATTGTATTATCAACAGTTGTCTTCTTCACAGCATTTTTTGCTGTTATTGATTTAGGAATTTCCTCTTTGATTCGTCTTATCCTTGAATAATGACCGCTGATTCATGGTATAATGGTAAATAATACAGGAAATTTTATGCAAAGCCCGTTTAACGGGTTTTTTAATTTGTCAAAAAAGTGAAATGGTTCAGTGGCCTGAACATATGGAGCTGTACATTATTTGTATTGATACTATTTATAAATGGGGAGGGACGGACATTAGTCCTCTTGAATGGAAAAAAACTGGTATGTTGTGCATACTTATTCCGGATACGAGAATAAGGTGAAAGCCAATCTAGAAAAGCGTGTTGAATCGATGGGAATGGCGGATAAGATCTTCCGTGTAGTTGTTCCTGAAGAAGAAGAAACCGAAATCAAAAATGGTAAAAAGAAGGTAGTTAAACGTAAGGTATTCCCAGGATATGTATTGGTTGAAATCGTCATGACTGATGATTCTTGGTATGTGGTTCGAAATACACCAGGTGTAACAGGTTTTGTCGGCTCGGCAGGATCAGGCTCTAAGCCTACACCATTGCTTCCGGAAGAAGTAGTAGGCCTTCTGAAAAGAATGGGTGTTGAAGAAAAGAGAATAGATGTTAACTATGAAATTGGTGAAACCGTACGAGTGAAAGAAGGTCCATTTACAAACTTCACTGGTTCAGTCGAAGAAATGGACAAAGATAAAGCAAAACTCAAGGTTCTCGTAAATATGTTTGGCCGAGACACCCCAGTTGAGCTAGATTTCACACAAATCGAGAAACTTTAAGTTATTTGAGACTTGTTGTTAACTTGACTAACAGTGGTGATTTTTGATTCAGGTGCGAGACTCCTGCAGGATTAAGGGACAGGTGAGACCCCACAGGCGCTTTAGCGCTGAGGAGGCTCACCGAACCTCCTGCGGAAAGCGAAGCACCTGAAGCGAAAATCACCAGTCACACGTAACACAAGCGATCGAAATAACACAAGCTAGTATTGATGTTTAAAGAAAAATAAACTGATATTGTAAAAAAACTTGAAATCCACTTTAAATAGTGGTAATATTTCATAGGTCAGTATGTCTCAATAAGAGACAAGACTTTACAAGTTCTTTATCTTTATATAAAGACTTACGTTGAGTGGGAGGGTAAACCCCTATTACCACATCACGGACTTTAAGGAGGTGTGTCTCGTGGCTAAAAAAGTAATTAAAGTTGTTAAATTACAAATCCCTGCTGGTAAAGCAAATCCTGCGCCACCAGTTGGTCCTGCACTAGGTCAAGCCGGTGTTAACATCATGGGATTCTGTAAGGAATTTAACGCACGTACAGCTGATCAAGCTGGTTTGATCATCCCTGTTGAAATCACGGTTTTTGAAGACCGTTCATTTACATTTATTACGAAAACTCCTCCTGCTGCAGTTCTTTTGAAAGTAGCAGCTGGAATCCAGTCTGGTTCAGGCCAGCCTAACCGTAATAAGGTAGCAACAGTTAAGCGTAATACAGTACGCGAGATTGCGGAACAGAAAATGCCAGATCTAAACGCAGCTAGTGTTGAAGCAGCAATGCGTATGGTTGAAGGTACTGCTCGCAGCATGGGTATCGTTATCGAAGACTAATCCATGTAAACTGTTTGAAATGGGTGGGGGTTGCGTAATTACGCAACCTTTATTCGTGGGAGTTATTCAACGTTAAAACCACAATTCGAGGAGGAAATTAAAATGGCTAAAAAAGGTAAGAAGTATTTAGAAGCTGCGAAGCTTGTAGATCGTACAAAAGCTTACCCAATTGCAGAAGCAATTGAGCTTGCTAAGCAAACAAATTATACAAAATTCGATGCAACTCTAGAAGTAGCATTTCGTCTTGGGGTAGACCCTAAGAAAGCTGACCAGCAAATCCGTGGAGCTGTTGTGCTTCCAAACGGTACTGGTAAAACTCAACGCGTTTTAGTATTCGCGAAGGGTGAAAAGTTAAAAGAAGCAGAAGCTGCTGGTGCAGATTATGTAGGTGATGCAGAATACATCAACAAAATCCAACAAGGTTGGTTTGACTTTGATGTAATCGTAGCAACTCCTGATATGATGGGTGAAGTTGGTAAGCTTGGACGTGTTTTAGGACCTAAAGGCTTAATGCCAAACCCTAAGACTGGAACAGTTACATTTGATGTAACTCGTGCCATCAACGAAATCAAAGCTGGTAAAGTTGAATACCGTGTTGATAAAGCTGGAAACATCCACGTACCAATCGGTAAATCATCTTTCGAAAACCAAAAGCTTGTTGAAAACTTCAACACTGTTTTTGAAACAATGTTAAAAGTGAAGCCTGCTGCTGCAAAAGGAACTTACATGAAGAACGTAACAGTTGCTTCAACAATGGGTCCTGGTGTGAAGGTAGATCCTTCATCTGTTTCAGCAAAGTAATTTTTACCAATTGACATTCCAAGATAGATTTAATATAATCTATTTTGTTGTTTAAATTAATAAACATTTGTACTGAAGACAGCAGGTGCGAACTCTCGCTTAATTTCCTGCCGAGGTAATGCGATAATAAATAACTGAACGAATCAGTTATTATATGCAGCCTCCATGTCCAGCTCGATATGGAGGCTTTTATTTGGCTAACCTGACCTGGTATAAATGTAGAAAATCTACAGGAGGTGTAAAGATGAGCAGCGTAATCGAACAAAAAGTTCAAATCGTTGATGAAATCACTGCTAAGTTAAAAGCTAGTGTTTCAACAATCGTAGTTGATTACCGTGGGCTAACTGTTGCAGAAGTAACTGAACTTCGTAAGCAACTTCGTGAAGCTGGTATCGACTTCAAGGTTTACAAAAACTCTATGACTCGTCGTGCGGCTGATGCAGCTGAGCTTTCAGCATTAAATGAAGCATTAACTGGCCCGAACGCAATCGCGTTCAGTAACGAAGATGTAGTAGCACCTGCAAAAATTCTTAACGACTTTGCGAAAAAGCACGATGCACTAGAAATTAAAGCTGGTGTAATTGAAGGCAATGTAGCAACAGTTGAAGAGGTTAAAGCGCTTGCTGAACTACCATCACGCGAAGGCTTGCTTTCTATGCTACTCAGCGTACTACAAGCTCCAATCCGCAACCTTGCTCTTGCTACAAAAGCAGTTGCAGAACAAAAAGAAGAACAAGGCGCGTAAGTTAAAGCTTATCGCCTAACCAATATGGAATGAAAACTAAGGAGGAAAATTAAAATGACTAAAGAACAAATCATTGAAGCAGTTAAATCTATGACTGTTTTAGAACTTAACGACCTAGTAAAAGCAATTGAAGAAGAGTTTGGCGTAACTGCTGCTGCTCCTGTAGCTATGGGCGGTGCTGCTGTTGCTGCTGTTGAAGAGCAAACTGAATTTGACGTAGTTCTAGCTAGCCCTGGCGATCAAAAAATCAAGGTTATCAAAGTTGTACGTGAAATCACAGGTCTTGGTCTTAAAGAAGCAAAAGATCTTGTTGACAACACTCCAAAGGCAGTTAAAGAAGGCGTTTCTAAAGAAGAAGCTGAAGAAGTTAAAGCTAAGCTTGAAGAAGTTGGAGCAAACGTTGAAGTTAAGTAATAACCATATAAAAAAGCTCGCTATATAAGCGGGCTTTTTTTGGCTTAAATCATTTTTCTTCCCTCGTTTATCTTCTATATTAAATGTGGATTTCGTTTTTTACCTTATTTATGATAAGGTTTAATTCGGTCAGCAAACCCCTAACACTTTTCTATTGGAGGTGAGTCTAATGTCTGAACACTATTATTCACGTACCCAAAAGGTAGAAAGTGACCCGAAGTATTGGGAATTTACCCTAAGAAATAATCTCTTTCGCTTCAAAACAGATAACGGTGTGTTTTCGAAGAAAGAAGTAGATTATGGATCAAGATTATTAATAGAAGCCTTTAAGTTGCCGGAGGTAGAGGGTAATGTTCTGGATGTAGGCTGTGGGTATGGGCCAATCGGACTTTCGGTTGCTAAAGGGTATCCTAATCGTACAATTCATATGGTGGATGTGAATAACCGGGCGATTGAACTAGCGAAGGAAAATGCTGAAAAAAACCAGGTTGCAAACGTTGTGATATATGAGAGTGACCGGTTGTTAAACGTATCGGAGAAGGGATTTGCCGCAATTTTAACAAATCCTCCAATTAGAGCAGGAAAACAGATTGTACATGATATCTTTGAACAAGGCTTTGACCATTTAGTTTCCCAGGGGGAAATGTGGGTAGTCATTCAAAAGAAACAAGGTGCACCGTCTGCAATTGAAAAATTAAAAGATTTATTTACCACAGTAGAAACTATTGACAAGTCAAAAGGGTATTTTGTTATAAAAGCTACAAAATAGTTGACTCGTAAATGTCACTATGGTAGCATTATAAAATGCCATCATAATATTTACCGAATTATTCCTAAAAATACTTGTTTTTCTGGTATAAAATAGGACTGAGACGGAAATGATGACAAAATAATAGTCAAAATGTGAAAATGTGGTTTTTGAGTTAAAAAACCCTTTTTCTTTTTGTCTGATGGAAGGGATTAAACTCTCTTACAGAGGACGTTAATACATTTTTAATATAACGCTTGATTTGAGGGGTGAATCAGTTGACAGGTCAACTAGTTCAGTATGGACGACACCGCCAACGTAGAAGTTACGCGCGAATCAGTGAAGTTTTAGAATTACCAAATCTAATTGAAATCCAAACCTCTTCATATCAATGGTTTCTTGATGAGGGTTTGCGTGAAATGTTCCAAGATATTTCACCAATTGAAGACTTTACTGGTAACCTATCACTAGAATTTATTGATTACAGCCTTGGCGATCCAAAGTATTCTGTAGAAGAATCGAAAGAGCGGGACGTTACATATTCTGCGCCTTTGCGTGTTAAAGTGCGTCTTGTAAACAAAGAAACAGGCGAAGTAAAAGACCAAGATGTTTTTATGGGTGACTTCCCACTTATGACGGAAACAGGTACGTTTGTCATTAACGGGGCAGAACGTGTTATTGTTTCCCAATTAGTACGTTCTCCGAGCGTATATTATAGCGGAAAACTTGATAAAAACGGTAAAAGAGGATTTACTGCGACTGTTATTCCGAACCGCGGCGCTTGGCTGGAGTATGAAACAGACGCCAAGGATGTCGTATATGTGAGAATAGATCGTACTCGGAAACTGCCCGTTACGGTTCTTTTGCGTGCACTTGGCTTCGGCTCTGATCAAGAAATCATTGAGTTGATTGGAGATAATGAGTATATTCGCAATACACTGGAAAAGGACAACACTGAAGGAGTCGAAAAGGCGCTTCTAGAGATTTATGAACGTCTTCGTCCAGGTGAGCCGCCTACAGTAGAAAACGCGAAAAGTTTACTAGTATCAAGATTCTTTGATCCTAAACGTTATGATCTAGCTAACGTAGGCCGTTATAAGATTAATAAAAAGCTTCACATAAAGAATCGCTTATTTAATCAGCGTTTAGCTGAATCCCTTGTAGACCCGGAAACAGGTGAAATTATTGCAGAAAAGGGACTGGTCCTTGACCGCAGAAACCTTGACCGCATTATACCTGCTTTGGAGAAGGATATTAACTTTAAGGGCTTTAACCCTTCTGGTGGAGTAGTAGAGGATGAGATTACCCTTCAAGGAATCAAAATTTACGCTCCAAATGATGATGGCGAAAAAGTAATTAATGTACTTGGTAATGCATATGTGGCTGAACCTATTAAGAATATTACACCAGCCGATATTATTGCGTCTATAAGCTATTTCTTCAACCTATTACATGGTGTTGGCGATACAGATGATATCGATCATTTAGGTAATAGACGTCTGCGTTCTGTAGGTGAATTGCTGCAAAATCAATTCCGTATTGGTTTATCAAGAATGGAACGTGTTGTCCGTGAAAGAATGTCCATTCAAGATACTGCAACGATAACACCACAGCAATTAATTAATATTCGTCCTGTTATTGCATCCATTAAGGAGTTCTTTGGAAGCTCTCAGTTATCACAATTCATGGATCAAACCAACCCGCTTGCTGAATTAACCCACAAGCGCCGTCTATCAGCATTAGGACCTGGTGGTTTAACTCGTGAACGTGCTGGTTTCGAAGTGCGTGACGTTCACTATTCCCATTACGGGCGTATGTGTCCGATTGAAACTCCTGAAGGACCGAATATCGGTCTAATTAACTCATTATCATCATTTGCTAAGGTGAACCGTTTTGGTTTTATTGAGACACCATACCGTCGGGTTGATCCTGAAACTGGCAAAGTCACAAGCCGAATCGATTACTTAACAGCAGATGAAGAAGATAACTATGTAGTGGCACAGGCGAACTCCCGCCTTGGCGATGACGGTTCCTTCTTGGATGATGACGTAGTTGCTCGTTTCCGTGGAGAAAACACGGTAGTTAATCGCGACCGCATAGACTACATGGATGTATCACCAAAACAGGTTGTATCTGCTGCGACAGCATGTATCCCATTCCTTGAGAATGATGACTCTAACCGTGCCTTAATGGGTGCGAACATGCAGCGTCAAGCAGTGCCACTATTACAGCCGGAAGCTCCAAGGGTTGGAACGGGTATGGAATATGTATCCGGTAAAGACTCGGGTGCTGCAGTAATCTGTAAGCATGATGGTATTGTTGAACATGTTGAAGCACGCGAGGTTTGGGTACGTCGCCTTAAAGATGTCGATGGTCAAGTAGTCAAAGGTGATCTTGATAAATATAGAATGTTGAAATTCATTCGTTCCAACCAAGGTACATGTTATAACCAGCGTCCAATCGTGGCTGTTGGTGACCGTGTAACGAAAGGTGAAATTCTTGCCGATGGTCCTTCTATGGAGCTAGGCGAATTAGCTTTAGGTCGTAACGTATTAGTTGCTTTCATTAACTGGGATGGTTACAACTATGAAGATGCGATCATTATGAGCGAGCGACTTGTTAAAGATGATGTTTATACTTCTATTCATATTGAAGAATATGAATCAGAATCTCGTGATACAAAGCTTGGACCAGAAGAAATTACACGTGATATTCCAAACGTTGGTGAAGATGCGCTTCGCAATTTGGATGAACGTGGTATTATCCGCACTGGTGCTGAAGTGAAAGATGGTGACTTGCTAGTCGGTAAAGTAACTCCTAAGGGAGTAACAGAACTGACAGCTGAAGAGCGTTTACTACATGCAATCTTCGGTGAGAAAGCAAGGGAAGTCCGTGACACGTCACTAAGAGTTCCACATGGCGGCGGCGGAATCGTTCTTGATGTGAAAGTCTTCAATCGTGAAGATGGAGACGAACTGCCACCAGGTGTTAATCAACTTGTACGCGTATATATTGTTCAGAAACGTAAGATTCATGAGGGAGATAAGATGGCAGGACGTCACGGTAATAAAGGGGTAATTTCCCGTATTTTACCGGAAGAAGATATGCCATATTTACCAGATGGTACTCCAGTTGATATTATGTTGAATCCATTAGGGGTTCCTTCTCGTATGAACATCGGACAGGTGCTTGAGCTTCACCTTGGTATGGCTGCAAGAGCACTTGGAATCCACGTTGCATCACCAGTATTTGATGGTGCTCGCGAAGAAGATGTTTGGGGAACGATCGAAGAGGCAGGAATGGCACGTGATGCCAAAACTGTACTTTATGATGGCCGTTCCGGTGAAGCATTTGATAACCGTGTATCTGTTGGTGTCATGTATATGATTAAACTAGCACACATGGTTGATGACAAACTCCATGCTCGTTCTACGGGTCCTTACTCACTTGTCACGCAGCAGCCGCTTGGTGGTAAAGCTCAATTTGGCGGACAGCGTTTTGGTGAGATGGAAGTTTGGGCTCTTGAAGCATACGGTGCAGCATATACACTTCAAGAAATTCTTACTGTTAAGTCAGACGACGTTGTGGGTCGTGTGAAGACATACGAAGCGATTGTAAAAGGTGAAAATGTTCCTGAACCAGGTGTTCCTGAATCATTTAAAGTATTAATTAAAGAGCTTCAAAGTCTGGGTATGGATGTAAAAATCCTCTCTGGCGATGAAAAAGAAATAGAAATGCGTGATACGGAAGATGATGAAGACCTGCAGCAGGTCGACACCTTAAACATTGTTCCGGAGCAAAACTTTGAATCTGAAAAGGTCGGTTCAAAAGAGTAAAACTAATAAGAAAAAGAGTCGGGAACAAGCATGGCTTGTTCCGGCTCTTTTCATAGCAAAAAAGGGAGGTAGGCCCCTTGCTGGATGTTAATAATTTTGAGTATATGAAAATTGGTCTTGCTTCACCGGATAAGATTCGTTCTTGGTCTTTCGGAGAGGTAAAGAAACCAGAAACGATTAACTATCGAACATTGAAGCCTGAAAAAGACGGTTTATTCTGTGAAAGAATCTTTGGTCCTACAAAGGATTGGGAGTGTCATTGCGGAAAGTACAAGCGAGTCCGTTATAAAGGGGTTGTTTGTGATCGTTGTGGCGTTGAAGTAACCCGTGCAAAAGTTCGTCGTGAACGTATGGGACATATTGAGCTTGCTGCTCCTGTCTCACATATTTGGTATTTTAAAGGGATCCCAAGCAGAATGGGGTTAGTTTTGGACATGTCTCCTCGGGCATTGGAAGAAATTATCTATTTTGCGTCATATGTAGTAACCGAGTCTGGTGATACAGCTTTAGATAGAAAACAACTTCTATCTGAAAAAGAATATCGTGCCTATCGTGAAAAGTACGGAAACAAATTCCAAGCTGGCATGGGTGCTGAAGCGATTAAAAAGCTTCTTTCTGATATCGATTTAAATAAAGAGGTTGAAGCATTAAAGGAAGAATTAAAAACTGCCCAAGGTCAAAGACGTACGCGTGCGATTAAGCGCCTTGAAGTTTTAGAAGCCTTCCGTGGTTCTGGAAATGAGCCATCTTGGATGATCCTCGATGTTCTTCCTGTCATTCCACCTGAACTTCGTCCAATGGTTCAATTAGATGGCGGAAGATTTGCTACCTCTGACTTGAACGATTTGTATCGTCGAGTGATCAACCGTAATAACCGTTTGAAGCGTTTATTAGATCTTGGTGCTCCAAGCATTATTGTTCAGAACGAAAAACGTATGCTGCAAGAGGCTGTTGATGCTTTAATCGATAATGGCAGACGCGGTCGTCCGGTAACGGGGCCAGGTAACCGTCCATTAAAGTCACTTTCTCATATGTTAAAAGGGAAGCAAGGACGTTTCCGTCAAAACTTACTTGGTAAGCGTGTTGACTATTCAGGACGTTCTGTTATCGTTGTTGGACCAAACTTAAAAATGTACCAATGTGGACTTCCAAAAGAAATGGCTTTAGAACTTTTCAAGCCGTTTGTCATGAAGGAATTAGTAGAAAAAGGATTAGCGCATAATATTAAATCTGCAAAACGTAAGATTGAAAGAGTATCTCCAGAAGTTTGGGATGTACTTGAAGATGTTATTCGTGAGCATCCGGTTCTATTAAATCGTGCACCAACACTTCATAGATTAGGTATCCAGGCATTTGAACCAACTCTTGTAGAGGGCAGAGCAATCCGTCTTCACCCGCTTGTATGTACTGCGTACAACGCTGACTTTGATGGTGACCAAATGGCTGTTCACGTACCACTTTCATCTGAAGCTCAAGCAGAAGCAAGACTACTAATGCTTGCGGCTCAAAACATTTTGAACCCTAAAGACGGAAAGCCGGTAGTTACACCATCACAGGATATGGTACTTGGTAACTATTACTTAACGCTTGAAAGAGAAGGCTCAGTCGGAGAGGGAATGATTTTTAAGGATACAAATGAGGCATTAATTGCTTACCAAAACGGTTATGTACATCTACACACTCGTGTTGCTGTCCATGCAGGTTCATTAGGAAATGAAACATTAACGGAAGAACAAAACAATATGTTGCTCATTACAACAGTTGGAAAGCTTATTTTTAACGAAATTCTTCCGAAGTCTTTCCCATACATCAATGAGCCTACAAGACATAATCTAGAAGTAGAAACTCCGAGCAAATACTTCGTAGAAAAAGGCGCGGATGTTGTAGCTAGAATCAAAGAAATGCCGTTAATTGATCCATTTAAGAAGAAAATCCTAGGAAACATCATTGCTGAAGTATTTAAGCGATTTAAGATTACTGAAACGTCTAAAATGCTAGACCGTATGAAGGATTTAGGATTTAAATATTCTACAAGAGCTGGTATTACGGTTGGTGTATCAGATATCGTAGTATTAGGTGAAAAGCAAGAAATCCTTAAAGAAGCTCAAAGTAAAGTTGATAACGTGCTTAAGCAATTCCGTCGTGGTTTAATTACTGAAGACGAACGCTATGACCGTGTTATTGCCATTTGGAGCCAAGCTAAGGATGTAATTCAAGGGAAATTGATGAAATCCTTAAATAAAACAAACCCAATCTTCATGATGAGTGACTCCGGTGCCCGTGGTAACGCCTCAAACTTTACGCAGCTAGCTGGTATGCGTGGATTGATGGCCAACCCGGCAGGTCGAATCATTGAGTTACCGATCAAATCAAGTTTCCGTGAAGGTCTAACCGTATTAGAATACTTTATCTCTACTCACGGTGCACGTAAAGGTCTTGCGGATACAGCCTTGAAGACGGCAGACTCGGGTTACTTAACTCGACGTCTAGTAGACGTTGCACAGGATGTTATTGTCCGTGATGATGATTGTGGAACTGACCGCGGTTTACTTATTAGGTCTCTGAAAGATGGAACAGAAGTTATTGAGTCTTTGGAAGAACGTTTGATTGGACGCTATGCGCGTAATGCAATTAAACATCCCGAAACACAAGAAGTTCTTGTACCTGCAAATGGATTAATTACAGAGGATCTTGCTGAGACAATAGTTGGAGCAGGTGTTGAAGAGGTTAAAATCCGTTCTGCATTCACATGTAACACTCGACATGGTGTTTGTAAGAAATGTTACGGCCGTAACTTAGCTACTGGTCAAGAGGTAGAAGTGGGCGAAGCAGTTGGTATTATTGCTGCTCAATCTATCGGTGAACCAGGTACACAGTTAACGATGCGTACATTCCATACAGGTGGGGTTGCGGGAGACGATATTACCCAAGGTCTACCGCGTATCCAAGAAATTTTTGAAGCACGTAACCCTAAGGGTCAAGCTGTAATTTCTGAAATAGATGGTATAGTTGTCGGCATAAATGAAGGCCGTGACCGCCAGCATGAAATTGTTGTTCAAGGTGAGGTAGAATCACGTACTTATAATGCTCCGTATACTGCTCGTGTTAAAGTAGCAATAAACGACACGATTGCACGTGGTCAAGAACTAACTGAAGGTTCGATTGATCCTAAAGAGTTAATTAAAGTAAAAGACGTGAACGCTGTTCAAGAATACTTGCTGCGTGAGGTTCAAAAGGTTTACCGTATGCAAGGGGTTGAAATCGGCGATAAGCACGTTGAAGTTATGGTACGCCAAATGCTGCGTAAGGTTCGCGTAGTCGATGCGGGTGAAACAGATGTTCTTCCTGGTACATTACTAGATATCCATCAGTTTACCGATGCAAACGAGAAAGCACTTTTAAGCGGAAAATTACCAGCGACAGGACGTCCAGTTCTACTTGGAATTACCAAAGCATCGCTTGAAACTGATTCGTTCTTATCTGCGGCTTCCTTCCAGGAAACGACAAGAGTTCTTACAGATGCTGCAATCAAAGGCAAGCGTGATGAATTACTCGGCTTGAAAGAGAATGTTATCATCGGAAAGCTTGTACCAGCTGGAACAGGAATGCAGCGCTACCGTAAAGCTGAACCAGTTTTAAGAGATACAACTTCTGAAGAAACAATTGCAATTGACTAATGTTTTAGCCAAGCGGTACTTGCTTAATGGCAGGTACCGCAGTATTTTATGGGAAAATTTAGTTTAAGAACTATTGTTTAAAAAATTAAAGTTTTGTTGACATCTATATTCGGAGATGTTACTATACTAAAGGTGCTCCTATTCACCTGTTACTTTGGAGGATATGATCTGTGTCTTATGAAAAAGTATTACAGGCTAGTAAGATTGTTATAGGAACTAAACAAACAGTAAAAGCGCTTAAAGACGGAATAGTGAGAGAGTTGGTTATTGCTAGTGATGCTGAACCAAAGGTTACAGCCGTTGTAGTGAAACAAGCTCTGGAATCTAGTGTGCCTATTGTGTATGTGGACTCAATGAAAAAACTTGGGAAAGCATGTGGTATAGAAGTTGGTGCTTCATCTGTTGCTATTATTTTTTAAAAACTGTTTTTGTAGTTTGAGATACTACAAAAACTTTGTTTTTGCATCAAAATGAACCACCTGGATGTGTGGGCTTACAAAAAAATGAAGGGAGGAAAAGTAACATGCCTACTATTAATCAATTAGTGCGCAAGCCTCGTCAATCAAAAGAGGAAAAGTCAAAATCACCTGCGCTTAATAAAGGTTACAACAGCTTCAAAAAGTCACAAACAAATGTATCTTCACCACAAAAACGCGGAGTATGTACTCGTGTTGGTACAATGACTCCAAAGAAACCAAACTCAGCGTTACGTAAATATGCACGTGTACGTTTGACAAATGGTATCGAGGTGACAGCATACATTCCTGGTATTGGTCACAACCTTCAAGAACACAGTGTTGTTCTTATCCGTGGAGGACGTGTAAAGGACTTACCGGGAGTACGTTATCACATCGTACGTGGAGCGCTTGATACTGCGGGAGTTAACAACCGTATGCAAGGTCGTTCTAAATATGGTACTAAGAGACCAAAAGCAGCTAAGAAATAATCGCAAATAAAATAGAAGATTCGACCGAAAGGAGGAAATATAATGCCACGTAAAGGTCCTGTAGCAAAAAGAGACGTGTTACCAGATCCACTTTACAATTCTAAATTAGTTACTCGTTTAATCAACAAAATGATGGTTGACGGTAAAAGAGGTAAATCTCAAGAAATTCTATACTCTGCGTTTGAAACAATTCGCGAGCGTACTGGCAAAGAGCCAATGGAAGTTTTTGAAGCAGCTATGAAAAACATCATGCCTGTGCTTGAAGTAAGAGCACGCCGTGTAGGTGGTGCTAACTACCAAGTACCAGTTGAGGTGCGTCCTGACCGCCGTACAACTCTTGGTCTTCGCTGGTTGGTTAATTATTCACGTAACCGCGGTGAAAAAACGATGGAAGAGCGTTTAGCAAACGAAATCATGGATGCAGCTAACAACACTGGTGCATCAGTGAAAAAGCGCGAAGACACTCACAAAATGGCAGAAGCAAACAAAGCGTTTGCTCACTATCGTTGGTAATTTAACCTTCAATATAAAAACTTTCATACTAGGAAGGAGAAAGACCCAATGGCAAGAGAGTTCTCCTTAGCGAACACTCGTAATATCGGTATCATGGCTCACATCGATGCTGGTAAAACCACTACTACTGAGCGTGTCCTTTATTACACTGGTCGTATTCATAAGATTGGTGAAACACATGAAGGTGCATCTCAGATGGACTGGATGGAACAAGAACAAGAGCGCGGAATCACCATTACTTCCGCTGCAACAACTGCACAATGGAAAGGCCACCGTGTTAACATCATTGATACTCCTGGACACGTAGACTTCACAGTTGAAGTTGAACGTTCATTGCGTGTACTTGATGGTGCGGTAGCTGTTCTAGATGCACAGTCTGGTGTTGAACCGCAAACTGAAACAGTTTGGCGTCAAGCAACAACTTACGGTGTACCACGTGTAGTATTTGTTAATAAAATGGACAAAATCGGTGCTGATTTCCTATATTCTGTAGGAACAATCCATGACCGTCTGCAAGCGAATGCGCATCCAATTCAGTTGCCAATCGGTGCAGAAGACCAATTCTCAGCAATCATTGACCTTGTAGAAATGAATGCAGTATTCTATGGTAACGATCTTGGAACTGATATCGAAGTTCGTGAAATTCCTGAAGAATATTTAGCTCAAGCTGAAGAATATCGCGAAAAGCTAGTTGAAGCAGTAGCTGAACTAGATGAAGAATTAATGGAAAGATACCTTGGCGGAGAAGAAATCTCCAAAGAAGAGCTAAAAGCAGCTATTCGTAAAGGTACTGTTAATGTTGAATTCTATCCAGTAATCTGTGGATCTGCTTTCAAAAACAAAGGTGTTCAGTTAATGTTGGATGCAGTAATAGACTACCTTCCATCTCCACTAGATGTTCCTGCAATCAAAGGACATGCAGTAGATGATGAAGAGGAAGTTCTAGAACGTCACTCAAGTGATGAAGAGCCATTCTCAGCTCTAGCATTCAAAGTTATGACAGACCCTTATGTAGGTAAATTAACTTTCTTCCGTGTTTACTCTGGTACTTTAGAATCTGGATCATATGTTCAGAACTCAACTAAAGGCAAGCGTGAGCGTATCGGACGTATCCTGCAAATGCACGCTAACAGCCGTCAAGAAATCGCTAAGGTTTATGCGGGTGATATTGCTGCTGCTGTAGGTTTGAAAGATACAACTACTGGTGATACTCTATGTGACGAGAAAAACCTTGTTATTCTAGAGTCTATGAATTTCCCAGAGCCAGTAATCCAACTTTCTGTAGAGCCAAAATCTAAAGCTGACCAAGATAAGATGACTACAGCTCTACAAAAACTTCAAGAAGAAGATCCAACTTTCCGTGCGCACACTGACCAGGAAACTGGCCAAGTTATCATCGCTGGTATGGGTGAGCTTCACCTAGATATCATCGTTGATCGTATGCGTCGTGAATTTAAAGTTGAAGCTAATGTAGGTGCTCCACAGGTTGCTTATCGTGAAACTTTCCGTGCTTCTGCTCAAGTTGAAGGTAAGTTCGCGCGTCAATCAGGTGGACGTGGACAATATGGTCACGTTTGGATCGAATTTGCTCCTAACGAAGAAGGAAAAGGATTCGAATTCGTAAACGGTATTGTCGGTGGTGTTGTTCCTCGTGAATACATCCCTGCAGTACAAGCTGGACTTGAAGACGCACTAGATCGTGGAGTTCTTGCTGGATTCCCACTAGTTGATATTAAAGCAAGATTATTCGATGGATCATACCATGATGTTGACTCATCTGAGATGGCGTTTAAGATTGCCGCTTCTATGGCACTTAAAAATGCGGCTTCTAAGTGTCAACCAGTTATCCTTGAGCCAATGATGCGCGTAGAAGTTGTTATCCCTGAAGAATATCTAGGAGATATTATGGGACAAATCACTGCACGCCGCGGACGTGTTGAAGGTATGGATGCTCGTGGTAACGCACAAGTTGTACGTGCAATGGTTCCACTATCAGAAATGTTTGGTTACGCAACTGCACTTCGTTCTAGTACACAAGGTCGTGGAGTATTCTCTATGCACTTTGATCACTATGAAGAAGTTCCAAAATCAGTTTCTGAAGAAATCATCAAAAAAAATAAAGGTGAATAATTGATTTTCACCTTTATTTAAAGTATAACTACTTATGTAATTATGGAAACTGTGTACTGGAAGAATCCTATACAGTTTCCATGAAATATACTTAACTTTTTTTATAATCAAAGGAGGATTTCCAAATGGGTAAAGCTAAATTCGACCGTTCTAAGCCACACGTTAACATTGGTACAATTGGTCACGTTGACCACGGTAAAACAACTTTAACAGCTGCAATCACTTCTGTTCTTGCTAAAACAGGTAAAGCAGAAGCTCGTGCATATGATCAAATTGATGGTGCTCCAGAAGAGAGAGAGCGTGGAATCACAATCTCTACTGCACACGTTGAGTATGAAACTGACAACCGTCACTACGCACACGTTGACTGCCCAGGACACGCTGACTATGTTAAAAACATGATCACTGGTGCTGCTCAAATGGACGGCGGAATCCTAGTTGTTTCTGCAACTGATGGTCCAATGCCACAAACTCGTGAGCACATTCTATTATCTCGTCAAGTAGGTGTACCATACCTTGTTGTATTCATGAACAAGTGTGACATGGTAGACGACGAAGAACTTCTTGAATTAGTAGAAATGGAAATTCGTGACCTTCTTTCTGAATACGAATTCCCTGGTGATGACACTCCAGTTATCAAAGGTTCTGCTCTTAAAGCATTAGAAGGCGATGCTGCTTGGGAAGAAAAAATCTATGAACTTATGAACGCTGTTGATGAGTACATCCCAACTCCACAACGTGATACTGAAAAGCCATTCATGATGCCAGTTGAGGACGTATTCTCAATCACTGGTCGTGGTACTGTTGCTACAGGACGTGTAGAGCGTGGTGTAGTTAAAGTTGGTGACGTTGTTGAGATCGTAGGTTTCACTGAAGAGCCAAAATCTACTACTGTAACAGGTGTAGAAATGTTCCGTAAGCTTCTTGATTATGCAGAAGCTGG
>JBFNER010000039.1:0-33853 GCA_040797665.1 Neobacillus sp. | reverse complement strand
CACGATTACATCAAAGAGAGAACTATCAAGATTGGAAAGTATATCGTGGAGACGAGGAAAACAGTTCGCGTCATAGCGAAGGAGTTTGGCGTATCCAAAAGTACAGTCCATAAAGATTTAACAGAGAGACTTCCTGAAATTAATCCAGAACTTGCAAATGAAGTAAAAGAAATATTAGATTATCATAAATCAATTCGCCACCTCCGCGGTGGAGAAGCCACGAAAATGAAGTACCAGAAGGAAGAACAGGAGGGAGAAGTGGTGAAGTAAAACTAACATTAAGGCTGCTTTTTTAAGAACGTTCTCTTGGAATCCTCCATTCCGACACCAACCTGCAAAATTTTACATCTTTTTTTATTAAAAGTATGGAAATTTTAATGAGTATGGTAAAATAAACAATTAGGTAAGTATGACCGTTTCAAGGAGGAAAGAAAAGAGAATGTTTGCTAGGGATATTGGGATTGATTTGGGAACGGCTAACGTGTTGATCCACGTAAAAGGCCGTGGAATTGTATTGAATGAGCCTTCTGTTGTCGCAATTGATAAGAATACGAACCGTGTTCTTGCTGTTGGTGAAGAAGCTCGTCGCATGGTCGGACGGACACCTGGAAACATTGTCGCGATACGCCCGTTGAAAGATGGCGTCATCGCAGACTTTGATGTAACAGAAGCAATGTTAAAACATTTTATTAATAAGCTTAATGTAAAGGGATTTTTGTCAAAGCCGCGGATTTTGATTTGCTGCCCAACAAATATTACAAGCGTAGAGCAAAAAGCGATTCGTGAAGCTGCTGAAAAGAGCGGCGGTAAGAAGATTTACTTAGAAGAAGAGCCTAAGGTTGCTGCCATTGGTGCGGGAATGGACATTTTCCAGCCAAGCGGTAACATGGTTGTGGACATCGGAGGAGGAACGACAGATGTTGCCGTGCTTTCAATGGGTGATATCGTAACGTCTTCCTCCATTAAAATGGCCGGGGATAAGTTTGACATGGAAATCCTCAGCTATATCAAGCGTGAGTACAAGCTTTTGATCGGTGAACGTACAGCTGAGAATATCAAGATTAACATCGGTACTGTTTTCCAAGGATCTCGTTCTGAGGAAATGGAAATCCGCGGCCGTGATATGGTGAGCGGCTTACCGCGCACAATTACCGTTCGTTCAGAAGAAATTGAAGGTGCTCTAAGAGAATCGGTTGCCGTGATCGTACAGGCAGCAAAAAGTGTTCTTGAGCGGACACCGCCAGAACTTTCTGCAGACATCATCGACCGCGGTGTTATTCTAACAGGCGGCGGCGCGTTACTGCACGGAATCGACATGCTTCTTGCAGACGAGTTGAAGGTACCAGTACTCGTTGCTGAAAACCCAATGGACTGCGTTGCAATTGGAACAGGCATCATGCTCGACAACATCGACCGCATTGCAAAAAGGAAGCTTGGGTAAAAGCTTACAAACAAGAGAAGTCTAATGAATGGGCGTACAAGCCTGAATCATTGGGCTTTTTTTATTAGGGTAATGTTAAAGGATAAGGTTGATTTATGATGATTTGTGCTCCAGTCCTCGGTGCTAAAGCGCCTGTGGGGTAAAGCGAAGTTACCTGGAGCACGAATTTTAAAATTAAAAGAGGAAGGTATGGTAGCATGACGTATCTGCTATTACTGGTTGGGTTCGCTTTACTTATTAAAGGTGCGGACTATTTTGTTGAAGGGGCTTCAAGTATTGCTCGGTCCCTTAGGGTTTCCCCGCTGTTGATTGGGCTGACGATTGTGGCATTTGGCACGAGTGCGCCAGAAGCTACGGTAAGTATCCTTGCGGCATTGGAAGGAAGTGCAGATGTTGCCATAGGAAATGTGGTGGGGAGCAATATCTTTAATATTACCTTGACGGTGGGGGTTACGGCCTTTTTAAGCCCCTTAGTGGTGGAAAGCTCTACCATCCGTAAGGAAATTCCTTTTACCATGTTAGGAAGTATCGTTTTGTTAGTGTTAATCAGTGATGTTGCCCTGAATGGCTCAACGGATAACTTCCTAACCCGAAGTGACGGGCTGATCTTTCTGGCAATATTTAGCATCTTTTTATATTATATTTTTGAAGTAGCACGAAATAATCGAAGCGAAATGGAGAATAAGGATTCATTACCGAAAACCGGCTGGGGAAAAAATAGCTTATTGACCATTGGCGGTCTTGCAGCCATTATCTTCGGGGGGCAGTTGGTCGTAACAAATGCAGTGGAAATTGCCTATTCATTTGGCATGAGTGAAACACTAGTCGGGCTGACGATTGTCGCGATTGGAACTTCGCTTCCGGAGCTTGTCACTTCTGTAACCGCTGCGTTGAAAAAACAAAGCGAAATTGCCTTGGGTAACATTGTCGGCAGTAATATATTTAATATCTTCTTTGTGCTTGGCGCATCCGCTGTCATATCGCCGCTTCCGGTGGACAGCAATATTTTTACAGACATGTTCATATTAATTGGTGTAACCGGAGCTTTGTTCATTTTCTCAAGATCTCAGCTAAAGATTTCAAGGGGAGAAGGCGTCATCCTGGCCATTGGGTATATCATTTATCTTGTTTATATCATTTTGAGAGGATAATGGTTCATTTAAAAGTACTAGGATTCTGCATTTTTTGCGTTATTTTTCCATGGAAATACTTTTTTCGCAAAAAAATACTGTCTATTCACTAATTATTTTTTATAATAGAGTATAATATTAGATAAAATCTGTTGAAAAAGAAACCATTTGGATATGCTAAAGGTCCAAACCTATATATAGATCGGTTAAAGGGGAATAAATGATGTCAGTAAACCATCTGAACCATCAACAAGTAAAATCCAGAGAAGAATATAAAAAGACCAAGGAAGAGGAAAGTAAAAAGACGGCAGTAGTTCGTCCAAGTACGTACAAACGGGTTCGGATCCGCTTGATTCCTATTTGGCTGCGTGTTGTTTTACTGGTGGTCATGATCGTTGTGAGTGCCATTGGCGGAGCTGCGGTTGGCTATGGAATACTTGGTGACGGGCAAGCTGGAGATGTTCTAAAGAAATCAACTTGGACACATATTCTTGATTTAATAGAAAAAAAATAGTGGGAAGAGCTGCTCAGCTCTTCCTTTTTGTATGCCCTTAATAGTAAAATGGTTTTATCTGTTACTAGTAGGAGGTACTAATAATGCTTGATGTAACGCAAATAAAAGAAATTATCCCACACCGTTATCCATTTTTACTGGTTGATAAAGTATTAGAAGTGGAAGCAGGCGTCAGGGCAGTAGGCATTAAAAATGTTACGGCCAATGAAGAATTTTTCAACGGGCACTTTCCAGATTACCCTGTCATGCCTGGTGTGTTAATTGTCGAAGCGCTGGCACAGGTTGGAGCAGTGGCCATGCTGATCAAGGAAGAAAACCGCGGCCGGTTGGCATTTTTTGCAGGAATTGATGGCTGTCGTTTTAAAAAGCAAGTAAAGCCGGGAGATCAATTAAGACTAGAAGTGGAAATTACTCGTTTGCGCGGGCCGGTTGGCAAAGGAAAAGCCGTTGCTACAGTGGATGGCGAAGTAGCTTGTGAAGCGGAAATTACCTTTGCTTTAGGAGCTAAAACCGAATAATTTGAAATAGACCGGGGTGTTATCCTGGTCTTTTTTTGTGGTTTTTTTCGTTAAGTGGATGAAATTACCAATAAAATGTTTCGAGTTTTGGGGGGAAACTAACAGCAGACCAGTGAAAAGGTCACAAATTTTTTTACGAAAGGGGCTTTTACTTTTGAAGAAAAAGCTGTTTTTACTACTTGTTGGTTCTGTTTTATCTGCGATGATGTTAACAGGTTGTAACGGAAATGATGACCAAAACCCTGCACCTCCTGTCAACGATGAGGTCGATACTCCACTTGACAACGATGGCAATTTAGATGGTGACAACGGTACAAACATGAACAACCGTAACGTCAACAACCGTAATGACCTGAACAACAGAAACACTCGTTACCAAAACGATACCAACAGACCGAACGATATGGATCCAGTGAGAGACAGAAATACTCGCGGTGAAGAAATGTTTGAAGACAGATTAGACATGAACGACAGAGACAACAGAGACCGCTAAAAAATGGGGGCAGACTGCTTGAGAAACAGTCTGTCCTTTTTGTTAAAAAAATGGTGGAGGTAAAGAACTACAATAAAGGCAGATTCAAACATACCAAGATTACCCCAATCCAAACAAAAAAAGCCAGTCACAACAGACGGGCTTATGTATTCTTCATTTTAAGTTTTGGTTTGCTTTTCATTTTTTCTCTAAACTCCATCATGAGTGCTTGACCGCCAAGTCCTTTTTCAAGCAGGCTGTCGAGCAGTAGCTCTGAATAGTCGCTTCTATTTCGGCGGAGCTGACCTTCAAAGAGTACACTTATGTGATGTTCAAACTTAGTGATGACGGCAATTCTTGTTTGGAAAAAGGCAGGGTCGTTTTCAGGTTTGGTGATCACCGCTTGCACAATAACTTCGCGGTTTTGGTCATGGATGTTTTTAAAGTAATCATAGAGGGCCGTGGTAGTGTATGCTTCAAGGAGCCAGGTCGAGCGTTCATTTTCTTTATTGATAATCAATCCATCTTCTAATGGCACATCCAATGTGGTGCCATCTTCCACAATTTCTAACGCGATTAGCTTAAAGGTTTTCATCCGCATTCCCCCCTGTTCGTTACGTTCACTTCTCTAAATTATAACATACCTGACAGAGAAACAAATGTCGAAAAATATTTGTCGATTGTCGTATTTTTGGTTATTTTTTTAAAATTGCTTTTTGAAAATATTCATTTTCATGATGAATTTCAGTGTTTTCATGCGAAAAAGGCTGTGAAAAATGGATTTTGACTGTTTTACAATAACAATTGGGAGGCGCTATGATAGAGCCATTAACAGGAGAGGAGTAAATGGCATGATTAACCAAGTGACACTTGTTGGAAGACTGACAAGGGACCCCGAGTTAAGAGTGACGACGGATGGTACGCCTGTATCGCATGTGACCTTGGCAGTAAACCGGCATTTTCGGAATCAAAATGGAGAGGTTGATGCTGATTTTGTCCAATGTACATTGTGGAAAAAAGCCGCCGAAAATACGGCCCAATATTGTCGGAAAGGCGCACTCGTCGGAATCACCGGCAGGCTCCAAACCCGTCAATACGACAATAAAGAAGGAAAACGCGTGTATGTGACCGAGGTGGTAACAGAAACGATTCGGTTCTTGAGCAAACCGACACAGGTTCAGGCTCAGGTTCAAGGGAAGCCTCAGGGGCTGGTTCAGGGACAAGGGCAACCTCAGGCGCAGGTTCAGAATTATTCACAAGGCCAGGATCAGATGTATCCCCGGGATCTAGGTCAGGGGCAGAATCATGGCCCAGCTCAGGGACAGACGCATGTTCAGACGTTTGCGGAGTCAGAGATTACGGTGCGCAATGGAGAGCCGCCAGTATTAAAGAAGGAATTAGTTGTCGATCTTCCCTTTTAGGCTGTTAAAGTAGGAATATATTGCCTCATGCGAATGATGAAGGAGGTTTCCTGTTTGGTAATGAATGATCAAGTAGCAGATAGCTTAGAACAGCTGTTAGAGAGCCTGATTAAAATGGTTGGCAAGGCTAACCAAAAAGCCGATAGCTTGCAAAGTCAGCTGCATCTGGCCAATCAAAATGTTGAAAGCCTGCAAAAAAGAATCTGCCAGCTGGAATGGATCATGAAAAGGCAGCTGCACCACAGAGAAATGGGTCCACTAAGAATTCACCCCACATTATCACCCACCAACACGATATCCGAGATCTCGGAGAATTTCCCTTTTCATATTTAATATTCTCCCCGTAATGAGATTCCTTTCATAAATAGAATCAATCCACTCTCCCATCTGCCACAAACTACCCATTTCCGGCGAAAATTTGCCGGTTATTTTTTTTCAGAGAATTAGAAAAATCAGCAAGAATAGTAGGGAAAGAAAGAGAGTTCTTGTTTGACTCGGTTGTTGTTTTCTAATTATAATAAATGTCAAATATAGTCAAAGTTAAGAGGGCTAACAATGAATAATATAAATAATTCGAATGATGAAGAATTAACTGATGAAAAACCACTTCCATTATTGATGGTTTTGGCTTGTTATGCTGTGGCATTAATATTGGTAATTTCAATAGTTTATGGATTTACAGGGATAATTGCCGATATTATCACAAATACTATTTCAAAAAAAGTCAGCCGCATGGATATTCTAAGTAGCATTTCAGTATTTTATGTTATATATAAGTTAATGCGAGTAATTGGTGATAATTTCCGAAGTAATCCGAATTACGAGATTGGAACAGCTGTAATTAACCTTCCTAATCCTTTTTACGATCCGGGATTTAAAAAGGGACCATTGCTGCTTCAAAGAGAATATAGAACTTATTAAATAAATACAGAATCAATCTTAATACACTAAAATTGTGTAACCAAGCTTTAGATAAAGCAATTCAAAAAATCAGTAAATTCGAGGCACAGCTAAGAGTTCTGTTAAGGCACAACGAGAACGCTAACCGCTTATTAAAATCCTATAACTTCCTTTATTCTCAAAAAGATCAAGCGATAACAAATAAAATGCTTAGACATACTCTTGCGGAATGTATTACAGTTCTCGAAAAGGACCAAAGTGATAAATCAATTTCACTATTTAAGGTAAACGAAAATAAAAAATTAGAGATTACCGAATCAGTAAGAATTAATGCGGAATCAATTGCTAAAAGGATATTTTCTAAATGGGAAGGTTTTGCTGGTTATATATGGGGGAAGGGCCAACCAGAAATTGAAAATAAGGTTAAACCTGATGATCCCAGGTTTAATGACCAAGGACTATCTGCCACCCCTATTGGTTCCATCCTAGGAATTCCTTTAAGTGTTGATGATAAAATCATAGGTGTGCTGTGCCTTCAATCTGAAGCGGAGAATGGATTTGTAGAAGCAGCAGATTTGAGAACAGTGGAATTTTATGCCAGACTCTGTACCTTAATTTTGCTATATGATAAAATTAATAATAATGGTTTGCAAGGAGGGAATAGAGATGCCAACGACTACTCTTAAGGAAACGGTTAAAAAGACAGGATATAGTGATATTGATGAACTCCTGACAGATACGCATTCTTTAATTCAAGATGTTGAAAGTATTCAGAGAGAAATTGCTGAAGCCCTTAAGTTTAAACCGGTAGATCCATTCTCTAAACCCCGTAGTAAACCTAGGCTAAAATTATTTAGAAGAAATAGTAACTAATAAAATAAAATAACATAACATAAAAACCTACTACTGACTGTAGTAGGTTTTTATGTTTGGTTGGAAATGAAAAAAAGCAGTTTATGTAACTAGTTTTAGTTTTATATGAAAGCGATTTGGAAATAAAAATTTTTATTTATATGCATACTATCATCCAAAAAGGGTAAAACTATTACAAAACCCCCCCTGTTTTATATTTAAAGGCCGCATCTATTAAGATGTGGTCTATTTTTTTGCTGTACATTCAATTCCAATATTTTCAATGTAACAACTTACTTATCACCTATAAATTGTTACAATTTGTTGATTTTTCCTGTTATATGACAAAATGAGGTGTTTTTTTAATATTTTTGTAACATGGCTAACATACTCTTTTGGTATAACTAGAGTATCTAAAGGGGGAAAGAGTATGCAGAAGTCAATGAAGCGTATGATTCTCATAATGCTTACATTTGTTTTGTGTGTGTCTGGAATGATGGTTTCATCTGCACAAGCAAGTAATGAAGCAATAAACAATGCACAGCGAGAGCTTGAGCAAAAAGCAGAAGAAAAGCAAGCAATTAATAGAGAAATAGAGAAGATTGAAGAGGAAATGGAATCGCTACATACCTACATTTCTAAGAATAAAGAAGCAATGGCAGCAACACAGAAGAGAATTGCTGATACACAACAATTAATTGAAGAGAAAAAAGAAGGAATTGTGATCCTTCAAGATAAAATGTTGGCACGTAAAGATGTTATGAAGAACAGACTAGTGGCTCTTCAAAAGGATGACAATCTTAATCTAGTCATTAAGGTTTTTCTTGAGTCCAAGGACTTCGATGACTTTATTCAACGTGCGAGTGCGGTTTCTACTCTTTTTAATGCGGATAAGGACATATTAAAAGCGCAGCAGGAAGATTTGGACCAGATTGAAGAAGATAAAAAAGAGATTGATAAACAAGAAAGAATTTTAATAGAGGAACAAGAAGTTCTCACGAAGCAGCAGGCAGAACTAGCTGAAAACCTGCAAAAGCGTCAAGAGACCTTAACGGTGATGGAAGAAAAGTATGCACAAGTAGACGAGCAAATGGCTGGAATTGCTTCAAAATTGAAAGCGGCTCAAGACCAGGTTCGTAGAGAGCAGGCGGCATCTGCTGCAGGGACTCAACCTTCTGTACCAGCAGCGACGGGAGCAGCACCAGCGGGTGAAGCGTTCTATGTAACGGCAACAGCATATAGCCCGGAAGAGTCTGGAACGTATACAAAACTAGGCTATAATATCCAAGCCAATCCCAATATGAAACTTATCGCAGTCGATCCTTCTGTCATTCCACTAGGAAGCAGAGTCTGGGTTGAAGGCTATGGTGAAGCGATCGCAGGCGACACGGGCGGCGCCATCAAAGGCTACAAAATCGATGTCTTAATGCCAACCAAAGCAGCAGCATTGCAATGGGGCAGAAGAACGGTAAAAGTAATTGTATTAAACTAACATAATAAAAGACCTGACATTTCAAAAAAATGGTCAGGTCTTTTTTAATGGGGCGAATTGATTCCGCAAGCTTAGGTAATGTGCTGTCATATAAATGAAAATCTGTATAGGTACAGAATAAGAATATTTCCACGTAATGGGTTCGTACACATCTAACCAATCAAAAAAAGGTTCTGCTAGGTAGGACGCCAGCAGGGCGAAAATTACGGCTTTGATCCAAGGGTTGAGGCTAGGTTTGACTTGTAGTAAAAAGATAACCGCTAATGGCATTAACGTAATATCCCAAGGAAAATAAGTCGGTAAAACAGGAATAACATTATAGCGATAATGCCACAGTCCTAGTTGGTCACCTAGAACGTCAAGTATGAGGGAAATGGTCATGACATAGAAACCTGCATACAATAAGCGGTCAGTACTGTCTTTTTTTCTAAAAATAAACCAGAGAATCCATGGAGTGACCGATAACCAGATTCCCATCCACCATAAATCCGTAAATAGTACATGCTCGTACCAGATGTCTATCTTCTTATGAATCAACCCTTCAATTTGATCTACCACTGCGTCTGAGATTTCAATCGTCTTTTCTTTGTTTGTCATACCAACCTCTAAAAAATTATGTCAACTATTTTTAGTATGGAACCAAAAGTACAACTTATACCAAAATTTAACTATGGGTGGGTTCAGTGTCTTTAAATTTCTTATCTACCATCGGAACCTTTTTTAGCAGTTTGCTGCCTATATATTAGCTTATCAAGTTCCTGACTATACTGAATGGTTTTGGGACTAAGAAAACCATTTTCCTTGCCAGATTGGATCATTTGCTTCCTTAACTCAAAGATTCTACTAGATAACTCAACATTCTCCATACATACAAACATGGGCATGTCTCCTAATCTTTTTTTTGTTTTATATGTATTAAATACCCAATATTAGTAAATAAAAAACATTTCAAAGGGGAGGTTTGTTTAACAAAGAATGATTCATAGCCAAAATGAATATTAGTTTGTATACAGCATTTTGGGAGGATGGAGAAATTACTTTGTTACAGCGGTTACGGAATGATGCGTGGGAACTCTTAGTAATGTTTGCTGGATGGGTCATTGTTTTTCTTACCAATATACCTATAAACTTTTTAACCATCTTTGTGGTGACAATAATAGGATATTTACTGGGAGAACTTATTAGGCTGTTTATTTGGCAAAATAAAAAAGTAAAAAAATAAATAGTTCATTGAACCTCTTTTTGCACTAAACGGTGCGTCTTCTACCATAACGTAGAGACGCTTTTTCTCATTTTAGGAACGCAAGCTTTTTTATTTTTCAAAGAAGAGTTGGACATATTATATCCGTAGGAGGTGATGAGATGGCCGGCAAAAAGCAAAATTCCAAAGAGATAGAAAAAAACAATGAATTATATCGAAGCATAAACGATGATCGACATAGTGAAAATGCCCGTGCTGCAGCGGAAACGGAACCGATCAGCCCGAGAATTAGTACTGATAATCTGTAACCGTAAGGTATCAACGCTTGGTCTAAACCCAGGCGTTATGATTTCTCTAATACTTGCCTGTACTTTAGGTAAGTATTCTTCATTCTCCAAATCCCCATAAAATAGGAACTGATCCCCATCTAATTATATGTCTGTTACAGGCGGCTCCCACATTACTAGAAGAGAAAAACATGAAGTTTTTCCCATCATACACCCAGCTAGTAGAAGAAAAAATAATAAATATTTTACTAGTATATGGTAAAATGAGGTTATATGTTGTTGGAGAATCGTAAAGGTGGTTGAAAAATGGTAAAGAAGAAAAATGAAACGTATGAATGGATGAAAGCCCTATTAGGTGCACTACTATTAGCCGTTATTATTCGCACTTTTTTCTTTACGCCGATTATTGTTGACGGTGCTTCAATGAACCCTACTCTACAGGAGCGGGACCGGATGATTGTAACAAAAATCGGGGAACCAAAAAGATTTGATATTGTGGTGTTTCACGCTCCGGACGGCAGGGATTACATCAAACGTGTCATTGGACTTCCAGGCGACCGGATTGAGTATAAAAATGATATTTTGTATGTAAATGGAAAAGCATATGATGAACCTTATTTAAAAAGTTTTAAGAAGAGAATCAGCCAAGGCACACTAACGGAATCCTTTATATTAAAGGAAACGGCAGTAGGCAGTGAAACCGTTCCTAAAGGTCATTTGTTCGTCTTGGGTGATAACAGAAGGTATAGTACGGATAGCCGTGACATTGGAGCAGTTCCGTTAGAGAAAGTAGTTGGAACAACGAACCTTGTTTACTACCCAATCAAAGAAATTAAGATTATCAGACAATAGTTTTTACTTGCAATCAAGTGATTAGCAGGCAGCTAAAGGTGCATCTATTCTAATAGAATGTTGCACCTTTTTATTCTTCCTTGCTATTTGATAAATACCCTATTATCCCTATTCATTTTCTTCAAACAGCCATTCTATGCATAATAACTACTGGCTATGGTACCACGTCATGGAAGATTAAGTAAACCACCGTGGGCAGATCAGATTAATCAAGCGAATGCTATCAAATAAAAAGAATTCTTAAAATAATGGGTAGCGATTCCTCAATAATGAGGAATCGCTTTTCTTATGGCGTACAATGTTTTTCAACAGTAAACATTATAGCCATCACTTCACAGCAAAAATCAAAAGTGTCCACCCCAGGCGTACAAATGGGGTGATTTGTCCACGGGCGGTGCCTGTCACCGTTGTCACTGTCACCGTTGTCACCCTAGATAGACGAGGTCACGCAGTTCGTCGGTGGAGAGTTCGGTGATCCAGTTTTCGCTGGTGATGATTTGGTCGTTTAGGTGTTGTTTCTTCTCTAGCATGCTGTCGATTTTTTCTTCTAGTGTGCCGGTGCAGATGAGTTTGTGCACGTGGACGAATCGGGATTGCCCAATCCGGTAAGCACGGTCGGTGGCCTGGTTTTCGACAGCCGGATTCCACCAGCGGTCATAATGGATGACATGATTGGCGGCGGTCAAATTCAGTCCTGTTCCACCTGCTTTTAGCGATAAGAGGAATACCGGGAACTCATGGTTTTGGAACCTCTCAATCATCTCATCACGCTGTGTCTTTGGTACGCTGCCGTTCAAGAACGGTACCTCAACACCAAACTTCTTTTTCAAAGTCGTTCGGATCATTTCTCCCATTTCAATATACTGAGTGAAAATCAAGCAGCTTTCCCCAGCATCAAGAACCGCATCAACCAGCTCGACCAGCTTCTCCATTTTATTCGAGCGCTCAAGCAGCTTCCGATCAACCGCCTTTTCCTTCAGATATAAGGCAGGGTGGTCACACAGCTGTTTCAAGCGGCTGAGCATTTGTAAAATTAACCCCTTACGCTCAAACCCCGACAGCTTTTCAATCTCTGCGAATGTGTCGTGAATGAGCTGCTCATAGAGTGAGGCCTGCTCTGCGGTAAGCGGACAGTATTCCTTTTGCTCCTGCTTATCTGGAAGGTTAAGAGCAACCTCTTCATCCTTTTTCGTCCTGCGCAGCAAGAACGGACGGATTAGTGACTGCAGCTGGGTGACTTTTTCTCGTTTTTCATCCTTTTCAATCGGAACAACAAACTTCTTCTGGAATTGTCCGAGACTGCCAAGGTACCCATGATTCGTAAAGTCAAAAATTGACCACAGCTCAGATAAGCGGTTTTCCATCGGCGTCCCAGTCAGTGCGATATGGTGCTGGCCGCGGAGCCTGCGAACAGCACGGGATTGCTTAGTCCCAGCGTTCTTTATATTTTGGGCTTCATCTATGGAAATCGAGCTCCAAATCATTCCCTCGAACTCCTCGGAGTCTAAATGACTCAAACCATAGGAAGTTAGCACAACATCAACATTCTGTGCCTTTTCAGAGAAGGCTTCTTCCTTCAAACGGTTAGAGCCATAATGCAGATACACATCGAGCTCCGGTGCAAAGCGTTCAAGCTCCTTTTGCCAGTTTCCTAGTACCGACGTCGGGCAAATAATTAATGCCGACTTGGTAGGAAGCTTTGCTTTGGGCTTAATGGTGGTCGGAGCAACTTCCGCCGCCGTTTCGGTGCCAGACACCGCCACGGACTTGGCCTTGGTGCCTGTCACCACATCATCGGCCACTTTTTCGACGATTCCAGCTTCGGTGCCTGACACCACCCCAAGATTTTTCCTGCCACTCGTCGCTTGTTCGTCTTTTACTTTTAAAAGATACGAGATCAACTGGACGGTTTTTCCGAGCCCCATGTCATCAGCGAGAACGGCGCCGAAGCCGAACTTACGAAGAAACCAGAGCCAGCTCATCCCAAGCTGCTGGTATGGACGCAGTTCGCCCTGCAGGCCGGAAGGTACGGTTTCTAACGGAAGTTCATGCACCTCTGACAGCTGCTTGATCATTTTCTTCCACTGACTGTTCAATTCAATTTGAATCTTGGCGAAGGCCTTCGGATTCTCAAGCTCATCTTCTGTTCCTTCTGACTCGATCAGTTCCTGTTCGAGCAGGTCTCTTACGTGCAAGCCTTCCTTTTCAGCGCGCTTCATTAAATCCTGAATACTGCGGATAAACTGCGGATCAAGCTTAACCCAGCGGCCGCGGATAAACACAAGCCGGCGCTTTTCTTCGACTAGCTTTCCGAATTCCTCCTCGGATAGGTCCACACCGTTCATCGAAAAACGCCAGTTGAAATCAAGCATTGCCTGCAGACCGACAAATGATGGGCGATGGCTGCCAGAACCCTTCAACGATGCCTTCACCTTCAAATTGGCATTTTTCATCGCCTGCCACCAGGAAGGAAGGAGAATTTCAACATCCAAGGCGACCAGTGTTTCACTCGCCTCGGTCAAGAACATCCACGATTCTTCCTCTGTAAGTCCTGACTTTAACGTCACTCCGTCTTCGCTCAGCCACGGGATTAACCGGACCCAGCGCTCGAGTTCGCGCTCTGCTTTTTCTAAAAAAGGCTTCCATCTTGCAGGCATTTTCCCGCCTAGCTCATGGACATCATCAGGATTCTTTTTGCTGCGTAAAAAGACACCAAGGTTCCAAGGACCTTCACCGTCTTCAGGCTCCTCAAGCCGCAGTCCGATCGTAAACGGGGTGTCGTTTTCCTTAATGCCCACCCACTCAAGCCAGCTTTCTTCATCAAAATATCGCGCCAGCTCGCTGCCGGAAATGTTTTGTTTCCGCAGCAAATCAAGCTTTGGACCAAATAACTGCTTCATAGCGGCGTTCCGGGTGAGGTACGCGTCAAGAGCATCATTGTACAAATCGGAGATATAAGCATCCGCCGGTTCCGCTTTTTCAAATGAATCATTGGCAAGCAAGGATACATCCTGTTCCCAAAAGGACGGGTCAAACTCATCCTTCACACGTTCAGGGAGCTTCCAGCGAAATTCTCCTTCTTCCCAGACCGTAAAGTCAGGCAGCCAATCTTTCTCTTGAATGCCTTCGTAAAGTGCATGAGCGGAGGCAAGGGAAATCTCGGACTGATCGCTCCAGTCCCAATCGATGAAACGGTTGAACGACTCTTTGGCAAAAAGCGAGACCAGGTGCCAGCCGCTGACCACAACACCCTCAATTCCATCTACCGTCTCAGACTCCAAAAGCGTTCCAAAGAAGCTCTCTTCATGGCGGCTGAAGACAAGATTCTTCCACTCAGACAGCTTCAGCTCATCGCCGCGCTCATCCAAAGCAGCAAGAAAATAACGTCCATCCTCTAATTTCAAAGTCAACAATTTAATAAATCTCGTACTAAGCATCGTCCTCGTCACTCCTTCAACTAGGGAGGGTAAAAAATCTATGTTTCTAATATGTATGTATACTAAAATAGCCAACTGTACGCCTGAGGTGGACAGTGTCCACGAGCGGTGCCTGTCACCTAAGATGGACAAATGGCCCATTTGTCCATCTTAGGTGACAGGCACCATCATTGAATCTCCGCATTACCGCATCACCGTCACCGCTACCGCCATCAGCCTCGGTTATCCTTCGATGAGTTTGCTGCGGCGGCATTCTTCGTGGAAGGCGCGGAGGCGTTTGGTTTTTTCGATTAGGGTGTCCAGGAAGTATTGGAAGTCGTCCTGGCGCTTGAGTTTTTTGTATAGGGTCCGCAGTTTCTTTAGATGGCGGACGGCCATTTTGTAGCTTTGACGGTTCTTTTGGTTGATTTCTTGAATCGCTGATTGATGGAGAAGGCCGAGCAGCACCTCCGGCATTTCCTTTTCAATGACCTTGACGCGTTCCCTTGGGATATCGTGAAAGTTCCAGCCCATGAACGCCTGGAGCTCAGCCCATTTATCAAACTGACGGCGCTCGAACAGCATATGCTCATAATCCGCATAGCTATACGGCAAGGTCGTGAGCAGCGCCCGCTCATACACATCCAAGCGGCCTGTCTCCGCAGCGTACGCCGAAATGTGCTTCATTGCCATCCGCGAAAAGCTCGCACATGTATGATATGTCCTTACATAAGAAAAGTAACCTTTTATCTTCACAACCAGTATTTCAATGAACGGACCGACCCGTTTCCAGGATTTTGCCTGTGCCATCAACTCGATCCAATAAAGCAGATAAGGGACAATGACAGCATCCGGAGTTTGCGCCACCATCTCCAAGGCAACATCATCATCCTGAGCCAAAATCGTTAGATGGATTGCGGCAATAATAAGCGGTGTCGAATTTTCCCAAGACTCCAAAGCGTCCATCCGGTCGCGAATCTTCTGAATTTCCTCTTGGCGCCATTCCTTCTTTTTAAAAAGACTGGTCCACAAATGGCGGTACAAATAAACCCGTTCAGCCTCTAAACCTTGCACGATCGTCAAAAGTTCAAACACATCGGTCTTTAATTTTAAAATAAACTCATCAAAGTCAAACGGCAGCGATTGAAAGCCAATTCGTTGAACGAGATCCTCGGCATCGTCGACAAGGTTATGAAACACATGCAAATAAACCCGCTTGACGACATCCTCAGCAAAACCCGCATCGGCCGTAAACACCGCAAGCTTTTTAAAAGAAATGACCGCACCGACCAATTCATACAGCAAGCGCCATTCCTTCTCAACCGGCGAGCTCGCCTTGATTCTCCGCTCATAGATCTGAAACAGCTCAGCAACCACGTACGGGCTGGTGTGCTTTTTGGTAATAATCGTATCAAAGCTGACCTCGAACGCTTCGACCCAGCGGTCATAATCAGGCTTCATCACGCCGTTCGCCTTCACCAAATCCTTCGCCGTCTGCAGTCCCCAATTGGCAGCATCCGTTTTCTCTTTCATCGGTTCACGCCATTCTGCTACCCAGTCGGCGACACTTTTGCCGACCTTCGCATACGCAGCAAAAAACACGGCCATCTGATGGCGGCACAAACCGTCAGAGGGGCAGGTACACTTACTTTGCGACAGGAAACGTAAATGAAGAGAAACATGGCACGGTATCACATCCTGCACCATTGCTGTCACTTTTTCATTCCAAATTTGAACCTGCTTCACCATCCCTTGGCGGTACAGCATCAAACCCTTTTGCACAAGCTTCGCATCATCCGAGGAATGCGGATGCAGCAAATCCTTTAAATCCTCTGAAATAAACCCAATCCGTTCCGTAGCATGAATAGATTCCAAGCCCACAACCCCCTTTATCAAAAAAAATCTCTATGTAAAAAATCCTACTCGCATTCTCAAAAAATCCATATTCCTTTATTATACCCAAAAATTGCTCATTAGAGGAGGGAAGAGTTCAGAATAAAAAAGAGTTCAAGCGTATCTGCTGGCTCGCCTTCAAAGATCATGCCAATTAACGACAAAAAATCCAGGTGAATGCCTGGATGAGGATATATATTAAGCTTTTTCTTCACGATTTAATCGTTTTCAGGTTTCAGAATGGTACGCTGCAGCGGCGCTCCGCCCATGCTGAGATTTCTTTCGAAAAATACATATCTTTTTCCATCAATGATAAACCGGTCATGTCCTTCATAGGTGACCAGATGCCCTTCACTTTCCAACTCCTTCATGATGGCTTGAATATATTCACGTCGATTGAAGTACCGTTCGTCAAAGTCAATCACAATATGACCTTTTCCATGACCGAGTAATTGATTGGCTAAAAACAATCCGCCGAGGATGATCCCAATGAACAACAATCCGCCAAGAATTAATTCCATGCCTACGTTCACTCCTAAGTGGTCTATTTAGTTTTAGTATATGATTACATAACAAAATTGGTTTTTCAGGGGCTGCTTGCGAAAAGAATGGTGATATGATATAGTACTTTTTGTAAAAATGACCAGATTGGTCTTTTGGTCATTAAACAAGATGAGGTGAGCGGTATGGGGATAATTGATCGTAAGAAGTTGATTCACGAGGCGGCGGCAAAGTCATTTTCGCTGTATGGCTATAAGGCGACGACGATGGAGCAGGTGGCCAAGCTAGCCAATGTGGGAAAAGGAACAATCTATACATTTTACAAAACGAAAGAAGAGTTATTTGAAGAAATCATTAAAACGCTCATCATTGATATCAAATTGGCGGTCGAACAGGTTTTGGACGAAAGTGCGACGTTTCATGAAAATGTGAATCGGGCGTTATATACGGTCCATGAGTTTCGGGAAAGTCATCAGCTGACGATTAAACTGATTCAAGAAGAACGCGATATGGGCACGCAGACAGTGGTCGAGGCTATGCAGCAGGTCGAGCAGGCAATTGTCCAGTACATGATGGGGATTATTCAAAAGGCGATCGAAACAGGTGAAATCAAACCTTGTGATCCTGAAATCACAGCGTTCGTCATGTTAAAAATGTATTTTTCATTAATCATTGATTGGCAAAGGAATCACCCGCCATTAGGAAAGGAAGAAATTTCAAAGCTCTTTGAACTTTACTTACTAAAGGGTTTATCACAAAATGACTAGCAATAGTCATTCTATTTTTACAGTGAAGTGACCAGATGGGGAAAGTGGTCAGTAAATCAAATTTTTGAAAAAGATCAACCACAAATGTAAATTTTTTTAACGCAAAATGACCATTTGAACAATTCGGTCATAAATATACAAGGGGGAATACAGCATCATGAAGGGATCATCTTTTTTTGCAGAGTTAAAAAATATTGTTTTCAATCGTAAAACACTCATTCCAGTGATTGCGATTCTATTTATTCCTGTGCTGTATGCGGGAATGTTTCTTTGGGCCTTTTGGGACCCATATGTGCACCTATCCGATTTACCTGTTGCAATTGTGAATCAGGACGAGGGAGCCGAGCTTGAAGGGGAAAAGCTCCATCTGGGCAGTGATTTAGTCGAAAAACTTGAGGAAAGTAACACCTTTGGTTTTCATATGGTCGACCGAGAGGAAGGCTATCAAGGTTTGGAGTCGCAAAAGTATTATATGGTGGTAGAACTTCCGAAGGATTTTTCAAAAAATGCAACTACTTTGCTAGACAACGAGCCTCAGAAGCTAGAAATGAAATATATACCGAATGAGGGGTCAAATTTTCTTTCAGCGCAGATTGGTGAAACGGCCGTGAAGGAAATTAAAGCAGAGATCTCCAAGCAGATTATTGCCACATACTCTGAAACGATTTTTGAAAAAATAGGAAACATGGCGGACGGGTTAGCCCAGGCGAGTGACGGCGCAGGCCAATTAACGGACGGTACCTCCGAGCTAGACCAAGGTGTCGAGCAAATCAAAACAAACCTTGAAACCTTGGCAAGCAAATCAATCGAGTTTGAGCAAGGGGTAAAAAGTGCTGAGGCGGGTTCAACCACACTAGCAAAAGGAACAACACAAATCAATCAAGCCCTGGAAGAAATCGATGCTAAGCTTCCGCAATTGGTGACAGGCACTGAAAAAGTACAGCAGGGCGCAGAGCAAATCAAAGCGCAGTTACCAGCGGGGATTGCCGCTGAAATAGAATCAAATCTCAAGGGAAGCAGTGAGAAGTTAAACGGCGGGATTGACCAGTTTGAAGCCCAGTTAGGTGCAGGGTTATCCTCACAGATTGCCGAACAAATGATGGTTCAGCAGCAAGCAAAAATGCAGGAGGTCAGCACCGCTTTACTTGAAAATGGCGTTCCAGCCGAAACTGTTTCGCAGATTATCGCACAGCAACAGCAAACGGCTCCGACAAAGGCAGAAGTGGAGCAGCAAATTTCACAAGCGATACTGCCTGGATTACACCAAGGTTTTACCCAATTTAAGACCGAGGTAAACGGGCAATTGGTAGGTTCCGTTAACGGGCTCGAAGCTCAGCTGAAACAGCAAACAGATCCTGTGTTTGACCAACTCATTGGCGGGCTGGGAGAAATAAGTCTTAACCAGGCTAAGCTGCAGCAGGGAATTCATCAGCTTGCTCAAGGATCTAATGCTTTGAATAAAGGGGCCAACGACCTTACGGCAGGAATGGGACAGTTATCTGATGGTGCCGGGCTATTAGCGGACGGTTCGGGGAAATTGGCTGACGGCTCACAGTCTCTAAAGGATGGTTCTGAAAAACTAACGGCAGGCAGTGCAGAATTGAACGACAAGCTATCTGAAGGTGCAGAGCGAGCTAAGTCGGTTCAAGCTGATGATGACACCTTTGATATGATGGGTGAACCAGTCACAGTTGAGAAAGAGGAGATTAACACAGTGCCAAACTACGGAACAGGGTTTGCACCGTATTTTGTCTCTCTTGGATTATTTGTGGGGGCACTGATCATTTCAATTGTGTATCAATTGAAGGAACCAGCTGTTAGGCCTCAGTCTGCGCTACAATGGTTTTTAAGTAAACTAGGGATCATCACGATTATCGGCATAATCCAGGCCGTTTTAGTCGATGTTATTTTATTGGTGGGCTTGGACATTCAAGTGCAAAGCGTGCCGTTGTTTATTCTCACATCGATCATTACTAGTATGGTATTTGTTACACTTATTCAAATGCTGGTAACAACAATGGCAGATGCAGGTCGATTCGTCGCCATCCTAATTCTCATCATCCAATTAACTACAAGTGCTGGAACGTTCCCGCTCGTACTGATTCCAGAAGCGCTGCAGCCATTGAACGCCTTCTTCCCGATGACGTACACCGTTCAGGCGTTTAAAGCAGTCATCTCAAGTGGCGACATCCACTACATGTGGCAAAACAATCTTATTCTTTTAGCTTACATGCTTGGGTTTATGCTCGTAACCCTCAGTTATTTTGCATTTAGCTTCAAACGTGGCCGCGTGAATGAAACACTTATTGAAAAAGCAGCATAATGGGTCCCGCCATGCGGGCCTTTTTTTTTGCATACTGCTGAATATTAAGGAGTTAAGATGCCCGAAACTGATGGGAAAAGCCCAAACCCGGTCATCTTAAAGGAGTTAAGATGACCGAAAGACACAGGGACGGTTCTCCTGCTTCCTGAAGGAAGCAGGAGAACCGTCCCTGTGCTTCAGCGATTTACGACTCGCTGGATGTGGATGGCTAGGTATAGTTTTTCGTTGTTGGTGAGGTTATAGTTAAATTGATTGACGATGTAGTCGTTGATTTTTTCTGTACATTGAATTGCTTCTTTATGTTTTTGCTTAAAGGATTCGTACAGGAAGGGGTCATCGTCTTCTATATAGCTTTGGTTATAAAGTCTTTGGGCAAAGAATTTCAAATGGGTGACAAATCGGAAGTAATTTAATGATTCCTCGTCAAAGCTCATTTTATAATGGTATTTCACAATGTTTAGGATATCTTGCATCACTCTCGTAATATTAGCGACGTTTGGCATTTCCTCGTTCAAGCCAGAGTTAACAATGTGCATCGCGATAAAACCCGCTTCATCCTCGGGCAAGAGGACACCGACCTTCTCGTTAATTAACTTGAGAGCCTCGAGTCCAATGCAAAACTCTTCCTTATAAAACCTTTTGATTTCCCACAATAAGGCATTCTTTATGTCGTAGCCTTTTTTGTGTCTGTCTACGGCAAAGTGAATATGGTCCGTTAAAGAGATATAGAGGCTTTCGTTAAGGCTTCTTCCTAACCTGCTTTTAGCAATTTTAATAATATCCTCCGTGATGACCATGTATTCAATTGGTACTTCATGTAGAAGAGTTTTGAATCTCTCTGAAAGATCATTATTTTTTATCGTAAAAATCTTCTCGATCTTATGCTCGTCCACTAAATCACCAGGCCTTTTTTGAAAAGCGAGACCTCTTCCCATCACAACTAGCTCTTCGTTTTTTTCATTAAAAGTACTGATTACGTTGTTATTGTATACTTTGGCTATTTTCATAAAATCACCTATAGGTAAAATATAGTATATATTATGGACGAATGATCAGAAATTTTTTTAAGAGAAGGAAAGTTAAATGGGCTTTCCTTCACTATATACTATAGTCTTCCTCCAATCATTGCAATTATAGGAGAAAAATTCCGCTTCCTTACACAACAGGAAAAAGGAAAGGACTACTTTCCTTTTCCTGAAGATTAATTATTTCTTATCTATTGTGAATAAGGTATCACCTGTTTTGATTTGCTTTTGATTGGTTAGCGCTAAGCTAAATTCCTTATGATTCGTTACCACGATTGGTGTGGTTAACGGCTTACCTGCTTTTTTGATTTGTTCCATATCAAACTCAATGAGCAGCTGGCCCTTTTTCACATATTCACCTTGAGTGGCATGTGCTGTGAAATACTTACCTTCTAATTGAACGGTGTCCATTCCGATATGAATGAGAATGTCTGCACCAGAATCGGTTGTAATGCCAATTGCATGATTCGTAGGGAATAATGCTGATACCGTTCCAGATTCAGGGGCAAACAGTTTTCCTTCTCTTGGCTCGATTGCTACACCATGTCCGAGGGCCCCCGATGAGAAAGCTGCATCTGCTATTTCTGATAATGCCTTTACTTCGCCGGTTAACGGGCTTACTACTGCTTCGCTTACAACTTTTGTGACCGCTACTTCCTTAGGAGCTGTAGTTGTTTCGTTTGTTAAGTTTGAAGCTTTCTCTTGATTCAATCCGCCGAATAAATACGTTAACACAAATGCAACTGCGAACCCTGCAACCAATGCTATAATGGATCCGTAGAATGCCATGTCTAGTCCTGAACCTGGTTTAATAAACGCTGGGAAAACGAAAATTCCCATTCCACCAAACATCCATAATTTACCTGCAGTAACACCGATGATACCGCCACCGACAGCACCACCGATACAGCTCATGATGAATGGCTTTTTAAGTGGTAATGTAACTCCGTAAATGGCCGGTTCGGTTACACCGAAGATACCTGAAATGAATGATGAAACGCTAAGTGATTTTAAATTCTTGTTTTTAGTTTTTAACATGACAGCTAAAACTGCACCAATTTGTGCAAAACATACCATAACCGTTGTTGCTAAAACAGGGTCGTAACCTAAAGTCGTTAAATTGTTAATAGCGATTGGAACAAGGCCCCAATGAAGTCCGAAAATAACAAACACTTGCCAGAATCCGCCGATAATTACCCCTGCTACAAGAGGGCTTAACTCATAAATCCATAAAGTCGCTGCACCTAACAAGCTACCAGCCCATGTTGAGATTGGCCCGATCATTAGGAATGTTAATGGTACCATAATCACGATTGTAAAGAATGGAACGACGAACGTTTTTACTACATCTGGAATGATTTTCTTTAATCCTTTTTCTACTTTTGAAGCGACAAAGGTAGAAAGAATGATTGGAATAACGCTTGATGCATAACTCATCATAATTACAGGAATTCCTAGGAATGTAATATGGATAGGCGATTCAAAGATGGTACCTTGGAATAATACCTTTGAAACTTCTCCTGTCGTTAAGCCCGCCAATGAAGGATGTACCAATGCTGCAGCGATCGCCATCCCGATAAACGGTGAACCGCCAAATTTCTTCATGGCTGTGTATCCTAAGAAGATTGGCAAGAAGTTAAATAATCCATCTCCTGCAAGGTTCAATAGCTGGTAAGTGCCTGAAGTTGCTTCAACCCAGCCTAATGCTAAAATTAAGGCCGCAAATCCTTTGATCATACCAGTTGCAGCCAAAACGCCTAGAATTGGCTGGAAAACGCCTGAAATCAAGTCAATAAATCTTGCGCCCATACTCATTTTTTCATCACTAGTTGAATCACTGTTTTCACTTGCAGCACCAAGATTGCCTACATGTAAAACAGCTGCGTACACATCAGGAACATGGTTCCCAATAACAACCTGATATTGCCCGCCGCTCTTCATAACGGTCACAACACCATCCATATTTTTTAACACTTCTGTATTTGCCTTGCTTTCATCCTTTAGCTTAAAGCGTAAGCGTGTAACACAATGAACCACACTGGAAACGTTTTCTTTTCCGCCGACATTGGCAAGAATATCTTTTGCTAACTGTTCGTATTTCATTTTTGGACACTTCCTTCTTTATTTGATTTTTATTTTTTTCAATTTGATTTTTATCAAATAAAAAACCTGACCCGATTAGAAACTGCACACAAAGATAGCACTGTGCGTACGTTTTTAATCAGATCAGGTTATGCCCGCTTAAGGTTACATTCCTGAGAGGAATTGATGAAGTTTTATTTGATACGTGTAATTTAGCATGGTTATTTAGCAGGTGTCAACGCTTTCTTTTAAAAAAATTATTTTTTCAGAAAAACCCAAATAGCTTCTTATAAATATATAAAAGGCAAAAAAAATAACGGTTTCAAAAATGGTTGTTAGAGAAAAAAAGGTGTGCTATAGTAAACGTAATTCAATAAACAACCTTTTAGGATTGTAACTGATTATGCAGGCAAAACCTAAATCACTAACTATGGGACATTTGTGTCTTTGTTAGGTGATTTAGGTTTTTTTGTATAGTTTTTTAAGAAACTAAAAGGTTTAACACTAAAAAATGGAGGGTTTCTCTATGAATAAAACAACTTATCAATTTCCAAAAGGATTTATGTGGGGCGGGGCAACAGCTGCAAACCAATTAGAAGGTGCCTATCTTGAAGGCGGCAAAGGTATGAACCTGGCAGATGTGATGCCCGGAGGAAAAGTAAGATTAAAGGTTATTGGAGAACCAGGTTTTGACTTTAAAATTGATACAGAGAAATATGTATATCCAAACCATGACGGTATTGATTTTTATCACCGTTATAAAGAGGATATCGCTCTTTTTGCTGAAATGGGATTCAAGACCTATCGTATGAGTATTGCTTGGAGCCGTATTTTCCCTAATGGAGACGAGTTAGAACCAAATGAAGAAGGTTTAGCGTTCTATGACCGTGTATTCGATGAATTAAAAAAATATGATATTGAACCGGTTGTGACCATTTCTCACTATGAAATTCCACTTCATTTAATCACTGAATATGGTGGTTGGCGTAACCGTGAAGTGATCGGTTTCTTTGAGCGTTATGCAACAACATTGTTCAACCGCTACAAAAACAAAGTGAAATACTGGTTAACTTTTAACGAAATCAACGGTGCAACACATATGCCACTTCTAGGACTTGGTTTCTCACCAGAGAGTGAAGAAACAAAGTTACAAGATAGCTTCCAAGGGCTTCATCACCAATTTGTCGCAAGTGCACGAGCTGTAAAAGCAGGACATGAAATCATTCCAGGAAGCCAAATCGGCTGTATGCTTATTTATGCACCGACATATTCCTTTGATTGCAATCCTGAAAATGTGATGTATGCTCTACAAGAAGGGCGTTTATTTAACAATTATTGTGGGGATGTACATGTCAGAGGAGCTTATCCAGCATTTGCACAACGTTTCTTTAAAGAAAATGGCATTAACCTTGAGATGAAAGAGGGAGACTTGGAAATCATCAAGGAAGGTACGGTTGATTTCATTTCATTCAGTTACTACATGTCACGCACAGATAAAAAGAATAAAACGCTTGAGGAAATGGGACAAGGTAATCTGATTGGCGGAGTAAAAAATCCATTCTTAAGCGCTAGTGATTGGGGCTGGGAAATCGATCCAACTGGACTTCGAATTGCACTTAACCAATTATATGACCGCTATCAAGTACCTCTATTCATCGTAGAAAATGGACTCGGCGCTTATGATCAAGTGGAAGAGGATGGCTCAATCAATGATGATTATCGCATTAATTATCTAAGAAGCCATATCGAAGCAATGGGCGAAGCAATCGAAGATGGTGTAGATTTAATGGGCTACACGCCATGGGGCTGTATCGACCTAGTGAGTGCATCAACAGGCGAAATGTCCAAGCGTTACGGCTTTATCTATGTGGACAAACATGATGATGGAAGCGGAACACTCGATCGTAAAAAGAAAAAGTCATTCTTCTGGTACAAAAACGTCATTGCTACAAATGGCAAAGAGCTATAACAGCACAGGGACGGTTCTCCTGCTTCCTTAAGGAGGAGAAGAACCCTCACTGTGTAGATTCCTAATCGGATTAAGCAGCATAATGGGCCCCGCTAAGCGGGCCTGTTTTTTTTGCATAGTGGTTTAAAAAAAAGATTCAAAGATAGAGGCAAGAAGGTCTTAAGTGACATAGAGGAGGTGGATGAAGGGGAAGGGGAAGAGGTAACTTATAGGGTGTCTAAGTGACCGAAAAGCAGTCGGGTCAGGAAAAACTGCTCACCTAGAAATAAACCTTGAACCAAATCAAAAAGACCAGCCCAAAGGCTGGCCACTCGAATCTAATTATAAACGTATTCACCTTTGGCTTGGTGATAATGGTGAAGGCGTTGTTCGGCGTCAAAGTAATGCATTTCTAAGCTGTAAGTTTTATTTTCAGGTCCCCAGGAAGCCAAAATAATAATATCGGCAAATTCATTGGCCAATGTATCCCCAGGCTGCCGGTATGGATCATGGTTCACATCTACAGTCGTGTATTCTTCAGGTCCTGTCACCTTCAAGTGGAACACAGTATATTGCTCATATTCAAAGCCGACTACGTCTAGATACGTCGGGCCCAATAGTTGAATCATTTCTTCCTTTGTCATTCCTGCCTTAAGCTGGCTTTTTAACACTTCAGCTACAGCGTCATTGTCCGCACTGCCGGGCTCTTTCCATTTTCCTTCGTTATTTAGGTAGTAGCCATCTACAAACTGAGAGGTACGCATGTGTGCGTCAAAGTAATACCAGTCCTCGCCAATTTGGGTCCAGCCTCGTGCCAAGGCACCTGACTCTTTATAATAGGTAATACTGCCAAAATGATATTTCCAGCCTGTATGCATGGTGCCTTCATAATTAAAGAAATAGACGTCAGTTCCAACCGTCTTCGTCCCGCCTCTTGCCATCATTCCGTTTTGATCGAGGTAATACCATTTGCCTTCATCTAACAGCCACTTGGATTTCAAAGCTGCACCAGTCTCGTCAAGGAAATACCATTGCCCGTTAAACAAATTCCAGCCGGTTTGCATCTCACCTTTATAGTTGAAAAGATAAAGCTTACCATCAATCTTCTTCATTTCGGTGAGCATGTGTCCTTGTGAATGAAGATAATACCACTTTCCTTGATCAAATAGCCAGCCAGTCTTCATTTTTCCTGAAGGCTCTAGGTAATACCATAACCGAGTATCGGATTTATACAACCAGCCCGTTTGCATCGCCCCTGAAGAGTTTAAATAATACCGATCGTTTCCGTCATTAATCCAGCCGGTCTTCATTTTTCCAGTAGAATCGAGATAATACCAAGTCCCAGCATCTTTAATCCAGCCGGTCTTCTTCACACCGCCAGTATAGTAGTACCAGCTGCCATTTGATTGAACCCAGCCTGTAGTTTGAACCGTTTTTGCAGCAGCGACCTCGGTTACGGTAGGATTGGCCAGCAGCATGGTGGCCCCGACCATTGCAATGAATACCTTTTTCATGAAAGAATTGCCCCCAATTTTTCTAAAAGTTTAATTGTACACATTTTCATATTTAGTAGAGTAGTAAACATGGTACTTGTGGCTTGCATCGAAATATTCAATGCGCACAGTATGTGCTTTCTTATTTTCATCCCAGTGAACGAAGATGGTAATGTTAGACATCCCGCGTGCCATGTCTTCAATGTAATAATGACCTTCTTCATGAGTACTTTTATCGACAATGTATTCATTCTCACCAGTTACCTTAAGCGAATAAATCCAAAAATGATAATAACTATATTCATCATTGAAAAATTCACTATAGTCTGCTCCTAAAATGTTGACTAGTTCCTCCTGGCTCATTTCAACATCAATGATATGTCTCAGATCTTCTACGACAGAATCAATCATGCTGTTACCAGCTTGTGTGAGAACGCCATCACTATTAAGATACTTACCATCAACGATCATGCTGGTTACCATCGCACCGTTATAATCGTTAAAGAAGTACCAGTTCCCATCAATTTCCTTCCAGCCAGTGATTTGGGCACCTTCCTGGTCAAAGTAATACTTCAAGCCTCCATCGGTAACCCAGCCAGTTGCCATTACACCATTGGCTTGAAGATAATAGGAAGTGCCGTTCAGATGTAACCAACCTGTCTGCATATCCCCAGAACGATTTAGAAAATACCACTTGCCATTCTCTAGCAGCCATCCCGTTTTCATCGCCCCATCCTGATTCAGGTAATACCACTTGCCTGCAATTTGAGTCCATCCGCCGCTTTGCATCACACCGCTTTTATTAAAAAAGTACCAGGTGTTTTTAACATTTTCCCAGCCGGTTTTCATCGCCCCGGAACCCGTCAGGTAATACCACTTGCCGTTTTCCTCAAGCCATCCTGTTTTCATGGCCCCATCCGACTTCAGGTAATACCATTTACCAGCATCAAGCAGCCAGCCGGTTTTCATCGCACCAGACTTGGAAAGGTAGTACCAATTATTCATGTACTTGATCCATCCTGTCTGCATTACACCTGCCTGATTCAAGTAATACCATTTGCCCGCATCCTTGACCCAGCCCGTTTTCTTTACAGCAGAATCATAAAAATACCAGCTTCCATTTTGCTGTACCCATCCTGATGTCTGCACAACAGATTGAGTCGTCGCGGCTTCTGTAGCAACACCAGAATAGCCTTGGAGCACCATCGCCCCGACTAAAGCAACCACCATCTTTTTCATCCTTTGACCCCCGATTCACAATCTATTTTTCTACTAAAACAATACTCTAGTAAGACGATTCGGAAGAAGGTTGGTTCCGGGATTTTTTGGAAATTCATTCGACAAATTTTGCGGTCGCTAGGAAATTTTTATTTCGAGGGGTAGATTGACAATGTGTATACAAGTGTATACAATAAAAATGTAAATGATAAGTATACAATTGTATACACTAGGAGGGTTTTTATTATGAGAGATGAAATGAGAAGAGAAGGACATCCTCGTGGTGAACGTTCGAGAGGGAAGGATGGTACACATCTGGGAGAACGTTCGAGAGGAAAGGATGGTTCGCATCGGGGAGAACGTTATAAAGGAAGAGAAGGTGCAGAGCGTGGTGAGCGTCCTAAAGGTATGCATAGCCGGCCGAAAACCTTTCGCCGCGGGCGGGCAATTGCTTTTTTAGAGATGATGAATCTGAAGCGGGAAACGATTAGGCAGCAGCTAGAGCAACCGGAATTTCAATCAATAAACCAGATTTTAGTTGGGGAATTAAAGATGCTTGATTTGATGATCAACGAATTTACCCAATTATTTGAGATTCATGAAAGTGAAGCAGGTAAACCTGAACTTGAATCTGAACCAAATGATGATGATGAAGCAGCGGGTCTTGATGAGGAAGTTTAAGATTTTCTTTTTGGAAAAGAAAAATGAAATATAATGGAGGTGATTGGTAATGAATCAGCCGATGTACAATGCCCAAAACGCGCTTGTATACGATAGAAATACCCGGATTTCAGTTCCTACCTATGATGCGTTATTTGCGAAGATTCAAGCATACTTTCGAGCTCAATTGGCTGAAACGGAAGCGTCGCTGCTTGTGGTTGGTGCTGGGGGCGGGAATGAACTTTCGGCATGGGGGCCATCTAACCCCAACTGGTCCTTTACGGGAGTGGACCCTTCTGATGTCATGGTTCAAATGGCGCACGAAAAATCTGTTCAGCTAGGGCTGGAAAAGCGCGTCAGACTTCTGCAAGGAACGATTGAAGACCTTCCTGATCCAGATGAGAGATTTGATGCAGCGAGTTGTAATTTGGTGCTTCATTTTATTCACGAGCTAGAGGGAAGTTGAAGCTGCTAAAGGATATTCATGACCATTTGCAACTGGGAAAGCCGTTCGTACTTGTGACTGCCTACGGAGACCGAGACAGTGCGGAGCTTCAAGACAGGATCAACGTCTGGAAAAGCTTTTTCCTGGATGCTGGATACGAAAAAGCCAAAGTGGAAGAGATGGGAAAGGTCATTATGAACATTTCGTTCATTTCTGATAGTGAAATCGAGCGGCTATTGGAGGAGGCGGGCTTTACGAATATTACCCGATTTTATTCCACTGGACTTTTTGCGGGTTGGGTTTGTCATGGTTCTAACGTACAAGCAGCCGAATCTTAACTTGATGGTAAAACCAAAAAACAGCATGTTGCGATGCTGTTTTACGGTTCAATTTAAATCTGTTGTGTTTGTTTTTTCAGTAAGGTATTTAATCGTTCAGACCCCAAAAGCATGATCGCAATAAAACCGGCGATGAAAAAGGGAAAGATGCCGATGGTGGTGCGTGCTGCAATGAAACCGAGAAGCGGCGGCAGGAAGGTGCTGCCTGTATAGGCAACGGCCATTTGGTAGCCCATAATCGTCTGTGAATGCTTTTCGCCGAATCGGATCGGTGTTTCTTGGAGCATACATGGGAAAATGGGGGCTAATCCGAGTCCGACCAGGATAAAACCAACTAGTAAGAACGTCGCCGGTAAGGGCAGGAATAACAGCACAGCCCCTGATAGCGCGATGATTTGCCCGATTCGAATGAGCTTAAGGCTGCTCATCCTTAAGGTGATAAAACCTGTTATAAACCTGCCGATTGTTATACCAGCATAATATAAGGAAACATATTTTGCGGCGGTATCGACGGACAAGTCTTTCATCTTGATCAGGAAACTGCTTCCCCAAAGACCCACCGCGGCTTCAGCCCCGCAATAAAACAAGAACGCAATCAAAGCTAGTTTGACCCCGCTAATTTGCAGGGGTTTTTGCTGGTCATGTTCTGGTCTGGTTGCTGCTGGTTCCTTAGGTGCGTCGCCGGCAATCTTATTCCATAAAGGCAAAGTGAAAAATAAGATTACCACTAAGGCAAACTGTAGACCGGCGATGGCAAGGTACCCGGTTCGCCAAGACTGCTGGCCTGTAATAAAATGAGCCATAATAACAGGACCCATCGTAGCCCCGACTCCCCAAAAACAATGAAGCCAGCTCATGTGGTGTGCCTGGTAATGAGTAGCGACATAATTGTTAATTCCCGCATCAACGGCGCCTGCGCCTAATCCAAGCGGAATGGCGCAAATAAACAGCCAAAAAACCGAAGGCGCGAATTGAAACCCGAGCAGGGCACCAGCCGTCATGAGGACACTGACAAAGGTAACCGGCCCGGTTCCGAAGCGGTTAAGGACAGCGCCGCTTGCCAAACTAGAAATAATCGTACCGGCAGCGATGGTCATAAACAGCCACCCCGCGGTCTCAAGCGATGCACCAAGCTCGGTTTGCATCAATGGCCAGGAAACTCCCAGCAAGGAATCGGGTAAGCCTAGGCTGATAAACGCCAGATAGATGATGATTAAAAAGAATGTAGCCATGGATAACCTGCTTTCAATTTGTTTTTTAGGTACATGAGGTCAAGCCCAAGAGGCACTCATGATCATTTTTGAAAGATGTTCTCTAGGAAAGCAAAAATAAAAAGGCTTAGTATCCTACTTAGCCAAGTGCAAATCTAGTATAGGTTTTTTTAATAAATGGCTCTGTTATGATTCAATGTTGATTTTTGTTTAGAAAAGGGAATTCATAGGCGGAGATATTCCAGCTAATGTATGTAGGGATCGCTTAAGAGACTGTGATAAGCGGAGATATTCCGACTAACTATCCTAAATAAGACAAAATCCAAAGATTTGGGTCATATAAACGGAAAAACTCCCCTTATTTTTAAGGAAATCTAGGTATTTCCCAATTTAGTCGGAAATTGTACCGTTATTTGTCAAACATAGTGAAATCAACATCAGCTTTAACAGAGCTTATAACATAATCGTGCTCCAACTATCTTTACCACATTGTTTCATTATACCAGCAAATGATCGATTTCGTAGTTTCAATTTCTTATTAAAGACCATACCGGTCATAATAAAAGAATAATGAAGTGAAACTATTAAGAGAGTCTTTACGTACATAATGGTAGAATATGGAGGTGAGAAGATGTACGAATATAAGTTTGTTTCGACTTCTTTAGGCGGATTTTTCACGGATGAGCAGCATAGGGAGGCGATCAAGGAGCACGCCTCAAAAGGCTGGCGGTTGGTGCAGGTATTGCCCTTAAATTATAACGGCCATGGAAAACCAACAGAATATGAGATTATTTTTGAAAGACCAGTTGAGCGGGAGTGATTTTATGAAAGAATATAAGATCCGTACATATGAGGAAGCGATTGCTGTTATTGAAGAAATTGGTATTCTACCACTCGCACCGTTATTACCTGATTATCCTTCATTAAACAGCATCACTCCGGCAGACAGCTGGCATTCGGACACAGAGTTTGACCCTTGGGCCTGGCGTACACGGTTCTCTGTTGAGGGAGTGGCCGCATATGGGAAGTTTTTGAAAAAGAAATCAGTGCTCATTTCACGCGATTGGTTTCCGCACGTTCGGGCGATTCTTGGGTTCAACGATTCGATCAAACAACGTTATGACAGCGGGTTGGTCTCAAGAGAAGCACTACACTTGTACGGGATCATCGAAGAAGAGCCGGGGATAGATACGAGAGTGCTGCGGGTGAAGGCGGGAATGAAAGAGAAAGAAAAAAAGAAGGCGTTCGATGCGGCATTGATAGAGTTGCAAGGGACGTTGGATATCGCGGTTTCTGGGATAAAAGAAAAGCAGGATGAGCAAGGTGAAAAAAATGGTTGGAGCAGCACATCCTTTGAAACGGTTTCATACTGGCTGGAGAAAAATAATTTGGAGCAGACGCTCTTGGACGTGGGCGTGGCCAAGCAGGAACTGAGAGACCATTTTGTGCGCATTGGCTGTTCCGATGAAGCGCTAAAACGGATTGAAAAGATTTTTCTAATGGAGAAGGTATTTTAATTCGATGCAAATGCATGGGGACGGTTCTCCTGCTTCCTTAAGGAAGCAGGAGAACCGTCCCCATGTATATGTCGAAAAATGTAGTTAATTTATGGAATATTGTAAAAAACAATATACCGTTGCTCCTATTTGAGTTATAGTAAATTTAGATAATAATGAACGGATGAGTTTTTTCGTTCCTTGTTTGAAAAAGGCAAATCTACTGAAAAGTAGAGACGCAAAGTCACAGATCTACGGTATTTTACTAGGATGGCTGGACCGCCAAATGAAGAATGAAGAAAAAACTCAATCGATATTGGGCTATTTCGGCATTCTTCCTTTACAAAAATTGTTTAGGAGGATTTTTTTATGTCAAAAAACAAGAAGTTTCGCAAAGTGCTAGTAACAGCAGCAATTACCTTTTCATTAGGAGCTGGACAAGCTTTTGCTAATGATGATGTGGTAGAAACGGAAACTCCAGTAGAAGAAACCGTTGTACAAGACTCGGATCCTACTGTAAATGCAGAAGACACCACGACTGAAGAAGGTACAACTGAAGACGCAGCGACAGAAGAAGGTACAACAGAAGATGAAGTAACCGAAGAAACAACGACTGAAGAAGGTACAACTGAAGAAACAACTACAGAAGATGGTACAACTGAAGGCACGGAAGAAGTGACGGATGAGCCGCTTACAGAAGAGGAACCGGTTGTAGAAGAAAGCCCATCACTTGTACCAGGCGACTTTTTCTATTTTGTGAAAATGATGACGGAAAAAGTTCGTCTAGCATTTACGTTCGATGACTATAAAGAAGCTCAGTTATTAGCGGAATTTGCAGCTGAACGAATCCAGGAAGCAAATGCACTGATCGCTGACGGCAAGGTTGAAGAAGCGGAAGCTTTGTTAAAAGAAGCGATTGCAATGCAGGAGCAAGCGGGTGAAACATTACCAGAGGCTGAAGTAGAGGGCACTGAGGGTGCTGAGTCAGAGGGTGCTGAAGAGACGGTTGTAGAAGGGAAGCTTGCTCATAACATTGATGCGTTATTGGTAGTCTTGGCGAAAATCGAGAATCCAAAAGCGCAGCAGGCGATCATGAAAAATATTCAGAAGACTTTCGAAAAACTAGAAAAGAAATCTAAGAGACTCGAAGAAAAAGAAGCAAAGCTTGCTGCTAAAATGAGTGAAATCGAAGCAAAGCTTGCTAGTGGCGAAATCTCTGCTGAAGAAGCGGAACTTGAGATGACTGAACTTGAAGAAGAGCAGCAACAAGTGGCAGAAGAAGCGACTGAAGACATTGAAGAAGTCAGCACCGATGTGGAAAAAGAAACGGCAAAGGCTGAAGAGAAGCAGTTAGAAGCCGCTAAGAAGGCAGAAGAATCTGCACAAAAGGCTGCAGAAAAGCAACTAGAGGCAGCTAAAAAAGCGGAAGAACAAAAGCTAGAAGCGGCTAAGAAAGCAGAAGAAGCAGCTAGAAAAGCTGAAGAAAAACAGCGCGAAGCAGCTAAAAAGGCAGAAGAAGCTGCTAAAAAAGCTGCAGAAAAGCAGCAAGAAGCCGGTAAGAAAGCAGAAAAAGATAAAGACGGTAATTAAGGACATAACGAAATCAAGAAAAGGTGATGCCATTTTGGCACACCTTTTTGTTGTTTTTATTGGGGCTGAGGATTTGAGGAGTTTGAGCTGTCATGGGGACGGTTGTGAAAGTTGGTGGCAGATAGAAGGGTAGTTTTGGCAGATAGAAAGTGAGAAATGGCAGATAGGATACGAAGTGCGCTTATGATTCCCGAAAATTAAGGAGGAGGTTGGATCCGTATTCATGAAGCGTTCAAGATGCCCGAACCGACAAGTGAAACCCGAACTCGGTCATCTTAAACCGCTTAAGATGCCCGAACCGACAAGTGAAACGATTAAGTCCATATAATTGTGTAAAAAGAAAATGAGTCATTTTATTCCCTTTTGT
>JBFNER010000038.1:0-34148 GCA_040797665.1 Neobacillus sp. | reverse complement strand
TGCAAGCAGCGGCTCGGCGTGTACGCTGTAGCTCCTCAATGAAGCTTACTCGGACGTGCTCTACCAACTGAGCTAATGGCTCGTACTAAACTGTCTCGTTTGTGACGACGCTTTTTATAATATCACGGTGATTGTTATTAGGCAATAGTTTTTTTAAAAAAACTTTTAATAAAATTAAAAGCCCTCGAATTAGAGGGCTAATGTAGTTAAATCTGTCTCCAAGGGCTGCGGACAACATTGGTTTGATTGCGATCCGGACCGACAGAGAATGTAGTCAAAGGAATACCTGTAAGCTGTGTAACACGTTCAACATAGTGACGTGCATTTGCTGGCAATTCATCTAATGTCTTAACTCCTGTAATATCCTCAGACCAGCCTGGAAGCTCTTCATAAACAGGCTCGCACTCTGCAAGAACCTTTAAGCTCGCAGGGTATTCGGTAATAAGTTCACCCTTATAGCGATAGGCCGTACAAATCTTTAAGGTCTCAATACCCGATAATACATCAATGGAATTTAGTGAAAGGTCAGTTAAACCGCTCACACGGCGAGCGTGACGCACAACCACACTATCAAACCAGCCAATACGACGTGGACGACCTGTTGTTGTACCGTACTCACGGCCAACCTCACGAATTTGACTGCCGATTTCGTCAAATAATTCGGTCGGGAATGGACCATCACCAACACGGGATGTATAAGCCTTACAAACTCCAACTACATGGCTGATTTTTGATGGGCCAACACCAGAACCAATGGTAACTCCGCCTGCTACTGGGTTAGAAGACGTAACAAATGGGTAAGTACCCTGGTCGATATCCAGCATGACACCTTGAGCACCTTCAAATAAGACGCGCTTACCCTCATCTAAGGCATCGTTCAGTACAACCGAAGTATCGCAAACATACTGTTTAAATTGCTGGCCATATTCATAGTACTCATCAAGGATTTCTTCTTTTGTAAAGCCTGTTGTTTCATAGATGCGCTCAAAGAGACGATTCTTTTCTTTCAGGTTTTGCTCTAACTTTTCTTCAAAAACGTCACGTTCCAGTAAATCAGCAATTCTAATTCCCACGCGTGCTGCTTTATCCATATAAGCAGGGCCAATACCTTTTTTCGTAGTGCCGATTTTGTTGGCACCTTTGCTTTCTTCTTCTACTACATCTAATTTCAAATGGTACGGAAGGATTACATGTGCACGGTTACTAATCCGTAGATTATCCGTTGAAATCCCCTTCTCATGTAAATATGCTAATTCTGTTACCAGTGCCTTAGGATCAACAACCATACCGTTGCCAATAACACATATTTTTTCTTTATAGAAAATTCCGGATGGAATTAGATGAAGCTTATATGTTTCACCATCAAACTTAATCGTATGTCCTGCATTATTTCCACCTTGATAACGGGCAATTGCCTCTGCATTTTCAGAAAGAAAATCAGTAATTTTACCTTTTCCTTCGTCTCCCCATTGTGTACCAACAACAACTACTGATGACATAAAGGCACCTCCAAAATAAATACACTTTTCTTTTTCCATAGACAAGTTTAACAATTATTAGGGTGAAAAGTCAATAAAACACGAACAATTTATACTAATATATTAAAATATGTTCGTAAAACATTATTATGCTAATCTAGTAATTTTCTACTCAAAAAAAGCCAGCCAATTATGGCCAGCTTTCCAAAAACTCTACGCACCTGGAGCACCGTCGTATCGGGTTTCGAGGTTTACGAATTTATTGTACTCTTTCACGAACGCCAGCGAAACTGTTCCAGTTGGACCGTTACGCTGCTTAGCAATAATGATTTCAATGATATTCTTGTTCTCTGATTCTTTATCATAGTAGTCATCACGGTACAAGAAGGCAACAATATCGGCGTCCTGCTCAATCGATCCTGATTCACGGATATCAGACATCATCGGACGTTTGTCTTGACGCTGCTCAACACCACGGGAAAGCTGAGAAAGAGCGATAACCGGCACCTTCAGCTCTCGGGCTAACTGCTTAAGGGAACGAGAGATTTCAGATACTTCCTGCTGACGGTTTTCGCCAGCACGGCCGCTGCCTAAGATCAGCTGTAAGTAGTCGATCAAAATCATCCCTAAGCCATGTTCCTGCTGAAGACGACGGCATTTTGAACGGATATCACTAATCCGAACCCCTGGCGTATCATCAATAAAGATACCAGAGTTTGAAAGGCTGCCCATCGCCATCGTTAGCTTGCCCCAGTCCTCATCCGTCAGCGATCCGGTACGAAGACGCTGGGCATCGATATTTCCTTCAGAACAAAGCATACGCATCACAAGCTGCTCAGCACCCATCTCCAGACTGAAAATCGCAACATTTTCCCCTGTTTTTGTTGCAACATTCGAAGCGATATTCAAGGCGAAGGCCGTCTTACCCACGGAAGGACGGGCACCAACAATAATTAAGTCATTTCGCTGGAAGCCTGCTGTCATTCGGTCAAGCTCAGCAAACCCAGTTGAAATACCGGTAATTTCCCCTACGCGGTTGTGCATTTCCTCAATATTGTCATAGGTACGAACGAGTACGTCTTTAATGTTATGGAAGGCACCGGCGTTTTTACGCTGCGCCACTTCCATAATACTTTTTTCTGCTTCACTTAATAGGGCATCAACTTCATCCTCCCGAGAGTAACCATCAGTAGCAATATTGGTTGCTGTTCGGATTAACCTTCTGAGTAATGATTTTTCCCCTACAATGTTTGCGTAATATTCTATATTGGCAGCTGTTGGTACTGAACCCGCAAGCTCACTTAAATAACTAACGCCACCCGTATCCTCTAACAGCTTAGCTGCTGCCAGCTCTTCAGTGACGGTAATTAAATCGACTGCTTTCCCTTTGTCATTCAGCTTAAGCATAACATCAAAGATCTTTTGATGTGCTGCGCGATAGAAGTCTTCTGGGATTAAGATTTCCGAGGCCATCGTTAAGGAGGAAGGCTCTAGAAAAATCGCACCAAGGACTGCTTGTTCAGCTTCTATATTTTGCGGCGGCAGACGATCTGCAAATAAATCATTCATATATTTATAACCTCCTATTCTAGAAAAGAGGATGATATTTTACTAGTATTATATAATTTTATAATAGCCATAAAAAAGAAAAGTGACCAGCTTATACCGATCACATTCACAATCTTGCTCAACTTTTTTATTTTAACATGTTTCCCTTATTTTTGAACTGGAAATTAATTTACTTCTTTTACAGACACTGTTAAAGTGGCTAAAACCTCATGATGCAGCTTTACTGGTACCTTAGTATGTCCAAGTGAGCGAATGGCATCAGGAAGCTCCATTTTACGCTTATCAATCTTAATGCCATGTTTCTTTTGTAGTTCTTCTGCAATTTGCTTAGTCGTAATCGAACCAAACAATCTGCCGCCCTCACCAGCCTTCGCGGAAAGCTCAACGGTAATCTTTTCTAGTGCTTCGCCTAATTTCTTTGCTTCTGCTAATTCTTCTGCAGCACGCTTATCTTCCTTTTTCTTTTGACCCTCAAGTGTACTGATATTTGCACTGTTGGCTTCAATAGCCAAGCCTTGTTTGATTAAAAAGTTATGTGCGTAACCATCTGCCACATTCTTGACTTCGCCTTTTTTCCCTTTTCCTTTTACATCCTTTAAAAAAATGACTTTCATTATTTATTCCCACCTTCAAGATAATCTTCTATTGCAAGCTTTAATTGCTTTTCTGCTTCTTCTATTGTGATTCCACTTAGCTGTGTAGCTGCATTGGTCAAGTGTCCGCCGCCTGAGAGGCTTTCCATAATGATTTGGACATTTACATTGCCTAGAGACCTTGCACTAATCCCAATCATTTCTTCGTTACGCTTTGAAATAACAAACGAGGCTGCGACGCCATCCATCGTTAACAAGGTATCTGCTGCCTGCGCAATAATGACCTGATCAAAGGTTTCAACGTTATCTCCCTTAGCAATGGCAATTCCATCATAGTAAAATTCAACGGACTCAATTAATTTTGCTCTCTTAATATAAATATCAATGCTTTCCTTTAAAAACTTTTGTACAAGGATGGTATCTGCACCTTGACCTCTTAAATAAGAGGCAGCATCAAAGGTTCTCGCACCTGTTCTAAGTGTAAAACTCTTTGTATCGACAACAATACCTGCTAGTAATGCTGTCGCTTCTATCATTTCTATTTTACCGTGTTTTGGCTGATACTCAAGGAATTCAGTAACAAGCTCTGATGTTGACGAAGCATAAGGCTCCATATAAACAAGAACTGGATTTTCAATAAACTCCTCACCGCGGCGGTGATGATCAATGACTACAACATGGTCTATTTTATTTAACAAACGTTCTTCAATCACAAGTGCTGGTTTGTGCGTATCCACAACCACCAACAGTGTTTTGTCAGTTGATATTTCAAGTGCTTCCTCAGGACCAATGAAGTGAGAAAAAAGTTCTTCCTGGTGACGGATTTCCTCCATCAGCCTTTGAACTGCTCCATCAATCTCTAGCGGGTTAATCACAATGTAGGCGTCCTTTTGATTCATCTGGGCCACTTTATGAATACCAATGGCGGAACCAATTGAATCCATATCCGGGTTCCTATGTCCCATAATGATGACCTTGTCACTTGCGGTAATCAAATCCTTTAAAGCATGAGAGATGACACGAGCTCTAACTCTCGTCCTTTTTTCAACTGGATTTGTTTTGCCGCCAAAGAACTTCACTTTTCCATTCGGCTGTTTAATAGCAACTTGGTCTCCGCCTCTTCCTAAGGCTAAATCAAGGCTTGATTGCGCTAGTACTCCAAGTTCAGGAAGGGAGGCAGTGCCAGCACCTACACCAATACTTAGTGTAAATGAGACATTTTGTTTTGACGTCATTTCACGTACTTCATCAAGGACAGAGAACTTCGCCTTTTCAAGACTGTTCAAGATCCCTTCACTAAATACGGCAATAAATCTTTCAGACGAAATTCTTTTTAGAAAAATCCCATTATCTTGAGCCCATCTATTCAGGGTAGAAGTTACCATATTATTAATGCTGCCGCGCATCTGGTCATCCATGCCTTGGGTTAGTTCATCATAATTATCTAAAAAGATGATGGCAATGACGGTTCTTTCATCATGGTACATTTTTTCAATCTTTGTTTGTTCTGTCACATCAAAAAAGTATAATAGACGCTCCTCAGGCTTATGGATGACACGGAATTTTCTGCTGTGAAGAGTAATAATCTCTGTTTCTACTTCTTGCTTGATTAACGGAACTAAAGAGTCTGCCACATCATATAAGGACCTGCCAAGAAGGGTATCTTCATCAAAGTAGGAAGATAAGAATGGATTGGCCCATTCAATAAAATATTCCTCATTAATAAGCATAATCCCAATCGGCATTTCCATCAGGGCTTCTTCCCCGACTTTTTTGACCCGATAAGAAAGAGTTGAGATGTATTCTTCCATCTCTTTACGTTGACGGCGATCAATCTCGAACATATAGTACAGCGGGATCCCAATCACTAACAGCCCTGCTAGACCAATAATCCAATTATAAATAGACAATACAACCACTAGCACCACTGTAATGCCCAATAGCCCATAAAAAGGGTAACGAATCGAACGCTTTTCTATAAATGCAGGCAAAGTTTTCAGCTCCTAGCCTTTGTGATCATGCTTGGTTAAAGCTTATTTCTTAAATCAAATCCTAAGTCAATTATACCTAATATCGCAATAATATAAAGGAAAATAGGGATAAGGAATGAGACAACCGCGATGGTTATAGAGACTGCTTTAGACATTCCTTTTTTACTAAAGAAGTAAAACATAAAGGTATACCCTTGCACAATCATGAAGAATTGAAGGATATAGGTAAGATTTAATAATGCAGTATATACATATGTACCTTCCTCAGGATTTAAGAACATACTTAACAGTAATGTAATTAAATAATACCAAAGTAAACTTTTTGGTAATGAGATTTCTTTTACTGAATTCCACTTTTTTATTTCAATTCCAAAACGTTTAATGATTGGAAAGGACACTAATTGAATAACAAATACTACAGAAATAGAAGCCATCACAATAAGAGTAGGAAGCAGCGTTTCTAATAAGGCAATTCCTTTTACCATCTGTTCGATAGCCTTTTCTGTCTCTTCTGGATTACCGAAGTTTTTCAGCAGTTCTGCTGAAGTTTGTATTGACTCATTCATCGTTGCAAACATTTCATCTATCATATTAACGTTAAAAATAACTGTAGTGACTGCATAGATGATGATAAGATTAATTAAGAAAACGAGCGATCCTACAATTAGGATTGGAATCCTACCCTTTCTCAATTGTATAAGATAACCAATTACTACGCCAGTTGTTCCATAAGCAAGTCCTAATGGCAAAGATAGAATGGATCCCACAATCACTGATAGGAACAGGGCGGCAATCATAAAGACAATAATGCTTTTTCCATCATTTTTAGCAGCAAAAATGATAAACGGTACTGCTAAGAATAAATTAACAATCATGCCTATTACGGGAACATAAACAGTTATTAACAATAATACAGCGAAGACTGCTAACAGAATAGCACCTTCTGTTAGTTTTTTTGTATTTTTCACTACTTCACCTCTAATTTTTACACCTAACTTTAATTTTAGCCAGAATAGCACTAGTATACAACTTTTTCCAAAGGAAACAAAAATAAAAGGCAGCATGGGTGAATTCCCTGCTGCCTCTCTTTATTATTCACCTGCAACGAATGGTAATAATGCCATTTGACGTGCACGTTTGATTGCAACTGTTAATTTACGCTGATATTTAGCGCTAGTACCAGTTACACGACGTGGTAAAATTTTTCCACGCTCAGAGATAAATTTCTTAAGTAAATCCACTTCTTTATAATCAATCTTTGTGATTCCGTTAGAAGTGAAGTAACATACTTTACGGCGTTTTGCGCGACCGCCTTTACGTCCTCCTGCCATGAAAATTCCCTCCTTTATAATTTATTATATATTCACGTTTTGCTTTAAGGTTTGATTAGAACGGTAAATCGTCATCAGAGATGTCAATTTGCCCGTTACCCGCAAATGGATCCTCATCCATTCTTGTGTAACCTTTATTGCTGTTTTGGTTTTGATTTTGGCGTTGATTCTGGTTCCCGTTGCTACTGCCATAAGGAGACCCTTGAGTTTCCCGTGGAGGAGCACCGAAATAATCGTTGTCGCTTCTTCCACCGCCTCCGCCAGATGCGTTTCTAGGTTCTAAGAACTGAACACTCTCTGCCTGGACTTCAGTAACATAGACACGTTTACCATCTTGTCCTTCATAGTTGCGGGTTTGTATGCGGCCATCAACACCTGCAAGACTGCCCTTCTTTAGGAAGTTCGCCACATTTTCAGCAGGTTTACGCCAAACAACACAGTTAATGAAATCTGCTTCACGCTCACCTGACTGGCTAGAAAATGGACGATTAACAGCTAAAGTAAAAGTAGCTACAGGAACCCCATTCGGCGTATAACGCAAATCAGGATCTTTTGTTAAGCGGCCAACAAGTACGACACGATTCATCATCAGAATCAACTCCTTTTCTTCTTCTGTAAAATGTTTCATGTGAAACATTTAGTGCCAGAAATATATATTAAGCTTCTTCTTTAATTACGATATGGCGAATGATATCTTCGCTGATTTTTGCAAGACGAGAAAATTCTGTTACTGCATCAGCTGAAGATGTTGTTTTAGCGATTTGGTAGTATCCGTCACGGAAATCGTTGATTTCGTATGCAAGACGACGCTTACCCCAATCTTTTGTTTCAGCAGTTTCCGCACCGTTTTCAAGAAGAATTGTGTTAAAACGCTCAACTAGAGCTTTTTTAGCTTCATCTTCAATATTTGGGCGGATGATGTACATGATTTCGTACTTATTCATCACAGTCACCTCCTTTTGGTCTAAACGGCCCGATATGGGCAAGGAGCAATTATTAATTACTCACAAGTTGAAATTATAGCACAGGTGTTCAGGAAAAGCAATGACCATCATAGGAAACAGTTTTTCGTAACTCAAAAACTAAACAGATTCATAAAAACTAAAAGACCCTGCAAAGTGTGCAGAGTCTTTCGACAAATATCGGGCGGTGCCTGTCACCCTATACGTTAAAGCGGAAGTGGATGACGTCTCCGTCTTTTACTAGGTATTCTTTGCCTTCTAGACGGACTTTTCCGGCTTCTTTTGCGGCATTGTGGCTTCCTGCTGCTAATAGATCGTCAAAAGAAACAGTTTCTGCTCGGATGAAGCCGCGTTCGAAATCAGAGTGGATGACTCCGGCACATTGTGGAGCTTTCATACCATGACGGAATGTCCATGCTCGCACTTCTTGCACGCCTGCCGTGAAGTAAGTAGCAAGTCCTAACAGATTGTAAGCAGCGCGGATTAATTGGTCAAGTCCTGACTCTTCAATTCCAAGCTCTTCAAGGAACATTTGCTTTTCTTCACCTTCAAGCTCAGCAATTTCTTCTTCGATTTTTGCACATACAACGATTACTTCAGCATTGTCTGCCGCTGCAAACTCCCTGACTTGTTGTACATATTCATTTCCTGATGGATCGGCAACATCATCTTCACCAACATTCGCTACATAAAGAACCGGCTTAATCGTTAAAAGATGAAGCATCTTTGCAATTTTTAATTGCTCTTCGGTAAATTCAACCGTTCTTGCTGGCTTTTCATTTTCGAAAGCTTCACGAAGCATCGCAAGTACTTCAAATTCAGCAGCCGCTTCTTTATCTTTTTGTTTCGCTAACTTTTCAACACGGCTAATTCGTTTTTCTACAGATTCCATATCAGCTAAAATTAATTCCAAATTAATCACTTCAATATCCGAGATTGGATCAACCTTCCCGGATACGTGAGTAATATTATCATCTGCAAAGCAGCGAACTACCTGACAGATTGCATCCACTTGACGGATGTGTGATAGGAATTTGTTTCCTAAACCTTCACCTTTACTTGCTCCTTTAACAATCCCAGCGATATCGGTGAATTCAAAAGCAGTTGGAACTGTTTTTTTCGGTTGCACAAGTTCCGTTAGTTTGGTTAAGCGGTGATCTGGTACTTCTACAATTCCTACGTTTGGATCGATGGTACAGAATGGATAGTTTGCTGATTCAGCACCAGCCTGTGTGATTGCATTAAATAATGTAGATTTACCTACATTCGGTAATCCTACTATTCCAGCTGTTAACGCCATTACGTTCACTCCTCAAAAATAAATACATCTATTATCAATAAATTAAGTACTATGTTAAATGTAAAATCCTCTCACAATTATAGAGATAAGCAGCGAAAAAGACAAGAACATTACAATTTAGAAGTCGGAATCACTTATAAAGGAAGGCTGTGTTATAGTTTACTGTTGATTTGTGCTCCAGGTACTTCGCTTTCCGCAGGAGGTCCAGGGAGCCTCCTCGGCGCTAAAGCGCCTGCGGGGTCTCCCCAGGCCCTTACTCCTGCAGGAGTCTCGCACCTGGAGCACAAATCATCTTAGAACATCAACAATGCGCTTTACCATAGCCAAAAAAACTGATGCAAGGAGCACCAGTTAGTTTATTTTCTCTAGGTTTACAAGACAGTCATATAATGTGCTTCCGAGTCCGTTATCGGATTCACTGCTCGCGGTCAGGTTGTTGACGGAACCGCCAAATTCTTTCCAGATGCCTTCATCAATATTAATGGTACCAGGATGTGCTTTTAATAGTATCGAAACGTATCCTTTCACCTCACCGCGATCATTCCAAACTCTTACATAATCCCCATTTTCTAAATTTAAGCTTTCCGCAATGTTCTTTGCTACTTCTACTTTTAACTGCGGTTTAGAAGGGAGGAGGTGATAATTCTGTGAATGATTGGAACGTAATGGATGAATCGTTAACAGGCTATACGGATATTTTTCTGCAAGTTCGCGATTACTCCAAACAGATTCCTCTGGGACAGCTAATTTGAGCAGTCCATCATCACCATTTTGCTGACCAAGTTGGGAGGTAAATTCAAATTTTCCAGAAGGTGTCTTAAACTTACGCCCCTGCCAAGGTACCATGTCCACCGGTAACTCTAATGTCCCTTTTTCCTTCAGCATATCAAGCGTTAATCCTTTAGCAGCCAGCGATGAAAATGTCTTTTCCAACCATTGTTCTCTCGAAAAATTAAATTCATCAGCTAAGCCAAGTCTTTCAGCCAGCTTTGTCCAAATCCATAAATCAGACCTAGCCTCACCTGGTGCGGAAACAAGCTTTGGGCCATAATTGACATAATGATGATACATCGAAGAATAATAAACATCCTCTTCTTCAAAGGCTGTTGTAGTTGGGAGTACGTAATCTGCCAGCTTTGCGGTATCCGTCATATACTGTTCAATGACCACTAATGTTTCCACAGAAGTAAATGCTTTTTCTACTGTATTTGAGTCAGGTACTTGCGTAATCGGATTACCACAGGTAACAAAAATCATTTTTATTTCTGGATCTATTGCAGTTAAGATTCCCTCTGCCTGCTTCATGATTGAAAATTGTCTATGATTTAATCTACGTTCAGTAAGTGTGATTTCACCAACCTCAAAGCTTTGACCTACCTGCAGATTGGCATAATTGGCTCCACCGCCTGAAACTCCAATATTCCCACTTACAGCAACAAGAGCGTCAATTAAGCGAATGGTATTTCCGCCATTTTTATATCTTTGAAGCCCTAGTCCCATGAAGGTCGAAGTTGGTTTGTCTGCATAAACCTTTGCTAACAGGTGGATGGATTCTAATGGAACCCCCGTCATCTCACTCACTTTTTCTATTGAAATACCATCCAACAATTCATTCAAATCCTCAAATCCAAATGAATGCTCTTCAATAAATACTTGATCCTCTAGACCTAAATAGAGGATTTCTTTTATTATACCAGCAGCTAGAATTCCATCCATTCCAGGCTTGATTGAAATATATTGATCGGCTATTTTTGCCGTTGCGTTAAATAAAGGGTCGATAACGATAAGATTCGCCCCTTTTTTCTTTGCTTCAAGGAGTTTCTCATAAAAGTGCATATTGGTCCGCGCTACATTTCTCCCCCAAATAATAATATTCTTACTTTGAAAAATATCACTTGGTCCATGACTGTAGGCATCACCAAAATCCCACTTCTGTGCTTCAATTCCTGCACCCCAGCAAAGAGAGCCATATAATTCTGTTACACCGCCAAAGGCATTAAAAAATCGCTTATCTAGATTTTTCAGAATACCATTGTTCGCATAGTCATGACTATGGAGAACAGCGGTCGTTCCAAACTTTTCTTTTATGTGGTTCATTCTTAAGGAAATTTCATCAAGTGCTTGCTCCCAAGAAATTCGCTGAAACTCTCCGTTAATCTTTTTCAAAGGATATCGTAATCGTTCAGGGGAATTTGTCCTTGCTTCTAACATTCGGCCCCTGCCGCATATTTTTCCTTGTGTAATTGGGTGAGACGGGTCGCCTTCCACCTTTATTACCCGATCATTTTCTACTGTTACATGAAAACCACAGCTATCCCAACAGTTTAACGGACAGGCTGACTTCAGTACTTCTGACATCCAATCCCACCCCCATGTTCAATCCTTTATTTCTAGTTTTCTAATAAGAATAATACCGAAAGTCAAAGAAAAAAGCATGAATTTATTCTTCATGCTTTACTAGTATTTTTTTCATTTTACGAGAAAACTCTTTTCTTGGAATAAGGACACTATGCTGACAGCCTTCACACTTAATCCGAATATCCATACCCAAGCGAATAATCTTCCAGCGATTCGTACCGCAGGGATGCTGCTTTTTCATTTCAACGACATCATTTAGTCCATATTCCTTCTCTTCCATGAATAAGCCTCCTTATATTCCTAATCCTTTATTTTGTGAATCCTTTGAGTACATAACCATTCTAGGGTATGGAATTTCAATACCATGCTCATCTAAGTACTGCTTAATATCTTTCCTAAGCTTTCTTCCTGCAGCAGCATGCTTCATGGGTAAAGTTTCTGCGACAATTCGCAATACAACCTCTGAAGGTCCAAAGTTTTGCACACCTAGTATTTCTGGTACCTTAACAAGCTCCTCATATTTATCTGGCAGTGTCTCAAGTAATTCCTTGATTTTTTTCTCTGCCTGTTCAATATCTTCTTCATATGCAATTCCTATATCAATGATAGCCAGACTATTATTCAAAGAGAAATTAGTTACTTGAACAATACTTCCATTAGGAATGATATGAACTTCTCCCGTCCAGCTTTTCAACCTAGTCGTCCTTAGTCCTATTGTTTGCACAGTACCTTCAAACTGATCAATTCGCACATGGTCACCAACTGAAAACTGATCCTCAAAAATAATGAAGAACCCAGTAATAATATCCTTCACAAGACTTTGAGCACCAAACCCAACGGCTAAGCCAATGATCCCTGCACCGGCTAATAAGGCTTTTACATCTATTGCAAATACAGAAAGAATCGTAATCGCCGTAATAAAATATACAACATAGGTAAGAACATTATCTAGCAGTCGAGCGAGTGTTTCATCTCTACGCTCTGAAGTCTTTAATGGAGAACGTGTTCTTAATAAGAAAATATTGCGAATAGCAGCCTTGCCAATTTTAATTAGAATTTTGGATATAATTAAAATAGCAATAATTTTTAATAAACCCTCGCCAATTGTCATCCATGTTTCTTCATTTTGAAATTTATTAATAAAATTTTGGATCACTTTCTCTGTGGAACTCATTCTAACACCCTTTCTAGATTCCCTACTACACTATATATCTTATCAATTTTTGCTTGTACTTTATAGTATTGTGAATTTCTCCTTTTTTCAACTAAAAAAAGAACTTACCTGCAAGATGTATAGACTTCCTGTATTTTCCGTATACTGTTAAAAGAAAATACAAGAGCTATGTCTAGAGCGCAATTATAAGCTCATGAAGGAGTGGACTGAATGAATTTGAAAGCAAACTTTTTGGGATTGAAGTCCAGTGGACGTATTTTTCATACCGATTTTGAAGCTGCTGAAAATCTTGCCAAGAAATTGCTTTCAACCATCCCTAGCGCTTCCGGTCGCCCTGTTGTGTTTGTTTGTATCGGGACTGACCGTTCCACTGGAGATTCACTTGGCCCACTTGTAGGGACACTACTAGAGGATAAGAAACTTAAAGGGTTCTATGTTTATGGAACACTAGATGAGCCTATTCATGCGGTTAATTTAGAAGAACGTTTAAAGGAAATAACGATCAAGCATGATCATCCCTTTATTATTGGAATTGATGCCTGTTTAGGAAGATTAAAAAATGTTGGAGCAATTCAAGTGGGTGATGGCCCCGTAAAGCCTGGCGCTGGAGTGAATAAAGAGCTTCCCGCTGTAGGTGATATTCATATTACAGGGATTGTCAATGTCAGTGGATTTATGGAATTCTTCGTTCTACAAAATACACGTTTAAATTTGGTAATGAAAATGGCAAAAACGATTGCTAATGGAATATACCAAGCGAGCTTACTTCACCCACACGGGCGCTGGCAGGAGCTTGTAACCTTTAATGAAGAAGAACAAACGAATTAAAAAATGAGCAGTTCGGTCTAAATCCGAATGCTCATTTTTTTATGTCCATTATGACATGTATTGTTTGTAGAAATAATATCCTGTCACGATTACCATGGTTACAAGAATTCCCGGTAAAAGATTAGCAACCTTTATTTTGACTATTCCCGTTAAATTTAAGCCAATGGCAAAGATCATGACTCCACCTGTTGCGGTCATTTCAACGATAAATTGATCCATCAGAATTTGTGGAACAAACCGGTCAATCTGAGTAGCAAATAAAGCTATAAACCCTTGATACAGCATAACTGGAATAGCAGAAAACATAACACCAATACCCAGTGTTGTGGTTAAAATAATGGAGGTGAAGCCATCAATGATCGATTTTGTATATAGTACCTTATGGTCTCCACGAATACCGCTGTCGAGTGCGCCGATAATGGCCATTGCCCCAATAACAAAGATTAATGTCGCAGTAACAAAGCCTTCTGAGATACTTCCTTTTCCATTCGAACCCATTTTCTTTTCAATCCATAATCCAAGCTGATTAAGCTTCTCATCTAATTTCATTAACTCGCCCATTACTGCCCCCACTACTAGACTGATAATGACAATGAGGAAGTTTTCGCTTTTCAAGCCCATCTGCAAGCCGAGGACCATAACAGACAAACCGATTGCGTACATGACGGTTGTTTTCATACTTTCCGGGATTCTGTGTAAGAATCTTCCAATTACAGTGCCTATAATAATGAGTAAACCATTCACAATTGTCCCTAGTAAAAACATCTTTTATTCACCTATTCTTCGACTATCGAAATTTACAATACTACTAAACTACCATGTTTCAGAGAACTTGGAAAGATATTTTTTCTTCAAAAAAATAAACCATCTTTTGATGGTTTAGTAGGATTCTTCTTGGTCAAGCATTTCTAAAATTCGCTCTAGGTCTTCTTGAGAGAAAAATTCAATTTCAATTTTCCCCTTATTTTTTGATTGTTTAATATTCACGGTTGTGCCGAATCGTTCACGAAGGGAGTGTTCCCGTTCCTGTAGGAAGACATCTTTTTTCTTTTCTGGTTTTTTTGTTTCACGTGGAACATTTTCATTTAGCTGCTGAATCAGCTTTTCAAGCTGTCTGACATTAAGCGATTCAGTGATAATTTTATCTACTAATGCTGGTAATTTAGCCTTTTGTCGTAAACCTAACAAGGCACGGCCATGTCCCATTGTGATTTTTCCTTGTGAAATTAACTCCTGGATCTTTGCAGGCAGAGAAAGGAGGCGGATATGGTTCGCCACATGAGGGCGGCTTTTGCCTAATCGTTTGGCTACCTCTTCTTGTGTAAGTTTTAACTTCTCCATTAACGTTTGGTAGGCAAGGCCCTCTTCAATTGGGTTTAAATCTTCCCGTTGGAGGTTTTCCAAGACAGCAAGTTCCATCATTTGCTGCTCTGATAATACTCGTACAACAGCAGGTACGGTTTCAAGCTTAGCTTCCTTTGCCGCACGGTATCGTCTTTCACCAACTACAATTTCAAAGCCTTTAATGCTTTTTCTCACAACAAGCGGCTGTAAGATTCCATGCTCGAGGATTGAATCTTTTAATTCATCTATTGCCTCTTGCTGAAAGACTTTACGCGGCTGATATGGATTTGGACGAAGTTCTTTAATTGGGATCTCTTGGACTGATTCTTCCTTACTGGCTTCGATATTATTAAAAAACGCATTCAAGCCTTTTTTTCCTAAACCTTTAGCCATTTGAGACCACTTCCTTTGCTAAATCTAAATATACTTCTGCCCCGCGGGACCTAGAATCATAATTAATGATTGGTTCGCCATGGCTCGGAGCTTCACTTAGACGCACATTTCTTGGAATGATTGTTTTATAGACTTTATCTTGGAAATACTTTTTGACCTCTTCAATCACTTGAATGCCTAGATTTGTCCGTGCATCAAGCATAGTTAAAAGAACACCTTCGATTTTTAAATCTTGATTTAAATGCTTTTGAACGAGCCGGACGGTATTTAATAATTGGCTGAGCCCCTCTAAGGCATAGTACTCGCACTGAACAGGAATTAAAACAGAGTCAGAGGCAGTTAATGCATTTAGTGTCAATAACCCAAGTGATGGAGGGCAGTCAATAATAATATAATCGAACTCGTCTTTTACTTCTCCTAGTGCTCGCTTTAAGCGGACTTCTCTTGAAATAGTAGGCACTAGTTCTATTTCTGCACCTGCTAGTTGGATCGTAGCAGGAATGGTATATAAATTTTCTACAGATGTTGGCTTAATTACGTCCTTTGCTTCCACATCATCTACTAAAACATCATAAATACATTGTTCTACGTCTGCCTTGTCGATACCAATCCCACTTGTTGCATTTCCTTGGGGATCAATGTCTACTAATAAAACCTTTTTCCCTATGTATGCTAAGCAGGCGCCTAGGTTGACAGAAGTAGTCGTTTTACCGACTCCGCCTTTTTGATTGGCGATTGCAATGGTTTTACCCACGATGTCACCTACCCTTTTTATTTTCTAACTCGATCTATATTAGAGCATTCTAGCAAACTATATTTCAGCAGCTGTGCTAGTCTAGTATTTTTTCCATGCATTCTATTTTATCATGAAACAGAATGATTGTTATTTATTTTTAAAAATATTAAGTGAATGATTATTGTATACAATTACTTTTTTTACCATTTTTCCTTGATAGCTGTACAAAAAAAAGAACCAAACATTAGTTTAGTTTGGATCTGGTGAGTTTATATTATTTTTTCTTTGGGATTTTGATTGTGAATTGATAGTATTCTTCAAATTCTTCTTCCTCGGCGTCGAGGTTAATCCCGCTGTCTGATACCATTGTTAATGATTGTCTGATTGTATTGACGGCAATTCTCATATCCTTACTGAAGGCCTTTCGCTTCGGCTTCGGCTTTTGATTCTTTTGCTCAAGCAATCTGACAACCCTTTCCTCGGTTTGCTTAACATTTAAGTTCTTCTCAATAATTTCACTTAAGACCATTACTTGCTTTTCAGGATCTTTTAAAGGAATCAGCGATCTGGCATGACGTTCCGTGATCACCTTGTTTAACAATGATTCTTGAATCGGCTGTGGTAATTTTAAAAGTCTAAGTTTATTTGCAACAGTGGATTGTCCTTTTCCGAGCCGCTGAGCAAGTGCTTCTTGTGTTAGATTATGAAGCTCAAGTAATTTACCGTAAGCAATTGCTTCTTCTATTGGTGAGAGCTCTTCACGCTGTAGATTTTCTATCAAAGCAACAGATGCTGTTTCTGTATCGGTATAATTTTTTATAATTGCAGGTACTTCATCCCAGCCAAGCTTTTTCATTGCCCGCCATCTGCGCTCACCGGCAATAATCTCGTAACGATCTCCTTCATACTGCCTTAGAACAATTGGCTGAATGATTCCATGCGTATGAATGGTCCGTGACAATTCCTCAATTTTATCATCGTCAAATACGGTCCGAGGCTGAAAACGGTTTGGAACAATCCGATCAATTGGTATCTTTTTTATTTCTTCATTCTTTTCCATTTCTAACTCATTCTCGAGCTCAGCCTCAACCTCAACTTCAACCTTTTGATCTCCCTTTTCGCCGAGGCCAAAAAAGCGTGAAAACGAATTCTTCATCCCCAACACCACCTTTACGAAACTCCCTAATACTAATTCGCCATCTCTATAAAATCTTCCTGCCAAACCTCATTATAAAACAAAAAAATTCATTTGTATCGAACTTTATCCAATGAAAGTTTCACTTCATTCGATTGGCATTTTACTTGGTGTACCTGGTTTACGCGGATATTTTTTTGGCGTTTGTTTTTCTTTTTTTATTACCAGGATGTTTCGTTCACTCTCTTCCAATGGCAGTGTAAAAGTAAATTTCTCCTCTAACCTTCCTCCGAGGGTAGTAATCGCTTTTTCACCAGCAGCCAATTCCTCATTTGCGTGTGCCGCCTTCATCGCAATAAAATATCCACCTACTTTAACAAGCGGTAAACAAAGCTCACTCAATACCGACATTCTCGCAACCGCTCGTGCCGTAACGATATCATACGATTCACGATATTTCGGATTAACGCCAAAGGTTTCAGCACGGTCATGTACAAAATGAATCTTGTCTAATTCTAGTACCTTTGCTAAATGATTTAAAAAAGAAATTCGTTTATTCAATGAGTCAACAATCGTTACTTCTAATTGTGGAAAAATGATCTTGAGCGGAATACTTGGAAATCCTGCACCAGCTCCGACATCACATAAATGGACTGGCTTAGTTAAATCAAAATAAAATGATGCAGAGATGGAATCATAGAAATGTTTTAAATACACATCCGCCTTATCGGTGATAGCCGTTAAGTTCATCTTTTCATTCCACTCAACCAAGGTTTCATAATATTTTTCAAACTGGATGATTTGCTTATCAGAAAGAATAATCCCCTTCTCCGACAGCATGCCTTTAAATTGTTCGATGTTCATTAGCAAAACTTCCTTATTCGGTTTTTATAATTGCCAATAATTTACAATAAGCAGACTTCGCACATGGTCCATCTGCTTATCAATTAGTTAGATACTTTAGCAATGCGCCCTTGTTCTAAGTAAATCAGCAGAATTGAAATATCAGCTGGGTTTACGCCTGAAATTCGTGAAGCCTGAGCGAGTGACAGCGGCTTAATTTGCTTAAGCTTTTGTTTTGCTTCTGAGGCAAGTCCATTGATCGCATCATAATCAATATTTTCAGGTATTTTTTTATTCTCCATTTTCTTTAAACGGTCAACCTGCTGCAGTGATTTCTGAATATAACCTTCATATTTTAGTTGAATTTCAACCTGCTCTTTTATGTCCTGATCTAATTCGACATCACTAGGGGTCAAACGCTCTAACAGTTCATAATTCATTTCTGGTCTCTTTAATAAATCTGATGCCCGAATTCCATCCTTTAGTTCACTGCCGCCGATACTCTTGATTAGTTCTTGGACCTCTTTTGTTGGTTTCAGAATAATCGAAGCTAAACGATCTTTTTCAACTTCAACGGCTTCTTTTTTCAATAGAAATCTTTGATATCGCTCCTCAGGAATCAGCCCAATTTGGTGGCCCATTTCAGTCAACCTCAAATCAGCATTATCATGACGAAGTAATAAACGATACTCTGCTCTTGACGTTAATAAGCGATAAGGTTCATTTGTCCCTTTCGTAATTAAGTCATCGATTAACACACCAATATAGGCATCTGAACGACTTAATACCAGCTGCTCTTTGCCTAGTGCATTTAAACCAGCGTTAATTCCGGCCATTAAGCCTTGGCCTGCCGCTTCTTCATAACCGGAGGTGCCATTGATTTGTCCTGCCGTATATAAATTTTTAACTACCTTGGTTTCAAGAGTCGGCCATAGCTGGGTTGGAACAATTGCATCATATTCTATAGCATATCCAGAACGCATCATTTGGACGTTTTCAAGACCAGGAATCGTTTTTAACATTTTCTGTTGTACATCTTCCGGGAGACTAGTTGATAAACCTTGGACATATACTTCCTGTGTGTGTCTGCCCTCTGGCTCAAGGAAAATTTGGTGACGTGGTTTATCGTTAAAACGAACAACCTTATCTTCAATAGAAGGACAGTACCGTGGCCCTGTTCCTTTAATCATTCCAGAATACATCGGTGAACGATGAAGGTTTTGATCAATTAATAAATGGGTTTGTTCAGAAGTGTATGTTAACCAGCAAGGTAACTGATCGGTTATATACTTAGTTGTTTCATATGAAAATGCTCTTGGAACATCATCACCCGGCTGAATTTCGGTTTTACTGTAATCAATCGTATGACTGTTTACTCGTGGAGGAGTTCCTGTTTTAAAACGGACTAATTCAAATCCTAGCTCTTCCAGATGTTCGGATAATTTAATTGATGGCTGCTGGTTATTAGGTCCGCTTGAATATTTGAGCTCACCTAAAATAATTTCCCCGCGTAAGAAGGTTCCGGTTGTAATCACAACACTCTTGGCACGATACGTTGCACCTGTTTGTGTGATGACACCTACACAAACGCCGTCCTCGACAATCAATTTTTCGACCATTCCTTGAAGTAACGTCAAGTTCGGTGTATTTTCAATCGTCTTTTTCATTTCATGCTGATAGGCAAACTTATCTGCCTGTGCTCTTAGGGCACGCACTGCAGGACCCTTCCCAGTATTCAGCATCCTCATTTGTATATGTGTTTTATCAATGTTCCTTCCCATTTCCCCGCCAAGTGCATCAATTTCGCGTACTACAATTCCCTTGGCTGGTCCGCCAACAGATGGATTACACGGCATAAACGCGACCATATCGAGGTTAATGGTGATCATTAATGTCTTGGCGCCAATGCGGGCCGCCGCGAGGCCAGCCTCACTGCCGGCATGACCTGCTCCAATGACAATAACGTCAAAATTACCTGCTTCGTAAGTCATTATGTTCCTCCTTCTGAAACCATTACTTCCTGTTATTTAGCAGACTTCGATTACCTTTATATTGCTCTATCCAGTATCAAAGTTTTCACACTATTATTTCCCTAAGCAGAACTGTGAGAAAAGCTGGTCAATCAGGCTTTCATGGACACTTTCGCCAATAACCTCACCTAGTAATTCCCAAGATCTTGTTAAATCAATTTGTACGATATCTATCGGAGTTCCCATCTCGACTCCCTCAATTGCTTCTTCAATGGTACGCAAGCTTTGACTGATTAAAGCAATGTGGCGGCTATTTGATACATAGGTCATATCACCAGTTTCAATCGACCCTGCAAAAAATAACGAAGCGATTGCTTCTTCTAATTCGTCCACACCTCGGTCTTCTAATAAGGAGGTTGTCACTAGCTTATGATCTGAGGAAAGCTGCTTCACTTTCTCCATATCAATTTGCTGCGTAAGGTCTGTTTTATTCACAATGACGATGACATCCATTCCCCTTACAACTTCGAACAGATTTTCATCCTCCTTTGTGAATTGATCAGCATAATTTAGTACTAAAAGAATCAAGTCAGCTTCTTTAAGAACTTGACGTGACTTTTCAACACCAATCCTCTCCACAATATCTTCTGTTTCGCGAATACCAGCCGTATCAAGTAATCTTAATGGAACGCCCCGTACATTTACATACTCTTCAATTACATCGCGCGTTGTTCCAGGTATATCCGTCACGATCGCTTTATTCTCTTGAACAAGGCTGTTTAATAGTGAAGATTTCCCTACATTTGGCCGACCAACTATAACAGTGGATAAACCTTCTCGTAAAATTTTCCCCTGCTGAGAAGTTTGCAGAAGTTTTGTTAATTCATCCCGGACAAATACTGCTTTTTCCATCAGCATTTTATGGGTCATTTCTTCTACATCATCATATTCAGGATAATCGATATTCACTTCAACATGGGCTAGAATCTCTAAAATTTCTTGGCGCAGGCCGCGAATCAATCTAGATAATCGCCCTTCCATTTGTCCTAATGCCACATTCATTGCGCGGTCCGTTTTCGCTCGGATTAGATCCATTACCGCCTCTGCTTGAGATAAGTCTATTCTTCCGTTTAAAAATGCACGTTTTGTAAACTCCCCTGGCTCTGCCAGTCTCGCACCAAACGCTAATACATGCTGCAGTACTCTATTAACGGATACGATGCCTCCGTGACAATTGATCTCCACTACATCCTCTTTTGTGAAGGTTTTTGGACCCTTCATAACAGAAACCATTACTTCCTCGATAACTTCCCCCTTTTTAGGGTCAATTAAATGTCCATAATGAATGGTATGGGAAGCCATTTCCGTCAACCGTTTACCACTTATACTATGAAAAATGCGATCGGCAATGCTAATCGCATCATCGCCGCTTAATCGGACAATCGCAATCGCTCCTTCGCCCATAGGCGTTGAGATGGCTGCTATTGTATCAAATTCCATTTGTCTCACCACTCTTTATTAAAAATTATCTATATAAGATCAGAATTTTTACTCCAAATTATTAGAATACAACGTTTTTTTCCGAAAAACCATCTTTTTGAATACAATTTATCCACAACATTAAAAATGTACAAGTATTATTTTAACTTATCCACATGTGAATAACAATAAAACACCAGAACCGAAATAATTACTGGCTGCTGGTGCTGCATCACGAATTTCGACAAAAAAACACCCAACAAAAAGTAGGGTGTCTTAGAATATTTATTTAATTGGAGAAATCACGATATAACGATGTGGGTCTGAACCATCAGAATATGTTTTCACTCGCTTATTCTCAGATAAAGCGGTATGAATAACTTTACGCTCATATGAAGGCATTGGTTCTAATGCAACATCTTTTCCAGTCTTAACTGCCTTTTGAGCAAGACGGTGTGCTAATTGCATTAACGTTTCATTTCTTCTATTTCGGTAATCCTCTGCATCTAGAATCACATTTAGATATTGATCAGAGAAACGGTTAATGACTAGCTGTGTCAAATATTGAAGAGAATTCAATGTTTGTCCTCTTTTTCCAATTAGAAGCGCTATTTTTTCACCAGTAAGAACAAAGTAAACTTGTTTCCCCTCACGTTTAACTTCAATTTCTACTGGAGCCCCCATCTGTTCGCTTACTTGGATGAGGAACTTTTGTGCTTCTTCAATCGGATCAATAATAACGGATACCTTAACTACAGCTGGCCTGGAACCAAAAATACCAAAAATACCTTTTTTACCTTCATCGATAATATCTACATCTGTGCGGTCTTTTGTTGTCTGTAATTGAGCTAAAGCTGCTTCTACTGCTTCTTCGACAGTTTGTCCTGTAGCAGTTACCTGTTTCACTTTTTTGCTCCCCCCGCGTTACCGGTCGCTGAAGCCTTCTTCAGATCCGGCCCCTTAATGAAATATGTTTGAACAATCATAAATATGTTTCCTACTACCCAATACAATGAAAGAGCAGCTGGGAAGTTAAACGCAAAAACGACAATCATAATCGGCATCATCCAAAGCATCATCGCCATTTGTGGATTATGTTCTTGTCCTGCCATCATCATTTTTTGCTGAATAAAGGTTGTAATCCCCGCGATAATCGGCAAAAGATACAATGGATCCTTATCTCCTAAGTCAAACCACAAGAAACTATGCTCAGCAATTTCTCTTGTTCTTGAGATCGCATGGTAAAAACCAATTAAAATTGGCATTTGTACGATTAACGGGAAACAGCCGGCCATTGGATTTACTCCATGTTTTTGGAAAAGTGCCATTGTTTCCTGCTGCAATTTTTGCTGTGTTTTTTGGTCTTTTGAACTGTACTTTTCACGAAGTGCCTTCATTTCAGGCTGCAATGCCTGCATTGCCTTTGAGCTCTTAGTCTGCTTAATCATGAGCGGCAAAATTGCTAGACGTATGATAATTGTAACGGCAATAATGGATAAACCAAAATTTCCTGCCAACAATTCTGCAACTTTTATAATCAGCCAAGATAAGGGATAAACGATATATTCGTTCCAAAAGCCTGTACTTTCTGCATCAATTGGTTTATTGATTTCAGTACATCCCGTAAGGAATAAGAATACTGAAACAATACCAAGCAAAAGTAATATTCGTTTTTTCAACCGAAATTTCCTCCTTGAGAATTTTAAATATAATTAAAGTGTAATGAACCTTTATGTATAGACGTACTACATCGGAGTCATTCCATAGGTATTTTAACATCTTTATAAATACTTTGTCTCCAAAACACAGGAAATTTATCACTGGTTTCTAATATTTCATCATTTCATTTCTTTTTTAAGACTTTACCAACCTTAAGAACTTGGGTTAAGCTCTTCTTCAATTCAAAGAAGTCCATTTCGGCTAAAGGTTTGCGGGCAATGATAACATAATCATTTCCAGCTGTCAGTTGATCCGATAATTCAAAAACAGCTTGTCTTATGTATCTTTTGATTTGATTTCTCATGACAGCATTACCTATTTTCTTACTTACAGAAAGTCCAATTCGAAAATACTCTTGATCCTCTTTTGTAAGAACATAGACCACAAATTGACGATTTGCAAATGAGCGTCCTTTTTGAAAGGCTTCTTGAAACTCTTTATTTTTCTTAATACGTAATTCTTTTTTCATAAAAAAACACCTTCATTCTGGTTGACTTCCTTTTCAGGGCGCTTACGCTTTTCATTTTTTATGAGAAAAAAGACCACTGACGTTTCAGTGGCCTAAGCTGATAATACTTTTCTTCCTTTTTGACGACGACGAGCTAGAACTTTACGTCCGTTTGCTGTGCTCATACGACTACGGAAACCGTGAACTTTACTATGTTTACGTTTATTTGGTTGATACGTTCTTTTCATTATATGACACCTCCCTGAGGAATAGCTATCAGAATTGTTTTCAGACAGTCCTACTTATTATAAAGACGTACCCATATAATTGTCAACCACTCTTCAAATTATTGTCTGCAATTTCTTCCTTCTACTTTCGTTCTTGATGATCCTCAAAATTATAGAAAGATTTTAACCAAATCAGTTGCCTAAAAAATAATTTATTTTCACATTCTATGTACAGGGTATCCAGCTTTGTTATTCCATTTTGGTTGTGGATAATTTTTTCGACAAATTTTTCTTCATCCCACATGATATTGACAGGTTTTGCACAGGAACCACTACCTGTGGACAAGTTTAACTCGCAGAATGTTATCGTTGTGGATAAAGTATGAAAAGGCATTGCACCTATTGATTTTATTTGATATTATATTTGTGTTTTCACTCTTAATAACTTTGTCTTAATTATTTTTATCCACAGATTGTGGATAACGTGTGGACAAGTTATTCTAGCATACTGCAGAAACTTGTCCACAGGCGGTGGATATTGTCGAAACTCCACTATACTTCCTTATTATATGTTTTCCACAACCATTGTTTCGTATATTTATAAATTAGTAGGGTGTACAACTTGTATAACTAGTGTTTACGGAGCTAAATGGATATTGATATTTCAAGGATACTTACCCATATTTTGTGAAAAAATATATTTATTTATGGAGTTAGACAGAACGAATCCTGCAAAAAGTGCTAAAAGCAACAAGCGCTACAAATTAACCATGATAAGGAGGGACACCCGTTGGAGAATATTGCGGATCTTTGGAATGCTGCTCTAGCCGACATCGAAAAAAAGATAAGCAAACCTAGCTTTGATACCTGGCTCAAGTCAACAAAAGCCCATTCCCTTCAAGGCAATTTACTTATAATTACCGCTCCGAATGAATTTGCGCGAGATTGGCTGGAAGAGCGCTATTCCAAGTTAATTTCTGGTATTCTCTATGAAATTACCGGAGAAGAGCTTTCTGTAAAATTTATCATTCCGCAAAATCAGAAAGACGAAGACCAGGATATGCCGACGCCTCCAAAAAAGGCAAAGCGAGATGCTGATCAGCATGATTTTCCACAAAATATTTTAAATCCGAAGTATACCTTTGACACATTTGTTATTGGTTCCGGAAACCGCTTCGCCCATGCTGCTTCACTAGCAGTAGCAGAGGCACCAGCAAAAGCCTATAACCCATTATTTATTTATGGGGGTGTAGGATTAGGAAAGACACACTTAATGCATGCAATTGGCCATTATGTTATAGATCATAACCCTGCAGCAAAAGTCGTTTATCTATCATCTGAAAAATTCACAAATGAATTCATTAACTCGATCCGCGATAATAAAGCAATTGAATTCCGTAATAAATACCGCAATGTTGATGTTTTACTAATTGATGATATTCAGTTCCTAGCTGGAAAAGAATCAACCCAAGAGGAATTCTTCCACACTTTTAATACACTTCATGAGGAAAGTAAGCAAATTGTTATTTCCAGTGACCGGCCGCCGCGGGAAATACCTACGCTCGAGGATCGTTTACGCTCACGTTTTGAGTGGGGATTAATAACCGATATTACTCCGCCAGATTTAGAAACTAGAATTGCAATTTTGAGGAAAAAAGCAAAGGCAGAAGGATTGGATATTCCAAACGAAGTGATGCTTTATATCGCCAATCAAATTGATACAAATATCCGGGAGCTAGAAGGTGCACTCATCCGAGTTGTTGCCTACTCTTCCTTAATAAATAAAGATATTAATGCTGACTTAGCCTCGGAAGCATTAAGAGATATCATTCCAAGCTCAAAACCAAAAGTCATTACTATCCTTGATATTCAAAGAGTAGTTGGAGAACATTTCAGCGTGAAGCTCGAAGACTTTAAAGCGAAGAAAAGGACAAAATCTGTTGCCTTTCCAAGACAAATTGCGATGTATTTATCCCGCGAGCTGACAGATTATTCGCTTCCTAAAATCGGAGAAGAATTTGGCGGTCGAGATCATACGACGGTCATTCATGCTCATGAAAAAATTTCTAAGCTTCTCCAATCAGATTTACAATTACAAAAGCAGATGAAAGAATTAAATGAGATGTTAAAACTTTGATGAACCTGTGAATAACTTTCACTTATTTATGCACAGTCTGTCCACATGTGGATAGACTGTCTTTCCTTTGTAAAAATGGAGTTATCCACATAATCACAGGGCCTACTAGTACTTCTACTCTTTTTTTTAAAAAAAATATTATTATATGCTGTTAAAAATTCATTTATTCCGCATTAACGGGCAGTAATAACTCAATATTAGATTCAATGATTTTAAAAAAGGATACACTGCCCGTAAATGCCCAATAAATTCAACTAACCATCAGTGGGTTAAAAACCCCCACTGATGGAAGTTTCATTTATGTCAAAGAATACAAATATCCTGAAAATGGAGGATTATCTTATGAGATTTATTATTCAACGAGACCGCCTCGTTCAAAGCGTCCAAGATGTGATGAAGGCTGTCACTACAAGAACAACGATTCCAATCTTAACAGGGATTAAAATCACAGCAGCTCATGATGGTGTTACTTTAACTGGAAGTGATTCTGATATTTCAATTGAATCATTTATCCCAAAAGAGGAAGCTGGAGACGAAATAGTTGAGATTAAACAACCAGGCTCAATTGTTCTTCAAGCAAAATTCTTTAGTGAAATTGTTAAGAAGCTGCCAACTGATTCGGTAGAAATCGAGGTTCTAGGTTCATTACAAACAGTCATTCGCTCTGGAAAATCAGAGTTTAACTTGAATGGCCTTGATGCAGAAGAATACCCGCACCTTCCACAAGTTGAAGAAAATAATAAATTTCAAATTGCAACAGATCTTTTAAAAACAATGATTCGTCAAACCTTCTTTGCGGTTTCTACCTCAGAAACACGTCCCATCTTGACAGGTGTAAACTGGAAGATTGAAAATAGCGAATTAACCTGTATTGCAACAGATAGTCATCGACTTGCTTTAAGAAAAGCAAAAATAGAGATTGAAAATAGCGATAGCTATAATGTTGTTATTCCAGGAAAAAGTCTTAATGAGCTTAGTAAAATTATTGATGATACAAATGAGTTAATCGATATTGTTATTACAGAAAATCAAATTTTATTTAAGGCTAAGCATTTATTGTTTTTCTCAAGATTGCTAGAAGGTAATTATCCAGATACATCTAGATTAATTCCAAATGAGAGCAAAACAGACGTTACTGTTAATACAAAGGAATTCCTTCATGCGATAGACCGTGCGTCGTTGCTTGCCCGTGAAGGAAGAAACAATGTTGTCAAGTTCTCAACGATCGAAGGCGGCATCATTGAAATTTCATCAAACACCCCTGAAGTTGGTAAGGTGGTTGAGGAAATTCAAAGTCAATCAATTGATGGTGAAGATTTAAAGATTTCTTTTAGTGCTAAATATATGATGGATGCATTAAAAGCATTAGAAGGAACAGACGTTAAGGTCAGCTTCACTGGTGCCATGCGGCCATTCTTAATTCGTCCGCTTCACGATGAAACAACCTTGCAATTGATTTTGCCTGTACGAACGTATTAGCAGCTTCAGAAAGTCGCCTTAAACCGGTGACTTTCTTTTTATTTTTTACTTTCCTTTGTAACTGACAAAGTTTTTTAGTAAAATAAAGTATTGAGACCATTTTAGAAATGAGTGATGAACAGTGACTGTAAAAATCCAGCTTGAAACGGAGTATATTACGCTAGGACAATTTCTTAAATTGGCTGACGTTATTCAATCAGGTGGAATGGCTAAGTGGTTTTTAAGTGAAAATGAAATTTTTATAAATGGTGAGCAGGATCAGAGAAGAGGAAGAAAGCTTCGTGCTGGAGATAAAATTCAAATTGCCGGCTTTGGTGATTTTTTAATAACCGAGTAACTAAAGGATGATGTCGGTTAAATGTATATTGAACAGATTGAATTAAAGGATTACCGAAATTATGAGCGATTATCTGTTGAATTTGAAAATAAAGTAAATGTCATCTTGGGTGAAAATGCTCAGGGGAAAACAAATGTTATGGAATCTATTTATGTTTTAGCGATGGCAAAATCCCACCGAACCTCAAATGATAAAGATTTAATTCGCTGGGACCAAGATTATGCTAAAATTGAGGGTAGGATTCAAAAGCAGCATAGCTCATTACCTTTGCAGTTAATTATTTCAAAAAAAGGTAAAAAGGCTAAATGTAACCACATTGAACAGCAAAAATTAAGTCAATATGTTGGGAACATGAACGTTGTCATGTTTGCACCAGAGGATTTAAATTTGGTTAAAGGCAGTCCGCAAGTGAGACGCCGTTTTATTGATATGGAAATTGGGCAGGTTTCGCCAATTTATTTACATGATATGAGTCAATATCAAAAAATACTTCAACAACGCAATCATTTCTTAAAAATGATGCAGATAAAAAAGCAAAATGATCAAACGATGCTCGAAATATTAACAGAGCAGTTCATAGAGATGTCTGTGAAAATAGTTATGAGGCGCTTTGAATTCCTTAGGATGCTGCAGGAATGGGCAAAACCCATTCATAATGGGATATCCAGAGGACTCGAAACGTTAGAAATTGCCTATAAACCGTCTGTCGATGTATTAGAAGACCAAGATTTGTCGAAAATGAAAGCAAGTTATGAAGAAAAATTCAGTAAAGTTAGAATGAGAGAAATCGAACGGGGAACTACCCTTTTCGGACCACATCGTGATGATCTATTGTTTTTTGTTAACGGAAGAGATGTACAAACATTCGGTTCACAAGGTCAGCAAAGAACAACTGCTCTTTCTGTTAAACTTGCCGAAATTGAATTAATTCATTCGGAAATTCGTGAATATCCGATTTTACTTCTTGATGATGTTCTATCGGAATTAGACGATTACCGTCAATCACATCTGCTTAATACCATTCAAGGGAGGGTACAAACCTTTGTGACCACCACGAATGTTGATGGAATCCACCATCAAACATTAAAAGAGGCATCAACATATAAGGTATCCTCTGGTTTTATCCATAAAGTAAATTGAGGTGGAAGTGTGTATATTCATATTGGGGAAGATCTTAATATTAGGGCAAAAGATATTATTATGATAATTGATAAAGGTAGTGTGAATTCTTCGGATGCTATTAGTGATTTTCTTAAGCATCATGAAGAAAAGCTAATAAACCTATCAAAAAACCCCTTTAAATCGGTCGTTGTTACCCAAGACAAAGTATACTTATCCCCGATTGCTTCCGGAACTTTGAAGAAACGATCTAATCAAATGTATTTTCAAGAATATTGAAACCTTTATTTAAAATATAGAGTTATTTTTCACTAAGAAAGTGCGGGTGAATTGAATTGACAATGGAACAAAAAACAATCCAAGAACAAGCATATGGTGCGGATCAAATCCAAGTTCTAGAAGGACTCGAAGCTGTACGGAAAAGACCGGGTATGTATATTGGTTCAACAAGTGCAAAGGGCTTACATCACCTTGTTTGGGAAATTGTAGACAACAGTATCGATGAGGCGTTAGCTGGTTATTGCGACGAAATTAACGTCAGCATTGAAGAAGATAATAGTATAACAGTGAAAGATAATGGACGTGGTATTCCAGTTGGAATTCATGAAAAAACTGGCAGACCAGCTCTTGAAGTAATCATGACTGTACTTCATGCAGGAGGTAAGTTCGGCGGCGGTGGATATAAGGTTTCTGGTGGACTTCATGGTGTAGGTGCATCAGTTGTTAATGCCCTTTCCACAGTGTTAGAGGTCTATGTTCATAGAGATGGAAATATTCACTATCAGAAATTCGAAAAAGGTGTACCTGCTGCTGACATTAAGGTAGTGGGGACAACCGATGTAACAGGTACGATTACCCATTTTAAACCAGATGGTGAGATTTTTACAGAAACACTTGAATATGAGTATGACATATTAGCAACACGTTTGCGTGAACTTGCATTCTTAAATCGTGGAATTAAAATTACGATCGTAGATAAGCGTGCTGAAAACAAACATAATGAATATTACTATGAGGGCGGAATTAAATCCTATGTTGAGCATTTAAACCGTACCAAAGAAGTTATTCATGAAGAACCAATCTTTATTGAGGGCGAGCGCGATGGAATCAGCGTTGAAGTAGCACTTCAATATAACGAAGGTTATACAGATAATATTTACTCATTTGCAAATAACATTCATACCTATGAGGGCGGAACACATGAATCTGGCTTTAAGACAGCCTTAACGCGTGTGATAAATGATTATGCCCGTAAGAACGGTTTAATTAAAGAGAATGATACCAATCTATCAGGTGAAGATGTTCGTGAAGGAATTACCTGTATTGTTTCAATTAAGCATCCAGACCCTCAGTTCGAAGGTCAAACTAAGACAAAGCTTGGTAATTCAGAGGTAAGGACCATTACAGATCAGCTTTTTGCTAGCCATTTTGATAAATTTTTACTAGAAAACCCAACTGTAGCTAGAAAAATTGTTGATAAAGGCCTTATGGCTGCACGGGCAAGACTTGCTGCAAAGAAGGCAAGAGAGCTGACTCGCCGGAAAAGTGCGTTAGAAGTTTCTAGTTTACCCGGGAAATTGGCAGATTGTTCTTCAAAGGACCCATCCATTAGTGAAATTTATATCGTTGAGGGCGACTCTGCAGGCGGCTCTGCTAAACAAGGACGTGACCGTCATTTCCAGGCTATTCTTCCATTACGAGGGAAAATCCTTAATGTTGAGAAGGCACGTCTTGATAAGATCCTTTCAAATAATGAAGTTAGAGCCATGATTACAGCAATAGGTACGGGGATTGGTGAAGATTTTGATATATCTAAAGCTAGATATCATAAAATCGTTATCATGACGGATGCCGATGTCGATGGTGCCCATATCCGAACACTTATCTTAACTTTCTTTTACCGTTATATGAGACAAATTCTAGAAGCGGGTTATGTTTATATTGCACAGCCACCACTTTATAAGGTCCAACAAGGTAAACGAATAGAGTATGCTTATAATGATAAAGAATTAGACAGGATCTTTGCAGAACTTCCAGCAACTCCAAAGCCAAATATTCAGCGTTATAAAGGTTTAGGAGAGATGAATCCTGGACAATTATGGGATACGACAATGAATCCAGAAACAAGAACGATGCTTCAGGTTAGTCTTGAAGATGCAATTGAAGCAGATGAAACCTTTGAAATGTTGATGGGTGACAAAGTTGAACCACGCCGTAACTTCATCGAAGCAAATGCACAATACGTTAAGAATTTAGATATCTAAAAAGGATAGAGGGTAGACCACTATCCTCCTTTTTTCGGTTAATAGTAAAGTGGAAATTTTCAAATTTATACTCTACTAAGCATAAGAAAAACTAAGGCACTCGCCTTAAGGACTTGGCAAATGCCAAGTTTTTCTAATTTACCTAGTTCAAAAGGTGATCCAATTTTAATAGTTAGGTCGCCAAAATAGGAGGTACTAAATATGGCTGATACACCAAATCCTCAAGTAAAAGAGATTAATATTAGTCAAGAAATGAAGTCTTCTTTCCTTGACTACGCAATGAGTGTTATTGTTTCACGCGCCCTTCCGGATGTTCGAGATGGTTTAAAGCCAGTTCACCGCCGTATTCTATATGCTATGCATGATCTGGGAATGCATTCGGACAAACCTTATAAAAAATCTGCTCGTATCGTTGGGGATGTAATCGGTAAATACCATCCACATGGGGATTCCGCCGTTTATGAAACAATGGTACGTATGGCCCAGGACTTTAACTATCGCTATATGCTTGTTGATGGACATGGGAATTTTGGTTCGGTTGATGGTGATGGAGCTGCGGCAATGCGTTATACCGAATCTCGTATGTCAAAAATCTCTATGGAATTATTAAGAGATATCAATAAAGATACGATTGATTATCAAGATAACTATGATGGTGAAGAAAGAGAGCCTGTTGTCCTACCGGCAAGATTCCCTAACCTTCTTGTTAATGGTACAACAGGTATTGCGGTAGGAATGGCAACAAATATCCCTCCACACCAGCTTGGTGAGGTTATTGATGGGGTACTGGCTGTCAGCCGAGATCCAGAAATCACAACCCAGGAACTTATGGAAATTATTCCTGGCCCAGACTTCCCTACTGGCGGCATCATCATTGGCCGAAGCGGTATTCGGAAGGCATATGAAACTGGAAGAGGCTCAATTACCGTAAGGGCAAAAGTTGAAATTGAACAAAAATCCAATGGTAAAGAAGTTATCATCGTTAATGAAATTCCATACCAGGTAAACAAAGCAAAACTAATCGAAAAAATTGCTGAATTAGCTCGCGATAAGAAAATCGAAGGTATTACAGATCTAAGAGACGAATCAGATCGTAACGGAATGCGAATTGTCATTGAAGTACGTAAAGATGCAAATGCCAACGTTCTTTTAAATAACTTATATAAGCAAACAGCACTGCAAACAAGCTTTGGAATCAACACACTGGCACTGGTTAATGGGCATCCAAAGGTATTGACGCTTAAACAATGCTTAGTTCACTATCTTGATCATCAACAAGTGGTTATCCGCAGGAGAACTTTATTCGAACTGCGTAAAGCGGAGGCACGTGCTAATATTCTAGATGGTTTAAGAATTGCACTTGATCATCTAGATCAAGTAATTGCATTGATTAGAGCATCACAAACAACGGATATTGCCCGTGAAGGATTAATGACTACATTCAATCTTTCTGAAAAGCAAGCTCAGGCCATTCTCGATATGCGTCTTCAGCGTTTAACTGGCTTGGAAAGAGAAAAGATTGAAGAAGAATTCCAAAGCCTAATGAAGCTTATCGGTGAATTAAAAGCGATTTTAGCGGATGAAGAAAAAATACTCGAGATCATTCGCGAAGAATTAACCGAAATTAAAGAACGCTTTAATGACAAGAGACGTACAGAAATCGTCACCGGCGGTATTGAAAATATCGAAGATGAGGACCTTATACCACGAGAAAACATTGTCATCTCACTTACTCATAACGGCTACATCAAACGCCTTCCTGTTTCTACATATCGTGCTCAAAGACGTGGAGGACGCGGTATCCAAGGGATGGGAACAAATGAGGATGATTTTGTTGAGCATTTAATTACTACTTCGACACATGATACAATTCTTTTCTTCACAAACAAAGGAAAAGTATATCGTTCGAAGGGGTACGAAATTCCAGAATACAGCCGTACTGCGAAAGGATTGCCAATTATTAATCTTCTTGGAGTAGAAAAAGGAGAATGGATTAACGCAATTATTCCAGTAGAGGAATTTGTGGATGATTGGTCCCTATTCTTTACCACTCGTGAGGGAATATCTAAACGTTCACCGTTAACTTCATTTGCACATATTCGAAACAATGGATTGATCGCACTAAGTCTTCGTGAAGGTGATGAATTAATATCTGTCCAGTTAACAGACGGGACGAAACATATCATTATTGGAACGAAAAAAGGTATGCTGATTAGATTCCCTGAAACAGACGTGAGATCAATGGGAAGAACAGCTACTGGTGTAAAAGGGATATCCCTGGATAGTGATGATGAAGTTGTCGGTATGGAAGTGCTGGAAGAGAATAATGACATCCTGATCGTTACCAAAAATGGATATGGAAAACGTACTCCATCAGCTGAATATCGTATTCAAGGACGAGGTGGTAAGGGGATTAAGACTTGCCACGTAACGGAGAAAAACGGCTGCCTCGTATCTATGAGAGCTGTAACAGGTGAAGAAGATTTGATGCTTATAACAACTGGTGGTGTCCTAATTAGAATAGATGTAGCAGGTATTTCAAGTATGGGCCGTAATACACAAGGTGTTAAACTAATTAGCATTAAAGAAAGTGAGAATGAATATGTTGCAACTGTAGCTAAGGTTGAAAAAGAAGAGCAGGCAGCAACAGGTGAAGAAAGTGAAGATACGGATACAATTGAAGGATCAGAGCTGGATTCAAACATTCCACTGGATGAGGAATAAATATCTTTGTTAAGAGGAACATTAATTTGTTCCTCTTTTTTATTGACCCGGGTTAACACTTCTGATATACTCATTTGAGTCGACAGCAATTTATATTATATTCATAATGAAAAATAATATTATGTTGACTTTCGAAATTGAAGATGATATATTAATAAAGTCGCTTTTAGGTGACGGAGCAAAAATTGATCTTTGAAAACTAAACAAACA
>JBFNER010000037.1:0-39009 GCA_040797665.1 Neobacillus sp. | reverse complement strand
GTCTCGCAATCGCTGTTCTCTAGACAAACTACCCCGTTCTTCCGTTGAGTTTGTCTCGCGATCACTATTCTCTAGACAAACTATGCCGCATTTCCATTGAGTTTGTCTCGCGAGGGCTGTTCTCTAGACAAACTATGCCGTATTTCCATTGAGTTTGTCTCGCAATCGCTGTTCTCTAGACAAACTAACCCGTTCTTCCGTTGAGTTTGTCTCGCAATCGCTGTTCTCTAGACAAACTACCCCGTTCTTCCGTTGAGTTTGTCCCAAGATAGCGCTTCTAGTGACAAAAACCTATCCAGATTTACTTACTATATCACAACCCCACCATTACCGATGGATAGCTGCCTAACAAAGTCACGCCGCAGCCTAGTGCCTCTAGCTCGGCCATCGCTCCAGGGATGAGAACCTCATCAAGCTTCATTTCTAAATCAATGATAAAGAAGTAATTTCCAATACCGGTTTTCATTGGTCGTGATTCAATTTTAGAGAGATTTATTTTTCGCCAAGCAAAAGCCGAAAGTACCTGGTGAAGGGCTCCGGCACGGTCGGATGGTAACGTAACCATCAAAGTTGTTTTATAATGAGCCGAACCGCTTACTGCCTCAAAGTCTAATTCTTTTTCACACAGAACAATAAAGCGAGTATGATTATACTTGAAATCATGGATGTCTCGCTGAACGATGCTTAGTCCGTATTCGCTGGCTGCTAGCTCGTTCGCAATTGCTGCAATGTTCTGCTCTGGATGGTCCATTACCATTTTTGCTGCAGCTGCAGTTGAGCTGACACTTTCAAACGGGACTCCTTTAAGACTCGTATGTAAAAATTTATGGCACTGGGCAATCGCATGAGAGTGGCTGTACACCTTGCTCACGTCCTGCCAGTGATCCTGATTTTCAGGGTGGACCATCAAATGTTGTTTAATCGGGAGTGTGATTTCCCCAACAATCGGAAGCTGAACCACCTGTGTCAAATAATCGAGTGTAATATTAACAGAACCCTCAAGAGCGTTTTCAATTGGCACAACCGCAAGGTCTACCTTTTGCTCCACCACCGCATCCATACTCTCCGGAATGGTTGTATATGGTTGATATTCATATCCCGGAAACACCTTCTGAACCGCTAAGTCTGTGAAGGTCGCTTTTGGTCCTAAAAAACCTACTTTCATCATTTCTCACTCCCCCTTGTCCAAAAAACTCTATATGATGTTTTTTATAAAAATAAAACAGGCGCAAAGCAGCAACTATGCACCTGTTCCTAGCACGTCCACTTTCTCTACAAATTCAAGCTTCCGTAATTCCATCAGTAAGTCCTCAATTTCCATCGAGATATCAGAGGTATTTAATGACAGAGTTACGTTAGCACGGCCTTGCAAAGGAATCGTTTGGTGAATAGTTAATACATTACAGCCGGAGGACGCAACCACTCCGAGCAATTTTGAAAGTGTGCCGGAGCGGTCCTCAAGATGAAAGAAGAGCGAAACTAATTTATCCTTCTGAATCGTCGAGAATGGAAAAACAGTGTCCTTATATTTATAATAGGCGCTTCTGCTTAAGTCGACTCTTTGGCATGCATCCCAGATTGATTCCGCTGTTCCCCGCTCAAGCATTTCCTTGGCATCCAGCGTTTTCTTCATGGCTTCAGGCAAAACATCTTCACGAATTAAATAAAACTTCTTGTTATACGACTCATTTCTCATCTCTCCACCACCTGGCCTCAGAATGGCTACTCTATAAATTCAAATTCAAAGTCTAACAACTTAACCGTGTCTCCGTCTTTTGCACCCTTTGCTCGTAATGCTTCATCCACACCAAGACCACGGAGCTGACGGGCGAAACGGCGGACAGATTCCTCTGTTTGGAAATTGGTCATCTTAAACAGCTTTTCAATCTTCTCACCTGAAACGACAAATGAACCATCTGGATCTCTAGTAATATAAAACGCCTCAGGATCTGCTTCGTGTTTGTATAGAACTCGGTGAACACCTGTATCCTCTTCTTCATGATCAAGTGGAAATTCTGGAGTTTGCTCAATTTTATCTGCAATCGAAAACAGCAGGTCTCGCAAGCCTTTCCTAGTTACCGCAGAAATAGGGAAAACAGGATAATCCTCTGCTAGCTGCTCTTTAAATTTCTTAAGATTTTCTTCCGCTTCTGGCATGTCCATTTTGTTGGCAACAATGACTTGTGGACGCTCCATAAGGCGGAGATTATATTCTTCTAATTCTTTGTTGATTGTCAAGTAATCCTCGTATGGATCACGGCCCTCCATCGCAGACATATCAATCACATGCACGATTACTCGTGTACGTTCAATATGACGCAAAAATTGATGACCCAGTCCAACGCCCTCAGATGCCCCTTCAATCAACCCAGGTAAGTCTGCCATTACAAAGCTTCTGTTATCCTCAGTTTCAACCACACCTAGATTCGGCACAATTGTAGTAAAGTGATACTCAGCAATTTTAGGTCTTGCTGAAGAAACTACTGATAATAATGTGGACTTTCCAACACTAGGGAATCCAACAAGGCCAACGTCAGCAAGCAATTTCAATTCTAGGATGACGTCACGCTCTTGACCAGGCTCACCGTTCTCAGCAAGCTCAGGTGCAGGGTTTTGCGGAGTGGCAAAACGAGAATTTCCTCTTCCTCCACGGCCGCCTTTGGCAATAACGGCTCGTTGACCATGCTCGACAAGGTCAGCAAGTACTTCCTTTGTTTCAGCATCAATCACAACTGTACCAGGTGGAACCTTTACAATCATGTCCTTGGCATTTTTTCCATGCTGATTCTTGGACATGCCATGCTCACCACGAGGGGCTTTCCAGTGCTTTTGGTAACGGAAATCCATGAGGGTTCTTAGTCCTTCATTGACTTCGAATACAACATCGGCACCTTTACCTCCGTCACCGCCAGCAGGACCTCCATTTGGTACATATTTTTCACGACGAAACGCAACCATTCCATTACCGCCGTCGCCGCCTTTTACATAAATCTTCGTTTGATCGACAAACATCTTACATCCTCCCGTCTAAATTACTGAATGACACCGACGAGAATCGCAGCTTAAATCCCCTTTTTTTAAAAAGGCATAAAAGCTTCAAGTGCGAGTTCGCTTGCTGAGAATTCCTTAACCTCTACCGTTACTTCTGGTGTTTTCGAGGCCGAGAGGAATTCTTCAATCAGTTCATTTTTAATTATTATCCCGCTAAAATCAAAAAAGAAACGGATTCCATTTGATTGCGGTTCAATTGTGATCGATAAATGATTGTCTTGAAACGCCTCAATGGCTGAATCTAAACATGAAAAAAACGAGGCAGTCCAATTTGTCAAAAGTTCATCATTTACTTTAATATTGTCTATTTCATTTAAAATTTCATATTCCAATTGAAAGGAATGTTGTTCCCAGTTTGAACGTAACAATAGACTTGCAAACAATGGCAAGTGAAAATTTGAGAGTTTAGACTCATTTTGTGTTTCTATCACAATTTCATTTATATATTCTTTTACCCGGTCAATCCGATTTAGCTCTAAGTTACCTTTAATTAATTGCAGGCGGTTAAGCCAGTCATGCCGTGAGTGGCGGAGCACCTCAACGATATCCCATTCTTTCTCCATATCTCGAACTCCTATAGTAAGTGTCGAAAAACTGTTTATAGTATATCAAAAAAGTGCGAAAGAGTAAGCAATTTTGAGCAATTCCATGCCAATAGTGGGAAAAATAGTTGGTTTTACCAAAGATTTTAATCTAATTGGTAAAATTTACCTCATACTACAAAAAAGAAAACTCTAACCAATCAGGTTAGAGTTTTCACTGAAAGCTTACGCTTCTTGAGCTGCTGGGTATACAGATACTTGCTTGCGGTCACGTCCTAAACGCTCGAACTTAACAACGCCGTCTACTTTCGCAAATAGAGTATCGTCTCCACCACGGCCTACGTTTGCACCTGGGTAAATCTTTGTACCGCGTTGACGGTAAAGGATTGAACCACCAGTTACGAATTGACCATCTGCACGCTTAGCACCAAGGCGCTTCGCGATAGAGTCACGTCCGTTCTTTGTAGAACCTACTCCCTTTTTAGATGCAAAAAGTTGAAGATCTAATTTCAATAACATTTTCATTCCACCTCCTGCTTTTTGAAGGTAATTTTTATGTGTTCTCCGTATTCTTCTTCAATTGTCTGTAATGAAATAATCATACCTTCGAGAAGAATTTGTACTTTCTCATTAATGTCTACCGAAAGATTTTCCGGTACAACACAGCGGAGAAAGCCGTCTCCTTGCTCAATCTCTGGGGTAACACCGGTTAAGGCATGTACCGCATTGATCGCCCCGACGGATACAGCAGATGCGCCTGCACAGACGATATCCTTGCCCCGATCAGCAAAAAAAGCATGACCACTAATCACAAACGAATGAATGGATCCGGATTCTGTACGATTAATCGTAATGGTAATCATCTATGAATCAACACCTTACGCGTTGATTGCTTCAATCACAACTTTAGTGTATGGTTGACGATGACCTTGCTTCTTACGGTTGTTTTTCTTCGCTTTGTACTTGAAAACGATGATTTTCTTAGCGCGGCCTTGTTTTTCAACTTTAGCTGTAACAGTAGCTCCTGCAACAACAGGGCTTCCTACTTTTACGTTTTCTCCGCCAACGAAAAGAACCTTGTCAAATGTAACTGTTTCACCAGCTTCAGCATCTAATTTTTCGATGTAGATCGCTTGACCTGCTTCTACTTTTAGTTGCTTTCCGCCTGTTTCGATAATTGCGTACATACTTGCACCTCCTTATAAACTCAGACTCGCCAAATGCAGGCGTCTATGACTAGCATAAAACTTAATACCTGAACTGTGCGGTTGTAGTAGCACGGGTGCTACAAACATAACGTTACAATATTAGCATGTTTTTAGGAAAAGTGTCAATACTATTCGACAGCTTTTTGGGCAATCTCCTTTTCAGTGCCAAATTGTTTTAGGACAAAATGATGGTGCGGCGATAATTGAACCTTAAAGTACACTTTATAATGAAGCAATTCTTCTAAAATTTCTAAGTGTCCCTCCAAAGCTTCCTTTACCTCCATCGTGGTCTCTACTAACACCGCTTCAAAATCACTATGACGGTGCTCCATCAGCTGCCGTTCGAGGCGGAATGCTACTGTTTCGGCACTTAAAATTCTCCCCGTTCCATCACAAACTGGACACTTCACCTGTAAAGCTTCTGATAAAGTCACCTTCGTTTTCTTCCTCGTCAGCTGTAGAATTCCAAGCGGAGTATAACCAATGACTTTCGTTCGCTTTTCGTCTTTTTTCAGTTCCGCTTCAACAATTTCAAGCACAGATTGCTTGTCCTTTTCGCGCTTCATGTCAATGAAATCAATTAAGACGATTCCGCCAATGTCGCGAAGGCTAAGCTGGTGGATAATCTCGATTGCGGCTAATTGGTTTGTTTTTAGCACAGTATCCTGATAATCGCTTTTTCCGCTGAACTTGCCCGTGTTCACATCAATGACTGTCAATGCTTCTGTTTCATCGAAGATTAGATAGGACCCGTTATCTAGCCAGACAATCCGCTTTAAAGTCTTATCAATTTCATGCTCAACTCGATGAAAGGAGAAAATGTTCTCTTTACCGCCATAGTAACTAATGCTGAGGTTCTTCTTTTCGAGGATTTTCTTTAAAGACAAATCATCAATGATTACTTCACCATTTTTCATCGTTTCTGCTAACCCTAAGATTGTTTCAATAAAGGTGTCTTTTTGAAAAACTAACCCCGGTTTTTTCAGCTGGGCAGCTTGCTCGGCAAGATTAGCATACTGTTCACGGAGATTCTCCAGCTCTTCAACAATATCCTCCTCTTTTGCTAGCATGCTAGAGGTTCTAAAAATAACTCCTTCTCCCTCTTCTTTTAAACGATGACCAAGGCTTCTTAAATCAGCATCTGCCTTTTCGGCTGCAATTTTTTTCGAAACAGCCACATAACGCCCCTGCGGCATGTAAATGAGATGATCACCGGAAATCTCTATAATTCCCGTGACTCTCGGACCTTTTGTGCCCGTAGCATCTTTTTCAACCTGGACCAACAGTTTTTCACCTTGGTGAACAAAGGTAGATACACTTTTCTTCTCTTTATCGATATGTTTCTCCGGAGACAGGACATAGCTAGGCAGAACATCACGATGCAGGTAAGCATTTTTCTCTTCTCCTATGTCGATAAACACCGCGTTCATTCCCGGCAGTACCTTCGTAACGGTCCCATAATAAATATTACCGACCAAAGAACGCTGCTCTGGCCGGTCAAAAACAAGCTTTTCAACTGTATTATTTCTTACAAAAGCAACTCTCTTTTCCCTCGATACATAATTTACAATTAGTTTTTCCAAACCTAGTGGCCTCACTTTATTAATCTTGATGTGTTCATTATACCGTTTTAATACAAAAAGAGAAGGTCACTAATCTTATCGTTCGTTCTTTTCTCGGTAAAAAAGGCGTGAAGCAATTCATTTTCATCTAATAACCCTTTTTCTTTGCCATTACTTTCAACGATAATCGGATGTTTACAACCGCGTTGGAATTTCTCGAGTACATTAATGAGCAAATCTTGTTCATTTGCTTGGATTGGCACAAGTGCTTGGAGGTTACTCTTTTTACCATAATACCGCTCTAATAAAAATCGCATGAAAATATAGCGCCGCTGCTTCCACTCATAAAAAATTGAGAACACTAAAAATCCAATGATGATCCATATATTTAAATGAGTTGGAACCAAAAGTAAAGTCGCTAGCGAAAAAACAATTAAGAAAACGGAAGAAACGATCAAGGTTAACTGATGGGCATTCGGAAAGGACTTTTTTAAGGATAGCAGCAAGAAAATTAACTTACCGCCATCAAGCGGCCAAACAGGGAATAGATTAAAAATAAAAATCATCACATTATAGCTAAAGAAAAGCTGAAACATATCCTCTGAGATGATAGAGAAGGTAAATAATAAATACGCTGCCCCTACCATCCAGATGTGCTGAATCGGACCGGCGAGAACAACAATGGCTTCTTCCTTTAAAGGCCGATTGCCGTGCTCCTCCATTTCGGCGACACCTCCGAATGGTAAGAGAGTTATTTTCTTAATTCTCCAGGAAAAAAAAGAAGCCGCAGCAGCATGCCCCATTTCATGGATGAAAATAATGCCAATTAACAGGCAAAGTTCGAGGAAATGTGCTGTAGCAACAGATATTGCGATGATAACCCACAATAACGGGTGGATATGGACATGTTGTAATAAAGTAATGACTCTATTCAAAGCGGATCACCTGGATCGGGTCGATGAAATCATCACCTTTTTTATAAGCAAAATAATATTTACCTTTTGTTTTATCTTCACCCGTTGACTCTGATGCTGTACCAACCACCGTTTCTTTCTTAACGTACTCATATAAACTCACTTTTAAATCTGCTAAGTTTGCATACCAAGTCTCAGTCTGGTCGGGATGCTGAATAATGACCGTTTTGCCTAAGCCTTCCTTAACACCCGCAAACATGACATTGCCTTCATTCATCGCTTCCACTGGAGCACCGTTTGTTGTCTCAATCATGATACCCTGGCCGTCTTTTTCAAAGTTTTCGAGGACTTTTCCTGAAAAAACAGGGACAGAATTAGGTTTATCAACGATTGTTTTGTCATCCTCTTTTTCTGCATCTGGGTATGGCAGCAGAGCTAGCGGTTTCCCAAATTGGCCCTCATACCACTTAGCGACAGTTGCAAACTGAAAATCTTTTTCCATTGCAGTGTTTACCAAATTCCGCGCTGGTTCAAATGTTGCAGATGTATTGCGAAACAAGATACCCACTACTAAAAATAACAGCACTGATGCTAAAATTTTAAAGATAAATACCTCTTTTTTAAATAACGGATGAATTCCATCATCATCATTTTTTTGATCTTTTGACGACCAAGGATCGTAAGTATATTTATCTTCGTCGCCTGGCCACATAATTAGCTTGTCTGGACTTTTTGCAGACGAACCCATATCTTTTTTACGTTTTGCGATTCGTCGCCGTATTTCATCCGGTGTAGACCGCATCAACCCCACCAACCTTTTTCCTGCTTTTTGTACAAGTCTATGAGGTTGTCTTACAGAGTATGACTTGTACTTCAAAAAGGATTTTGTTTTGGGCAAATTTTGTTTTGGACATTTTTATAGGGGTTTTGGACATTTTTCTAGTGTGTTTGGACATTTTTCCAATGGTTTTGGACATTTATTTTATAGTTTTGTACATTTTCCAATAGGTTTTGGACATTTAGACATTTTTTACCAAAAAAACACATAAAAATAGCCTGTCCACATAAAAATGGACAGGCGACAAAATTATCTAACTCCAAAAAACTTCTTAATTTTCCCAAACATGCCTTTGTTAGGGTCTTCTAACGGCTGTAACGGGATTGATTCTCCAAGTATACGTCTAGCAATATTGCGGTAAGCAATTGATGCTTTGCTGTTTGGATTCAAGGCAATTGGTTCACCGTGGTTAGATGCGCGGATGACCTCGTCGTCATCTGCAACGATTCCGATTAACTCAATCGATAAGTGAGTAGTGATTTCATCAACATCTAGCATGTCGCCACTCTTCATCATGTGATTGCGAATCCGGTTGATGACCAATTTTGGTGACTCGATATTTTTCTCTTTTTCTAGTAAACCGATGATACGGTCAGCGTCACGAACAGCAGAAACTTCTGGTGTCGTAACAACAATCGCACGGTCAGCACCTGCAACCGCGTTTTTGTAGCCCTGTTCGATACCGGCAGGACAATCGATAATAATATAATCATAGTCTTGCTTTAATTCAGTAATTAGCTTGTGCATTTGTTCTGGCGTGACGGCTGATTTATCAACCGTTTGCGCTGCTGGCAGCAAATACAATAAATCCTCGAAACGCTTATCCTTCACCAATGCTTGATGTACTTTACATCTGCCTTCCACCACATCGACTAGGTCATAAATGATTCGATTTTCAAGTCCCATTACGACATCTAAGTTGCGAAGGCCAATATCAGTATCCACCAGGCATACTTTTTTGCCTTGAAGGGCCAAAGCTGTACCTATATTAGCAGAAGTCGTGGTTTTGCCGACGCCACCCTTACCGGATGTAATTACTATTGCTTCTCCCACATTAATGTCCCCCTTCTAAACTTGTTAAATTAGGCCTCAATTGTATTAAAACTTGTAATCTATCAACGATGATTTGACGATTTTCGTCTACGTATGCACATTCCATTTCACGTTTTTCATTTTGGCTCGCATCAGGAGCACGATTGATACAATCGCTGATCCTTAGTTGTGATGGCTGCATACTGGATGCGGTAATGACAGCTTGGTCATTGCCATAATAACCAGCATGGGCAATCCCTTTTAATGTACCCATGATAAAAATGTTTCCGCCTGCAATGACGGTTCCACCAGGGTTCACATCGCCAACTAGCAGCAAGTCTCCAGGAACCTCTAAAACCTGTCCGGAACGAATGATTTTAGTCACTGTTACAACTTGGCTTTCCGCTTTAAGCTGCTCGGCTTCTTCCCTTGTCACCACATTTGTTTCGATATCTTCTACACTTAAATTCTTCTTTTGCCGAATTAAGTCTTTTATTTCTTCACGTTGAGCAGCCGTTAGATACCTGTTGCCAACTACTGCCTTCACAGGCGTTAATTGCCGCTCAACTTGGGTTCTTTGGTTTGCGGATAATTTTTCATCTAGTTCCTTTATCAGTTCATCGTAGGAACATTGGTCATCTAAATGAAGGACAAGTCCATCTTTAGTCCCTTTTATTGTAACATTTTGTCGCTTTTTCATGGAGAGTTTTTCACCTCAAATAATTTCAAGAACGCCGTGTATCTAAATTAATATTTTTTTACAGCTCAAAAAAAGCACAGAGATACACCTTCTAAAATCAATTCGACACTTCTTGCTTCTTTTCCTTCAAAAAAATTACTCATCTCTTAATTCTTCAGCTAACTTTTCGAAATGCCGTTTTAAAGGATAAGCAGCAATGATGATAAATACGGCGTTTAGTATCAGTGAAGGAGTAAACCGCATCCGAATAAAGCTCATAAATTCCAGATTTGTTACATGAATTAAAAAGTCCATTTGGTACACGCCAATCTCAAGCATAGCAATACCTACGAGTGATACTAAGAAAGCGATAATGATATTCGCTTGCAGGTAATGCATAATCTTTGAAACGAGGTAGGCAATAAACGGAAATAGGAAAAAATATATCCCGATAATTTCGATCCAAATGATATCAAAGAGCAGGCCAAAAATCGCTGCATAGATGATTCCATACTTTCTGCCTGCGTAAATCGTTAAGAAGAGAATCCCAGCAAACAGAAAGTGGGGCACCAATATGTAATCCTGGCCAAAGACTTTAGGCGGGATATATTGAACAAAAATGCTTTCTAATAGAAAAAGAACCAGAAACAAAAGAGGAAGAAGGAGCCTCTTCAATATTCCTCCTCCTCCCCATCAATCATTTCATCGCCATTCGGCTGAATCATATTTCTTTTGATTACAATAATATTTTCAAGATCGTAGAAATTAGCTCCAGGCTCTACTAAGGCGGTTTGATTCAAGCCATACTGATCGGGCTTAACCTCAATGACCTTACCAATTTGCAGACCTTGCGGAAACACGCCGCCCAAACCGGAGGTAATGACGTTTTGACCCTTTTTAATTTCTACACCCGCAGGAATGGTCTTAACGAGTAGAGCCTTTTTCTCTTTATCAAAGCCCTCAACTAGACCAAAGACATTGGTATCGCCTTGGATAATGGCTGAGATCCTGTTTTTCGGATCCATGGCGCTCAATAGTTGGACTGTTGAGCTAAACTGGTTGACGGTCTTCACTTTCCCAATTAATCCATGGGCTGTGACAACGGCCATGTTTTTTTGAATGCCGTTCAATTTGCCTTTATTGATAATAATCATTTCATGCCAACGATCAGGGTTTCTACCAATTACGGTTGCCTGTAATGGTTCATAATCTCTCAGGGTTTCTTCCTCACCAAGAATATCACGAAGCTCTTTATTATCCTTTTCAAGTTCTTGAACTTTTGCCTCAAGGGTAACTAGCTGCTCCATCCGTGATTTTAGCTCTTTATTCTCTTGATATGTATTTTGTAAGTCCTGTAGATTTTCAAAAAATCCTGCAACTAAATGGGCAGGCTTTGAAACGAGGGATTGAACCCAGCCGGCGGTATCTTTGATAAATTGCTCCGGCCAGGATAGTTTCTCTCTCTCCCTTATCGAAAACCCAATCAATGCCACGAGAACAATAATGCTGACTAGCAAAATGATCAGACGTTTATTCAGGAAGAACTGTGGCATGATTATACACCTCTATCTTATCTATAAAAAGTAGGATTGTTAGGCTGTGTAATTACAGTAGTTTTGCGCGGAAGGTGCTTCGCTTTCCGCGGGCGTGCCGGGGAGCCTCCTCGGAGCTAAAGCTCCTGCGGGGTCTCCCTCTGCCCCGTACTCCCGCAGGAGTCTTCGCACCTTCCGCGCAAAACATACTTTAACACTGCTTTTTTTATTTCATCGTGTATCTTTAGCTTTGTTTTTGAATAGCTGGATGTGGTCTAGTGCTTTTCCGGTTCCGATTGCGACACAGTCGAGTGGGTTTTCGGCAATTAATACTGGCATGTTGGTTTCTTCGCTGATGACCTTGTCCAGGTTGCGGAGTAATGCACCGCCGCCAGTTAGTACGATTCCACGATCCATGATGTCAGCTGCAAGTTCTGGTGGAGTTTTTTCCAGGGTGTTTTTCACTGCTTCGACAATTGCGTAAACGGTGTCCTTTAAAGCAACCGCGATTTCCTTTGGCGTGATTTCAATGGTCTTCGGAAGTCCAGTAAGCAAATCACGGCCGCGAATTTCCATGTTTTCAACGCCTTCGTGGTCTCCTGCTGAGCCAACTTCCATCTTAATTGCTTCTGCAGTCCGCTCACCGATCATTAAATTATAGTTTTTGCGAATGAATGATACGATGCTCTCGTCCATTTCATCACCAGCCACACGGATCGATTGGCTAGTAACAATACCACCTAATGAAATAATCGCCACTTCAGTTGTTCCGCCGCCGATATCAACAACCATGCTGCCAGTAGGCTCCCATACAGGCAGGTTAGCCCCAATTGCCGCTGCAAATGGTTCTTCAATGGTATATGCCTCTTTAGCACCAGCCTGTCTTGTTGCGTCAATTACAGCTCTTTCCTCAACAGCTGTGATTCCTGAAGGGACACACACCATAACATACGGCTTACCTGAGAAAATATTTTTAGATTTCTGAGCCTGACGAATATGGTATTTCATCATTGCTGCTGTTGTTTCGAAGTCAGCGATGACTCCATCCTTCATCGGACGCATCGCGACAACATTTCCTGGTGTACGGCCAATCATATTTTTCGCATCATTACCAACCGCGACGATTTGTTTTGTATCTGTCTGCATCGCCACAACCGATGGCTCACGTAACACAATTCCTTTTCCTTTCACAAATACAAGCGTATTTGCTGTTCCCAAGTCAATTCCAAGATCTCTTGTCCCAATTCCAAACATAAGTTGTATCTCCCTTTCTGATACGAAATGCATCCATTCCTAAATGGTAAGGTCATGTACCTTAATATCGTATAAGTGTTCGTTTTTTTAAAAAGATAAGTCGATTCACGGCATTTTGTGAACTTCCCTATCATGTCTTTTTTCTAGTCATTTTAAGTCAGTAATTTGTAACATTGCCTAAAAAATCATACCCATTATTATAACCCAACGTTTTATAAAATCATAGTTTATAAATACCCTTTTTCTTTCAGACTGACAAATTTATTCTCGCCAATGATCAAATGATCGAGGATTTCGATACCAATCATCTTACCGCACTCCACAAGCCTTTTCGTCACTTCAATGTCTTCTTTACTTGGCGCGGGATCGCCCGAGGGATGATTATGAAGGCAAATAATCGAGGCCGCTGAGCGTTTTAAAGCTTCGCGGAACACCTCCCTAGGATGTACGATCGAGGCATTGAGGCTTCCAATAAAGATCGTCTGTTTATGCAGGACCTGATTCTTGGTGTTCAAATACAAGCAGACAAAGTGCTCTTGTGAAAGAAAGCGCATGTCGTTCATCACATAATTCGCCCCATCTTCCGGGGAGCGAATGACATAGCGGTCTTCATTTTTCAAGTTGGCAATCCGTCTGCCAATTTCAACAGCAGCAAGAATCTGGATCGCCTTTGCTTGGCCGATGCCTTTTATTTCCATCATTTCTTCTAATGTCGCTGCTTTTAACATTCGTAAGCCTTCGAAATTCGTCAGCAAACGATTTGATAATTGCAGCACCGATTCATCCTTCGTACCTGTCCGTAGTAAAATCGCAATCAGTTCATGATTGGACAAGCTTTGCGGACCGTTTTGGACAAATCGTTCTCTCGGTCTTTCATCCTGCGGAAAATCACGTATCATTAATGAGTTTGTCGTCACACTGTTTCCTCCCTTATATGGGAGTTAGAGAACAGCTTAATACGGCAACTGATAGCCGACCTTTCTCAGTTCACGAACCGTCCTTGAAACCGGCAGGCCGACAACCGCAAAATAATCACCTTTTATTTTTTTGACAAGCATACTTCCTAGCTGCTGAATACCGTACGAACCTGCTTTATCAAGCGGTTCACCACTTTGCACGTAATAGGATATTTCCTCGTCCGTTAACTCCCAAAACTGTACTTCTGTTTTTTCGAAGAATTTCGTTGAAGCATTTGCAGATAAAATCGCCACACCTGTGTACACATCGTGCTGCTGACCTGAAAGGATGTTTAACATCCTTGTTGCTTCTTCGGAATTTGTGGGCTTCCCTAACACTTGACCGTTTGCCACCACAATCGTATCCGAGCCCAGGACAAAGCTTTCAGGATTGTCTTTAAAAACTGCCTGCGCCTTTCGTTCGGCAAGTTCCATCACTACATCCTCAGGTGAAAGCATTGGATCAAAGCTTTCATCCACTTCACTGCTTGAAATCGTGAAGGTTAATTGGAGGTTTTCTAGAAGTTCTTTTCGCCGTGGAGAAGAAGAGGCTAAAATGAGGTTTTGCATTTCATCACCATACCTTTGCATCATTTAGGAAGATACACTCTAATCGTATCAGAAGTTGCATTCGCAAACAATTTTTATATCCTTAAAGTTCGAAGAAAATTGACAAAATATGCAAGTAGAAACCACTATTCTACAAAAAACAAAGCCTGTTCACCAAGAACAGGCAAGGGCAATAAAATTATTTCCTAGAAAATATCGATATTTGTCATTTACAGAGCATAATAGGCAGAAATGAAATTTAATAAGTGCTGCTGTGCTTCAATTAAACTCTTTGTATCCTTTGAGGTTTGGAAGGTTTTCACTTTCTCGACAGCGCTGTTCAGGTCAGAATGAAGCGATTTTATCTTTTCATTACTTAGCTTGTCACCATTTTTGAGCTGTTCGCTTAAGGCAGTAATGTCATCTGATGCAGTTTTAGTCACAATTCCCGATGAACTGATTTTGGAAAGCTGCTGATAAACGGCTGCACTTGATTCAAGGAAAGCTTTTTCCGCTTCATTAATGTCGGCAACTGTCTTTTCAGGAACTGCGATCGGTTTTGCAAAAAAATCAGCGACACCATTATTGTCTTTATAGAAGGTTCCAAGCTGTTTGGCCGTTTCAACAGAATCGGCAACCCCTAAAAATAAAAATTCCTTGCCATCCATACCGATCGAATTAGCTGCCGCTCCTTTACTTTTTATCAGGTTCGCTTCTGTCGCGGCTGACTCCTTAGATGAAAACATACCACCTTGAACAACAAAGATGGTCTGTGCAGGCAGCACTGCGGAGGCTGTCGCGGCCGGCGTCTTTTCTTCTCCGTTATTCTTACCCGTTTCACCACCCACTGGCTGTACAATAGCCGGTTTGCTCGTATCGGTAATAAACAGCTTTAACATCAGCACACCGAAACTCGTTCCGATTAGAATGGCAAAAACAGCGGTAATCAGGATATTCTTTAACGCACCGCCGTTACGTTTCTTAGAAAAGGTAGAAAAAGAGACTGCTTTCTTCCCAGCTTTTTTCGACTTTTGACTGCTGGCGATTTTATATTCGACAATGTCATTTTCTGAAGACTCAGGGATAATCCAATCGAAACTCTCATCGACAGATTCCTGAGCAGCTGCCGTTTCTTTATAGCTGTCCTGTTCCAGGTATTCGGAATCAATTTTTATCACAGTAGAAAATGGTTCAGCTTCCTTCTCAGTTTGCTTTTTGACAGGCTCTTCTTTAAAGGACTGCTGTTCACCATTTAACTTTATCTTTATCGTATTACCTTGTTTAGGCTTGTCCACTCATTCGTACTCCTTTCCCAACCGACACTGATTTCTACTAGCCTAACATATGTACAAAAAAAAATAACAAGACTTTTGTCGTCTTGTTACTAGATGCTTTCGCCAAATTTTTCATTAGTTGTTTTTAATCATGCCTACTGAGACTGTATCAATCGCGGTGCAGAGGTTACGTATTCCCCCGTATAAACAAACGGAAGAAATTTTCCCATCCGTCAACTCAACATAAGTGGTTTCAGATGGTGATAAAACTTCACCTGTGTATGGGTCGTGAAATTGGTTAATGTAATTCTTGTTAAATAATTCCTCATACGTAATTTTAGTTACACTGTTCTTGTCTGCTACTTCATCACTAAGATATAAGTCTGCTGCATGTATAATCGCTTTTGCATTATTGACAAAGGTTTTATCCTTAGATGAAGCAATTACGCTATCAATCGATACAAGGCCTACAGAAGCTATGATCCCTAAGATGACAATGACGGCTAATATTTCAACAAGTGTATAGCCTTTTTCATTACTGCTAATAAGTTTTTTCATAGAAAGTGCCCTTTACCATGATATTGATTTAGTTACTTCCGCTCGTTTTAGTAGATGCACTTAATGGATTTTTCTTGTTAGCAGGTCCTGGTGCATCGATTTTTGGAAGGTCAGCTATTAAATCATTTAACGTTGGCAGATAGTAAGCTGAAACGGTTAGACTGTAGGTTAACTTTTCTTCTTCTTTTTTACTGTCTAAGCTTGTCACTTCTTTTCCACCTGTATAGCTTATTGATTCAACAACGACGATTCGATTTAATGATTCAAGTGTACTAATAAACTTTTCTAGGTCTTCATAGGTTGGTGACTCCACGCTCAAGCTGATGGTTAGCTTTTTTAATCCAGTAACCGTGTTCGCTGCCTGTGCCTCTTGCTCAGCCGTCACTTCTTGAACAGTCCTAACCTCTAAATCCTCATTCGTTGTTTCTCCACTAGCCGCCGCAGTTTCGGCTGCTGCTGGGGGTGCAACTGGGACATCCACATCTTTAGCAAAGCTCATTGACTTAACCAAACTACTAGAAACAGTTTCTGCTCTTTCTAGATCCAAGATAAATTGCTCTTGAAGAGGTGTTACCGGTACTTTTTTCTGTAATTCCCTAGTATCCTCGACCACTTTGGTTGTTTCAGCTGCTTTTTTCTGAGTAATCGTGTCTAACAGCTTTTGTTCTGTCTCTAAGGTTTGCTCTTTCATCTCTAGATCATTTTTCAATGGTGAGAGCATCATGAACTGCGCAATTGCCATGAATAACACCACGAGGAGGATGCCAAGCATCATTACTAGCTTTTCTTTTTTTGAAAGTCGAAGCTTCATGATGATGTCACCTCTTCTCCATTACCTTTGTTTAAAAGCGACTTAATTGTATCCTTTGTAAATTTAATCTCAAATTGTCCAAGATATCTTGGTACATATTTATTAGTCGGATACTTTACCTCTGGCTCTTTATTGGCTGATTCACTTCCATTTGGATTTACCGGCGTAAAAATGAATCTAGAAGGATCATTCGGGTCAATTGTAACGATAAAACTATCATTTGCATTCAACTGATCATCGCCAGTTTTAGTACCAGTAGTAGTTGCCGTTTCTTTCGCTTCTTCTAGCTCTTGCGCTGTTAAGGAACTAAGACTAGCTTCGTCTATATAGTCTGATTCGTTTAGGTTATCTAGGAAGTATGCTGCTTCCCTAGAATTATCAAACTGAACTGATAGAGTAACTGTACCAGCTTCAGTATAGCCAAAGGTTTGAATGAATCCTCTTTCAGGCAGTAATGCCGTTAAGTGCTGCATAACTGGAACGGTTTGGATCGGGTAGTTGTCGGCCCAACTCACAGCATTTTTTAATACCGTCACAGATAACTGAGCTTCGTTATTTCCAGCATTGTTTTGTTCAATTTCAGCAAGTTTTTTGGTCGTATCAATTTGTCGATCAACTGCAGCGATATCACTTCTTACCTGTTGAATTTGCCATAAATAAACACCGCCGACAGCTATAAATAGGACAGCAAAGCTTACCAGCATCAGGATAAGACCTTTTTTACCACGTTCTTTTTGAGGAAGCAGGTTAATTTCTACTAGCATCATTGCACCTCTTTTAAAGCGAGACCTAAAGATAATAATAGATTAGCCGGCACGCTTCCTTTCGCTTCAGAATCAAAACTAATCCTCTCAAGAGGAATGTCGAATCTTTCTTTCATTTCTTCGTGGATGGCCGTTAGCATCGGATGATCTCCGTTTAATAAAAACTTGGTAACATCCTTTTTCTCATTATTACTTAGTGTATATCGGTAAAAATCCAGGAGCTTGTTAATCTCTTTGAAAATATCTTCAAATTGAATAACTAATTCTTCCGGGTCACCACTATATTTGTATTCCATCGAGCCAGATAAATCCTGCTTGATTTCCCAATTATCAATGTTAAAAGGTAAAGCAAATTGGCGCATTACCAATGGTACACTTTCTTCAAAGATACACAGATTTACACTTGTTAAGTCGAATTGAACCGTAAACAGAACTTCTTTCTCACTCGCAAGCTCCATGTGATGGTATAAGCGGTATAGTGAAAGTGGTGAGATGTCGGCCGCAATCGGACTTAACTTTAGGCTGGAGAGCAATTCCGCATATTGCATAACAAATTGTTCTGGAGCCGCAAATAAAAGTAAGTCTTTTGTTTTACCATTGTTAGATAACGAATAATAGTCAAATACTGGTTCTTCAAACGGCAAGTGTATGCTCGACCCAAGTTCCAAATAAAGATATCCCTTAATTTCATCGTCTTGGATATCAACCGGTATGGAGACTTTACGGATAATAACAAGTGAATCTGGAACAATGAAGCGGACAGAACGGCGATTAATCTTCCAATCGTCAATACATTCTTCGAGAATATTCGTCAATGTATCAAGATCAACAATCCTGCCATCCGTAATAATTCCTGGCGGCAGGAAGCGTTCGTTCCATTTTTGTGCAGCAGGGGGCTTCGATTGTTTCAGTTCAACGAAACGAATCGAGTGGTCGTTGATGACAAGATTAACTATTCTGTTTTTTGCTGAAAAAAGGGAAAATGCCATATTTATTACCCCTTACTTAAAATCCTTGATTTAGAAACTGTAGATATAAATCTATTAAATCCGATCCCCAATAATACGCGGTTAATGTCCCAGCTGCAATAAATGGACCAAACGGAATCGGCTGCTTTCTTTTAACAATTTTGAAAAGCAATGCTAATCCACCGATAACGGCACCAAATAAGGTTGAAAAAAAGAAGGATAAGAACACAAGTTTAAAACCTAAGACAAACCCTAGCAAAGCATACAGTTTTACATCTCCCATCCCCATTCCGCCTTTGCTGACAAGAGCGATGATAAGAAGGAGTGTAAATCCAGTTACGGCACCAAGCAGGCTATCCCACCAAGGTGTTAACGGAATAAAGATTCGTTCCAATAAAAAAATCCCTGCAAACCAGATTAGAATCTTATCAGGGATGATCATATAATGTATATCTGAAACGGTGATTATGATAAACATTGAAATTAGTGTTAAAGCAACAACTAATTCTCCGGACCATCCAATAACTAGTGGTGCTGTGGCAAAAAGAATTCCAGTCAGCAATTCAAAAAAGGGATAGATAGGAGAAATCCGCGACTGACAGCCGCGGCATTTCCCTTTTTGTAGCAAATATGAAATTAAAGGAATAAGTTCATATCCTTTCAATTGATGCCCACAAGTTGAACATGAAGATCGTGGGGAAACAACTGATTTTTTTAATGGTACTCTCAGACCAACTACATTAAAGAATGAGCCCAAGAGTAGACCATATACAAAAGCAATCAAGCTTGACATTATTCGGCTAAATCTACAAGTTCTTGTTCTGTTAAACCATCTGTATCTCCAGATGGAACTGATTCGTGCCCAACCAATGAATATGAATATTTACCAGCAGATGTTGCGCCTTTGGTTACAACAACTTTAAAAGTTGTACCTTTATCATTTGTACGATCTAAAAACTCACGTAGTTGAGAGTTTGTTACATCTAAGGTACTGGTTACAGTGATATTATTGTTGGCTACATATAACTTAGCAGCATTAATAATTTGTACACCTTCCTGCGCTTTTGCTTTGGTGTCTGACTTACTAATTACATTACCAATAGCAGGTATAGCAATTGCCGCAATGATCCCTAAAATAACGATAACTGCTAATAATTCGATTAATGTGAAACCTTTTTGTTCCTTAAGTTTTAGACCTAATTTTTTAATCATTCTCCGTCTCCTTCTGGTTCTATGAACCTAGTAATATTTCTCTATGAGTATACAATAATTGTAAACAAATGAAAAGTAGATTTTTATCAATCGCCGTCACAAATTTTACCTATTTGTAATATTAGTGAATTTTCTGTCTAGTCTTGTTAACTCATTTGGTCAAACATCGAGAACATTGGCATCATAATCGAAAGGACAATGACCCCGACAATTCCAGCCAAAAATACGATCATAATCGGTTCGATTAACGACTTGAGCCTATCAGTTACTTGCTCAACTTCCTTTTCATAGAAATCTGCAATCTTTGACATCATCGAATCTAATGCACCTGTTCCCTCACCGATCAAGATCATCTGCGTAACCAGTGGCGGAAACACCCAATGCTGGCTCATCGGTTCAGTCATGGAGCGGCCTTTTTCAAGCGAATCCCGTGACTCACGGATTACCTTTGCGATAACTTCATTTTCTACCACTTTTTCAACAATCGACATTGCCTGTAAGATTGGTACCGAACTAGAGAACAATGAAGCAAGCGTTCGCATCATTCGTGCTAATGCAGCTTTTTGCATCATGTTTCCAAAAATAGGCATCCGTAACATGAAGTAATCCAAGTAATACTTCGTTTTTTTATTTTTTTTCATATACATAATTGAAAATACAAACGTGAGAATCACTAGAAAAACAATCCACCAAAACTTTTGCATAAATTCACTAGCTGAAAGAACAAATTTTGTAATGCCTGGTAGCTCTGCACCCATATCTGCAAACATCGTAACAAATGTTGGAACTACCCCAACTAGTAGAAAGATAACTGCTCCAATAGCAAGAATCCCGATAACAGCAGGATACGTTAACGCAGAAACAACCTTTGCTCTTGTATCATGCTGTTTTTCAAAGTCATCTGCTAGTTTTTCCAGTGTTTCATCTAAATTACCACTGACTTCCCCTGCTCTTACCATATTGATAAACATCGGGTTAAATATTTTCTTGTACTTCGAAACAGCATCAGAGAATGGATTTCCCTCGCGAAGTTCCTGTTCGACATCAAGCAATGCTTTTTTCAAGGCTTTGCTTTCTGTTTGAGCAGCTAACACAGAGGTAGCCTCTACTACGGTTACCCCGGCTTTCAATAAGGTAGCAAACTGCCTTAAATAAATAACAAAATGCTGTAACTTTACGGGGTTTCCAAAGGTTAGATCCTTCGTCATTAAGGTTTCTGGTACTTCCTTCATTTCAATGACTCGGATACCTTCTTCTTTTAACTTAAGCATTGCTTCTCTTCTAGAGGAAGCGTTGATAGTTCCCTGTCGTTTACCGCGCCGGTCACGTCCGTCAAATTTAAACCTAGCCATCCAGCATCATCTTTTCTTGTAGGTATTTTACAGCTACTTCCTTTTGTATAACGTTTCGTTCAAGTAAGTCTCTGATGCTCATTTCCAGTGTGTGCATTCCCTGGGCACGGGAAGTTTGCATAGTACTTTGGATTTGGTGGATTTTCTCCGCTCTGATTAAGTTAGCGATCGCAGGATTGTTAACTAGGACTTCTGTTGCTGCCCTCCTGCCCTTTTTATCAACTGTAGGAAATAAACGCTGTGAAATAACACCAACTAATACGGAAGCAAGCTGGACCCGAATTTGCGGCTGCTGTGCCGGTGGAAATACGTCAATGATACGGTTAATCGTTGCTGGCGCACTTGAAGTATGCAGTGTACCTAATACAAGGTGTCCAGTTTCCGCTGCAGTAATCGCAATCCCAATCGTTTCTAGATCACGCATTTCCCCAACAAGAATAATATCTGGATCCTGACGAAGGGCACCCTTTAAACCATTCGCGTACGACTTCGTATCAAACCCAACTTCTCGCTGGTCAATAATTGAATTCCCATGCTTGTGAAGATATTCAATCGGGTCTTCCAGTGTAACAATGTGCTTACGCATATTTCGATTGACATAATCGATCATCGAAGCAAGGGTCGTTGATTTACCACTTCCAGTTGGTCCTGTTACTAGAATAAGCCCCTGCGGCTTTTCAACTAACTTCGCAACGATATCTGGTAAATCTAAATCTTCTAATGTTGGTGTTTTGGAAGCAACCACACGCAATGCTAAAGAAACACTTTTCCTTTGGTGGTAGGCATTCACACGGAAGCGCGAAAGGCCTGGAACACCGTAGGAATAGTCAAGCTCACCTTTTTCCTTAAATAACTCATACATATCTTCTGGAATGGTTATTTTTGCAATTTCTTCGGTATCCTCTGGAAGCAAAATATCCTTTCCATACCTTTTCATGTCCCCGTTAATACGGAATACAGGCGGGACACCGACAGTTAAATGCACATCGGATGCCTTAAATTCTAGCGCTGCCCTTAGTATATTGTCGATTTTTTCTCTCATTTGTCAGTTCTCCTACTCCAGAATGGCTACGCGTAAAACTTCTTCAGTAGTGGTAATCCCTTGTTTCACCTTTAACAATCCATCATCAATCAAAAAGATGGTTTTACTTTTGATCGCTTGTTCCTTTAGCTTTTGGAAAGAATCATCATTCATAATGATTCTGCGCATATCGTCATTTAGGACCAGCACTTCGTGTAGTGCCACCCTGCCCTTGTATCCTGTCATATTACAAGAAGGGCAGCCCTTGCCACGTGTGATTTTATCGATCTTCATCCCGCGTCTTGCAAAAATTTCAATTTCGCGCTTTGTCGGCTCTTGTACCTCGGCACAATCACGGCAAACCTTACGAACGAGACGCTGTGCGACAATTCCGGTTAAGGATGAAGCAATCAAGAATGGTTCAACCCCCATATCAATCAAACGAGTGACGGTACCTAATGAATCGTTAGTGTGCAGGGTGCTTAACACTAAGTGTCCAGTTAAAGATGCTCGAACAGCAATTTCTGCAGTTTCTTTGTCACGAATTTCCCCAACCATGATTATGTTTGGATCCTGACGAAGGATGGAGCGAAGTCCGGCCGCAAAGGTCATGCCGACATTTGTATTCACTTGGATTTGATTGATCCCCTCTAACTGGTACTCAACCGGATCCTCAATGGTAATGATATTAACTTGTTCACTGTTCAGTTTGTTCAAGGCAGCATACAAGGTTGATGATTTACCAGAACCTGTTGGTCCTGTTATTAGAACGATGCCTGTCGGTTGTTCTATCATTTCATTAAATCGTTTTAAATTTAGAGTATTAAAGCCAATTTTGTTCAAGTCATTTAAGGCTGCACCCATGTCCAAAATCCGCATTACGATTTTTTCGCCATAAACTGTCGGCAAAGTCGAAACACGAAGGTCGATTGGGTGGAAATCAAGGTTAATCTTAATCCGTCCATCCTGTGGGACACGGTGCTCAGTTATATCCAGGTTTGACATGATTTTAATTCTCGCCGTTAACACACTTTGCATATTTCGCGGCAAAATACGTTCCACACGTAATACCCCGTCAACACGGTAACGAACAACAACTTTAGTTTCGTGTGGATCAATATGAATATCACTAGCCTTTTGGACAACTGCATTCGTCAACAGCTGATTGACAAGGCGGACAATCGGAGAATCTAGGTTGGTAACATCATCATCTTGTCCTCTGTCTTTTGAAGACAGGTCGTCAAACAGCTCTTCTAAATCTTCGTCAGAGTTGTAATATTTATTAATCGCTCTGATAATATCGTCTTTTGTACCGATGACGGTCTCAATATTAAATCCAGTAGACAATCTAAGGTCATCGATCACAATGAAATCCATTGGATCAACCATCGCGACATAAAGCTTATTACCATCTTTTTTCAGTGGAATGATAAGGTTCCTTCTAGCAGTATCCTTTGAAATCAACGAGAAAAGGTTGGTATCAAAGGGATATTGCAACAGATTAACGTGCGGAATCCCTAACTGCTGCTCGAGAACCTCAGCTAACTGCTGATCGGTAATATACCCTCTTTGCAGGAGCGCATCGCCTATCTTTTGATTAGCCGCTTTATCTGCTAGAGCCGTTTCTAGCTGCTCGGCGGTAATTAACCCTTCTTCAATAAGTAAATCGCCTAGACGTTTACGTGTTTGCTTCATTTATGACCACTTCTTATGGTGTTATTTTGGTTGTTCATTTGATTTCCCCCAAAGGTCATCATCTTGATTATCTTGCTGGTCCGTATTAGATGGTGACGGTGATTGACTTTCAGATGGAGTCGTTTGCCCAGTGGTATTTGTTCCAGTTCCCGTTTGGGTGATGCCTGTTAAACCATGAATCTCAACTCGAAAAACAGGTGGATAATAATCTTCTGAAATCAGTTCAGATGTTAACAACTGACTGCCTTCATAAATATTCCGATAAACCTTCACAATTTTCCCATCTGCACCCTCGTTCTCAACCTTCGTTTTCCCAGGCAACAACAGCGGGCTGTATTGAATGATCGTTTTAGGCTTTAATTCCTGTTGATTTTTTTTGCTAATTTCATATTTGTAAAGGAGCGGGTCCCCCGTTAAAGTTACTTTCAAGCTTCCAGGAGATAAATCAAATCCAAGTGTATATGTTGCTTTATTAGGATTGACGATGACCAAGTCAACACCCTTTGCACTATTCACCATTGCCTCAAATCCTAAGACTGCATAGCTTGGCAACTTCTCGCTAATATTTCTTTCTTTGATTGATAGATTAGTAGGAAGAACAGCTTGATAAATCCCCGTTGCCATTAAATCTAGTGCTGAGTTGTTCTCAATTTTCTGGGCCTTTGCAAACTCTAGGAAAGAGAATGTCGCTTCCTCGGCAATTTGGATCTCTGGATTATTTTTAATTAAATTATATAACTCATCAGATACTGCTTCTAATTCAACAACTACCTCGCTTATGACAGCTTTCTTACTTTCTACTAATTGATAGTCTTTATTTAAAGCAAAACTAAACGTTCCACTTTGTAGCTGAGAGGCAGCGTTTGTTAAATCCGCCGTAAGCTTTGTCAGTTCGATCTCTTTACTATCTACCTGCGGGAACAGTATATTAATTTGTTCTTCTACTTGTAACAGGTCGATAGTAAGACTAGCATTGTTAGTCTTACCCTCTTTCAAGTTTAGGACCGTTTCAGTAGCATCAAATTGAAACAAGTTTATATCTAAATTAACTGTTTTTTCGCTGTATCGAAGTTCAAATTTAGTACTATTGACCCATTCAACGTACTTTTCTTCCAGTAATGCAATGGCTTCATTTTCTGTTTTTCCGGAAAGATTTACTGAACCAACAATCGTTCCTTCGTTGTACAATCCATCATTGTTGGAAAACTTCCCAAATGCTTCTGATCCAAAATGAGAAGAACTAAAAATCACGGCTGTACTCAAAAATAAAACAGTAAATAATTTAATTAGTTGTTGATATTTACTACCCAAAAGATTTGCCCCCCTTCTTTTTTCCCTTTATTTCTGTAGTTCTAGCTTTTTTAGAGGAGCTTCCTCTTTATCACTCGCAGCCTCTTTCGAAGCGATAAATAATTCTTCAATTAGGTGTTCATCAAGCTCTGCTTTTTCTTCCTTCGTCTCTGGTGCGAAATTTTCAAGTTCGGCTAACCAGTCCTGTTCTTCTAGTACCGGTAATTCATCATCCGTTTCGGATTCGTCTAAAAGCATAGTTTCTATTTCAGATAAGTATCCTAGCTCAACTGTTTCATTTTCTTTTTGTTCTTCAATAATCTCATGATCAGCATTTCGATCTTGTAAAAACGAGATTTCATCATCTAAGTTTTCAAGTATATCTTCTTTTTCTAAAGAGATATTAGCAACATTAATTCCAAAATCTTCCTCCACTTTTTCCATCGCAGGAGCCAATTGAGTTGCCGATAAATCTAAGAAATCCAGTTCATCAGGCATGGACTGTTGGGCATCTGCAAAGGATCGTGGATTAGTCTCTGTGACCACTTCCGCAGCTTGTAATTTCAAGGTGTACAGCGATGCTGACAAACGGCTGTCCATTATATATGCAGCAAAAAAGGATAGCACAAGTAATAATACCAACGTGGCCCCTACTGGGAAAGTGGAAACTGCTGCTAGCCCACCTAATGCAAGAACAAAGCCCACAAAAGCAATCGTAAGCTTTCCCTTTAATGTAAATCCGAGCGGTAAAAAAGAAATAATCAACAAAACTGCCAACATAGACCCAAAGGCCCAAAGTAATGAAACCATCCAGCCACGCCCTCTCTCTTTATACATCATTCTATAAAACTACATTTTTAATCAAAAAATTATATTTTTTGTTGTCTTGTACAAAAAACAGACAAATTTCGCCTACTAAATATTGTATAATACTTTTAGCAAGTTTTAAAGAAGCTGGAAAACATTTGTGGGTATAAAATACTGTTTTTTGTTAATTTTTGTCTGCAGTTTCTGTTAGAATGTATTTAATAGACTAATATATGACTATTTACTCCCAGAAGGGATTGGATTATATGGATATGTTGAAGAATGAAATTCGGAATAATGAAAAAGGGATAACTCTTGTAGAGGTACTAACTTCAATCACTCTATTATCAATTGTCCTAATAACAGCTTTAAGTATTTTTCCGCAAATGGGACGAGTGAACAATCTAAATGAAACGAAGGCTCAGGCAACGAACATCGCTAAAGAGGTTTTAATATCTTGGAAAGATTCAGATGAAGTTAAAGTTTTCATCATCAATCCTAATCAAACAGCTGGATTTGTATCTACAAAACCGAGTCTTGCCTATACAAATTTCAATTCAGATTACGATTTTTACTATTTTGATACCACCAGGGATGATTATGATGTCAAGATCACAATTAAGAAGGATCCTGATAAACAATCAAAAAAATCTAGTGTCCATCATATCCTTGTACAATTATTTAATAGTAAAGGAAATAAAGTAGGAGAATCCTTTGGTTATATAAAGACTTATGGATTTATCGGGAGGTAGGGGATGATACTGTGAAAACAGATGAAAGTGGGTTAACACTAGTAGAACTATTAGCAACACTAGTGATTTTATCCATACTAGGAGTGATAATCTGGAGTATCTTTTTTCAAGGCTTTTCATTTTCTCAGAAAGCTATATCAAAGAATTCAATGCTTCAGGAATCAAACATAACCATTACTAACTTAACAAGGATTCATCAAACCTTGACTGAATATGAAATTAAAAGTGAAAATTGCGACATTTTAATTACCAATAATAAGGTAACACCACCACAAGTGCAAGAATTTCACCATACAAGTATATGCTTCAATTTAGATATCAAAGTTGATAGTACTGATAAGGGGACTGGGCCCGTAACGATTAAACCCAATAGTAACAATGTTACTTTAATCATTACGGCAAGTGATCGGAAAAGACCTGATAATCAAATAGTTTTAGATACATTTCTTTATAGAATGAAGGGCGGTGTGGGTTACTAATGTTGAAAAAAGAAAGTAATGAACAAGGTTATGCACTAGTATCTGTCTTACTTATCGTTGTAGTCTTTTCAATTGTATTCCTCTCATTCATGGGACAGGCATTCTCCAGCACAAAACAAAACCAAATAGTAGAAAAGAAGACCCAATCTGTTGCAGCAGCGGAAATGGGTGTCTCGTTTTATCAAGTAGCGATACAAGATACGTATGAAAAGAATCAAGGAACAGTGGGAACTCATGTAAAAAATCTCATGGCCCAACCTGGGTCCTCCACAAGGGATTATAAAAGGGAAGCAGCTCTAAAAATGGCTGAATTAATTCAAAGTGAAATTCCTACTATATCACGCCCCACAAATGCTCCCTTTGAAGTTAGTAATTTTGTCTCTACTGTAGACCCTGCTGATTCTAGTTCACATGTAATTGAGATTAGTTTTGACATCACTGGAACTGCTGAGGGCAGAACAACTAAAATCTCTGCAGATATGACAATTGATGTTGGGGGAATTAATAATGATGGCTCTACTGCTCCGACTAGCAGCTATGAACCGCCAAGTTTCAGTACCGTACCAATCCCTAATGCACAATGTACTGAATTCGAGACCAAAAAAACAGGTAGCTCTGCAGATGATGAATTTTGTAATGAAATATTGGTAGGAAATGGGTATGTTACTCCTAAGATAAACGGTCAAGGGCTTAGTGGTAAAACCATATATTCCACTGGATCAATTACTTTAGATAGTAATGCAAATAATTCACTCAAACTAACTATCCATGCCGATGGACCTGTTACAATTGATAAAAACATGAACAGTTCTTCCACATTATTTTTGGAAACTAAATCTGATGCAATCTTTGAAGGGCAAATAAGACTGAATACTTCCTCGAATTTATTTGTAGCTGGAAATTTAAGTAATACAAGCGGAACCCCAGGTGACAATGGCAACCATTTTGCAGTACTGAATTCTAATATCTATGTAGGAGGCAACGCAACATTAAATAAAGTTACAATCGATGATAAATCTAGAATGTGTGTATATGGTAACCTTAATGCATATTCAATAGCTTCTGGTGTTGATAATTTATACGTTTTGGGTAATGTTACAATAAATGGTCAAACGAGAACAGACTATCGTGTGCTACCAAATGAGACACAGGAAAATAGAGTAAAAGAATTTTACAAAAAATGCGGTAAATTTATCCCTGGGGAATTTAAAATTAATTGGGGCGACACGATTGATACTGAATTAGATAACGTGGAATATTAGCAAAAGAAGAAGCGAGGTCCAGTTGTAAAAATACAACTGGACCTCGCTTCTTTTTAACATGAAGAATACTCTGCCACACGGTTTCGACCAGCTCTTTTCGCACCAACATATAACGCTCTGTCGGCATGCCGAATCAACGCAAGTGAATCCTCAGCATCCTCTGGTGCGGTAGCAACCCCAATCGAAGCGGTTATCTTTACCTGTTGCTGTTTTAAATCAAGTGACTGCTGCAGTGTGAACGGCCAGTTGGCAATTGATTGTCGAATTAGTTCTGCCATTTGAAAGGCGTCTTCTTTCTCGACATCAGGTAAAAGAATAACAAATTCTTCGCCACCGTAACGGGCAAGTGTTCCGCGTCCATTGACTAGTTTGCTCAATCTATCTGCAAGTTCACAGAGGATTTCATTGCCACTTTGATGGCCGTATGTGTCATTAACAGCTTTAAAATGATCAATATCAAGAATGATTAACGATAAGACCTTCCGCCTAAATTGCTCTAAATTCGTAAATTCTTCATTTAAGATGTTTTCAAAATAACGATAATTATATAATTTCGTTAGGGCGCAGCGTTCGCTTTGCATTTTTGTCAGCTCATAATGTTTGGCATTTTCTACTGCCACTGCAAAGTGTGAGCAGAGGATATCCACAATCATCAGCTGGGATTTTTCATAAGCACGTTTTTGTTTCGACATTAACATTAACACACCAGTAACCTTCTTATTCCGAACTATCGGTACTGCTAAAATACTTTCCACCTGATCTGGGACATATCCCTTGGTGAATCTCTTCCACTCGTTTTTCCCCGAATATAGGTAAGCCTTCTGCTTCGCCCAAACAAAGCCGCTAATACCTTCATGTTTTTTTATTCTTGGTATATCGCTCGATAGGCCAGTTCCCCCCTCAATCCGGCGGATCAATTGAAGCTCATCTTCATTTACCACTTCAAGGATATAGGCATAATCAACAGGGAGCATCACACTTAATTTTTGCAGAAATAAGTCAATAACATCGTTGACCTTTAATTGTTCGGCCATTTGATGCCCGATTTCGGCGGCTGTTTGCAGATATTCGTTCACTTTTTCACTTGAATAATAGAGCTTGAAAATGATGGATAAACTGACAAAAGGTATACCAACAAGCAATAGTGGCAATAATCCTCCTTGCTGATAGAGCATGTACAACACAAGGCCTAACGGCAATGTGATGAGAGTTGTAATCGTTTCGACCACGAAGTCTTTGCCGAAATAAGATTCTTTTCGTTTATAAATAAAATAAAAACTGAACGAGATAATGACTTGATTTAATGAATAATTTAATATTGCGTAAATTCCAGCTAGAACGAGTGCCTGAGGATTGTTCATTAATCTTGGACCAGTTTCGCCACCTAGTACGTAGTACACGACACCGCTGATTAATGAAACTAAGAAGAACATAATTAAATTTAATGGGAGGCGGAAGAACTGTTCTTTTCGAAATCTTAATCTGAGCAGTAATACAATGACAGCCACTTGGGCAAAGACCATTTCGACAAAAATTCCGAATGTTAAAAAGGTCGCTAACGATACCCATTGAATCAAGAAGATCGGTGTATTATTTATAACCATTGGCATCGAGGCAACAATAGAAGTGAGTAATAGGAATGCCAGCAAAGCTAACCCATTTCCGGCAATTTCAGGAGGATAGGTCTTATAGGTTAACCACATTCCTGCAGGGACTAATAACAAATAGACCAGATAGATTGCTCTTTTTGTTTGCAGTGTTACCCCCATCGTTCCCCCTCCTCCATTGAAAATACTATTAATTCGAGATAATAAAGTAATTTTAACAAATATGCCGAAGCTTGTCACAAGGAAATCTTGTCATTTTTCAAAATTTTACATAAATGAGGCTTTACTTCTGAGATAAAATAGAGAGATCCCGTTACGATGAGGACATCGTTTGGTTCTAATAAATGTACTTCTTCTTGTAAATAGTTCTTCCAGTCATCAACTGCCAGTTTGTTTTGGGAACTACTGATCTGTAATAACTGCTCCGCAGCTGATGCACGAGGAAAATCGAAGCTGACAAAGGAGATTTTATCGGCAATTTTATCGAGCTGCCCAATCATTCCTTCTAGCTTTTTATCCTTTAGTGCCGCAAAGACAATGTGAATAGGTCTGTTTGTAAAGCGAGCTGAAATTTCCTTCACTAAAGCAGTAATCCCTTCATCATTATGTGCACCATCAATGATGACAGTTGGATTTTCGGAAAGAACTTCAAATCTTGCCGGCCAGTAAGCGTTTTTCAACCCTTTTCGAATCGCATTTTCTGAAACCTTAAATGGTGTGGCTTGATTCAGATAGTGAGCAACCATAACAGCAAGGCTTGCATTTTCGGTTTGGTGCTCTCCAATCATCCCTACTTCAAGTGCCGTCATCGTTTGATTATCGGTAGATAAAGAAAATAATTCACCGTTCGTTAAAGATTGGTGACCGCTTATAAAGAATTCCTGATTCAACCGGTAAAGAGGAGCAGTCTTGTTCGTAGCCTGCTCTTCTATTACTGTTAAAGCCCCAGGATGCTTGACTGCCGTGAAAATCGGCCTGTTTTCTTTTATAATCCCTGCTTTTTCAAAAGCGATTTCTTCATAACTGTTTCCAAGAATATTAGTATGGTCAAGTCCGATATTTGTTATGATGCTGGCTAGCGGTTGGATGATATTCGTTGAATCAAATCTTCCTCCCAACCCCACTTCATACAATACGAGGTCCACATCACTGCAATGAGCGAAATAATAGAAAGACATCGCCGTAATGACCTCAAACTCTGTTGGACCACCAAGCTCCGTCAACTCAAGTTCATCCGCTAAAGGGCGGATTACATTTGTTATTTCAAGTATTTCTTCATCCGTGATTGGCACTCCATTAATGCTAATTCGTTCATTAAAATGCTCAATATATGGTGAGGTAAAGGTTCCTACACGATACCCATGTGCCTGCAGAATCGAGCGTAAAAACGTAACAGTCGAACCCTTGCCATTTGTTCCACCGATATGCACAGTCGGGACCTTCGTTTCAGGTTGTCCCAATCTCTCCATCATCCACTCCATCCGCTTCAACCCCGGCTTAATCCCAAGCCTCAAACGTCCATGAATCCACTCAAGGGCTTCATTATAAGTAGAAAACATCATGCCACCCCCTCTTTTAGTTTAAAGAAGACGAATCCAGAACGGACTCGTCTTTACTACCTATTATAGTGCTTTTAATTCATTTAAACGAGCCTCAACCACCGCTCTTTTTTCCTGATAATCCTTTTCCTTCGCACGCTCTTCAGCCACTACACTCTCAGGAGCCTTCTTCATAAAGCCCTCATTCGCCAGCTTCTTCTGAACGCGCTCTACTTCCTTAGTATATTTATCAACTTCCTTTTCAAGCCGGGCAATTTCTTCCTCAATATTGATCAAGCCTTCAAGCGGAAGAATAATTTCTAATCCCGTAATAACCGCCGTCATCGCCTTTTCTGGAACGTCAAGGTTTATGCCAATCTGCAGCTCTTCAGGGTTACAGAACTTTTCGATATAGCCGCGATTTTTTTCAACAGCTGTTAGTATCGTTTCATCCTTCGCTTTTACAAGCATTTTGATTTTCTTGCTCATTGGCGTATTTACCTCTGCACGGATATTCCGTACAGAACGAATCATTTCCATTAGCATTTTCATTTCTTGAGCTGCCTGTTCATCCGTGTAATCTGGATTTACAACCGGCCATGCTGCCGTTGTAATTGATTCCCCTGAGTGAGGGAGGTTTTGCCAAATTTCCTCGGTGATAAATGGCATGAATGGATGTAGTAGACGCATCGTTTGATCAAGAACATGTGCCAGAATTGAACGAGTTGTTTTCTTTGCTGCTTCATCTTCACCGTAAAGTGGAAGCTTCGCCATTTCGATATACCAATCACAGAAGTCATCCCAAATGAAGTTGTATAATGCACGGCCCACTTCACCAAATTCATAGCGTGCAGAAAGCTTAGTTACGTGCTCAATTGTTTCATTTAAACGAGTCAAAATCCACTTATCAGCTACAGACTTTTCACCGCTGAAATCAATCTCTTCATATTTCATGCCGTCCATATTCATTAACGCAAAGCGGGAGGCATTCCATATTTTATTAGCAAAGTTCCAAATCGATTCAACCTTTTCAATGCTGAAACGAAGATCTTGACCTGGAGAGCTGCCAGTTGATAGGAAGTAACGCAGTGCATCCGCACCGTATTTGTCGATTACATCCATTGGGTCAACACCATTGCCAAGTGATTTACTCATCTTACGTCCCTGTGCATCACGAACGAGACCATGGATTAGAACATCTTTAAATGGACGCTCACCAGTAAACTCAAGGCTTTGGAAAATCATCCGTGAAACCCAGAAGAAAATGATGTCATAGCCAGTTACGAGAACATCGGTTGGGAAGTAACGCTTAAAGTCAGCTGCCTCTTTGTCAGGCCAGCCCATCGTCGAGAACGGCCAAAGCGCTGAGCTAAACCAAGTGTCTAATACGTCTTTATCCTGCTCCCAGTTTTCAATATCTGCAGGTGCCTCGTGACCAACAAACACTTCACCGGTCTCTTTATGATACCAAGCTGGAATACGGTGCCCCCACCAAAGCTGTCTAGAGATACACCAATCACGGATATTTTCCATCCAGTGAAGGTACGTATTTTCGAATCGATTTGGGACAAAGTTTACTTTGTTTTCCTTGTTTTGAAGGGCGATTGCTTCATCAGCAAGTGGCTGCATTTTAACAAACCATTGTGTAGAAAGGTATGGTTCAACGACTGCCCCGCTTCGCTCAGAGTGGCCAACAGAATGCATATGCTCTTCAATTTTGAAAAGAACGCCCTGTTCTTGAAGGTCTTTGACAATCTGCTTGCGGCATTCAAAGCGGTCGAGTCCTTTGTATTTTCCTGCGCGGTCATTCATTGACCCGTCTTCATTCATGACAAGAACCCGCTCAAGATTGTGTCTGTTACCAATTTCAAAGTCATTCGGATCATGTGCCGGCGTAATTTTTACAGCCCCAGAACCAAATTCCATATCAACATAATCATCACCAACAATCGGAATTTCACGGCCAACGATTGGCAGAGTAACCATTTTTCCAATTAGGTGTTTATAGCGCTCATCTTCCGGATGAACCGCAACGGCTGTATCCCCAAGCATTGTTTCAGGACGGGTAGTGGCTACCTCAATATGTCCAGAACCATCTGCCAGTGGATATTTCATATGATAAAACGCACCTTGTACGTCTTTATAGATAACTTCAATGTCTGATAATGCTGTTTTCGTAGATGGATCCCAGTTAATGATGTATTCGCCACGGTAAATGAGCCCTTTGTTATAAAGCTTAACAAACACCTCACGAACTGCATCCGATAGTCCTTCATCAAGTGTAAAGCGCTCACGTGAATAGTCTAAGCCCAATCCAAGCTTCGACCACTGCTGACGTATATGAGAAGCATACTCTTCCTTCCACTTCCACGTTTCTTCAACAAACTTTTCACGTCCTAAATCATAGCGGCTTTTGCCTTCACTGCGAAGTTTTTCCTCTACCTTCGCCTGGGTAGCAATCCCCGCATGGTCCATTCCTGGCAGCCATAATACATCATAGCCCTGCATCCGCTTCATTCGCGTTACGATATCTTGAAGTGTTGTATCCCATGCATGGCCTAAGTGAAGTCTTCCTGTTACGTTTGGCGGCGGAATCACGATTGTATAAGGCTCTTTACTTTCATCATCCTTCGCTTCAAAAAACTTTCCCTTCAACCACCATTCATAGCGCCCTTGTTCGATCGATTGCGGATCGTACTTTGTCGGCATTGAAATCTCCTTTGTTTCCATTTGACCTTCCTCCTTGGTTCTCTTTCTAATTGATAAAACAACAAAAAACCCCACTCGTCATAAAAGGACGAATGGAGTTTGCTTCGCGGTACCACCTTTTTTCCAATCAAAAATGTTGATTGGCACTTCATCGGATAACGGATTTCATCCGTCTTCTACTAATAGGATGTTATATCCGTTCACAGAAGAAGCTCGAGGGCGACCTTCTGATTGTCTGCTTAGAAAACCTCCCAGCTACTGGTTTTCCTCTCTTAAAGCAGATAGAATCGTACTCTTCCCTGTCGTTGCTTAACTTTTTAAATTATGTTCTTATACTACCCAAAAAAGGTTCGTGACGTCAATAATGATAGCCAAATTTTTTGTTTTTTATACTTTATGCTGTTTTAAGCACTTTGTACCACAACCTCTGAATTAACATGAACTAAATCTTTAGACTGACTGAGTACCCGTGATGACCTTGCGAGCGTCATACCGAGGACCGCCCAAAATAAAGGCGCCACTGGAACGGTACTTATATTGAAAAAGGCTTGTACCATATAACCGACGATGGTTGCTATTAAACCATACAAAATCACTTTCTCTTGTCCATCTACTTTCTTAACAGCACGGAATGCTTTTTGTAAAATAACAAAAACCAATAGTAAATACGTAATCAATGTTGGCGTTCCAAGTGTGATCGCCATTTGCAAGTATTCATTATGCGCCTTATCAACAATGGAACCATGCATGAATTGTCTCACTTCTTCATCATCATTAGGATACACAAATTCAAAAGAATCTGGTCCTGACCCAATCCAAAAATATTCTGTTACAAGTGGCAGCGATTGTTTCCAGATAAAGAAGCGGTTTGAACCTTCACGGCCTGTGGTTTGATTGGTTGCGACAGAATAAGAATCCTTCACCACAGTATTGATTCTTTCTATGTAGCGGTCATTCTCTGAGAAATTAATAAATAGTAGGATAAGTCCTAATGTTAGGAGCAGCCCTGCCCATTTTTTCCAGAGGAACTTTCGCTTGGCAACCACGAAAACCGTCACAAACAGCAAACCAAAAAACACTCCAAGATACGCACTTCGTGTATTTGAAAAAATCAAACTTGCGAAGATCAAAGAAATGGTTAACAAATAAAGTGATCTATACTTTATGTTTTTAGCAGTTAAATAAACAGGTATCGTTACTAAAAGTGCTACCACTAGATAAGAACCAAAGAAATTAGGATTATCAAAAAAAGTATACGTACCTGGATAATTTCTCATCGCACTATTCCTTGGAAGAAAATCTAGTTGGTAATGCTGTAAGATTCCGTAGATTGATACAATGGCCGATACGACAGCCATTCCAGGCAGGATTTTATTTAATTTATTCAGGTCAAATAGCCGGTAAGAAAATAGAAGAACACTGACATAGGAGAAATAGGATAAAAGTCCTTCCTTACGGTCAATTAAACCGTAAACTGACGTATACGACCTGCCTGAAAAGGCCGCAGAGATTTCTACTAAACATAAGAAAACTAACAATAATATTCCTACATTCGTATCCTGCTTCTCTGGCATAAGGCTGCGGTATTTTCGTGTGAATAGTAAATAAACCCATGTTGCGAATACAAATAAATATAAGTAATTTGCCTTCACAGTTGTGTAATACGGATCAAAGCCCCAAGGATAAATCATCAGCGGAAATAGGATAATAAACCAAAACATTTTCAAGACTCCTTCAAGATCATGCTGTAATTCCATTTAAATCTATTTTTCTAAGACTTTTTTATTATTTCATTTATCCTAGGACAATTCAATATGGAAATTTATTAGGAAGTTGGAATTTCTTTTTAAAGAATTCCCTTGAATGTGAGGAGTTTAGACCACCTGTGGAATATACATAAAATAAAAGCCTACTTGAGGGGAGATTTTTGATGAAGAGGAGGAAGTTTGTTAACAAGTATGCCTACACACCTTGGTTCCGCAAGGTTCGTGGGGTTTGCTCTCAGTTGATTATCCCGTTTACGATTTTTCAACTAGTCCGGACTTTAATACTTCCAACGGTGTTTGATGTCTTATTATTAACCATTTTTATTGCGATTGCGGTTTCTATATATTTCGAAGTGGTTTAGGAGCCCTTGTAGCATGTTTACTGCTGCTGGGCTCCTTCTTTTGCCTGCTTTGCCTGATTATCCATTTCCGTCATTTGCATGACCACATATTCTGCATTTTTCAGATGCCAATAGCGGCGCTGGAGCTGGCGGACAAATTTCAATTCATTCTTCGGCTGTTCCTTTCGAAAATAACGGTCAACCACTTGAATAATCGGTGTTGGGTAGGCGAGATAGCTGTAGAACAACAGCTTTTCATCCTCTTTAAAAGGAAAGTATTTCAAATAATGATGCACCCACTCGACCACTTCATCATTCCGTTTTGGCATTGTATTTAACGAGCGTGACAAATAGGGTAAGAGATCATGAAAGGGGGCACCGTAGTTGGCTTTTTCAAAATTAATAAAGTATCCATAGCCTTTTTCATCATATAAAAAATGCTCAGATGATAATTTACCGTGGGTAATGACCATCCTTGCTTTCTCATTTTCCTTTGTTTTTTCGTACCAATCTTCAAACCTCGCCTTTGAATAGCGAAGCGCCTGGCTGATTTCGTTATAGTACAAGCAATAGCACAGCTCAAATGGCGACATATAGGACTTTTGTTCACATTCATCGATAAAGCCGTCAAGGAATTCTTGATTTTTTTCAAACTGCTGAATCGTTTTTTCATAATGCTCGGTCCGTTCTTCCTTACTCACCTTAATTTCTTTTGTGCTTAATTGATGCAACCTGGCTAATTCGCGAAAAAGCTGTTGGTTCCGATGCTGCCGATCTTCCTTGACTTCATTCGGCATCCATGGCATCAGATAGTACAGGTTTTTATTATAAAGAACGCCATATCGGCCATCCATCGTTGGATAGATTGGGACAATGCGATTAAAGCCTTTCTGATACAACTGATGAACATGCCGGATAAAATCAGTGCCCGTAGCTGGATCTAGCCTTTTAAGAGCAAACGTACCCTTATCAGAATACACCTTCTTAATACTGCCATATTCCTCTACAAAATATGGTCTTACCTGATAGTTATTTAAAATGGGAATAAGAGATTCGACCAGGTTCGAGTTACTCATGTAAACTCAGCTCTCTTTCAAATTGTTGCCTAAAAGAAGGTGAGCAGGTTGGAAAACCCGCTCAGCTTTTGTGTTATCAGGTTATTTTTTCGCCAATGCAACCGGTATATATAAAACTTGCCCTTCATAAACATCTTGATTGAGTTCAAGATTATTCACCCGGAGCAGGTTTGGAACTGAGACGTCGTAACGGTCAGCAAGACTATCGAGGGTATCATTCTTTTGAACAATACACATCTTCAACCTTGCCTGCTCTGCATTTTCATCTTTACGAGCAAAGAACTCAGTTAACGTCATTGTTTTCTTTTGCGATTTTTTCACGGCTGCTTTTAATTTTGTTAGTTTAGATGGTTTTTCTGGAGATGAAGAACTTTCCTCCATTTCTTCGGCCGCCTCTTCAAGCACTGGTGCCTCCTCAACCACTTCCTCGACGACTTCTTCCACTTCTTCTACATATGACGGTGCACCTTCACTTCGCCCATGAGCGTTCCAAGTGGAGGACTGCTGGTACTCCTCTTCTTTCGTTTCTTCCATTGCTTGGTACGAAAGTGTCGGAAACTTCGGGAAGGCTTGTGACGGTTCTTCTTCTTCCTGCTGTTTTCTGGCCTCTGACTCAAACAAGTAGTCATCTTCGTCATCGAAACCGTGATTGCGATGTAGTAACTCTAATTGTTCATTCGGTTCTTCTTGATAAGTATTTGCTGCAAACTGATTGTCTTGGAACTGAATCGGGATGACGACATCATCCTCTTGATCGGCAGGATTTTCTGCTTCATAGCGCTGGAGCACCTCGAAGCCTTGGTCTTCTTCTACTGTCTCTTGTTGTGATGAGTCATACAATCCACTAATCGTAAGCTCGGCTGTCAGCTTTAAGCAGCTGCGCTCAGGCAGTGAATAATCAAAGCTTTCGACGAGTACATCAATATCGTAGATGCTTTGAATTCGATTATTGGGAATGGTGATGTCCACCGGGAATCGATGAGAAAACTCACAATCTCCCTCCTCTGGCACCTCTACCCTTTCCACATACTTCTGGGATCCTGCATTTTCTTCTTCACTGACCTCGTTATTTTCGAAGCTCTTATATTCTCCAGTCAAAAGTAACGAACCACGTATGGTTACGTACTGGTCATTTTCCTGGATGGTAATGTCCGGGTCTAGAGAAATCGAGACAAGTTCAGCGACTTCCTGTCCTTTTCTAAACCACAAAGACTCCTCCAAGGAAAATCGTAGGCACGATTGATTCTCCTGAGACAAAGCGACTCCTCCTTTCGTTTCCTTTCACGCAAAATCACTATGTCACTTACACCATATGAAGCAATTGAATTATTTATGATAAAAAAGCAGTCTTGTGGGGGAAAAGTTTCAGGACTTAGAATAGAGTTGGGGAGGAATCGTTGGGAGGTGATGATGAAGGGGCCTTTTAAGATGACCGTAATTGCTTGGACTCACTGTTTTCGGGCATCTTGAACCTTCCAAGATGACCGAGATTGCTTGGATTCACTGTTTTCGGGCATCTTGAACCTTCCAAGATGACCGAGATTGCTTGGATTCAAGTCAAGTCCAGACTTTTGTGTAAATTCCTTTTTGTACAATGTTTACTTTTATAT
>JBFNER010000036.1:0-45000 GCA_040797665.1 Neobacillus sp. | reverse complement strand
ATTAACCTACGAAATTACGAGTAAGGGGCTAGTTTTCGTTCATGATAACTGCTTCATTGAGGAAGCAGGAGAACCGTCCCTCTGGCCTCCTATACCTTGATGAAATTTTCAAATTCGCTGGTGGTTAAGGGCTTAGATAGTAAGTAGCCTTGTAGTTCGTCGATTCCGATTTCACGGAGGAAAACAAGTTCTTCTTCTGTTTCGACTCCTTCGGCGAGTACGTGCATCCCAAGAGCGTGACCGAGTTGGAGAATTGCTTTTGTGATCGAGGCCTGCTCTTCTCGTTCATTTATTTTACTAATAAAGGCACGATCAATTTTTAGCGCATTGAGCCTGAATTTGTTTAAATACTTCATGGACGAATATCCTGTCCCGAAATCATCAAGTGAAATATAGACACCCATGGCTTTTAGTTCTGAGAGGCCGAGGGTAGTAAACTCATCCTGATCCATGAGTACACTTTCCGTAATTTCAATCTCAAGCCACTTTGCTTCAAGTTCCGTTTTTTCGAGAATTTCTCTAATCAGTTTGGAAACATTAAGCTGCTTGAACTGGACACCAGAAATATTAACTGCCATTCGTAGTGGAGGTATCCCTTTTTTCTGCCATTCCTTCGCTTGCCGGCATGCCTCTCTTAAAACCCATTCGCCGAGTTGAACGATTAATCCCGTTTTCTCAGCAATTGGGATAAACTTTGCCGGTGAAATCACACCTTTTGAAGGATGATTCCAACGCACTAATGCCTCTGCGGCACGAATTTCCTGAGTCTCTCCGTCCACTTTTGGTTGGTATACAAGAAAGAACTCTTCCTTCTCAATCGCAAGAGCAAGATCATGCTCCAGGTAAAAATCTTCCTCATTCCTGATATCCATTGCTGATTCATAAAATTGAATACGATTGCCTCCCTGATTTTTTGCAAAATACATCGCAGTATCAGAAGCTTGCAACAGAGTCTTTACACTTTGCCCATTCTCCGGAAAGAGTGCAACTCCAATGCTTGTATTTACCCGAATGTAGTGATAAATAAGAAGAAAGGGATTCATTAGCGACTCTAAAAGTTCATTGGCAGTCTTAGTTACCTCTGAAAGTACTTGATAATCAGGGAGAATCACAGCAAATTCATCGCCGCCAACTCGGGCTATCATCCCCTTACCTCCAAGTGTTTGTTTAAATCGTGCTCCCACTTGTTTTAATAACTCATCACCCGTCATATGACCCAGATTATCATTAACTGCTTTAACACGATCGAGGTCCATATAGATGAGGCCCACGTTATAATTTTCCTTCTCTGCCTTGAGTAAGGCCGATAAGAAGGCCTCATTAAAATGCCTTCGATTCGGTAATCCTGTTAGATCGTCCTGAAGAGCAAGACGTTGGATGGTTAGCTCTCTTGTTTTTTCCTCCGTAATATCTCTAGCTAAACAGAAAACACCAGCAATTTCATTGTGTTGATAATAAGGCATGGCATTCACAGAAAAAGTTTTTAGTTCTTGATTCTCTAGTATTACACGACAATCGATGGTGACAGACTCACCTAAAAGCGCCTTACTAAAGGTATCGGATACGAGGACGACATCGTCAGGATAAATCATTTCTAGATATTGTTTATTTATTACATCCTCGCGGAAGCGGTAACCCAATAGCTCCACACCAGCTGGATTTACTTCAATGATCTTCCCTTCTAAATCAAATAAAATAATGGAGTCATTACTTGATTGAAAAAGCTGTTTATAGATACTTTCACTTTGGCGCAGGTTCATTTCGAGCTTTGTTCGGTCAGTAATATCATCAATCGTCCCGACAATAATGCGTTCATTTTGAAAGGCAGATAGATTAGCGCGGATTTCAATTGTTATCGTGGTTCCATCAGCCTTTTTGGCAGGAATGGAATAAACAGCCGGCGCACTAATATTTTTAAATCGCTTATTTGCGTTCTCTAAAACCTTTTGAGTGGTCTCGTAATCTAGACCTGGCACCTCTTCAATTAGTTTTCCTGTAAATTGATGGACATCATAACCTAACGTCTCACAGAATGTAGGGCTAACATAGAGAAAGCCTGTTTTCCCGTATATATATGCTCCCAGAGGCGAGGTTTCCAAAATCACTCGGAACTTCTCATATTGATCGAGGACTTCCTGATCACGAATTACTTTCTCTTTTAATTTCTTGTAAACAGCTAGATAGAAAAATGGGGCAGAAAATAGAACTAAAAGGACCAATTCTAAAGCATCATACATCAACCCATGTCCCACTAAATGGTGGACCCAGCCTCTTAAGGATACAGAATAAATTAGAAAACCAACAAAAAATGCCAAAGAAATTTGCACAGTCAACCACAGAAGATTAAACGACAATGATGGTTTGTTCATCTCTTTCTCCTTTGATATATATTCGTCCAAAGAGACTACCTCCATCATAGTAGGTTCATGCCCTACTTTCAAGGCGGCGACAAAGGGACGGTTCTCCTGCTTCCTTAAGGAAGCGGGAGAACCGTCCCCACGCTTTCTATAAATGTTTTTTAATGTATTGTGCTGCGTCGTTGTATAGTCCGCTTTGGTTGGAGTATTTGATGTAGTTTTTTATGGTTGTGAGCCATTCTATGGTTGATGGTTTGGTGGTTTGGATGGCTGCGAGCAGGTCTTCCATTGTGATGGCTCGCTCATGGTTGGTTTCCATTATGTCTGTTAAAACTCTCTCCACCGCTACTTCTACTACATTTTCTATGTCAGCACCCGAATAATTTTCGGTTTTTTCTGCTAATAATTCCAGGTTGAGATTTCTCTCCATTGGCTTTCCGCGCAATTTCAACTCGAAGATAATCTTTCTTGCCTCTTGATCCGGTGGCGGAACGAATACTAACTTATCAAACCTCCCTGGCCGTTTAAAAGCAGCATCGACATCCCATGGCATGTTCGTTGCACCTATGACGAGCAGCTTTTCCGTATTGGTTTCGACACTTTGCAATTCAGTTAACATCGTATCAACTAGTGGCCGCATCACGTCGGACCTAGATTTTGCTCTGCTGTAACCCAAAGCATCTATTTCATCGAAAAATAATACAGAAGGACTGTTCGAGCGTGCCGTTTCAAAAACACCATGAAGATTCTGCTCGCTTACGCCAACATACGGATCAAGAATTTCGGATATATGAACAGGATAAAAATTAGCACTACACTCACCGGCTGTGGCTTGTGCAATAAAGGTTTTACCGCATCCCGGAGGTCCGTATAGCAAAATACCCCCTCCTGTTTTTTTCCGGAACCTCGAAAATAGCCCAGGATTTAAAAACGGTTTAATGATTTTCATTTCGATCGTTTTTTTAAGCGAGTCGAGTCCCCCAACATCCTCAAATGTTACCCTCTTAGGAAGCTTGTCCTCTAAGGAGATAACCTTGTCGTCCTTAGTTCCCTTGATTACCTGTAATTGTATAGGTTCAGTTGGCCGTACAGGTTCTACCATATGCATAATTTCGTCTGCCTGAGGAGGTTCCTCCCGATGCTTATGTTGGTCCGGCTGAGCGGCCCCCGCCTCCTGTGACCCAAAAGGTTCCCCTTCTTCATCCTGTTGCTTTATAAACTTATCTTCCGTATCTTGAGGAGAAAAGTAAGCCCTAAGAATTTCGGAAACAATCGATTCTACCTTCGGATCTTGATTTTTCAATGCTTGCGAAAAGGCATAAAGTGCTTCAGAAAGTTTACCTTGATTTATGTACTCTTCACCTAATAGGCACCAAACTTGACCATTCTCGTTGTCCTTATCAAGAATGGACTCGTAAATTCCGATTTTATCCATTTAGAGCCTTCCCTTCCCAAACCATTTATATAGTAACGGAGCTGTCCAGCTGTATAGGACGAAAAGGAGATAAAGAACCGTAAACGTCATTAGCGCTGTATACTGGCGAGCGAACTGGAGGGAAAGAGCACCTATGATAAAAATGAACCAGACCACGGCCGGGCCTCCCATTTTTCTCATCAGCCGATGTGGCAGGAACAACAGATGGGTCCTTCGATCATACTCCGTTAATATTTCTAATAAGTATTCGTTTGTAGGATTCAATAAAAAGGCCTGCCGGTAGTATTCCCTTGCTTCTTTTTCTTCATCGCGCAATTCATGGAAAACGGCTAGGTTGATTAACTTTGTATCTTCATCATTTGCCAGTTCCATAGAATTTTTTATTAAAGTAAGCTGTTTCTCTGAATCACTTTTAGCAAAATAGTATTCTAGAATATATTGATTTACCCGTTCACTCTCAGGCTCCAAGCGTACCGCATTCTCCAATAAGGCAAGTGCTTTTTCCTCAAAACCCGTAATAAGCATCAGATACCCATAGGATGCTAGAACTTCACCGTTTTCAGGTTCAAGCTGAAGGGCAGCTAAAAACGATTGCTCTGAGCTGAAGTAATTTTTTTCATATAAATAGATTGTTCCGATAAAGTGAAAACAAATTACTTCATCATACCCGTTCTCAAGTGCTTCCTGACATGTTTCTCTTGCCTGTTCATAATCGTTACGAGATAAATAGACGACCGCCATGAGGAAAAGACCATGGGCATCGGATGGATGGTGATTAAGAATATTTTTTATATGAATGCAAGCGTCCTCGTACCTGTTGATATCAAGAAAGTACTGGGCCGCAGACCTTTCTTTTTCTATTAAAGCAGTCTCCATTTTCCCTACCTACCAATCAATAATGATATAAAATCCAGTAAAAATAACAAATTGAATAAGTGCGCCCGCAATAATCCACAAAATGGCTGGTTTTAGCAGGGGCGTCAGTTCTCCATTCGTAACTAGATGCTGTTGATAAGGTTTCTTTAGAACCATTCGATAGAGGAAAAATAAAACAACCGCTAAAGCTCTGATGGCGAATTTAATCGCTTGTGTCGTCTCGGTGGAATATTCCCCTTCAACCGCCATATAAAACAAACCAAATCCAAGGATGGTAAACAGGACCCCTGTGGCAATCAATCCATTTATGACCCTTTTGGATGCATTCAGCCACTTGGCATTCCTAGTACCTAAAATCATCATCGGAATCGTACCGCCAAAAAAAGCAACCAAAAACAACCGATCAACCTCATACGACCGCGTTTCCCGCCACCCTTTCCCAAGAGACGGCGTAAACAACTCACTACTCCTCATCAACCAATCACTCCCTTCTGTGCTTAGGTGTGCACAGGTGTGCACAGGGACGGTTCTCCTGCATCCTTAAGGAAGCAGGAGAACCGTCCCTGCGTCATGCTTTGGATATTATATTTGCCGATATGCCTAGTATTCTTGCAGCTTGGCGTTGGGATAGGCCTTTTATTTTTTTCATTTTTCCTATTAAAACGTCTCTTTCTGCCTTTGGAAGGCTCTTCACTTGAGGAATTTCGATTGTTCCTAGCAGAGCTTTAATCCCTACTTTTGCCTCTTCATCTGTTAATCTTCTTTTTACCGGGGTATCCTCGAGAAACTTGTCCTGGTTGATTTCCTCATTGAAAATTCTGAATTTTTCTCTGGCAGTATCTGCATCTTCGGATAGCAACTGAAGGATATAATCCTGGTCCAGCAAGCCTTTTGGTTCGTGCAGCGTGTTCTGATTTCCAAAGTAGCTAAGAGAGCTGCTCCATTTCCATTCATCCACCGCATTAACCATCCCTGCTTTTACTGGATTTTGATGGATATACCTTGCCGCGCTGAAGATTGATTTTCTACTTTCAACACTTTCACTTCTGAACCGGTCCTGAAAAAGATGTCCCGTCGTATCGTACTTTTGGTTATAGTACCAAACATAACTTACACCGATCCGTTTCATGGTCGCAGACAATGCTTCAGAACCTTCCTTTACCAGAAAGTGAACATGATTATTCATCAGACACCAGGCATAAATCTTCATTTCTGATTGTAATTTATATCTTCGCGTAATATCAAGAAATTTCCTGCAGTCCTCATCATCATGAAAAATCTCCTGTCGATTCGCTCCTCTCCACATGACATGATAAATACCGCTTCTGCTCTTCTCTCTAGCTCTGCGAACCATTAATCATCACAACCCATGTAATAGATTTTTATATTTTATTTGGAAAAACACAATTGGAGGGGTACTACCAAGATTAGAATAGAAGGATTAATCAGAGGGACGGTTCTTTTGCATCCTAAAGTGAAGCACAAGAACCGCCAATTCATAAAGGTTAATTTAAAAGGTGATTTAAGTTTCTTGCCAGGATTGCTTCAAAAAGTAATTCTATGAAAGAATCATCTAATCCTAACAGGTTTGCTCTATAGTAGGCATCTATTAATGATTCATTTGATAAATTGCTAAGTTTCATTGGATACAAATCCTCCTTGAAATCACATAATTCCACATACTGTTTATTTAGTATAAAACAAATAAACAAGCCTATTTCTAAGGAAAAATGACAAATTTATGAAATTAGCATAGGGACGGTTCTCCTGCTTTATTTTGGAAGCAGAAGAACCGTCCCCGTGCAACACCCATGTGAAACTGAGTCATCTGTCGTTTTATGAGGAAAAATATAAATTAGCAATATAAGGCAAATGTGTTGAAGGTTTGTGAAAGTTTCCTTACAATAAAGGTTAGGATGAAAGAATTTAAGCTTTTGTCTTAATGGTTGCAAAAAGAAAAAAATTATAAGATGCTTCTTGGGGATTTTTGTAAAAAACCAGAATTTATACAATAATTGGCATGTTTGAATGCCTCCTCTTCCATGTGTGTCTTTGTATTTTATACCAGTGCTATAAAGGCCGGAGTGGGTTAGACAATCATTTATTGAGCTAAACACACGCCAGGATAGGATTTAATTCTATCCTGGCTTTTTTGTATATAAGGGGAAAGGACTGAAAGATAGAAATGAATCGTCCTATTGATCAAATTAAAAATGAAAAGAAAACCCTATTAAAAAATTATTTAGACACAGAGTTAAAAAGAAACTGGAAGCTGTTTACCCAAAACCAAGATGCTATTTTTATTCTAGATTTAGACGGAAAGATTGTAGAGGTAAACCCTACATTCAAAAAATTATCCGAATATTCAAGCGAAGATATTAACACGATTAACCTGCAATCTCTTTTTCCTATTGAAAGCTTGGATAAGGTTTTTAATCATTTCCACAAAACGGTACTAGGTCAATTTCAAACTTTTGATTGTAAGATGGTTAATCGAAAAGGCAAGGTCTATGATTTAAACATCATTTTCATCCCCATAAACGTAGAGGACCAAACCGTAGGACTACAGGCAGTTGCGAAGGATATCACCCATCTAAAAAGGAAGAATCAAGCGAGCAGAAAAGTCGAAGATATACATAGTGCACTAACAGACTATGTTTCAGACATCATTCTTTGTACAAACCTGCAAGGAAATGTTCTTTATGTTACCCCTTCCTGTGAACAAATTCTAGGCTATTCAGCCGATGAGTTGATGAATCAGCCATTTTTATCGTATATCCATGCTGAAGATTATCAAGAAACCGTTCACGTTAGAAAAGAGGTAATAGGAAAATTCATAACGGGGAGAAGCTGCTATCGACTTCAAAAAAAAGACGGGGACTTTGTTTGGGTTGAAGCATTATGCAAAACCGTAGTAGACCCTGAGACAAATAATATCCTAGAAGTGGTTAGTGTCATCCGGGACATAACCGAAAGAAAGAAAGCAGATGATGAAATTTGGAATCGCAAAAAGGCATTTCGTGATTTAGTTGAACACTCACCAGATGCCGTTTTAATCGCCAAGGAAGAAAAGATTCTTTTCATTAATGAAACAGGAATTGAATTATTGGGCGGGAAAACGGCAGAGGATATTCTTTCTAAATCACTTTTAGATTTTGTCCATAAAGACTATCACCCTATTGCCAGAAAAAGAATAGAGGCCGTTTACAATGGGGAAATAGTAGATTTTCTCGAGTATAAAGTGATCCGTCTGGACGGAACAATCCTTGATTCCGAGGTAAAAGCAATTCCCACTTTCTATGAAAAGCAATCCGCCCATCATATTATCTTGAGGGATATTACGGAAAGAAAAAAAACACAAGAGCTTTTGCTTCAATCTGAAAAACTCTCCATCGCAGGACAATTAGCTGCCGGGATAGCCCATGAGGTAAGAAATCCGCTTACAACCATTAAAGGATTTCTCCAGCTAATGGAGATAGAAATTGAAAATAAACATTACTTACGGATTATTCAGAGTGAAATGGACAGGATTGAGCTCATTCTAAGTGAACTATTAGTTCTTGCTAAACCACAAGATACTAAATTTCATACTGAAAATTTAAGAATATTAATAGAAGATGTAAAAACGCTGTTTGATGCACAAGCAATTATGAAAAATGTTGAAATTAATATTGCTCATGATTCTGGATTTTTAATGATGCGATGCGATAAAAATCAACTAAAACAAGTGCTTATCAACTTCCTGAAAAATTCAGTTGAAGCGATGCCAAATGGCGGAAACATCAAGATTGAAACCACAATTCTCGGAGAAAACAAGGTTAAAGTTCTTATTCAAGACACCGGCACCGGGATACCCCAGCACATTTTAAAGAAAATAGGGCAGCCCTTCTTCACAACAAAAGAAGGCGGAACCGGCCTAGGAGTCATGATTTCCAAACAAATCATCGAAAACCATAACGGAACCCTTCATTTCTGGAGCGACCGCCAAGGTACCATCATCGAAATTATCTTGCCTATATAAAGTGCATGGGGACGGTTCTCCTGCTTCCTTTTGGAAGCAGGAGAACCGTCCCCATGCACATTCACAAAAAGGACCATTACCTAAAAAGGTAATAGCCCGAGTTATTTCTAAATTCGTCCCCACGCACTATATGACCCTTACGTTAACAATTCCTTTGATTTGGTGGATTTTTTCTAGTAGACCAGGTACGACGTCGCCGTTAATTTTGTTGTCGATGTCGATCATGGTGTAAGCATAGTCTCCTCTGCTTCGGTTGACCATGTCGGCGATGTTGAGCTCGTAGCTTGAGATGGCCATGGTGATTTGCCCAACCATGTTTGGAACGTTTTTATGGAACACTGCCACACGGCGCTTTCCTGTATAAGGAAGCGTGGCATTTGGAAAATTAACAGAGTTTTTGACATTCCCTGTTTCTAAAAACTCCTTTACCTGCCTTGCTGCCATGATCGCACAGTTTTCTTCCGATTCCAAAGTGGAGGCACCCAGATGCGGAATCGAAACACAATTCTTCATTTTAAGCGTATTTTCATTTGGGAAGTCTGTAATGTATTTACCAACCACGCCGTTTTCAAGGGCTGCAGCCATATCTGCCTCATTCACAAGCTCACCGCGAGAAAAATTAAAGATTTGGACGCCCGGCTTCATGATGCTGAAGGTTGCTTCATTGAACATTCCCTTCGTATCGTCAGTCAGTGGCACGTGTACAGTAATATAATCAGACTCGGCAAACAATTGTTCAATTGTCATCGCACGCTGAACATTGCGGGATAGGTTCCAGGCTGTATCGACAGAGATAAACGGATCAAATCCGATTACATCCATGTCTAAATCAAGTGCATCATTCGCAACAAGCGCACCAATGGCACCTAAACCAATCACGCCCAACGTTTTCCCCTTGATTTCACTGCCAACAAATTCCTTTTTACCTGCCTCGACCAACTTAGGAATCGCTGCACCCTCGCCCTCTAATGTTTTTGTCCAGCCAACACCGGCAAATAGATTACGAGAGGAAGCCATTAAACAAGTTAGAACCATTTCCTTTACCGCGTTCGCATTTGCACCAGGAGTATTAAACACTACGATGCCCTGCTCTGTGCATCTTTCTACCGGGATATTATTGACACCCGCTCCGGCACGTGCAATCGCTTTTAGCTGATCGCCGAATTCCAATGCATGCATGTTAAAGCTTCGGACCACAATCGCATCTGGATTATTACTCTCATTATCGATCGTATACTCATCCTTTTTGAAAACCTTCAGCCCAGTTTCAGCAATACTGTTTAACGTCTTAATGGTTTTTACCTTACCTAAAGTTACTGTGCACATCTTGTTTGCCCCTCTTTTCAATTGGTATTCTTGCTCAATGCTTAACATACAAATAAACAGAAAGAGGCAAGGGATAAAATCCCCTACCTCTGCCCAGGCGTACGGCTTCCAACAAATGTGCTCCCTCACGGTCATCCGTGTTTCGCCAGTCACACACAGTCTTTTCAATTAGTTAACATTATACAAATTTTCTAAAAATTAAGCAAGTGCACAGGGACGGTTCTCCTGCTTTTTTTTTGAAGCAGGAGAACCGTCCCTGTGCTTCCTCAATAAAATATAAGATGTTAACAGGGAGGGGCCGGTTTTAATATGGGAATTATTACTGGTGATGGTTTTATTGAGCGTTTGGATCAGCTTGGGAATGAGATTTGGTTAGATGGGGAAAGGGTTAAGGGGAAGATTTCGGAGCATCCTGCTTTTAAAGGGGTGATTCGGTCGAAGGCGGCCCTTTATGACTTACAACATGACGTTAAGCTTAAGGACGAGTTGACTTATTTTTCAAAAGACAAAAGGGAACAGATAGGACTCTCCTATCTGCCGCCGAAAACAATAGACGATCTAAGAAAAAGAAGAAGGATGATGGAGCACTGGGCCAGATGCACTCATGGATTGATGGGAAGAAGTCCAGACTATATGAACACGGCGGTCATGAGCTTTGCCGCTTCTGCATCCCTGTTGGAGGGGAAAGAAAATTGTTTTCCTGATCACCTCCATTCTCTCTATAAAAGGGCGACCGAGCAGGACCTATCTTTTACACACACCTTTATAAATCCGCAAATCAATCGTTCACAGCTGCATCTGGGAGTTTCCGATAAACCAATCTCAGCTAAGGTGATTGAGAGAAATGACAAGGGAATCGTGATAAAAGGCGCCAGACTCCTCGCGACCCAAGGAGGATTGACCGATGAAGTCATCGTAATGACATCCCCAAGATTTTTCTTGGAAGAAGATGAAGCCTTCGCTTTTTCCATTCCTTCTAACGCGAAGGGGCTAAAATTTATTTGCAGGCAATCCTTTGTGGGAGGAGAATCGTCGTTTGATCATCCTCTCAGCTCAAAATATGAAGAAATGGATTCTATTGTGGTTTTTGACAATGTTTTAGTAGAATGGGATCGCGTATTTTTCTATGCTAATGTGGAGGTTGCTGAGGACTTCAAGACTTGCAGTTCCTTTCATACCTTTGCCTACCATCAAGTCGTCACCAGGCAAATTGTTAAAACGGAATTTATCCTGGGACTTACCGAGCTCCTAGTCGAGACCATTAATGTTGGTGAATACCTGCATATACAAGAAAAGCTGTCTGAAATCATCATCGGTCTGGAAACGATGAAGGCATTGCTTGAGAAGTCAGAAAATGATGCCAGCATCGATCAGTTTGGCTATATGCGTCCTAGTATGATTCCACTGCAGGTGGCCAGCAACATGTTTCCTAGAATCTACCCCCGCTTCACCGAAATCATCCAGCTCATTGGGGCCAGTGGAATGATCACACTACCTTCTGAAAAGGACTTTAACTCTGAGTTAAGGGGTGATTTAGATATGTACCTTCAAGGCGCCACAAAAAATGCTGAGGACAGAATCAAACTATTTCGCTTAGCCTGGGACCTGACCATGAGCCCATTCGGCACAAGACAAACCCAATACGAAAGATACTTCTTCGGCGACCCCATCCGCCTCTCAAGCACCCTATACAAAAACTATCCAAAAGACAAATACGTCGAAGAAATAAACAAATTATTATGAAGCATGGGGACGGTTCTCCTGCTTCCTTATGGAATCAGGAGAACCGTCCCCGTGTCACGTCACTTTGCGCTGCCTCGGATGATTAGTTTGGTGTGGATGGTTACTTTTTTGCAGATGTCTCTGCGGCTGCTGATTTTTTCTAGTAGGAGGTCGACGGCGGTTTCTCCCATGATTTCTGTGTATAGTTTGACAGTTGTTAAGGGTGGTACCATGTATTGTGCTGAGGAGACGTCATTGAATCCGACGATGCTGAGGTCGTCTGGAATCCTCACGCCTAATTCGTAGGCAGCTTTGTAGCACCCCACCGCGATGGTGTCGTTCGCAACAAACAAGGCGGTTGGTTTCGGATCACAACTTAGCATTTCCTTTAAAATCTGGTAGCCGTCTTTCGGATTGTAGCCGCCGATCTTCACAAAATCCTCATTAAAAATCTGTTTTTCCTTTAAATATGTTTCAAAGACATCCTGCCGTAAATCCTTAAACCGGTTGCCGTACATATCTGTTTCAACCCCGCCAATAAATCCAATATTCTTATGACCAAGGTCCATTAGATAATTGAGGGCATTTTTGGTTGCTGAGCTAAAATCAATGACAACCGCATCAAAATGATTTTCATCCGGATTCGAATCCACGAACACTGCTGGCTTCTCAAAACTCTTAACCAGCTCAATATCCCCCTGCTTAAAGGTTCCAAGACAGATAATCCCATCCACCTTAGAAAGGCTTTTCTTTGTCTCATCTTTGCTAATCCGGTAAATGTTAATCCCATTCCCCTTCAGCTTCTTCTCCAACGCCACCCGAATGGAAAGGTAATACGTATCGAGTAACTCCTCTTCCAGCGAATAGGAGTAGTACAGGCCGATCGTCATTTTACTTTTTTGTCTTTTCTTTTGGGTGAGTACATAATTTAATTCTTCCGCTGCCTCAAATACCCGTTTCCTCGTTTCTGGAGGAACATTTAAAGTCTCATCATAATTCAAAACTCTTGATACCGTGGTGATTGAAACCTGAGCTAAATCAGCAATATCTTTAATCGTCGCCATTTTTTCTACCCACTTACTTTTTTATATACTTATATTGTAATATAACAGGTATAACTTTTAGAAATTTTACCCATTCTTCAGTTCGTAGCTTTTCTTTTTAAAAAAGCTTAGCTTTGTCTCTGAGATGATGATCGCCATCAGGATCAATACTGCCCCAATCATCATTTTGACCGTAAGTACCTCGCTTAACAGCAGGACCGAGAATACCATCCCCCAGAAAGCCTCTGTCGAAAGGATGATGGCTGCATTCGTCTCAGTCGTATATTTCTGCGCAACCGTCTGCAATAAAAACGCAATCGTGGTGGAAAATACCCCTAAATAAACGAGCGAGGAAACACCCTCGACATCCACTGAAAATTGTGTCTCACCTTTCGCAAGCACGACGATAAACCCTAAGATCGTGGCCACGACCATTTGAATAACCGTTAAATGAATCGGGTCCTCAGTCTTTACAAACTGCGCAGTATAAAAAATATGAAAAGCAAAAGCTACTGCGCACAATAAGGTAAGTAAATCGCCAATATTAACCTCTGCTGATAATTTAAGAGACAAAACTCCGACCCCTGTAATCGCCAGCACCGCCCCGAATAATTCGAACTTATCCATTTTCCTTTTATACAAAAAGTAAGCGATGAACGGCACGATTACGACATTCACGGCGGTTAAAAAAGCATTCTTTGAGGGGGTGGTAAACTGCAAGCCTACTGTTTGCAACGCAAACGCTACGTATAAAAACACCCCAATGATGCTCCCCTTAATCAGCGTGCTCCGCTTGATCGATGCTAATTTTTTAAAAAATACCACGCTTAAAAGAATGACACCAATGAGAAAGCGAATCGCGAGGATTTGATAGGGGGTATAGTGTTCTAGTGCCACAGCACTCGCAACAAACCCGCTCCCCCATATGATGGCGACAATCGTTAAACCTATTTCTCCAGTATATTTGCGCATTTATTCCTCCGCTAATTTCATTTCTAGTAAGGTAAGAAAAACACTTGATGTCCACGTAAACGAGGTATCGACCAGGCCTCTTCCATTTAGCGGATCAAAATTCTCAGCCATACCGCCAATGAGAGTCAGATCAAGAAACTTATCGCGGATTCTCCTTCCAGCCTCTTCATAGCCATTATCGATCAAGGAATCCACAAACAGATAGGTAACAGGCGCCCAAATCGGCCCAAGCCAGTACCCGTCCTCCTTGTAGTAAGGGCTTGAAGGCATTTCCGTCGCAAGACCGTGACGGGTCTCAAAGCTCTCAACTAAATCAGAAACAATTCCCTCTAGGACATTCTTTTCTAGCCGATATCCGATTAAGACCGGTAATCGCAGAATCAAACTTGAACGGATGTCTATTTTTTCAGCCGCTTTTCCAAACCTTCCATAGAAACCATCCTGATCATAGAGCCTTGTCATGAGAAGTTCGAACAGTTCATCTGCTTTTTTCAGAAAAGCAATTGCTTCCCCCTCTTTTCCAAGCATCACCGCAAAACCTGCTAGAATGTCATATGTTCGAATTAAAAAGCTAGCCAGGTCCGGCGACTCTACAGGCATCCCTTGATGAAATAAGGAAGCATTGTCCCAGCCTGAGTCATTTCCATGTTTATAATGAGGAAGCCTACCCTCATAGGTGCGATGGTTTTCAAAATACGCCATCACCCTTTTCGTCGAATCGTATACCGTCCGCAGTCGGTCATGATCTTTAAAATAATCATTCTGCTTCATAAGCTTATCATAAACATAAGCGAAAATCGGCGGTTTAATGCAGTTATACGAGACAAATTTATCATTCACGAAATCAGGATACGCTCCTGATTCATCCTGTGCATCAATAAATATTTTCAATTGGCTGTAGGCCAGTTCCGGATACTTCGCTCCCAGCTGCAGCGCGTTAAAGCAATTATCCCACGACCAAATATTATACATCCAGAGCTTTGACATATACATCGCATACTCATTCAAGATGCCGTCAGGATGCACGATACTCGACCAGGTGATATACGCTGCCCTTTCAATCGACGAACGATAGACCTCATTTGCCGCCAGCTTCGACGAACGCCAATCTTGATACAGCTTTTCAACCTTCGCTTTCCCGTCTTGAAAGGGAAGATAATCCTTTTTACGATAAACGGTTCGGTAGCTTTCGATGACAAAATGGCCGTCATTCATGCGAAGATCGATGAAATCATTGCCGATTATGTTCCATGGCGCACTGACGGTCATGTCCCCCGACAGGCTAATCAGCATCAGCTTCAATTCTTTTGGGTAGATATGATATTCATACATCCCGTCTTCATATTCATGTAAGGTGTCATATTTCACTTTATCCGCCTGTAACCTCACTTCTACACCCTTTATGTAAAAATGAACCTCGTCTTCTTCTGGTAAGATAATTTCGGCATATTTACTAGGTTCGTCTACGGAACATAGTCTGATAGAGGTCTCGGATGCTTGGATATCAATTTCTTTTTCTATTCCGTTTTCTAAAAGTGAGAGCCGAAAAAGCTTTGAGGGTGCATCATCACCGCCATGAACATCCCTTAAATAGATTTTGTCAGAATCCTTTTCCTGTGAGATGCAAAAATAGGAACCAAACCGGGAAAATGGTATTTCTCTTATATCTAGTTTCATGATTCTTCTCCCTTTACTAAAAAACTCATCTCGCAACAAAGTATTTACTTTCTTCGATCAGCTCTGCTTTGTTGATTTTTCTCAGCTCGAATTGGATATGGAAATCTTCTACGGCTGCTCTGTATGCTGGGAGTTGTTCTTCTCCGCAGCTGTTGCTTCCTAGTCCGCTTTGTTTGTAGTCGATGGTCAGGACATTGTAAGGCGACTTTTTAATGTTCTCTCGGTGCTTTGCTTCTTCAAGAGACTTCGTATCATAATCATGAACGGTAAAATCATATTCTTCTTTGAAATTCACTAGATACGCTTCCTCACCTTTTGACAGTGCAAGGAAAGAGGTATCAGACCGGGAGCCATTTTCCTGCGGGTAGACGTAATCGGTGTGCATATCCTCAACCGTTTTACAATAAAGCCCGATATCTTGACTACGTTTGCTGTCCTGATAGCTTTCAAATTCGCCGCGGCCAAACCAAGTAACGTCGGAATACTCCTTGTTCAGATGCAAGCTGACTCCGATTCTTGGCAGCATGTCAGGAATTTCTTTTCCTCTTACTACCTTTGAGCCTTTAACCTGAACGTTTAATGCTCCGTCCTTTGTGATGCGATACTGATAGACTAACGCAAATCCCCAAGCCTGGTTAACAGTTGACATGTATTTCGAGATTTCTACGTCTACATACTCTTCGCCCGCATGATACGTAAAGGTATCCACCTGTTCTTTTGCCTGCTTGAGGAAGTATTTATGAATCCAGTCGTCTTTTTTGTACATATCATTATCAATCGCGGCCCGCCAGAGGGTAACCTCAGGTCCCTTACAGATTATCTCTTCTCCTTCAACCACAAAGGATTTTAATGTTCCATAGACCTTGGAGAATTTCGCTTTGAACAGATTATTTTCTAAAACAAGGGCAGTCGGATCGTCAGTAATCTCTATAGTAGAATAATTTCCGCCACCATTGATACTCTTAACTGTTTTCTCCACCACAGTCGAACTTAGTAAAAAGCTTTCCTTTGTAATCACATGCCCTTTTGAAGCATACAGCCTGTCTTCTGGTTCATGGTAGCTTAGATAGATTCTAACATTCTCATATTGCAAGGCTTTCTCTAGATGAATTGGTAACACGATTTCCAATTCTTCCTGAGGATTAATAGCCGGCAGTTTCATTTCAGTTTTTTCTATTACTATATCAAAAGATTTCACGACGATATTTACTAAAATCCCATCAAGATTGTGAAAATCATAGCGATTCTTCACTTTAATTTTCAGCTCTTGTAAGTCTACTTCTTCTGTTACAATCGGTTCAATGACTTTTTTATATTCAAGCAGGCCCGGTGATGGGGTTTTATCTGGAAAAACTAATCCATCGATACAGAAGTTTCCGTTCGTCGGGAAGTCGCCATAATCGCCGCCATATAAATAGATGATGTCTCCATTTTCATTGAAACGCTCAATGCCGTGATCACACCATTCCCAAATAAAACCGCCCTGCAGCCTTGGATATTTTCGCATCATTTCTTGATACTCGGTCAAGCCGCCAGGGCCATTCCCCATCGCATGACCGTATTCGCATAGTATATGAGGCTTTTTCCCCTCCGCATCCAATCCAATTTCCTCAAGCGCAGTTAACCTCGTATACATCGTCGTATATACATCGCTGTAGGCCGCGACACGGTCTCCTTCGTAATGCACCAATCTAGTAGCATCAATCTCTTTAATGGCTTGATACATGCTAGTGAAATTTCTTCCGGCCCCCGATTCGTTTCCTAATGACCACATGATTACACTAGGATGATTGCGGTCGCGTTTCACCATTCGTACCGCCCGGTCAACATATTGCTTTTCCCAGTTTTCATTATCGGACAGCCAATTATAATTCCCGGTATTTTCAAAGCCATGACACTCAAGGTCAGCCTCATCAATCACATATAGACCGTACAAATCACACAAGTCATAGAAAACATCGTTATTCGGATAATGGGCAGTTCGAACCGCATTGATATTATGCTGCTTCATTAACAAAATATCTTCAAGCATGTCTTCATAGGTAACCGTTCTGCCTGTTTTCGGGTGGGCATCATGACGATTTACTCCATTAAAAAATACTCGCTTTCCATTTACGCGAATTTCATTATTGATGATTTCCACTGACCGAAAACCAATTCGCAGTGGAACGACTTCCTTCACTCCGTCAGTTAGCTCATACTCGAGCACAAGCGTATAGAGATGTGGTTCCTCCGCATTCCAAAGATGAGGATTTTCGATGATCCTTTCAGCTTCGAAACTGCCAGCTTCAACATCGATGAAAAAGGTATCGATCATTTCTTCTCGATAAGAAAGAGTCGCCTTTATTTTTTTAACATAATCAGTAAAAAATCTACCTGCCAGCTTCAAGGTAAAATCGTGATAATGTTCATCTGGTAAGGTTTCAACAGTTATGTCTTGGATCGTATCTCTACTAATAGTAAAAAGCTCTACACTTCTAAAAATCCCCGAAAGCCACCACATATCCTGGTCTTCTAAATAAGTACCATCAGAAAATTGATAGACTCTTACGGTAATCCGGTTCTTGCCTTTTTTTATATAAGGGGTAATATCAAACTCGGAAGGCAGCCTTGATACCTTGCTAAAACCCGCATGCTCTCCATTAATATAGAGATCGAACGCTGAATCTACCCCATTAAATTTTAAAATAAAAGTGTCTGTCAGGTCGTCGATCTCAAGCTCTCTAAAATAGATGCCCGTAGGATTTTCCTGCGGCACAAACGGCGGATTAATCGGAAACGGGTATAAAACATCGGTATAATGCATTTTTCCATAGCCCTGCAGCTGCCAGCAGCCTGGCACGGTAATCTCATTAAAAGCATCGACCGGAAAGTCTTCTTTTTCAAAGTCTAGCGGCGAAAACTCTGGGGCTTCTAGAAATAAAAACTTCCAAAGCCCATCAAGCAGCAGATAGCCGTTACTTCTTTCCTTTTTAAAATGTAATGCTTCTTCTATACTTTCATATCGATAAAAATCAGTATGGGCAGGAAGCCTGTTGATTCCAGTTAGATGGATATTTTCCCATCTTTTCATCTCTCGTAGCATATTTTCTCCCTCCGAACTTTACTTGATAGAACCACTAATCCCCTCAACGATATACTTCTGGGCAAACATAAAGACTAAGACAGGTGGAATAATCATGATTAACGTCATCGACATGATCGGTAAGATTTGCAGGTCATGCAGTCCCTTGAACGCTGCCAGTCCTAGTGCCATCGTGTATTTCGATTGATCCTGAAGGTAAATTAGCGGGCCAAGATAGTCATTCCATACCAATAAAATATTTAACACGGCGATTAAAATTAACGGTGCCTTCATGATTGGCAGGAATATTTTATAAAAGATTTGAAACTCGTTTGCACCATCGATTCTCGCTGCATTTTCAAGGTCCTTTGGTATATTCATTAAGAACTGGCGAAGTAAAAAGATATAATAGGCAGACCCAAAAAAGGCTGGGACAATCAATGGCTTTAAGGTGTTAATCCAGCCAAACAGCTTAAATTCCATGTAGAGCGGAATCATCGTGACATCCCACGGGATCATCATCGTGGCTAATAATAAAATAAATAGGAAATTTTTAAATTTAAAATCATATCGCGCAAAACCATAAGCCACCAACGAACAGGAAATGAGCTGGCCTAATGTCGTCATTACGGTAACAATCATGGAGTTTTTGAAATACGTTCCAAATGGCTGACTCTGCCAGGCATCGATGAAATTATGAAACTGCAGAATGTCCGGAAGAATCTTTGGCGGGAAGCTAAAGACTTCCGCTTCTGTCTTCAGGGCAGAAAGAATGACCCACACAAACGGGAGTAAAAAATAAAGTGAAAATAACACGAGAAGGCTGTAGACGATTATTTTGTGCTTGTTAGAAACTCTCATTTTTTCTTCCCTTCCTTTTTCACTTCATTTTCATAAAACACCCATGCTGAAGATGATTTAAAGATGACGAGCGTTAATAGCAATATAATGATGAACATGAACCAAGCATTGGCACTCGCATAGCCTAATTCATGATGCTTAAAAGCATTATTATAAACATAGAGACCGTAGAAATAGGTAGACTTTAACGGACCTCCACCAGTTAAAAGCAATACTAAAGTTAATTGCTGCAAAGCAGCAATTACAGACGTAATCACATTAAAGAGAATCGTCGGTGTGATGCTTGGAATCGTGATACTAAAGAACTGCCGAAGCGGGTTGGCCCCGTCAATAGCCGCTGCTTCATATAATTCTGGCGGGATACCTTTAATATCTGTGTAAAAAATCAGCATCATCGTCCCTACTCCCCAGGCACTCGCAATGACAATCGTTAAGATCGCCCACGTAGGGTCAACCAGCCACTTTGGTCCATCTATCCCAATGAACGATAATAGGTAGTTTAAAATTCCATACTCTGAGTTAAAGATCCAGCCCCAGATAATCGAAATCGCCACCCCGGAAACGACAGCGGGAAGATAGAAGATCGTTCGAAAGATTTTCATTCCTTTTACCGGCTGGGTAATGAGGAGCGCAAGGATTAAGGCAATCGCTAGATTGAGAGGAACAAAGATAATCGCAAACTTGAAGGTAATTCCAATCGATTTATAAAATTGCGGGTCTGCCGTAAACATATTTTTATAGTTTTCAATTCCGATAAAGGCTGGTTCGCTCGTAATCGGCCAATCAAAAAAGCTCATGATTAAGGAAAAAGCTAAAGGGCCCAGGGTAAACACTAAAAAGCCGATGATCCATGGCAGGATAAACAAATAGGGCACTTTTCTACTAACTAGCTGGTAGTTTGTTTTCTTTGAGTTTTTAAACATAGGAAGACCCCTCTAAATCAGGATAAATGGGAGTAAAGCACCCTCCATTTGATAGGTTAAGTGCTTTACCTCGCTTGTTTTCAGTTGAACCAATTACTCCACGGCACCGCTCAATGCTTTTTTCGGATCCATTAAGCTGCTAGGGTTGAAAATTTGCTCAAATACAAAGTTTAGATTTTCAGAAACCTGACTCCAGTTTTCAACGATAAAGGAGGACGGCGTATAGCCTTCGCTCTTTTCTAACATCGAATAGAACACACTCTTCACTTCATCCTGTTCGAGCATTTCACTTTCTACTACACTTTTTAAAACGGGCAATTCAAAATCAATTCTTGCTTTATTGGCTTCTTCGCCGGTCCAGAATTTAATAAATTCAAAGGCCGCTTCCTTGTGTTTAGAGTCCTTAGAAATAGAAATACCTGAAGAGCTTAGAATACTGACACTTTTCCCGCCGTCAAACTTCGGCAGCTCCACGACACCGTAATCAATTCCAGCTTCCTTCAATGGATTCAGTCCCCATGCACCGTAAACAAACATCGCCACCTTGCCAGATTTCATTTCAGTTGCTCCAGAGCCCTCTGTCGTAATTGCTGAACCGTCTTTTATCATCCCTTGGAACATATCAAAAACTTCAATGGATTCTGGTGAATCTAAGTTTCCTTTTAGCTTTCCTTTTTCGTCTACAAAGGCAGCGTTATTGCCCCATAAGAACATTTCAAAATCGTAAGGGTCTGGTTTACCTGAGAAGGCAAAACCTGAGATATTTTGGCTTTTATCTGATAGCTTCTTAGCTGTTTCCTGCAGGTCACTCCAAGTCCAGCCAGCCTTTGGATACTCAATCCCTTTTGCATCAAAAAGTGCCTTGTTGTAGTAAACAACATGTGTCGTATAGCCAACAGGAAGACCAAGAATCTTGTCATCGACAGAATTATAATTCCAAAGAGTTTCATAGAAATTATCTTTGTATCCTGCTCCTTCATTTTCGATATAGGAATCAAGTGGCTCTAATGCACCCTTATATTGAGGGTAATTCCACATGTACATCACATCTGGTGCATCCTTTGCACCCATCCCCGCCGTAATCTTCGTATCATACTCACTACCGTAAGCCTCTAAAACAACCTCAATATCCTCATGACTCTTATTAAACTGATCAATCAATCCTTGCTGCAATTCAACATCATCGCCAACATCCCAAGTGGCAAACCGGATCTTCACTTTTCCATCCTCAGTAGCATCTTCACCATTACCAGAGGTCGAAGTACAACCCGCCAACAGTAACATCACTGCAACAACCAAAAATAACATTGATTTCAAACTTACTAGTCTCATAAGAACCCTCCCTTTTTAATTACACTTTCATTATATTTTGACTTTTACTAAAAGTAAACGTTTTTATTATGTATTTTACTAAAAAGTGCAGAGGGACGGTTCTCCTGCTTCCTTCCCCGTTTGAGGTAAACAAACGGGTACTTCTTTGCATCCTTAAGGAGCAGAAGACCCTTTACCACGTCATTTTACCGTTGTATTTTAGTAAAAAAGCACAGGGACGGTTCTCCTGCTTCCTTTCGGAAGCAGGAGAACCGTCCCTGTGCAAACCTGTGCTAACACCTGACATATTTGCGTTTGAATCCAAGTTTTCCTCTAGCGATTTCTTTTTTGATGTTTTCGGCTGCATGTAGGATGCTGGGTTTTTTCGTGTCCCGCTTGATTTCGACTGAGCCAACTGCCTTAGCGGTTTCCACGGCCTGGTCATGGAGCGGCACGTATGATATAGCGACTGTATAGATAAAGTTATTCATAGCAGATTTTGTTCGATCAGGTGCATCGTGAATCGTATTTTTCACCTGTTCCAGCATACCAGCAAGCTTATCTGTACTGAATTCGCTGTCCGGGCGATTCCCCAAAAGCCAGCAGTAACAGCTCCAGCCCGCTGACATTCTAAGCTCTTCACCACTTGCAATCCATTTATCGGCAACAGCTTGGGCGATTTCCGTTTCTGCCAAGGTAACAGCAACCACATAATCGGACAGCATATAAAAGTACGCCCCGTCTATCCAACGCTCAAAATCCGCCTCCGTCATGGCCATCGGATCCGCAATGATGCCGGCAAAATACATGGCATCGTAGTTCCCGGTAGCATACAGCTCATCAGCCAATGTTTGATTTAGCCTGATTTTCTTTGCGATTGGCTTCATCGCACCTGTCGCCACACCAAAAAGCGGCTCGTGTGCCCCATTGCTTATGTACGTCTTCTTGGTTCGCTCCTTCCCGAGCGCCTCAAGTTCCTGCATAACCATTTCTAAATCCATACTTTTCACTTCCTTCCATAAAAACATTATAACCGCTGGAACGTAAATTCCCATCAAGCAATGCATGATATTAGTGATGCGAAAAAAGGCACCACTAGCGAATTACTGCTAGTCATGCCTCTTCCCTACCCTTAAACCTTATGATAAATAATCGACAACCTCTTTTAGGGCTTCCTCACAGTCGTCCCCCACAGCACTGACCGCGACAACATCACCGTTCTTTAACTGTAATGTAATTAGCCCGAGGAAGCTCTTCAGGTTAATTTCATGGATCGTCCCGTTTACATTCTTTTTAAGGTAAATCTCTGACTCATACTTTTGTGTCGCCTTACTCACTTCCACAATGGTGATTTTCTCAGATATATTGACGGTAATCGTTTTGCTTGCTGTTTTTTCCATCATAAAGCCTCCCTTAGTACACTCTTACTTTTCCTTAAGCTTTACTTTGTCTTTCACACCTTTATTGACCAAGTATGTAGGATAATAGCCTGTCAGAACATCCGCGACATTTTCCGCCACTTTTCGTTTTAATTCCTCTTCAGACTCTTCCGAATACCATGCAATATGTGGATTAAGAATCACATTATCCATCTGTAATAATGGGTTATCTCGATCAATCGGCTCCTGAACCACAACATCAAGGGCAGCACCTGCAATTTTTCCTGCTTGTAGCGCAGCAATCAGGGCTTCTTCATCTATTACAGGGCCACGCGAAGTGTTAATAATAAAAGTCTCTTTTCTCATTTTATTAAACTGTTCGTGGCTAATCATTCCCTCTGTATGTTGATTTAGAGGGGCGTGAACAGAAATGAAATCTGACCTCTCACAAAGTACATCTAAACTAAGTAACTCAACATTTAACTCTTTCGCCACTTCCTCTGAAACAAAAGGATCATAGGCAACAACGTTCAATCCAAACACTTGAGCCTTCCTGGCAACAGATTGAGGAATATTCCCGAGACCGACAAGCCCAAGTGTCCGGCCTCTTAAACGAAAAATCGGAATACCCGTCTTATAATTCCAATTGCCCTTCTTAACCTCATGGTCTAGCTGTGTTACCTTTCTTGCACTCGAAAGAAGTAGGGACAGTGCATGGTCTGAAACCTCATCTATGCAATAGTCCGTTACATTCCCAACAATAATTCCTTTTTCGGTGGCTGCATCCACATCAATGGTGTTATAACCAACACCATATCGCGAAATCACTTTACATCTTTCAAGATTCTCAATGACTTTCCTAGTAATAGGAGCGTACTGATTAATCAGTGCATCCGCATCTTTAGCAGCTTCAATTACTTCGTCCTCCGTTTTACATTGGTGTAACTCTAGATCGATACCAATTTTATTTAGCACCTCTTTTTCTGGTGCAAATGTCTTATATTCATAATCCGTTACAACGACCTTAACCTTTTCCACTATAAACGCACTCCCTTTTTCCAAAAAATAACTATCCTATTATGATTAATAGAATGGTTATCGTGACAATACTTCCTAAAGTGGTAATGAGTGTAACACTTGATACAAGCTCCGGTTCTGTATCATATTGAACAGCATACATAACAGTTGTGGCAGCAGATGGCATAGCGGCAGAAAGGATCAGAACCTTTTGGAGAATGGGTTCCATTGGAATGAACATGATAATTCCAACTGCTATTAAAGGTGATAATAATAACCTTGTGACTACTCCAAACGAGATTTTATCCCACTGTAAATTAAACAACTTAATTTCAGCTAGCTGCATTCCTAGTATAACCATCACCAGTGGAATGGTTGCAGCTGCAAGCAGATCGATGGCAGACATGATATTATCTGCCACGTTAATATTAGCTAGATTTAAGATTAAGGCAAGGATGACCGCATAGGTAGGCGGCATTTCAAAGACAGCCTTTAGTGCATATTTCACACCATCTTTTCCCCTTGCTGCATAGTAAATTCCAAAGAAATTCATGATAATCGCCTGTAAAACTAAAAACGAAACAGCATAGGCAAATCCCGCTTCTCCATAGGCAAACAGCACGATTGGTGCCCCGTAATTCCCTGAGTTCATAAAGGCCGTAGAAAGAATTAATCCACTTTCGATTGAAGTGTCATATTTCCTAAATTTACAATACAGCTTATTTATGATAATAAGTGCTGCTAATAAGATGGCCGAAAATAATACCATAATGGCATATTGCTTATTCAGCTCTGCACGATAAAAGGTTTGAAATACTAGCATCGGTGTGAGGATATAAATGGCGACAGTAGAAATAGGTTTGATATCAAGCCTTTTCCACTTTTGAATGCCGAAACCTGAAAGGAAAATTAACAATACAGGTAGAACGACTTGAACAAAGATGGTCATCTTTTCCTACCATTCAGCAATGGAGCCATCCTTGTGACGCCACACAGGATTTTTCCAATTATGCCCGATACCTGCTTGGGTTCTTACAAACTCTTCATTGATTGAAATACCAAGCCCTGGATTCTGTAACATGTCAACATAGCCATCCTTATATTCAAAAACTTTAGGGTCTTTCAAATAATCAAGCAGGTCACTGACTTGATTATAATGAATACCTAAGCTCTGTTCTTGAATAAACACATTATGCGAGCTAGCATCCACTTGAAGACAGGAAGCTAAGGCAATCGGCCCTAATGGACAGTGCGGGGCAACAGCTACGTCATATGCTTCTGCCATGGCAAAGATTTTCTTGCACTCCGTTATGCCCCCTGCATGCGATAAATCCGGTTGAATAATATCTACATAACCATCTTCTAATAATTTTTTAAAATCCCATCTAGAAAACATTCTCTCCCCTGTTGCAATCGGGATATTGGTTGCGTGTGCAATCTCACGAAGTGCTTCATTATTCTCTGGTAATACTGGCTCCTCAATAAACATCGGTCTAAACTGCTCTAGCTCTTTTGCTAATATCTTTGCCATTGGCTTATGTACTCGCCCATGAAAATCAATACCGATTCCTATATACTCTCCTACTGCTTCACGTACGGCTGCAATCCTCTCAACAGCTTCGTCAATTTTCTGATAGGAATCAATATATTGAAGCTCTTCCGTTCCATTCATTTTCACAGCAGTAAACCCTGCTTCTACAGCTTCTTTCGCTGCTTTCCCTACATCACTCGGCCTGTCTCCACCAATCCAGGAGTACACTCGAACAGAATCACGGCAAGCCCCTCCCATTAACTCATAAATCGGTGCGTTATAAAATTTCCCCTTAATATCCCAAAGGGCTTGGTCAATACCCGCAATGGCACTCATCAAAACCGGTCCACCTCGGTAAAATCCAGACCGGTACATTACTTGCCAGTGATCTTCAATTCGCAAAGGATCCTTGCCAATAAGGTACTCACTTAACTCCTCAACGGCAGCCTTTACGGTAGAAGCTCTCCCTTCAATCACTGGCTCTCCCCAGCCAATAATCCCTTCATCCGTCTCAATCTTTAAAAAAAGCCACCTTGGGGGTACAATAAACGTCTCGAATTTGGTTATTTTCATTCGTAGCTACCTCCTTGCCTTAGCTTCTTGCATTTTGTATTCTCTTAGTGAATTCCGCCGCAATTTGCGTTAAGTCCTCGTACCTTCCCGCTTCAATTGCTTTTTTATCTACTAATGATCCACCTGCTCCGACAGCCACAGCACCACTTTTGATAAATTGTTCGACATTATCCAGACTAACTCCACCAGTCGGCATCATCGGGATATGTGGCAGCGGGCCCATTAGATTTTTAATATAATCAATTCCTAGTGCATCTCCTGGAAATACCTTTAATAGATCCGCACCTGCAGAATAGGCCTGTACAACTTCAGTTGGTGTCATAACACCTGGAATTGAAATTCTGCCATAGCGATTTGTGATCTGAATGGTTTCTATATCAAATATCGGTGAGAAAATGAAGTCTGCACCTGCGTCAATCGCGCCTTTTGCTGAAATCGCATCTAATACTGTTCCCGCACCTACAAGAACCTTGTCACCATAGGTTTCTTTGATCTGGTGTATCATTTGCAGTGCTCCTGGTGTATCCACTGTAATTTCAAGTGCTCCAACTCCACCGTTAACTAATGCTTCCGCAATGGAGTTAATTTGGGATTGCTTTGGTTTACGAATTACGGCAACTAAACCTGATTCCTTAAGGCGGATTAAATCCTCCCATTTCTTCATGTTTTTCACTCCTCACAAAATCTACCTTTTTACATCTCGGCTGGATGCTTTTGGCCACATAAACGCTTCTACTTCATGTAATGTTGGAAGTCCCTCAACATCACCACTAACTCCTACAACGATCGCTCCAATTGCATTCGCTTTTCTAACAATGTCAGGGAGCTTTTCTTGTTTTAATAGACCACTGATGATTCCAGCAGCAAACCCATCTCCAGCACCCACCGGGTCAACAACCTGCCCTACCGGAAAGCCTTCCACATAGCCGCTTTCATCTTTCGTTTTAAAATAGGCTCCCTTACTACCTAATTTCATGATGATTGTTTTATCCTGGCCCACCATGAGCGCTTCAGCAACATCGTCTACTTTTGTCATACCTGTCATAAATTGACCTTCGTCAAGCCCTGGTAAAATCACATCAGCATGTGCTGCTAGTTCATTCAATACTTCTTTTGCTCTTTCCTGTGTCCAAAGCTTTAAACGAAGGTTTGGATCAAAAACAATGGTAATATTGTGTTTTTTTGCAATCATGATCGCTTCTAAAACAGCCTGATAGCAAGACTCACTTAATGCTGGAGTAATACCTGTAATATGAAGGATTTTCGCTTGTTTTATGTATTCCTCTACTAAATCGCTTGGTTCGATCAAGCTCGCAGCAGAATTTTTACGATAATAATATACATTTACATCTTCAGGTGAGCGCTTCTCTTTAAAAAAGATCCCAGTTTGAGCCTGATCGGTAAAAAGACAGGAAGATGTATCAACACCTTCCCCACGGATATATTTATGAATATAACGGCCAAATGGGTCATTACCCAGCTTACTAAACCACCCTACAGTGTGACCCAGTCTCGTTAGCCCAATGGCTACATTTGATTCGGCACCGCCGATTAGTTTCGGAAAATGGTGCACGTACTCAAGCGGCAGCATTTGCTCCGCCTGAAACAGTACCATGGTTTCACCAAACGTAAATACATCAATACTATTCATATGACACAACCTTCTCTATCTAATTAGCGTTATCCACCTAATCCAACTAAGAACAATGAGATTTGCGGAATAAAGGTTAGAAGCAGTAGCGTAATAAGCATCGCGAAAACAAATGGAAGGACTGCACGTGACAAGGTTCCCATCGATACACCCGATATCCCTGACGCCACAAACAAGTTAACACCAACCGGTGGTGTAATAAACCCGATCGCCAAGTTGACTACCATCAAGATTCCAAAGTGAATCGGATCATAGCCGATTGCCACCACGATCGGTAATAAAATAGGTGTCAAGATAATAATGGCTGCTAACGTATCCATGATCATACCAACAAATAATAATAATACGGTGATAAGCAAAATTAGAACGAGTGGATTATCAGAAATAGAAAGCATGGCTTCTGCTACTTTATTTGGAATTTGTTCGATTGTTAAGAAACGTCCAAAGGCAGTTGCTGTTCCTACAATAATTAAAACCGTCGCAGTTGTTAATGCTGAATCAATAATGACCTTTGGTAACTCTTTTATTTTAAGTTCACGATATAGTACCATTGACGCGAATAGACCATAAACTACTGCGATAACAGCAGCTTCTGTTGGAGTAAAAATACCTCCATATATCCCACCTAAAATAATAATTGGAATTAATAAAGCCCATTTTGCTTCCCAAATGGAACTTCCAAGGTCCGCAATTGAAGTCTTTCCTTCTAGACCTCGATACCCGTTTTTCTTAGAGTAGATGTATGCATATACAATCATGGCTAACCCAACTAAAATACCAGGAACAATCCCCGCAATGAATAAATCACCAATTGAAGCATTCCCAACCACTCCGTAAATAACCATTGGAATACTTGGTGGAATAATTACCCCAATCGATCCTGCTGCTGCAACAATCGCTGTTGCAAATCTTTTATCATAGCCTTGGCGGACCATCGCAGGAATCATAATTCCACCGATGGCAGCAACGGTCGCAGGACCGGAACCAGAAATGGCAGCAAAGAACATACATGTAATGATGGTCGCAATCGCAAATCCGCCTGTTTTATTTCCTACTAAAGCATTCGCAACTTTAAATAACCTTTCTGAGATTCCACCTTTACCCATTATTTCACCTGCAAGAATAAAGAAAGGAACAGCCATTAATGGAAAGGAATCAACAGATGTGATCAGTTCTTTTGCCAAGAATTCCACTGGCAAGCTTCCAGAAAAAAAGATGGTAACAAGTGTCGCTAATCCGATCGCAATACCAATTGGTACACTTAATAATAATAATAGTGCAAAACTACCAAACAAAACTGCAGCAGTCATTTCATAAACCCCCTAGATTATTCAAGAACTTCATCCTTGATTCTTTCAGCTTCAGTACGCGTATCAACATCTCCCTTACCTTGTAAGGCATTCACATATTTTATAAGGTTTTGAATAAGTCTTATTAAAGTCAAGCCCATTCCAATTGGAGTAGCCATATAAACAAGCCCCATTGGGATGTGTAAGGCAGGAGAACTTTGGCCAAAAGCTAATAATTGCGAGGCGATATAATACCCATATCGAATAACAAATAAGCAAAAAACAATGAAAAGTAGCGTTGAAATCATATTCAATATGATTTTCCCTTTATCTTTTAGCATTAATAAGACAATATCTACTTTTATGTGTCGGTTTTTCTTCACACCATAGCTGATTCCGAGATACACTAACCAAATGAAGCAATATCTTGCTAACTCCTCAGACCATGATAGAGAGTTATCTAACATACGAGCAACAACTTGTATAAATATGACTGATACCATGACAGAAGAAAATAGTACTAATAAGACCTCTTCAATATGTCGATCAAACCATCGAATGATTTTCATTTCGATCTCCTCTTTATATAAATAATTTTGATAAGTTTAATACAAAAATCTACAATACCTTAAAGAAAAAAGACTTTGAGAAACTCTTCTCCCCAAAGTCTTTTAAATTACTCCTTACTTAGATGCTTCTTCAATCGCATCGTATACTTCTTTTACAATGTCTTTACCGATTTTATCTGCATATTTATCGAGTACTGGTTGAACAAGCTCTTTCATTTCAGCATGAGCCTCAGGTGAAATTTCAGTATAGGTTACACCTGCTGCTTGTAGATCTTCTAAATATTTAGCATTTGCTTCACGGTTCAATTCACGCTCGAACTTACCAGCTTCAATCGCTGCGTCTTGAACGATTTTTTGTTGTTCTTTCGTTAATCCATCAAAGAAAGATTTGCTCATTAAGAAGACGAATGGGCTGTAAATATGGTTTGTATTCGAAACATGCTTTTGCACTTCATAGAATTTTGAAAGGTAAATCGTTGCAAATGGATTCTCTTGACCATCAACTGTGCCTTGTTGCATCGCCGTAAATAACTCTGTGAAAGCCATTGGTGTTGGGTTTGCACCTAGTGCACGGAAAGCCTCTAAGTGTAAATCATTTTCCATCGTACGTAATTTTAAGCCTTTGAAATCTGCTGCAGATGCAATCGCTTTTTTACTATTTGAAACTTGGCGGAATCCATTTTCCCAGTAAGCTAGTCCCACTAAGTTTTGTGATTCTAACTTATCTAAGAATTTCTGTCCAACTTCACCATCTAATACTTTGTCAGCAACTTCTTCACTTGGGAACAAGAACGGGAAGTCAAACACACTGTATTCAGGAATAAAGTTAGCTAATGGTGCTGTAGAAGGGATGGTAACCTGTTGAGTACCTAATTGCAGGGCTTCTGTCATCGTGCGGTCATCACCAAGTTGTCCACTATGGTAAGTCTCAACAACAATTTGGCCGTTTGTTTTTTCTTCAACAATTTCCTTAAACTTTTCTAACCCCTTATATTGTGGATGCTGATCGTTAAGACCGATACCAGCACGAATTGTCTTTACTTCGCCACTATCAGCACTTTCCTTTTCACCTTCAGTACCTTGCTTTGTTTCGTTAGCTCCGCCACCACATGCTGCAAGAGCAAGAACCATAAATGCTGCCAAGAAAATACTTAGAAATTTTTTCATTGAAATTTCCCCCTATTCATTACTGTTTTCATCATTAATTTTCAATTACCTTGTGCCCGCCAAACTCATTTCGCAGTGCTGCAACTACTTTTCCTGTGAAGGTATCATCCTCTAGTGAACGATATCTCATTAGAAGTGACATCGTAATGACTGGAGCTGCTACTTGTAAGTCAAGTGCTGATTCAACAGTCCATTTCCCTTCACCTGAGGAATTCATAATCCCTCTAATTCCCTCTAGCTTCGGATCCTTCGAGAAGGCATTTTGAGTTAATTCCATTAACCAAGACCTTATGACAGATCCATTGCTCCAAACTCTTGCAACACCTTCATAGTCAAAGTTAAATTCACTTTTATCAAGAATATCGAATCCTTCAGCAATTGCCTGCATCATTCCATACTCAATCCCGTTGTGAATCATCTTTAAATAATGACCACTGCCTAGTTTGCCAGAGTAAAAATAACCATTTTCAACTGTAGTATCTTTAAATAGAGGCTCAATTTTCAGGAAGACTTCTTTGTCTCCACCAATCATCGTACAGGCGCCATTTCTAGCACCATCTACACCGCCACTTGTACCACAATCAAAAAAGTGTATTCCTTTTTCTTGGAGCTGCATTCCACGGCGAATAGAATCTTTATAGTTTGAATTCCCGCCATCTATGATTATGTCTCCTGCTTCCAAAAGCGCTTCCAATTGCAAGAGAACGCTTTCAGTAATTTCACCTGCAGGAACCATCATCCATAAAACACGAGGGGCTGCCAATTGCTGAACAACTTCTTCTAAGGTAAAAGCACCCCATGCACCTTCAGCGGAAATTTTTTTCACCTGGTCCGCATTTACATCATGGGCAACTACCTCATGGCCATTGTCAAGTAAGTTCAGAGCTAAGTTATAGCCCATTTTGCCAAGGCCAATCATTGCGACTTTCATTCAAGTGTAACCCCTTTCACTTAATACCATGAAAATTTATTTCGCCTAAGCTGATTATATACTAAATTTATTTTTATACAATAAACTTGTGAAAAAAAAATTATTTTTTTTATAACTGGAAGAAAAAATATTTCAGCCCAGGCGAATCTCAATTATTATATAATATATAGAGATCAGAACGTTCTTTACTATCCTAACCCGCTTTCATTCATAAGAAAGCGTTTTACAAACCTTAATGTAAAGGAGAAAGACCATGTGGGATTCTAATTCACCTTATTGTTTTACAAGAATTCGATCCGTATACTCTAAACTTAGTGAAAAAGAAAAAACAGTGGCGGACTATATATTAAATCAACCTAATAAAATCATCCATTCTACCATTAGTCAGGTTGCAGATGACTTGAACATTGCAGATGCTACCGTCTTCCGTTTTTGCAAAAGAATTGGCTTTAAAGGATATCAAGCGATGAAAATTGCTCTGGCTTCTGAAATTGTATCGCCAATGGTAGATATACATGAAACCATTTCAAGTGAAGATGATGAAAAGACAATAGCGGAAAAGGTCTTTAAGTCAAACATTCGAACACTAGAAGATACTTTGCAAATCATAGAAGGAAGGAATTTTAAAGAAGCAGTTGAAGTCTTGAGCAGTGCTAGGAAGATTGATTTCTACGGCAGTGGAGGATCTGGAGCTGTGGCGCTGGATGCCCATCATAAATTTTTAAAAAGTGGGATACTAACAAATTGTTATACCGATTCTCATTTACAGCTCATGAGTGCTTCTCAGCTTACAAGTGAAGATGCAGTTGTTTTCATATCACATTCTGGTACGAGTAAAGATATCCTTGAAGCATTAGACGTTGCAAAAAATAACGGTGTAAGAACAATAGGGATAACAAACTTTTCCAAAACACCTTTAAGTAAGACAGTCGATATTCCTTTATACACAATTTCTCAAGAAACAGAATATCGTTCAGAGGCATTAGCCTCTCGTCTCGCCCAATTAAGTATTATTGATGCATTATATGTAAATGTCAGTGTAAAACTAAGAGATCAAGTGAAGAACTCTGTCCAAAAAATGAGAAATGCAATTGCGCTTAAGCGAATCTAAAAGCATACTAAAGCAGGTGTGAAATTATGAGTAAGACATATGTCATCGGCCTAGACATCGGAACAACGAGCGTGAAAGCAGTGGCCTTTAATAAAATCGGGGAAGTCCAAGGGGAACATGAAGTAGAGTATCCCCTCTACACCCCTCAAACTACCTGGGCTGAACAAAACCCATTAGAGATCGAAGAAGCAACGATAAAAGTACTGCGCCATTTAATAGAATCTAATGGGTTAGACCCAAACAACATACTAGCTGTCGGTTTATCGAGTGCGATGCATTCTCTTATATGTATAACAAAGGAGGGCGAACCGCTTTCCCCTTCCATCACATGGGCAGACGGACGTGCATCAGCTCAAGCGATGAAACTAAAGGAAAAGGGGCATTCGCTTTACACAATCACTGGTACACCCATTCACCCGATGTCTCCTTTAATGAAATTAGTTTGGATGAGGGAAACGAATTATCAACCTTATCAAGCAGCTTCAAAGTTTGTATCCATTAAAGAGTTTCTGCTTTTCCGATGGTTTGGAAGCCAGGTAGTTGATTACTCCATCGCTTCTGCGACAGGATTGTTTGACTTATACACACACAAGTGGAATGCAGATGCCCTTGACCTAGCTGGGATCACGGAAGAGCAGCTCTTTACTCCTGTCCCGCCTACAGAAATAGTACAAGGATTACAGAAGAGCATCGCTCAGCGGATCGGTATTCCAGTGGATCTGCCCTTTGTGATTGGTGCAAGTGATGGCCCCCTTGCAAACCTAGGGATTGGTGCGATTAATCCAGGTGAAGTGGCAATCACCATTGGGACGAGTGGTGCCATTAGACAACTCATCAACTCGCCAAAGACGGATGAATTACAAAAAACCTTTTGCTATACCTTTACGGATTCCCTTTCACTTATAGGTGGTCCTACAAATAATGGTGGTATTGTTTTAAGATGGCTGCGAGAAACATTTGGCAGTGACGAAAGCTATGAGTCTCTCCTTTCTTTAGCAGGGCGAGTATCTCCTGGCTGTGAAGGATTACTGTTTTTACCCTATTTAAATGGAGAACGAGCTCCCATGTGGAACTCTAAGGTACGCGGAAATTTGTTTGGACTCTCCTTAAGACATGGCAAGGAACATATCATTCGAGCAGGTTTAGAGGGCGTCATCTTTAGCATTTATCACGTAGGACAGGCATTAGAGCGCCAGGCCGGTAAACCAACTAAGCTGTTAGCAAGCGGTGGATTTGCCCGCTCACCTCTTTGGCTGCAAATACTTGCAGATGTTTTCGATCAGGAGGTTCAAGTTCCACTCAGTCACCAAAGCTCTGCATGGGGAGCAGCCTGGATTGCCTTAAATGGAATCAACCAAGTCGGAAACCTCCATTCCATTAAGGATCACATTCCCATGTTAGGAACATACCAACCTAACAAAGAACATCACAAACTCTATAAAGAAATATTCATAAATTATGAAAAACTCTCGAAAAACACAGATACATTTTATAGCTAAACTTAAGGGACGGTGCTACTGTTTTATTGAAAACAGGAGACCGTCCCTCTGTTACTTATAAATAATTTGTAATCTCTCCACTTTGAGGGTTTACTAAATACCAACCTCTAGTTGCCGTATGGTTTTCGACAATCTCAAATACATGGATTAAATACTGGCCATTTAAATTGCTGTCAAAGGTAACATATACGTTTGGCTGTTCTACCAATCCTAAAGCTCTCCTAACGAGATACTCTGCCTGCTCCGTTGTTAATTTCCGATCCTTCTCCACATTTAATAGTTTTAGCGTACTGGTTATGCCTCTTATATGGGCTGTGTCTGCATGAATAAGAAGATAATGGCTTAACGATTGATCAATCATATAAGGGATCGGGTATTTAACTACTAAGCTTGCTTTATTTTCTTGCTGATCACTAGATGGAAGAATGAGACACGCAGCCTGACCATCTACATTTATTCTTTCGATTTTCGGATTAGTGCCGTATTCATTCGTTGCAAGCAGCTGACGACATACTTCATTTATGGAAGAACTGTCTGCTGGGTTAGATGCGGCGGTCCCATTCATTTTCCGCACTTCGAAATAGCCTGTTTCGCCTTCATAGCGAATTGGAGAATTCGAGACTTGCTTCCAAGTTCTAGGGTACATAAACGCGACGTGATGATATTGTTCAAAGAAAAATTTCCATTGGATTGGTAAGCAGATGAATTGCCCAATCATTAATTGATACGGATCTACATTCGGATTTAATTGTAAAACAGTATCCAATTCTACTCCAAACCTGGTGGCAAGCTTGTAAAAACTGTCTCCCTGCTTGATACGGTACGGGGTGGAGTTAGGAGGACAATAGGAAAACGCAGAATCAGTCGGAATGCAAACGGCCTGACCGATTTGCAAGTTGTTCGGGTCAGTGTTGGGATTCGCCTGAAGCAATTGTTCAAGTGGAAGGAAAAAATACTGTGATAAGCGATAAAACGAATCCCCTACTTGAATGAAATAAAATTTCCCATTAGTACAGGTGGGAAAATTCTGCTGCATTGGCAGACATAGTGTATCTCCTGCAGCAAGATTTTGAAGATTGACGGTTGGATTTGCTGCCTGAACCGCCTCTAGGGGAATCCGAAACTGCTGTACGATTTGATAAATGTCCTCGTCCTTCTTCACCGTATAATCCATCAGTCCAGGCAAACAACGATAAGTATAAGTATCATTAGGCATCCTGTAACCTCCTTCGCAAAATTAGCCTATTCCTCACAGCAGGTCCATGTGCCTCGGAAATGCAAGGGGAGGGTCCGAGGCCACTCAATTTGAAGATTTTTCAGTGGTCTCAGCGGTTTCCCTAAAAAAAGGTAGATTTCAATCACCCATTTGTTATATAATACAACTAATTTATTAAACTGTTATATAATACAATGATTATAAAGGGGGATTTGAAATGAACAAGACAGACTCAATCGCACGTAGAATACTAGGTTGGAAGTTAAATCGGTGGGATCGATGGTTTGATTATGAGAAGGGTGTCTTCATTCATGAATCTGATTTTCAACCAGAAGAAAACCTCGATCATGCGATGCTAATCGTTGAACGATTAAAGGAATTTGGCTTTACTTATACTTCAAATGGCGGGACGGAGGCTTGTTTCAATAATGTGCGGGCAACAGGCGAAACATTAGCAAAGGCCATTACCAATGCTGCCTATACCCTTATCGAAAACACCTCCACCGTTAACACCTCTAGACTATGGCAGCGACTTTGTTAAAAAAGCATAGGGACGGTTCTCCTGCTTCCTTAAGGAAGCAGGAGAACCGTCCCTATGTTATGTTATTCTATAAAAACTTTTGACAAATATCTTCAGGCATTATATATTATTCACGGGTACACTTTAACGCTTAAAAGCGTTTTAGTAGAAAAGCAAATAAATAGCCTTCAGTTTTAGTAGAATGGTCATTTGCAGTAAGTAGAGATCGGATGGAGGGTGAAAATCCGAGCGATGGTACTTTGAAGTACAGCTGTTTTAACGGGCATAAGTTTGTAAGAGGGCAGGGATCAATCCTTGCCAAGTAGGGTGGTAACGCGGAGCTCCTTCGTCCCTAATGACGGAGGGGTTTTTTTGCGTTTCTTTAATACCATTTCATTGGAGGAGATTTTATGGGACAAGAACAAAAAATAGTAGCCCTTAAGCCTGCTGAAGCTGTGTTAATGACAGCGGCTTTAATGGGGATTGTTGGCTATTTGATTATTGGCTTAGAGGTTGTACCACATATCGCTATTATTTCAGGGATTGCTCTTTTGCTCTCGTTTGGGGCAATAAAGAAAGTGAGTTTTAAAGAACTTGAGCAAGCAATGGCGGAAGGAGCTAAATCCGGCATTGCAGCGGTGATGATTTTCTTTTTTATCGGGATGTTGATTAGCAGTTGGATGGCAAGTGGTACGATCCCAACTATGATCTATGGAGCAGCCGACTTAGTTTCGGGGAAATTCTATTATGCAATTGTTTTTGTGGTCACGGCAATTGTTGGACTTAGCTTAGGCAGTTCCCTTACAACAGCGGCCACATTGGGCGTTGCCTTTGTTGGGGCAAGTACTGCTCTAGACATTTCACCAGCAATCACAGCAGGAGCAGTTGTCTCTGGTGCATTCTTTGGTGATAAAATGTCACCTTTATCAGATACAACAAACCTGGCCTCGAGTGTTGCGGGTACTGATTTATTCGAGCATATAAAAAATATGGCTTGGACCACCATTCCGGCGTTTATCCTTTCATTCATTGTTTTTCTGTTTCTATCCCCTGCGGAAACCGAGCAAAACCTTCAACAAATCGGGCTGGTTAAAGCGGGTTTAATAAACAGTAACCTTGTCCATTGGTATTCACTTTTGCCTCTTCTCGTCCTTGCCGTACTGGCAGTCAAAAAAGTACCTGCGATTGCGACACTGTCGGCTGGTATCCTTTCTGCACTACTGATTTCTATCTGGATCAATGGCGGAGTAGAAAGCAAAGGAATAGTAGAATTACTATATTCCGGATACCAATCCGAAAGCGGTATTAAGGAAGTGGATGCGATGCTGACACGGGGCGGAATGGAGAGTATGATGTTCAGTATATCCATAATCCTGCTAGCACTAAGCATGGGCGGTCTGCTCTTCAGGTTGGGAATTATACCGGCACTTTTATCACTTGTTGAAGGCCTATTAGTCCGTGTTTCTTTATTAATCAGTACAACTGCCGGGATGGCAATAGCGGTTAACTTTGTACTCGGTGAGCAATACTTATCCATCTTACTGCCGGGAAATGCATTTAAAGAACATTTTAAAAAAGCAGGCCTAGAGCCAAAGCATCTTTCAAGAGTACTAGAGGATGCTGGAACAGTCGTGAATCCTCTCGTTCCTTGGAGCGTTTGCGGTGTATTCCTTGCCTCGGTCCTAGGAGTTCCTGTTGTCGAATATGTTCCATTTGCTTTATTCTGCTTGTTCTCGCCATTACTAACCGTTTTACATGGATTTACATTGAAACACAGGGACGGTTCTTCTACTTTCTAGGAAGCAGAAGAACCGTCCCTGCGTCACTTTACCAATACAATCAGAAACGGAAGAATGAAAAATGAAACGATGGTTGTCCAGAGTATGCATGTTGAGACGATTTTAGGTGAGGCGTTAAATTTCTCGGCGAGGATAACAGCATTTACCGCAACCGGCATGCAGGCCAGAATGAACAGAACAGAGTGCAATATCCCTCTGATTTGTAAGATGTATAAACAAAGTAATGCAATGAACGGGGAGATCAGTAGACGCACCATCATCCCGGTCCAAAAAACTCCGGTATTCCTTGAGATCTGTTTATCTCTTGTCACAGAAACCATCTGTGCTCCTAAAATTGCCATGACAACCGGAGAGTAAGCCTGGGCAACCATCGAAATACCTGTGGCAATCTCTGCTGGAACAGAAAGATTGACGCTTCGAAGAATCAATGCCAGCAATGCCGCATAAATCGCCGGAAGGGAAAAAACCGACTTAATGGCATTCTTAATCGAAAATTGCGAGCGTGCTGCAAAATAGACGCCAATTGTGTTAACAATCACCATTTGACAGATGACATAAACCGATGCCTTATCAAGACCTAGTTTCCCAAAGGCAAGCAACACAAGCGGAAGCCCGTAATTAACACTGTTCGTGAAAGAGGAAATCAAAGTTAATCCTGCCGTATCAGTTGCTGTAAGTCGAAAAACCTTCCCTATGCCATTGGCAATCGCCCAAAGCAAAACAAGATTTAGCAAAGAGAAGGCTAGTGTGTTAAAAATATCTTCATGCGAAACATGAGCCGTCATCAACGTATCGAAAATAATCGCAGGACTTAAATAATACAAGGTAAAGGTCAAAAGCGAGTTGAGCTCAAGCTCCTTAAAACGAGCAATCAAAGCACCGGCAATCACCGGAATCGACAGCGGAACAATCACTTGAAAAAGAGTAACAACAACCGTCTGAATCACAAAAAAGACTTCCCCTCGGATAAATTTAGCAAAGGAACTACATTTGGATGCCCAAGTCATCTCCTCCGCCGAAGCCTGTCCAAAACTCCAACCAAGGAATAGCAAACTAGTAAAAACCCCTGTCCTAAGTACCAATCATTTCTTACTATTAATCTCCGTTATACTTCTCTACCTTTATTTAGTAGATTGTACCATAAAAAGGGCATAGGGACGGTTCTCCTGCTTCCTTAAGGAAGCAGGAGAACCGTCCCTACGTCACTTTATTAATTCTTTATTGCGTTCTTTTAGTAGTTCGTGATGAGAGGATACCATAGCGAATTTGCTGGCATCAGGCTGGATGTGTTGTTTGGCTTTGTTGACGGCGTTTGCTGCGTCTTGGAAGGCGCCGGCAATAAGGTTCAATTTGCCTTCGTATGTGAGGATATCACCTGCCGCGTATAACCCTGGGATCGTCGATTCACAAACAGCATTTCCGGCAATATAATAATTATCCTTCATTTCAATATTCAGATCACTATTCTGAAGCAAGGAGGCATCCTGTTCATAGCCATGATTCACGACCACCTCATCTACATCCAGACTCAACACTTCGCCTGTCTCCTGGCTGGTTAGCTCCACCCGTTCAATCACATCGCGCTGACTTCCTGCATATAGCTTCGTAATCGTAGATTGCAAGAAACATTCGGCCGAGCCATTTAACAATTGTGACACCTGTGCCTCATGCCCCTTCAGCGCATCTCTTCGATACACGACATACACCTTTTTCGCAAACGGTGCTAATTCATTGGCCCAGTCGATGGCAGAGTTTCCGCCGCCTGATATTAACACGGTCTTCCCTTTGAATTGCTTCAAGGATTTCACCGTATAATGCAAATTGGTCACTTCAAACCGCTCCGCACCGTCAATCGCCAATTTTTGCGGCTTCAAGATTCCACTGCCAACAGCGACAATAACCGTTTTGGAAAAATGGACCTGACCAGAAGAACCCTGCAAAGCAAAAATCCCCTGTTCATCCTGAGTAATCTTTTCCACTTTTTCATTCAAGACCACTTCGGGAGCAAACGTCAGCCCCTGCTGAACAAGCTGTTTCATCAGGACGGCACCTGGTACAGGTGTCAGCCCGCCAACGTCCCAAATCATCTTTTCAGGATAACAATGCAATTTGCCGCCAAGCTCAGATTGAAATTCAATAATCTTCGTTTTCATTTCTCTTAAACCACTATAAAAAGCAGAGTAAAGTCCCGCTGGTCCCCCACCAATGATCGTGACATCAAATAATTCCTGCTGGTCCATGTCCGCACACTCCATTTATGATAAATAGGATTTTTCAACAAATTTTTCAGCAACCCGTTCACATGCCGTTTGAAACGGGCAAGAACGGCATTCCTCTTCATTTGACAGCTTTTGAAAACCCGCCGAATCCTCCATCATCTGCTTCATCACCTGCAAATACTGAAGGCCTTCCTTCACCTTTTCTTCAGACGGATAAAACACATGCTTCTTTCCATCCAATAAAGTAACTACCTCTATTTTCTCAGGAAGCTGTTTAAAAACTTGATCAGAAAAAACAACAATTAATAGCTGATAAAGCTGCAGCATATCTGCATTTGCCTCAACTAAATATTTTTTTACAATAAAGGATGAACTCGACCACTCTCCAACATCAAAGGTTAATGAAAGTTCGATATTTAGTTCTTCAATATTCGTTTTAAATTTTTCAAATAAAAACAAAGGAGGTTGTGGATTCACTTCCGTATTTAAATGCTGCATTAAATGGTCTGTGATTTTCGCAACCACTCTATAGTAATGAATTTTTGATTCAAATAATCCAAGAGGGACCTTGCTCCAATACTGGTCTACTAATTTAAGGACAGTCAGCGGATGTCGCTGTTCAGCCGGCTTCTTAACGTAACTGTAGACAACTTGATTCACAACATGCTGAACCACTTGCCGCCAATCAAGCGGACGGCGCTTCTTCTCCACTGCCTCATAATAAAACTTTTAGGGACAACTGATGAAACTCTTAAGGTTTTCTTCCGTCATCGTTTTCATCATATTCACCACAACATCCCTCCTGGCCATCAAGTGAAATTTTCTTAATTGATAAAGATTATCATTCTCTTTTATATGATAAATGAAAACGATTATCAATTTCAAACCTTTTTTATAAATTTTTAAAAAACTTTGACTAAAATGTGTTCACACTCAACTCCCTAGCAGACGGTATGAATTTTGTTCACAAATTTGACGTTGACAGAAACATAGGGTCCAAATTATAGTTAGGTCATGAGAGTGATAATCATTATCACCCAAAATTATCCACAACCCAAAGGAGGTTTCCAAATGGTTCGTCTTTACACAGAGAATCTCAACATTGGTTATGAAGACCAGTTAATCGTGAAAAATCTCAGTGTCCACATCCCTGACAAAAAAATCACGACGATCATCGGTTCAAATGGCTGTGGAAAATCGACTCTCTTAAAAGCCATCACCCGGATCATTTCGAATCAGTCCGGCACGGTTGTATTAGACGGAAAGAACATCCTAAGGGAGAACACAAAGGTACTCGCGAAAAAAATGGCGATTCTGCCGCAGTCACCAGAAGGCGCAAGCGGGTTGACCGTTGGCGAACTTGTATCCTATGGCCGCTTTCCTTATCAAAAGGGGTTTGGCCGCCTAACGAAACAAGACATCGAAGTCATTGACTGGGCACTCGAAGTCACCGGAACCTTGGAGTTCAAGTATCGTCCGGTCGACGCCCTATCCGGCGGACAACGTCAGCGTGTCTGGATTGCGATGGCCCTGGCGCAAGAAACGGACATCATTTTCCTAGATGAACCGACGACCTACTTAGACATGGCACACCAGCTCGAAGTATTAGAGCTTTTGCAAAAATTAAATCATGAACAGGGACGCACCATTGTGATGGTCCTCCATGACTTAAACCAAGCAGCCCGGTTCGCAGACCACATCATCGCGATGAAAAACGGTGAAGTGGTGAAAGCAGGAACATGCGAGGAAGTTATCAGCAAAAACGTACTTAGAAAAGTGTTTCAAATCGATGCAGAAATCGGTCGCGATCCACGAACAAACAAGCCAATGTGCTTAACCTATAACCTACTAAAAGGAGAACACCACCATGAAAAAAAGATTACTACCATTTATCCTGCTGTTAACGCTCATTGTTAGTGCTTGCGGCAGTAAAGAACAAGACACAGCAACATCTAAGGAAAAGCCAGCAGGACCAGAAACGATTACCTATCAATCTGAGACTGGACCAATCGAAGTTCCAGCCAACCCAAAACGAGTGATTTTACTATCAGGCTTTACTGGTAACGTACTAGATTTAGGTGTAAATGTAGTAGGGGCTGATGTTTGGTCCAAAAACAACCCGACATTTGCAGAAGAAATGAAAGATGTCGAAGAAGTGTCAGATGAAAACCTAGAAAAAATCCTTGAGCTTGAGCCAGATTTAATCATTGGGTTATCAAATATCAAAAACGTGGACAAATTAAATGAAATAGCTCCAACTGTAACGTTCACATGGGGAAAAGTAGATTACTTAACACAGCATATTGAAATTGGAAAGCTTTTAAACAAAGAAGCTGAAGCAAAGGCGTGGGTCGAAGACTTTAAACAACGTGCAGAAGCTGCCGGCGAAGAAATCAAAGCAAAAATCGGTGAAGATGCGACTGTATCTGTAATGGAAGCTTACGGCAAGGACCTATATGTGTTCGGAGATAACTGGGCACGCGGAACTGAAATTCTATACCAAGCAATGGGCTTAAAAATGCCTGAAAAGGTACAAAAAATGGCGTTAGAAACTGGATATTATGCTCTTTCTGCAGAGGTAATCCCTGAATATGCGGGCGACTATGTGATCTTGAGCAAGTACTCTGATGCGGATACTTCTTTCCAGGAAACAGAAACCTATAAGAACATTCCAGCTGTAAAAAATGGTCGAATCTTTGAAATGCAAGGTCAAGGCGCATCTTTCAGTGACCCAGTCACACTTGAAAAACAACTTACATTCTTCAAAGAATCATTTCTAGGAAATTAGTAAAGGGGGAGATTACTCCCTCTTTTTCCCATATATTCCGTAGCGCCTAGCGCTTAACGGATTTCCTATTCTAAAAAAATGAGTTGAGAAACCCATGATGAAAAAAACTCCATTCTTATTCAAACTAATCCTCGGACTTTTGGTGCTCGTGGGAGCCTTCACAGCCGCTATGGTGTTTGGCGCAGCGGATATCTCGGTAAGAGATGTTTGGTTAGCGCTTACCTCAAATAGCTCCGGGGAAAAAATAAATATCATCCGTGAAATCCGTCTGCCGCGTGAAGTAGCCGCGATTTTTGTCGGCATCGCTCTCGCTGTAGCCGGTGCAATCATGCAGGGAATCACCCGAAATCCCCTTGCGGATCCAGGCCTGCTCGGGCTTACGGCCGGAGCGAATGCAGCCCTTGCCATCACCGTTGCCTTCATTTCAACGGCTAATTATTTTGTGATGATGCTCGCTTGCTTTGTTGGCGCAGGGATTGGTTCCCTTCTTGTCTTCGGAATTGGTGCCGCAAAAAAGGGCGGTTTTTCACCGTTAAGGATTGTACTTGCGGGGACGGCCGTTTCCACCTTTCTTTTTGCGATCGCCGAAGGAATTGGGATTATGTTTAAAATTTCGAAGGATGTTTCAATGTGGACTGCAGGAGGATTAATCGGAACCACCTGGGGGCAGCTAGGGATGATTGTTCCTGTTATCGCGATTGGTGTCATCGTATCGCTCATGCTGTCACGTCAGCTGACGATTCTTAGTTTGAGTGAAGAAGTCGCGATTGGCCTTGGTCAGAAAATCGCCACAATCAAGGTTATACTTTTCTTGGTTATTATTCTATTGGCGGGGGCTTCGGTTGCTCTTGTTGGAAACATGGCATTTATTGGGTTAATGGTTCCGCACATCGTCCGTGCGATTGTTGGTACAGATTACCGGATGATTATCCCTTTCTCGGCAATTGTCGGAGCGATTTTCATGCTATTAGCCGACACGATCGGCCGGACCATCAATGCTCCCTATGAAACACCTGTCGCTGCCATCATTGCGATTATTGGATTGCCATTTTTTCTGATGATTGTCCGTAAAGGGGGCAAGAGCTTCACATGATCCATCCATCCTTATTAAAAAAACAACGCATCGTCCTGGCCATGCTAGCTGGGTTGATTCTAGTTACAATCGTAGTCGCGACAGGACTCGGCTATTCCTCCCTTTCATATGACCGTTTGCTTCCTACCATACTCGGTCAAGGGACGTTCAAAGAAGAATTTGTGCTTTTCGACATTCGTTTGCCGCGCATCATCATTACTGTGCTGGCAGGGATGGCCTTGGCTTTATCAGGTTCGATCTTGCAAGGAATTACACGGAACGATTTAGCTGAACCTGGCATTATCGGGATCAATTCTGGTGCAGGGGTTGCGATTGCTGTTTACTTTTTATTTTTTCCAATTGAAGCAGGCTCGTTTATTTATCTATTGCCGGTCGTTGCTTTTCTTGGCGCAGTTTTGACCACGGTCTTACTATACTTATTTTCTTATAAGCGTCATGTTGGGCTCCAGCCGATCAGGCTGGTGCTTGTCGGGGTCGGATTTTCCCTTGCCCTTTCTGGGGTTATGATTGTTTTGATTTCATCGGCAGAGCGGCAAAAGGTGGACTTCATCGCCAAATGGCTGGCAGGGAGTATATGGGGGGCCGACTGGCCATTCATTTTGGCACTGCTTCCATGGCTCGTGATTTTAATTCCGTTTACCCTTTACAAAGCGAACCGGCTTAACATCCTCGGGCTGAGTGAACCTGTTGCCGTAGGGGTTGGGATTAGGATTGAAAAGGAACGAATCCAATTGTTAGTTGCGTCGGTAGCCCTTGCCGCGTCAGCCGTATCGGTCACAGGCGGTATCGCCTTTATCGGACTAATGGCGCCGCATATTGCAAAAGCACTCGTCGGTCCTAGAAATCAGCTATTCATACCAGTAAGCATCCTCATTGGCGGATGGCTCCTTTTAACCGCCGACACCATCGGGAGAAACATCACAACCGCCGAAGGAATCCCAGCAGGCATCATCGTCTCCCTCATCGGCGCCCCGTACTTTATTTATCTTTTAATGCGGAAATGATTCATAGGAAGATTCATAGGGACGGTTCTCGTGCTTCCTTTAGGAAGCACGAGAAC
>JBFNER010000035.1:0-47861 GCA_040797665.1 Neobacillus sp. | reverse complement strand
AGAGCATCTGACTTTTAATCAGAGGGTCGAAGGTTCGAGTCCTTCATGGCTCATTATAATATTGACCCAAAGAATATTTTATTCTACGGGTCTTTGTTTATGAAATGCGGAAGTAGTTCAGTGGTAGAACACCACCTTGCCAAGGTGGGGGTCGCGGGTTCGAATCCCGTCTTCCGCTCCATTATTTGTCCATATATTTTATGGGGCCTTAGCTCAGCTGGGAGAGCGCCTGCTTTGCACGCAGGAGGTCAGCGGTTCGATCCCGCTAGGCTCCACCATACACTACATAACTATTTGCCTTAAATCAATGTTGATTTAAGGCTTTTTTTATTATAAAAAGCTTTTTGCGTATATATATGCATGGTTTTGTCGAGTTGAGTCATTGGTTTGAAAGCGGTTAAAATAGGTACATAAAGGGAGTAAGGGGATGAGATGAAAATGAGAAAATTATCGATAATTGGTATGCCGATGGATTTGGGTCAAATGAGGCGTGGTGTTGATATGGGACCAAGTGCGATCCGCTATGCTGGAATTAATGAACGGTTAAAACCATTATTTGATGAAGTACATGACTTAGGAGATATCCCTATAGGTAGACCTGAGGTAGCGGTTGATAAGGAATCGAACCTACGCAATTTGGACCTTGTGGCTGAAAAAAGTACCCTCCTTGCAGAAAAGGTGGATGAGGTAATACAATCTGGTTCCTTTCCGCTAGTATTAGGCGGTGACCATAGTATTGCAATTGGCACTTTAGCTGGTGTCTCAAAGCATTATCAAAATCTAGGGGTTATTTGGTATGACGCACATGGGGATTTGAATACCGCAGAAACATCTCCTTCCGGGAATATACACGGTATGCCTTTAGCTGCTAGTCTTGGACTAGGACATCCTATGCTAACTGAAATTGGCGGATATACACCTAAGGTTAAACCAGAAAATATAGTTATAATTGGAGCTAGGGCGTTAGATGAAGGCGAGAAGGACTTAATTAAGGAAATTGGACTTAAGGTATATACGATGCATGAGATTGATCGGTTAGGCATGGCTAAAGTGATGGAGGAGACCATTTCGTATTTAAAAGAACGAACGGATGGTGTACATTTATCTTTAGATTTGGATGGTTTGGATCCAAATGATGCTCCTGGTGTTGGTACACCTGTAATTGGCGGAATTAGTTATCGGGAAAGTCATCTAGCAATGGAAATGCTTGAAGAAGCTCAAATTATTACTTCTGCTGAATTTGTAGAGGTTAATCCAATTTTAGATGATAAGAATAAGACTGCGACTATAGCAGTCGGTCTAATGGGTTCATTATTCGGAGAAAAATTATTATAGTGATGGGAACAGCAGCTGGATTAACGGCTGCTGTTTTATTTCTTATTAAAACTTTAAGCTGGTTTTATAACAAATTGCCTAATTTTTGTTAATATAAAAAGTGATAATAAGTTTTTAATGATAAAATGAAACTTTTACTATAATTTAATCGTAGGATTGTATAGCTATATTGGAGCTGAGGAATTTAAATGGAAGCGATTATCAAGAAAAGAATAAAACAGGTAATTAAAGGCGATCAGGACGCATTTGCTGATATTGTTGAAATATATAAAAACAGCATCTTTCAACTTGCCTTCAGGATGCTTGGAAATCGTCATGAGGCAGAAGACATCGCACAAGAGGCTTTTATCCGTGCATATACTAATATTAACTCTTTCAATCAGGACTTGAAATTTTCTACCTGGCTTTTTCGAATTGCAACCAACTTATGTATCGATAGAATTCGTAAGAAAAAACCTGACTATTACCTAGATGCTGAAGTCTCTGGTACAGAGGGACTAACAATGTATTCTCAACTGCCATCAAATACTCCATTGCCCGAAAAAGAGTTAGAAAGCCTGGAGCTACACGACACAGTCCATAAAGAAATCATGAAACTGCCAGAAAAATATCGTTCGGTTATTGTGTTGAAATATATTGAAGAATTATCTTTAAACGAAATTAGTGAGATACTCGAAATGCCCCTTGGAACAGTTAAAACAAGGATTCATCGAGGGCGAGAAGCTTTAAGACAACAATTACGTTATGTTTGATAAGAGGTGAAAACGTTGAAGTGTTCAGTAGAAATCGTTGAGTTAATGCATGCATATTTAGACGAAGAAATTGATCCCAATAGTGAGATGGTTTTAAGAGAGCATCTTCATAGTTGTAAGGAATGTGAAGAGTTATTTAATGAATTAAAACGGACAATTGCCCTTGTTAAAGGGACAACGAGTATTCAGGCTCCTGAAAACTTTACAGCAAATGTAATGGCTCTACTTCCGAAAGAAAAGAAAAAGGTTGGATTCCAGAGGTGGATGAGAAATCACCCGCTCATTGCGGCAGCATCACTTTTCCTCTTATTGATGACAGGTAGTGTTTTCTCTACTTGGAATCAAGGAAATGATTTCTCCGTGTCAAAACAAGAAAATCTAATCGTTCAAAACGATACTGTCATTGTTCCTGAAGGGGAAGTAGTGAAAGGAGACGTTATTGTACGAAATGGCACGCTGAAAATTGAAGGGGAAGTTCAGGGGAATGTTACTGTTATTAACGGCGAACAATACTTAGCTTCAGCTGGTAAGGTAACTGGGAAGATTGAAGAGGTTAACGAAGTCTTTGATTGGATTTGGTTTCATATAAAAAAGACAGCCTTTGACGTTTTCAATGTATTTGAAGAGCATGAAGAGAAATAATTGAAGTCACTCTCAAAACGAGTGATTTCTTTTTTGCTGGTAAGGGGTTGAAAAGCAATCTCTAAATGGCGTTATTGAAGACATTTGATAAATGATATCTAAAAAGGGAACATATACTAAGTACTAATTGGATTTATGTTATAATAAATAAGTTATCATTTATTATTCGTTTTTATATACTTAGATGCGAAACTACGGAGGAATAACAATGCCGTTTGAAGATTTCACGTTATGGAAGTACTTAGCTAGTATTGTTGATATTCTCCTTGTATGGTATGTCATATATAAACTGATTAATCTTATAAAAGGAACAAAGGCTGTCCAATTACTAAAGGGGATCTTTGTTATCCTTTTAGTCCGGGTGATCAGTGCTATTCTCGGTCTAAATACATTAGGCTGGATTATGCAGCAGACCATAAATTGGGGATTTCTTGCCATCATTATTATCTTCCAGCCTGAGCTGAGAAGAGCTCTTGAGCAATTAGGAAGAGGCCGATTCTTTTCGAGAAGCAGTAGTCCAGATGATGAGGACCAGGAAAAAACGGTTGAGGCAATTGTAAAGGCAACTGATTATATGGCAAAGCGTCGAATTGGGGCCTTGATCTCGATAGAACGAGAGACAGGCATGAGTGATTATATTGAAACAGGAATTGGCTTAGATGCCAAGGTTTCTTCAGAACTGCTTATTAATATCTTTATTCCAAATACACCACTGCATGATGGTGCTGTTATTCTTCAGAAAAATAGTGTGGCGGCTGCTGCATGTTATTTGCCTCTATCTGAAAGTCCGTTTATCTCAAAGGAACTTGGAACACGACATCGTGCAGCCTTGGGCATTAGTGAAGTAACGGATAGTATTACTGTAGTAGTTTCAGAAGAGACAGGAAATATATCCTTAACTAAAAATGGAGAACTCCATCGGGACTTAACATTAAATGCCTTTAATGAGCTATTGACCGATGAGTTAGTGACTAGCAACAAAGTAAAACCAGCTTCTTCAGCTCGTTGGAACTGGAGGGGAAAGAATAATGGATAAACTTATGGATAATCCTTGGTTCATCAAGATTCTTGCTTTACTATTGGCTGTTCTCCTATATACATCTGTATTGAATTCCGATGATAAAGCAACAAGTATTAATATACCAGGTGAGACTTCAACAGCTACATTAGAAGAGGTTCCAGTCAAAGCATATTATGACACCGACAATCTAGTCGTAACTGGAATTCCTGAAACAGTTGAAGTGACAATTAAAGGACCAATGCCACATGTTCAATCTGCAAAGACATTAAGGAACTTTGAAGTTTTTGTTGATTTAACCGATGCAGAGATAGGAAATGAAAAAGTGAAGTTTGAGATTAGAGACTTATCTGATAAGGTAAAGGCAACGATTAATCCTGAGTCAATAAGTGTTTCGATTCAAGAAAAGGTGACCAAGGAATTTAAAGTAGAAGCTGAATTTAACACAAGTATGATCGAAGAAGGTTATGCTGCCGGGCAGGCAACGGTAGAACCTAATAAAGTCAAGATTACCGGTGCCAAAAATGTAGTTGATCAAATTACATATGTGAAGGCGACAATTGACAACAAGGATTCTATTAATCAAACCATCACACAAGAAGCCCAGGTTCAAGTATTGGACAAGGAGTTAAATAAACTAGAGGTTTTAATTGAACCTGAAACGGTGAAAGTGACCATCCCAATTAAGGCGACTAACAAAACAGTTCCAATCAATGTAGTAGAAAAAGGGACAACGCCTGATGGTATCATTATTGATTCGATTAATCTGGATATTAGGGAAGCAATTATTACCGGGGATGAAGAGGTCCTAAAGGAAACAGATAATGTGCGTGTTGAAGTTGACTTAAGCAAAATCACGGAAAATACTACACTCGAGCTGCCGGTTATTATTCCAAATGGAGTTACTAAGGTAAATCCGCAAACCGTCAAGGCAACGGTTACCGTAAAGAAAGAAGAAGAAGAAAAAACTGTCTCGGGTATCCCCATTAACATACGTGGGTTATCCGAACCATATGATGCTGTGATTAATGACCCTTTAAATCGTACGATTAGTCTAGTCATTAATGGACCGAGTGGTAAAGTAACGGGATTAAGCACTGAAGACTTTATGATTTTTATTGATTTATCTGGACTAGCAGAAGGTAGTCATGATGTTAATATTCAAGTAGAAGGGCCTCCAGATGTGAAATGGAAACCTGATAAATCGTCAGCGAAAATTACAATTTCAAGAGACAACGTATAAGACTTTGACACAGCAATTCACTTGATAAGGAGCGATTTTGATAATGGGAAAATATTTTGGAACAGACGGCGTCCGCGGTGTTGCAAATAGTGAGCTAACACCTGAACTGGCTTTTAAATTAGGACGTTTTGGAGGCTTCATTTTAACAAAGGATAAGGATCGTCCTAAGGTATTAATCGGCCGAGATACACGTGTATCTGGTCATATGCTTGAAGGAGCTCTTGTGGCAGGTTTACTATCGATTGGTGCGGAGGTTATGCGCCTCGGTGTTATTTCGACACCAGGTGTATCTTATCTGACTAAAGCAATGGGAGCACAAGCGGGCGTTATGATCTCGGCCTCACATAACCCAGTGGCAGATAATGGAATTAAGTTCTTTGGGCCGGATGGGTTCAAGCTATCCGATGACCAAGAGCTTGAAATTGAAGCACTTATTGATCAAGAAGAGGACCAATTACCACGTCCTGTGGGCGAATCGCTTGGACAGGTTATGGATTACTTTGAAGGTGGTCAAAAGTACCTCCAATATCTGAAGAATACAGTGGATGAAGATTTTTCTGGTATACACATTGCATTAGATTGTGCACATGGTGCTACATCTTCACTTGCAACGCATTTGTTTGCAGATTTAGATGCTGATATTTCAGTAATGGGTGCGTCACCTAATGGGATCAATATAAATGCAGGAGTAGGCTCTACCCATCCTGAGGCGCTTGCAGCAATGGTAAAAGATAAAGGTGCGGATGTAGGTTTATCTTTTGACGGTGACGGTGACCGTTTGATTGCCATAGATGAAAAAGGAAATATTATTGATGGTGACCAAATCATGTACATATGCGGAAAGTACATGAAGGAGCATGGCAGACTGAAGCATAGCACGATTGTTTCAACCGTAATGAGTAATCTTGGTTTTTATAAAGGTCTGGAAATTCATGGAATTCATAGTGTACCAACAGCGGTGGGTGACCGTTATGTGGTTGAAGAAATGAAGAAGAGCGGGTACAATCTTGGTGGAGAACAGTCTGGCCACATTATCTTCTTAGACTATAATACGACTGGCGATGGACTGTTAACAGGCTTGCAGTTAGTGAATATTATGAAGGTAACACAAAAGACGTTGTCTGAGCTGGCTGGAGAGATGAAGAAATTTCCGCAGAAGCTTGTCAATGTTAGAGTGACAGATAAACATCACGTAACGGATAATGAAAAGGTCAGCGAAGTAATCGCTCAGGTTGAGGCTGAAATGAATGGAGATGGAAGAATTCTTGTTCGTCCATCAGGCACAGAGCCACTTGTACGCGTCATGGCTGAAGCTCCAACCGAAGAACTATGTGCAGCATATGTTGACCGCATTGTTAGTGTAGTTAAAGCCGAAATGGAATTAAAAGAAGAATAAGAATAAGAATAACCATAAAATAATATGCATAAGGGAACTTAAGGGTTCTCTTATGCATATTTTATTATGTATGAATTGTTAGTTCTATGGCTGTTTTCATCATTTATTACACAATTGGTTGACGAATTCCAATTCATCATGTAATATTAGCTTGCTTTACTTTTCAAAATAAGTAAGAAATCTTTGAAAGGAGGATAGAAAAAGCAAGAATTAAAAGCGCCTGAACTAACCAGTGTGGGTTAGTTGACGAGGAGGAGGGGTTATCGAATGTTCGGCGGATACCTCCCGGTTGAACGCACAACCGTAAGTTTCTTCTTTAAAACATTGAGGCAACTCAGTGCACAAAGAGAAGAAAATGCGCATACTAACTATTGTAAGACGAAGGTATAGACAGATACCTACTATGACTCAAAACAGAGATAAGGGGGCAAGTACGCCTCCAAAGCCTTCTTGCCCCCTGACATTAGGGAGGAAAAAGAAAATGTGTGGAATTGTTGGATATATTGGAAATAATGATACGAAGGAAATTTTATTAAAAGGCTTAGAAAAGCTTGAATATAGAGGTTATGATTCAGCTGGTATTGCTGTGAAGAATGAGAACGGCGTTCATGTGTTTAAAGAAAAGGGCCGTATTGCAGATTTACGTGCGATTGTGGATGAAGATGTTATGGCTAATATCGGAATTGGTCATACGCGCTGGGCAACTCATGGAGTACCAAGTAAGGTTAATTCACATCCGCACCAAAGTGCATCAGGCCGCTTTACACTTGTTCATAACGGTGTAATTGAGAACTATGATCTATTAAAGCGTGAATATTTAGCGGATGTTAATTTCGTTAGTGAAACAGATACAGAAGTTATTGTACAAATGATTGAGCTATTTGTTAACGAGGGCTTAGAAGTGGTTGAAGCGTTCAGAAAAACACTTACACTTTTACATGGTTCTTATGCTCTTGCTTTATTAGATGAACAAAACAATGAGACGATTCTTGTTGCAAAGAATAAGAGTCCATTACTTGTCGGCTTAGGTGATGACTTTAATGTAGTTGCAAGTGATGCAATGGCAATGCTTCAAGTGACAAATCAGTATGTTGAGCTTATGGATAAAGAAGTCGTTCTTGTTACTAAGAATGAAGTCACAATCCAAAACCTTAAGGGTGAAACCATTCAACGTGCACCTTATACTGCTGAATTGGATGCTAGTGACATTGAAAAGGGAACATATCCTCACTACATGCTAAAAGAAATCGATGAGCAGCCAGCTGTAATGCGTAAAATTATTCAAGCTTATCAAAATGAACAAGGTGAATTAACCATTGACCCTGAAATCATTTCTGCATTGAATAATTCAGATCGAGTGTACATTGTAGCGGCTGGAACTTCTTATCATGCAGGATTAGTGGGTAAGCAATTTATTGAAACCATTGCACATATTCCTGTAGAGGTTCATATCGCGAGTGAGTTTGTTTATAATACACCATTGTTAACAAAGAAACCGTTGTTTGTCTTCATTTCTCAAAGTGGTGAAACAGCAGATAGCCGTGCCGTTTTAGTAAAAGTTAAGGAGATGGGTTACCCAACTTTAACGATTACAAATGTTCCTGGTTCAACACTTTCTCGTGAAGCTGACTTTACTTTACTTCTTCATGCTGGTCCTGAGATTGCCGTTGCTTCCTCAAAGGCCTATACTGCTCAGCTTGCAGTACTAGCTATTTTAGCGGATGTTTCAGCAAAGAATCAAAACATTACGGTTGATTTTGACCTTACACATGAGCTGGGGATCATTGCCAATGCGATGGATGTTCTATGTGACTCCAAAGAGATCATTGAGCATATTTCTAGAGAATTCTTATCTGTAACACGCAATGCTTTCTTTATTGGCCGTGGAGTCGATTATTATGTGGTCTTGGAAGGTGCGTTAAAGCTAAAAGAAATCTCTTATATTCAAGCAGAAGGTTTTGCTGGCGGTGAATTAAAGCATGGTACCATTGCTCTAATTGAAGAAGGAACACCAGTCATTGCTTTAGCAACACAAGAAAGTGTAAATCTTAGCATTCGAGGCAATGTGAAAGAAGTAGCTGCTCGTGGAGCAAACACTTGTATCATCTCAATGAATGGTTTAAATATGGATGAAGACAGTTTTGTCATCCCAGAAGTTCATGATTTATTAACACCACTTATCTCTGTCATACCAATGCAATTAATTGCCTACTATGCAGCACTACACCGCGATTGCGATGTTGACAAACCGCGTAATCTAGCGAAATCGGTGACTGTTGAGTAAAGGGCTTGTAGACCCGATCAGATAATTTCAATCTGATCGGGTCTTTTTTGTTAAAAAGTGAAATAATTACGAAGTAAATATGATATCCATTTGCAATCCGGATGATTTTTAATGTTTTCGAGTAAACCCTTCACAATAGCTGGACTAAAGATGGGGGCACCGATTTGTTCTTTTAACAGAGTTAAGGACTCTTTTTCAATCGGTTCCTCAATCTCCTCGATTTTTTGCTCTAATAGAGAAATAAGTTGTTCTTTTGTCATTTCTTCTTTTATTGGCTGCTCCATCATTTGAAGTAAATCATCTGTAATAAATGGGATGGTTGTATGTTTTGCCAACAGGTTCGTTTTTTCAACAAGTGATTGCGATAATAAATCCAAATCTATAGGTACGTTGAAGAATAAGAATAAGTGGGAATAGGTGGTCATAAAGCCTTTAATGCAATAAATTAAATCATATTTTGTCTCTTTGACCGCTTCTCCATACAAGCGTTCCACCATTACCAAAATGTCTTTTTCAATCAAACTGTTATAGTAATGTGTTTTTTCCACAAGCTCACTATTAACGGTTTGTGTTTGTTCCTTTATTAATACTTTGGCAAAATCAGAATGCTTTTGAAAGGAATGGAAAATAGTGAAATAAAATTGGTATAAAAGCTGCTCGTCAGAGGTATTTCTGACCACGTGGTCAACATCTGTGGTAAATTGCATCATAAAATGATCAATTAGTGCTAATATTAGTTCGTCCTTTGACTTAAAGGATAAGTAAAAGGCACCCTTTGAAATACCGCAATGTTCTGTTATTTGTTGAATGGATGTAGCTTCAAATCCTTGATTTGCAAAGAGTTCTAATGCCTTCTCCATGATTAATTGTTTTTTTACCATTTGTATAATCGCTCCTAATGGTCTTCTGATTGACAAATGACCGGTTAGTCAGTATTATAGGGAAATGAGCTTAATAAGTCAATAAGGGTAGGTGTAATCGTGAAAGGTTTAGTCAACTTTGTCCTAAAAAATAAACTAGCTGTATGGCTTCTGACCATCATCATTACTGTATCTGGTATTTATTCCGGTACAAGAATGAATATGGAGACAATCCCCAATATTTCAATACCGTACTTAATGGTAATGGATGTGTATCCAGGAGCAACTCCTGAACAAGTAATGGAAGAAGTGTCAATGCCGTTAGAGAAGGCGTTAGAAAACCTTGAAGGTGTTAAATCGGTATATTCTAATTCATATTCTAATATGGCTAGTTTGCAAGTAGAATATGAGTACGGCGAAGATATGGACGAGGCGAACCGTGCTCTCAAATCAGCGTTAGACGGTGTAAAGCTGCCGGAAGGGGCACAAGAACCGATTGTTACAGCAATTAGTATGAACATGATGCCCGTTGTGGCGCTAAGTGTAAGCAGTACTTCAGAAGATATTGTTGACTTAACTTCAACCGTCGAGGAAATTATACTTCCGAAGATCGAAAAAATTGAAGGTGTCGCTTCTGCAACTATTACAGGTCAGCATATTGAGGAAGTCCAGCTCACGTATAATGAAGAAAAAATGGCGGAGCTAGCTCTTGAAGAAGATACAGTAAAGCAAATGATACAAGCAAGTAATTTAGCTGTTTCACTAGGTCTTTATGAATTTGAAGAAGGTGAGCAGGCTGTCAGCGTTGACGGCAAGTTCATGACGGCAGATGAATTGAAAGGAATGCTTATTCCTGTAACTCCAACTGCTGCGAATCCTACTCCATTTGTTAAATTAAGTGAGATTGCTGACATTGAAGTGATTGGCAGGGTTCAATCCGTTTCACGAACAAACGGTGATGATGCAATCGCGATTCAAATTGTCAAAGGTCAGCAGGCTAACACGGTTGATGTAGTAAACAGTGTGAAGGACCTAATTAAAGAACAAGAGAAGAAAATTGAAGGTCTTGTTATTGATGTATCACTCGACCAAGGAGAGCCAATTGAAGAGTCAGTTGCAACCATGGTTGAAAAAGCATTATTCGGAGGCTTAATTGCGGTATTAATTATCCTGTTATTCCTGCGTGATTTTAAATCTACGATTATATCAATTATCTCTATTCCAGTTTCAATTTTCATGGCATTGCTGCTGTTAAACTGGATGGAAATCACCTTAAATATTATGACGCTCGGTGCGATCACTGTAGCAATAGGACGGGTAATAGATGACTCGATCGTCGTTGTTGAAAATATCTACCGGCGTCTTCATTTAAAACAAGAGAAATTAACTGGTCGTGCTCTGATTCGTGAAGCAACCATTGAAATGTTCAAACCAATCCTTTCGTCTACCCTAGTAACAGTGGCTGTCTTCGCACCACTTATCTTTGTTGGCGGTATGGTTGGCGAGTTGTTTATGCCATTTGCATTAACAATGACTTTTGCCCTTGGAGCTTCGTTACTGGTAGCCATTACAGTCGTACCTGCGCTGTCACACTTCTTATTTAAGAAGAAGCTATACAGTGAAAAGACAGAAGGCAGTCACAAAGAGGCTGGCAAACTATCGAATTGGTACAGAGGAATCCTAGATTGGACGCTTAATCATAAAATTATTACGTCGATTATATCCGTTGTTTTATTAGCGGGAAGTTTGGCGTTAATGCCAGTGATTGGCTTTAGCTTTATGGGCAGCGAAGAAGAAAAAGTCATGTACTTAACGTACACGCCTGCTGCTGGTGAACTAAAGGATGAAACATTAGCAAACATTGAAGCCGTTGAAGAAGAATTACTAAAGCGTGACGATATTGATATACTACAATTATCTGTAACAGAGAGCGGAGACCCGATGGCAGCAATGATGGGTGGTGGAGGAGACGGTGCATTAATGTACCTCATCTTTGATCCAGAAATGGATAACTTCCCAGAAGTTCGCACAGAAATTGAAGAGTATATATTTAATATTGGGCAATCAGGCGAGTGGAAGACCCAAAATTTCTCTGCTATGAACATGTCTACTAATGAAGTAAGCTACACCTTCTACAGTGAAGATTTAGATAAACTAAATGAATCTGTGAAAATGGTAGAAGGGGTCATGAGCAAGAACAAAAGATTAGAAGATGTTTCATCTAGTGCGGAGGCTGCATACGTTGAGTACACGTTTAAAGTAGAGCAGGATGAATTACTTCAATATGGTTTAACCGCAGGGCAAATTGTGATGATGTTAAACCCGATGAAGACTCAAGAAGTGCTAACGACTGTTGAAAAAGATGGTGACACATTAGAAGTAATCGTTCAGCAGGAACAAGCTGCACAACCTAAGTCAATTGATGAGCTTTTAGCCACACAGGTTCCGACAGCCCTTGGTACCACTATGCCTCTTTCTGAGCTTGTGAAGGTTGAAAAAGGCACAACCTTAAATACACTGGCGCGCAGTAAAGGTGAATACTACGCATCTGTATCAGGAACCATCATTGACAAGGATATCTCAAAGGCAACAGCAGAAGTAGAAAAAGAAATCGATAAACTAGACTTACCTAAAGGCGTAACCGTGGGAGTTGCTGGTGTTCAGGCAGACATGACTGAAACCTTCACGCAGCTTGGTATCGCTATGCTGGCTGCAATTGCCATCGTGTACTTTATTCTTGTAGTTACCTTTGGTGAGGGTCTTGCGCCATTTGCCATCCTATTCTCATTACCATTTGCAGTAATTGGCTCTTTTGTCGGCTTATTAATTGCCGGTGAAACCATTTCCGTATCCGTAATGATGGGTCTATTGATGCTAATCGGTATTGTTGTTACGAATGCGATTGTACTAGTGGACCGGATTATTCATATGGAACGGGAAGGTATGAAGATGCGTGAAGCCATTTTAGAGGCAGGAGCGACACGACTTCGTCCAATTCTGATGACGGCAATTGCTACAATCGGTGCGCTTATTCCATTAGCCATTGGCCAAGGCGGCGGAGGACTAATCTCGAAGGGTCTAGGTATTACGGTAATCGGCGGGTTAACAAGCTCCACTTTATTAACACTTATTGTTGTCCCAATCGTCTATGAAGTATTATCAAAGCTATTCAAGAAAAACCGTAAAGAAGTAGTAGAAAATTAATAGAACATCAGCCCTGGAAGATGAGTACATCTTACAGGGCTTTTTTTATTGATATAAGTACTTTGTCCTATGTCAATTTTAATATTGGCAACAATCACTATGACAAATTGCATTTTTGTATAAATTGAATCAACTTTGAAAACGCTTTACTATTAGGTTAGAAAGTTAATAAAAAATAAATATATAGGGGGATATGAAATGTCTCAAACAGACGTTAAAGATAAAAAGGATGTAAAAGTTAAAATACAACGATTTGGCAGTTATTTAAGCGGTATGGTAATGCCGAATATTGGTGCCTTTATTGCATGGGGACTAATTACAGCGTTATTTATCCCAACAGGCTGGTGGCCAAATGAAGAACTGGCAAAACTAGTTGGACCAATGATTACTTTCTTACTCCCATTATTAATTGGTTTTACCGGCGGTAGAATGGTATATGATATCCGCGGTGGTGTTGTTGGTGCAACAGCAACAATGGGTGTAATTGTAGGAACAGATATCCCGATGTTCTTAGGAGCAATGTTAATGGGTCCGCTTGGTGGTTATGCAATCAAGAAGTTTGACCAAGCGATTCATGGAAAAGTGAAATCTGGATTTGAAATGCTTGTTAATAACTTTTCAGCAGGTATTATTGCCGGAATTCTAACATTAATTGGTTTTAAAGCAATTGGTCCAGTGGTTGCTGGTTTAAGTAAAATACTAGCAGCAGGCGTAGAAACAATCGTTAATGCAAATTTATTACCATTAGCAAACATCTTAATTGAACCAGCAAAAGTATTATTCCTTAACAATGCCATTAACCATGGTATCCTAAGCCCGTTAGGAATTGATCAGGCGGCTAGTACTGGAAAGTCTATTCTTTTCTTACTAGAAACAAACCCTGGTCCTGGTTTAGGAATTCTGCTAGCTTTCATGTTATTTGGTAAAGGAACAGCGAAACAAACAGCACCTGGTGCGGTAGTGATTCACTTCTTAGGCGGTATTCATGAGATTTACTTCCCTTACATTCTAATGAAGCCGATGTTAATTCTTGCAGCAATTGCTGGTGGTGTAAGTGGAGTATTCACCTTTAACCTTTTCAATGCAGGTCTTGTAGCAGCTCCATCGCCTGGTAGTATTTTCGCCCTTCTTGCGATGACACCAAAAGGAAATTATGTAGGAGTTTTAGCGGGTGTACTAGTAGCAGCGGCTGTATCCTTTGTAGTAGCGGCACTTATTTTAAAGACGAGTAAGACAGAAGATGAGGATCTAACTGCCGCAGCAGCAAAAATGGATGAAATGAAAGGCAAGAAAAGCTCGGTTACTTCAACATTAACAGCACAAGCGACTGTTACTCCAGAGAGCGTGAACAAAATTGTCTTCGCATGTGATGCAGGTATGGGCTCAAGTGCAATGGGTGCATCTATTTTAAGAAACAAGGTGAAAAAGGCTGAATTAGACGTCACGGTTATCAATACAGCTATTAACAACCTCCCAGATGATGCGGATGTAGTCTTTACACACAAGGATTTAACAGATCGTGCAAAGGCGAAGCTGCCAAATGCAACACATATCTCAGTAGAAAACTTCTTAAATAGTCCTAGGTATGATGAGTTAATCGATACCTTGAAAAAGTAACTTCCAAAGAACCTAGCCATATTGTGCTAGGTTTTTGTTTTAATTAAATTTTGTCAACATCTCGTGTGACTAAAACCTGTTTTCTGCTTATTGTAATAAGGTTTTATCCGAAATAAAATTGAAATAAGGGTATGGTTATTTAATTTTGGCAACATCATAAGTTTGGAGACCAAAATTCATTACCCTGACACGGAGTGAGAACATGTATATTTCTGCAAGAGAAAGACAAATTCTAGAAGTCTTGTTAACTGAGGGAAATGAAATTACGGTGAAAGACCTCGCAGACCAAATTGGCGTGAGCGGCAGGACCATTCATCGTGACTTGAAAAATGTAGAAGATATCCTCAAGGAATATCATTTAACGCTTCAAAAGAAAGCTGGTGTGGGTGTTCAAATTACAGGGGATATAGAACGAATTCGTGAACTAGAGCAATTTCTATACAATCTATTTCATACTGAATATACTCCTGATGAACGACAAACCATTATTTTATGTGAGCTTTTAGAAACAGATGGACCAGTAAAGCTTCTTGGTCTGGCAAATGATTTAAATGTGACCATTGCTACAGTAAGTGCTGATTTAACAAGATTAGAGGAAAAACTTCAAACCTTTGGTTTATCGCTCATTAGAAAAAGAGGATATGGGGTTGAGATAGAGGGTGACGAGGGATCAAAGCGCAGAGCGATGAGCAATCTGATCACTGAGTATCTTGATGAATCTGAACTTCTTTCACTTGCAAGGGAAAATATCCAAAAAAGGTCTAACCAGCAAATCAACACCATATCAGATAGACTATTAGGTCTTGTGGAAAAGCAAAAGTTACTCACTGTTGAAAAAATAGTCGAAGCCACTGTACAGGATCTGCCTTTTTCTATGGCGGACAGCGCCTATATTGGTTTGGTCGTGCACTTAGCATTGGCAGTTGAACGAATCCAAAAGGGTGAAGGTATTAAGATTAACCAAGAATACCTGAAGGACCAGCAAGCGACCAAGGAATATAAATTTGCAGAAAAGATTGTGTCGGAATTGGAGCAGGTTTTTCAAATCCAGATTCCGCAAGCGGAAATCGCATATATCACGATGCACCTAAAGGGTGCCAAACTTCGACATGATCATGAATATCTTATTGAGGACTCGAGCCTGCAAATTGCCATTAAAACAAGAAATTTGATTGAATACATCGGTAAAAGAGTGGGTCTGGATTTGTCTGCAAATCGTTCTCTTTTTGAAGGGTTGATCATGCATTTAAAGCCAGCTATGTACCGAATTAAACAAAATATGGGAATTAGCAACCCTTTACTAGAAAAAATTAAAAGAGATTATTCCGAGTTGTTTTCGCTGGTGAAAGAAGGATGCGAACAGGTTTTCAATGAGTTTCATGTCCCTGATGAAGAAATCGGCTACCTTGTGATGCATTTTGGTGCTGGTATTCTCGGAAAGAGAGAATTAGCGAATGTAAAAACGCTCGTCATTTGTTCAAGTGGTCTTGGAACATCAAAGCTGCTTGCTACAAGATTACAAAAAGAGTTTCCTCAACTAAATGATATTCAAAATGTATCTGTTATGGAGTTTAAAAAGATGAAACTTGATGATTATCAAGTTATTATATCTACCATTCCTATCCCTGATTATCACTTAGATTATATATTAGTTAGTCCCATGTTAAACAAAGATGAAGTTGAGAAGATTCATACGTTTATCAACGAGCGAATGATTGTGAATGGAACAGAAGCGGCACTTCCGATCAGAATAAATGAAAAGTTAGGCCTGAAAAGTACCACTAACCTTATAGACGAACTAACTAGTATCCATGAGTACGCAGAGACAATCTCTACGCTATTAAATGGGTTTGAACTGAAGGAAGTAAAGGAGCAAGAAGTTAAAGATATTTTATTACTTGCAGGCGAAGATTTATTCAAGAAAAATAAGGTTAATAATATAGAAGCCGTTATCAAGTCACTGATAGATAGGGAAAAGCTAGGTGGTTTAGGTATTCCTGATACTGAAATGGCACTTTTTCATGCACGTTCCAACCATGTGGTCGAACCGTGCTTCACGATTTATATACCTCAAGAGCCGATCGAGGTTATGGGCATGGATCAAAATGGGATGTTGATGAACGTGCTGCTATTAATGCTATCTCCTGAAAATATATCAGAAAAAGCGTTAGAGGTATTGAGTTATTTAAGTACATTATTAATTGAAAGTGAAGAAAATATTGCTGTTTTTCAATCTAGAAACCAAGACAGCATCTTATCATTACTAACTGCAAACTTTGATCAGTTTTTTACTAAAAAATTAATGGAAATAAGGAGTGTTTAAACAATGTCAAACATCTTAACAAGTGAAAATATTTTATTAAATGCATCGGTAGGTTCAAAGGAAGAAGCAATTCGACTAACAGGAAGTATCCTAGTGGACAAAGGATATGTTGATGCAAGTTATATCGACAAGATGCTTGAGAGAGAAGAATTGACTTCAACCTATATGGGGAATTTTGTTGCCATTCCGCATGGTACAGAAGATTCTAAGCAATATGTGAAAAGTTCAGGTATTTCTTTTATCCAAGTTCCTGAAGGTGTAGATTTTGGCGGAGGAAATATCGTAAAGCTGCTAATTGGAATTGCTGGTAAAGATAATGAGCACTTAGATATTCTGTCTAGTATTGCGATTGTATGTTCTGAGGAAGAAAACATTGAGAAGCTCGTTGCAGCAAAATCAGCAGAGGAAATCCTCGCTATTTTTGAAGGGGTGAACTAATTTGTTAGCTGTTCACTTTGGAGCTGGAAATATAGGCCGTGGTTTTATCGGCAATCTATTATATCATTCTGGGTATGAAACTTGCTTTGTAGATGTTAACGAGCAAATGGTTGATTTGCTGAATGCCAAGGGAGAATACAGAGTAGTTCTTGCAGAACCTTCCCAAGAGGAAGTTATCATAAGGAACGTCAGAGCGATTAACAGTGCAGCACACCCTGAGCAAGTGGTTGCAGCAATAGCGGAAGCGGATCTTGTAACGACTGCCATTGGGCCCAATATCTTACCTTTTATAGCAGGACTAGTTGCTGAAGGTTTACGAAAACGTTTGGAGCTTAACAGTAAACCACTAAATATTATTGCCTGTGAAAACATGATTGGCGGCAGTACACTTTTAAAAGAAAAGGTCTATGAAAAATTACCAGAGGCTGAAAAAGCTCAGTTTGATGCACAGTTTGGCTTTCCGGACTCTGCTGTTGATCGGATCGTTCCAAACCAGGTAAATGAAGATAAGCTAATGGTCAAGGTAGAACCGTTTTATGAGTGGGTTGTGGAGGAAACGAAGATCGTCGGCGAAAAGCCAGAGATTAACGGGATTACCTATGTGTCGGAATTAGTGCCATATATTGAGCGCAAGCTTTTCACCGTTAATACTGGTCATGCTCTTGCTGCCTATTTTGGCTATTATTATCAGGTTGAAACGATTAATCAAGCAATGGAAAATCAACAAATCGCTGAATTAGTCGAAGGAGCATTAAAGGAGAGCGGAGAATTCTTAGTAAAGAAATATGGCTTTCATTCTGAAGAACACCATAAGTATATTAAAAAAATTCTTCAAAGGTTTTCAAACTCCTATATTGTTGATGAAGTAACACGTGTAGCCCGTTCACCAATCCGTAAACTTGGACCAAATGACCGCCTCGTAAGCCCAGCAAGACAATATCATGAAATAGTTGGAGAAGAACCAACTTTCCTTCTTAAAGGTGTCGCTGCAGCTCTTAAGTATGATTACAGTAACGATGAGGAAGCGGTGCAAATTCAAGAAATGATTCAAACTGATGGTTTAGAGACAGCTATTGGGAAGTTGACTCAACTAGAAGAGGGAACTACTTTGTTTAAAGGTATTGTGAACCAATACAAACAGTTAGCGAATATTTAGAGCTAAAGGGCAGAATGCTTTCCATGCATTCTGCTTTTTTGGCGACTGGAGAGATGAAAAGTATGAAAATGATCATCTTAAAAGGATTAAGATGGAATTTTTCCAGTAAACAATTCTGAATATTATTGACAAAACAAATAATTCAGTGTTAATATTTTCCTCTGTGACTCTAAAAAGGAGGTAAATTCCAAATGATAGAATTAAAAGGCATCAGTAAATCCTATAAAGTGGCTAAGCGATCTAGCGGATTGAGGCAGGCGGCAAAGGCTCTTTTAAAAAGAGACCATACGATTGTAGAAGCACTTAAGGATATTTCCTTTACGATTAAGCCAGGTGAAATAGTCGGATACATCGGGCCGAATGGAGCAGGGAAATCGACTACGATTAAAATCATGAGCGGCATTCTGGTTCCAGACCAAGGCAGCTGCACCATTATGGGGTATACCCCGTGGAAACAACGAACCCAATATGTGAAGAATATCGGTGTCGTGTTCGGGCAGCGTTCGCAGCTGTGGTGGGATGTACCGGTGATCGATTCCTTTGAACTATTGAAAGACATTTACAAGGTGCCAACCCAAGAATACAAATCCACAACAGACTTATTAATCACATCCTTAGAGCTCCAAGACATCCTGAATTCACCGGTCCGCCAATTAAGCTTAGGGCAGCGGATGCGCTGTGAAATAGCAGCTTCCCTCATACATAACCCGAAAATCCTTTTCTTAGACGAACCTACGATTGGACTTGACGCCGTGTCAAAAATAGCTGTCCGCAGGTTTATTAACACCATCAACAAAGAAAAAGGTGTCACTGTCATCCTGACCACACATGATATGAATGATATTGAAGCTCTGGCCAAAAGGATGATTTTAATTGGAAAAGGCACTTTATTATATGATGGGAATTTAACTGAGCTAAAGAAACGGTTCGGTGCGCAAAAGACCATCCAGGCTGATTATAAAAGTAATAACACTCCGATTGACATCCCAGGAACAAAAATCCTATCCTGGACACCGGAACGTATCACGATGAGTCTCAATTCAGAAGCAGTCAAGACATCTGATGTGATCACTCAATTATCGCAAAAAGTAGAGCTAATTGATGTATCGATTGAGCCCCAGCCAATTGAGGAGATGATTGTAAATCTTTATAAGGAGTATCAGATATGAAGGTGTACGCTTCGGTCTTAAAACTCAGGCTGCTGTTTGGCATGCAGTATAGAGCGGCGGCATTTGCCGGAATGGCCACACAGTTTTTCTGGGGATTTATTGCGATTATGGTTTTTAAAGCTTTCTACGAGAATGCCGCCCAAACACCACCAATCTCGCTAGACGAATTGATTAACTATATATGGCTGCAGCAGGCTTTTTTGGCGTTTATTATGCTGTGGTTTCGAGATAATGAACTTTTTGATTTAATTACTAGCGGGAATATCGCTTATGAGTTATGTCGTCCATGCGAGCTTTATGGCTTTTGGTATGCAAAGCTCTTAGCGCAGCGACTTTCGAGCGCTTTATTACGTTGCTTTCCGATTTTGATTGTTGCTTTTTTTCTACCTGAACCCTACAACCTCACGGTGGCACCAAATTTAACAGCCTTTATTTTATTCTTATGCTCCCTCATTCTCGGTTTGTTTTTACTAGTAGCTATTTCGATGTTCTTATATATCTCTGTATTTATCACAATGTCTCCGGTTGGTTCTTTGTTAGTGTTTGGTGTGCTCGGTGAGTTTTTTGCAGGGCTAGTTATTCCGGTTCCTTTAATGCCGCTATGGCTACAAAAAATATCATATGTCCTTCCATTTCGCTGGACAGCTGATTTCCCGTTTCGGGTTTACTCTGGGCATATTCCGCAGAATGAAGCGATAATTGGTATCCTCATACAGCTAATCTATATGGTCGGGCTCATTTGGTTAGGAAGAAAGGCACTTAACGGAGTATTAAGAAGAGTTCAAGTTCAAGGAGGGTAAGGCAATTGAGCATATATTTTAAATATCTACTCATCCTTTTTAAATCACAGATGCAATATCGGACATCCTTTTGGCTTTTGTCTCTCGGCCAATTTTTTATACCGTTTACTGTTTTCGCCAGTCTTTATTTCTTATTCGAACGCTTCGGTCAAATCAAAGGATGGCAGTTCTTTGAGGTGGCACTCTGCTTTGCTGTCATCCATTTAGCCTTTTCGTTAAGTGAGTGCTTCGCCAGGGGCTTCGACAATTTTTCTACTCTTGTAGTCAAGGGGGAGTTTGACAGGATTTTAGTAAGACCACGCAGTACGTTCGTTCAAGTGCTTGGATCAAAATTTGAATTCACCAGATTTGGCCGGCTTGTCCAAAGTTCTCTAGTATTAGTTTGGGCTTTGGCGAATCTGACGATTGATTGGAGTCCAATCAAAGTTTTCACACTTTTATTTATGGTCATTAGTGGTGTTTTTATTTTCACAGGGATTTATATGCTGGCGGCAACAATGTGCTTTTGGACGGTGCAAGGCTTGGAAATTGCTAATATTTTTACAGACGGCGGAAGGGAGATGGCGCAATATCCCCTCAATATATATGAAAAATGGGTGACTCGTTTTTTTACTTATATTATTCCATTTGGCGCAGTTAATTATTTGCCTCTCATGTTTTTACTAGGAAAAACAGAGGGGAACGAACTTCTCTATCTATTAACTCCTGTCGCAGGAAGTTTGTTCATACTTCCTTGTTTTTTCATATGGCAGTTCGGTGTCAGACATTACCGGTCAACAGGCTCGTAAGGATACCATAAACCTCCTCGGATAATTGGGTTTTGCTCTAAGGACAATAATACTATGAAGTATTTTGGACTTAACAGAAAAGAGGTAGAGAAGATGAAAGAGCCGACTATGTGGAATCCCAATGACCCAGCCTTTTGGGAGTCACAAGGTAAAGGAATAGCCAAACGGAACTTATGGATTAGTATCCCCAACTTATTAATTGCCTTTAGTGTCTGGCAAATCTGGTCAATTTTATCACTTAGGTTAATCGATGCCGGTTTTAACTATACAACCGATCAAGTATTTACACTAACGGCGATACCAGCTTTAACTGGTGCTTTGCTTCGAATTTTTTATTCCATAGGTGTTACCTATACGGGCGGAAAGACATGGACAATTCTTTCAACACTTATTCTCTTGGTGCCGGTAATAGGAGTGGGGATTGCGTTACAAAATCCTAATACTCCATATACGACAATGGCGATTTTAGCCGCACTTTGCGGACTTGGGGGTGGGAATTTTGCCTCCTCGATGGCCGCAATCGGTCCCTTTTTTCCAAAAGCAAGCCAGGGTTCTGCTCTAGGAATTAATGGCGGATTAGGTAATTTAGGGGTGAGCGTTGCTCAATTTTTTATCCCACTCGTTATTACTTTTCCTTTGTTTGGTACTTTAAGTGGTAAGCCGCAAACGATTTCGAATGGGCAGGGTGGAACGACACAGCTATGGGTACAAAATGGGGCGCTCATCTGGGTCATTCCAATTGTCTTATTTGCTCTTTTTGCTTTGTTGGGAATGAATAATTTACCGCTGAAAAAACCAAAGCTATCTCAGCAACTACAGGTATTCAAACGAAAGCATATGTATTTGATTACGATTCTTTATATTATGTCTTTCGGTTCATTTATCGGTTATTCCGCTGCTTTTCCTTTATTACTAAAAGGGCAGTTTCCTGAAATAAACGCACTTCAGCTGGTGTTTATCGGGCCGTTATTAGGTGCTTTAGGAAGACCAGTGGGTGGATATCTTGCTGATAAATTCGGGGGGGCGAAGGTGTCGCTAATTGATATTGGATTAATGATCCTAGGGGTTGCCGGTGTTCTTATTTTTATAAGTCCGAACTCGAGAAGTTTTATCGGCTTCTTTCTCTCTTTCTTGCTACTGTTTGCAGCCGGGGGAATCGCAAATGGCTCCATTTTTACGATGTTTCCGATTATCTTCGGTCCTGTTGAAACACCAGCTGCTATTGGATTGGCGGCAGCGATTGGGGCTTTCGGCGGTTTCTTTATTCCGAAAATGTTTGGCTGGTCTATTGCAACAACGGGAGATATCAGTCCAGCTTTTTATCTTTTTATTATTTACTACCTGTTATGTGCGGCGATTATCTGGTTTTACTATGTGCGGGAAAATGCAGAAGTACCAGTTGATGCCTTACGGACTCAGTAATTCAATGAGAAAGAGAACGACCCTCAGATCGTTCTCTTACTTACTCATTTTTTTAACATATTTTGCTGTGCCATCTTTACGAGTTCGCGAACCATGCTTCCGCCAAGTCTTCCGCCTACTTTGCCTGCCTGTTCAGATGTGAGCTTGCCATTATACCCGTTTGTTAAAGGAACACCCACCTCTTTGGCAGCTTCAAATTTTGCATTTTCAGGACTGCTGGCTTGAGCCACCTTGGCTTTTAATTCATCCAGCCCTCTTCTTGCCTCTGGAACAAGGATTTTATTTCTCCTAGCCATTCTTTATCCCTCCTTTACGTATAGAGTTTCCTGATAGGGAAAAATAATCAACAATGACTGGATAAATCCTTATTTATCCAGTATAATAACAACTAATTAATCTAGAAAAAATCTGGGAAAAAGAGAGTAGTTTTCTGTGAAAGCAAAGCGAATCAGGGGTGGTGAAAGCCTGATCTGAATCAGAAAGTGAAGCGCACTTTTGAGATGCTGCCTGAATGGAGTAGGGTGAGCCGGAGAATCCTCCGTTAAAAAGTTAAGTTGGTTCTTTGAACAATTAGAGTGGTACCGCGGGTTTAACTCTCGTCTCTTCATAATAGAGGCGGGAGTTTTTTGTGTTTACTTATATATTAGGGAGGTCTAAAGGATGAATTTTAAACATGAGCTTGCAGCGATACTTTACGAAATATTGGGTCAGGAAATGGAGGCCAAGGAACTGGAATTGCTGATTGAAAAGCCAAAAAACCAAAATCATGGTGATCTGGCGTTCCCTTGCTTTACTCTTGCAAAGCTGAAAAGAAAAGCCCCTCAAATCATTGCTCAAGAATTAAGTGAAAAAATTCAATCACCTTATTTCGAAAAAGTAGAGGTAGTGGGTGCATATCTAAATGTATTCCTCAACAAAAAGCTTGCAGCAGAAAATGTACTAGCTGAAATCAACAGCAAACAGGGTGCTTACGGGTCACTTAATATAGGAAATAACCGAAATATCACGATTGATATGTCGTCACCAAATATCGCTAAACCCTTTTCGATGGGGCATTTACGTTCAACCGTAATCGGTAATTCAATAGCCCTTATCGCGGAAAAATGCGGCTACCAGCCAATACGAATCAACCATATTGGCGATTGGGGAACACAATTCGGAAAGCTGATTACCGCCTATAAGCTGTGGGGAGATGCTGAAAAGGTAAGACAAAACCCTATTAAAGAATTACTTACACTGTATATTAAGTTTCATGACGAGGCTGAAACGAATCCAGAGTTAATTGATCAGGGGAGAAGCTGGTTTAAACGTCTGGAGGACGCTGACCAGGAAGCCTTGGAATTATGGCAATGGTTTCGAGACGAGTCATTAAAAGAGTTTTCAAGAATATATGAACTAATGAATGTTCACTTTGATTCCTTCGCAGGAGAAGCATTTTACAATGAAAAAATGGACCGAATTGTCCAGCTTCTTGAGGAAAAGAACTTACTGGTTGAGTCCAATCAAGCCCAGGTGGTGGAATTATTAGAGCAGGATCTGCCGCCATGCTTAATTAAAAAGTCAGACGGGGCAACACTTTATGCAACGCGGGATTTAGCGGCAGCACTTTATCGGAAAGAGAATTACGATTTTGATTTATCACTATATGTGGTAGGGAATGAACAAAGCCTGCATTTTAAACAATTGATAGCGGTGCTCAGCAAAATGGGTTATGAATGGGCTGAGAAAATGGTTCATATTCCTTTTGGAATGATGCTAAAGGACGGCAAGAAAATGTCGACTAGAAAAGGTAAGGTTGTTTTACTAGAGGAAGTTCTAGACGAGTCGATCAACATGGCTAGGAACAATATTGAAGAGAAGAACCCTAACTTGGTTAATAAGGATGAAGTGGCAAAGCAAGTCGGAGTCGGTGCTGTTATGTTCCATGACTTAAAGAACTTCAGAATGAACGATATTGAATTTTCATTAGAAGAGATGCTTCGTTTTGAAGGGGAAACAGGACCTTATGTTCAGTACACCTATGCTAGAGCCTGTTCTATCTTGCGAAAGGCTGGCTATCAAAGTGGTACATTACCAAAAGCCTTGGACAGCGATTGGGAAAAAGAATGGAAGGTAATCACTTTACTCATGGAATTTCCAAATACGATTAAGCGCTCTTTTGAGCAATATGATCCATCCCAAGTGGCTAAATATATAATTGACCTTGGGCAAGCATTTAATAAATATTATGGTGAAGTAAAGATTCTTGAAGAAAATCTAGAGCGTGAAGCGCGTTTAGCTTTAGTCTCAAGTGTTACGACCGTGCTTAAAGAAGGATTGCGTTTATTGGGAATAGAGGCGCCAGCGGAAATGTAAGGCAGATTATTTAATTAATGGATGATTTTGGTTTAAAATAGGTTTGTTAAGTATGAAGGGAGAGAAGAGAAATGAGCGAGTTACTATTTAAACATTTTGAGGTAGCAAGAAACTACACATTAAAAAATGTAGAAAAAATGGAAGAGGCTGTGATCGACGTTCAACCTGAAGGCTTTAACAATACCATCCATTGGCATATAGGTCATGTGCTGACGGTTACGGAGCAGTTTATGTTCGGCTATCCGCAAAAATCTAGCCACTTACCAGCCAATTACCTAGAACTATTCGGTAAAGGTACTAAGCCGGCAGACTGGAAGGGAGAAGTTCCAACAGTAGACGTTTTAACTATGCAGTTAAAGGAGCAGTTAAACAGAATAAAGCAAATTCCCGTAGAAAGCTTCGCTGCTAAGTTGAAAACTCCATTTCTAGGTCAAGAAACGTTTGGAGAACTTGCTCATTTTTCTGCTTTCCACGAAACCCTACATCTAGGACAAATAACAGCAATGAGACGTGTTATTCATTCTACCTTAGTGAAATAATATAAAAGTCTGATGAAAGCTCGTTTTTACTTTTGTAGAAACGGGCTTTCGGTTTGACCTTATTTGACGCAAAAAAGAGAGGAAGTCTTTTGTTTTATGAAGGCACAGGCTGCTAAAGAAAAAATATGGACCAGGGATTTTATTTTAATCGTACTAGCAAATTTCTTCATTTTCCTTGGGTTTCAAATGACATTGCCAACCATCCCGTTATTTGTAGAAGAGTTAGGCGGAAATGACCAATTAATTGGTTATGTCGTCGGAATTTTTACGTTCTCAGCACTATTGCTTCGCCCGTTTGCAGGGCATTCACTGGAGACGAGGGGAAGAGGGTTTGTTTATATACTTGGTTTGGCCATTTTTGTGATTGCTGTAGGATCGTTTGGGTTCTTGCAAAGTATGGTATTCTTATTTATCATGCGGGTAATCCAAGGGGTTGGCTGGGGTTTTTCTACAACCGCTTCGGGAACAATTGCCACGGATTTAATTCCTGCAAAAAGGCGCGGCGAGGGCATGGGTTATTTCGGGTTAGCCGGAAATGTCGCAATGGCACTTGGACCATCCTTGGGATTGGTGCTGGCAGGTATCATCTCATTTGAAGCATTATTCTTAATTTGTGCAGGACTAGGGCTTGCAGCGTTATTATTGTCTTCTTTCATACACTACAAGAAGGTAGAGCCCCAACAAAAGAAAAAAGCTGCTTTTAGACTGGATCTTTATGAGAAAAGTGCCTTGAAGCCATCATTGCTGCTGTTTTTCTTAACCGTTACTTTTGGAGGCATTGCCACCTTTTTGCCGCTCTATACTTTACAAAAAGATATTCCCGGTATTCAAATGTATTTCTTGCTATTTGCACTTGCCACAATGCTATCCAGGGCTTTTGCTGGCCAGTTATACGATAAAAGGGGCCACCAAGCTGTATTTATCCCAGGGTCCATGTTAATATTTTTGGCCATGGTTTTATTGGCGTGGCTGCCAAACAGTTTCACCCTATATGTAGCTGCCTGTCTTTATGGGCTTGGGTTTGGAACGGTCCAGCCTGGATTGCAGGCATGGGCAATTGAGAAATCTCCGATGAATCGCAGAGGCATGGCGAATGCGACCTTCTTTTCGTTTTTTGATTTAGGAGTAGGTATTGGTGCAATTGGGTTTGGTCAAATTGCCCATCTGTTTGGGTACTCAACGATTTATTATATCTCAGCAATATCAGTATTTATATCGATGGTCTTCTATTTCTTTATTCTATATCAGGAAAGGATAAAGTTGGCACAGCATGGGTAGTGGCCAGCTGGAAAGGCTATAGTTAAAAAGGAGAATAAAATTGAATTCAAATTGGATTAAGGTTTTTATTGCAGCCATTTTTGAGGTTTGCTGGGTTGTGGGGTTAAAGCATGCCAGTGATTTTTTGTCATGGTCTGGTACGGTAGTCGCAATTATGGTTAGTTTTTATTTATTAATTGCAGCAGGCAGAGGACTTCCAGTTGGAACTGTATATGCAGTCTTTGTTGGCCTGGGCACCGCCGGAACGGTCCTTGTTGAAATCCTCATTTTTGGTGAAGCATTTAAGATTGGAAAAATATTATTAATCATCATGCTATTAATGGGTGTTATTGGCTTGAAATTGGTGACGCCAGACACGTATGAGGAAGGGGCTGATTCCTAATGGCGTGGGCCTCGTTAATTGCTGCTGGAGCATGTGAAATGTTTGCTGTCACGATGATGAATAAGCTGAACAAAGATCGCAACTGGCAAGCATTCTTCTTATTAGTGATTGGCTTTGCAGGGAGCTTTTTATTTCTTGCCTATGCGATGAAAACCTTGCCGATGGGCATAGCCTATGCTATCTGGACGGGAATTGGAGCATCAGGCGGAGCCATCATGGGGATTCTGCTCTATGGGGAATCGAAGGATTGGAAGAGACTCTTCTTTATCGGCTTAGTCCTAGCAGCAGCGGTCGGCTTAAAATTAGTCTCTTAAAAGAAAAACAACCACTCAAAAAATCAGGTGGTTGTTTTCTTTGTTTTCATCTAGCTCCAGCACCTAGCCCCTCGAGGTCAAAAGCCACTCCTGAATTGAAGGCAAAGAGCGCCTTCAGTTCAGGAGCGTCTTTTGCTTGTCGTGGCTGATCAAGGTGCTTGCGCTTTTGTTTTTTTAACTAAAAAGTAAATGACTCCTAAAAGAACGGCACCGATAATAAGCGGGAATGTGTATTGTGCTGCATATTCTTTAATACCCGCCCAATTTTCTCCTAGCTTATGTCCTAGATAGAGGAAAAGGATGGTCCAAGGGATAACAGCTGCAACGGTATAAAGCGTAAATTTGACAGCAGACATTTTTGCGACCCCGGCAGGAATGCTAATTGCATGCCGAACAACAGGTATGAAACGGGCGAAGAAAATCACCCCTCCGCCATACTTTCTAAACCAAAGCTCAGAAAGGTCTATTTGTTTTTTATTAATCAACACAAACTTGCCATACTTCTCTAAAAATGGCCGTCCTCCATAATAGCCTGCCCAATATAAGAATAACTGGGCAAGGGTCCCGCCCACCGTTCCAGCAATAACCGCACCGGGATAACCGAGGATCCCCTGTGAAATCATATAACCACCATAACCTAAAACAATTTCACTAGGGATGATCTCGATCATTAATCCTAAAGCAATTCCAAAGTAGCCTAATTGAGAAAGAAAATCTAAAACAGAAAAAATAAATTCCTTCATAATTCACCTTCACTAACTTGAATGGTTTTTGAAAACTTAAGCACTAAGCGACCGGTCAGATGAGAACATATAGTTACGATGATGATAACGGATACTGTAGACAATACCCATAGCAAACATATTACCCATTAATGAACTGCCTCCATAACTGATAAAGGGTAAAGGAATCCCCGTAATGGGGAGCACTTGAATCGTCATCCCAACATTTTGAAAGACATGGAAGGTGATCATGCTGATAATACCCGTACAAATATATGTATTAAAGGGATCATTTGTATCAAGTGCTGTTTTTATTAAATGGTAGATTAATAGAAAGAATAACCCAATAACAATACTGCCGCCTACAAAGCCGTACTCCTCACCAATTATACTAAAGATGAAATCAGTATGACCTTCTGGTACATAAACCTCACCTTTTCCGAGTCCTTTACCGGTCAACATACCAGAACCAATAGCACTCAGTGATTTCATAAGATGGTAGCCGGCATTGCTTTGGTGGTTCACGGGATCAAGCCAGGAATAAATACGATTAAATTGATAAGTATCTACATGCTTTTCAAGTAATTCAGGTTTCGTGATGACGAGATAAAGAATACTGCCTGCAAGTGATACACCTAATAAAAACACAGGGAAAATGATTTTCCACGTAATCCCTGAAACTAAAATAAACCCTACTAAAATAGAAATGAGCACTAAGGATGTCCCTAAATCTGGCTGCATCATGATTAACCCAAGTGGAACAGCCGTGACCACTCCCAATTTAAATAACAGCCAGAAGTCAGTCTTTAAGGTTTTATCTGAATGAACTTCTTGATGATTCGTTGCAACAAGGCTTAAGGTAATGATTAAAAAGGTTTTTACGAATTCAGAGGGCTGGATACTTCCAAGGTTCGGGATGATATACCAGCTTTTTGCCCCGTTCCGAATTGGAGCAATCGTCTCAGGTGCTAAGATAATACCGATCAAAAGCAGGAGGCCAAGCCCGTACAGATACCAAGCTAGTTTTCTTAATTGATAGCTATCAAAGAAAATAGTAATGGAAATAATCACGGATCCTACCATATACCAGAAAATTTGCATCTTCAAAAAGTTACTGTCATATTGACCCGAAGATTGTGCACTGTAAATACTTATACAGCTTACAATAAAAAACATAAATAAAATTAACGTAAGAGTCCAATCAAAGCGATCGGCATTTTTGGTCAGTTTGTCCATAGGTCACACCCAGTTTTCTCTGTTTATAAGTTTATGCTAACAAAGAAGCATATATGTAACAATACCGTTATAGGCAAATCTTTACAATAATTATTGACGTTCTTACTGGTAACTTTGTTTCAGGTTTCACGCAAAAAACACGGCTCTTTTGCCGTGTTAAAGGAGATATTGTAGGAAGGTAGTCGCAATACCGAAATAAATGAGTAATGATAAAATGTCATTAATGGTTGTAATGAGCGGTCCGGATGCAACTGCAGGATCGATATTTAATCGGAATAAAATCAATGGAATAATGGTCCCAGCAAGGGTCCCGATAATAAGAGTGAAAAATAATGAAATACCCACAACGGCGCCTAGAATAAAGTTATCTTGCCAAATATAAGCAATAATGGAGATCAAAATGGCACAGGTTACTCCAATCGTCACTCCTACACCTAACTCACGGAAAACAAGCCGAGTCACCACACCTTTATCGATATCATTGGAGATTAAACCCCTGACAACTACTGCGAGCGACTGTGTACCTGTATTTCCTGTCATCCCGGCTATCATCGGCATAAAAAAGGCGATAGCCACAACCCGATCAAGCGTATTTTCAAAGCCGCTAATGATACTTCCAGAAATAAGGCCAATAAATAATAACAAAATAAGCCAAGGGAGTCTTCTGGCAGCAGCAACTAGCGTTTTTGTTTCAAAATCAATGGACTTTCCTGTTGCAGATAATTTTTCAATATCCTCATTGGCTTCCTTAATGACAATATCAATAATATCGTCAATCGTTACAATTCCGACAAGTACGCCTGCTTCATCTACAACAGGTATAGCGAGGAAATCGTAACGCTCCGTCATCCGGGCAACCATTTCCTGGTCTGTCGTGACCTCAACGGAAATGACCCGTTCATACATGATGTTATTTATTTTTTCATTCGGATCAGCTAACAGTAAATCTCTGTAGGAAACTACTCCAACAAGTTTGCGCGCTTCGTCCACAACATATAGATAGTTAATCGTTTCAGCAAACTCGGCAAAGGTTTTTAGTTTATCGACTGCTTCTCTAACCGAATAATCATTCCGAATCCAAACAAACCGGTTGGTCATGATCCTTCCTGCTGTTTCAGGCGGATAATTCATGATATCCGTTACCGCTTTAGACTCTTCTGACTTCATTCCAGATAACAGGGTGTCTTTTTCTTCTTCTGATAGTTCATCTAATAGCAGTGCTAAGTCATCATTATCCATTAAATCAAGTACTTTACTTGATTTCTCAATTCCAAGCTTACTTAGCACTTCAAGTTGTTCTGCTTTTTCCAGTTCTTCCATTAAATCTGCGAGTCGGTCTGTTGTTAAGAATAAGAGGAAGCGAACTTTGTGTTTTTCGGGTAAGTCTTCATAAATTTTTGCGACATCATAAGGCTGTAATTCTTCTAGAATGGATAAAAAATCTATCTTTTTATTTTCCTTTAATGTTTTTATAATATGAAGGGTGATTTCATCTTGAGTCATGTCTTTAATCATCTAACACGCTCCTTTCCGCGGGTGCGCGATTCTTACTTACCAAAATATGTAGTCTATGATGCGGTTGACTGTATGTGTTCGAAAATTTATCAGAAAGATAACTATAGTTTGTGTCAATAATATAAAAATAAAGCCTGTAAAAAGAGTTCAATGTTTACTTCATAATTGTAAAACAAATGAAATAAGCTATACACCCATTAAGTGATAAAATAAGTGTAAATCGTTTTTTAAAAATAACATAATTGAGAATATGATTTCCCTAGATCGGAGGAGTTTGTCTTTGAAAAAGCATCATCAAGACATACGGGATCTAATTTATGTCCATTTAAATCAATCAGACCAGTATGTATTGTCCTATGGTATTGAGTTTTCTGAATTTGCTGCTGCTTTTTCAGGTTCTTTAAATCACTTACTTTTATTAAAACATAAATTCGATGATGCAGATTTTAATATGCATACATTGCTTGAGTTTTGTCCAGAGGAAAGAATACATAAGCTAACGAATGAGGATGTTTTTGCTTACGGTGATTTTTGCTGGATTGATTTTATCGAAGAGGAAGTCCTTAATGAACTCACTGGACAGGAAATAGCTGAGTTATTGTATTTAGGGCATCAGAAGCAGCATCTAAAAGCACCCTTCTATAATAAATTAGGAAACCGTTTTGTCTATCTAGCTGATGAGGATGGTTATTTCAATAAAACTTACTATCGAAGCATTAAAGACTTCTTCCATGTATTAAGCGAAACGGTATCTGGGAAATTAGGGACATTAAAACTCGAGAAATCCATTCTTGGCATAAGAAGAAAACGAGAGTATCCATCGATTAATAAAGATATTTTGCTTAGTTTAACACCATTTATGAAAGAGGGGATTTGTATCTCTTTACGGGATATTGACCTTCAGCGAAACCGGCTTGAAATCCCAATCTGGGTAATTGGTGATTTTGCTTCAATGGATGATATGATGGAGGAATACCAAAGGTTATCAAAGGAAGCTTGTCATGCTAAAATGATTTTTGATAAAAAAACAAAGGAATGGAAGCTTACTGTTATTTAATCTCTCCATTTGAGTGGAGAGATTTTTTTAATGGTGCTTTTCTTTGATTGCACTTAATTGTTTTTAGACAAGCTGTATGTTTCATAAAATAGTAATTAGGAAACAGTAAACTTGTTTAATTACGTGAATCACCACTTTTTACGATAAAATGTTAAAATAAAATTTGATTGAGAATATGGAGGTACTTTTGATGAAAACGAAGATTGGTTTATTATACGGAGGAAAGTCCGCTGAGCATAAGGTTTCATTACAAACAGCACTTGCTGTTATTAAGGCACTTAATCTTGAGAAATTTGAAATTCATCCGATTTACATAAATTTAGAAGGACAATGGATTAAAGGTCCGCAGCTTACAGCACCGGTCGAAATGGTTGCAGCACTGGAGTTTTCAAACGAAAATCAATTATCACCATTATCACTCGCACCAACCCTTTTCCACGCAGAGCAAAAGGTAAATGAACCACTGGATGTTATTTTCCCGCTTTTACATGGACCAAATGGTGAGGATGGAACGGTACAAGGATTATTAGAACTATTAAATCTTCCTTACGTTGGTAACGGAGTGCTGGCATCTGCAGCTGGGATGGATAAGGTAATGATGAAAAATGTCTTTGCGCAGGCTGGATTAGCTCAAGTTAACTTTGTATCTTTTATAAAAAGTGAATGGGAAAAAGCTACTGATGCGGTGTATACGAAAGTGGAAGAGGAACTCGGCTATCCTTGCTTTGTAAAGCCTGCTAATCTAGGTTCAAGTGTTGGGATTAGTAAATGTACGAATCGTACCGAGCTTGCGGCAGCATTTGCTGAGGCATTCCAGTTTGACAGAAAGGTAATCATTGAAGAAGGGGTCATTGCACGTGAAATCGAGGTAGGGATCCTTGGTAACGATGAACCTGAATGCTCTGTTGCTGGAGAGATTGTTCCGAAAAAGGATTTTTACGACTATAAGGCGAAATATGAAGATGGTGATACGGCCTTAATTATTCCTGCTGATGTTACGGAGGAAGAGTATCAACAAATCAAAGAGATGGCCATAATGGCATTTAAGGCCTTGGACTGCTCAGGACTTGTCCGTGCTGACTTCTTCCTAACAAAGGATGGAAGAGCGCTTATAAATGAAGTCAATACCATGCCAGGTTTCACGCCTTTTAGTATGTTCCCATTACTTTGGAAACACACTGGGGTAGAGTACCCTGAATTAATTGAACGCCTCGTAGCACTAGCGAAAGAGAGACACTCTGAAAAACAAAACATAAAATACACTTTCTAAATGACAGTGACACGGTGGAATGCCGTGTCGTTTTTTAGATAGTATTCTTAAAGGAGGAAGACGATGATTAAGCGTTCATTAAAGCAGATTGCTGAGATGCTTGGCCTTGAAAGTGAGCAATCCTCATTTGCAGATACAATCATTAAGGGCGTGGCGATTGATTCTAGAAAGATAGAGCCAGGAAATTTATTTGTACCATTTAAGGGGGAGAATTCGGACGGTCACCAATATGTGGAGGAGTGCTTCCAAAAGGGGGCGGCTGCTGCTCTTTGGCAGAGTGATGTACCTAACCCGCCTGATCACTTACCAATCATCATCGTTGACGATTGCTTAACGGCTTTACAAGAACTGGCAAGGAAGTATCGAACTGAATTATCGGTAAAGGTTGTTGGGATTACAGGGAGCAATGGTAAAACCACGACAAAAGATATGACCGCTTCACTTCTATCAACTACCTACAAGGTCCAAAAAACCGAAGGCAATTATAATAACCATATTGGGCTGCCGTTAACAGTTCTAGGATTATCAGAAGATACGGAAATAGCTGTCTTAGAAATGGGGATGAGCGGAAGAGGGGAAATAGAGTTTCTTACGAAGCTTGCCTGCCCGGATGCTGTAGTGATTACTAATATTGGAGAATCACACCTTCTAGATCTGGGATCGAGAGAGGGAATTGCGGAAGCCAAGCTTGAAATATTACAAGGGCTTAAAAATAACGGCTTAGCAGTTCTCCATGGTGATGAGCCGCTATTAATGGAGAGAATCCATGAATTTAAGGGGAACGTTCAACTCAAAACGTTCGGTAGAAATCATACAAACGATATGTATCCAACAGATATTAAGCAGTTAGAGAATGGTAATAGTTTTAAAATAAATGGTACCGACCATTCCTTTGAGTTGCCTGTTTTAGGAACTCACAATATTCTAAATGCCTTGGCTGCTATGATGATTGCAAGGTATTTCTCAGTTCCATTTGAAAAAGTAAATGAAGGATTAGCCAATATTAAACTAACCAATATGAGAATGGAATTAGTCGAAGGCCGCCATGGGGAGAAGATTATTAACGACGCCTACAATGCCAGTCCGACTTCCATGATGGCAGCGATTGAATTGATCTCCAATCTTCAAGGCTATGAACAGAAAATTTTGGTGCTCGGAGATATGCTCGAACTGGGGCCTCAAGAGGAGCAGTATCATCTGCAAATCGGAGAGGGCTTAAATCCAGAAAAAATTAATTTACTGTTCACTTTCGGTCCACTAGGAGAGCATATTGCTAGAGGTGCCCATGCCTCACTCGGTCAGAGCAAAGTTTTTTCCTTTACCGATAAGCAAGCACTTATTCATGAATTGGAAAAGTATGTAAATAGTAATACCTTAGTTCTTGTTAAGGCCTCTAGAGGGATGAAGCTAGAGGAAGTGGTTCAATCCTTACAATAGAACCAGCATCTTCAGCCACTGCTAAAATACTGTATGCTAATTAGTGTTATTGGAACACTAACTATAATACTTATCATGGCAGGTGAGAAAACATGATTGGCTGCTTATGTATTCATGGCTTTACCGGTGCACCGTCCGAAGTAGAGCCCCTTGCAAAGTATTTAACAAATCACACGGAATGGCTGGTTGTTACTCCAACATTGCCCGGTCATGGAGAAATCCTCTCTTTAAAGGGAGTTCAATATCAACAATGGATTAACCATGCTGAGGAAGAATTGCAGAAGCTGATTAATATTTGTGAAAAGGTGTATGTAATTGGTTTTTCAATGGGCGGCATGATCGCTAGTCTTCTTGCCGCTAAGTATCCTGTGGACAAGCTTGTGCTGTTAAGTGCAGCTGCTTATTATCTCAATCCGAAACAAATGGCCAGCGAGATTAAGTCCATGCTTGTTGACACCTTCAAGGGAAACTTGAATGAAAATGTATTATTTCAACGCTATAAAAGAAAAATAAAAGAGACTCCCCTTACAGCTACGCTGCAGTTTCGAAGGCTGGTTTCTTATATTAAACCGCTGCTTCCCCAGGTAGAGGTTCCGACTTTGATTGCTCAAGGTGAGTGCGATGGGGTGGTACCGCCCAAAAGTGCTGAATACTTGTACCGAACCATTAACGCCAAGACCAAGAAAATCACTTATATCAAGGATTCTAATCATCATATATGTCACTGTGAGGAAAAAGATGCCCTATTTTCTCAAGTGTTTGACTTCTTGATGGAGCGAGAAGGCTAAGAATGTTTAAAAAGTGCCTTTATTGCAAAATACTACTAATAATGTTATGATTATCAGCAACGTGTCTAAAGAACGATGAATAAAGGGCATACTCCTTTGGAGGAATGTCTTTTTTTTGGTAAAATATAGATGTTACCTAGTTGCGGCATTTTGATGCGTTAGCCGCCCCCATGTGCAAGGGCGCTTCCGCTTATACGAGAGTCGGTAGAAAATATATTCAGCGCACAAATATTTTCATATAGATGAAGGAGAATGAAAACATTGACAAAGTTTGAAGAATTAGGTCTAAGCCAGGCCACTTTAAAAGCTGTCCTCACAATGGGATTTGAGGAAGCAACACCAATTCAAGCAGAAACGATTCCATTGAGCTTAGAAAATAAGGATTTGATCGGTCAAGCTCAAACAGGAACAGGTAAAACCGCTGCATTTGGTATTCCGTTAGTTGAAAAAATTGACGTTAGTAAAGAAGCAATCCAAGGGATTATTATTGCTCCAACTCGTGAACTTGCGATTCAGGTGTCAGAAGAGCTTTATAAAATTGGTTCGGGAAAAAGAGTACGAGTACTTCCGATTTATGGCGGACAGGACATTAGCCGTCAAATCCGTTCACTAAAGAAAGCTCCGCATATTATTGTTGGAACTCCTGGACGTGTGCTAGACCATATTAACCGTAAAACAATGCGTCTTGATACAGTTAATACTGTGATCCTAGATGAAGCGGACGAAATGTTAAATATGGGATTCATTGAAGATATTGAATCCATTCTTTCATCAACACCTTCAGAACGTCAAACATTGCTTTTCTCAGCAACCATGCCAGGTCCAATTCAAAGAATGGCTGAGAAGTTTATGAAGGATCCTCAAATTGTTCGAGTGAAGACAAAAGAATTGACGATGCCTTTAATTGAGCAATATTACCTGGAGGTTCAAGAAAGAAATAAATTTGATGTTCTAACAAGACTATTAGATATCCAATCCCCAGAATTGGCAATTGTGTTTGGTAGAACAAAGCGCCGCGTTGATGAATTATCTGAAGCGCTAACGCTAAGAGGGTATACAGCAGAAGGAATTCATGGTGATTTAAGCCAGGCGAAGCGTCTTCAAGTTTTGCGTAAATTTAAAGAGGGAACGATTGATGTACTAGTAGCTACGGATGTTGCTGCCAGAGGTCTAGATATTTCAGGTGTAACACATGTCTACAACTTCGATATTCCACAAGACCCTGAGAGCTATGTACACCGTATTGGCCGTACAGGACGTGCTGGAAAATCGGGTATGGCACTTACCTTCATCACTCCACGTGAGAAGTCTTACTTAGCGGTTGTTGAAAGAACAACGAAACGTAAGATGGAAAAAATGAAGGCTCCAACCCTTGATGAGGCATTAGAAGGTCAGCAACGTGCAGTAGTTGATAAGATTGTGCAGACGATTGATTCTAATAACTTGCATTACTATAAAGCAGCTGCAGATGAATTGCTTGAAGCAAATGATGCACAAACGGTTGTAGCGGCTGTGCTGAAAATGTTAACAAAAGAACCTGATACTACACCAATTAAGCTTTCTGACGAATCACCACTTCCACAAAAGCGCGAGAGAAAATCTTATGATCGCAGCGGCGGCGGTGGCGACCGTGACCGTAGAAGAAGAGACGACAACAGAGGAGATTCCCGTGGTCGTAAAAAAGCACCAGCCAAGCCAAGAACAGGTGAGAAGCGCTCATCTACTGGTAAACCTAGAAGCTTTAACCGCTCATAATCTTTAGCCCACAAGAAGCATGGACTCAACCTTGAGTCCATGCTTTTTTTTTTGTTTTGCTCTTTTGCGTGTAAGTGGTGAAGTTGGCAGATAGACCTACCAAAACAGCAGATAGGGACCCAAATAAAACGGCCGATACATGAATTTTTTTATTTGCCGAGATAAAGGGAATAATAAACAAAACCATTATTAGGAGTGGGCCAATATGATTGTAAGGCTTGGGTATGTGGCGATGAGTGTGGAGCTCCAGAACGCATCGCCATCACAAACAATGACCTTTGCACAATTTAATCGGATCAAAGACCGTGAAGCAGCGATTCGTAAGCTAGAAAGAATTGCCGAATCCAATTTGGAAAATTGTTTGCGTCTGCTAAAGCATAATGTCGGGAACGAGATCCATTTTTTTAGGTTTAGCTCCCGGCTGATCCCGTTAGCAAATCACGAAGAATTACTGGATTGGAATTTTTTAAGGCCATTAAAAGAGCCTCTAAAGCAGTTGGCAAATTTTATTAAGCAGCACCCTATGAGACTTGATTTTCATCCTGATCATTTTGTCGTTCTAAATACTCCAGATAAAGATATTTTAAAAAATGCTCTCAAAACTTTAATTATGCATGAAGGCCTTTTGAAGGGAATGGAAATTGACACAGAACACCGCTGTGTCCTTCATGTGGGAGGAGGATATGAAGATAAGGAAATGGCGCTTGAGCAGTTTATTCATAACTGGGCTTATATTCCGCCTTCTATTCAGAAAATGATTATGCTTGAAAATGATGATACAACCTTTACGGTAAAAGAAACATTGTATCTATGTGAGAAGCTAGGGATTCCAATGATTTTCGACTACCATCACCATTTAGCGAATTATGAGACTGAAGAATGGCTTCAAGACTGGGAAAGGATAGTCGCAACGTGGAAGATATCACCTCTACCAGTTAAAATGCACATATCGAGCCCGCGCAGTGACAAAGACTTTCGAGCTCATGCGGATTATGTTGATGTAAATATGTTTCTAAAGTTTTTATCTGGAGTAAAGGGATCAGTCAAGGAATTGCATTGTATGATTGAAGCAAAGCAAAAGGATGCGGCCCTTTTCCGGCTCATGGAAGATTTAAAAGGACGGGAAGGGGTTCAAGTGATTGACCAATCCAGCTTTGTATTTGAATAGTGTCACAGCCCATCCGCCCGTGTATACTTAAAGTAAAGCAAGGGAACAGGAGGGAATCGTATGGAATCCGGGCCGAAAAAACAGATCTCTACAAAGGCATTAAAGGTATGGAGAATTTCAGGTGTAATCAAGTCAGCTGTGTTCTGGGCAATTGCTGCGTTTCTTGTGTTTATGATCCGTCTATTTAATGGTCCAGCGTGGATCCCGATATTGCTCGTTGGGATTGGACTTATTTTGACTTATTTACTATCGCATTTATTGCCTTCACTAAGGTGGAAACGATGGCGTTATGAGGTGAAGGAGGAGGAAATTGAACTTCAGCAGGGGATTTTTATTAAGACAAGGACATTAATTCCGATGATCCGGGTACAGCATGTGGACACTGTACAAGGGCCACTGCTCAGAAAGTACGGGCTTGCTTCTGTTATTGTTAATACAGCTGCTACGTCACACGAAATTCCAGCATTGGAAGAAAGTGAAGCGGAAGAATTACGTCACTTTATCTCAAGTTTAGCAAGGGTGGCAGATGAAGATGTATGAATCAAAAAGACCGCATCCGATTGCCATTATGGTCAATATCAGTAAGAAACTAAAGGAATTTATTTTTACTTTTATTGCTTTATTAGTTATTGGGAATAATGATCCCGGTGGAAAACTGTTCCTCATAGGAGCATCTGCTATAGTGGTGATTATCATCATTATGACAAGCATACTATCGTGGCTTAGATATACATATAGACTAGAGCAGGATGAGCTTCGAATGGAGTATGGAATATTTGTACGTAAGAATCGTTACATACCTGTCGAGAGAATTCAAAGCATTGACCTTTCAGAGGGTCTCTTCCAACGAATGTTTGGTTTAGTTCAGCTTAAGGTTGAAACGGCTGGCGGAAGCGGCGGTGCCGAAGCTGAAGTGGTTCTATCTGCCATCACGAGAGAAGAAGCACGGCAAATTCAAGATTATGTGTCAGCAGCAAAGAACAAAGGCACATCTGATTCAGAGCAGAAGCAGATGAGCGAAGGCCAGCTTGTCTATAAGATTACTCCAGGACAATTGATGTTACTCTCAGTTACCTCTGGAGGAGTAGGAGTGGTTATATCGGCAGTACTGGCCTTTTTATCACAGTTAGATGATTTCATTCCATACGAGCGCTTATTTCGTGGAATCGAAAAATGGGCCGTAAGTAATGTTATTATGATTGCCGTGATTGTGTTCATAGGCTTTTTACTAGCTTGGATAATTGCCCTTTTTGGGACGATGCTGAAATACGCTAATTTCAAAGTCATGAAAACAGAGCGCGATTTGATTATATCTCAAGGTCTGCTAGAAAGACGGCAGGTGACCATACCATTAAATAGAATTCAGGCAATCCGGGTTAATGAAAATATTATCCGGCAAATACTTGGGTACGGGAGTGTAGTGGTTGAAAGTGCAGGTGGCTCCTCTAGGAACGAAGAGGGCGCAAAGGTTAACCTTTTGCCCATTGTTCAGACAAAGAAAATCGCGGCCATGCTAGGACCGTTTTTAGCAGATTATCAGTTACATACGCATTTCACTTCTCCACCCAAAAGAGCATTAATCCGTTACTTTATTCGCAGCTGGTATTTATCGATACCTATTGTGATCGTTGCACTAATATTTTTGAAATTCTGGGGTCTTTTATCACTGATCCTCCTAGTGTTCTCAACCTTTTGGGCTTATCTGAAATATAAAGATGCCGGCTGGAGTCTTAATGAAAATCAGCTATGCCTGCGTTACCGAGGAATCATTCGGACAACAGTATTTATGAAGAAAAACAAAATTCAAAGCCTAGATATTATGGAAAGTTTCTTTCAGCGCAAAAAGAAGTTAGCTACAGTTGAAGTCTTCGTGAAATCTGGCTTCGGCAGCGCTGGCGGTCAGGTAATTGACCTGGAGAAAAGTGATACAGAGGGTATTTATTATTGGTATTCAAGACATAAAAACGGGGATTGAACCGATAAAAGGTTCAATCCCGATTGCTATTTTTTACTATAAGGAATTGCCCCTAATATAAACCCGCCAATTAACCCAAATATGTGTGCGGTAATGTTTATATTGGGTTGGATAAAGGTCATGATTAAACTGAGTGCACAGATAATCAGAATAATTTGCGAGTTTTGCTGTGAGAGAGTATTTTTTCTGAAAACAAGGATGCTAATATAGAAACCAAATAATCCAAAAATGCTGCCACTAGAACCTACGTGAGTATAGGTTAGTGGTTCTAGAATGAGTGTTGCGATATTGGCAATAATCCCAGAAGTGAGATAGATGAATAGAAACTTTGCTTTGCCAAGCAGTCTTTCTAACGCAGGTCCGAACAGAATAAGGGAAAAGCTATTAAATAGTACATGAGTGAAGTCGCTGTGCATAAAGATGGGGGTAAGAAGTCTCCAAAATTCCCCTTCCATAATATAGAGATTCACCCCAGAGAAGTTAGCGAAAAACCAATAATTTGGAAAAAAAGGTAAAACGGTAAAGAGATACAACACTAGATGGATGGCTATAATAATAGAGATGATTGGGTAATAGCGGATAAATTCTCGGAAATTTTCCGTTCTCGTAAACATATAAACCTCCTAAGTATATTACTTATTATAATAGACTGAAAATCCTACATGTACAAACAAACTATGCTAGTTAGACGCAATCTAGAAGGAGAATACCATGATAAAAGGGATCGGGATAGATATTATTGAGCTATCAAGAATACAGGAAATGATGACAAGGCAGCAAAAACTGGTTAGCCGCATTTTAACAGAAGCAGAAAAACAAACCTTTGACAGCTTGAATGAACGAAGGAAGGTAGAGTTTTTAGCAGGCAGGTTTGCCGTAAAAGAGGCATTTTCAAAAGCAATGGGAACGGGTATTGGCAAAGATTTATCTTTTCTTGATATTGAAATTGGCAGCGATTCAGCTGGAAAGCCTATGATTATCAGACCGAAAACAAATGCACATGTATCGATTTCTCACAGTAGAGACTATGCTGTTGCACAAGTAATTATAGAAGAGATTTAATAAATACGTTAAACAGCTTGGATACTTTTCTTTCAACTTCTTTATCATATTCCAAAAGGTTGTCTCATATATTCATAGGGAAATAGGAGAGACAAGGTCAGCTTGGTCATATAGGAAACAAATTCCTGTTTGTTTTTTATCCACTGCCTGATCCCTGCCTTTCTCTTCTTTAGTTCATATGAAAATGAGACAAGAAGGGGTTGAAGGAATGAGGAAGAAGTTAATGCTGCTAGTTTCAGGTTTACTGGTTATCTTTATATTAGCGGCCTGTGGCTCAAAGTCACAAGAGGATGTAGTGAAGGAATTAAATAGTAAGCTGGGTGACTTGTCAGGCTATAAAGCAGATGCCAAGATGACATTAAAAATGGGCGCAGATTCACAGGTGTATAATGTGGAAATTTGGCATAAAGATCCAACTTTTTATCGTGTGAATTTAAAAAATGCTGAAAAAGATCAAAGCCAGATGATTTTAAGAAATGAAGAGGGTGTGTTTGTTTTAACACCTGCCCTTAAGAAAAGCTTTAAATTCCAAAGTGATTGGCCGGAGAATAGCAGCCAGGCCTATTTATACGAATCATTAATTAGAGACATTATGGAAGATAAGGATGCTAAGTTTACATCTTCAAAGGACCATTATATATTTGAAACGAAAACACGCTATCAAAACAATAGCATGCTTCCTATCCAAGAGATCCAGCTAAACAAAAGTGATTTATCACCTGCTGTTGTTAAAGTGATGGATCCTGACCGCAATGCTCTGGTGACGGTGGAATTCTCAAATGTGAAATTCAATGCCAGCTTTGATAAGAGTGACTTTGATATGCAGAAGAATATGACTCGAGCAGAGCTTGGATTACCTGCGATGGCAGATGGCAAGGATTCAGCCTTTACGGTAAAATATCCAACTGCTGAGATTGAAGGAACTAAGTTAATTGAGGAAAAAGAAGTGAAAATGGAAGATGGCAAGCGAATCGTTCTCACCTATGGCGGTGAAAAATCATTTACGCTCGTCCAAGAAAAGGTGACCGTTAAAGAAGCCTCTACTTCTCCAACATATGTGGACGGAGACCTAGTGGACTTAGGTGTAACCATTGGTGCTGTGACAGACGGGTCCATCACCTGGTCACAAGATGGTGTTGACTACATGATTGCATCCAATAACCTGTCACAGGAAGAACTCATCGAAATAGCAAGGTCTGTTCAAGGTGATGTAGAAAAATAAGCATAAAATCCCAGGCCCTTTTCTTAAGGGTCTGTTTTTTTGGTTAACATTTGACAGAGGATAAAAGTAGTTTGATAATCAAAAAGTATATAGATTTGATTATAGATAATAGGAAGTGGAAAAAATGGATGAGCAGGGCTTTTTCTTTCGAGATACATGGGCGGAAGTTGATTTAGATTGTATTTCAGAAAATGTTGCCTCCGTTAAAAGGATTTTACCGCCGGAAGTCAATATCTTTGCGGTCGTAAAGGCAAATGCTTATGGTCATGGCGATATTCAGGTGGCGGAAACGGCTCTAAATGCAGGAGCCTCCTACTTGGCGGTGGCCTTTATGGATGAGGCGATTGCCTTAAGAAATAAAGGAATCACTGCTCCTATTTTAGTTCTGGGAGCTACTCGGCCTGAAGATGCACCTATCGCGGTAAAGCATGGAATCACGATTACCGTATTCCAAGAACAATGGCTTAAAGAAGCTGCAAAATATTTAGCCGCTGATCAAAAACTTTTTATCCATTTAAAGCTGGATACGGGAATGGGAAGAATAGGCGTACGTAGTAAAAGGGAATTACTAGCGATGGAACAGTTAATCTCAGAAGATCACCGATTAGTTCTTGAAGGTGTTTTTACCCACTTTGCTACTGCCGATGAACTAGACCAAACGTACTTCGAGCAACAAGTACAAGAGTTTCACGAATTGTTAAGTGTGATGAAAGTCCGACCTAAATATATCCATTCAAGCAATAGTGCTGCCGCCATAAGGTTTCCAAATGTCCATTTTAATGGGGTGAGGCTGGGGATTGCGATGTACGGACTAACTCCTTCTAAAGAAATGGAGAATGAAATTCCTTTTGACTTAAAGGAAGCCTTTGCGCTTAAATCAAAACTTGTCCAAGTTAAAAGGTTGGCAAAAGGCGATAAAGTAAGTTATGGGGCGACATACGAAGCAGAAGATGAGGTATGGGTGGGAACGATTCCAATTGGTTATGCCGATGGATGGATTCGCAGGCTTCAAGGACAAGTTGTTCTAGTTGATGGGAAACGGGCACCGATCATAGGTAGAATCTGTATGGACCAGTGTATGATTCAACTTCCATATGAACTTCCTATCGGAACAACCGTTACCCTAATCGGCAGGCAGGATGACCAATTTATCTCGGTAAATGAAATTGCCGAGAAGCTTGAGACAATCAACTATGAAGTCCCTTGCATCATCTCAAATCGTGTTCCCCGCCTTTATAAAAAAGGTGAGCAGATTGTCGTATTAAAAAACTACCTGCTAAATAAATAAAAGGCGTAAATAAAGATATTCAAACATATTTATGGTAATGCAGAAATTTTTGTGCATAAAAGGAACTCCATTTGGCTTATAATACAGAAGAATTACAAATGGTCTATGAATTTTGGGCATTAAGTGGTATTATTGTATATGGTAAAGAGAAAAAATTTGGTGTGTAGTGATGGTGGAGGTGTATGTTTGTGTCTGAATCTGGCGCAACCACGGAAATCTTAGTGAAATTACCGCAACATCTATTAACCGAGTTAGACGGTTTTGTAAAGCTCGAAAACGTTAATCGCAGTGAATTTATTTATCAAGCAACCAAAATGTATTTGCGCGAACGAAAAAAGAGACAAATTCGCGAATCCATGAGACGTGGATATATGGAAATGGCCAAGATCAATTTAACTATTGCATCGGAAGCATTTCAAGCAGAATTTGAGGCAGAACACACAGTTGAACGTCTTGTAAGCGGAGGCTAATCCTTTGATTGTCAAGCGTGGTGACGTATATTTTGCAGACCTATCCCCAGTTGTTGGTTCAGAACAAGGCGGTGTCCGTCCTGTACTTGTCATCCAAAACGATATCGGGAATCGGTTTAGTCCCACAGTTATTGTTGCAGCGATTACAGCTCAAATTCAAAAAGCGAAGCTTCCTACTCATGTAGAAATTGATGCGAAGCGCTACGGTTTTGAACGAGACTCAGTCATTCTTTTAGAACAGATTCGTACAATTGATAAACAGCGATTAACCGATAAAATTACCCATCTCGATGACGAAATGATGGAAAAAGTGGACGATGCATTAAGGGTTAGTATCGGTCTCATTGAATTTTAGCAATAAGCACGCTCTTTTAAAGGGCGTTTTTTTATACATATCACTGACCTCATACCTGTGTTCTGCATTAGCAAGCTGCCTAAGCTTGCTCTTTTTTTTAGTTGTAATGGAAATGGGTTTAATATGAAACCTTGCATTTAATTTGATACAATATGAAAAAAGAATGGGAGGATCAATTGTAGTGAATGATACAATCGTGAAAGACGAACAGTTATTTGGAAAAATTGCTTCAGAACTTACCATCTCACATAAACAAGTAAAGAGTGTTATCTCATTAATAAATGAAGGGAATACCGTTCCGTTCATTGCCCGCTACCGGAAAGAAATGACGGGCGCACTGGATGAAGTGCAAATTCGAAATATCCAAGAACGTTGGCAGTATATACAAAACCTTGAACAAAGGAAAGAAGAAGTACTAAGGATTATTGCTGAGCAAGGGAAACTAACAGATGAACTAGCTCAAAATATTACCGGGGCAGAAAAACTACAAGAGGTTGAGGATCTATATCGACCGTACAAACAGAAAAGACGTACAAAGGCAACGGTTGCGAAAGAAAAAGGATTAGAACCACTAGCAGAATGGATTTTAAGCTTCCCGCAAACCTCTATTGAAGACAAGGCAAAAGAATTTCTTTCGGAAGAAAAAGAAGTTCTTACAGTTGAAGAAGCGATTGCCGGGGCAAAAGACATCATAGCAGAACTTGTATCTGATGATGCAGAAAGCCGAAAGTGGATTCGCAATGAAACCTTTAAAGCGGGCACGGTTGAATCAACTGTTAAAGAGCAAGAAAAGGACGAGAAAAAAGTATACGAAATGTACTATGAATATGCGGAGCCTGTTGGTAAGATTGTTCCCCATCGAATCCTAGCGTTAAATCGTGGTGAAAAGGAAGAGATTCTGAAAGTATCAATTAAGATGAATGTTGAAAGGATTTCAGCCTATCTTTCTAGGAAATGGATTCATAAACAGTACTCACCTGCCGCATCTATCGTTCAGGAAGCGATAGAAGATAGCTACAAGAGACTGATACAGCCATCGATTGAACGAGAAATCCGCAGTGAATTAACAGATAAAGCGGAAGAGCAGGCCATACATATATTCTCAGAAAATCTTCGTAATCTCTTATTACAGCCGCCGTTAAAAGGAAAAGTGGTAATTGGTGTAGACCCTGCCTACCGGACGGGTTGTAAACTGGCGGTAGTAGATGAAACGGGTAAAGTATTAAAGATTGATGTGATCTATCCTCACCCTCCGGTTAACAAAGCGAAGGAAGCAAAGGAAAAGTTTATAAATATCCTTCGTGAGTATAAGGTAGAAATGGCTGCCATCGGTAATGGAACGGCATCAAGAGAAACAGAACAGTTCGTTGCTGATATACTCAAAGAAATGAAGGAAGAGATTTTCTACCTTATCGTGAATGAAGCGGGAGCTAGTGTTTATTCAGCTTCAGATATAGCGCGTGAAGAGTTCCCTGAGTTTCAGGTAGAAGAGAGAAGTGCTGTATCCATAGCCCGCCGCCTACAAGACCCACTTGCTGAATTAGTAAAAATAGATCCAAAGTCAGTAGGTGTCGGCCAGTATCAGCATGATGTGACGCAAAAAAGACTTTCGGAATCATTACACTTTGTAGTTGAAACAGCTGTTAACCGTGTTGGTGTTAATGTAAACACAGCATCTGCCTCCTTGCTCCAGTACGTAGCAGGGCTGACAAAAACAGCTGCCAATAATATTGTGAAAAAGCGCGAGGAAGAAGGGAAATTCACTAGTAGAGTTCAGTTGAAAAAGGTACCTCGCCTTGGAGCAAAAACATATGAACAGGCAATAGGCTTCCTTCGTGTACTAGATGGTAAACAACCGCTTGATCGAACAGGTATCCATCCGGAGAACTATGATGAAGTGAAGAAACTATTAACTAACCTTGGGTTCACTACAGATGACCTTGGCTCAGCAGAATTAAAGGAAGCTTTAAGTGCACTTGATTTAAAATCTGTTGCTGCTGAATTATCAATCGGTGAACTTACCTTAAGAGATATTATTGATGCTTTAGTCAGACCGGAACGAGACCCTCGGGATGACTTGCCTCGCCCACTGTTAAAAAAGGACGTACTTAAGTTAGAAGATTTAAAAACTGGAATGGAGCTGCAAGGAACCGTAAGGAATGTTGTCGATTTCGGAGCCTTCGTCGATATTGGTGTTAAGCAAGATGGACTTGTGCACATTTCTAAATTAAGCAATCGTTTTGTTAAACATCCATTAGATATTGTTTCTGTTGGTGATGTGGTTACTGTTTGGGTGGACTCAGTTGATATGAATAAAGGCCGTGTTGCATTAACCATGCTGCCGCCAGCATAATAAGAGAGAAACACTGCTAATTATGAGCAGTGTTTTTTTCTGTAAAAAAACCAGCACTGATTTAACAGCTTTATTTGATAGCGGTCCTTCTCATAAAAAGCTCTTTTCATTTGGTTTTGAAACCAAGTCGGCATAGTCAAACCTCCCGAAAAGTAGATCATTAAAGGTATATACAATATATGCTATAATAGGTTGTCACGTTCGCTTTAAAAGGGTGGGGAGAGAAATTGGAGGAGAAAGAACTACAAAATTTAGTGGAGAAAGTCTCTATTGATTATTTTGGAAAACTATTTAGGCATAAAGCATCATTTAATGGGAGGCTGAGATCTACAGGAGGCAGGTATCTATTAGGAACTCATAACATTGAGATTAATAAGAAGTATCTTGACCAGCTGGGGATGGAAGAATTAATCGGGATCATTAAACATGAATTATGTCATTATCATCTGCATTTAGAAGGAAAAGGATATCAACACCGTGATCAAGATTTTAAGATGCTCCTAAGTCTTGTGGGTGCCCCGAGGTTTTGCAGCCAGCTCATTGATAAACCAAAAAAAAGAACAGTAAAGAAATGGTTAATCTATCAATGTGTTAACTGTCAGCTCCAGTACAAGAGAAAAAGAAGGATCGATACAAGTCGATATGTATGCGGGAAATGCAAAGGAAAGCTGAAGAAAACAAAAGAGATTTCGATATGAAAATTGGAAGTAATTTGAAGAGAAATTTCTCCGAAAAGGATGTTGACTTTAGTGGACAACCTCATTATAATGTAAAGAGTCGACAGGGTAATCACCCAGTTGATCATGAATAATATTTACTGTTCCGCAGTAGCTCAGTGGTAGAGCTATCGGCTGTTAACCGATCGGTCGTAGG
>JBFNER010000034.1:0-48152 GCA_040797665.1 Neobacillus sp. | reverse complement strand
CATTATAGGGGATGCTGAAATTCTAGATTTAATGTCAAGATATCCTAATTTAGATGCCATTATCAATATTAGTATGTGGAATAAAAACGCAAAATCTGCAAAAGAGATAGCAAGAGAACATGAAATTGGCTTATTCGAAATAAAAGAATTTATGGGGGCATTAAATTGTGTCAGTAGAAAAGCATTCTTTAATTACATTCCTCTGCATGAACGTGAAGAAAATAAGAAGAGAAATAAATCTGCATTCTGATTTTAAAATTATTCTGTTCGGTTCTTTTATAAGTCAAGAATCATTTAATGATATTGATATACTTTTACTTTATAATTCCCACTTTATTACTAGTAATGAAATATTATTATTTAGAGAAACATTAATATCTAGCTTTAATAATAAATACAGTATAGTCTTAGACATTTCTTTACTATCATATTTCGAAAATACATCTGTAAATTTCCTTTCAAAAATCAATAAATATATAGAAATAGAGCAAGAAGTATAACTCTTCTTGCTCTTTTATTAACCTCATTTACTTATGGTACGGTTCACCTCAGCTAATCCGAAAAACAAATGACGATGGCAGAAATTTCATAAACTTTTTAATAAGTAACAAAATCGGGATATTTCACAAACTTGTAACAACTACCCACAAACCACCCTAACTTTTTTCCTCCTTCTTTCCTATATAGAGGGTAGAAAGGGTGGTGCAAAATAATGAATATAAGATCGGGCAAGATTGATGGTTTTGAGCAGTATTCTCAGTTTTCTAGTTTGATGGAGTTTAATTCTCATATGGAGATGTGGCTGTTGGAGGTTAAGCAGGAGTTTACTGAGGGTGAGCGGGTTGGGTTGAAGCGCTTGGTTCGTTTTGGTGCAAAGGTTCCTGGTGTATGTAATGCAAAGATCGGGACGATTTTAAAGGTGATTAATGAAGAGTATCACGATAACGGCATTTCTCGCTCTACCTTTAAACGGATGGTGCAAAAAGCCAAGGACCTAGGTATCTTAACTGTCTATGAAACGGAACGAAAGAATGGATCTCAGTCGAGCAATTTATATATTTTTAATCGTTTTGCTCAAAATGAACCACCCAAACACGAAGAATTGAACCACCTAAATAAAACTAGTATTTCTTTTGAAACTAATAAACAAGAGAATAAAGAACGTAAAGAAGAGCCGCTGAATTCACATCAAACATCTTCAAGCGTTCAAAAACCATTAGATCATACTTTCACAAATGAAAGAGTTCCACAAGCTTTTGTCCAGCTGGTAAAATGCTTCTTTCCTGATGCAAAAACGATTGAAGAATTTTGGCATATGGTCAAAATCGTTGCTTTTCGTTTTAATTGTCAACAAGACACAGATACCATGCTCAGCATCAGCATTCAGTCGTTTCAGCAGCTGATTCGTAAGCTTAAGTCTACCAATCTAGTAAAAAAGCCAATTGCCTTCTTTTACGGAATCGTAACCAACAAATTGAAGGACCTGGCTGAAGTCCAATATAAACCAAAGCCCCTTCGCTGTGTACTGGGAACGGGAGAAGTGATGTTTTATGACTGGCTGAACCAGTCGAGCTGAATCCTGCATTTTTGGATATACCCTATATTAGAAAAAGCTATTCCCGCCAACATGGAATAGCTTTGTATTATTAGATTACAAACTGTACTGTTTCTGCATTTTTCTCTAATTTGACGCTTAACTTTTTATCACCACATAAAAGATCGTAATCACCCAGGAATCCTTCAAATGTCACCATTCCGTTGTCATCCGTTTTAGCAGTTACATTTGTACACCAGTCATCTTTGATTAGTTTCTTTAAAATCTCATATGATGGTTTTGGGCTGTTATCTTTTCTGACAAATCCAGCGGGAGCACCAAGCCATGTACCATCGTCACTGAAGGACCAGGTCGTTATCGCTTCTACAAGTGGATGTTTAAACAAAATAGAATACATTTCTTCTACTTCTTTTGCCTGACGTTCTTCGAATTCTGGTGTAGATGGCCATTCTGGAATCTGATAATCATTCAAATCTTCAATTTCAGATGGCATCAGATGTCCAGATGTCAAGGTGTTTTCTGTAAAGTGAATCGGAAGACCGAAATGCGAGAAACGTTCTAATACCTCTTCTAATTTTTCACGTCCCCAATATCCTTGATGCTGATGTGACTGAATACCAATCGCATCAATTTGGATACCTGCGTTTAAGCATCCATCAATTAAGATTTCATAGTTTATAGATGTATTAAAGTCATTTAATAATAGTGTCGCACCTGGATTGTATTCACGTGTTTTTGCAAACATTTCTTTTATGATGCCGACACGGCCAAGGTCTTTACTGATCCTTGTAATGCCATTGTCGTACTTATCAAATATTGGCATGATCACCACTTCATTGATTACATCCCACATATCGATGAGCCCTTTGAAATCTGTTACATCCCGTTCAATTCTAGCAAACTGTGCTTTGAGGATTTCTTCATTGCTCATATCAAGAAGCCATGGAGCAGTTATGGTATGCCAGCAAAGCGGGTGTCCTTTTACGGCTATGTTTCTTTCCTTTAACCACTGAGCAGCTGCTTTTAATTCCTTTGTGCGTGGTTTTCCTTTTTCAGGTTCGAACATTCCCCAATAGAAAGGTAGTGTGGCAGAGTTAAATACGTCTAAGAACATATCCAGTTTTACTTCCTGAAATGCTAGTCTATCTGCTGGTACATTTTTGTTTGCTACATCGATTGCATCAAAAATGCCGCAGCCGAATAAGAACTTATGATTGGTCTGTTTTATTTGAATTTCCTCTCCTGCAACAGGATTTCCGAATGCATCCACAAGTTTAATTGTTTTGCTCGCCATTCTATGCACCAATTCATTTGTTTGTCCCATTCTATTCCCTCCATTTTCATAAGTGTTTTTGCAATGCTTTATTAAAGAAAGCGCTTTTCCTTTATTGGATAAATTTTAACAAGCTTAATTTAACAAGCAAACCTATTAACTAAACTTTTTATTTAAAAAATTAAAGTTATTGTTGTTAACATAAATATTTTTTCTACCCACAGGATTGGAAGCAAACTCATTTCTTTTGGAAAATAAAAAAACCGCACCAAATTGATCATCTCGGAACATGTCAAGCTGGTCAGTCCTTCATAAAGACAAATTCGTTCTATATAGATGTGAAGGGGGAGAATTAACACACCCAAAAAGGTGATACAAAAAAACTGTATCACCTTGAATAATGGCATCTTTAAAAACCACTTATCTACTTGTAATCTGCTAATTGTTTCATTATTGAAAAGTATTTGACAAATTGGTGAAAATCCATATAATTAGAAATAATTTAATAATCGAAGAATATTAGAGTTATCAAAAATTTTCAATGCATTAGCGGTTTACGATTGTTTTTCAATGGTATAACCGAAAAGGCATAAAAAAATATTTTTGATAAAACTAGGGATAAATCGGTATGTTTTATATAACATTTTTTGTTATTGAAACATACCTTTTTCATTGAAAAAAGAAGGGAATGTACAATGGCATGAAGCGTACAATCGAAGACCGAATAAGCAAAATGGTGACTCAGTGGGAAAAAGAGTATCTTGGGAGAGGACCCCTATCCGTTAAAAGTGATATTGTTCGAAACATGGTGATTGTTATTTTAAGAGGAATATTAACCCCCGCTGAAAAGGAACTAGCTAAAACACAGGATGGCTTGCTCTCAATTAAAAAAATTCGCGCTGATTTAGTAGAAACAGGTAGCGAGCAATTAAAGGACTTGATTAAGGATATCGTCAAATCTGAAGTAATAAGCTTCCATACAGATATCAGTACGAAAACAGGAGAACGATTAATCGTTTTTATCTTAGAAAAAAATATCGAAGAGACTTTTCAAATGGTTGACAATTAAAAAGCGAATATTCGCTAGTTAAATGTACACCGGAAAAATAGATGGACTGTTTTGAAAACAGTGTAATCTATTTTTCCGGTTTTTTTGTTAAAAAATCTAATTTAGAAAGAGGACATAAGATGGCAGAAATTATTTCAAATAATTTACTATCACCAGCAATTTTATTTTTTGTATTAGGTCTTTTAGCAGCAACTGTTAAATCAGATTTGAAATTCCCAAAGGGACTTAGCGAATCCTTAAGCATTTATTTACTAGTGGCCATTGGATTAAAAGGAGGCATTGAGCTTTCACATCATGCAGGACATGATTTATTAAAACCTATAATTGGAGCATTATTTTTAGGAACCTTTATTCCCGTAATGACTATTATTGTCTGCCGGTTAGTCAAGTTAGATGTAAAAAATTCAGTTGCACTTGGAGCGACTTACGGCTCGGTTAGCATTGTTACATTTGCAGCTGCAATTTCTTTCCTGGGAATGGCTAATATTGAATATGAGAGCTTTATGACAGCTATCGTCGTTCTTTTAGAAAGTCCAGCCATTATTGTTTCGCTTATCCTGTTCCATTGGCTTCAATTAGAAAAAGTTCCAGCAAACACATTAGGTATTGTACCAGCATCAATGAATTTTCACGGTCTTATTAACATGCATATCATCAAGGAAAGCCTATTTGGTAAGAGTATTTTACTGTTAACCGGGAGCTTGGCCATTGGTTATTTTGTGGGACATAATGGAATTCCTATTATCAAACCTTTATTTATAGATTTATATCAAAGCATTTTAGTTATCTTTTTACTTGGGATGGGGCTAACTGCAGGAGAAAGGCTGTCAGAAGTAAGAAAATATGGATGGAAACTAATTGGCTTAGCCATTATATTTCCAGTATTTTTTGGAATAGTAGGTCTCTTGATCGGTAAATTAGCTGATTTATCCTTAGGAGGATTATTTCTAATGGGGATTTTAGCCGCAAGCTCTTCTTATATTGCTGCTCCCGCTGCAATTAAGTCGGCAGTACCGGGCGCTAACCCATCCATTTATTTAGGGCTATCATTGGGAATAACCTTCCCTTTCAATCTAACAATTGGATTACCACTATATTTTGAAATGGCAAAAATCATTTTTTAATTAAGGAGGAAGTGAATTGAAAAAAATTATTATCGGTGATGTGAAAATTCCAGAGCAAAATTGGATTCTTGATTTCTTAGAAGGGGATTTTATATGGGTTTACATAGACAATGCTGTTATTTCTAATCCATATAGTTGTACAATGAGGTACGTCATCTCAAACCTCATTCAACAGGAAATAGTTGAAATATATGTAATTGGTCTAAACAGCAACTCCAATCATGTCACAAGTGAAATATTGGAGGAATATTATCAAAAAGAACATATTTGTGTAGATTCCATGAAAACATTAGAATATCTATTTATTCAAACCCAAGGTTGCTCCTTGGCAGACTGGATCCAAGGATTGCCTTTAAAAACTGACAATATAAGAGAATCGGTTAAACTATTAAAGCGTCATCCGATTATTCCAAAAAGAGTAAAAGTAATTGGATATTTAGCAAATGAAAGTGAAAAAAGCATCATTCAAATTGACTAATAAATAACCAGTTAACACATAAAATAAAAAAACCACATCTACTTGTTATACGGTATACCACTTTAAACCTAGTGTTTTTGATGGATTACTGGCCGAAATAAGCGTCAAAGACATTGAGTTGTACTTTGACGCTTCAAAAAATAATAACTATGTGCTTATTTAGGGTAAGGTTCTCCGAAAAAACTTCCGCTAAGTAGACAACAAAAGCGGTTTACCTCCATCTAACTGGCCAGCTGCTCCCCATTTAATTATTCCTTTTCAATCGGATTTGTTGCTTCATACATAACCTGCTCTAGCTCTTTTGTGTATGCATCTTCCTGTTCCTGTGACCAACCTAATTCTTTCTTCATAAACCGGATAACGGGATTTTTATACGTGCGAACCCAGTTAATATCAAAGAATAGTGCGCCTGTTCTCCTAATAAAGAAGTCGACTGGCTTATAAGCTAGCTCATGATCAATCGCATATCTTAACTCAGCATAAACAGTTGGATCAAGGTTTTGTTCCCCTTTTTCTTTTTGATCGCAGTAGGCGTTAAAGACATGATTAACGTTAGACCCATAACGGCGGACAAGCTTATTGGCCATTTCTTCTGTTAAGCCAAGTTCTATACCTTCGTTCACTTTAGATTCCATAAACAATTTAAAACCTTCGGAACCCCCGACATCCCCCCCTGAAATTGGTAAGTACTTCGTTTGCGTTTTCGGGAAGCTTCTTCCTTCTTCTTCGTAAAGCTGATTCGAGACTAAATCCACAATGCTTTCAGCCATTTTCCGATAACCGGTTAATTTACCACCTGCAATTGAGATGAATCCTGAATCAGATACAAAGATTTCATCCTTACGTGAAATCTCAGATGGAGACTTTCCGTCTTCATGGATCAGCGGTCGAAGCCCAGCCCAACTTGATTCAACATCTTCTGCAGTTACCTTGACATCAGGAAACATGAAATCGATTGCTTTTAGGACATAGTCACGATCGGCAACCGTCATTTTCGGATTTGCAATATCTCCTTTATAAACCGTATCTGTCGTCCCAACGTACGTCTTCCCATCCCGTGGGATCGCAAATACCAAACGTTTATCAGGCGTATCAAAATAAACTGCCTGTTTTAATGGAAATTGTTTGCTATCAAACACAAGGTGAATCCCTTTTGTTAATTGAAGGGTCTTCCCCTTTTTTGATTTATCTATTGCTCTTAATGTATCAACCCATGGGCCGGCTGCATTCACGATTTTCTTAGCACGTATTTCTTGCAGAGAACTGTCCGTTAAATCTTCCGTTTTTAGACCAACCACCTTATCTTCTTCATATATCAGGTCATAAACCTTCATATAATTAAGGGCAAAAGCCCCTTTCTCAACAGCCTTTTTCATCACTTCAAGGGTGAGGCGGGCATCGTCTGTTTTATATTCAACATAGTAGCCGGCACCCTTCATGCCTTCACGTTTCAATAAGGGCTCACGTTTCATCGCAACGCTAGGCTTTAGCATTTTTCTGCGCTCACTCTTTTTAACCCCAGCAAGAATGTCATAAACTTTTAAACCAAGATTGGTTGTGACGGGTCCAAACGTTCCACCTTTATAGAATGGTAGCATCATCCACTCTGGTGTCGTTACATGGGGGCCATTTTCGTACACAATCGCTCGTTCTTTCCCTACTTCTGCTACGACGCCAATTTCAAATTGTTTCAAATAACGTAAACCTCCATGGACAAGCTTGGTTGATCGGCTAGATGTACCCGCAGCAATGTCCTGCATTTCTACGACCGCCACGTTCAATCCACGTGTAATAGCATCTAATGCAATCCCTGCACCTGTGATACCCCCACCTATGACAAGAAGGTCCAGATCTTCTTGTTGAATCTTTTCTTTAATATCTGATCTTCGTAAGTTTGTAAATTGCATGATAATCTCCCTTCATGATCTTAAAATTAGTCATTTACATAACAAAATATGCTTTTTTAAGTACAAAAAAAGAGACCACAAATCTACACTATTTTACTAAAAGAAAAATAGTGTGATGTGGTCTCTCGGCTTCTCTATCCTCGATATTAACTTGTTTCAATTATAGCACAATAAGTACCAGATTCATAGTCTTTTCATGTGTGTACGGGATTGTCATCATGTATTTCTTATTTATATTCACGCGTTGCGGAAACCGCTTTCTTCCACCCCTTGTAAAGCTGATCCCGCTGATATTCCGCTATTTCTTGCGTAAATGTACGTTCTTTTTTCCACAGGCTTGCAATTTCTTCTTTATCAGACCAAAAGCCAACTGCTAGACCCGCTAGATAGGCTGCCCCAAGTGCTGTCGTTTCATTTACAACTGGGCGATCAACAGGAACACCTAATATATCACTTTGGAATTGCATTAAGAAATTGTTCTTAACGGCACCACCATCAACACGAAGAGCTTTCAGCTCAATTCCTGAGTCGGAAACCATGACTTTTAACACATCACATGTTTGATAAGCAAGCGATTCTAATGTTGCACGGATGAAGTGTTCCTTCCTCGTCCCACGCGTTAAACCGAAAACAGCACCTCTGGCATCACTATCCCAATATGGGGTGCCTAATCCAACAAAGGCCGGAACAACGTAAACTCCATCTGTAGACTCCACTTTTGTTGCATACACTTCACTATCTTTTGCATTTTTGATCATACGCATGCCATCACGTAGCCATTGAATGGCAGAACCAGCAACAAAAATACTTCCCTCTAACGCATACTCGACCTTCCCATCCAGCCCCCAAGCTATTGTCGTGAGAAGACCATGGTCTGATTTAACACCCTCTTCACCGGTATTCATTAACATGAAACAGCCTGTTCCATACGTGTTTTTTGCCATTCCTTTTTCAAAACAAGCCTGACCAAATAATGCAGCTTGCTGATCACCTGCTATCCCAGCAATAGGAATATTGTGGCCAAAAAAGTGATAGTCCACCGTATGGGCATACACCTCAGAAGACTGCCTTACTTCAGGAAGCATTTTCTTTGGAATAGTTAAAATGTCAAGAAGCTCCTCGTCCCATTTCAGTTCATAAATATTAAACATCAACGTACGAGAGGCGTTTGAATAATCCGTGACATGAACTTTGCAGCCCGATAGCTTGTAAACTAACCACGAATCAACGGTTCCAAAGAGTAAGTCACCATTCTCCGCTTTTTCCCTCGCACCTTCTACATTATCTAGAATCCACTTGACTTTTGTTCCTGAAAAATAAGGGTCGAGAAGGAGCCCTGTTTTTTCGATAAATAGATTATTGTAACCCTTTTCTCTTAGCTCCCGGCAAATTCCTTCTGATTGACGAGACTGCCATACAATTGCTTTATATATTGGTTTTCCTGTGTTTTTATTCCATACCACTGTTGTTTCCCGTTGATTGGTAATACCTATTCCTGCAACATCTACTGGATCAGCATCCGCTTTGCGTAATACGTCAGCGATACATGCGAGAATCGACGTCCAAATTTCATTGGCATCATGCTCGACCCAGCCTGGCTTTGGAAAGAACTGCTCGAATTCATGCTGTGCAGATTCGACAATCTCTCCTTTTTTATTGAATAAAATAGCACGAGAACTTGTTGTTCCTTGATCTAGTGCTAATATATACTTTCCCATCTGACTTCCTCCCTTGGAGAGTGATTGCATTTTGAGTTATGACCACGGTTGACATACACTTCACAGAAAAATCCTTAAAAAAGAGCTCCGGACCATAGCCCTTTGCTCTTTTTCAACGACTGTAAACTATTAAAATATTGTGTAAAGAGTTGTGTTTGCTAATGTAATCATTGTCATTAACAATGTGTTTAGGAACGCACCTACATAAACATTACCCGTTTTTCTAAAGAAGTAGCGGTTAAAGATTGCAGCAATCGTTAACACTGGCACGAGACCAATTACAATAATTGAAGATAGTGATTCACCAGGGTATCCAGCTGTTCCTGTGTTGAAAAGTAATCCATAGTGGTAGGCTAAGTAAAGAACTAGACCACCTACGAAATGGAATATCGAAATAAGATAACCTTTGAATCCATCATGCTTCTTACTGGCTGTGTTCATGTTGACTGATAGACCTACAACAAAGTAATAGATTAAGAATAATGGTGCATATTTCAGTAAGGCAACAACGTGCTGACCTTCAAATGTCTTAACAGCGAATGTCCATAGGCGGAAGTCTGTTTTGAATACCCTGTCAACAATGTATAGAACCACATAACCGATTACAACCGCTACCACAGCTGTTACAAGGGCAGCAATGATTGACTTAACGCTAACTTTTAAACCGTAGTTCGCCAACGTCGCCCCTTCTGGTTTTTTAGAAACATAGTGGTAAGTCACCATGATCATCAGCGTCACAATCGCAACGTTAATTGCCCAGTAAACGATTGGATTAACTGTTGGTGCACCAAAGAATTCAGTTGTTTTTATTAGTTCAGCTTGATATTTCAAGTAGAAATACTGGATAACACTTAACACAAGTACGATGATTGATACTGACTTAATGTTACGTGCTGATTTTTTTACAAAAGCGTAAACAAGGCCAGTTGCAGATAACGCGATAAAAATCATGCTTAACTGTTTTAACAGGCGCATTCCGGAGACGTCCCCACTATAATACGCAGAGAAGAACAGTGCTGGGAATAGTCCCGCGAACACAAGGATTAACCAACTTGCTAGTTTACCACCCTCTGTTTTCGGCTCAGGAAGTGATTCTGGTCTAACTGTCATAATGCTATTAAAGAATGGTAATTTCGCTATTATCGAAATGACTGGAATGAATAGTAAGAAGAAACCGATTAACGCGACAAAAGAGAACCATTCTTTCCACATCCATGTCTGACCATCTTGACCAATAGTTATGAGGTTTCCATAATCAGCAAATGCCCTATCATAAAAATCAACAGCATATCCTGTCGATGTTTTTGAAAAGTGATTCCATGGGTGTGTTTCATTTGGCTGATAGATGATTCGTTTTCCATCAGCAACGTCATACACTTCACCAGCTTTTGCTGTTGCTGGGTTTCCTAAGAACCCTTGCCCTTCTGGCGTGCCAACATAGTTTTTCTTTATAACAGTTGCTACTGCTTCTGCATCAAAGAAGAACTCATCATACTGACCTGCAACCATTCCAGAGAATCTTGGACCATATGAATTGTTAATTTGTTCATCTGTATAGCCAAGCATCTTCACCCATTTATAGTCAGCACCCATTGGTAGTGACGCATAGATTTTTCTAATGCCACTTTCCTGAAAGTCGACCTCATCAAGCATAACGGCATGAATGGAAGAAAATCCGCCCATTGAATGACCTGAAACAGCAATAATACCATTGCCCTGTCCATCTTTTAATACGTACTCTTGGTCATACATGAATTGGACAGCGTCATAGACAGCCTGCGGCCAGAATGAGAAGAATGGAATTGGCTTTTCCATTGTCCCTGTTGAATGACCATGATCGTATTGGTCTAATGCTAATACCACATAACCCCTCTTAGACATTTCGATTGCCTGCGCATCCTGCATTTCACCAGAGTTTAAATAACCATGTGTTGTTACAAGTGTTGGTCTTGGTTCTGAATCCACTCCATTTGGTTTGTATAAGAGACCTGATAGTTCACCTCTTGGTGTATCAAAATAAATACGGTCAACATCTACCTCTCCATTTGAACTGTTGAATTGAGATGCAGCAAAACTTCCGACCAAAATAAGTACTAATGATATCATTAGTAATATGACGGGCTTCTTTCTCATGATATTCTCCCCTTTTCCCCTTTAAGTATTGAGTGCCGATAATTAAACATATTCTTTCTTTGTCTTACTTAAGAACATAGATAAATAGATAATGGCTGACACTATGAGATCATAAGTAGTAGAATGTAATATTCACCCCCATATCGGTTTGCCCTTTTATTTAAGAGAGTACTAAAGAACTAAAAAGACACACTGATGTCTTTGAATAGAACCATTCAAAGCATACAATGTGTCTCCAGTTCTCGTCACAAATTATTAACTTAGAGAAAGTATATATTTTTTTGAAAACGTTGTCAATTTGAATTTTCGTACTTTTCACTCATTTATTTACTGTATACTAAATCCTTTATTACCAGAGATCTCTATCCGAAGTTGTCACCGCAAATGCTCCACCCTCTAATGCTTGGTTTACATCTTCTTTTGTCCGGATAAGTCCGCCAGCAATTACAGGAATACCTGTTTCATTATGAATTTCTTTCAAAATGCTTGGGATTATGCCTGGTAGAACTTCAATGTAATCCGGTTTAAGTTTTTTACCCGCCTTTAAGTTATGATTAAGCGCATGACTATCAAGTGCAAATAAACGTTGAATACCGATGATATTATGTTTCTTCGCATACGCAATGACGTTAGCACGCGTTGAAATTATTCCATCTACCTTTACATTATTGATTAAATATTCAAGCCCATATTCATCTACTTTTAATCCTTGAATGAGATCGACATGCATGAATACTTTTTTCTTATGTTTCTTTGCATATTTAACAATACTCTCAACTTGCGAGAGGCGAGTCTCTAGAAAAATAATATGTTCATGATCTGTTTTCAGGACTTCCTCAAAATCCTTCATATTCCGTATCGCTGGTATTACACGGTTAAACATATAATCACCTCAAAATTCCTCTTTATTTACATTATCTCTTCTATCTGTCACAAATTCTATACCAATGGTATGTTTTCTTTTACTGCTCTTAAAAGTGACACAGACTTCTCGCTAGATTAGCAAATCTAATCAAACGTTTGATTACCTTACATTTTTATTCGTTTGATTAGAAATAGGGAGAGCCCCTGTATAATGCGAAGGTTCTCTTTTTACTCAAAAAAATTATGTCGTATATTGTTTGAATTCCTCTAAAAGAAATAACACCATAAAAAGGTGATACAAAAACTGTATCACCTTGAATAATGGTATCTTTAAAAAACCACTTATCTACTTGTAATCATTTATTGGTCCTTTATCCATTAACACTTCTACCATATTGGAGGCATCCATCTTAAGTTTTGGTCGATGCTCTGAGTTTGGTTTACTATAAAGTTCTAATGGACTGATGATCACTCCATCTGGGGTATTATGCAGGATTCCCGGGACACAGGTATAAATTCGATCATTATTGTTTGCATTCTTAGCAGATATGGTCACGGAGGTTCCATTATGATTATCGATACTCATGGACACCTGGTATCTGTAGAAGGAGCCTGTCCCATTTGATTGAGCAGAATAAACCACAGGAACGACTGCGAGAATATCGTCCGTTAACCGTAATTTAATGATTTCTTTTTTCACTGATCCACTGTTTCTGCCAACATCGCCCATATGTTCTACAGCGCCATTACCATACCGTCTGAGCGGGGGTGTTCCCTTCGCCCCAAACATAGCTACATCAATCTGCTTACCATTCTTTGTATAAACTAAAGCATATATATCATAATCTGTCCCAGTCCTCCACGATACGGTTGCCGTAATTTCTGGTGTTTTCTCAATAATGACTGGCTTTTGACCTTTGTCGAGACTTATTTTTCCTTTTACTTTTTCAAGGCTGATCGTTGACATGACATTTTGGCTAGTTTTCGTTTCAGGTACTGTCAAGGTTTTAACAGGTTCTTTCATACCTATTTCAACATTAGCTTTAGGGTTAGATGGATTTTTCTGCTCCTCAGAATCAACCTCAACACCATAATTTCTGCATAAGCCTTCAAGACCAGAATCAAATCCACGCCATACTGATCTTACCTTTGTTTGGCCATTTCTTAAATATAATTCTAATACTACAATTCCATTTTCATTTGCAAAACTAGCCGGTATGAGTTGGATAATGCCGCCATCAGTAGCGATCTCGGCCTTTAAATTTTTTACATTTGAAAAACCATTACCAGTATCCTCTGTAAGCGTAATAGCTATTTTAGTAATACCTTCAGGGACTTTACTCATATCAAATTCAATTTTATGTACTTTTGTATTCCCCATGTTCACAGCTGGTATAAGGGTTGCCACTCCAGAAGGACCCTTTGGTTGATTATAAAATATGATCCCGCTATCTCCTTGCACCTTATCGGAATCAGTTAAAAGGAAAGCTGTTAAAGAAATATCGATCGTATTAGAAATTTCGTAGCTAACCGTAACATTACCCTTTTGAGAACTTAAAACCGTATTTGCTCCCATCTGTAGCATTTGATTCATTTAAACCACTCCTTCCAGACTTATGCCTTGCATCAATTAGATTCTATTAATCTATCCTACCTTGATATATCGGCTGCTTTGTCTCCCCATTCTATTTTATAGAGTTTTCCATAAAATAACCAGTTAACCCATAATCAGAATGATCATTTCCTTTTTCGATTGAATAGTATCGTTATACTGAGCAGGAAACCTCATGAATAGGATTGTTCATCCACTTTGTCCAGTTTGGCAAAATTCTCTTTCATTTGTTTTATATCCACTCTAGGAGGAGAACCGAACATTCGGGAATATTCTCGACTGAATTGCGATGGACTTTCATAACCTACCCGAAATGCTACTTCAGCAGCATCTGTTAAGTCCGTCATCAACAAGCGCCTTGCTTCCTGAAGTCTTAGTTGTTTTTGGAACTGAATCGGGCTCATGGTTGTTATTTCTTTGAAGTGTCTATGTAACGAAGCGACGCTCAAATTTGCTCTTTCCGCAAGTTCCTCAATTTTAAAAGAACGATCATAGTGCTGAATAATATGTTCGATCACCTCTCTAATACGATAGGTACTGTTACCCTTTAGCGCCATTTGTCTGAGCGCCTCCCCATGCGGACCTTGCAGAACCCGATAGAGAATTTCTTTTTTAAATAAGGGTGCAAGAATAGGGATATCTTTCGGATTTTCTAGTAAATTTGCCAGCCTCAATACTGCATCAAACAATGATGACTCCAATTTGTTAACAGAAATAGCACGTTTTACACTCATTTTGGCCCCAACTTTAATGTCAGCATTACTTAAAACCTCTACTATTTCTCCAGGAGTAAACTCCAGTTTAAGCGACAAATACGGCGTGTTCGGAGCCGCTTTAATTACTTGACCTGTAATGGGTAAATCGACAGAAGCCACAAAATAATCACCAGGAACGTACCTAAATGTCTCTTGTCCCAGCATGTATTCCTTTTCCCCTTGAACGATCACACAAACGGAGGGTTTAAACACTCGATAACGCGGCTCCGTAGTATTGGGTTCATTGTATAAGAATAAAGACGGGATAGAAGTTTGCTGCATACTGTTTTGCTCGGTGTAACGCTTAATTAGTTTTGCAAGCTCTTGCTGATGCTTAAATAACCGTTCATCCATTCAATTTCACCTCATACCTATAAATCTAGTAGGCTCATTATAATACGAGTTGCCGGATTTCGTAAGTACCTGTGATAGGATTAGGCAATCATTTGATACAAATGGGATACCGCTCTCTCCTGAATTTATTGCATAATTAACCGCAACAGCAACACAGTAGCATGCTCTATTTAGATGATTAGATTTGATAGAATTTGTCGAACATGTTGGATACTATGGAGCAGCGTTTGAGTAAAAAAATGGAAATCGAGTATTAAACTACAAACAAAATATGTTAACTCTAAGAAAGCGAGGAATAATCAATGGAATATGTAAAACTTGGAAAAACTGGTTTGGATGTCTCTCAAATTTGTCTTGGATGTATGGGCTTTGGTGATAAAGAACGATGGGTTCACCCTTGGGTTATTAATGAGGAGCAAAGTAGACCTATCATAAAAAAAGCATTAGATTTAGGTATTAACTTCTTTGATACAGCAAATGTTTATTCTGACGGAACAAGCGAAGAATATGTTGGGCGGGCTTTAAAGGACTATGCAAACAGAGATGAGATTGTTCTTGCTACTAAAGTATACTTCCCTATGCATGACGGCCCTAATAGTAAAGGACTCTCTCGAAAAGGAATTATGACAGAAATTGATAACAGCCTAAGACGACTTGGAACCGATTATGTTGACCTTTATATCATCCATCGATGGGATTATAATACCCCAATAGAAGAAACAATGGAAGCATTGCATGATATTGTGAAGGCTGGCAAAGCGCGATACATCGGTGCTTCTGCAATGTACGCATGGCAGTTCCAAAAGGCATTACATGTAGCAGAGAAAAATGGTTGGACTAAGTTTGTCTCTATGCAGAATCATTTAAACCTTATATACCGTGAAGAGGAAAGGGAAATGTTGCCACTATGTATGGAAGAAGGCATTGGTGTTACACCTTATAGCCCTCTCGCATCAGGGATATTAACTCGTGATTGGTCTGAAACAACATACCGTTCCGAAACCGACCAAGTTCAAAGATCAAAATATGATGCGACTGCTGATGCTGATCGATTAGTAGTAGAAAGAGTTAAAGCGATCGCGGAAAAACGAGGCGTTCCTCGTGTCCATGTTGCACTGGCGTGGCTCCTACAAAAAGATCCAGTAACTGCTCCTATTATCGGTGCAACAAAAGTATCACATCTTGAAAGTGCTGCAGGTGCATTATCGGTTAAGCTAACACCTGAAGAAGTAGCTTACCTTGAAGAACCATATGTACCCCACTCAGTAGTTGGAGCTTTATAGCAATAACATTAAAAGCTTATTATCGGGTTTCCTCCTATTTGTACTGTAAAAGCACTAGAAAAGTGAATCTGACACATCTTGATGACCTGCCTTCCTAATATATGAATGCTCCGATAAATTACTCTGCAAAATGAAAATTAACACTTTTGGTAATAAGTACCAGGTGGAGAACGAAATTGAATGGGAAAATTTATATAGTAGTGAATTTTTATTTTTAAGAAAAGAGGGATTTTATTGCAAAACCACGATCTACAAGGTATGTCCCCAGATGAATTTAAGCTGTCAAAATCAGGCTTTGATCCGAATATGCCGGGGCATACCAGTCCTCATTTACATGAGATGATTCTAAGGCAAGAGCCTAGAACTGCTAGAAAGGAAGGCTGCGGCATTAGTCTCCCTTATGATACACGGTTAGAGATGGGATTAATGCTTGATGAACATCTATGTGCTTTAAATGTAGCCTTACACCAGTATACAAAGCATCATTGGTTAACAGAGGGAGCTGAATCCTTTGGCAGCTTGCATCATATTTTAGATGAGCATATCGATGTGACTCAAGATCATATCGATAAGGTTGGAGAACGAGTTGCGCGATTAGGAGTAGTACCAACTGCTCATCCAGTTACACAGCATGAAATATCATATATAAAACATGAAAATGAAGGACGCTATACAATGCGTGACTATCTTCGAAATGATCTCGAGCATGAAATTAAGATTCAAGGAATGTTAAGAAAAACGATAAAACGCGCACATGATCTTAATGACTTTGGTACTGTTGAAGTCTTAGAAGAAGTATTACTAAAAAGAGAAGACTTAGGATACCACCTATGGAGTCTGCTTGAAGATGATACGCTGGTAAGAGGCATGACACATCTCCTCGACAACAATGGAGATATTGCATCGAACCGTCACTTAAATGACAAGCTTAATTGAGTTAATCGAGAGCCATTCGGCTCTCTCTTTCTAAAATTGCAACGTATCGATTACTTTTTCTTTCTGTATGGCAACCTTTGCCTCCTCTTGTTATCATTGACTTACTACTGCATTAAAGCATTTCATTCTCGCTCATCGGCGGATAAATAGAAGGATGTAGAATGCTCGCGAGTTTATTTAAGCCGAGCAATAGTCGAGGGGATGGTCGACAAAACAAAGGTTCCTCTAATATATATAATTGATTGTTTTTAATGGCCTTCATTTGCTCCGCGAGAGGGCGCTTTAGAATGATCTTTGGATTAATCTTTTCCTTCTGTACACCCACCCATATGATGCACATGACATCAGGATTTTTTCTTTGAACCTCCTGCCAATCTGTTTGAACACTAGCTTCGGGTTGGTCTGAAAATACATTTCTCCCCCCTGCTAGTTCACTTATCTCTGTTAACCAATTGGCAGCCCCTGGTGTAAAAATGGGTTTCGCCCACCATTCCCAATAAAGCGTTTTTGGGTTTGTTACTTGCTTGGATAACGACTGATAGCTCTCAAGTATAGAACTAAATTTATTGAATACTTGTTTCGCTTTTTCCGATGTATTCGTGGCTTCTCCAACAAATAATAAGCTTTCCCCTACCTCAGCCAATGATTTAGGGTTAGGCACGATCACATATGGGATGTTCCTCTTCGCAAGTTCTTCAATATTCCGCTCCATCCCAGGTACAGTGAGTGAGGCTAACACTAATTCAGGCTCTAGTTCTTCGACCTGATCCATATCAATCTTTAAATCTGGACCTAGCCTTGGTAAAGCTTTCACATCCTCTGGCCAATCTGAGAAGTCATCCACTCCTATTAACGAGCTAGTTAAACCTAAATAAGCTACTAATTCGGTATTACTAGGGCAAATAGATATTAGTTTCATCGTTAAACTCCTTCCCTTGCAGTTTTTATAATCTCAGGGTTAACTATTTGAGTCTCTTTGATAATCCATTCCATACAAGGTCTACTTCCGTTGAGAAATGTGCAGCATCCTGTGCGATCCATCCCGCAAGGTCTCTTAATCTTCTATCGTCTTTTTGAAGAGGGACAATTCCCTTCCCAACCTCTAACATGATAAGAACGATCTTTTCATTCCTATTCTGTTCTTCCTTAAGCAATGACTGAAATAACGTGTTAAATTGGTTTCGAATCTCATCATTATGTTCACGATCCTTTAACTCAGCAGCGATCCATTTCTCCCAGCCCTCCATCACTAATGTTGACCCTTTTTCCCACTTTGTTATCCAATCTACTATCCTATCTCCTTCATAGGCAGATACCCAGCTGCATGTTTCATTCCTTCTTTTTACTACTTTTCTTTTTCCTGAAAAGGCACCGCCGATAACAAGCTGCATTTCCATTCCCCCTTCTGCTTCTCAAATGATAATTTGATACCTTGCCCAGGTGTTACAGAAAGTTCCCAAAAAGAAATAGATGGTACATATTTTGAAATAAGATAGCGGATCACACCACCATGGGTCATGATAAGAATTTGCTTTTTAGTAGTAGCAGCAGGAGTCATTTTTTCCCCGAATAATTCATTGAAAAAAGAATCAATCCTAGATTTGAATGTTACAGGCGACTCCCCGTTTGGTATGGAATAAACCTCCCAGTTATCGAGCCAATTCTGGTATGCTTGATTATCTTTAAGCTCGTTGTAGGTTTTTCCTTCCCAATCGCCAAAATAGATTTCTCTTAATCTACGATCTACAGAAACCTGTGACGGGAGGTCAAGATAAGCTAAAGTTTCCTGACAGCGTCGTAAATCACTAGTAAATACATCATCAAAGCTCCTGTTCATTAACTCTTTTCTTAGCTTTGATAACTGAGTTAATTCACTTTTTATTACCTCTTGGTCAGTATGGCCCAAATACCTTTTCTCCTTATTCCACTCGGTTATCCCATGACGAACGAGATATACATCCAAGTAATCGCAAGTCCCCATAATTCGCCTCCTTCAATCGCTGTACCTAATAAATCCCCATTCGTCCCTTTAAAGGTATGTTTCACCCAAGCTCCAAACAAGCCAATAAATACAATGTATGCTGGCAGTAAATAAAGAAAGTCATAAAAGAAGATTAATAGTACAAATACAGGGATAGCTGCATACAAACAATCAAGAGGTTTCATGTTTTTCCTCCACTCCCATGCCAAGCCCTGTTGCTTGGCTGTAGGAAGGTGAATCATTAAAACAACGGCCCCTAAACGTGAAAACGCCATAATAAAAATGAAAGACGACAAGCTGAAACCAGATTCAAACAAGAAGTAAATTAATACCGTCTTCCATGCTAATAAGAATAGAAGGGCAATGGTCCCAAAGCTTCCTACATGAGGATCCTTCATAATCTCCCATTTTCTTTCTAGCGGTGCATTTGAACCAACTGCATCTGCTACATCCGTCCAACCATCTAAGTGTAGTCCGCCTGTAAGATATACCCATAAAGAAACAAGGAGCAATGCCAGCATTGGGAGGGGAAGAAATGTATAAGTATAGTACGAAACAATCACAAGAATAGCCCCAAGTGCTGCGCCGACAAGCGGATAACTCCTTAGTGCCCATCTACTTGTCTTGTTGTTCCACGGACATTCAACCGGTATGGGAATTCGTGTTAAGAATTGAACAGCAAGTAAAAATCCAAAGAACATTTGCTTCATGGTCCTTCTCCCTTCCAATACGTAGGAATCCCTGCCTGAACCTGTACAGCGAGGTTTGATTGCAGCACAATTGTTTGATGTAGTCTTTGCAAGGTATACATATACGTAAGCACCGCTTCATCAGTGGAAGGAATCTCTTCATTCACATCATTAGAAACAATCAAAAGGTGAAATTGTTTTATCTGTGCAAGGTATAACCAGCGATTAACAGCATGTTCGATCCTTTCGACACTGTACTCCAACTCAAACAGGACATTACTTAACCATATCGTTAAACAGTCTATTAAGATAACATCACCTTTTTTACAAGTCCCAAGAATCGCTTCAAGGTGAAAGGACTCTTCAACCGTTTTCCAATCGGTCCCTCTATCTGCCTGATGAATTCGAATCCGTTCTTCCATTTCATCATCACTTTTTTTCGCTGTCGCAAGGTAAATAAGAGAACCTCTTAGATTTTCCCCCTTCATTTTATGAAAATACGAATGAGCTGTTTGTTCAGCGAAATGACTTTTCCCCGACCTAGCACATCCTGAAATAAAGAGAATCATGACTTCTTTCTCCATTTTTCAAGTACAGCTAGTAACTGATCATTTTCTAGGTTCGACCTGATGGCAATTCGTAAGAACTCACCATTTAGCCCTTTAAAGTTATGAGTGTGGCGCGTAAGTATTCCGTTCTCCAATAAAAAGGAATACAGCTCATCCGTTCGTTGTGGTTGTTTGTTATCTCGTAACAGGTAAAAGTTGACTTGTGAAGGGGAAATATAATAATCCAATGAAGTTAATGTCTTAAATACTTCTTTAGATTGTTCACTTAGCCAAGCTCTTGTATCATCAACAAAACGACGGTCTTGAAGTAACCGCGGAACAATGCTATCCACTAAAGAGTTAATACTCCAGGGAATTTGTTCATTTTTCAATTTACTAATAACCGCTGGATGAGCCATTATATATCCGATCCTCAGCCCTGGAATGGTATACATTTTTGTTAAAGAACGCAATAATATTAAATTTGGGTAGGACGATAACCATGTAGTAAGTGCAGGAATGGAAGCTGGGAGAAAATCAACAAAGGCTTCATCCACTACTAGATAGGTACCCGTTCTTTTCCCTTCCTCTAACAATCGCTGCAAATCTTCTTCAGCAATCACCGTTCCAGTTGGGTTATTAGGGCGACAAAGAAATAGTACATCTTTTTCAATCAGCTTTTCTCGAATCAATTGAACTGGTTGTGCGAATTCACTTTCTGGACCTACTATAATATCTTCCACCTCTATATGGTAGTGTTTGCAGGCTCGCTCATATTCTAGGAAGGTAGGGTGAACAATGAGCGCTTTTCCTTTTTCGAAGTATTTAGCAACTAAGAAAATAGCCTCCGCTCCCCCATTTGTTAATAGGACCTTGTCCTGTTCAATTCCTTCATAATTGGCAACCATCTCACTACTTCTTGAATAAGTCGGCTCTGGATAACGAGTTACCGTCTCAAAATGTTCTTGTAATGCATCTGGTAACCAGGAAGGAGGTCCTAAAGGATTTAAATTTGCACTGAAATCAAGTAATTTTTTTTCTTCATTTATATGTAAAAGTCTTTTTATCGTTTCAGGTTGTCCCCCATGATTGGGCCATTTCATCCTTTCACCTCATTTGTACAATCTATCTAAATAACAAAAGGAAACATACACTTATCAAAAGAAATACAATCCACCCTCCATGCATGTAAAGGATTGCTTTTTCTATATCAGAGGGCACTAGTTCCCTTAATGGATCTCCCATTTGTGCACGTACTGACTTTCTTCCCTGATAATAATTGATTCCACCTAATTGAATTCCGATTAATCCTGCGACCATTGCCTCTGACCAGCCACTATTTGGACTGGGGTGTTTCTTTGCATCCCGCCAGGTTATGTTCCAGCCGTTCCTCTTCTTAGATCCTTTGATAAAAAAAGCTGCAAGCCACATCGAAAGGGCTGTTAATCTAGCAGGAATCCAATTTGCTAGATCATCAGTCTTGGCAGATGCCCAGCCAAATTGCATATATTTCTCGTCTTTATGTCCAACCATAGAATCTAATGTATTGATCGCACGGTAGGCCATCGCAAGTGGTGCTCCTCCAATGATTGCCCAAAATAATGGTGCTGTTATCCCATCGACTGTATTTTCAGCAACTGTTTCAACTGTTCCTCTAACCATTTCATTCTCAGGTAAGCGGTCCGTATCACGACCAACAATCATGCTAAGCTTCACTCTTGCTTCTGCTAAATTTCCATTTACCAGAGGAACTAGAACCTCTGTTGCAGCAGACGAAAGACCTTTTATCGCCATTGTTGTTGAAATAAGATACACCTGCACGAAAACACCAACAAACGGATGTACTTGATAGGCGGCTAAGACGAGTAAGACGGAAAGGGTAAAAACAACTACAACTACTGTTACGGTAAGAGCAATCCCTTTCCAGACTCTACCTTCTCCTCTATTCCAGCGATTTTCTAAACATGTGATGAACTTTCCCATTAGTATGACAGGGTGTGGAAGCCACCTAGGATCACCTATCAATAAATCTAGTACAATCGCTGCAATTAAGATCGAGCAGAACATAATCGTTGGCTCATCTACGATACTAAAATTAACTACCATCATTTCGATTCCATTTGAAAGTCCGTCATTAGCTTATGAATTCGGTCTAACTGGATATTTTCTCTTACAACCTTGGCTAATAAATCGAATCCTTCTTCTCTTTTTTGGGAAAAAGAGGCTCTGTTGTGGATCGGCTCTAATCCTTTCTTTACCCTTATCTCATTTAGAAGAACTTCACGGAATGGATCATTATGAAAGATACCATGAAAGTACGTTCCAATCATTTGTTTGTCCCTCGCTACGGTTCCTTCCCTTCTGCCCGCTAACTGTACAAAATGGTCACACTCTTCTTCAAAGTAAGATTCACCCATATGAATTTCATAACCTGAAACCGGAATGCGTTCCTCGCCAAAACTGGCAATTCCTTCCGAATGAACCGTTGTCTTTTCTGTCGTCATCGTGGTTTGCATCGGTATAAGCCCTAGTCCTTCGACATGTTTATGTGATGATTCAACTTCGTACTTATCTTCAATGCGATTTCCTAGCATTTGGTACCCACCACAAATGCCAACAATCATCGTATCCTTTTGTGCCAAATCCAAGATCCGATTGGCTAGTCCTGTGCTGTGTAAAACCAACATATCCTCAATGGTATTTTTACTCCCAGGTAAGATTAGTAAATCCGGATTCCCTAAGTCTTCTACCGCTTTTACAAAGCGGATATGACAATCCTTTTCCTCAAAAAAAGGATCGATATCAGTAAAATTTGAAATCATTGGATGACGGATGACCGCAATATCAATTTCTTTTGTAGCATCCCGTTTAGACGTATAGTTGTTTAACACAACTGAATCCTCTGCCTCAATTAGTAGATTATCGATATATGGAACGACACCTAGAATGGGAACCCCTGTATATTCTTCAAACCAGGTTAATCCCGGCTGTAATAATGTTACATCCCCTCTGAATTTATTGATGATAACACCAATGACTCTCTTTCGATCTTCAGGTTCTAGCAGCTGCAAGGTTCCTACTAAACTGGCAAACACTCCACCCTTTTCAATATCTCCTACTAAAATTACCGGCGCGTTAGCGATTTGGGCAACCCGCATATTGACGAGCTCCCGATCATTTAAATTAACTTCAGCAGGACTACCTGCCCCTTCAATCACGATCCGGTCATAACAAACAGACAATTTTTCATATGACTCTCGAATTAATTTTAAGCCCTTTTGGAAAAAGTCCTGCCGATATTCTCCTGCCTTCATATTTTTAAACGGCTTTCCATGAACAACAATTTGCGATTGGTAGTTTCCACTTGGCTTAATCAAAATCGGATTCATATCCGTTGTTGCAAGAATACCTGCTGCTTCAGCTTGCACACCCTGTGCCCGACCGATTTCTTTGCCATCAAACGTAATATACGAATTTAGCGCCATGTTTTGTGATTTAAAAGGGGCTGTTTTAAAGCCCTCCTGAACAAATATCCGGCATAAAGCGGTAACGAGCGCACTTTTCCCAGCATCTGAATGAGTCCCTTGAATCATTAAAGGAACAGCTTTCTCCATAAGCTCCTCACTCCTCACTTTTTGGGGGTCTGAACCCCATCACGTTAATACGTTACCACGCTGGGGTCAAACCCTTTAAAATTCGATTCCCTTTACAGCTGGAACGCCATCATCGTAGTAATGCTTTTCCGGTTCAATAACAGAAACAAGATCCGCGATGTCTTTTATTTCCTGCTTGGCATCTCTTCCTGTAATCACGAGGTGAACATGAGGCGGCTTATTTTTAATGACATCCGTCACTTCATTTAGAGGTAAAACATCTTCGATCGGAAATGTGTCAATGGCTAACGCATTGTTTAATTCATCTAAAATCACTAAATCATATTCTCCGCTCATCACAGCTTCCTTAGCCTTTGGCCAACCGATTCTTAACGCTTCTCTATGCTCCTCAGGTGTTTTTGTCCAGGTGAAGCCCATTCCAAGCTGCACCATCTCTACTCCTAGCTTTGATAGGGCAATTTGTTCCCCATACGAACGTTGGGGCGATTTGATAAACTGAAAAATCTTCACTTTAAACCCTCGACCAACTGCGCGAACAGCTAAGCCTAGAGCTGATGTCGTTTTTCCTTTTCCATTACCTGTGTAGACAAGTGTTAAGCCTTGTTTCTTTTTGTTATCTTGTTCCATGTTAACCTCCTAGTTTGTTTGAAGTTTCGTTTCATCATTCGTTGAAATTCCTGCCGACTGAAAGGTTGCCATCTCTTTTACCATTAGCGCAGCCGAGTTAATGATCGGATGTGCAATGGCTGCACCCGTTCCTTCACCCAGTCTGAGTCCTAGATCAATAATCGGCTTCTTTCCTAATAATGAGATGGCAATTTGATGTCCTGGTTCAACTGATTGATGGGTAACGATCATATAATCAACAACAGTAGGAGCGATTAATTTCGCAAGCAAAGCGGCTACGGTACAAATAAACCCATCAACAAGAATCGGTACTCTCATACTCGCAGCAGCGATCATGGCACCCGCCATTCCGGCAATCTCTAGTCCTCCGACCTTGGCAATAATATCGATCGGATCATCTGGATTTGGATTGCGTCTTTCTAGCGCCTGCTTAATAACTCCAACTTTATGTAACCTTTCTTCCTGTGAAATTCCTGTTCCATTACCTACTAGCAATGAAAGATCATTATTACTAAGAACTGCCAAGATGGCACTACTTGCGGTAGTATTTCCAATCCCCATCTCCCCAAGGATGAGACACCGGGCTCCTTTTTTGATTATATGTAAGCCTTGAATATAGCCAGCTTCAATGGCTTGTTCAGCCTCTTCACGGCTCATCGCATCCTCTCGAAGAAAATTGGCCGTACCATAACGAATCTTTTTATTTATTAATCTCTCATGTTCAATATCACATGCTACTCCCATATCGATTACCTCGAGTAATGCACCAATTTGTCTACTAAAAACATTGATTGCTGCACCGCCAGCTAAAAAGTTCCGAACCATCTGCTCTGTCACTGCTTGCGGATAGGCAGAAACACCTTCCTCGGTAATTCCATGATCAGCTGCAAAGACGAGGACAGCTGGTGGTGTTACACTTGGAAATGCTTCATTTTTCATTTCTGCTAGTGCAATCGCTAATTCCTCTAGTACCCCAAGGCTTCCTACTGGCTTAGTCAGGGTATTGATATATTCACTGACTTGTCTTCCCATTTCCTTATTTACTGTTGGAATCGATACAGATTTTTGCTTCATACTATTCTCCCCTTACTTGCTTTATATTCTAAGCATTTTTCAATCCAGTTCTCCACCAGCGCTGGACAGGAGCCAAAGTGAAAATGGGTGTAGCCAGCTACTAAATGATGCTGTAAATATCCTTCCTTATTCATCCCCCTCATCCCTTTCGTTTCATAGGCATGTGGGAGATCCTCTTCGTTAGGCAAAAAGGAAGAATAATGAAATTCATGCCCTCTTGCATGTTGATTTTGAAGAATATAATTGTCATTCAGACCACTAATCTCTCTGTACCCCAATGCGGCTAAATAGGTTTGCATTTGTACGTAACCTGGGATTACCCCAATCATTTGATACTTCTTCTTTTCCGTCGTCTCAATTGACTCGGTCAAATACATAAACCCACCACATTCAGCAAGAGTAGGTAATCCAGCTTCAATTGCATTCTTGATCGAATCCTTTGCATTCACATTACATTCTAGCAATTGAGCGAATTCCTCTGGGAAACCTCCTCCGATATAAAGACCATCCACATCTTTGGGTAGTTCTTCATTTGCCAAAGGAGAAAAACAAACAATTTCTACACCATTCGCTTCCAACATTTCTAGATTCTCAGGATAATAGAAATTAAAGGCTGCATCCTTTGCGACTGCCATTTTTATTATCTTTTCTTTCCTTTTTTCAAACATGGAGGAGATTTCACTTACCGTTAGCGGCTCGGTAACGGCTAATTCGAGCAGCTTGTCGATATCAATTGTCTCTAAAACTAAGTTACCTAATTGTTCAAAAAATGGAGTAAGTTCACCTCGTTCAATGGAAGGAATGAGTCCAAGATGTCTCTCTGGGATTTCAATGCCTAGCTCTTTCTTCAAATAGCCGATAACAGGAACATGACATTCCTGTTCAATCGCCTTTTTGACAAGCTGAAAATGACCTTCGCTCCCCACTTTGTTAGCGATCACTGCTACAATATTCGTTCCCTCTGCAAACAGTTGGAACCCTTTCACAATCGCTGCTGCACTTCGGGCCATACTCTCACAATTGACAACGAGCAATACAGGACTTTTGGTTATGATACTAATCTCTGCAGTACTTCCTTCATTCGTTTCCGGACTTTTTCCATCATAAAAACCCATTACCCCTTCGATGATCGAAATGTCCGCTTCACGACTTCCATGGTTGAAAATATCCAAAACACGATCATGCGTAAGCATCCAGCTGTCTAAATTACGGGAAGGTCGATTCGTAACAGCTGTATGATAGGAAGGGTCAATATAGTCAGGACCACATTTAAAGCCTTGAACAGTTAATCCATACTTCTTTAAGGCTGACATTAACCCAATTGTCAGTGTTGTTTTACCCACACCACTCCCAGTACCTGCAACAACCATTCGTCGTTCTGTCATATTAACTCCACCTTTTTCCTCATAAATGTTCAGCCCTTTGCACTAACTCTTTGTAAATACTTTTGGATGGCTTCCCGTGTTGCTCTATATACCATTTCACCAATTCCTTTTCCAACAATTGTTCCAGAACCAGCGTAAGGTGTTTTTTCTCCTTGCTGGGTAAGACCAATCAGGAGTGAATCGGTGGATGTACCTGTAGCAATAGTACGGGACTCGGGATCTTTAATATTCATGTCCTGTAAAGCCTTCACCTTTGCTTCAGTAGCGGACATATAGCCATTAACTAGCGCACCATCTGTAAAATGAGCATCGATGAAAAGCATCGTGTTAATGGTACCGATTGTTTGAATGGCTCTTGAATATGAAGTGCTTGTGATATCTACCGCATTTCCTACCCCTGCTGTCACAATGGTAAGCATCTGAATTCCTTCTATTTCCTTCTTTAAAATAACCGCATCCTCTAGTATTACAGCTGTCATTAATCCTACAGCCTGCTCATGGGGGATAGAATGTTCATTCATCCAGCTTTGTACATCCTTTTCAGGCTCATCACAATGGTAATTTTTCGCAACATGAAAATTACAAAAATGCTTTAACCACTGAATTCCATCACCAATTACCCCATTTGAGATGGTTCGTAGGGGCCGGTCAAATTGAACATGAATATATTCCTTCGAATGTGTAATACGATAAGACTTTTCGAAGCTTGAAGGCTTATTTGATGTAGTGCAGCTTGGTGTCATGAGAAGCTGTGGTTTTGGAATCGTTGGATGTGGTTGGGTCTTCACCTCCACCTCGTACACCTGTTTTAATTGATTTGTTTTCCTTAATGTGTCTACATCTCCTATTTCTAGAAATCGTCCATTATAAAGCAAGGCAATCCGATCGGCATATAGTGATGCTACATTTAAATCATGCAGGATCGCTAAGATGGTTAAGCCCGTCGTATGCTGCATTTCTTTTAATAAATCTAACATTTGAAAGGTATGTTTTATATCTAGATGGTTCGTCGGCTCATCTAATAGTAAAATCTCAGGCTCCTGCGCCAGCGCTTTAGCCAATAAGACTCTTTGCTTCTCACCACCACTGATCATCCGGAATGGAGTTTTCCGAAAGCGAGCGATGTTTGTTAGTTCCATGACATTTTCGATTACGTTCCAATCTAGTTTCGAAAGCTGCTTAAGTATTCCCTTTTGATGAGGGTATCGTCCGAGACTCACAATTTCTTCAACCGTATAATCAAATGAAACCTGGGCCTCCTGTGTAAGAACAGCCATTTTCTTTGCTTTCTCAAGCTTTGAAATAGTTGACACGTCTTGTTCTGAAAGCAGGATTTCACCATCCATAATTGGCAGCTGCCCAGTAATCAGCTTGAAAAGCGTTGTTTTTCCACTTCCATTTGGTCCAAGAAGTGCAAAAAATTCACCTTGTTTAATCTCAAGATTCAGGCCATTAATAATCGGGGAATCGGTGTATCCGCCTATCAAACTCTGAACCTTTATCATCTACTATCTCCTCCGCCCAAGTCTTTCTCTTATTAATAATAGTGCAAAAACCGGTGCACCTATTAAAGCTGTGACAACACCGATTGGCAGCTCCTTTGGCGCAATTATACTTCTCGAAACGAGATCAGCTAAAATGAGAAAAGCCCCGCCTACTAAGAGGGAGAATGGCAGGACATGCCGGTGATTCGGACCCGTTACAAGACGGACTAGATGTGGAATGACGAGTCCAACAAATCCAATTGAACCTGATACAGCAACGGCCGCCCCAGTTAATAAAGATGCACCAATCAGGATATATGACTTTCCTTTTTTCACATCCACCCCAATATGGTCGGCTGCATCCTCCCCAAGTGCCAGCGCATTCAATTCCCGGTAATGATAAAACAAAATAAAAGAGCCGAGCAGCATAAATGGAAAGATTAACTCAACATGACTCCACCCTCTCATTCCGACACTGCCATATAACCAATAAATCATTTGAGTCATGGAATCCCGATCACTTAATGAAATAATGAGGGAGACAACAGCACCAATAAAGGCACTTACGATAATTCCGGCCAATATGATGGTTTCAATCGCTAAGCTGCGACTGCTTAACCTAACTAGTCCGAATACAACGAGCAGCGTGAGAAAACCACTAAGAATCGCAACAATCGGCAGTGTAAAGCTTCCTAACCCGAAAATCGTCACTTGAAAAAACAAAACAAAAACGGCACCAAGAGAAGCACCCGAAGACACCCCTATTGTATAAGGATCCGCTAATGGATTTCGTAAAAGTCCTTGAAATGCCGCACCAGCTAACGCAAGTGATGCACCAACACAAAACGCTAGAAGAACTCTTGGCAGGCGTATGTTCCAAATGATCATCTCTTCATTTCTTGCTATATCTTCAAGCCAGCCCATACTAAAGGTTTTGTCCGAGATAATATGTATAATCGTAAGAACTGGGACTTGGACACTACTAATGAATAAGCCGAGGAGGGCTGCAATAAGGACAAACCCTCCACTTAAAATATACAACCAAGCTAATTTATTCGTTAAAAACTTCCGGATAGATAAGCTTCGCAAGTGTCTCGACTCCTTCGATTAAACGAGGACCTGGTCTAGTAACTGTATCGTTATCTACATCAAAGACTTGTTCATTTTTGACAGCAGGCACTTCCGACCAGCCTGCACGAGCTAACACTTGGTCTCTCGGTTTCTCTACATAGTAGCCATAGGTTGTAATAATCACCTCAGGCATTAGTTGTACAATTTCTTCCTCTGTTAACTTTACCCAGCCCTCATGCTTCTCTGCTGCGTTCACAGCTTGAAGGGCTTGGAGCATTTCATGCATAAAGGTATTCGTTCCAGTAGTAAAAATATCTGGTGCAGGAGATACTTCCACCCATACTTTCTTTTTATCGGTAATCGACTCCGCTGCTTTTTCTTTGACTTGATCAAGACGCTGCTGCATATCCGTAATGATTTTGTTTGCTTCGGTCTCAGTTCCTGTCGCTTTCCCAATCATTTCAATGTTGCTATACACGTCCTCAAAAGATGTAGCACTTCCAACAACAATCACGGCAATACCAGCATCTTCAAACTGTTGTAAGGTTTCTGGATGTGTTTTGTAATGATAATCTGTAACTAGAGCTAGATCCGGAAGAAGGGTGAGCACTAGCTCAGCATTGATATCCTGCGCACCTACCTTTTGAATTTCGAGTGCTTCGGCTGGATAGTTGTCATAATCAGAAACACCAATCATTTTGTCACCTAGACCAAGTGCAAAAGCAATTTCTGTATTACTCGCTTGAATGGAAACAATCTTTTCGGGTTCAGCATCAATCCTAACCTCTCTGTTCGCATCGTCAGTGATGGTTAGTGGAAATTGCTCTCCATTTGCATTTTCCTTTTCAGCATTTTCAGTGGAAATTGGAGTCTCTTCAGCTTGAGAATTTTTATCTTGTGTACCACAGCCTGCAATGATTCCCATACTGAAAAGGATAACAAGACTAAAAAGCCCCCATTTTTTTAAAATCTCTTTCATCATTTTTTCCCCTTTCTATTTTTGAACACAAAAAAAACGCTATTCCCGTGGAAAGCGTGTCCGTAAAAAGGCATTTTATTATACATAGTCTTAAAGACAGTATGATAAACTTCAATCCTCATTATAAATAATAAATATTTACAAAATAGATTTCTGCACTTTAAACATTCCTTTCCTCGAGGAAGCTTAAAACAAAATAGGCAGGTCTCCTGACTTGCGATTCAACGGTTGGTTATCCCTTCCCATGTTTAAATAACACAGTGGATATTACTTAACCTTCCTACTCGCTTACAGTGGCGGGACCGTGTTGGATTTGCACCAACTTCCCTCTTAGTCTTAAATACTCACTCGGAACATTTAAGAAACCTATTTGTCTAATATTCTTTTTTTGTTTTCTAAAGGGATTATAGTATAGTCATTCCCTTTTGTAAATTAATAGATTACATCTCTTTATTTATGGTTCGGTTCAGGTTAGCTTACCTAAATGAGGTTGTTAGCTGTCAGATTCCTCAATCTCCGCCTCAATCCTACTCATGAATTCTTCTGCTGCACTATACCCCAGCTGCTTTAAATACCAGTTATTTGCTGCTGCCTCGATTAAACCTGCTACATCACGTCCAGGCTGAAGCTGGATTTCAATCGAAGGAATTTTAACACCCATATAGTTAGTAGTGAGATATTCCTGTTCCAAATCGTTATACAAGGCATCCTTTTCCCATTTCGTCAAATGAATGTCTAGTGCAATTCGTGTTTCATCTTGAAAAGCCTTTCGGCCGTAAATACGGACCACGTTCAGCAACCCAATACTGCGAAGGGCTAAGAATTCCTTTGATTTCTCATCATGGGTCCCTAGAATCGTTTGAGAACTCAGTTTCTTAAGGACAACGATGTCATCCGATACGAGCCGGTGCCCGCGGCGAATTAACGTATGGGCCGTCTCGCTTTTCCCTACCCCTGAGCTTCCACGAATTAGAATCCCGATACCAGACACATTCATGCACACTCCATGAACCGTGATTTGTGGTGCTAATTCCTTTATCAAATATGCATCCAATTTGGGGATAAACTCTGAAGTGGTCTCCGGCTGTTTCGTAATTAATAAAGGGATCCCCTGCTCTGTGCAATGGTGCATCAGGTAGGTAAGTCCTTCTTCACCAGCTGTTACGATAAAACACGGTGGATGGTATTGGACAATATTTCCGATTCGAACTTTCCGTTCCTCTTTACTTAATTTATGTAAATAGGTAATTTCCTTTGTTCCTAAAATTTGAACTTGCTCGGTTGGAAAAAAGTCAAAATGCCCAACAAACTCTAAACCCGGGCGATGCACTCTTGATTGCGTAATCACTTTCCCCAGTTGACTTTCTCCAGCCAGAACCTTCAAAGAAAACCTTTGAACCAAGTCTTTCACTGTTACCTTTTTCACCTTATACTCACGTCCTATTAGCCTTTAATAATTAGATTATACTTAAGTTGATTGGGAACGTCATCCATCTAGGAACATGTAATTGGCGGGATAATTATGTCTTATCATGTTTTGGGATATACGCTCTGTAAAAACCATTGATATTTTCTAGAAATCTGCGGAAGAATATGGTTATTATATTCCTTTGTAAGAGGCCGGGTGGTTTCATGATTCTTGAGAGAAAGATTTTGATTGGAGTAATCCTTATTTCAATCATAGCGATTTTTACATTAATACCAAGAAATAGAGCAAGGGAAGCGTGGGTCCTATTTTTATTCCTTCAGGTTATTACATGGCCAGCCGGTATGTTGGCAGTAGAAATGGGTTGGATTGAGTATCCGATTCAGCTGCTAAAAGGAGTTAATCAATATAACCGGACAAGCTTAACTTTTGAGTTTTTCCTTTTTCCGATTGTAGCAATTATATTTAGTTTGTATTTTCCGAAAGTAAGATGGTTTGGGGCAATTATTTATTATTTCTGTTTTACAGGTTTTTTTACGATTATTGAGGCGTTGCTTGAAAGAACAACCAGGCTTGTGGAATATCACGGATGGACCTGGTATTGGACATTCATTACCGTCACGATTTCTTTATTTTTCAACCATAAATACTATCTGTGGTACAAACAAAAGTTGGTTAAGGTAAATACCCAATGAGCAAAGAGGTGTCAATTTTAGCTTTTTCATGGATTATTTGTTTAATCACTTTGTATTGGGTCTCAAAAGGAAGGGCTCGTTTGACTCAAATAACTTTCTTATTTTCTCAAGCATTGTCATGGCTATTTGAATTTATCCTTGTCTATTTTGAATTAGTGGAATTCCCCTATAGGGAATTCAGGATTGCAACAAATATGAGTTTTTCCCTATATTACTTAATTTTCCCCACAGTTGGCGTTTTGTTTATCCTATTATACCCAAAGCAATCCAGTATTCTAAAGGTGCTTCTGTATTACTTGTTATTCTCAATGGTAATCCCAACGTATTCATTATTAGCAGAAAGGTATAGTAACCTTCTTCAATTTATCAACTGGAACTGGGGCATCCACGTACTGGCAGATCTAGTAATGTTTTATATTTTGAAGAATTTTATCGTATGGTTTCAGAGAGGGATAAAAACGTAGGGGCTTTCATTTTGCATTTTTCGACGAGATTTTTTCTAAAAAAATGGAGCAAAGCCTTACATAGCAGCTATTTCAGCAAATCTAATCAAACGTTTGATTACCGTTCATTTTTGTTAATTAATCGTTTGATTAGAAATGGGGAGAGCCCTTGTGTTATGCGGGCTTTTCCCTTTTGGGACGGAAGAAAAATGTCGAATATTGTTTGGATGGGACTCGCTGATTTTAGTCCCACCAAAAATACCAAACTGACGAATTCATCAATGTTCCTGCCAGAGAGTTGACTGTTCCGACCCCTTGATAGACGATATCACCACAGAATCCAAATTGTTCCGATGCAAGTAATTGAGATTCCTGTTGTGTTTTAGGAGGATTTTGAACAAATAATTCCCAGACATCTGCGGTTACTAATGCGGGTGTAGCAGCATATTTTTCATACCAATATTTGAATACAGCCACTTGCTCTTCTGGCATAGGGCATTCATTAAACCCGCCCATTGGAACCCAGGCAGCTATTTCCCAAGGTTGATTCGTTGGAATTTTTGCGAGAATGATTTTTTTATTGATAACCTCTTCTAGTGATAGAAAATGGTTAAGCTGTTCCTCAATTGAAAAGTCACCAGCGATATCATCCTCATCCTCTTCGGGTAACACATCTTCAAGCAGTCTTTGTAGTAATTCTTTTACATCAATATCATTCGCTTTGGCTATTATGGATTCCCGGTCATCATTCGCTAATTCATGTTCTTCCTCGGGGTCAAGGATTTCCAGCATCATCTCTGAAGGAATAATAATCAACGGGGTATAACCATCTTTCTTGCCCTCTTTGAGAGCTTGTTGATACCTCGTCATAACAGCTTCAACGTCTTTCACTTCCATAATCGAACATTCGCAACTTAACTTAGCGATGATTTCATTGACATAATCCTTCTCTTTTTTCTTGAATCTATCAAATATACCCATGTACTTATCCTCCTTTACTTAAACCGCTATACAAAGTATTTCTAACTCTAGATGTGAAAGCTTGAGAAGATTTAAACCTAGACTTTCTCCCTTTTAGGCCAAATAAAATTCGAGATGGAAATAATCAAATCAATACCTATTACAAAGGTCCAAGTTTTTAATACACCCGACAATGCCTCTGTCCGAGCGGGGTCATTTATTAGAAAAATCAACACTACTAAGAAACTGGAACCAAGTAAATAGGCTAAAACGTGTTTACCCCAGCCTTTAAAATTATGCACGGCATACTCTCTTCCAAATAATTTAGCTGGTTTTACACCTTCTTTTGCGATGTGATAACGAAATCTTACATCCGCCCATTGGATCATACTTTTCCCGAAAACAAGCGAAACCCCAATATAAACGGCGGCGATGGCATGTGCCATTGTCGCAGTAGCTCCTCGATATAAATCGATACTCGCTGTTATCAATAAGATCAAATCAATGACAGGAGTTAATGCCAAAAAAACAAGACCTAACTTTTCCTTTTTTAAGACATAGCGTGTGAGTAGTCCCAAAATAATCATGACCCAAAAGCCGACTTCACTCGCAACAATCATCCACCCAACCAAATTCAACTTACCATCACCTCTTCCAGCCCTTTGAGATGAGCTAGTCTATTTCTACAAAAATCCTACCTCAAATAGGTCCATATCAATTAATTGATCTTGGTTTATATTTGCAGGTATATTTGGCCCACCAAACAATACCATTATATACCGATTAATAACTACCACTAAATACTAACCTGCAATAATAGTCAGTTAATTTTTTGCAGCCTTTCTCTTTTTGTACGGAAGAATTCAATATTCTTCAATAATTTTATTTGAATCATCCCATTTTTCAGAATAATAAATTGATAGATATGTCGTTTTTTGTTAATATAGATACATATTTTCAGAAAATTATTAATACTAGCATCAGGAGGGTTTCAATCATGTTAACATTTTTAGGTGCAATCGCTCTGTTAATCTTAGGTTATATGTTATATGGAAAATTGGTTGAGCGAATTTTTGGCATAAATCCCAATAGTAAAACACCTGCCTATACGAAAGAAGACGGCCTTGACTTTGTTCCGATGCCTTGGTGGAAAGGCTGGCTTATTCAATTATTAAATATCGCCGGTTTAGGCCCCATCTTCGGTGCATTGATGGGAGCCTTATATGGACCTATTGCCTTCATTTGGATTGTAATCGGCTCAATATTTGCAGGAGCGGTTCATGATTATTTTTCAGGGATGATGTCACTTCGTCATAATGGTGAACAATATCCATCACTTGTAGGACGTTATTTAGGTAAAAACATGAAAGTAATCATTAATATCGTATCACTAGTATTAATGATTCTAGTAGCAGCTGCGTTCACTGCAGGACCAGCACAATTGATTGCACAAGTCACACCCATTTCATTTGGTACAGCACTTATCGTCATTTTTATCTATTTTTTAATTGCTACTGTTTTACCTGTAAATAAAGTAATCGGAAAAATCTATCCCTTGTTTGGAGCCATTTTAATTTTTATGGCTGTAGCGATTGCAGTAGCGTTACTATTTAGCAGCAAAACCATCCCAAATATTACATTCGCTAATCTTCATCCGAAAGAATTGCCTATTTGGCCATTGTTAATGGTGACCATCTCGTGTGGAGCGATTTCCGGATTCCATTGTACCCAAAGCCCTATTGTGGCTAGAACGTTGAAGAATGAACGGGACGGTCGCAAAGTATTTTACGGAGCGATGATTGGCGAGGGAATTATTGCTTTAATCTGGGCTGCAGCCGGAATGACATTCTTTAACGGGACAGAAGGATTGCAGGCAGCGATAGCGGCCGGGGGACCTGCAGGTGCAGTAAACGAAATTTCCACCTCTCTTTTAGGTACAATGGGCGGTATTTTAGCGATCTTAGGTGTCATTATTTTGCCAATCACAACAGGAGATACCGCACTCCGTTCATCACGAATGATTTTAAGTGAGATGGTGGGAGGAAAAAAGCAAACAAACTGGAAGCAAGCGTTACTTTATTCGATCCCGGTTACCCTCCCAGCTCTTTATTTATCTACGATTGACTATTCATTCTTATGGAGGTACGTGGGCTGGTCTAACCAGCTTGTAGCGACGGTTACCTTATGGACTGCTACTGTCTATTGCTTGCGTCATGGAAAATTCCATTGGATATGCGGTATTCCGGCATTGTTCATGACAGGAGTAGTCAGCTCTTATATCTTCTACGCACCGGAAGGATTTAAACTAAGCTATCAACTATCCATGATCATCGGCTTCTTCATTACATTGGCCGTTACATTCTGGTATATGAAACAAATACGTTTCCAAAAGCAGCAACTAATCGAAACGAAAACTGCCGCTTAAGGCTACACCAAGTTAAATGTTAAAGAGGCAGAGTCCCATGGGACCCTGCCTCTTTAACTAACGATTATTCAAAAAACCTTAGTTTTCAGGTTTCGATAGATCAGCCTCAATCCTACTCATGAATTCTTCTGCTGCACTATACCCCAGCGCTTTAAATACCAGTTATTTACTTATACTCACGTCCTATTAGCCTTTAATAATTAGTTTATACTTAAGATGATTGGGAACGTCATCCATTCAGGAAGAGTTAGCTGAAGGAGGAGATGGATTCTAGTACATAAAAATACCCAGTAGAGTAGTTTTTAATTTAAGTTTCTACTCTACAGGATACAGTTTAATGGCCTGAGTTCTTATAGTTTCTTTAGTACTTATTCATCATCGTCTCTATCAAAATTAAGTTCAAAGTTACTGCTGCCAGTAATGTTAATATTAATTGTAATTCCACAGCAATTTGTTTCAGGAGTTTCTGCTGGATCAGGTTCTTGTGGCACAATTTGTTCTCCACTTTCTGAACAATGACCTGGACCGATTAAACCATTGTTATAATTATCTAAGATCGTTTGTAATTGGTTAACAAAGTTTCTTTGTTGACGAGTTAGATTGTTCCAATCTGCCGCGTTATATTGTGCAAGGAATGCATCTGCAGCTGCAATGGTATTAGAGACTGCCGAAGGGTCAGCTCCGTTTGCAATATTTAGCTTCGCAGCCAGCAATTGAGCATACAAACGATTAATACCATTGGAAGCATCTCCAAAGAAGTTGAAAGCTTGAACCGCTTGAGCAGCAGATGATATTTGAATAGATTTACCAACAGATTGAGTTCCTAGCCAAATCGGTAAATATTGAGTAACTAAATCTGGATTATTTCCTGTAAATCCAGCATGTGTTCTCCAGAAACCAATCGTAAGGGTACAACCTGCACACGGAATATCAACATTAACCGTAGCCGTATCACTTCCTGTTGTTCCCGTATCATTCGTTACAAAACTAGCTGTATTCACGATTGTGTCTTGTCCACATTCAAAATATGGACCTATTTTCCTTGTATAGTTAATGGTAAATGGAACTTGTGATGCATTTACCATTCCTAGAGAACCAAATAAGTCGTCACTGACTGTTACTGTTTCATCGATTACATCCGATGGCGTACTGCCAAAAATAATATTAGCAGTTCCAGAAAAATCAGTTGTTGTCGTTGGTGTTGAATTTCCTTGCGAGTCATATTGGAAATTCTGAATGGTAGCTGTAGTGGTATTTAGCCGTGTCATCTTGTCAGGTAAATCTGCTTCATAGGAGCATGTGATAACTTGTCCAGCGGCAAGGAGGAATGGAAAATTGACACCACAATTAACCGCTGCATTCCCCACTCCTGCAATCACATCACTAACACTATTAATGAGTACTGGAATTGGCGCAGGGTTGCTAATTGTTATATCCCCTTCAACTTGAAAATCAGTATCCATTGAGGTCGCGTTCAAGACTGCTCGATAATAGGCGAGATGGGTGCCGTTTACTGGAAGGGTTAGAGTGATTGAATCTGAATAAGTTACTCCATCTTCTGAAACTGTTTTAGTAATCGTCCAGTCCCAATCTCTTGTAAAACTAGCAGTTGCTGTTTTTGTTACGGCAAGTTCATAGCAATTAACAGTGACCATCGCACTGGCAGTAGGACCTGGCTGGTTATTATCGTAAATAATTTGTGCGGTATTGAAATGTTCCCCTTCGTCTTCATCACAAGTAAAAGTTCTATTATAGGAAACGGACCCATCATTACTGAATGTTCCAAGATTACCTGCGAAGCTATCCATGACTGTGATGGAATTATTAACAGTTGTTGCCGTTGTTGGCAGAACTGTGGATTCTGCAGGACTAGGTCCAAATGGAATACCAAGTTGTCCCGAGTGATTGGTGATCGTAACATTTGCTCTTACTCTATAAGTTGTTCCAGGGAAGACCTGATCAGCTGGAATCATAATGGAATAATTATAACAACCTGTTTCGCCTGGATCTAATACAGGATTTCCAGCCACACTCAAGTTTTGAGTATGGATGGTAACAAAGCCTCCGCCTGGGTTCCTCTGCAATTCTAGGTTAATAGCAAGATTCTCAGTTGCAACAGCACCCCCATTTGTTACACAAACCTGTCCCTCGACAAAGGCAGCTAATGTTCCTGTGTCCTTATCTACCGTAATGGTATATTGTGAAGTCCCTGAATCACCACTAAATAAATTCCAGGTATCAGGTGTAACCGATTTATTGATTGTCCATGAAAAAGTACGTGTTAATCGGCCTGTGGCTGTGACATTAGCAGATAAGGTCGTTCCTGCTTGTCCACCATTTTGTAATGGCGTTATTTCCATTAACAAACACTTCCTTTCAATAATAATTTTGATACATTTGCATTCTATTCAATTGATATTTGATTGTTTGGACAAGTAACACGATTAATAGAATTTAATAAAAAATAGTGAATTTGTTATTCCTTTCCGAACTGAGTGATTTTAGACTACATAAAAAGGCCCTGTAGCGTAGTCTTAAATTTAAGTGACTCCTCTACAGGGGAAAGTTTTCATTTGGTACCTTCTAGTATTTTTTTGATCCCACTCAGAATGTACTGCTATTTTTACTTTTACTCGCCTCAAACCTTTTGCTTTTCATTTTTATTACTTGAGAAGGACCATTCCTGATGATATTACTTGCTCCCATTTTTAATATAGACAATTCTGTCTGCTAAAGCTTCTGCATCAGCAAGGTCATGAGTTACAAATCTTGAATGAATAGGCTAAAGTAATCAAGAGGAGGTCATAAAATATGAACAATAAAAAGCCGATTGCAGAGCTTAAGAATCTGAAAAAAAGATAGGCGATAAAACGATTATTCATACTAAAAATAGAATTTGAGGATTGGGATAACAGAAGGTGAAGTCCTGATAAATGGCTACAGCATTGAAAAAAACTTCGAGAAGGCAGTCGCACATGTAGGGGGAATTATACTTTTATTTTCACAGCAAAATCCTTAACCACCATTTTGAATTTATTAAAAAAGTATTAAAAAGGTCTTCTGGCAACTTATTTCATTAGTCTTCCTTACTTGAAAAATTATATTTGGCCGACTTTCTAAATACTAATCAATTTTATACCGATAGGAAACAATAGAATCGAACGGCTTCCAAAAGGTAAGAAAAGAGGTTTGTAAATTGGACAAATTAAAGTATAGAAACCTTTTCGTACTACTTGGTCGATGGATTTTCCTCGGTAGTATCATTGGTATCGTCGTTGGCTCGACAACCACGTTCCTTTTAGAGACAAATGATTATCTTGGGGATGTAAGAATGAAAAGGGATTGGCTGATCTTCTTTCTCCCTTTTGCTGGAATCATCATCGGATACATTTATATGAACTACGGGAAGGTATTCGCGAATAACACCTTAAACGATTCTGCCGAACTAAATAATCTCGTGATTGACTCCGTTCATGGGGAAAAAATGGTGCCACGGAGAATGGGATTGATTGTTTATTTTGGAACTTTTCTTACAGTCTTATTTGGTGGTTCTACAGGAAGAGAAGGAGCAGCTGTTCAAATGGGGGGCAGTGTGGCTTCAGCCGTCAATAAATTCTTTAAGGTCCATCAACTCGACACTAAAATTCTCATCATGAGTGGTATAAGTGCTGGTTTTGGTGCAGCCTTTGGAGCGCCAATAACTGGTGCGGTTTTTGGAATGGAAATGGCTGTATTAGGAAAGCTGAAATTTGAAGCCCTTGTTCCTTGTCTGGTGGCGAGCTTTGTTGGCCATTATACAACGACTGCAGCCTGGGGACATAAACACGAAGAATTTATTATCCAATCTGTACCAGAAATATCGATCGGCATATTTTTAAAAGTTATCTTCGTTTCTATTATTTTCAGCCTGTTAAGTGTTTTGTACTGTCAGTTGAGACATGGTATCCAACACTTTTCCGAGAAGCTTTTTAAAAAAAACCATATGAAAAGAGCCTTTGTTGGCGGACTGGTCGTTATCCTATTAACTTTATTAGTAGGTACACAGGATTACAACGGTCGAAGCTTGGAGATGTTAGAGCAAGCTTTCAAGGAAGACGTTCCTCCCTTTGCCTTCTTAGCTAAACTAGTATTTACCGCGGTAACACTTGGAAGTGGCTTTGTTGGCGGCGAAGCCATACCTTTGTTCTTCATGGGGGCGACATTGGGGAATGCCTTACATTCATTTATTGATTTGCCTTTGTCATTTCTAGCAGCATTAGGATTAATTGCTGCTTTTTGCGGAGGTGCCAATACCCCGATCGCAGCTTTTCTTTTAGCAATGGAGTTTTTTGATGGAAAAGGACTAGAATACTTCTTTGTTGCTTGTATCGTTAGTTATTTATTCTCAGGACATCATGGCCTATGGCCTTCTCAGAAAATTTATGAGCCAAAGAGCAGGCTATTTCAAATTCCACTGGCAGAAACGATTGAAAATGTTGAAAAAAAGAAAAAGAAGAAACCATAAATACATGATGAAAGGGGTATGTCGTTGGATTTAAATTTCATTTGGAAAGCTGTCGTCATTGTCATTGGCGGAGTATTAATATTACGGCTAGCTGGCAGAAAATCCATCTCACAGCTTACGGTTGCTCAAACTGTGATGATGGTTGCCGTCGGATCGTTAATTATTCAGCCTGTTGGTGACAGGAACATTTGGATTACAATGGTAATCACCTTTTTAATGGTCATTACCCTAATTTTGATTGAGTATACCGTGTTACGATCAGATGCTCTTGAGAATTTTATCTATGGAAAATCACTTCTCGTTGTTGAAAATGGACAAATTAATGAGAGAAATTTAAAAAAGCTACGCTTAACGGTTGACATGCTCGAGGTACGTATGAGACAGCAAAACATTCAAAACTTTAGCGATTTACAATGGGCAACCATTGAAACGAACGGCCAGTTAGGGTATATGTTTAAACCTGAAAAACAATATGCTACAAAAGAAGATATTCAAATGTTAAAGACACTGATCGAATCATATCGATCCACCCCCGAAGCGGAAAGCACAATGCCTCAATCTAGTGACATATTTACTGAGGTTAAAAATGGAAAGCATCAGGAAAAACCTGGTGAGAATTTGGATTAAGGAGAATTGTTTCATAAAAAGAACCAAGCAAATATTTACTTGGTTCTTCATTATTAGTAACCTATTAAGAGTTTACTCCAACTACCCGTGAAAATTTCTTAATCCATTGATTAAGAAGCAAAATGTCCCTACGACAATTAATACTCCCCCTAATGGGATCAGGGCCAAAATTAACCCAAGCTTTTCAACTGGTAAAAGCAATGCGAGGGTGATGCCGCCCATCATCAAAGGAATTCCGATCATATGTGTCCAGTAGTGAACCTTGCCCCATTTAGACTTTTCTGCGTCTTTAAAGGTGTGATACATCAGTCCGCCAATCGCAAGCGAAACCCAGCCTAATAGGTTAATGTGCACATGGACCGGAGTTAACAAATGATTATCTGCCATCGACATCCCCATTCCCATTAGTACACCTATAAAGAAATATACTAGAGAAAACTTCATCATTTTTATCGCCATCTTTTATAACACTCCTTCATTTGTTATCCAGACATATTTTTCGTAGAGTCTCTTCTCTACACCAAACCATTTCGCTAATTGATACAAGAAACCAAAGATACCTTTTTGCAGGTTTAATGGGATCTTCGGCAAATAGCTCTCACCGATTTGAAACATCACGGCCATTTCCAGGATGTTTTTTGGGATGCCGTGATCATTCACTCTTTTGTCTCTAGCAAGTCCATAGGCTATTCTAAGCATCGGTTCAAAGCTTCGTGCTGGAATTATCTTGACTCGAAATGCGATTGGGGTATCTCCGGGATTATAAAAACGGTGATTGGATTTTGGATGCGCTGCTAGTTTATCACCCGGCTTTAGGATGTAGGTTTTGTCATCACAATCGATATATAAGTGCCCTGTAACCGCCTCGAATTCTTCCCGATAAGTGGTATGGTAATGAAGACCATTTCCCCCGCCTCCCTTTAAATGTACTTCCACCAATTCATACTTCCCGCCACTTTCCTTCTTGGTCGTTATAAACGTGACCCGGTCTCCGATAAGCGGGTTCTCTATGGTTCTGTTTTTTTCTGCCGCTATCATCTTTCACTCTCCTCAACTTTCATTCAGTCCTTTTGCTAAGCTATCTGAACTCCTTAACTAAACTATATTAATTTTACGTCTTGCAGGGTATTATCCTTAGGGATAATTCGTATGACCCTTTGGGTGAAAAGAAAAATGACGGCAAAAAAATGGCACCAGATTTGGTGCCATTTTGGTCATGGTTATTAATGGAAAGGCTGTGTTAAAGGTGAATGTTGATTTTGATTTTTACGAAATTTGCGAGACTCCTGCAGGAACACGAGCCAGGTGAGACCCCGCAGGTCGGAACGACCGAGGAGGCTCACGGGTGAGCCTGCGGAAAGGGAGCAAATTTCGCAAAAATCAACACTAAACAATAACACAGCCAATGAGAAAAGAAGCAGTGAGAACCGTCCCTGTGCTTTCATTTTGAAAATGACGCAGGAGAACCGTCCCTGTGCATCTTCATAACAGTAATCTTAGGAGGTCGGAACGGTTGCGGATTCTGAGTTTTTGGTAGGCTGAGCTTAGGTGTTTTTTGATGGTTACTTCTGATACGAAGAGTTTTTTTCCGATTTCTGCATTGGATAGGCCTTTGACTACTAGTCGGACTGCTTCTTGTTCTCGCTGTGTTAAGTCTTTAATCACTTCCTCGATTTTGTTAGCTGGGCTCTGTTCCTCTTCTGAGACGGATGCCCCCTTTATTGGAATTCCTGTTCTTTTGAAAAGGTCTTCAAAGAGCTGTTTCAGCTTCTCGCCTCTTGTATCTAGATAAAAGGTCGGGGTAGATGTTACTCCGTCATAGTAAGTATGATACGCTCCAGGCAGTTCTTGAAATCCTAGACTATGATGTGCTTCCAAGGTCATTGGGTCTGGTGGTGGAGCTGCGATAATTACTCCATTGGAGACCATCATCGAAAATATTAAAGCCACAGCTTCAATCGACATTAATGGATTCATCGGTTCAGATACATCTATAAGTCTAATGTACCATCCACCTTGACTAGTTAATGGAACAAGCAATTCCTCATAGTCCTTTGAAGACAAGCTGTTGATGTATGTAGATGCAAGTGGATCTTTTTTCATATAAGAGATGGTTGAAACATTCAACGGATAGATCACCGCTATCCCCACTACAGCTCCTTTCTGATTGCGCATTAACTTAACAATTCTTCTGCTTAGACCAAGCAGTTCCTTCAAGGATAGGTCCTTTGACTTGATGACATCAAGGAACAGTATATCCTTACTGGTATTTGACATTGCTAATTCATAGCGATGTTGCAGATAACGTTCTGCTTCTGCTAAATTCTGTTCACTTAGTTCTTCCCATACATACCTTTCATGTTCCGTAGGGGCTACAATCCAGCGAATCGAGGCATCCCCAATATAGGCAAAACATTCTCGAAGCTCCCAAACGGAACTTCCATCTCTTGGCGCCTGCATAATACGCTCCACGTATAGTTCTGCACATCTGGCAACTAGTTCTCGATATTTACTCGGTGTATGCTCTAAAATTAACTTGCTTAAGGCATCCCGCATTAGATCATGTAATGTCCATCCCCTGGCTGTTTTTCTTACAAAGGAGAACCTGCAAAGTTTGGAAAATTCATCAGCGGAAATCTCTTTACCACTGCTCACAAAATTGATCGATTCTCGGTCAAAATACCGAAGGACAGAGACAATTTCAACCCAGTCTCGAAGGTTTTCATCTGGGACCTCCCGTAACCATTGCTCGACTAAGAGCGGAAACCATTCTTCCCCGTCATCAACCTCTAGTAGGTCATAATTAGACCAGCTGTCTGCAGTTGCTAGTGACAATGCCAGCGGATGACCCTTCGTTTTTATCCATATTTTCTTATGTGTATCTGGTTCAGATATTCCACACTTTATTAAGTACTCATTCGACTGTAATTCCGAAAGTCCAGCCAGTGAAATAGATTCCACTCGTTCTCTCCAAGCTGGTGATAATAACCATGTACCTTGAAGGGCTCTCCTCCCTGCTAAGACTGTAAGGACATTTTCAGGAAGCCATTGAAATAAATTTTCCCTGAGCCAACCATCCAAATCTCCCATCTCATCATAATTATCAAAGGCAAGAGTCAGATATTTTTGATCCGCCAAAACTCGTATTCTCTCAAGAAGATCATTTGATGTAGGGTTATTCATAAAGTTAGAGTAGTCTAGAAGCTGAAGAAGGTAGCGGTTGATTTGTTCCGGTGTATGCACAAACTCTCGACTGTCCACGACAACAAAAATGGCATTTTCTCTAATAGAACGCCGTCTAAACGCATCTAGAAGCGTGGTTTTCCCCATCCCACCAGTCCCGAAAATTGACCAAATTAGTTTTTGACTGCTCCCTTGACCCGACAGAAACTGCGTATATCGGTGGAGTTCCTGTTCCCGGCCAATAAGAAATTCTTCTTCCCGTTGCTGGATATTACTTAATTTCTTATCCATATGCAGCTAAATTCCCCCATTTTACCAAAAATTCTCTTTCTTAAGTATACAATATTCAGCTGATTCCTATATCTTCCAATGTAATTTTTTTTATGCCAAGCCTCATATAGATATAATTTTCAACTTCATCGAATAAATTTTATTAAATATCAACATTCACTAGAAAGGAGGCTTACCTGATGGATGTCTGCATTTCTTGTGGAGAGGAATTGTCAATCATGGAAAGAAATCGCGCTGAATGCTGGGAGTGCAGGGATACAACAACAGAAGTTTATGAAGAGGATTAACTTATATAAGGAGACACCAGCTGCGAATGGTGTCTCCTTTATTATTAATATTCACAAGATTTACATAAATCCTTCCATTTTTCAACCATAATAAACGGTATAATACATATTGTTCCTCGTATTACCCTCCAAATAATTCATTTGAAAGCAGGTTGATTTATGAGAAGTAGTCGCCAAAGAAGGAATGCTAGTCAGGCCAGCAGCATGCCAGAGGTAAGTGTAAGGGTCGTTCCGTTTACAAACACGAAAGAACGGACAGAGTTTTTTAAGAATTTAGCTATCAGCTCCGAATTTGACATGAGGCAGCGCGGTCTCCTCGAGTATTATGGAAAAGACTTCATCACCTATAAATTAGAAGATCCCACAAATGAAAAACGCAATGAATTTCTCCGTGTAATCGCACAATATATGACCACTCACCTTGAAGATAATTGTCCCCCTTCTTGGAAAGCATGCCATTCCCCTTTCTGGGAAGAATTAATTTTCGCCATTATCCCACATAGCTTACAAATTAACCCTAACCAAAATGAAGCAGAAACCTATCTAAGTGAATTAAAAATGTTTGTTAAATGGTTAGATAAACGAGCCGGTACGAATTGGTATCCTGTTGTTGCCGATTTTGTAAAGGCTGCATCCTCCGACCTCATCATTTGTGAAAGCATCCTTCACGCCATCTTTCTAAACCACTACCCCAAACTCTTCCAGGACGACTGGAATCCCTTTGAAGATATTGAAAATCAGGAACGAGAATATGAACAATGTGCCGATCAAGTGAATAGTTTTTTCGTCGTGACAAGAATTTTAGATGATTTAATTGAATTAACGGAGTATAGAACGGACCGTATGTATCAGCTGAAAGGATTACCGACAGAACTAATGAAACCTGGCTTGATTATGATCGGTTCTATCGGTAGAAAAAGGGACGACCTATACTTCAAATGGTATCATACAGGCGGGATCTATCCGCCTCGAGCAAGAAAAAGCTTTGAATTTTAACTTTTTGGGCTGACGAATTCCGTCAGCCCTATATCTGATTATGGAAGGATATCGCTTATGTTACTTAATGCCAGGACCGAATCGGAGGAATTATTGTTCATGCGCAGATTAAATGCGCGGATGGAACTATCAAGTAATGAAAAGGTACGCCTATACAACTTAGAAAAAGGTTATGAGGGGGAGGTGAAATTTGATTTATTAGCTGAAAATTTATTAGAAGAAAGATATATCATCAATGACCTGCTGCTAAAAGTAAATAACTCCTACTTTCAAATTGATACTTTGATTATTTCGCAGGGGCTGATTCAGCTTTTGGATATAAAGAATTTCGAAGGGGATTGGTACTTAAATGATGAAATACTAAAGGCAGTGAAAAACGAAAGGGAATACAAGAATCCAGTACTCCAGTTGAAAAGATGTGCCACTTTGTTCCGCCAGCTTCTCCAAGAATTAAAGCAAAATTACCTCGTGGATTCCTCAGTGATTTTTATTAACCCTGAATTTACCTTATACCAATCACCAATGGATCAGCCTTTCATTCTACCAACCCAAGTAAATCGTTTTATCCGTGATTTAAACAATACTCCATCGAAGTTAGATGAAGGCCATAAAAAGCTCGCCCAACAAATTCTTTCACTCCACCAAACTAAAAACCCATTTGTACAATTGCCCGAATATGATTATGATCAGTTGAAAAAAGGACTATTGTGTAAGACTTGTATGACCTTTTCTCTTTCAATGGAGAATAGGCAACTTGTATGTGGTAAGTGCGGAGGACGTGAAACATTTGAGCAAGCTGTGTTACGGAATGTGGAGGAGTTCAAGCTACTGTTTCCTAAACGGAAAGTTACTACTCCTGGGATTTATGAGTGGTGTGGGACAGATATATCTAAAAAGACAATTTGCAGGGTTTTAAAGAAAACCTACACCACATGTGGTAACTCGACTGATATTCATTATAAGTAGGTCATTGGCTAAAGAAAAAATTCGGTCAGAATAATCTACTCTTTTTCTGGAGACTTTGACTAGATGTCAACTCATATCGAGGCAGACAAACTCACTCTTATTCTTGCGGACTTTGTCCCTCAACTTCTTCGGGAGAGACAAACTCGTGCTTTTTTTAGTTGACTTTGTCCCGCGTCTTCCCCGGGAGAGACAAACTCACTCTTACTCTTGCGGACTTTGTCCCTCAAATTCCTCGGGAGAGACAAACTCACTCTTGTTCCTGCGGACTTTGTCCCGCGACTTCCCCGGGAGAGACAAACTCCTGCTTTTCCTAGTTGACTTTGTCCCGCGTCTTCTTCGGGAGAGACAAACTCACTCTTATTCTTGCGGACTTTGTCCCTCAACTTCACCGGGAGAGACAAACTCACTCTTATTCTTGCGGACTTTGTCCCGCGACTTCCCCGGGGGAGACAAACTCACTCTTATTCTTGCGGACTTTGTCCCTCAACTTCCCCGGGAGAGACAAACTCACTCTTATTCTTGCGGACTTTGTCCCGCGACTTCCCCGGGGGAGACAAACTCACTCTTATTCTTGCGGACTTTGTCCCTCAACTTCCCCGGGAGAGACAAACTCGCTCTTATTCTTGCGGACTTTGTCCCGCGTCTTTCCCGGGAGAGACAAACTCGCTCTTATTCTTACGGACTTTGTCCCGAGACTTCTCCGGGAGAGACAAACTCACTCCTATCCTAGCGGACTTTGTCCCGCGACTTCCCCGAGAGAGACAAACTCACTCTTGTTCTAGCGGACTTTGTCCCGCGACTTCCCCGGGAGAGACAAACTCGCTCTTATTCTTGCG
>JBFNER010000033.1:0-48816 GCA_040797665.1 Neobacillus sp. | reverse complement strand
CTTATGATAAGAGTATCTTAATTGAGTTAAGGTTTTCGGAACCTTATTCTTAAAACTTCCCATAATTTGCTTGGTACCCGTGTACCAAGCCCTTTTTTTGCTTAAAGATGCATCTTCATAATTTCCACACAACTTCCCTATAACTTCTACAAAAGTTTATCTTATGATAAGAGTATCTTAATTGAGTTAAGGTTTTCGGAACCTTATTCTTAAAAACTCCCATAATTTTGCTTGGTACCCGTGTACCAAGCTTTTTATTGAGCTCCCAGACACTTATACAACTTTTTTTGACCCAAGGTCCTTTTAATGATAATTATGCGTTTTCACTATATTCCTCTTGGAAAAAATAGTAGAATGAAACTAATTGACGATTAAAGGAGAAGGGTCTTTTTGTCTTTTTTTCACAAACTAAAATCCAGCTTTATAAAGATCTTACTATATATCCTTATAACGATTATTCCAACATTAGCAATTAGTTATAGCCTTGCTCGAAACGAAGTGGAGGAAAGTGAGCACCAGTACAAGATTAAAGCGCAAGAATATGCCAATTATCACGCAATGAATATTGAAAATTTCCTAGGTGAAACGATCGGCCGCTTAGAAATGCTTGCGACTGCCTTAAAGATTCAGCACAGTAATCTCTTAAATATCGAACAAATTTTAAAAGAAACACAAGCAAGAGATTCTCGCTTCTCAGGCTTATATTGGGCAACGCCTAGTGGAGACTTACTCATTAGTACAAATCCAACTACTAGTAAGGTCAATGTATCTGACAGGGTATACTTTCAGGAAGTACTCGCGAAAGGAAGCACCCGTATTTCCGAAGCACATATTGGCAGGGTAACTGGCAGGTTTATTATTACAATTGCTACTCCTATCCTTGATAACGGAAAAGTCCAAGGAGTTCTTCTTGCCAGTTTAAGGATCGATAAAATTGAAGCTGCGATGCGTCAATTAACGAAAGAAGAAAATATAAAGGTAACCGATCCATCAGGGCAGACCTTAATTGATGCTGGAAAAATAAATACTGAAAACCGTACGGTCCAATATAGTTTTGATATCTCTCAAGTTCCATGGGAAGTAACTGCCATAATAAATTCAGAAAGCCAGACCATATTTCATCGAACCTTTATTAAATACATGATAATCTTTTTGACCCTTACTAATATATTATTCTTATTGGCTCAATACTTACTTTTTCGAAAAAAGGTAAAAAAAGAAAGGGAGCAAACAGAACTACATAAGCTTGAACTAATTGGTAACTTAGCCGCTAGTACAGCACATGAAATTAGGAACCCATTAACCGGGATTAAGGGGTTAGTGAAGCTCTTAAGCGAGGAGCATCGTGACAAAAAATCACAAACGTATTTTGAGGTAATCCAGCAGGAAGTGGACCGAATCAATGTAATTGTAAGTGAACTGTTAGTCCTAGGAAAGCCTACTGCCTATGCCTTAAAAACCTGTGATGCGAATGAAATTATTAAAGAGATTGAGCCCATTATTCATTCAGAAGCAAACTTTGTAAATGTCCAGCTTTCCATTCATTACACAGATAAACAGCTCGCCATTTCCTGTGTAAAGGATCATGTGAAGCAAGTAATTTTAAATCTGGCGAAGAATTCATTACAGGCAATGCCCTATGGTGGAAAATTATCCATTAGCACCGAAAAACTAGCCAACACTTGTGTAATACGTGTTATCGATAACGGGATTGGAATGCAAAAGGAACAGCTTAAACAAGCTTTTAAACCATTTTACACATTAAAAAAAGATGGTTCAGGCCTTGGCTTAACCGTATGCAAACGGATCATCGAAACTTATAACGGTCACATCATGATTGAAAGTACGCCTGATCAAGGAACGCTAGTAGAAATTACACTCCCACTAGCAATTGATTAAAAACACGGATTATGTTCCGTGTTTTTTTACATATGTTAACCTTTCGATAAAATTAGTTGACATAAATATAACCCAATAATAAAATGTAAATTAAGAAATATATAGACCAAATATTGGGGGTTGGAGAATGAAAGTATTAGATATTACATATGTAGGGTTATTAGCTGCTTTTATGGGAGTATTGGGTTTTGTTCCACCGATTATGCTCTCGTTTACACCAGTACCGATTACCTTGCAAACATTGGGAGTCCTGTTGGCAGGAGGTGTTTTAGGTGCTAGACTAGGAGCATGGAGCATGACCATTTTCTTGTTAGTTGTTGCCGCTGGCGCACCACTATTATCTGGTGGCCGGGGTGGAATTGGTGTGTTTGTCGGACCTAGTGCTGGCTATTTATTTTCCTACCCAATTGTAGCTTTTGTGATTGGTTATCTCGTTCATCGTTTTCAAACACTACGTCTAAGAAATATATTACTAGTAAACCTGACAGTAGGAATTTTCCTGATTTACCTGATTGGGATTCCCGTACAGGCCTTTATCATGGATATTAAACTATTAGAGGCAATTAAAGTAAGCCTTGTTTATATCCCTGGAGATGTATTGAAAGCAACGATTGCTTCCATCCTTGTTTTTAGGCTGTTAAAATCACCTGTTATTAAACGAAACTTGTACAAAAATGCGGAGACACTTTAAGTGTCTCTTTTTTTAAAAAGGAGATGTTCGCTTGGCTGCTATAACGGATACTTATGTACACCATCCCCCCGATAAGATTGCCGTACAGACACTTCATGAGAAAATCACCTATAAGGATTGGCAGGCCAGAGTTGCTAGAACCGCCAATTGGCTCGATTCCCTTGAACTAACGGATACAAAAATAGTTGGAGTGTTGCTTCCTAACGGCATCCCTTTTCTCCAAATGTTCACAGGTGCCTCTGCTGCTGGCTGGACAACTGTTCTCTTTGATAGTAAGTGGACAGAAACTGAACTGCAAAAACGGATTTTGCTTTCATCCCCCTCCATCTTTATTACCTCTAGGGCACTATTCCCAATTGTTAAGCACCTTCATTCACGGATCATCATATGGGAAGAATGCGGTAATGAGATTGAGAAAAATACTGTCGATCGAACATTTGAGATAGATGGTAAGATTCCCTTTTACATGGGCTTTACTTCTGGGACCACAGGTGAGCCAAAGGCATTTATTCGCTCACATGACTCATGGTTATCAAGCTTTGATTGTACCCGGTACGATTTCCATATCAGCGATAACGACCAAGTCCTAATTCCCGGTGCACTTATTCATTCACACTTTCTCTATGGAGTGATGAGTACTTTATACGTAGGTGGAACGATTACTTTGCTTGAAAAGTTTTCTCCAAGCCTAGTATTAGATTTTCTAACAGCTGAGCCGATTACGGTTATGTATCTTGTTCCAACCATGATTTCCACTTTGGCAAAAGAGAACCGGAGGATAGAAAAACCAATAAAGATTCTCTCTTCAGGGGCAAAATGGGAAGAGCACTCCAAGAAGCAAATCCATTCCCTGTTCCCCCATTTGAACATGTATGAATTCTACGGAGCAAGTGAACTGAGCTTTGTTTCCGTCTTACGTGATGAGGAAGGCCGACTTAAGCCGCAATCCGTTGGAAAACCATGTCACAATGTAGAAATTCAAATCCGTAAGGGAAACGCTCAACACGCTTTACCTTACGAACCAGGAAAAATATTTGTTAGGAGTAACATGATTTTTAGTGGCTACCTCGAGTCAAAGACAGTAATGGATGAAAATGACTGGATGACCGTAGACGATATCGGATATCTTGATGAAGATGGTTTCCTCTATATTTCTGGAAGAGAGAAAAATATGATTCTATATGGGGGCATTAATATTTTTCCAGAAGAAGTTGAAAAGGTTATAGCTGAGCATCCAGAAGTGGAGGAAGTAGCGGTTGTTGGAATTCAGGACCCGCACTGGGGAGAATTGGTTTGCGCCGTCATCAAAGGAAAACCTGAGAAATTAGAACTTCAAAGATTATGCAAAAGCCGGTTATCTTCCTATAAAGTGCCACGCAAATGGGCATTTATTGATGAAATGCCACATACCACTAGTGGAAAGATCGCACGGGCACAATTGAAAAGTTTACTAGAAAGCAAGGTGAAAGGTCATTAATAGAGCCGTCATTGTCCAGGCAAAAAGGACACCCATAGGAAAAAAGAATGGAACCTTCCAATCGCTTCAGGTCCATGAATTGACTGCGCCTCTCCTTCGACATCTAGCAAGCGGGATTGAGGAAAAAGTCAACGATGTGATCATAGGAAACGTGACTGGACCAGGAGGAAATATCGGACGGTTATCTGTATTAGAAGCAGGTCTGCCGCTGACCATACCAGGACTAACGCTGGATCGGCAATGCAGTGCAGGACTCGAAGCCATCCGCATAGCCTGCTATTTAATCCAGGGAGGTGCAGGACATTGCTATATCGCAGGAGGTGTTGAAAGCACTAGTACATCCCCTTACACAAAGCGTGCTCGTTTTTCACCAGAACATCTAGGCGACCCCGATATGATTGAAGCTGCGGAATTTGTGGCCCAAAAGTATAGAATTACCAAAGACCAGCAGGATGAGTATGCATTAATGAGTTATGAACGGAGCTGGGATGCATTTGAAAATGGCCTGTATGCGGAAGAAATTCTTGCGCTTGGCAAATGGCATACAGATGAAGAATTTTCTAAAAGGAGAAATATGAAGGCCCTATTAAAACGTGCAAAACCTATCCTTACAAGTGAAAATAGTTCGATTACAGCGGCCAATAGCTGCGGAATTCATGATGGTGCAGCTGCCGCTCTAATAATGGAAGAGGATACAGCCTTGAAATTAGGTTATACACCTGTCCTTCGTTTTGTTGACAGCGAGGTAGCAGCCGTACACCCGCAATATCCTGGAGCCGCACCTATACCAGCGATTAAGACGTTGCTTAATCGAAATCATCTTTCCATCGAGGCTATTGAGATGATTGAGATTAATGAAGCCTTCGCCTCAAAAGTCGTTGCCTGTGCTCAAGAACTTACCATTCCTCGTAAAATATTAAATAGCATTGGCGGTGCCTTAACACTTGGCCATCCATACGGAGCATCAGGTGCTATCCTAGTCACAAGGATTTTACACGAAGTTCAGCGTAGGAAAAAGGTTAAATATGCCTTAGCAGCAATTGGAAGCGGCGGCGGCATTGGCTTAGCCGTTTTGTTTGAAGCTGTACGGGAATAAAAAAATCGGGTGCACTTTAATGGGTGCACCCGACTTTTGATTAGCTAACAAAGCTAACGCAGTTCCGACCATAATCCTTTGATTTGTATAATCCTTTATCTACACGGTTTAACAAAGAATCAATACTATCATTGTGATGATAATTCGTTACCCCAAAACTTGCTGTCAACTTACCAGCACCCTTAAATTCATGAGCAGCAACAATTTCCCTAAGCTTCTCCGCCAGTTTAACAGTGTCTTTACCAGATTGATTGGAAATGATGACAAACTCCTCACCACCCCATCGGCCAAAGAATTCTTGGTTGGAAAGATGACGTTGGATTAGACTAGCCAGTTCAACTAATACTGCATCACCAATTTTATGACCATAATAGTCATTCACCTGTTTAAAGTGATCAATATCAAAAAAGATGACTGAGAAATCCTCTTTTGACCTTATTGCTTCCTCTAGTTTTTTTTCCATCATCTCATCGATCTTGAGTCGGTTAGCAATATTCGTTAATGAATCAATATAGGCATGTTTTTTAAACATTTCCAAATCGGCATAGGTTCTAAATACATTTTGAGCATAATAGAGTACGATAATATACACTAGATTAGCAAAATAGAATTGTCCTAGCGAATCAATTGATTCACTACCTAGTCCATTAATATAGAACAAACCGTTTACAAGGGTAATACCAAATATAGCGATCGAGAAGTAGAATCCTTTCTTCGTACCCAATGTTAAAAAGATGAATAAAAGATATATCGGCATCCAAACGATAAAATCACCTAGAGATCCGCCACTAATAGCTATATAATTTTTCAATGCATCATAGAAGGTGGTAACGTGATAAAAACTGACTAAAACCAAATTAGAATATTCCGTAAAAGGAACATACTTATTCTTTATTAATAAAAACCAACTGACAGTGAACCAAACCGCAAGGGTATTATTTATTCCAATATTGAATGCACTGGAGATTTCATATTGAAGAATCGTATTGGTAATAAGGGAGATGACAATGCAAGGAATGACCCATAGGTAAATACCCCGCTTTAATTCTGCGAGTGTTTCAAATTTGACCTTCATATACTCACTCCCCAGTTACTCAAATTGGCTTCTTCTTACCTGCACCCAATCTCGAATTCTCTAAATATATTCTGTTTCGATTATTCAGATTCAAAACAAGAGTTCTTTGTAATTTAATTGTAAATCTACGAGAAGTACTATAGCAATGTCTAATTCATTACATTTTTCGACATTTCCTATTAAATTAGGAATATATTTAATATTATGTTAAATTACTAATAGATACGAATGGAGGGTGGACAAGTTGTTAGAAAGTTTCTCTGTATATATGTGTTCATTCCAGCAGGAAAGAATGATTCGAGTTTATCTTCCGAAAAGCTACCAGGAAGGTGCTAAGCGGTATCCCGTTTTATATATGCATGACGGGCAAAATGTGTTTGAGGATGAAGGTGCAATAAAAGGGGTTTCCTTAGGTTTAAAAGACTACCTAGATGAGAAGTCGCTAGAGATTATTGTTGTTGCCATTGACTTAAATGTGGAAGGCGAAGAGCGTATTAATGAATACTGCCCTTGGCTACACGGTGAAACGGCAAAAGAAATATTAGGATATGCCAGCGCCTCTGGAGGCAAGGGCGAAGAATATTTGGACTTTATTATAAGTGAGCTTAAACCATTTATTGATCGTAAATATCGGACCATTGAGAACGATACTTCAATGGCAGGAATTTCACTAGGTGCCTTAATCTCTACATATGCAGCATGCCGTTATCCGCATGTTTTTAAAAAAATAGCTGCCCTATCGCCTGGTTATTACCGAAATCAAGAGAATATTGAAAAGTTTATCGCTCAGTCTGACCTTACCGGGGTGGAGAAGTTTTACATGGACTTTGGTACAAAGGAATTAAAGGAAGATGATAAATTACAAAATCGATTTGCTACGATGATTTCAGGAGTATATGAAATGTTAGATAAAAAGATACCTGACACGAAATTCGAAACGATTGAAAACGGCGAGCATAACTATGTATCATTTAAAACAAGAATTCCAAATGTAATCTCTTACTTATATTCAGATTTGTTTTAGTTAAAATAAAAGGGGTATGGCTGGTTAAATAGCCATACCCTTTTTATTAAAAAGGCTTAAGGATCATCAATGTAATAATGATAATGAAAATGATGTTTTCTAAATATTCATAGCGAAAAAGTACTTTTGATAGCTCGTAGTATTTTTCAGGGATCTCTTCCCCTGTATGTTTCTCTAGTAAAGCTTTAATGGGCTTTGACCTCGGTGAAAGCACTAGTGGGCCAATTGCTAGAGCTGCGAGAAATAATAAAAGACTGGTAACATACCATCCCATCTGGAATAATATTGGATTCAAAGTTCCCATGGCTACTCCAGTAATCAGCAGCAAGGTTCCCCCAATCATAACAAATATATGCAGCTTATGCCTAATCGCATAGGAATGTCTCAATTCGGTCATTGTCTTCCCAGATTTGACGACAGTTGTCAGAATAAAGCCCGGTCCCATACCAATGATGGCAGAGAAAATATGTAGAAATACCAAGACTTTATAAAAAGTTATCATAGAATTGCCTCCATAAACTATTAAAACTGAAAGTTAAATAGCAAGAATATATCAGGGAATCTTGTAATATGTCCCAGGAAATTGTCATATGTATTGATAATTTGTCGAATTTTTCATTATGACATCTTTCATATTATCATATAATTAGAATAGAACGCATACTTCATTTTTTAATCAGGATGTGTTTGATTTGCGCTCCAGGTGCTTCTCTACCAGGATGATAAAGATTTAAATAGAAAGGGGGCAGTGGTCATTAAGAGATTTGTAAAAGTCATTTATATTGTTTTGGGATTTATTGCCCTTGGTTTCGGGATTCTGGGTCTTATTCTGCCTGTTTTACCAACAACTCCCCTTTTGTTGCTGGCATCCTATTTTTTTGTTAAAGGGTCGAAAAAATTTGAGCTTTGGTTTAAAGGAACCAATCTTTACAAACAACACCTTGCGAGCTTTGTTCGTGAACGATCCATGACCTTAAAACAAAAGCTTACAATACTTTTATTTGCTGATATTATGATTGCCATTCCATTCTTCCTAATGAACAGCCTTTTTCTTAGAGTCACTCTCATCGCCATTGTAATCTATAAATATTACTATTTTATTTATAAGATAAAAACAATACCTGAAAAAAGATAATACAAAAACTAGAAGTGCACAGGGACGGTTCTCCTGCTTCCTTATGGAAGCAGGGAGAACCGACCCTGTGCACTTTACTTTGTTTTTTTTCCTTTTAATAGAGATCTTCGGTCACTTGCTTTAGGCGGTTCTTCTAACCATTGGTTCTCAATCATGAGGTTTGCTCCATCTTCCGCATATTTTGCAATTTCCTCTGTTAGCATGACGTATTTTAAAGCAAGATCCCTTCTAGAGGTAACACTTAAAGCAGCTCCATAGAAGGCAACAGCGATTTGTGTCGATAACTGTACCTGATACATTAAAAACTTATCTGAAAATGGTGAAACCGTAGAGTCTGTTATATACGATTGCCATGAGTTAGGAGAATTTAATTTTTCTTCACGAAAAATTGTTTCAAACTCTGTTATATGTTTATTCGATATATCAACACCCCTACTAATGTACTTCCGAACCTTATCCGATTTCGCAATCTGACAAAAGGCAACCTTTAAGGCGATATGGAGATGCATTTTATTCATATTAAAAGTAATATCTCCTATTTCCATGCTAGTCAAGGGACGCCTTTCTCCAAACCAGCCTGTTAAGAAGCTTTGATGTTTCACAAAATCGGCTGATTCCGATGGGGTAAGGACAGGGGGACGCATAAATAAACCTTTGGCAAGCATGGTATCTAAGACTTTTTCAAACAGCATCATTGTTTCAGTATTACAGGTTATGTAGTATTTTCGAAGATCAGCTCTAATAGAGGTACTAACTGACAGCGCATAGCCTGTTAACCCTTGGAGGGACATAATATAAAGATAATATAAATAAAAAGGATCCTGAAATAGGCGAGGGGCCTTTACGTCGACATCTTTTTCTGTAAAACCAATCGGGATTGGATAGTTTTCGCCTTTAAAAAAGAGCTCAATCTGCTGGACATGATGTTCAGATAATTGCAGTGCTGTTTTATATATTTCCAGAGTGTCTGTATCTTCAATATGTTCAAGTGCATATTTTAAGAAACAAATGGACATGGTATCAAACATATATTGTGTCCAAAGACTGGACATCTCAGGGGCAGTTAGACGTATATTATGTTTTTCCATATGCCTCTTCCCTTCCAATTGATACCTTATATTCTGCAAATCTTCTGGTTACTATTCACTATGATTAATTACCTATAAATGAAGTGGGTGTCGGTTTGTGAGTATGTAAGATGGATATAGTGGAACTTTCATCAAGGGGAGCTTGCTTCCCGTTAATGCGGGATAGACTAAAGTGGAAGATTAGAAATAACTTGAAGGAGAATATTTGCCTATGACTACTACGCCGAAATATAAAACTCGTACTACCTACTCTAAACGTAATTTACTATCAGGAGTTCTATTTGGAATTGGCCTTGCAGCCTTTATTGATGAGACTGTCTTTCATCAACTTTTACATTGGCATCATTTTTATGATAAATCTACAACGAGTGTCGGCCTAGTATCCGATGGGTTGTTTCACGCTTTTAGTTGGTTTGCGACCATCTGGGCGGGTTTTCTTTTTTCTGACCTTCGCCGCAGAAATGCCTTAGTCATAAAAGTATGGGCGGCTGGATTATTATTAGGAGCTGGCGGGTTTCAATTTTATGATGGCACGCTCCAGCATAAAATCATGCGGATTCACCAGATTCGATATAACGTTGATATATTCCCATATGATTTAACCTGGAATATCATTGCAGCAGTAATGATTTTAAGCGGGGCATACCTGCTGCTTCGTTCACAACAGAAGGCTCGCTATGAAGGAGGCCCTGCCAATTGAGTCATAGCCATCTTCAACATAGTAGTGGGTACTTATCTGAAATAGGTTTAGCTGCTTTTTTCATGGTGCTGATGGTCTCATATCTGCTAGCGGGTTTCAGTTCCAGCCAGCGTTATAAACCCTGGCCAAAGCACCGGTATGCTTTTTGGGTAATGGGGATTCTTTGTGCTGCCGCTTCAGTTATTGGACCCATTGCATACCGTTCCCACCATGATTTTACTTGGCATATGGCAGGACATCTGCTTCTTGGCATGCTTGGTCCACTTTTGATTGCCTTAAGTGCACCGATGACTCTGTTACTGCGATTTGTAAATATTCCTATAGGCCGGCGTATATCTTCTTTTCTAAAGAGTAAATTTGTTCGCTTTCTAAGTAATCCGATTGTTGCTTCGATTTTTAACTTTGGTGGATTATGGGTCCTCTATACCACAGACCTTTATTCTGAAATGCAGCAGAATATGTTTATTCATGTCATCGTGCACATACATGTCTTTTTAGCAGGTTATCTCTTCACTATTTCGATGATTTATATTGATCCTATAGCACATCGGATCAGCCATGCCTTCCGAGCGACCGTCTTGGTGCTATCCCTTGCCAGCCACGCTATCCTATCAAAGTATATCTATGCTCAACCTCCTGCAGGAATCCCACAAGGACAAGCAGAGACAGGCGGAATGTTAATGTATTATGGCGGTGATTTCATCGACCTTATTCTCATTTGGGTTCTATGCTTGCAGTGGTATAAAGCGTCAAGACCTCGTAATGTTGTAGTTCTTGAGGATAGCAGTGTCTGATAGATTCTGGGTTAAGATGCCTTAGGACAAGATGAAGGAATTCTTGGGGGAGTTTGTCTCTAGATCCGCTTTCTTGAGACAAACTACCGAATTCACAGGGGAGTTTGTCTCTAGATTCGCCAGCTTGAGACAAACTAACTGACTTCATTAGTGAGTTTGTCCCTAGATTCGCTTTCTTGAGACAAACTACCGAATTCACAGGGGAGTTTGTCCGAACCTCCGCCAGCTTGAGACAACCTAACCAATTCAAGTGCGAGTTTGTCAAAACCACAAGCTATCTCCAACCAAAAAAAATGCCGGTACTCCCCAGCCCAGAAGTACCGGCATCTTTATTTAAGATGCAAATCCATATGCTCCTCATCATAATAGATACCATTTACGACGAGCGCTTTCTTTTCAAATCCAAACACGGTGAAACCCAGATTAGTATACAACTTCTTTGCTTTCTCATTAGAGGCTACCACGGTTAAATTTATTTTTTCAATCCTATCAATCATTTTTGCTTTTTGTATGGCAGATGTAAGCAATGCTTTTCCTACACCTAAACCTTGTTTCTTCGGTGTTACATACATGGCAAAAATATTGGCTCGATGCTTTAGTTTCGCCTTTTTCTCAAGCATCAGTGTAACCATGCCAATAAGCTCTTTGTCCTCAAATGCCCCAAAGGTGTAAGTTCCCTCTGTTGTGAAATCTCTGGATGCTTGTTCTATAGGATTTTCCCTCATCACCGCTTCTTCATAGCTGGTTGAAAAAGCCTCAGGATTTTCCTTTAAAGCTTCTAATCTCAAAAGCCAGTATTGCTGTGCATCTGCAGCGACTAGCAATCTAATTTCCATTAACGTCCCCTCACTTCTAACATTAACGTAATTATGTGAATAACCTCTCCACCTCTGTTTTTAATTCTTCTAGCAATGGGAAACTTGATTGATAACCCAGGCTATCAACAATAGTTGTATAGTACCATTTTTGTCGGTCCTTCCCTGCATTAAATCTGGACCAAACAGAATCGCCTAATTGCTCGTAATCCTTGAAAATACTTTTAATATTATGGAGTTTATCCGCACAAGCGACAATTCTGATTTCCTCTGATGCTGTTTTTAGAAACTCAATTGTATGGTCTTTCCGTTCCTGCCACGAAAGACTCTTATCCGGCTCTGAACATCCAGCAACAATCTCAGCAATCTTTGGACCGAACTCTCTTTTAATATCCTCTAATGTAAGCAATGTATCTTCAACCGTATCATGCAAAATCCCCGCAGCAACTAACTCGTCACGGTACCCTGCCCTCATTAAAATCATTCCAACTGCAACCGGGTGAGTAGAGTATGGAATATCTGTATTTTTTCTAACCTGTCCAAGATGTCCCTTACTAGCTACCTCAAGTGCCTTTTCAATTACCTCCATCGAAAAAACCTCCTCAAAATTCACTCATATACTTTCAATGAATCATTTGAAAACAGGCTAACATAAATTCTTCTCAAACATCACCATATCTATTGCCCGTATTCCATTTTCATAGATCGGTTCAGGATACTTTAAGAAGAAATCCTTTTTAATCCCCTCCATGCGAAAGCCAGCTTTCTGGTAAAAGGCCAAGTTCCCAATGCTGGAATTAGCCGTACCAACGATCATTTTTTTGAATCCTCTTAATCGATATAATTCAAAAGTTCTCAAAACTGTCGACTTACCTAAGCCTATCCCCTGATATTGTTTGGCTATGGCAATATTTTTTAGCTCCACTATTTCTTCAGAATGAAAGGTAAATAATACAGCTCCTGCGATTTTCCCATCGATGTTAATGGAGTACATTTCCCCTTCGTTCATATATTCCTTAACCATCTCCTCGTCTTCATCCGCTGCCAGCAGGTAATCCAAAAAAAGATGTCGTTCATCTAAATGGACTGCCTTGAATATAACCTTTTCCAATACGTATTCCCCCTTTTTATCAAAAGGATATTCCATGCTATACTAATCCTAACTTTTTAATAACGGGAAAGGATCATGGTATGAAAATAACTTTAGAGACAATTGATGAGATCCTGGTTCAATTTTTTCAAAATAAATCTCCTTGGGTTGTTAGCACTGGCAAAAGCGGCTACAACAATACAACAAGGTATGTAAGCGTCGAGGATAAAAAATATATACTCAGAGTTTATGAAACACATAAAGATGAATCAAAGGTTGAGCTAGAACACGAAGTTTTGTTAAGACTATCAGAAGATATTAAACTGCCCTTTCAAGTCCCTGTTCCGGTTCCTACAGCCAACGGGAAAACACTGATTCGTTTGCAAGACGGCTCGAATAGAATTGCTTGTCTTTATCAATACATTGAAGGGGAAAACCCTCAATTCGAGAGTAGCGACGTCATATCTTCTTTTGGTTCAAGCTCTGCGCTCTTGTTACAGGCTATGGAAAAAATAAAACTTCAACAGCCCATTGTTTACCGGCCTTATTATGAAATTGAAACCGCATATCCCAATTGCCCAATTGAGCAGGTCGTGAAGTGGTGCACCGACCCTCCTGAAGCGTTCAACGGATATAGGAGCGAACTTAACAAAATCTCAGAACAAATTGTCCATTTTATAGACTATGTCCCGCAATTAAAAAAACTCCCTCACCAACTCATTCACGGTGATTTGAACGAGTCCAATGTATTGATAGGGAATGATCAAAGAATTAATGCCATCTTAGATTTTGAATTTGCCACGCGGGACTTACGTGTAATGGAAGCAGCCGTTTGTATGGCCGAAATAGCCGTGAAGGAACACGATCTTTCGAAGCTCCGTGAAAAGATACAAATATACTTATCTGCATTCTCCTCTGTTATCACCCTAACACCTGAGGAAATGGATGCACTGCCACGGTTAATTACGCTCAGACGTTTAGATGTTTTTGTTCATTTTCTAGCAAGATATTTAGACGGAATCGATCAGGATCATATCTTGAAGGAGCAGATTGTAAAAACGGTTGACCATTTGTATTGGTTAGAAGAAAAAGGTAAACAATTGTTGGGTCTTGAATACAAATGAATCATCCGCAGCAAAAAGCCAAGTATCAACGATTTGGCTTTTTGCTACTATTTGATTATTGGCTAGGATAGGTTTGCTGCAAAAATTTAATCGATTGTGTAATTAACTCTTTTAACACATCCGTATCAATGTCAGCAACTTTATTCACGTAGACACAGGCTTTACCTGATGTATGCTTGCCGAATTTCTTTAGAAGCTCTTCGCGCGCAGTATCACCCGTTGCAAAATACAGGCTGATTTTCGCCTTCCTTGGCGAAAAGCCTACTAGTGGTGCATCGCCTTCATGTCCGGATGCATATTTGTAATGATAGGAGCCAAATCCGATAATACTCGGCCCCCACATTTTTGCCGGATAACCAGATGTTTCTGTAAAAACATCTAGCAGTTTGTAGGCATCTTCCCGTTTTTTCGGACTATCTACTGCTTCAATAAATTCTATAACACTATTATCCGTTTCCTTAGTTTTTAATTCGTACATGACTGAAATCCCTCCAGTTTATTTCCTTCTTTTTAGTAAATCACTTATGTAAAAGAGCTGCGTAATCACGAAAGATACAAGGATGATGATGATCATGCCAATGAAGACAAGTAAATCAATATCACTAGACCCTTCTGAAAAAAGTGCAGGTATTGTAAAAAATAACACTACTGCAACAAAGATTGTTAGGAAAAAGATACTAACATAACGTCCCACTTCTTACTCCCCCAAACATGTTTCTATTTCTTTAAACCACGATATTGTGCAGTCGTCAGTTCTAGGATATATGGCTCAATCTCTGGCATCTCCATTTCTTTTGCCACTCTGATTGATTGTTCAATATCATAGGGTACACGGATTTGCTGGATAGAAAAACTGCTCGGTTCCTCACGACCATATTCCCCTTCCATAATGCTATAGGAGGCTTGGGTGATTTCAAGCGGATTTCCTACACTCCCTACATTACAAAGTGTCCGGCCATTAAAATTTTGAATATAGGCATTATGAATATCTCCATAACACACCACATCAGGCTCTCGATTGCCCACTATATTTTCTGTTTGAATGGTATTTTCAAATAGACTCATGCGCTTTTCCATTGAATCCCATGGCTGTACTCGTTCATATAGACTTCTTGGCGAGGCATGAAACATTCTAATTAGTCTTCCACTCATGATAAATTCTGTAGAGAATGGGAGATTTTTTAGATAATCCTGCTGTGTTGAAGTCAGCTGGTTTTGATGCCAGTTTAACGTTTCAGAATCAGTTGGATTGGTAATAAAGTCATCCCAATTGCCTTTCACAACCGTTCTACAGGTTTCCCTAATTATTTCAACTGCCCTGCTGGACTCAGGGCCCTTTCCAACTAGGTCGCCCAAACAAATAATCTGCTCAATTCCTCGTGCCTGTATGTCTTTAAGCACCGATTGTAATGCCGGAATATTTCCATGTATGTCCGAGATCACTGCTATTTTTTCCAAGTATCTTTACCATCCTTATTTCTTATTAGTATTCAAGATAGCCGCAAATCCAGATATCTTATACTTGTTCTTCTCCTATTTTCACCTTGTTAATGAAGGATTTTACAACCTCAATGACTTTATCGGGTAGCTGCATCCAGACGTATGCATGGATTGAATCGGCAATTGTATAGATTTCATTGTCGTCTACTAAACTGGCAAAGTAATAAAGGCTGTGCCTTATTTTTGGATCGCTCCACTCCTCTTGGCTTGGAAGAAACAAAATTGGACAGGTAACACGCTTATAATACTCCTCAAACTTTAAGTCCCAGTATTTTTGGATATACTCCGTCCTGACATGATTTTTATAGAAATGAACAAAACAGCCATCCGCTAAATCCTCCATACAACTTTCAAAGAAGGATAAAAAATGGTCATTCCATATCCCCTGTTCCACTAATGGAGCTTTTGCCTCCTCAATGAAATCAGTTTTCGACTGATAGACCGGAAGTTTCCTTGACTCTAATTGAGTTAATAGACTATTTTTTTCAGCAGTCATTTCCTCATCACTGCCATTAAAAATTCCAAACTCCCCAAATTCATTATAGATGGCACCTTCACACACCAAGGATAATACTAAGTCCGGATGTGATACAGCCAAGCTTAATCCAATTTCTGCCCCCATGGAACTTCCAATCACATGACAGGTACGAATTCCAAGTTCTTGTAACAATAGATACAAATCATGTGCAAACTGGTCAATATGGTACCCCGTTATTGGTCGATCAGATTTTCCATGGCCTCGCAGGTCAGGGGCTATGATCCGATACTCATCCTTCAGTAACGGGATGACTCCGTCCCACATTCGTGAAGTTCCTCCGCTAAAATGAAGAAATAACAATGTTGGTTTATCGTTAGCCTCAGAATATCTAACATTTAGTTCGAGTAAATTTTCTAGCTTAATCCTTGCTTCCAGCATTTTTGTGATCCCCTTATTTTTAAGCCTGTAATTTTATAAAATACATAAGGCCGCAATCCCTTTGATTGTAGCCTTCTTTAATAGTGCTAATATCTCAAATTATCTTGATAGTCTTTTAAAAAAACCTCTCCATACCAAATAGTTTAATTCAGTGACAGCTTTCGTCAGCTCCATCCAATTATTCAGGCAATTCAATCCTATCTTTTCAGACGCTGATGAAGCTTTAAACGTTTCATTTGGGGCTGCTTTTTCTGCTTTTTCAGGAATGTCCCTCACCATAGGGGGTTCGGAATTGGCTAGGTGTTCGGGTTCGACTTTGGTTTCAGGTTCGAATTGGGCTTCGGGTTTAGCTTTGCGTTCAGCTTCAGCTTCGGGTTTGAGTTCGAGTTCGGGTTTAGATTTTGTTTCTGGTTCAATCTCAACTCCTGACATAGACATGGCAGCTTCACGAATGACCGTTTTCATTTCCTCTTTAGAGAAATCACGAATTGAAATCCAGCCTCGGGGATCGACCAAGTAACCATTTTTTTTAATCGTTTCCTCTGACATATATTTGCCGACCACATACCCATTGCCGCTCGGATGTAATTGGGTTGCAAGCACTTGTCCTCGCTGCTTACTTTCTGGATAGACAAAACTAACTCTGCCATTACTAATTTCCTTTTCCTTTAACTTGAATGACTGAAAAATAGCTTTCTTTTCCTCAAAAGATAACATTGAATTGCTCCCCTTTCCTTTTCAGCGTTTATTTTATTATGTGAAATAAGCCTATCCGTATATGTAATCTCTAGTAAGTTGGTATTGCGAGATACCTTCTCTTTATACACTTCTCTATTAACCCTTCTTATCCTGCAAAAATTCATTTAAAAATATAAAAGACGAATCTCATGGTGAAAGATCCGTCTTTTGTTGAAGTTATTTTATGCTTTTCATTGCGACACCTGGCCGAAATTATAGTGCTCCAATCATCCCTAATAATTCACCCAGTCCCATTAAAGCAAAGCTTCCTAAATAGCGGTAGGCAATCAACGCGACGATAGGTGATAGGTCGATCATACCAAGCGGAGGAATAAATTTTCTGAAGATCGATAAGTAAGGTTCCACCAATCTTCCAATCAGCATGCCCACTTTTGACGTGCTAAATTGAGGAAACCAAGATCCGAAAATGGAGATTATAATTAACCAATAATAAAGATCAAATGCAAATTGTCCAACTTGTAAAATGTAAGAGCCCATCCATATATCTTCCCGTCTGTAGAAATTTTTTTACCATACCCTATACGTTTAACCACCCAAAAGGTTTCAATAAATTCGTTTTTCTTAAGCACTGTGTGTACGTTACTTTAAATCTTATTAAATTTCTCCCCAAAAAACAAGGTTATTGACCCGAAGCATCCTTTATTTACATATATTAAAAAGGCCGGTCATTCATACCAGCCTTTTACTTTGCCCCTATTCTCTATGATCCTTTGAATCCATTATGCACTTCTAGCTTCCAAAACAAGAAATCTAAGTCTTTTCTTCGCCCGGTAGATCTTTGTTTTTACAGTAGCAGGTTTAAGATGCAGAACATGGGCTATTTCCTCTTCCTTTAACCCCTTTAATAAACGAAGTATTAGCAGTTCCTGCTGTTCAAGGGACAGTTTCCGAATTCCATTCTTGATTTCTTCGAGCAGGAATCCTGCCTCTACTGCATGCTCTATTGTTTCCTTCGTCTCTTTCCCGAGGAATTCAAGCATCTCCCGCTCCATCAAGATGGCTTTGTTTTTCTTTTCTCTCCTAGCAATATCTATCGCAGTCCTAGTGGCAATAACCGACAACCAGGCTCCGATTTTCCCTTCTTCTTCAAGTGTATCTGCTTTATTAAACACTTTTATAAAAGTCTCTTGAACCACATCCTCGGCCAAGAACTTGTCTCTTGTGATTGAATAGCCTATTAGAAAAAGCCTTTTATAAAAAAGTGAATATAACTCAGAAAAATGTAATGTACTCTTCAAAACCTCACCTCTATCCATCATTAAAAGACTTTACTCCTCCAGCTTTAATGAAATATTAACTTTAAATAAATCTCCATCTGCTTCAAAGTCGAGGCTCCCTTCATGAAGGTCAACGATTGATTTCACAATCGCAAGCCCTAGGCCCGAACCTTCTGTATGCCTTGATTGATCTCCGCGTTTAAACCGTTCCAAGAGCTCATCAATATTTTCACTGAGCTCATATTTAGATACGTTCTTGAAGGTTACAATCGCCTGTCCTTCCGCAGTTTTGACGGTAATAAATACTCTTGTATTTTCTAATGAATATTTAAGAACATTGCCGATTAAATTATCAAAAACACGCCACATTTTTTGGCCATCAACAAGGGCGTAAACAGGCTGCTCCGCTTTTGTCACGCGAAAGTGAAGGTTTGATTTCGATATCGTTTCATCATACTCCGCCAGGGCCTGCTCAAGCAGCTGGTTCAAATCAATCTTTTCCTTTGTCAGCTGTACACTGCCACTTGCCATTTTCGACACTTCAAATAAGTCATCAATCAGCACCTTGAGCCGTTTTGATTTCCGGTCGATAATTTCAAGATAGGCATGACGATCTTCTTCTGACAAATCCTCTGTTTTTAACAATTCTGTATACGTAATAATGGAAGTGAGTGGTGTCCGGAGGTCATGGCTGACGTTCGTAATTAACTCTGTTTTCAGACGTTCACTCTTTGCCTGCTCTGATTGAGACTTTTTCACACCTTGTTTTAATAGATTAAGGTTACCTGCAAGAGAAGCTAGAACTGACTTCCCCACTACCGGCAGATCATCTCCCTGTTTTCCAGCCGCTAGTTCGTTTGATTTTTCCATAATGCGATTGAAATAACCAACTTTTTTCATAATCTGCATACCAAGCGGGACTGCCACAATTGCCAGTAATATAACATATAACACCATAAAGATTGGCTCTGCTGCTACCACAATAACGGCCGCACCGAGCATAAATACAACGATGAAAACAAACAAAACCTGAGCTCCTGTACTTTGGTCCAAAAACGCCTCAGTAAAGTTATGCTTTCCTCGATGGTAGAGTGTTCTCCCTTTCTTCCAGATGAAGGTTGAAAGGCTCTTGTCCCACTCCGTCCACTGAAAGAAATCTGTCTTTAGAAGCTTTCCCTGAATCAAGACCAATGTAATAAATAACGCACCAGCAACGATACCAAAGATAATTTCTATCCCATATACATACGGATTTTGATTTATATATAATAGTTCATCACTTACCACCGCTAAAAATAGTCCCATTCCAATGACTACCATGCTGAAGAAAAACAGCCTGACATCAATTGGGAGTTTGTTATAAAAAGGTCTCCATTTCTCAATATCAGCTGGAACAGCCTTTGCTTTTCTAGCAGTTAAAAAGCAAATAACCAAAAATACCAAACTAATTAAGCTATACGCTAACAGCAGCATCTGGTCCTGCTGATAGTTTTCAGATTCAGCTATCAGCCAGTTATATGCTGGAAGATTTTTAGGGATTGCGATTTCTCCTTCAAACATACCCTTTGGACTAAGGAGTGCTGACTCTTCGATTACTTCCTTACCAGAGATCCCGTAATAATCGTTGAAGAAGTCCCCAGGAACGTTATATTCCTTTACAAATAATATATTGGAGGAATTTAAACTGCTCTGTGAAGATTCTTCTGCGTTTGTATAGACTTTATCTGAATTCGTATGTTTAAAATAATAACGAAAGACTTGGTTGTACCTTGAAAATTCAGCACGAAAATTTTCACGTTCTTTAAAATATCTTTCTACTTTCTTTTCTTTCTCTTGAATGATTTTCTGTTTAACATGTTCATCACTCTTAAAATTATTGGTGATATCTTCAATTTTCCCATCTCGTTCTTCTATGTACGTATCCGCTGCCTCTTGGTTTTCTGTTGCTAGGGCTTCCTCGATTCGGTATTCATATTGAGCTTTGATATTACTGACCTGCTCATGTAAGTCCCCATATCGATAACGGTGTTCATTAATTTCCTCATCGGTCACGACAATCGCCTTTTTTGCTTCATCAATGGTCACTTCACTGAACTCAAATAAACTTAAAAGACTCGTAAACTGTTCGAGTTCCATTTGAAATTCTGGTGTATGAAAATAGTCTTTATGCAAATATTGGCTACCTGATACAAGAAAGGTTCCGACACCGCTAATTCCTATCATGAATAAAAGAGACCAGACATACAGTTTGATGCTACTTTTCCATTTTGTATCCAATTCCCCATACCACCTTTAAAAATCTAGGATTCTTCGGATCGATTTCGATCTTTTCACGGATTTTTCTAATATGTACCGCAACGGTATTTTCCGCATTATACCCCGGTTCCTTCCATACCCGCTCATAGATTTCATCGATCGAGAATACCCGCCCAGCATTCGTCATCAGCAGTTCTACTATCTTATATTCAATGGGTGTAAGCTTTACATGTTCACCATGAACCGTTACTTCCTTAGCAGATTGATCGAGCGTTAATCCCCTTAGGTCGATTACTTTTTTAATCCCCTCAAAAGTCCCAAACGTGACGTATCTTCGGAGCTGTGATTTAACACGTGCTACCAGCTCCATTGGATTAAAGGGCTTGGTCACATAGTCATCCGCACCTACCTGGAGGCCTAATATTTTATCCGTATCTTCCGATTTAGCACTCAAGATAATAATCGGGATATTTTGTTTTTCACGAATTTTAAAGGTCGCTGAAATGCCATCCAGTCTTGGCATCATGATATCCAAGATGATGAGATGCACCTGCTGTTCACTTAGGATATCTAACGCTTCCATCCCATCGCACGCTTTGATCACAGTGATTCCTTCATTTTTTAAATAAATCTCAATGGCATCGCGGATTTCCTTTTCGTCATCCACAACTAATACATTATAATGGCTCATCTATTCAGCCCTCTTTCTAGCAGCGTCTATACATATAGTAATAGGAAAATCTTAACACTAAGATAGGAAAAATCTTAAGAATTTCTTAATTTATTTTACTAGAAATTATAATATTTATGGAGGATGTGCTGTAGGCTTGCCGATAGGCAGGAGTTTTTTACCGATAAAATTGTATTCTTCCAATATACGGTAATTAATTGCCGATATGGTTCTTAATAAGTGGGTTATCTGGGAGAAAAATAGAGGGAGTTGCAGAAAAAAAATTAAAGAACCCAGCCAATTACTGGGTTCCATATACATAACCCTAGGGGGGGTTACATAGTTAGTCGATAAATCTGCTAAAAAGTTTCACACATAATAAAATATTTATTTCGTTTTCTCAGGGAGTTGTAAGTTTAATAGATTTCGAATAGCATAAGCAAACCCATCTTCGTCATTGGTCTTAGAAACAAGATCTGCTTGTTGTTGGATAGAAAGCGGAGCATTTCCCATTGCAACCGAAGTGGTTGCTACCTCAAATTGGGCAAGGTCGTTTCCTCCGTCCCCGAAAGCAAAAATCTCGTCAAATGAAAGGTTCATCATATCCTGATAGCGCAGCAGTGCCTTTCCTTTGTGAGCTTCACTAGATGTGATTTCTACATTATTAGGGAAGGATGATGCCATCGAAATATCAAACTTTCCGTCTAATGCACGCTTAACCTCTTCTACTTTTTCTAATTCATCATGATGTGTTAGTGCAATCAGTTTGTAGATTTTAAGATTCTCTTTTTCAAGAATCTGATCATAATTATAGGTTTCAAACAGATGTGTAAGCTCTTCTTTGCTCTTTGCATGTAATGGCGGCAGTGTTGATGGGAAGCCTCCATAATTGGTGTAAACGAGAATTCCGACACCTAAGCCTTTTAGAATGGGGAAAAGTTCTCTGTATACATCGTTTGAAATCGTTGCTTCAAATAGGATTTCTCTCGTCCTTGAGTAAAGGACTGAACCGTTCACACAGAAGATTGGCACTTCCATGTTTTGAACTGCCTTTAACTTAATCACATCGGCATAGGCACGGCCAGTGTTCAAAATAACTTCATGACCTTGGTCTTCCAATTCCTTAATAACCTTTATATTTTCTTCAGAAATCTCATGCTCAGAGTTTAACAATGTACCGTCTAGATCAATCGAAAAACATTTCATGTATGATTAGTCCCTTCCGTTTTTCTTTTAAAATACAGATAGTATTATAATAACATGAATCTTTCAACTTACTAATTCGTAAATATTAGGAGAATTACCAATCAAGGGGGAATGACAATGAGTGAGAAAGGCTGTATCAAATGTGGCGGCCGTGATACTGGGACAAAAGAGGTTGCCATGACAGGCACGGGACTATCTAAAATGTTTGACATCCAGCATAACACTTTTATTGTAGTCTTTTGTAAAAAATGCGGTTACTCCGAATTTTATAACAAGAAAACCTCCGCCGGTTCAAACATCCTTGATTTATTCTTTGGAGGATAATGGTTAATGCTTAAGACCAGGATACTACTCCTGGTCTTTTAGCCCTAATCACAATGGAGTTCTATTTAGGGAAAATTATTGAGGGTGGTCTAGATAAAGAGGAGAGCTAGAGATGGAAAAAATGATTCAAACTGAACATCTAACAAAGACATATAAAGGGTTTAACGCCGTGGACCATGTTTCCCTCAGTGTAAACAAAGGAGAAATATATGGGTTTATCGGTTTAAATGGGGCAGGGAAAACAACCACGATTCGTATGCTCCTGGGGATGATTCGTCCTACACAAGGCTCATGTTATATTAATGGACAAAAAGTTAGTCTGCGCAACCATGATATTTGGAACGATGTTGGCTATATGGTTGAGACTCCATATGCTTATCCAGAGCTGACGGTAAAGGAAAATCTTGAGATTTTCCGCAGGCTTAGAATGCTGCCAGATCCCCATTCTGTAAACAGGGTAATCGATCAGCTAAAGCTAACACCCTATACCGATAAGAAAGCCAAGCATCTCTCGCTTGGAAATGCACAACGTTTAGGCATTGCCAAAGCCCTGCTTCATCAGCCGAAAATATTAATTTTAGACGAGCCCGTTAACGGCTTAGACCCTGCTGGAATTGTTGAAATAAGAGAACTCCTTCAGGATTTAGCTCTTAATAAAGGAATAACCCTCTTCATTTCTAGTCATCTGTTAAGTGAAGTAGCAAAAGTTGCTACAAAGATTGGCATCATACATCAAGGGAGATTGATTCAAGAAGTTGATTCCTCTAGGTTAGCCCAACTACTTCAACACCGGCTTCTTGTCGATGCCCGCGAGAAAAGTTCTGCTTTAACTACTCTTAATGCTGCCGGGTACTCTTTTGTCATTAATGAGGATGGATGGATTGAAACCTATCAAGAATCGGCGGTTCAGCATCCCGATCAGATTGCCCATTTCCTTGTCCATCAGGGCTTCCCTCCTACTAAACTGTTAGTAGAGGAAGAGAATTTAGAGTCATACTTTCTTAGAGTGATTGGTACCAAAGGAGTTGGGGTCTGATGAGGTACTTACTAGCCGCTTTGAAGGTAGAGTTGCTTAAATTGCGGAAATCTAGAATGATCTGGATAACAGCTGCCGCTTTTTCCATTGCTCCCCTTATGGGCGGATTTTTTATGTTTGTTTTAAAAAATCCAGAGCTTGCAGCAAGTACTGGTTTAGTCGGGGCAAAAGCACAAATCGTTGGTGAAGCCAACTGGCCTTCCTTTCTAGGCTTACTCGCACAAATGATTTCCATCGGCGGCATTTTGATTTTTGGATTTGTGACAAGCTGGGTGTTTGGGCGGGAGTATACCGACCGTACTGTGAAGGACCTCTTGGCACTTCCTTATCCGCGGGGTATTATTGTTATCGCAAAATATATCACCGTGCTGATTGCCAATTTATTATTGAGTATTCATGTTATTTTGGTTGGAATTATACTTGGTCTGATTGTTGGACTTCCTGGCTGGTCTTCGGCCGTTGTCACAGACGGCCTTACTGTCATTTTCATTGCCACGCTTTTAACAATTGCATTGAGTACACCTGTAGCGTTCTTTGCCTGCTATGGTCGCGGCTATCTAGCGCCGCTGGGATTTGTTGTTTTAATGGTCGTTTTTTCACAAATCATTGCTGCAGCAGGATATGGTGATTACTTTCCATGGGCCGTACCTGCACTTTTTAGCGGAACTTCCGGGGTGGCCCTGACACTGGGCTGGGCTAACCTAACTCCTCTCTTGATTACTAGTCTACTGGGACTGGCGGGTACACTCTCCTGGTGGCTATTTGCCGATCAAAATTGAACTTTTTTAATTCTTACTGACTTTATTATGAATGGTTTTAGTTTTTGAGCACGTGTCCGGTCATCTTTTAAGATGACCGGTTTTCGTTTTTGAACATCCTTTCGGGCATCTTTGACTCTTTAAGATGACCGGTTTTCGTTTTCGAGCATCCTTTCGGGCATCTTGAACTCTTTAAGATGACCGTTTTTGGTTTTCGAGCATCCTTTCGGGCATCTTGAACCCCTGTTACCATCACTCGACCCCCAGTAAATCCCTCAAAAACTAGGTTTTTCCTAAAAAAATCTATGATTCTCTTTATATGAACGATTTGTGAAGTAGTTTGATAGTTTTTGAATTTTTATGATTGATTTTTGGAGGATTTTGAAGTAAACTAATCTTACAGGTAAATGAAAGCGTTTTAGGAGGCAAAACAAAATGTTAGAACCAGAACGCCACCAACTAATCTTAGATACATTAAAGCTAAAAAATACAGTTAAACTTCAAGAACTCGTTGAATTAACCAACACCTCTGAATCGACTATACGTCGCGATTTAATACAGTTAGAACAAGCAAAATTTCTTAAAAGAGTTCACGGAGGGGCAGCTTGGCTTCAAGGAAAGCTACAAGAACCAAGCATGACAGAGAAATCCTCCAAAAACCTTCAAGAAAAGCGGCAAATAGCCAAATTTGCCAGCAGTTTAGTGGAAGAAGGAGATTGCATTTATCTAGATGCCGGTTCGACAATTGTCGAAATGATTCCTTTTCTCCCCGAGAATATCGTTGTCGTAACAAATGGTTTGATGCATGTAAATCAACTTTTTGAAAGAAATATAAAGACCTATATTATCGGCGGTTATGCCAAGCCAACCACAAAGGCGATTATCGGCCGAGGTGCTCTAGAAAGTCTAGAACAATATCGATTTGATAAATGCTTTATGGGTGTCAATGGCATCCATCACCAATTTGGCTATACAACACCCGATCAAGAAGAAGCTATGATTAAAGAACTTGCTATTTCATTAAGTCGTGAAGCATTTGTGGTTGCTGATGAGACAAAGTTTTCAGAGATTGCTTTTGCAAAAATCGCTGACTTGCATCAGGCTACCATCATCACAAATGAAATAGACATGAACACAAAAGAACAATATTACAGCAAGACAAAGATAAAGGTGGTTACTCCATGATTTACACACTAACGTTGAATCCATCACTAGATTACATTGTTGAACTGGACCAAGTCACATTAGGTGAGTTGAACCGAACAAAAAAGGAAACGAAATTAGCTGGCGGCAAAGGCATCAATGTCTCACAAGTCTTAAAAAGATTAGATGTAGACAGTAAAGCCCTCGGGTTCCTCGGTGGTTTTACCGGAGATTATATAGACAGCTTTTTACACTCGCTAGCGATTCAAACTGATTTCGTCAGAGTCAGCGAAGATACACGAATCAATGTAAAGCTTAAATCTGATACAGAAACAGAAGTTAATGCCGCAGGACCTACGATTACAGAAGAAAATTTTGAGGCATTGAAGGAAAAAATCCGCAGGCTTACCAGTGAAGATTTACTTGTGCTTGCAGGAAGTATCCCCTCTTCCATGCCGGACAGCACCTATGAAGAGCTTGTAAAGGTCTGCAATGAAAACGGCACAAAATTTGTGGTGGATGCAGAGGGAGAATTATTGAAGAAAGTCCTTCCCTACAAACCATTCTTGATAAAACCGAACCATCATGAGCTTGGCGATTTATTTCATACCACTCTCACCACCTGCGAAGAAGTCATTCCATACGGAAAAGAACTCATTAAAAGCGGTGCTGAAAATGTGATTGTCTCACTGGCGGGAGAAGGCGCTGTTCTTATAACAAAGGACACGGCGTTGATCGCTACAGTCCCTAAAGGTGAGGTAAAAAGCTCAGTTGGCGCCGGAGATTCTATGGTAGCCGGCTTTATGGCAACGTATGAAAAAACAAATTCAATTGAAGAAGCGTTTCGCTTTAGTGTCGCAGCAGGAAGTGCAACTGCTTTTTCCATCGGTTTATGTACCTCTGAAAAAGTAGAAAGCTTATTACCACAAGTCAAGTTAGAAACCAAATCACTATAGAGGAGAATGCTCTTATGAGAATAACAGAGCTTTTAACCAAAGAAACGATTAATCTTTCTTTAAAAAGTAACCAAAAATCAGATGTCATCGAGGAATTAGTAACCGTTCTAGATTCTGCCGGTAAGTTAACCAACAGATCAGAATTTAAAAAGGCGATTTTAAAAAGAGAAGAACAAAGTACAACAGGAATTGGTGAGGGTATTGCCATTCCGCATGCAAAAACAAAAGCAGTGAAACAACCCGCGATTGTGTTCGGCCGTTCAACAGCTGGAGTTAATTATGACTCGCTTGACGGTCAGCCTGCTCATCTATTCTTTATGATTGCAGCAACAGAAGGAGCGAACAACACACACTTAGAAGCACTAGCACGACTGTCCACGATCCTCATGAAAGAAGAAGTACGGAAACAGCTTCTAACGGCAGAGTCTAAGGATGATGTCATTCATATCATTAATAGCTATGACCAAGAAGGAGAAGAGGAGGAACAGTCTATGGCAAGTAAGAAGCAATTTATTGTAGCCGTAACAGCTTGTCCAACAGGCATTGCCCACACGTACATGTCTGCGGATGCCTTAAAGGCCAAAGCCGCGCAAATGGGTGTCGATATTAAGGTTGAGACAAATGGTTCTGGCGGAGCTAAGAATGTTTTAACAGCTTCAGATATTGAGAACGCTGTTGCTGTCATTGTTGCTGCTGACACAAAGGTTGAGATGGACCGCTTTAACGGCAAACATGTGATTGAAGCAGCCGTGGCAGATGGAATCCGTAAACCACAGCAATTAATTGAAAGAGCTTTAAAGCAAGATGCTCCGATTTATCGTGGCAGTGGAAAATCCACTTCTGAAGCCCAGCAAGGTGGAAGAGGCATTGGTGCAACCATCTACAAGCACTTAATGAGCGGTGTTTCCAACATGCTTCCATTCGTTGTTGGCGGTGGTATTTTAATCGCAATTAGCTTTATGTTCGGTTTCAATGCGTTTAATCCAGATGATCCAACGTATCACCCTATTGCTGAAGCATTAATGACTATTGGCGGCGGTAATGCATTTGCCCTGATGGTACCAGTATTAGCAGGATTTATCGCCATGAGTATTGCAGATCGTCCAGGTTTTGCGGCAGGTATGGTCGGCGGTATGATGGCAACTAGCGGTGGAGCAGGTTTCCTAGGCGGACTTGTTGCAGGTTTCTTAGCAGGTTATGTGGTAGTAGGCTTGAAAAAATTACTTGCAGGCATTCCATCTTCATTAGAAGGTATTAAGACGATTCTTCTCTATCCATTATTAGGTATTGCGATTACTGGATTCATTATGTTATTCGTTGTAAACAAGCCAGTTGGTGCATTAAACACTGCGATTTCTGATTGGTTATCAGGTCTTGGAACTGGAAATGCCATTTTACTTGGAATTATTTTAGGATTAATGATGGCATTCGACATGGGTGGTCCAGTAAACAAGGCAGCTTATGTATTTGGAACAGGTCTTCTAGCAAATGGTGTATTTGAGCCAATGGCCGCTATTATGGCAGCTGGTATGGTTCCTCCATTAGGTATTGCATTAGCGACTACATTATTTAAGAAAAAGTTCAACAAGCAAGATCGAGAAGCTGGAAAAGTAAACTATATCATGGGGTTTTCCTTTATCACTGAAGGTGCGATTCCATTCGCAGCGGCGGATCCAGTTCGTGTGATCCCGTCACTAATGGCTGGTTCTGCAGTAGCAGGTGCTTTATCAATGATGTTCAGCATCGGTCTTCGTGCCCCTCACGGCGGAGTATTCGTTATTCCACTAGTTGATGGCAGCTGGTTACTATACCTTCTAGCCGTCATCATTGGAGCAGTTGTTTCCGCTCTTTTAATGGGATTCTTGAAAAAGCCAGTAACAAATTAATAGTTGAAAAAGGCAAACCGAATCGTCAGTGATTCGGTTTACTTTTTTTTATTTATTCTTTCTATTTTCTCTTTGTGCTTTCTTTCTCGCCTTTTTACTTAGTCCTGCTTCCGAGCCGAATTCCGTGTCACTGCTGCCAGTATGTGGCTGTTTGCGATTATCGTTTTTATTCGTCAATGGATCTCCTTCTTTCATATGTACTTATGTGGCTCGCTGTCATTGTTACATAACGGTTGCCATTTATTATGGTGCTATTTTCCTGTGAAAATATACCTATTATTTTTGTTGATGACGTGTGCTATGTGTGCGCTAGAATTTCGTGCTATCCGATAGTATTTTTGGCCATCCGATAGTATTTCGTTCCATCCGATAGTAATTTCGGCCATCCGATAGTATTTCCCCGCCATCCGATAGTATTTCGCTCTATCCGATAGTATTTCGCTCTTTCCGATAGTATTTTCCACTATCCGCAACTAATTCCCGCACTAATAAAGCTGTCGCAGCTGTCCGCACAAAAAAAGCCCAATCCACTAGAGGTTTTTGGGCTTTACGCATTTACTATTGATCCGTTTCGGTTGATACCTGCCAGTTGATACCGAACTTGTCTGTTACTGTGCCATAGGATGGGCTCCAGAAGGTTTCTTGTAACGGCATTCCCACTTTGCCGCCTTCTTTTAACTTTTCGAAGATTTCCTTTGATTGTTCTACATCATTTAAGACTAAAGCGATTGAAAGCTGTGTTCCGAGTTCGTAAGGCTGGCCAGGAAAGGTGTCTGACAGCATAATCACGGACTCCCCTATTTTTAGAGCCGCATGTAGGACACGATTTTTTGCTTCCTCTGGCATCGGGTATTCGGGAGTTTCAGGCATTTCACCAAAGGTTTGAAGACTTAATACCTCGGCACCTAATGCACTTTCATAAAACTTAACAGCTTCTTGTCCATTTCCATTTAACACTAAATAAGGATGTACACCTAAAATCATCTCAAACACCTCGACTATTTTTAATAAAAAGAACTTATGTTCGTAATAAATGTTACCATATTTAGTTAATGAAAGCAAAAAAAATCCCGGAAAAACAGGATTTATTTTCTAACCATTACTCTATTATGGACTACATGACCAAAACCACTGCTCTTCCAATAAGCAGCCCCCATCGCAACCAATAATAATACTCCTGTAACTACAAACACACTTTGAACCGGGAAAAATCCACCGATCACTCCACCAATGATCGGACCGAGCATCCCGCCAATCTGGGTGGCCGTTTGATTTAAACCAAACGCCCTCCCGCGAAAATCTTCAGAGGTTGTTTTTACGACGAGTCCATTAAGGGCTGGGAAGACAGCACAGAAAAACACACCAAAGATAAAACGAATAACCGAAAACCCGATAATACTGCTAAAGATGATATGAGCGACCATACCTATTCCACCGCCAAGTAATCCAATCACTAGGACGCGGTGAAAGCCCACCTTATCAGCCCATCTTCCCCAGAACGGTGCAAAAATCGCACTGGCGATACCAGGCAGCGAAAAAACAATTCCAGCCAAAAGCGAGGCATTTGCAGCGGAACCACCCAAATCCAAAATATATAAAGGTAGCACAGGCTCAATCGTCATAACGCTACTTGCCGTAATCACGGTTAACAGGAGAACTGTCATAAAAGGACGATTATGCCATGCCTCGGACAGACTGCTTTTTAGTGAACCGCCTTTTTTACTAGGGGTGAAATTTTCCTCCCTAACTAAAAACACTACAAGGATAGTTGCAATCAAAACGATGGACCCAGCCGTTGCGAAAGCCAATCTGTTTCCGACTAAATGAGCAATTCCCCCGCCCATCAACGGTCCTAAAATACTGCCAGAAGCAGTAGCCGTTGACACCATCGACAAAGCATAGCCCACTTTTTGGCTTGGTGTATTCGTCCCAATTAATGCAATGGCACCTGGAATAAATCCTGTTAAAAGTCCCTGCATAATTCGTAGCACCAACAGCTGATAGGGATTGGTGACAAATGCCGCCAGTGTATAAATCACAAACAGGAAAAATCCCGCACGAATAATCATCGGCTTCCTGCCATAGCGGTCGGCAACCATCCCCCAAAACGGAGACGCAATGGCTCCTGCAAAAAAGGCCGCGCTAAATAATAAACCAGACCACAATTCTATATGTTCATGAACGCCAATTTGAGGTAAGAAAATCGGCAGAAATGGGATGACCATTGAAAAACTTGCCGATGTAAAAAAGACCCCAATCCAAAGCACCCATAAATTACGTTTCCATGTTGACATCCCTAATCGTCTCCTACGTTGAAAAAACCTTTTTTTCATCATAATACTTCGTCACACGAAATAATAGTGTTTTTTTCAAAATAGTATAAAAAAACTGCCTTTCCTAAAGAACAGTTTGAGTTTACAATCTATATATCATGTTAATATTTGGGGGATGAAAAGAATGAATGTAGTCGTTAGACGTGCAAATGTGGAAGATATCCAATCGTTAAAGGGGCTTATGTTTCAATATATCGTTGATTTTTACAAAAAGCCAAGACCAGCTGAAGAAGACCTTACAGGGTTAATTCAGCATCTGCAAAATAACCCTGCTAGCGGACTGCAATTTGTCGCAGAAAAGGATGGAGAGTTAGTCGGTTTTGCCACCCTCTACTTCACCTTCAGTACCCTGCAAGTGAAAAAGGCAGCCATCCTAAATGACTTATTCGTTTCACCAGAAGCAAGAGGCCTAAAAGTCGGCGAAAACTTGTTCCAAACATGCTTAGCTTATATTAGAGAAAATGGTTATGCCTACATGACTTGGGAAACAGCGAAGGATAATGTCGTTGCACAATCTCTCTATAACAAATCTGGCGGGCAAATCTCTGATTGGCTGGTTTATGAAATAGAATAAATATGGAGAAGAAGGTCCTATTGGGCCTTTTTCGTTCGTTCATCCAATATATCTTGAATGATCTCCATATGAAAAGCAGCCCATGCTTTCTCACGAAAATGAAGAATGACGCTGATTGTCAATACAAGCAGATAAACAAATCCAAAAATCGCCCATAGCCAGTGTCCTTCCGTAAATAAAAACTGTGACAATTGCTTGGAAAAAAGAAATAACAGCCAAGGGATAGAGGTAACAAAAACCGGAATAATCCCCGATCCATTTTTTTCTTTAATCATTCGATAATGGATTAATTTTAAGATGTCGCTGTCGAGTGATTGGTATAGTGCCTTAATCTCTTCTATCTCTTTAAATTCTTTTAAATTTCGGAGCGATTGCCCCTTTTGTACCGTTCTTTTCGTTCGAAGGAAAATCTTATGAGCATCCCCTCTAAATGATATCATGGATTTCCCCTCCTTACTTTTAAGTCCGTCCCCCTCATTCTTCCACAACTACCTGCTACATTATCCTTAATTTTGTTTATTTCTGCTTATCGTAAAGGAAACCTAGCAACAGTATGCTAGGTTTCCTATGAGGTCCTCTCAATATATTCAACATACTCATCAGCAAGGTCATTTAAGTAGAAGTATTTTGTTTCACTAATATAAAATTGAAATGTATCCGGGTAAGGTGTTTCTTCCTTTCGAATGACATAATAATGCCCCGCCGGCACAGTCGTACTTGTTCCTGCTAAGTCGTCATATACGAGAATGATGTCAGCCTCATTTATTATTAGAGTGCCAATAATCGCTTCTTCGTTCACCTCTTCACCTATATACGGGAAGAACTCCACAATGTCTTGATAGGAATCATCAATATAGACATATTCCTTATTAGTAAGATAATACTTCATAACTCCACTATGTTCTTCACTAGGAATCATCTTCACTACGTTATATTCACCTACAGGCAGGACCTTTTCTATCTGAATGTCGTCATGAAACAGGATCACTATGTCATTTTGTTTGACTTTTAGGATGCCGGCTATTTCTGTTTGTCCTCTGATTGGCGAATCGCCAACTGGCACATTATCAGGTTGTGCAGTTGGAATAACCTGACCCGAATCCTTTCCAGGTAAGTCGTTCGGTGTTTCTTGTCCCGAATCCTGAGGTTCTTTAACATCCTGTTGTTCCCCGGGATCACTTTCGTTCCCAGCTGACGGCTGATTGGTTCCATGAGTTTGATTATCTGATTGATTACATCCTGTAATAAATACGATAAGGATAATAACAAATAACCATTTCATTTGGTTCACTCCCCGAATTTAGTGCTTCCAGACTATCCTATTGCCGGACGTGCCTGTTGTAGACCACACGAGGGGAGCAAAATTTTTCTTACTGGTAATGGGAAGTATTGAAAAAGTTCGAAAAGTGTTCACCCTTATGACTGGGCACTTCCTAGTATGATAAAGATATACAAATTCTTCATATGTAGGGGGTTTTTAGCAGATGGTAAAAACGATTAAAGAGTATTCTTTAGCAGACCTAATGGACAGAATTGAAGAAATTTTTAATGCCAATCCCGGTCCTCTCCGCGGTTTTGAGGCTGTCGTTCAATATGACGTGTATGGTGAGGATAAAGGGACATACCAGCATACCTTTAAAGATGGAAAGTTAACGATTATAAAAGGTGTGGAGAAAACTCCTCATGTTACAATGCAATTATCTTATGATAATTTTAAAAAATTTGTTTTAGGAAAGCAAAGTGGTACGATGGCTTTACTGACAGGTAAGGTTCGCGTCATTGGCAACATTAGCATTGGTTTAAAAATCGAAAGTATTCTTCGCAGATATAATATTAAAGAGCCATTTTAGATGAGTAAAGCAGCGCAAAATTAGATGCGCTGCTTTTTATATTCATTACTTCATTTTTTCAATCGGTATTGGGAACATCTGTAGTAAAAATAAGATCCAGATAACGGATAGCCCCCACGCTAACAGTGGATTTTTATAATGAAGCCGAAGCATTAGAAACATCACGATATTAAATACTACCGACCACGACATAGTCCAGCCATTGTGATGTCTAATTAAATGTAAATAATGAAGGTTTATGTACTCCAAGATCGAATATAGAAAAACCCAAAACGCAACCCATGCTGCTTGTTTCCCTTTTGATAGTGGAAACCGGCCAAGATATAAGAAAATCGTTGCTGGATAGCCAATAAACATAACCATAAGATTAATGATCGTATGATTTCTAAGGATGTTTTCAAAAAACATTGTTTCCTTGTATGTCCATAACCAATGGTTATATAACAAAAAGTTCTTCAACAGGTCTCCAACAATAGAGAAAAGAATAGTTGAATAGTAAGCCCGCCAGCCTTTCCAATCCCCCCATATTATTGCTGCTACTAGAAAAATAAAAACATATATGATGAGCATCTAAAACACTCCAACTTTTTTCCCTTTATTTTCTCCTTGAAGTAAAAAAAGATGTAAAAGAGAAGTATTCGAAGAGACACGCTTACATGTACCATTGCTTTATTTGTTTTAGATCCCTGTTAGCGGGACAAACTCACCCTTCACTACCTTCACTTTGTCTCGAGATTTCAGTTCGCGGGACAATTTCTTCCTTGTATACAGAATCATTGCCTTAAACGCTATGGAAAGCGGGTTCTTTAGCCTCAATTGTTGAAGTTTAAAATGCTACATAAAAAGGATGGCAATTTTCATCTAAACAGTACTCGATTCTTTGCCAGAAGTTCCTCCACGTCACCATTTTCTTAGCTTCTTGAATGGGAAAGTATCCTACCTCTAAACTCTCTGAGCTTGTAGTTAATTGACCGCCAACAGGTTTGGCCAAAAATAACGTATTACAGATTGATTCATTTACGTTTTGAAAGATTCCGCAAAACTTTAAAACCTCAATCTCGATTCCTGACTCTTCCTTTGTCTCTCTAATGGCTGCATGTTCTAGTGACTCGCCTTCCTCTACTTGACCACCTGGGATTTCCCAGCCTCTTCGCGGTCCTTTAATGAGTAAAATTTCATTCCTCTCGTTTAATACAATCGTTGCAGCCGAAACAATATGTTTTGGTGGCATTTTCCCAATCCTTTCCTTTATTGTATTTATCAATTATTTTACTACATGTATTAGATACAACCTTTTAAATTGCTTCATTCTACTCATAATTTTTCAGAAGGCACACATCCTAATACAAGGGATGTGATAACGTGGAACGACGAATTTTAAGTGGACTCCTTGCCATTGGCCTTGGGCTATTGCCAGTTGTATTTAAAAGAGACAAGTTAAAAGATTGGATTATCATCTTTTTTCTAAAGGGCTTTCTGTCAAGCTTTCTTGATTCAACCGTTACAAAGCAGAAGAAAGTTTCCTATCCTGTACGATTTTTACCAGAGTATTTTAGAATAAATGTTTTATTTGATTATCTTTTATTCCCAATAACATGCGTTGCTTATAACCGATTGACCTATCATTCAAATGCTATTGGGATATTCCTAAAAGCTTTTTTATTCAGCATTCCAATGACCGTTACGGAAGTGATATTTGAACGTAATACAAAACTGATTAAGTTTCACAATGGTTGGCGCTGGTATGATACCTTACTTTCCGAAACAGCTATCTTTCTCTTTATTCGCATCTTTATTGGTGCAGTAAGAAAATCTATCAACCAAAACCCATCAGAAGATGAATAATGTTTGATTTAAAAGAACCCTAAGATTTTTTAAACGGGTTCTGTTAACTATCGCAAACATTAAATATGTATTGAAATGAAAAATAAACGGAAGCATTCCGGCTAAATTGGGAAATAGCCTTATTTCCTTAATAATAAGAGGAGTAATTCCGGTTATATAGTCAAGATCCTTGGATTCTAACTTACTTTGAGCAGTTAACCGGAATTTGTCCGCTAATATTCGCTTTTTAAGCTTCCCAATATACAATAGCAGGAAATTCTCCGCCTATCTCATACCTGCACAAAAGTCGATACGAGAAGGGGGATGTGCTTTGTAACCTCGTCATTCACAATCCAAATATCAAAATAGCAAGGGCTTAAACCCTTGTTATTTCTAATGTCCTTCAGATTCTCTAGCCTTACAAATCACCCTGCAATTTATAGTGCAAACAGGATTACATATTAGTTTGCATTTTCCAATACAAATTGCCGGTTGCGATAGGAAAGTGAACCCATTAAGATTTTTTAGGGTCTTTTTTATTTCTTTCGATATGTGGTAACTTTTCCTTGAGAATTCAGTTTCTCGCACTTTAATTAGCAAAAAAAGGAAACTTTTCATTTCCTCATTCGTAGGTATTTATAAGAAAGTTAATAAAGAAAGGTGATGCTTTCATGACTGAGGTAATGATCGGATTTGTTGTAGGATATATTGTGTTATCACTGTTTTTGGTGCCGTTTCAATACAAGTATATACAACAGTTAGAAGAAATGAGAAAAATAAATAGTGCAAAGAAGCAAAAACAGGGTGATATGTACGAGGAGATGGAATTTCAACATCAAGTTTTACATGCCAATGCGCAGGGCAATATGCTTTTCTTTTTAGCCAATATTTTAGCTACTATTATTTATAAAGTTAAAAACCGTTAATAGCACTAAAGTCATACAACCCAAGGCCTCCAGATGAGACCTTGGGTATTTTTTTTGGGAACATTGCCCAACCCTTGGGAATATCATACTGATGTAGATGAAAGGAGTGGTATTCCAATGTACCCTTATCAAGGCGGCAATCAGAATGATCAAATAAAAGGACTATGCCAGCAGTATATGAATTACCATGTAATGGGCGAGCTTGCTGATGGTTCACAAATGAATGGAATTATTGAGGACATGGATGATGAAGGTGTAACGATGTTAGTTCCTGAAGACGTAGATGCAGACCAAGACGATATGCGATTTGGCGGTTTTGGTGGAGGCTTTGACGGTTATGGGGGCTACGGAGGTTATGGCGGCGACCATGACGGATATGGGCGCCCTCGCAGAAGATATCGACGTTATCGACGCCAGCGTTTCCCTTATTATTTATTAAGAAGATTACTCCGTTTTCCATACTACGGTGGAGGTTATGGCGGCGGTTACGGTGGAGGTTACGGCGGCGGATATTATTAAAAAAATGATAAGTTAGCTTAATGTAATCGAACGTTTGATTAGCTGCATTAAACCCATACGGCCCTTGGGATTTGCGAGTTTAATCAAACGTTTGATTAGTTTTTTTCAACTTTCTTACATAAGGCTGTTCGTCTATTTCTTTCTTTTACCTAAGAATCCACCTTTGTCCCAGAAGCCTTTCTCCGAGCAGCCAATACAGGAGAACCCTGCACTAATGCACCGTTCTTCATCAATAGATTCGCAACCGTTAAAGGCAGTCGGCCCTTTGCATCCTAGTTTAAACAGGCAATAGCCCTTCTCCGCACTCTCGTCATCATAAGACTCGGCAAATAATTTTCGATCAAAGTATGGTTTTCGGTGACATGCCAAAGTGTCGCTAGTTTGTCCGAAGTAGTTAATCCAGCCTAATCTTAAAAAAATACTTTGGAAAAAAATTGAACGAATCCACTACCTAGAACGTAATATCTATAGCTACTAAAAATTAAAATGAGAATGATAGATAAAAAAGGTGGAGGATAATTAATGAGTAAAGAGTTGGAAGTAATCGTACAAGGTCAGTACACGCTAGGAGCAACACTAACCATTCCAGAAGGAAGTCTACAAAAATATCCTCTCATCGTGATGGTACATGGAAGCGGACCGACTGACCGGGATTCAAATGCAAAAGGAATGCCAATCAATGTATTTAAGGAATTAAGTGAATTAGCAGCAGAAGAAGGGTTTGCTAGTATTCGTTACGATAAAAGAGGCATAGGAACAAGCAAAGGAAACTATTTGGAAGCGGGTGTATACGATTTAATCGACGATGCACAGGCAGTCTTAGAGTTTGCAAAAAATCATCCAAACATCGACAAAGAAAATATTATTCTACTAGGTCACAGTGAGGGCTGTATTCTTGCACCATATGTATATGAGCGCGTTCCGGTAGAAGGGATGATTCTGCTCGCTGGAACAGCCGAGCCCTTAGCAGAGACCACCGCATGGCAAAGAGAGCAAATTGCTGAAGACATTCGTTCATTAAAAGGGTTTGAGGGCTGGATTACGCGATTGTTAAAAATTGATCAAAAGATTCATAAAATGAATGAAGATATGACAAAGGCTATATTAGGAACAGATGAACCTGTGATTAAATATAAAGGAAAAAAGATTAATGCGAAGTGGAACCGTGAGCATGCCGAGATGGACGTTTCAAAATTACTCCCAAAAGTAACTTGCCCGGTCCTTGCCATTACTGGAACGAAGGACATCAATGCAAAGGTCAGCGATTTGGAAAAAATCAAAGCTCTTGTTCAAGGTGACTGCGAAACACAGATCATTCAAGATATGAACCATATGCTTCGTAAAACCGATGCAGCATATAGCATGAGTAAAATCATGAATGACTATAAGAAAAACCTTAAAAAGCCAGTGGACCGTGAATTAAAGGACAAAGTGGCCGCATGGTTACGCAATTGGAAAGATAGAGAAGTGAGTGCAGTTCAATCAGAAATGTTGGTAAAATAGAGCCTCACCAAAATGCCCAAGTAAAATACCCCAGTCACTAGACTGGGTTTTTTACTTTCATTTTGAGATAGTAGAAGTGGATGTTAATTGATCTTCATATTTGTCAATAAAGAGCGTCCCGTTGCTATTGATGACCGCATAATAAATATCATCAATCTGCAAATTTCTTATTTGGCATTCATGGTCAAGCCATTCCCGGTTGTACTTCCCTGCCATATTCTTTTCTATAATTTTTCCGTCCATAATTAGCTCAATTGGCAGCGCCACCGAAGAATAGGTCAGATTGAAATCTTGCTTAACCGGGGTTTGATAGGGCTGCTTCTTTAAAACAGACAATTCTCCACTTGTTTCTAGCAGCACATACTCCAATTCATTTAGATTAAAAATTCCCTGCTCCCGTAAAAGCTGATTTAGGTCATCAAGAGTAAATTTTGTCATTTTCATATTCTGATCGAGTAATGTTCCCTTTTCCATTAGCACGGTCGGTTTACCCGATATCCACTTCCGAATCTTCCTGCTTCTTGAAGAAATCACCATGAATAAGTAATACATCAATACTAAGCTTAAGAAGGAAACTAACATTTCAATGAACTTTATGCTGGTATCAAATCCCATGTTTGCAATAAAGGAACCAATCGTTACCGACAAAGCAAAGCTATAATGGTTTTTGTGGCTATTAATATGCTTTCCGATAAAAAACGTAACGACCATAAGAATAATAAAGCTGCCAGCTGTTCTTAAAATCGGGATTAGTAAGTCCTTCATTGTTTTTCTCCTTCATCTGCGATATTCATATCATATCCAATTAAAGAAAAAACTTTATTTTCCGTTTCAACATTTCTATAATGGTAGATAAACTAAGCAGCAGAGAGAAGAGGGATTACCATAAATATATTGTGGGATTTTGACGGAACATTATTTGACACCTATCCAGCACTTGTAGAAGGTTTCATTCACTTAAGCGGACAGAGCTTAGAGCCTAGTGAGGTATTAAGATGGTTGAAAATCAATTCAAAGGAAGCCTTTAAGCATTATGGAATCGATGAAGAGAGACGCGCGGAATACATAAAACTATATAATGAGTATTCTTTTAGCAGTAAGCCTTTTGAGCATCTAGAAGAAGTATTATCGATGAGCAATCATAATTTTATCGTGACGCATCGAGATAAGGAATCAACCATCTTTCTTTTAGAAAAATTTAAGTTAATTCAACACTTTAAAGAAATCGTATCCGTGGAGGAACAAGGGTTTACCAGAAAGCCTCATATTGCTTCTTACGAGCATGTGATAAAAAACCACCCTATCGATTTAGTCATCGGTGACCGTGATTTAGATTTAATTCCCGCTAGAGAATTAGGAATCAAAACCGTTGCCTTTCAAAATCGAAATATCGAAGCTGATTTCCATATTGATGACTATGCAGATTTTCGGAATACAGTGCTTAATCACCTTTAATAAGAAGGCTGTGTTAAACTAGGCTGTTGATTTGCGCTACAGGCACTTTGCTTTCCGCGGGCTCGCCCGTGAGCCTCCTCGGTCGTTCCGACCTGCGGGGTCTCACTCAGCTCGTAATCCCGCAGGAGTCAAGCGCCTGCAGCGAAAATCAACAGGTTCTAAAATCAACAGTATCCATTAACACAGCCAATAAGAAAGAGCCCTTTTCAAAGGGCTCTTTCTTGAGAATAACCACTTACATCCCTCTGGCAGCCTGTATCTTTTGGATATATTGCTCCGCTAATTCGGTAATTCTGTCATAATCGCCTGTTTTTGCAGGGGCTACTAGATTTCCGCCAATCCCGACTGCCACACAGCCGTTTTGTATCCACTGATCAATATTCGTTAAATCTACTCCGCCAGTCGGCATAATGTTTACCTGTGGGAGTGGCGCTTTAACGGCTTTAATATATTCAGGTCCAAATACACTTCCAGGGAATAGTTTCACGATGTCTACACCTGCTTCTAAAGCATGTTTCATTTCAGTTATGGTCATACATCCAGGCATATATGGGACTTGATAGAGATTGCATAGTTTTGCCGTTTCCTCATCAAATGCAGGACTCACTATAAACTGTGAACCTGCCAGAATCGCAATTCTCGCAGTTGTTGCATCCAAGACTGTTCCTGCTCCAATTACTACATGATTATTTTCTTGATATAATGAGGATAATTGCTTAATTACCTCATCAGCCCCTTGGACCGTGAAGGTAATTTCAATTCCAAAAATCCCGCCTTTTACACATGCCTCCGATATCTTCACAGCCTCATCCATAGTGTCCGCCCTAACAACCGCCACGGCTCCACAGTCAGAAATTCTAGTTAATGTTTGTAATTTTCTCATCATGCATTCATTCCTATCTCTTTTTAATAATCTATCTTTTACCTATTGCGTTTTACAAAAGGCGTTATTTGCCGTATCATAAAGTAGAATGGTGTTCCATAATTAAAATCAATTTTCCATTGAAGAAGAGGTAATACGATGTCCAATGTCCAATCACTTGAACGAGCACTTACTATACTAAACAAACTTTCGGAATATCCTGATGGAATCCAAATTGCGCGTCTATCAGAGCAAGTTGGGCTTACAAAAAGCACGATCCATAGACTTTTAGCTACTCTTTCAAGCATGAATTATGTGGTGAAAGATGAAGAAACTGACAAGTATAAACTCGGCCTTCAAGTCCTTTTCCTCTCTAGAAATCTATTAAATAACTCAGATATCGTAACAACAGCGAAACCCTACCTAGAAAAGTTAGCTAAAGAGATCAATGAAACGGTCCACTTATGCATTGAAGATCGCGGTGAAGTGATTTATATTGATAAAATTGAAAGCACTCAAACCGTCCGGATGTATTCACGAATTGGCAGCAGAGCACCTATATACTGTACAGCAGTTGGAAAAGTATTACTTTCAGATATGAGTCCGGATTATTTTAATGAAGTGGTTTCAAAAATCAACTTCGTTCCTAAAACCCCTACTACGATAACTTCTAAAGATGAACTTGTAAAAGAAGTTGAACAGGTTAAGGTTCAAGGTTATGCATTAGATAATGCTGAAAATGAAGCGGTTCTCCGATGTATAGCTTCTCCTATCTACAATCACAAAGGGAAGATTGTAGCAAGTTTCAGTATTTCAGGACCAAGTAATCGGGTTACGATGGAATTAATTAACGAGAAATTGATCGATATAATGAAACAATATACAATTGAAATATCACGCAACCTTGGTTACATTGGTATTTCAGGTTGAACAAGAAGGTATTCTCTTTTTTGAGAATACCTTCTTTCTTACTATCTGAAGCTTATGCCACTGGACTTGTCATAAACTCTTTTAATACCTCGCGATTTGGTAATCCATCGTTATCGCCAGGTGACATTACAGCAAGAGCACCTATTGCAGTACCACGTATAACAGCCTCTTTTATTGTCAAACCCTCTAACAACCCGCTAACTACGCCTACGGCAAATCCATCACCTGCACCTACAGTATCTATTACCTTTTCAACAGGGAAGCCTTCCGTGTAGAATTGTTCACCACTAGCGCTTGTAAATGCCCCTTTTGCTCCTAGTTTAATGACAACTGTTTTTACACCAGCAGCATGGTAATATTCAGCAATTTCATAGACGTCCTGTTTACCCGTTATTAATTTTGCTTCTTCAATACCAGGAAGGACAATATCGGCACGACACGCAAGGTCATTAATTACGCGAGCCATTTCCTGCTTATCAGCCCAAAGGCCTGGACGCAAGTTAGGGTCATAAGAGATGTTTACTCCTCGTTCTCTCGCCTCTTTCATCAGTTCATACACCACTTCCCTGCAACTAGCAGATAATGCAGGAGGTATACCGGTTAAATGAATATGATCAAACCCATCCCAGTTTAGGTTTTTGATGGTATCTAGATTCATATGTGATGCTGCCGAGTTCTTACGGGATGAGAATACTTCCGGGTCGCCTTCTTTAACCTTTTGTTTCCACTGCATACCGGTTAAATAGTTAGGTAAATAGGAAACATAGGTGGTATCAATCTGATTTTCCTGAAGAAATGTCGCTATATTTCTTCCAAACGGGTCATTTCCTAATTGAGTAATATAGATGACAGAGTGCCCTAGGCGAGACATCCCAATGGAGAAGTTTACTTCTGCACCTGCAACAAACCGGTTAAATCGTTCAACCTTTTCCAAGGACCCTTCATGTTCCGCCACAAAAAGAGCCATAGGTTCTCCAATAGTTAGAATTCTACTCATACAAATCCTCCTTATTGAAAGAAAGACATACATAGGCATATGTCTCTCTTCCCTGCATTAAGCAGTTGCTTTATTTCCTTCTTCCACGAATGCTGGACCTTTGTTTTTCTTTTTCATATATTGAGACCAATAGGCAGTCAATATAGGTACTAGAATAGAGGTTACAATTACGGACGCTGCGACCAAAGCAGTAGCTGATTGAGCAACCGGAAGAAATTCTGGTTTCATTTCAGCGATGATCATTGGGTTAGCCACGGCAGCTCCTGCGGTACTAGAGGCAGCAAGACCAGCAGTACCATTACCACCACCAATAAATTTATCCGCTAGGATTAATGGAATACCTGTAACAATGATAACAAGAACACCCATAATGATACCGGCAACACCCGTCTTTGCAATAACAGTAAGGTCAATGGAATTCCCTAACGCAAAACCAAAGAATGGAATCATGGTGTGTGTAGCTTTACTAAAGAAAGCACGTAAATCTGGATCCAAGTTACCTAGAATAAATCCGACTAAGAAAGGTAAGACAGCACCTACAAAGGCTTGTGGATGGAAGGCTGCTAAACCTGTTGAACCAAGAATTAACATTGTTACAAGCGGACCTGACTCTAGAGACATTAAGACAAATGCACCAGCTTCTTCTTTGGAACCGTACTGCTGCATAATGGATGCATAAAGACCTCCATTTGTCATATCCATTGCTGCAATTAAAGCTAGCACTGAAAATCCCGCAAATAGTCCTGATTGTACGCCTCCATCTGGAAGAAACAGAGAAGCCACAATCGCAACACCCCATGCAACCGCTATCTTCGTTAACACAAGTGTGCCTGATTTTCTTAGTACCGTACCAGTTGCTTTAATATTGATGCCCGCCCCCATACAGAAAAACCAGACAGCTAATATAGGTACCGTTCCCGTCATTAATCCGTTAGTGAATGATCCGAAAAACTCACCAGACTTTGGAGCTAGTGTATGAATAATTGCTCCTAGAAATAATGGAACCAGCATAAGACCGCCAGGGATCTTTTCGATTGATTTTAAAATCTTCATTTTGTCTACCTAACCTTTCGCCTTTTATCAATTATTTTAATATTGGTAGATTTTATCTTTGATGCTGTATCTAAGTTCCCGAGTTCATTTAGAGTCATAGGCGGCCTCGCTATTTGTGATTCTACTCTTAGCCGCCTACTTACCTCGCTTACCCTTATAAGATAAACGTATTAAATCAACACTTTAAGTACTACTTTTCTAACCTTCTGTTTTGCACCAGCGAGGATCCCCGTCATATGGGAATCTTCTGGGAAGCAAATCATCACATCGCCTGGAGTCAACGTTATTACAGACTTTACATCGCCTTCCAGAAAGACGGCATCCTTTTCATCGTTATATTCTACTTTTACCTTCTGGTTTGTGATATGATCTACTGCTATGTTTTCTTCACCCTCAAGGATAAAGTGAAAGTCTAGGTTTTTTCGGTGAGCCTCCCAAAAGCAGTCAGCTGATTCCTTTGTTTCGAACTCATTCAAAAAGAAGAATAAGTCCTGGTCAATTTCATGCCTTCCAGCGCTATAAGAAGTAAAATCCATTTTACTTAAAAGCTGTAAGTTTGATACAATCTTTTCCGTAAGTACATGACTATCAATTAGGTCATTTATTCTGCCTATAATCAAAGATTTCAGCCCCTTCTATTAATATAGCTATATTAGCGGGCTAACCAGCCGCCATCCACAGCAAGAATATGACCATTCATATAATCAGAAGCTTTACTAGCTAGGAAAACAACTACTCCCATTAAATCTGAAGGAGCTGCCCATCTCCCTGCTGGAATTCTTGATAAGATTTCTGCATTCCGAGCTTCATCCGCCCGAATCGGAGCAGTGTTTGCAGTTGCAATATACCCTGGAGCAATCGCATTGATTTGAACATTATATTGTCCTATTTCGTTTGCAAATGCTTTCGTTATACCAGCAACTCCATGCTTACTTGCTGTATATGGCGGAATAAATTTCCCTCCCTGGAACGATAACATGGAACCGATATTTATAATTTTTCCGCTTCCCTGTTCAACCATTACTCTAGCAACCTCTTGGCTGAGGAAATAGACAGCGTTCAAGTTAATATCCATGACTGCGTTCCAATCCTCTTCTTTATATTCAAGCAATGGGGCACGTCGGATGGTACCAGCATTATTAACAAGGATATCTATTTTTCCAAATACAGTTAAACACTCTTCTACAATTTGCTTGACCGCACCTTTTTGTGTTAAATCTGCCTGTAGAAAATGAACTTTTCTTCCAGTTTCTTCAATTAATTCTCGTGTCTCATCCCAATTTGTATCATAGGAAGCGATAAATATGTCAGAACCTGCCTTTGCTAGCGCAACCGCGTAACCTTGGCCAAGGCCAGTATTTCCTCCCGTTACAATGGCAACCTTATCTGTTAAAGCAAAATAATCTAATGAAAATTCTTTTAAACTCATATTCTGCACCTCTTAATATTTATTTTGAGTAGTTTGATATTTTTTACAAAAAGATCTATAGAAACTATTTACCTCGACTATTACCGTAATTGGTCCATCGAAACGGCATCCATGTCATTATAGGTCTTATTTTCTCCTGCCATTGCCCATATAAAAGTGTAATTACTAGTTGCTCCTCCACAATGGATGGACCATGGTGGTGAAATCACTGCCTGCTCATTTTTCATGACAATATGTCTAGTTTCGGTTGGCTCACCCATCATATGGAACATTCTTGCATTTTCATCTAAGTCAATGTAAAGGTAAACTTCCATTCTTCGATTGTGTGTATGTGTTGGCATAGAGTTCCATACACTACCAGGATTTAATTGAGTCATTCCCATGACCACCTGACAGCTCTGAATACCGTCATTATGAATCATCCGGCGTATCACTCGATCATTCGCATTTTCGAATGATCCCAATCTGTCACCTTCGATATTTTTAAAAGCCACATGCTGGGTCGGATATTCTTTATGAGCGGGAGCTGAAAATAAATAATACTTCGCTGGGCTCTCTGCTGATTCACTTGAGAAAAGAACCTCTCTCTTACCAAGCCCCACATATAAGCAGTCTTTATTTTCCATATGGTAGTCTTCACCATCAACGGTGATTACTCCCGTTCCACCCACGTTAAAAATTCCAACTTCTCGGCGTTCCAAGAAAAAATCTGCTTTAATTTCATCGTAGCCTTGTAAAGAAATAGGTTCCCTCACAGGAGTAATTCCGCCTACTATCGCACGATCCTCCATTGTATAGACCAGCTTAATCTCTCCAGGTACGAATAACTCTTCGATTAAATAGTGTTTACGAATTTCCTCTGTCGAAAAGGTTTTCGCATGGTCTGGGTGTGTCGAATATCTAATATCCATATTCTGCATCTCCTTCTTTTTAGCAAATCAGTTTATTTTAGTGACTTTTAATTAAATGAACGGTTATATATTTTCGTTATCGCAGCGTACAACGCTCACGGTGGTTTAATTTTTGACTGTCATCACACTCCGAAGTATTTTGGTTTAACATTCGAAACGTTCCGTATTGTGGAATGGCGTTTCATAATTTAATTATAAGGGTGACTTTTAGTGATTTCTATATGGAAAAATGACAAAATAATGAACTTGGTTTGTAAATAATCGCCGAAACAAAACTCCAACCTTCCATACCTTATTAACCAGCAGGATTGGGAAGCAATAAAAAAACACACCAAAATGAAATTACATTTTGGTGTGTTTTTTTGGAATTGTTGTTTATCAGGAATTAACAAATGAAAATCGTCTCATGACTCGAATGATTTATTTAATGATAAATTCAGCAACCGTTTCTTTGTCGTCCCCAATGGAGAAGGTAGTGAAGGTAACCTCACTGTCTAGTTCCACTTCTTTAGCTTCAATTTGGCTTTTGGCTTCTTCTGATAATCGATATTGTACATCCTTACCTTCTACTGTGATTAGTACTTCATCGTCAGCTTCCATGCTTTTTAGAACTCCCACGATTTCAGGAGCTTCCTGATCAGCAAGCATGATACCACTTGCATTACCTGAAGTTTCTTCACCAATTTCCTCGTTTTGTTCTTTACTAACTCCACAAGCACCCAGGAATGACATAACCAAAAAGCAAAACATCACTAAAGCCAGCTTCCTCATTTTCAGCACAATATCTACCCCCAATTTGGTCCATCTATATGATTAGTCGGTAGCAATCTCATTTGGTTACAGTTTTTAAACAACCTAAATACTTTGATTATGTAATCAATAGGTAAACACACAATTTGGAGGTACAAGATGATAGACGAATGACCAATGAATAGACTGGTGTAGAAAAAAGTCAAGGGGTGATATTTTGTATTTTTCTAATGAACAAGTATATGGACAGGACGCATATCCTTTTTTAATGCCTTTTCCGACACATGATTTTTCCTATATGGCTCTTGGTGATAGACAGTTTCTACCTGGTCCTCCTAGCTCACTGCCTCCATTTGCACCACCTGGTCAAGGTATGCAAGGGGGAGCTCCATTTTCACCACCTGGCCAAGGTATGCAGGCAGGACCTCCATCATCACCACCACCAGCTATGGTTCCCACACAAACACAGCAAGCAGCTGCGTTTGCCGTTGATCCTGGGAGTATTAGACGATGTCTATTTAGGTTTACGTATGTGTGGTTAAGAGGTTATCAGCAATTCTGGTTCTATCCAACATTTGTTGGCCGAAGATCTGTTTCAGGATACCGCTGGAATGGTTTTAGGTGGCTATATTTCGGAATCAGCTTACGACAAATTCAATCATTTACTTGCGTGTAAAAAATAATCGCTCAGTTTTATAGACTGAGCGATTTTTTGATTAGTTGTTGTTTGCAAAGGAATGCATCTATGACTTTTTATACCGTGCAGGAGTGTATTTTTCACTAGCTTTAAAGTTATAGACCGGTTTAATAAAGGTAGCTATTTCTACGGATTCCTCGACCTTTTCTAGAATCTCGTTCATTGATTTGTATGCCATAGGTGCCTCATCTAACGTCTCTTCCGAAACAGATGTTGTCCAGACACCTTTCATCGTGTTGTGGAATTCATCCATGTTAAGAGTTTTCATTGCTTTTGTTCGGCTTAGAACTCGGCCTGCTCCATGAGGAGCGGAGAAATTCCAATCTTCGTTCCCCTTACCGACCGCTAGGATCGAGCCGTCCCTCATATTAATCGGAATAATCAGCCGTTCTCCCTTTTGAGCGGACACGGCTCCTTTACGTAAAATCAAATTCTCAGTATCAATATAATTGTGAACTGTATCGAACCGGTCCAGCTCCTCAAAGCCCATATTAGCTGTAATCGCTCTTGCAATTTCTTCGCGGTTTGCTTTGGCAAACCGCTGGGCTAATTTCATGTCATGAATATAATGGTCGAAATTCTCTCCTTCCAAGTAGGCTAAATCAGGTGGAATAACAGGATTCTTTTCTTTGTAGGCTGCGATGGCTGCTTGAATTTCCCTTTGACGGCCTTCCGCTTTTAATTTCACAATAATTCCAGCTAAATCTTGGCCACGCAGGTTGGCAACTGCTACTTTTTGATAGTAAGTAGCAATCTTTGAACCGACATAACGGCTTCCGGTATGGATGGTTAAATAGTGGTGGCCCTCAGAATCAATGGAAACCTCAATAAAATGATTTCCGCCCCCTAGCGTTCCTAAGCTATAAAGACTCCTATTCTGGCTGAGAATGTGCTCAGCTTTAAACTCTTTCACGTCCGGAAAACTCGTGTTAATCAACCCCGCCGTTTCATCTGTATGAAGCTCCATCCCGCTTGGCACGTATTTCCGAATGACCTGATCCAATTTATTAAAATCAACCTTCTTATCCTGCAGCTTAACGGTTAACACCCCACAGCCAACGTCCACACCAACCAAATTCGGAACCACTTTATCCTTTAACTGAATGGTCGTGCCAATCACACAGCCTTTTCCCGCATGATAGTCTGGCATAATACTGATTTTCGTATCCTTTAAAAAGGGTTGATTACAGAGCTCTTTAATCTGCTCCAACGCCGTTTCCTGAGGATAATTAGAAAATACCTTTGCTTCTGTTTGTGACCCGGTAATTTTTATCACGAGTTTTCCCTCCTTTTTGTAAAAACAGATTAATAATAGGCTAGCACGGCGGACCTGTTTCGGCAATGGGTTTATTTCGGGACAACGCCCGCTGACACAACCGCTAGTTTGTCTGTCCCGAGGTAGTTGCGGGACAACGCCCGCTGACACAAGCACTAGTTTGTCTGTCCCGAGGTAGTTGCGGGACAACGCCCGCTGACACAACCGCTAGTTTGTCTGTCCCGAGGTAGTTGCGGGACAACGCCCGCTGACACAAGCACTAGTTTGTCTGTCCCGAGGTAGTTGCGGGACA
>JBFNER010000032.1:0-49800 GCA_040797665.1 Neobacillus sp. | reverse complement strand
CTCCTGCTTCTTTCGTTTAGCTAAACGAAAGAAGCAGGAGAACCGTCCCCACGCATTACTGTTGGTTAATTAAGTCAACAATTTCTTTCATGGTATAGTCCTTTAAATACATACCCAGATGTTCTTCTGCACCTAAGAATATGGTTAGCAGAACTCTTTGCATATTTGCGCCAACCACACACTGTTTGTTTGATTCTAAACATTTAGGCTGGAGTGCACCTTCTGAGGTCACTTTATATAAATCCCAAAGATTTACTTCGCTTAAATCCTGTGCGAAGATAAATCCACCGCCTGTACCCTCTTTTGTTTTGATAAATCCATTTCTTTTTAACAAGCTTAACACTTTACGAATTCGGACCGGGTGAACACCAGAACTTTCTGAAATGGCATCACTGGTTGACATCCGATCTGGCTGCAGCGCAAGAAAAGTTAAACTATGAATGGCAAGTGTAAAATCACTATTCATGGCATGCCTCCTAAACAAAAAACTGAATCAAGTAGTGTAATAGTAGATGTTACAGATAGAAATGTCAAAATTATAAATATTAATCTTAATTAGCCCATCTTTGTGAACCGGAGTCAATCGTTACAAGTGTGCGAAGCCTGCGGGGCAAAAACCTGCGAATCTCTTCTTCGTGATATCCAACTTGTAGCCGCTTTTCGTCTTGAATAATCGGACGGCGCAGCATTTTCGGGTGCTCCATGATTAGCTTATAAAATTCGTTAAGCGGCAGAGATTCGATATTAATATTTAAATCCTGAAAAGTCTTTGAATTAGTCGAAATAATTTCGCTCGTTCCATCTTCTGTTAACCGGAGTATTGATTTAATCTCCTCTACCGAAAGAGGATCCATTATAATGTTTCGTTCAATATAATTAATTTGATGTTCCTCAAGCCATGCTTTTGCTTTTCTGCATGAAGTACAGCTCGCTGTCGTATAAATCGTAACCATCCCTTACACTCTCCTAACGGATATTTAATAAAGTGTAACATTTTTTTTACAGTTCAACTATACTGTAATCATAACCATTACAGTTCCATCAGTCAATACATAATTTAAAAAATATAGGGACGTTTCTCCTGCTTCTTTCGTTATACGAAAGAAGCAGGAGAACCGTCCCCACGTCTTACTTCATATGATTAATTAGTTTGCTTAGTCGTTGTAGATGGAAGGAGTAATCCATGATGGAGGAGATGATGATAAGTAATCTGACGTTTGAATCTTCATGATCCTCATATAATCTTCCTTGTATTTGATACAGTTCTTTGCTTAGTTTAAAGTTTTCATTTCCAACATTTTCTTTTACGATTCCTTTATAGCTTAATAGTAAGTATTCATGATATTTGATCAAATGCTCGAGCTGCTCATCGAAGATCTTGTTTTCCTCTTCAGTTAATTTACTTTGAAAAAAATGATCGTCAATGGTATCTAATAATTGCTCTCCTTCTTGGAGCGTCTTTAGCAGTTGTTTTAAGAGAATCAGTTCTCTTGCAGCCAATTGATTGGATTTTCCTAATTTCATTCTCTCTTCATCAAACAGCTGATACTGCTCTTCGATCTTTCGCATATCCTTTTTAAACTTCTTATTAAGTTCCTGATAGGAAACTTCCGTTAATTCATCCGAGACTGACGTTCTGATCAACAACGACATATTCTGAAAGATTTTCTCAACCTGCTCAATAAAGCTCTCTTTGTATTTAGGCGGGAAAATCAAAACGTTGATCAGCGTAGCCACGATGGTTCCAATCAATATGACAATAAGCCGATCTAAAGCAAAGAACCAGTCTTCATGCCAAGCAGCACTCATCACAGCTAGAACCGTTACAAGCGTTAAAGGAATGGTCCCTTCCATTTTCAACTTAATACTAATGGCAATAACCAGCATGATTACAATGCCGATTGTAAGAGGGTTTTCCCCGATAAAATAAACAAAGAACAGTGAAATGGCAGCCCCTATTATATTGGCAAAAAATTGATCCGAAATTTGTTTCCACGAACGATAAATAGATGGCTGTATAGCTAAAATTGCAGCAACTCCAGCAAAGATCGACAGTTCTAAGTTAAATAAAGAGCATATGTATATAGAAAGCGACACGGCTAAACCAGTTTTAAAAATACGAGGACCGAAAGTAATAAAATCTCCCCCATTCTTGTTATGACCCCATATTGATAATATCACAAAGTAAATGGGCAACTACACTATTTGTGATAACCGCCCCCTGCTTTTTCACAGCAAAAACAATAAAACTAGTCTCCGATACCGACTAAACGGTTAAGAGACTAGTTTTTTTATTCGTTGATCGTTTCCTTATTTCTATCATCCCGGACAAGGATAAACAAAAACCACCATATTTTTCTGCTTCAAATAGAAAAAATGTCGTATCTTCTTATTTCAATGGAAATAATGAACAACGGCAAACTGTGGATGCCACCTATTTCGTTTTATTACTTCTTTGCATTACGGCAAAATAATGCTCTTCATCATCAGCGAAATTAAAGACTTTTCCTGATGGTAACTCAACGATTTCTCCTACCTTGACGTTTGCACTTTTTAGATTGCTATGCAATTGATTAGCGTTATCTGTATAGAACATTAAAGAAGGGGTCCCAAGATTTAAATCAGGCTCCATTTGAGCAATGAATTCTTTATTATGGATGACAAGTGTTGTTCCCCCGCCTTTTGGAGCAACTTCAATCCATCGCATTCCTTGTCCGTTATCTTCCTCTGCCACCACTTCAAAACCTGCTTTTTTCGTCCAAAATTCACGAGCTTGATCTTGATTATTAACATACAACATCACTTGACCTAAGATTCCTATCATATCTTTCTCACTCCTTCTATCATTTTAAAAAAAGAACATATTAGTTAGCGAACTGGCCCTCTCCCTAATATTCTTCTCTATTTATTCAACCTCGATAACCTTTTTCCTTCTTCCATTATACCCACCTGTATATAAGATTTACTAAGGTGACCCCCACTGATGAAATTTTCCTTTTATTTTAGTATGAATTCATGTGATTTTCACTTATCATATGAAATATTGGAACTGTATTTTTATATTTTTAAGGTGGAGAATCAAACATGCATAGAAGTAAGGGAATATTTCTTGTTATAACAGGAGCGATATTTTGGGGAATTGGCGGAACGGTTTCAAAAAAGCTTTTTCAGGAGTTTGCTATTGATGTTAATTGGCTTGTAACGATCCGACTGCTCATTGCAGGCTTTTTACTCTTAACCGTTCAATTTTTCGGAAAAAACCGTTCACAGATATTTGGTATTTGGAAAAATAAAAGAATGGCTATGCAATTGATTATCTTCGGGTTATTCGGCATGCTTGCGGTTCAATACACCTATATGGCTTCTATCAAGCACGGAAATGCTGCGGTTGCCACACTATTACAATATCTAGCACCTGTGATGATTATCGTATATTTAATTTTACGCAAACAAACTGTTCTGACCCGGAGAGATTTGTTGACTGTTTCACTGGCATTAATCGGTTGTTTTTTCTTATTAACAAATGGCTCAATCTCTCAATTGTCTGTACCAGCACTTGCCATTGTTTGGGGTATTTTATCTGGTATCGCCTTAGCATTTTATACTTTATATGCCGTTCCTCTTCTAGCAAAATACGATTCCCTTGTCATTGTCGGATGGGCTATGATGATCGGTGGTGTGGCATTAAGTTTTATCCATCCTCCTTGGCAAGTGAACGCTCAAACCTTAACAGGAGAAGCTCTTTTATACTTAGTTTTCGTGATTATTTTTGGTACGATGATTGCCTTTTGGTTCTATATAGCCAGTTTGCAAAGTCTGCCTCCTAAGGAATCCAGTCTACTAGGCAGCATCGAGCCACTAGCTGCTGTTTTGACAACAGTCTTCTGGCTAAAAGAACCCTTTGGAATTTACCAATGGGCTGGTACAGCCTGCATCGTTGGAATGATCTTCATGCTGGCCTTATATAAAGAATCTTCAACAAGTTTGCATAGGGACGGTTCTCCTGCTTCTTCGGTTACCTAACCGCAAGAAGCAGGAGAACCGTCCCCGTGTATTACCCCTCTAATTTTGCCACTCCTATTGCTAAGTGTTCCCAGAGTACTTCTTCGACTTTATCAACCAATTCCATTGAACATTCTACGACTAGGACTATTTCTGAGTGTTTTCCTATTAAGGCTCTTTTTCTTTTATGTACCACTTTGAAAATGATGTAGTCGATTATGAAGCCAAGTATAAATCCACTTACAGCACCGATTATCCCCCAATATACAGGTCCCCATTCCAAAACAAAACCTACACTTGCACCCACAACGGACAAGGCTGTTCCAATCGCTGCTCCTTTATCAAATAAGCTGATCCCATCTGCTCGATGAAGCGTATCAAATAATCTCCTTTCCTCTACTCGGTTAATAAGGGGAACAGCGAGAATACTCTCTTTTTCTACCCCTACATTCTCCAAAGCCGTAATAGCCAACTCTAAATATGAAGAGTGCTCAAAGGTTGAGAAGACTTGCATTTACTTCACCTCATTCATTGAAACAGGAAATTTCACTTTGTTTTGCTGATAATTTTCTTGGAGAAACTTTCGTTGTTCACTCTCGAATAATTTATTATTTTCAACCGTATTCACGTATGAATCATATATTGCAAACCCGTAATGCGAAGGCAAAAATAGGAGCCAATGCGGATCAATTACTTGTGTTGCTTGACTAATATCTCCCTTGAAAAGAAAATGAATAGCAACAAGCACCTTTGAATAGTAAACAAAAATAATCGTAAAAATTAACGTAAAAATAGCTGTTATCACTCTATGGATATATAGTTGTCCCAACCCTGGTGTAAAAATAGACCATACTACCGCATTGAGTGGTCTTCTTTTATCCAAATAGTTAATCTCGATACCCGCAATGACGTATGAATTGAAATCAGCATTTTCCCGTTCAGCTAATAGAAATACTCTATTCATATCAACCGTTGTTCGATAGCTATCCCAAATGGCGAAAATATAGACAGGTATATACATAAGCATCCATCTTGGCTCAAGTACTTCCTTTACCATTTCAATATTTCCTGTAAAAGAGAAAACCATAGCTTGATTTAAATGCGCCTTAGTATTTACAATAATTTCCCAGATAAATAAAGCATAGCCTCTCAGATATTTAGACAAAAGGAGATGGCCAAACCCAGGAAACGCGGCAGACCACCAAGCAATAATATAAGGATTTCGTAGATGTAGTTGTGTTGTTCCAAGTGCACTAACATGAGCTTTATATTTCCTTACTTTATTTGTAGGATTTAATGGATTAGTTGGGTTATAATTTCTCAAGGAGTGTACCCTCAACTTTTTATTTGGTAAGACTACTTTTTGTCTAAATTGGTATTATTATGCATTTGTATATAAAAATGGGGCCGCTTCTCCTGCTTCCTTCGTTTAGCTGAACGAAGGAAGCAGGTGAACCGGCCCCGCGATTTAACATGCTCTTACAAATTCTAAGAACAATTTAAAGTTTTGGTCGTCATACATGTAGTTGAATTCAGGATGCCATTGAACTGCTAGGATAAATTTTTTATTTGGCATGACCACCGCTTCTATTAAACGATCTTCAGCTGTTGCCGCAGGAACTAGCTGTTCCGATAGATTTTTAATCCCCTGATGATGATAACGATTTACTTTGATCAACTCGGTTTGAAGAATCTCATAAAGCAAGGTATCTTTGGCTATATGTACATCGTGAACGGGTTCTGAGTATGGTTGCTTTTGCTGATGATTAAGCTTACTTCCACTCAGCTCGGTTGGAATATCCTGATATAAAGTGCCTCCCAACAAGACATTAAATACTTGCAGACCGCGGCAAATCCCCAATGCGGGTTTATCCATATCGACTACATGCTTAAATAGAACAGCCTCCATCATATCTCGTTCCTTGCATATTTCCCCGCATACATCCTTTGTTTTTTCACCATATAATTCTGGATTTACATCCTGACCGCCTGTAAAGAGAAAACCATCAAAACGATTGGCCATTCTCACGATCAGATCTTCGGCGGTGGTCAACGGCAGCATGATGGGAATTCCACCCGCATCCTCAATCCCTTTCATGTAACCTGGCAGCATCCAGTAGCTTTCTTTTTCTTTATCATACAAAGGCAAAACACCGATCATCGGTTTCCCCATATCCCTTTTCCACCCCATTATTTATCTATTAAATGATCCTTCATCTTTTAGCCTAATAAGCTACGAATCTAAATGACCTTGAACACAATCTTTTTCAATTATATTAGACAATCTCTATTCAAGACAATAAAAAAATCATGTAGAATCTGACCTCGATATGAAATACCTATTCTTCGACCAATGCCCATTTTTCTTAGGACATTCATCCATATAAAGCTTTGAGGAATATCCTATATAAGCTTTTTGTGAGGTGATTTTTATTAAAGGTTTATATAAAGATGAAGCGAGATTAAGAGAAAAATTAAAGGAGTGGGAAAGATTAGCTTTAGAATCATTCGAGGAAAAAATGACAAACAAAAATAAACCCTTCCCTTGCATTCCCTCTACCATCGGATTCGCAACAAATCAGCTGAGATACGGGTTTGTTAGTGATCCAAGAGAACAATCTTCCATCTATGAACTAGCTGAATTGTTAGAAACATTCACAAAAGAAGCCAAAGGGTTTGGAAACTTTACGTCCCTCATTGTTTTTTATAAATTACATGATGTTGTGAAAAAAGGGTACACGGTTGCGGAGTTTGAACAACTTTTTTGGCAGCAATTAGCTGGACTCTCAGCCATTGATGGAATAGAGTGGCCAACAGATATTCCAAAGGACCCGCATGATCCAGTTTGGGAATTTTGCTTTCACGGGGAAAAATATTTTATGTATTGTGGAACTCCTGCTCACGAAAACCGCCAAAGCCGCTATTTTGATACCATGATACTTGCTATTACTCCGAGATGGGTTTTAACCGAATTTGGAAAAAATACATCGTATGCCAGTAAAATAAAAAAGCAGATTCGAGAACGATTGGTGAAATACGATTCCATCTCCATCCACCCAGACTTAAACAGCTATGGGGAAGACAATAATTTTGAATGGAGACAATATTTTTTGCGTGATGATGATACTTCACTATCGAAATGTCCTTACCATCGATTCTTAAAGCTCTTTAAGCTAGACAAATAGCGCAGGGAAAAGTCGCCCGCGCTCTACATACTACCTTTCGTCCAATTGGCTTATCATTTCTTCCGTTGTTAAAATAGTGGCAAACTCCTTTTGCAGTATCGCCAATTCAAGTTCTTGTACTAAATCGGCTGAATGTTGCTTTCCTAAGTGATCGGTTATTTCAAATGCAGCTATGGCATCTGACACTAGATAAGTTTGATAACCTAAATTACTGCTCATTCTTGTAGTGGTAGAAACACAATGCTGAGTTGAAAGACCAGTAATCACAACGGTCTTAATTTGATTGGTGCTTAAATAGGTTCCTAGTTCCGTCCCGATAAAGGCACTATTGACCTGCTTTGTAAAAACAGGCTCATTAGGTTCAGGTTTTATGATGTCTTTAAATTCAGTACCCTCTTTATTGGTATGGTGTAAAGGGGATTTCGACTGGATGGATAAATGCTTGGAATAGATAATCGTTCCCTTTCTTTTTCTCCAAATAGTTTGAAGGCGGGCGATATTTTCCTCTGCTTGAGGGTTGTTCCTTTTCCCCCAATACGGATCGTCGAATCCCTTTTGAACATCTAATATCATTAATGCTGGTAAATTCATTATTTTTGCCATATGATCACTCCTAACTTTAACCCTGAAGGCTGTATTTATATTGTCAACAAGTTAGGAATAATTTATATGTCATCTCCTATTCCTTTTAGTTGTTAATAGATTTCTTTTATAAAAATAAAATTCTTTAGAAGTTCACGTTCATTGATTGAGATTCGATTGGTTAAATCTTTTGTTCTCAACACGAACTCTTTCACACCAATAAATTCTGACTCAGCAACCACATAAAACTCTGTCCCTCTCTTGTAACCATTAAACTTCCTTTTTAGTGCATATAACTTCATGAAATTACCTCTATTGCTGATAAAATTGATTTTTTTATAAGTGAAATTATACCATTAATCAACGAAATGCAATGGTAAATAGCTCTTACTGATCCGATTCTTACAAAAAGAAAAAGATTGCGCGGTGCAATCTTTTTTACAATTAGCTATACAACTTAGATTAACCCATTGGAGAGAAAGCAGTACTTATTTAATAGGTACGTCAAAGTACCATAACATAAATAAAATGATCAAAACGGAGAAGAAGTAACTTTTAATTGGACGCGTGAAGTTCAGCCGAATCATGGAATACATCACAATATAAAATAAAAAGTCCATCCAATATTCATAGCCATGCTTCAATAATAATCTTTTAAAAAATACAATTGGGAATTCAACCATCATTGAACCAATTACCCAATAAAATATGAATTTCGCCTGTCCTACCTTCGTACTTATGTATGGATAATGAGTTAGAAATAGTAACGTCACTGCCGGTAAGTTGATAAAAGTATAGGCCAAATCAACGATTGCATGCTTATCTGGAAAAATATCCCCTTTGTATTGCCAGAGCAGAAAATCGTGGCATAAATAGTTGTACAAGAGATTGCAGATTACAACATAATGGATAGTAAGAGCGTATCTTCGCCAATTCCTCCAATCTCCCTTCCAATACGCAAACCCAAGCAGACTTAATGTTAAAACTAAATGCATAAAAATTTTCACCTTTTTTTCTTAGTATCTTATGTATTCATAATAAATATTCACATGCATTTCCTCGGGTATTATCCTGGTTTGGATGATATTAATACCATACAAAATATAAAGTGATTTTCTTAGTCTTTCAAAAACAGAAACAATAAAATTCTAAAACCACGCCTGATGCATCCCTTTTAGAAATAATTCTGTTATTGGAAATCCAGAACTGCTGCCGATAATAGAATCAGTACCACAATAAGGACATATAGCGGTATTTTCATTGTCACACCAATCCATAATTTCTGAGGGATGAAAGATTTTTAAACAATAAAAGCAACCGCAGATTTCGTCCTTTTGTAATTGCTTCCGATGATGACTGCTAAAACCGTGAGCCAATTCAAATTGCTTCTCCAATCATTACACCTTCTTAAATTCCTATAATTTTTATTAATTTCTTACAATATTTTTATCAGGACTCGACCAAAGGCTGCCAGAATAAAGCCAATTAACATCAATAAAACTACCCCCTAAGGGTGTTAACATTACTTTTTGTAAAATACCCGAAACAAATGGATATATGCAAAATACTAAGTTGGTTACAAATAACTACCCATACTAATAGAGGGGAATACTCCGTTACTTTTCCTCTCACATCTTTTTATTCTAGAATAAAAGCGTTAATCCTTCTTGGATTAACGCCATCACTAATGACCTAAAAATTTTTCTCAATTTTTTTAGAAATTCCCTGCCTTTTTGATTAACAGACTTTCATTCAACGCTCTTAATTTTCTAATATCCAAACGAATAAGTAGCGATACAGCCAGAGCAATGATGAAAATTCCTGAAAAAATTAGCAGTGTACCTTGATAGCTCCCGGTTGTTTCCCTTACCCACGCTACAAAGATAGGTCCAGCTAGTCCTGCCGCTGCCCATGCTGTCAAAATATATCCATGAATGGCCCCGAGCTGCTTTGTTCCAAATAAATCGCCTATATACGCAGGAATCGAAGCAAAGCCTCCGCCGTAACAGGTCATAATCATATATACGATCACCGAAAATAAAATGCTCGCTGTGATGTTTGGCAGCATAAAAAAGGCGGCGATTTGAAAGGTAAAGAATAGAGTGTAAACATTTGGCCTGCCAATGTAATCAGAAATGGACGCCCAGACAATTCTTCCTGATCCATTAAATAACCCCATGATTCCAACCATTGTAGCTGCACTTGCTGCCGACATTCCTACCAGCTCTTGAGCCATAGGCGATGCAACCGCAAGAATCGCAATTCCACATGTAATATTGATAAACAGCATAATCCATAATGCCCAAAACTGTCTCGTTTTGACTGCTTCATTTGCGGTTAACTGGCGAAGGTCCTCTTTGATTTTGATTGCACCAGACTTTTTTGTCCCTGCTTCCATGGCTTTAGGCAGCCATCCAGCTTTTGGCGGAGCAAGATACTGTGCCGAAGTAAAGATAATGACAAAATAGGCGGCCCCAAGAATATAGAAGGTGTTGGAGATGCCATATGTCTCGATGAAATGATTGATGATCGGACTGCTGATTAGGGCAGCAAATCCGAATCCCATTATCGCGAGGCCGGTTGCAAGGCCTCTTCTGTCAGGGAACCATTTCACCAAGGTAGAAACTGGCGTGATATAGCCTAACCCCAACCCAATTCCTGCGATCATTCCATAAGAAAGATAGAGGAATAACAATGATTCTAGGTGAATGGCTAAGCCTGCCCCTGCCATACCCGCTCCAAAAAACAATGCACACAGCGTTCCCGCCGCCCTTGGACCATACTTCTCTACAAAGTGTCCTAAAAAGGCGGCCGATAGACCTAAAAAAAGAATAGCCAAGCTAAAAGTAAAGGAAATTTCCTTTAATCCCCAGCCCATTTCCTGCTGAAGTGGTTTTGTAAAAACACTCCAAGCGTAAACCGAACCGATTGAAATATGTATGCCCACTGCCGATAGCGCAATTAACCAACGATTTTTTGTTTTCAAACTTACCGTCCCACTTTCCTCGTTTATTGTCTGATTGTCGTTGCCTTAATGGGCATCATAAGTGATCGTTATTTTTGAAGCAGCGATTTCTGCTCGTTGTCTAGCCTCGTGGATTGATTCTCCACTGCTTAACACAACCGCCATCCTACGGCCTACTTTTGTTTCTGGCTTACCGAATACTCGAACCTGTGAATGAGGAATCGATAAGCTTTCCTCAATCCCGTTTAATTGATAGGTATGGCTTTCTTTATTCGCTTTAATCGTATGACTCGCACCTGGTTTAATTAGCTGAACCGATGGAATCGGATAGCCCATAATTGCCCTCACATGTAAAGCAAATTCGGATAAATCTTGGGTTACCATCGTCACCATACCCGTATCATGCGGGCGTGGTGATACTTCGCTAAAATAGACACCCTGAGGGGAAAGAAATAATTCTACTCCAAATAATCCATAACCGCCTAGAGAATCAGTGATTTTTTTGGCAATGTCCTGTGCTTCGAAAATCTGTTCCTCTGACATATTATGCGGCTGCCAGGATTCAATGTAGTCACCATCTTTTTGCACATGCCCAATAGGTGCACAAAAGGTGGTACCAGAAACGGAACGGACGGTTAAAAGCGTAATTTCAGATTCAAAATGGATAAATTCCTCGACAATCACTCGTGCTTTTTTCCCTCTTCCGCCTATAATCGCCTCATTCCAAGACGACTCCACATCCTCGATCGAACGGCAGACGGTTTGACCTTTACCAGAAGAACTCATGACCGGTTTAATGACGCAGGGTACTCCAATTTCCTGTACAGCATTTCTTAACTCTTCAAGTGTGTCCGCAAAGGCATACTTTGCTGTTGGAAGTCCTAGCTCTTCACTAGCCAACCGGCGGATACCTTCTCTGTCCATCGTCAGGTTCACCGCTTTTGCAGTCGGAACGACACAGAATCCTTCGTTTTCAAGTTCAATTAATTTTTCTGTGGCAATCGCCTCGATTTCAGGAACAATCAAATCGGGTTTCTCTTGTTCTATTACTCTACGAAGCTCTTCTCCATCCAACATGTCCACCACATAGGAACGATGAGCCACCTGCATCGCTGGCGCATTTTCATACCGATCGACCGCAATCGTCTCTAACCCTAACCGCTGCGCTTCAATAATCGTCTCTTTTCCCAGTTCACCTGAACCAAGCAACATCACTTTTTTCGTTTGCTTACCAAACACAGTACACACCCCTTATTGTTTGTCTTTTGATTATAATATCTTATATTACCACTATGTTCAAGTGTTTTATACACACTAAACACGAACGTTATAAGAGAATTTAAGTGTGAATTTTCGTATAAAATAGCAGAGGGACGGTTCTCTTGCTTCCTTCGCTTAACGAAGGAAGCAGGAGAACCGTCCCCGCGACACTTATTTAAGATTTTCTACTGCAGCTCTTTCGATTGCTAGTCCACTAGTGTAACGTTTCATGAATTGCTCGTAGCCTTCGACATCTTTAGGCTCTGGAGCAATCGTTTCGCCAGTTTGACCTGCAAATACTTTCTCATTTAAATATTCATCCAATGTTTCGTTTTGAGATTTGTTTACCATATATGAGGCAAGGAGTGCAATTCCCCATGCTCCGCCTTCTCCTGCTGTTTCCATAACAGAAACAGGAACATTAAGAGCACCAGCCATGATCGACTGTCCGACACCTTTTGTCTTAAATAGGCCGCCGTGACCTAAGATTTGATCTAGCTTCACACCCTCTTGTTTAAGAAGAATATCCATTCCAAGCTTCATCGCACCTAGTGCTGTAAATAAATGGACACGCATGAAGTTAGCCAGAGTGAAGTTGCTGTCTGATGAACGAACGAACAATGGACGACCTTCTTCAAAGTGGGTAATATGTTCGCCAGATAGGTAACCATATGCAAGCAAACCTCCAGCATCCGCATCACCTTGTAAAGCCAAATTGTATAGTGTTCCATATAACTTATTCATGTCAACATCCATACCCATTGCTTTTGCAAACTCATCAAACAATCCTACCCAGGCATTTAAATCAGAAGAACAGTTGTTCGAATGGGCCATCGCAACCAGGTTTCCGGTTGGTGTCGTCACAAGGTCAATTTCTGGATACACTTTTGACAGTTCTTTTTCTAAAACAACCATTGCAAATACAGAGGTTCCAGCAGATACGTTACCCGTACGCTTGGCTACACTGTTTGTTGCGACCATCCCTGTTCCTGCATCACCTTCAGGCGGACATAGCGGAATTCCAGCCTGCAGTTCTCCCGTAACATCTAGAAGCTTTGCCCCCTCTTCAGTCAGTACGCCAGCATTTTCACCAGCTGTTAAAACAGTAGGGATAATGTCTTCAAGCTTCCAAGGCAGGTTTTTAGGGGCAATCAATTCATTAAATTGATTGAGCATCTTTTGATTATAGCCCTTTGTTTCTAAGTCAATTGGAAACACACCAGATGCTTCGCCAACACCCAAAACCTTCTCGCCTGTTAGTTTCCAATGGATATAACCAGCTAACGTTGTTTGGAAGCTGATATTTGCAATATGCTCTTCCCCATTCAAGATCGCTTGATAAAGATGAGCAATGCTCCATCTTTGCGGAATTGGATAGTTAAACAATTCAGTTAGGGCTGTTGAAGCCTGTTCCTGCATATTATTTCTCCAGGTACGGAAAGGCACCAGAAGTTCACCATCTTTATCAAAAGCCATATAGCCATGCATCATCGCACTAAAGCCAATCGCCCCTACCGTTTGTAAAGTGACTCCGTATTGATGCTTCACATCAGCCGCCATCTTTTGGTAGCTGTCTTGAACACCCTTCCAAATATCCTCTACGCTATAAGTCCAGACATTATTCACATAGCTGTTTTCCCAATCATAAGCACCAGATGCGATTGGTGTATTGTCTTCTCCAATCAGCACAGCTTTAATACGGGTGGAGCCAAGTTCAATTCCAAGTACTGTTTTTCCTCTAAGAATGGTATTTTTTACGTCAAGAGTCATATCGTTTTCCTCCAACAAGATTAGTAATTTTTATGTGTTCCAATTTCTTGGGAATCATCTTTCTGTTTTATGCAAAAAGTGTTGCATAATCCACGTTTTTTGTATAAATGGTGCCTGTCACCGCTCAATGTCACTGTAAAGCTAGGACGATAACATTCACTGAATGTGCCGCTAAGGTAACGACTGCAACGTTGTCGTCCAGTTGGATTTCCGTCTCTGAAGGAACGACTTGTTCGGCGTTCTTTTTATTAACATTCGGTGTATGGACAAGAGATTCGTCCCCTGTTACGGTGATCATTTTGCCTGCAGCTGCAAGGTTGAGATCTCTTAACGTGATTTTCGTTGTTTTTCCAAATGGATCGGCGTTGACTAGCTTCACATAGACATGTTGATCGTCTTTAGTTACAGAGTTGAAAATGTCTCCGTTATACGCTTCTAATCTATAGTCCAACACTTTGCTCGTGAACATACCGTCAGTGTAAGAGCAAATCAAACGATCTCCTGTACCTCCGCCATAATTGACTAAAATGGTGTACGGAGTATGGTCTGCCAGCTCCTCGTAGCAACTTGCCCGTAGGTTGCCGGCTGCTGTACTAGACGAATAGTCTCCTAGCATATAGCCTTGAACACCCTGCTTGTACACTTTCACACCTGTGGAATTTCCGTTATATCCTACGGCGTATTCTAAAACATCCTTTTTCTCAGGTGAAATATCCGTTAAGCCTACACCTACATAAAAACCGTCGGTGCCTGACACCTTTGTTGCTTCCACTTCAACTTTATAATTAGCCCAGCTGTCGTTAAGGATATATAAGCCGTTTAATCCGCCGTTTTGCGCCAGTAATATCAATCCCTTTACTGGATCAACTGTATATCCAGTCGAACCTGGGATTACCTTCCATGCAGGATTTAATTCCTTCGTGAAGTCCTGGTCGAGCAGTACCGTACCACTTACATTGTCGATTACTTTCACACGCTTCACATGGATTTCCGCATTGCCCGCAGCAATTTCAATTCCGCCACGTGGAGTTAGGTCTTTCAAGTTTCCATTGCGGTAAGTCGAGAACGATGACCTCAATAATTTAGTGCCAAGGTATTTCCCAAACAGCTGCTGTACATAGTAATTCGGCGTAAACCAAACCGTTTCATCGTCAAACCAAATTAAATCTGGCGTCCAACGGTATGTTCCGTCGGTCAAGACCTTGTTAAATAACGGTGCATAAGCAGCTAATCTTACTACATCGGAATTTTTTTCAAAACCAGTCATTAAGGCGGCTTCGGCAATCGCACCGGCCAAGGTGTTTTTATCTGTTGAGGCAAATTCACCAACGAACACCTTTGAGGTCTCGGTTTCATTTAGACTTCCGTCAGGCTGATAGGCTCGGTAATAATAGTTGTATCTGTCTGCATTGTTTAATAAATACTCGTTGGAGCGATAATAATGCTCATCGGCAATCGTATCCATGTAATTCGGTTGGTTTTCATACCAAGTGACTGTTTCTTCCGTCACTGTCTTGCCGTCGGTAAAGTTTACAGTGGCAGATCCCTTTAAATTCCCGCTTAGGAACTTCCAGCCTTCCTGATATGCGTCATCATCCGCCTGTGCCCCAACAGTTGAAATGATGTGCAATTCATATCCTGGATACTGTTTGTCCATGTATAGATCAATCTTCGCTTTAAAATATTCAAAGTTCGCAAAAAACTCTGTGCCCCAGTTTTCATTGCCAATCCCTAAATAGTGCAGGTCAAACGGTGCAGAATGTCCCATCTTTTTACGTAAAGCGGCCCACTCGTTCTGTTCAAAGTCAGTATTGATTGCAAAATCAATTAAATCGGTAAAGCTCTTAACATAATAATCTCTGAGGTCCCCGCCTGCCGGATGGACGTAATTCGAGCGTGCCTGGCAAAGGACACCGCAAGCCATCACGGGAAGTGGAGTAGCATTCAGGTCTTCGGCTAATTGGAAGTATTCCATATAGCCTAATCCCATGGTCATCATGTAACCCCAGACATTAAAGTTTTCTTTCCGCAGCTCTACAGCACCTACAGAATCTTTCCATTCGTATACGTTCTCCCAAATATAGGAGCCTTCTGAGATACATCCGCCAGGGAAACGGAAGAAGGTCGGCTTTAAATCAATCAGTGCATTTACCAAATCTTTTCGCAGACGATAATTTGGGTTTCCTTTATAATTGGCATGAGCACTTTTTGACTTCTCTTCCTCACCGGCACCCCAAACATCCTGTGGCATTAACGAAACCATGTCGATGCTAATGTCACCTCCGTTAAAGGTTAAAGCAAGCTGACCTAGCGTAGTTTCGGTGCCGGTCAAGACTATCCTTGAATCGATGCCGTACTTTTTCCAAGTGTTGTCGCCTTCTACCTCTATCGTTACAGTGTCACTAATTGGTGCACCCTTGGGATTTTGCAGCTCTATTGTAATGCTTCCCGCCGCTTCTGCTTTAGCCCAAATGGTAAAGTCATAGCCTTCACCTTGTTTAATCGACATCGCACAATGATGATTAGAATCAGTAAAACCTTTATTGATAATCGTGCGTCCAGCTGGAACGGTAATATAATGAGAGTTGACGTCTTGATCAGAAATTCCAAAATGGTCGTTCAACCCTCCCGTATTGTGTACGGTTACTTTATCAGTATCTCCAAACCAGGCATGCAGCGGCTGATGATTTCTGCCTGTAGAGCAGCCGCATTCGCCGGAAGCATGTGAATAGGTATCAAAAACAAACGATTCAAAGGAACGGTTTTGTACAAGCTCCGCATAAATCCCGCCGTCCGCTGCATTATTAATGTCTTCGTAAAATAGTCCGTACAACGTCTTACTGATGCCTAAAACTTCCTGGCTTCCGTCAATCGTTACATGATGGGAAGGAACCCCCTTGGGAAGAATCGTCACAGTAAATTCTTTTTCGCTTGCCGCATTCCCTCTAGTTAAGTGTGCGGTTAAGGTGACTCCTTTTGGCGTGTAGATTTCCCCTACTTCTCCGTCATTCAATAATACGGTCGTGTCGCTCGATTTCCAGGAAACTTCTACTTTACCGCCCATGAGAGAAGAAGGCAGGTTGAGATCCTTTGTTACTATATTAATAGGAAAGGATAAATACTTATCCTTGGCTAGTTGAACGATTTCACTGTCTGTAAGTGATTCACACATCACCTCGATGACTTCATCTTGGATTAAGCCTGCTTTATATACGCGGAAGTCAGACAGATACCCATTAAAATCATCATCCGGCTCATGCTGTGATCTTCCAATAAAATTATTGCTGTAATTGTCTGGTTCTGAGAAGGTCTCAAACCACTGACGAAGTTTTGCATATGTACCACTAGAAGTCTGGCTGATGGAACCATCTGCTGTTGCTTCACCGTTCACGTAAACGATAGGCCCTGCACTACTTAACGTACCGCCTTCTGTTCCTCTAACCGACATGGCCACATGGATCCACTCTCCTGTTGAGAAGGTTCTTCCAGCATCAGCCACAAGATCTTCACCTGAAAAACAAGTGCCGCGTAAGTTTCGTGTCAAGAATAGGTATGGACCTATTGGCCCTTTACCAAAATCAAAAATTCTTTCCCATACGTTTGTACCTTTTTTCAAGTAAACCCAGGTACTTACGGTAATCCCGGTATGATCGTTGATTTCCTTGAAGAGGCCAGAAGGAAGCTTTATATAGGAAGTTCCGTTCTTTCCGCCGGCAAAGTTAACTGCTTTTCTGCCACCTACTGTTTCAAATACCGGTTTTGTTACTCCCTCAGCTATTGCATGATTGCCAACTTCTGAGCTATCTTTACCGACATGGTCGGGTGCATTAAATTTATAATGAGAGATGATACGGTCCTTAAATGAAATCATGGATGCGCTCCTTTACCAGAATAATGGAAGTGTTTTCATTTTCACTTGTACGTATAATAAGAATATAAAACACACAACATGTACTTACAACTATTATAATACCAATCTACCCAAATTACCAACAAATTCTTGGAATTCATGGGGACGGTTCTTCTACTTCCTTTCAAATGTTAAAAATATCGGAACAAGTCGAGCGCATCTTGTACGAACATGTACAAAAGAGCATAGGGACGGTTCTTCTGCTTCCTTCGTTAACCGAAGGAAGCATGAGAACCGTCCCTATGCATTTTCTTGATAAAGTTTTTCTAGTCTTTGTTTTTCGGACTCTGGGCATACACCGCCGTGATAACAGATGATTTGGGCTGTTTCATATGCGAGTAGTTTGCCAATGCTTTGATAGGCTTCTTTCATATTAAGGGTGTATTGTGGATTAGGTCCTTTTACTTCACCATTTACGGCAATTGTAGCATCTCCCGCTATTACTGTTTTACTTTCAATATGATACAAACTTATATGGTCGGGTGTATGACCAGGGGTGAAAATCACCTTAATCCCGCCGCATTCCGGTAATACGTCATCCCCCTCCACTGTTTGGTCCACCTTAGCTTTAGGTGGTACAACTTTTGGGTCTTTTAATTTCAATAATCTTTTATCACCCTCGATATAAGGCTTTGCTAGAGGATGAGCGAAAACGGTTATTTTTTGTTCTGATGCGTCAAGGATTTCAGGTAAACTGCCAATATGGTCCAGATCATGATGTGTGATAATCACTTTCGTCAATCTGGTAAAAGAGACACCTAGCTTATTCATCTCATCACGTATAGCATCCAACTGCCCTGGCACTCCGGTATCTACCAATATAACCTCCTCATCATTCCATATTAAGCTGGGATTAATGGTCTTTTGTTCTCCATTTGAATTCATCGTTAGATTTAGAACTGCAATAGTACTTTTCATCGTCAATCTCCTTGCATTTCAATTTGATTCGTACACTAATGACTCCTAGTACTCCACTTATTTAATGGTTGTTTTTAGACCAGCAGAGCTCATTGCCCCGATATATTTTTTAGCTGGATGGGGCTCGAACCTAACTTCTACATCAATTACAGCGGGCAGCCCTGATGCTAAAGCCCTTTTAAGTGCAGGTTTTATTTCAGCGATATCGGTTATTCTCTCCCCATAGCAGCCAAAGCCTCGGGCAATATCTGCATAATTGGTTTCTGAAAGCTCAACACCATAGGAATAATTATACATATTTCGTTGACTGCTTTGTTGAATTCCCCAAGCTGAATTATTATGAATAATATGAACAACATGTATTCCGTACCGACGTGCCGTGTCTAGTTCCTGTAATGTAAAGCCGAACGAGCCATCTCCGGTAATACTAAATACCGGCCGGTCCGGATGAAGTAATTTAATCGCATGTGCGTAAGGTGTCCCATATCCTAGCTGCGAGTTTCCCGGTTCATGAAATCGTGTTCGTGGTTCCTGAATGGGAGTAAAGTCATTGCTCCAAAACGTAGTATGTCCGCCATCAAACACGACAAGTGATTGCTCTGGTAAAAATTCACCGATTTCGTTTGCCAAAAGGGCTGGATGCAAAACAGGCTGATCGTCGTACATTAATCCCGTAAGTTCCTCGCGGTAAGCACGGTAGGTTTCCACTAATGACCGAGTCCACTCACGCTCAGCAGATTGATAGTTTTGCAGATGTAAGGCATCGATGATATCCTTCAGAATTAACTTCGCATCCCCCTGCAACCCAACCTCTACCCGGGTCAATTTTCCGATCACAGACGGATCGATATCAATGTGGATGATTTTTTGAGTTGGTCCCCCGGGTGAAAGCGGGCCATTTTTACCCCAAAGCCAGGAAGAGAATCGGCAGCCTACTGCGAGAACTACATCCGCCTCTTGTAGTGCCCGAGGAATGGAATGACCTCCAATAATACCACCCTGTCCTATATAGTCAGGGTCCGTGCTCGATACCACGCCTGTTCCCATTTGCGTTGCTGTTGCCGGAGCTTTTAATGTTTGCGCCAGCTGACGGAATTCTTCTGTTGCACCGGAAGCGATCACCCCACCGCCTGCTAATAATAACGGCCTTTCTGATGCCATTAATATCTCAGCAGCCACTTTAATCTCTTTTTCACTAGAGCGCGGTCTGCTAATCACACGATAGTGTGAAGGCTCTACATCAAAAACGGTTTCGTCTATATCTACCGTATGCGCCAGTGCATCTGCTGAAAAATCTAAATGGACTGGACCCGGCTTTCCTGATAGCGCTTCTCGAAATGCCCATTGAACCAGTTCAGGTATTCTATTCCCATCTCTTACAACAGCGTTCCACTTCGTAATTGGCTTAAAAAGATTCTCGGCATCAAAATCCATAAACATTCCATGAAAAGGATATGAACTCCTATTTGGATTATTTGAGGTCATGACGATCATCGGAATATTATTATTGTAAGCACTTTGAACTCCAGGTACTAAATTTACTGAGCCAGGTCCCATTTCTCCGAGACAGACACCAATTTTTCCAGTTGAATGGAATACCGCCGCAGCCATATGTGCGGCGGGTGCCTCATGGCGTGTACCCACATACTCCATTGTCGGTTCTAGTGATACTTGTCTTAAAAAGGACATAAATCTTCCACCAACAATCCCGAAAACAAAGGGTACTTTTTCTATTTTTAAACAACGAAGTAATATTTCTCCACCAGTCATTTTCATTAAAATATCTCCTATCTATTTAAAAATCTTCCTGCATTACATGAAGGATGGCAGTAACGTAACAATTTGAGGAAACAAGATTAATAGGATAATAATGACCAAGTCAGCGAGTATAAAAGGATAGCTGCCTTTATAAACATCCCTTAAATCACTGCCAGGCACCGTTCCTTTGATAATAAACAAACTTAATCCAAAAGGAGGTGTTACAAGGGCAACCTCTGCTAGAAATACAACCATTACAGCAAACCAGATGGGGTCAAAGCCTAAGGAAACAATCGCTGGGAAAATGATCGGCAAGGTGATAAACATCGCTGCAATCATATCCATAAACATCCCGACGATTAAGTACATAAAGACAATAGCAATTAATATAATAATAGGCGCCACTGGCAGATTAACTAAGAAGTCAGATAATATCGCTGGGATTCTGGTGACGGTTAAGAAATAGCTGAAAATAAATGAACTTGCAATAATGAGAAAAATGACGCTTGTTGTTTTGATCGTTTGAGTCAAAGCATCTTGGAGCATTTTTACATTTAACTTGTGTTTAATTAAAAACATAATGAATACGACAAATGCTCCGATGGCACCAGACTCAGTTGGTGTGAATTTTCCCGTATATAAACCCGCGACAATAAAAAATACTAAAAAAGCAAAACTGCCGATTTGTTTTAGGGAAGTAAATCTTTCTTTCCATGTTGATTTAGCAATAGGTGTGGAAATGGCAGGGTTTCGTTTCACTAGGATAAATACGAGACCCATATACACGACAGCCGCTAAGATTCCCGGTAATAACCCGCCGATTAACATTTTTCCAATCGATTGTTCTGTTGCGATTGCCACTACTATCATTAATACGCTGGGTGGTATTAATGAAGCTAAAGGGCCGACAGAGGCTACTGTTCCATAAGCTAATCTCTTATCAACACCCGATTTGATCATTTCCGGAATCGCAATCCTAGCCAGGGTAGCTGTTGATGCCGTTCCAGATCCTGAGATGGCTCCGAACCCTGCTCCACCTACGATCGTCGCTTGAACTAGTCCGCCAGGAACATGGCCTATCCATTTACTAGATGTTTCAAACAGCTTTGTTACAATTCCTGTATAAAAGGTTAAATACCCCATAAATACAAATAAAGGAACGGCGGTAAAACTCGATTTCCCAAGTTCATGATAGTATGTAGAGCCCATTATATTTAAACTAGGTTTTAACCCACTCACAAACCAGAAACCAATAAAACCAATAAAAACCATGGAGAATGCTACCGGAATCCTCATAAACATTAAAAAGAATAATAGTAGAATTCCGATTGTTCCAATCAGCTGTGGACTTAGATCCATCCTCTCACCCCTTTACCCTATTTTCTTAAAAAAGGGATTTATGATATTGATTTATTTTCGATTGTACTATCTTCTATATATTCAGGTTTGATTTCTATCTTTTTTATATTAGTGAGCATTAATAATGAATCTAATAATAATCGGATACTTAAAACACCTATTCCGATCGTTAGTAATACTTTAGAGGGCCATAATGGAATTTTGATTAGCCCCATTGTGTGCTCTTGAGCTGAAAAAGATGAGACAGCATTGACTCCACTTTTCCAAGCAATAACGGCCATAACAAGAAAACCGATTATATACCCTGTTAAATCTAACAAATTCTTATATATCGCTGGGAGCTTGCTCGTAGCAATCTCAATCATAATATTCTCTTTCTTTCCCTGGACGTATGAAAATCCTAATGCAACAATAATGATTAACGCAATATTCATCATTTCAATAACTCCAGCAATTGGCTTGTTGAAAACATTCCTCATGATTACATCTATAGTAATGAGAAGCATGGAAAAAATAACCGTTATACCTGATACCATTAATAAAAAAAATTCTATTTTGCTAAATTTCTCTTCTATTTTTTTTAATAAAAGATTCATTTCAGCCTCCAATCTATCATCAAGGGCGGGTCAGGACATACCCTTGATGATTGGTCATACACTACTTAGTTTTAATGAGGTTTTTCACTACTATACTTTTCAGCCACCTTGATAAATGTATCCAAGACATCTTGACCAGGCAGGCCTAAATCGTCCATTTCTTTCACCCAATCCTTCCATACTTTTGCTGCAGCACCCTCCATCAAGAACTTAATGTCGGCATCGGTTGGTTCATTGATTGTTACCTTTTCATCGAAAAACGCTTTCATTGCTTTCGCTTCATCTTCCACTTGATAGATTTCGTAGAAGGATTCAGGCTGGAATTCATTCTTCACTTCGAGAATGGTCTCTTGAATTTCCTTTGGCAGCTCATCCCAGACACTTTTGCTGATCCCATAGAATCCAGGTCCGCCGCTGATCGGCAGCTTCCACACTGATTCCACCACTTCATGAACCCCAAAAGCTAACCCTGCCTGCACACTCATAACCGCCCCATCAACGGTCCCTTTAGAAACTGCCTCATAGGCTTCGTTAAAAGACATTCCAACTGGCGTCGCTCCTAAATCAGAAATAACCGACGCAATTGGACGCGATGAGGTTAAAATTCGCAGCCCTTTTAAGTCATCAAAACTAGAAATAGACTTGGTCGACATGATGTTCATTGGGGGAGTGGCATACGCTCCAATACTTACTACTCCCACTTTGTCCCATTCAGCCTGAAACTCAGGAATCGTCTCTTGCAATTCATTCAGTGTCTTAATGGCAACCCAAGAGTCTGAATACAAAGCAGGATTGGATGCAACAGAACTTAGTGCAAGTCTGCCAGATTGCTGTGATGGATTAATAACCGCCACATCAACCACTCCACTTGAAATTGCATCCACCACGTCTTGTGGACCAGCTAATGTTCCTCCGTAAAAGCGTTCAAACATTATTAATCCTTCTGTTCTATTCTCAATTTCGTCTAAAAATTTATCAAATGCATCCGTCAAAGCTCCTGGAGGAGAATGCGTACTAGCTTTTAATACAACTGGATCCATGACAGGCTCTTTTTCTTTTTCTTCTTCACCTGAAGAGCTTTGATTGTTATTAGAACTGCTAGAATTAGAAGTTGTTTGATTATTAGAACATGCGATTAACCCAAGGATACAAGCTAGTAAAAACGCCAATTTCACTACTTTTTTCATGAATAATCCCCCTTTTGATATTTTAGGAAGTCTTACATACCAGCGGCCGGTTTCTCTTAAATCATTTAAAAACACCTCGCCCTTTCGTTCACTATTTTTCATCAGCAGCTTCCTATGTTTTGCAAGGTTTCTACTATACCGCAGTTAGAAAGCGCTTAATATAGTTAAAATCATACTCCAGAAATTGCAATTTTCTAAATATTTAGATACGATATCTGTAATCGCAATTTCCTATTAATCTATTATTGAAATCAAAAAAAACACTTTGGAGTTGCCAAATAAGGAGGTCTTTATGGATATTCGGCAATTACGATATTTCATAGCCGTAGCCGAGCATTTGAACTTTACTGAGGCTGCCAACCACTTGTTTATAGCTCAGTCAAGTTTAAGTCAGCGGATAGCAGAATTAGAAAAATCCCTAGGAGTTAAACTATTTAAACGAAACAAACGATTTGTTCAGCTGACTTCAGCCGGCACTGTCTTCTTACAAGAAGCAACAGATATTCTGCAAAAATACGCTGAAGCGACGGAGCGGACACGCCGAGCAGATTCTGGCATTCTAGGTACGTTAAACATTGGTTTTTTAGGGCATTCAGTTAATCAATTTCTTCCTAAATTAGTAAAGAATTTTCACGTAAATTACCCGCACATTACCTTAAAGTTTGACCGATATAGCCACGGAAGGCTGAATGAATCTTTAAAAAACGAAGAATTAGATATTGCTTTTACTAGTTCTTTCGGACTTCAAAACATTCCTAACCTAGATTTATTAAAGGTTTATCGTGATCAATCCTGCGTCGTTGTGCATCAGGACCATCCACTTGCCACACGTACGAAAATAATGATGACAGAATTAACGGAGGAATCCTTCATTACACTCAAGAGGCAGGTTTCACCTCAAGCCTATGATCGATTTCTGAAGATGTGTAATGATAGTGGTTTCTCCCCTAGCATCGTGAATCAAACTTCCTTTTTGGATACTGTTTTACTTTTAGTAGAAGCCGGGATGGGAATTGCGGTGATGCCCAAAAGTGTGAAAACCATTGCCAATCCCGGACTTTTCTTTCTGGAGATAGACGGTAGTGTAAGTCAGTTTGATATGGTGGCGGCTTGGAAAAAATCAAATCCTAATCCATCGATCCCTTTCTTTTTAAAAGAAATAGAAAATTTTGTCTCTGAGTATTCCGAAAACAACGCCCTGCACATCATGAAGATTTAGGATTCAGCTAACTTCGGATTTTTCACTAAAATCGTAAACTTCTTTTAGATTGTTGCATATAGAGCAAAATTGCTATTTGCATGCTTGTAACATCCTCCTATAATTCCAACTATTACCTGCTTTGTTTTCACAAGATTGAAAGCGTTAACAATAAGAGGAGGAATGAGTGTGCAATCGATATTGGTACTGAACAAAAACTTTATTAATGGTGAATGGATCGAAGGAAAAAGCAGCCGCAGCTATGATATTTTAAACCCCTATGACCGTTCTGTTGTCGCATCTGTCAGGCTTGCCACAAAAGAGCAGCTTGAAGAGACATTTAATATTGCAAAGTCAGCCCAAAAGGAATGGGCCAAATCAACAGTGGAAGAACGCCGAAGAGTCCTCCATAAGGCTGCAGAATATTTAAATATCAACAAGGAAGAAATTGTCCATACCATTGTCTCCGAAACTGGCGGAACTCTACTAAAGGCGAATGTTGAACATCACCTAGCACTGGAATTTCTAGAAGAATCGATTAAATATGCGGATGAAATCTATAAGGTAAAGCAGGTTCCGGGTTCAGCTGAAAAGTTAAACCATATTTACAAGCTGCCGCTAGGTGTGATCTCATCTATCACTCCATTTAACTTTCCATTAAATTTATCCATGCGAACGATAGCCCCCGCGATTGCGTTAGGTAATAGTGTCGTTCATAAACCAGATATTCAAGTGGGTCTTTCCGGTGGTTCCATCATTGCGAAAGCCTTTGAATATGCCGGCCTTCCGAAGGGTGTTTTGAATGTGGTCTTGACCGATATCGAAGAAATTGGCGACGGAATGTTAACGAATCCAAACATAGATTTAATCAGTTTTACAGGCTCTTCTGTTGTGGGGAGACATATTGGCGGAATTGCTGGGAAAAACCTGAAGCGAGTTGCACTTGAATTAGGGGGCAACAGTCCATTTGTGGTCTTGTCAGATGCTGATATCGATCAGGCTGTAAATGCAGCAATCTTTGGCAAGTTTATCCATCAAGGGCAAATTTGTATGATCGTGAACCGGATTATCGTCCATCAAGACCGTTATGATGAATTTGTTGAAAAATTTGTTGCGCGGGCTAGTCAGCTTCCATATGGAGATCCAAGTGATCCGAAGACCGTAATCGGCCCGCTTGTTAACGAACGTCAGTTAGAAAAGGCTCTTCAATACATTGAGGACGCAAAGCGTGACGGGGCAACGGTTGCACTAGAAGGTAAGAGGTTTGGGAATGTTCTAACACCTGTTGTATTCACAAACGTTGATAATTCTAGTAAACTCGCCCAAACAGAATTATTTGCTCCAATTGCATCGATTATTAAAGTACAAACCGATAATGAAGCAATAGAAATAGCCAACGACACCGCCTACGGATTAAGTTCATCCATCTTCACCAGCGACTTAGCCCGCGGCGAAGAACTAGCACTACAGGTGGATGCAGGAATGACACACATCAACGACCAAACCGTAAACGATGCACCCAACATCCCATTTGGAGGAAACAAAGCAAGCGGCCTAGGCCGATTCGGCAACCCGTGGGTAGTCGAAGAATTCACCACAACCAAATGGGTCTCCATCCAAACAACCAACAGAAAATACCCGTTTTAAAAGATTCATAGGGACGGTTCTACTGCTTCCTTCGTTTAGCGAAACGAAGGAAGCATGAGAACCGTCCCTCTGCACTTACCTCTGCACTTATAAAAACATACTCATATTCATTGTCGTGATAACGGATTGATCCGGATAGATGGTGCGGGCAGAGATTTTGTATTCGTCCCCTATCTTTCGAATCGTATCATTCCTTTCTCCAAACAATTGTTCAATATCGTGTGTTGACCCTCTGCTCCGCTGAAATAGAAAATAGCTTCTTACTTTGTATTCATTTGGATTCGTTGTCATTTCTACCATGATATTGGAAATAAAGTGACGCTGGCGGGTTGCAGGGTTTTCAACCCATGCGGATTTTGTATATAAGCGATTTGCCCTTGTCGTTAATGACTTTTTTGTTTCATCGAAGAAAAATGAATCCGTCGCACGATCGTCCACACCCACTCCTTCTACCGTTTCTCGCAACGGCATTCTATAAACTAGATCCTCGGTTAGTAACTCCAGCCATTCCTTATACTTACGATTGTCCAAATAGTAGGCTTCAAGGTTTAGGAGATTGGTAATTTCCATTAGGATTTCTGGAGTTATTTTGTTTTTTAACTCGGAAGTCATCGCTTTTCCTCCTTTACAAACATGTCTTTCGTAAGATGTTTGAACCATTGCTCATGCATGCTTCTGGCAATGGCATCAATATAGGTTGTCGGGTAGGCTGTTCCTGGACCAGAGAAATTCTCGTCAGGCAATACGCGATCTAGGCCCATTAAGTAGTTATTGACGTTATTATAATTTAGATCCTTATTTCTCATCATCAGGCCTTTGCTTACTTCGACAATTCTTGCCCAGTTTTCAGTATCATCTTGTTCTAGCGTTCCTGTCGGCCCGAAAGATCCTAAGTATCCTTTATATGCAGCTTCCTTATATTCTTCAGGGGCTGCTTTATCAATCATGAACCAACACCAGACCTCTACCTTTTCTGGTCCGATTGGTCTCCATAACCGGAAGTTTAAATAATTATGCAGATGACCTTCTGTCCCATGAATGGGACTAACAAATGAAAGGTTAGGATAGACTCCTCCGACAAATACCGTTACCTTTGATTGAATGTCATATTGCGCGGGTGTTAAGTGCTCTTTAAATAACGGCCACATTGACTCAGGCATTCCTTGGAAAGGTACTCTTGCCTCACCTGTTTTGCTTGTGATGACATTTATCCCATGGCCATTTTCGAGAACCACTTGATGACCATAGCCAGCATAAAGCGGATCTGAAGGACTAATCCCTAATTCTACTGTGGAACGGTGAATGGTCTGAACATGATAGGGATCTGCCGCGAAATTTTCAGCCGTTGCCTTCCAGTTGGCTTTCGCTACCCATCGTTGTGGCATCCCGATTACTTCCATTCCCCCGCTTCTTCCTAGTAAAATATCAAAATACCATTTCATGTCACCTAAATAATCAACCAACGGTTCCGCGTTTGGATCTAAGTTTCCAAAAATCATTCCCTGATAGCTTTCAACCCGAGGAATTTCTCGAAGATTCCATTCCGCTTTACACATCTCTTCACCGTATACTTTATTTCCGGCAACAATACCGACAAGTTCACCTTCCGTGTTAAAACTCCAGCCATGGTATGGGCATGTAAACGTTTTCTTATTTCCGCGGTCGGCTGTACAAAGCATCGTACCACGGTGTGTGCATGAATTTAGAAAAGCATTAATATCTCCATTTCTATTTTTCACTAAAAGAACAGGATCATCCACCATCCACCGTGTTACATAACTACCAGCTTCTTTCAATTCTGTTTCATGACCTAAAAATTGCCAAGTATAACCAAAAACATTTTCAATCTCCAAATCATAAACATCCGGATCCGTCAAAACCCACTGAGGAAATAACCCTTGATCCATCTTTTCCTTTAATAAAACAAAAGCTCTTTCATCAATCGTCCTCCTAATCATCCCGCCACCACTTTCTTTATAACCTAGTTTTCCTTCCATATTAATAAACATTCATTTCATCTTCCACATTCGCGTTTCTCTATACGCAACAAATGCAAAAAAACATAAGGCCGCTTCATCTGCTTCCTTCGTTAACCGAGAGAAGCAGATGAACCGGCCCCACGTTCCGCTAATTTTTTCATTATTTACTATTTTCTATTTATAGTAGAGTGAGTTTATGTTAAATTGATTTTATATCAAACGAGAGGAAGATTTGAAAAATATATGGAACAATTTAATCATGTATCAATTATCAAGAAAGCTAATACATATTTTGACGGTAAAGTAACGAGCAGGACGGTTTTATTTGAGGATGGAACGAAGAAGACACTTGGAATCATGCTTCCAGGTGAATATGAATTCTCTACAGATGTAAAGGAAGAACTGGACATTTTAGCAGGGCATTTAGAATACAAACTACAAGGAGAAGATTGGAGAGCAATAGACGGTTCCGGCGTTTTCTATGTTCCTGCCAAGGAAAAGTTTCAATTAAAAATCCACTCTGTCGTAGATTACTGCTGTTCTTATATTTTAGAATAAGTTCACGGGGGACGGCTCTTGCGTATCACCCTTTGTTTCGTTAAACGAAGGAAGCACGAGAACCGTCCCCACGCATTAATGTAATGGTGTTACTTTAACGGCGGTTACTTTGAAGCCGGGCATTTTACAGATTGGGTCTAGGTCTTTTGAGACGAGGAGGTTGACGTTTTGTGTGTCGGCCCAATGAAAGGGTACGAACACGGTATCAGGGCGAATGGTTTCGGTCACTTTGCTCCTGACGGTAATACTTCCCCTTCTTGATTGAACCTGAACGAGAGTCTGATCATGAATTCGATATTTCTTAGCGGTTGAAGGGTGAATTTCCAGGAAGGATTCGACATTCCTTGCTGCCAGTGCCGGACTTTTCCTTGTCTGGACGCCTGTTAAATAATGCGACATCACCCTCCCTGTTGTTAAATACAAAGGAAACTCCTCGCCTACTTGTTCCTTCGCCAGTATCGGCCTGTTTGGAACCACTGCCATATCGGCTTTGCCGTCTGGATGAGCGAAAGATGTTTCAAACAATCTTTTAGTCCCCATATGTTCGAGGTCTGGACATGGCCATAGAATACCTTCTTCTTTTCTTAATCGATTATAAGTCATCCCATAATAATCTGCTTTTCCCCCTCGGCTCGCCCTCCTAAGTTCTTCAAAGATCTCTTCTGCAGAAGTATAAGGGAAATAATTCTCCTTCCCGAGGACACGGGCGATTTCACAAATAATTTGCCAATCATGCTTTACTTCGCCTGGGCAAGGATAACTTGCTTCTCTCAGGATGACTCGGCCTTCCACATTCGTCATCGTTCCTTCATCTTCTAAGTACGACGTTGCTGGTAAAATGATATCTGCTAATCTAGCTGTCTCTGAAACAAACAGATCGACTGCTACAAGGAATTTTAACTTTTTCAAGGCATTTTTAACAAAATGGGCATTTGGATTTGAAACAACCGGGTTGGAACACATTAACAGCATTCCGGTAATTTCTCCTTGATCTACTTTTTCCATCATTTCATAGGCAGAAACGCCCTTTCCCGGCAGTTCACTCTTCTCAATGCCCCAAACTTTCGCGATATACTCACGATGCTCTTCGTTTTCAATGAGACGGTATCCTGGGAGCTGATCAGCTTTTTGACCATGTTCCCTTGCACCTTGGCCATTTCCTTGACCTGTAATGGCCCCGTAACCGCAATTGGGCCTGCCGATTTTCCCTGTAGCTATAAGAATATTCAGGAAATTACGAACCGCCATCACCCCATCGGTTTGCTGCTCCACCCCTCTCGCTGTAAAAATCATTCCAGTTTCTTCTTTTCCAAATTTCACTGCCGCTTTGCGAATGTACTCAATCGGAACTCCAGTGATCTCCTCAATTTCTTCAAGATGAAGTGACATTACATGCTTCTTTACTTCTTCAAATCCATTGGCCCGCTCCCGGACAAAGTTTTCATCTACATAGTTTTCTTCTAGAATGACCTTCAGCAATCCATTAGCTAGTGCAGCGTCTGTACCGGGTTTCGGCATTAAGTGCAAGTCAGCCATTTTGGTTGTCGCTGTTTCACGGGGGTCAATCGCAATAATGTAGGCTCCATTTTCCTTGGCTTTCTCAAAATATGGCATGATGGTCGGCTGGCATTCTGCAATATTGGTACCAGCAAGAATAATCGTTCTGGTCAAAGGAATTTCCGAAAGGCTATTGGTAAATCCTCTGTCCATCCCAAAAGTCTGGCTTCCGCCTGATGCTGCTGCTGACATGCATAATCGGCCATTGTAGTCGATATGCCGGGTCTTAAGCGCAACCCTCGCAAATTTCCCTAGTAGATATGCCTCTTCGTTCGTAATCGACGCACTTCCATAAACAGCCATTGCATCATCACCATCTACTGCCTGAATGGATGTGATATTCTGTTTAATAGTCTCAAGTGCCTCATCCCAGGAAATCCGAACAAACTCACCGTCTACTTTCCTCAGCGGATATTTCAGCCGGTCGCGATGAAAGCTATGTTGATGAGCATTCATGCCCTTCATACACAATCTGCCCTCCGACGTTGGATTATCCATTCCAATCGTGACATATTTCTTCCTGGAAACAATCGATTGTTCAAGTAATTGCATTTTACATTGCATGCTGCAAAAAGGACATTGAGTAGTATACTTAGTCTCAGACTCTACTTTTTGCTGCTTCGTTCGGAAATATTTTAAAAGCAACTCTGTCACGACCGCTCACCCCTTTTATTCGTTGTGTATTTTTTAAAAGTGACTTTTCTCTAATAAATACTTACGTATGGCAAGTTCCTCTTCCAAGCCGACCAGTAACGGCTGACGAAGTTCTTGGTCAAACAACACTTCTCTTACATGGGTGATCCCCACTCTTTCGACCCATTCCCAAGTCCGTTCATGATAATTAGCCGTCTCTCGGTAATATTGAACAAACCCACATATGACGTCAATGGCTTCCTCTGTTGTCTGTGCCACACATACTAATTCTCCCGAACGAACCTGGCGTCCGCTGCTGCCGCCTATGTAGATTTCCCAGCCGCGGTCCGTTCCAATGACACCAACATCCTTCGTCGTTGAACCAGCACCATTATGCAAGCAGGCTGACACCCCCATTTTGACACGATAAGGTGTCGTCAGAAATTCCAATCGTTTTTCAAGCTGAACGGCCAGCGCAATTGAAGGCTTTTTGTCACATGAACAACTATGATCACCGATGCAGGTTTTTACGTTTTTCACCTTGTTTCCATGTGGTGAGCTTAGCGTCATATTCAAATCAGACCACACAGCTGACAAATCTTCCTTATTGACACCCAGCAAGTGGATTCTTTGTTCACTCGTAATCGCTACTTCCGTAATATTGAAACGGTCGGCCACATCCGCTATTTTTCGTAATTGCTCTGCCGTTGTGAGTCCGCCGTACATCTGTGGAATCACGGTATAGGTACCGTCCGACTGCATCGTGGCATTCTGTTTTTCATTGAAAAAGATTGCTTCTAGGTTGTTCTCATATTCTGGATTAACCATGCCTAAATAGTAGTTAATCGCAGGCCGGCAAACCGAACAGCCTCTCTTATCGGTCCAATTCAATCCGTCCATAACCTCCTTAACAGAGGCCCAGCCTTCACGCTGGATGGCATCCACCACTTCGTCATCGTTTAATGATGTACACGAACACAATGTCCTTTTTTCTTCCACGGCATTTTCTGGGGAATGAGGATGGCTGTTCACATAGGCTAATAATTCGGCCACATTCGGTTTACATCCGCCGCATGAACTCGATGCCTTTGTACATTTCTTTATATCCTCCACCGTCGTTAATCCCTTTTGTATCACTGCCTCAAAAATCGTCCCTTTTGTGACACTATTACAATGGCAAATCATTTTACTAGAAGGCATCGAGGCGACATTTATTGTCTCCCCCATGGCTGTTGGAAAAAGTGATACCTTTTCCACATCAGCCATATCCCGCTTCTTATGAATCATATCCAGTAATCTTGTACGCTCCTTTGTGTTCCCGTACAAGACAGCACCGACCACCTTATGGTCGTGAAAAACCACTTTCTTATATACACCGGCTTTCTCGTCATATACCTTAAGCGAATGGAATGAGTCATCCTCATCATGGATCATCCCGACTGAAAATAAATCGATACCGGAAATTTTTAGCTGTGTAGAAAGCACAGACCCAACGTAACCTGGTCCTTCCAATCCGCAAATCCGTCTGGCAAGAACTTTTCCTTGTTCATATAAAGGCTGAACCAAGCCATATACCATTCCGCGGTGTTCCACACATTCCCCCACAGCATATATGTTCGCTTCACTTGTTTCCATATAATCATTGACGATGATCGCCCGGTTCGTAGAAATACCCGCCGCCATTGCTAGCTGAATATTAGGTCGCACTCCGACAGCCATCACAACCAAATCCGCAGCAGCCTCTGTTCCGTCCTTAAACCGGATTGCTTCGACGCGACCATTCCCTAGAATCTCATCCGTTTCTTTTTCTAAAAGAAACTTTATCCCCTGGTTCTCTAAGCTCGTTTGGAGCATTTTAGCCGCCGTTTCATCGAGCTGCCGATCCATTAGAAAAGATCCCAAATGTACGACATCCACATCCATGCCAAGATGAAGCAGGCCTCTTGCCGCCTCTAGACCTAATAATCCCCCACCAATGACTACTGCTTTTTTATATTGTTGTGACGTTTCGAGCATTTTTTGGCAATCTTCCATTGTTCGAAACGTAACAACCCCATCTTTGTCGAAACCAGGAACGGGAAGGGAAAACGGGACAGAACCCGTTGCGATAATCAGGTCATCGTATGGTACCTCTCGGTGTTGATCCGTTCTAATTCTCTGTCTCGCCTTGTCTATCTCTACCACGGTTTCCCCTGTAAACAACTGAATATGATTACGGTTATACCATTCACGATTGTGCAAAGTAATATCATTCATCGTGGTCGTACCCTGTAGTACAGACGACAAAAGAATCCGATTATAGTTTTCGTGCGGTTCACTTCCAATAATTGTAATCTCAAAATCTGAAGAATTCAGTTTGAGAATTTCTTCGATACAGCGAATACCTGCCATTCCATTTCCTATTAAGACCAGCTTTTTTTTACCCATAATACCCTCCAGCCTGGTTACATAACCTCACATAAACTTAATGCCATTTATTATTGCATAAGCATCACTAAATGAAAGCAATCATGTAGCATTTTCTGACATAGAAATTCCTGTTGGTTTTTCCTCAAAGTTGAAACGAATGAATATTTAGAATTTTTAAAACAGGTAAAAACCCCTCTATATCAACGTTTAAGGATAACTGAAAAAGATTCCTCTGTCAGCTTTACTGACACAAACTGTGACAAATCCACTGAGTACCGTCTATGCTTAAGCCAAGAAAAATAATCAAATGTGGAGGGTACAAGATGAAAAACGAAATTGGGTTCATAGCATTTATCATTTTATTAGGAAGGGTCATTTTTTCAAAAAAACAAAATATTGGCTGGTAATATAGAAAAAAATTAAAATTCGATCGTTGAGGGGAGTAAAAATGATGAAGTTAGCAGATTTGAAAAAGGCTGGGCATGCACCATCCTTATTAGCATCATTTCTATATTTTGATATTAGTTTCATGATATGGGTGATTATGGGAGCTTTAGGAGTTTATATTACAAAGGATTTCAACCTTTCGCCTTCGGAAATTGGATTGATTGTGGCGGTACCAATTTTAAGTGGTTCTTTCTTCCGCATTATTCTTGGTGTGTTAACAGACCGGATTGGACCTCGGAAAACAGCCCTCTTTGGGATGACAGTCACGATGGTCCCGCTCTTCTGGGGCTGGTTGTTTGGTCAAACAATTACAGAGCTTTTTTTAATCGGAATTCTTCTAGGGGTGGCAGGCGCCAGTTTCGCAGCTGCCATTCCAATGGCAAGCAGGTGGTATCCTCCTCACCTTCAAGGATTGGCGATGGGAATTGCAGGTGCGGGGAATAGCGGTACGTTATTGGCAACATTATTCGGACCACGCCTTGCAGAAAATATCGGCTGGCATAATGTAATGGGACTTGCTGTTATTCCTTTGGCAATCGTCTTTATCTTATATTTTTATATGGCCAAGGATGCCCCTTCCCAGCCTGCAGCAAAACCACTTAAGGACTATTTAAAAGTATTTAAACAGCGGGATACTTTGTTTTTCTGTTTACTTTACAGTGTTACGTTCGGCGGATTTGTTGGTTTAGCGAGCTTTTTAAGTATCTTTTTTGTTGATCAATACCAAACCACAAAGGTGCAGGCTGGTGACTTTGTGACACTATGTGTGGCAGCAGGAAGCTTTTTCCGGCCAGTTGGTGGTTATATTGCTGACAAAATTGGCGGTGCTCGCTTACTGATGATTTTGTTTGTCGGGGTGACTCTCACCATGTTGATTGTAAGTCAACTTCCCGCATTACCAATTACCATTGCTGTATTATTTATGGGAATGCTTTGCCTTGGAATGGGTAATGGAGCCGTATTCCAACTAGTACCACAACGATTTAGCCAAGAAATAGGCGTCATTACAGGAATCGTTGGAGCAGCCGGAGGTGTCGGCGGATTCTTCGTCCCCAACATCCTAGGTACACTCAAACAAATCACAGGAACATACCAAACAGGCTTCATCATCATCGCAGCCATCGGCATGTCCTCTCTCATCATACTCATCCTCGCACAAATCTCATGGAAAAAATCCATGGTGGCAAAGGAAGCTTAGGGGCGATTCTTGTGCTTCCTTCGTTTAGCTAAACGAAGGAAGCATGAGAACCGTCCCCATGCATCCTATTTACTAAAACGGGTAATTATATCCATGAGGTGATTTTGTGGATGAGCATAAATTAAAGCTCACATCTTCCGAGGTAGGGACACTTTGGGGAGAGTATGTGAATGGCACAATGACAGATGTTGTAAATCGATACATGGTTTCTATCATTGAAGATGCACAAATAAAAGCAATTTTCGAAGACGCGATTACTACATTTCAAAAACAAAAAAGTCAAATTGAAACTTTTATGGCAAACGAGGGATTTCCTGTTCCGATTGGATTTACAGAATCTGATCTATATAAAGGGAAACCCAGATTATTCACGGATATTTTCTGCCTAAATTATTTGCATATCATGACAATGCATGGTTTACTTGGGCACAGCACATCATTAGCTGTATCCGTTAGAAAAGACCTAAGGGATTTTTACAATGCATGCGATAATGATGCGAAGAGGATGTATCACCAAACCATAGAGGTGTTGCTTGAGAAAGGAAACTTTCAAAGGGATCCTATGTTTTATCCTCCAAAAAACCCTGAGTTTATTTCCAGCAAAGATTTTTCTGATGGATTTTTTGGTAAGGGAAGAAAATTAGCAGCAACAGAAATTATTAGTATTTCTTTCAATCTTAAAAAGAGTATTATGGCTAAAACTCTTTCTATTGCCTTTAGTCAAGTTGCACAATCAAAGGAAGTAAGAAAGTTTTTAACTGATTCGGAAGATACCGCTGACGACCAAATTAAATTATTTTCAAAAATAATGCAAGCGGATAACTTACCTGTACCTAGATCTTGGGAAACAGAAGTAACTACTTCAACGGACCCTCCCTTTTCTGATAAATTAATGCTCTATCATATAGGATTCTTATTTCAAGCTGCACAAAACTACCATGGTGCAGGACTAGCATCTGCCATGCGAACCGACCTTGTCACCGCCTATGAAGGTACGATCTTAAAGAATCTCATGGTAACCAAAAAGTGGTTTAACATTATGATCCAAAACAAATGGCTAGAACAGCCTCCACTCGCTCCTAATCGAAATGAACTATCACAAGAAATATAGTAAGGGACGGTTCACTGCTGCCTATTCGTTTCACTGAACGAAGGAAGCATGAGAACCGTCCCTTTGTTTTATTCCACCCTTTCCCTTAACCGTTTATGTCATTATATTTCTCTCTTAATTCGTTCAGGGAAATCGGTCTGCTGTAATAATACCCTTGGGCCTCGTTACATCCAAACTGTTTTAGAATTTTGATATGATCCTCCGTTTCAACCCCTTCTGCAACGACTCCAAGTTTCAGACTATGCGCCAAGGCTATAATAGCACTTACAATGGCTTGATTATTTGTATCTGCAATATTACGGACAAACGATTGATCAATTTTCAATTTATCAATCGGTAATTTACTTAAATAGTTCAGGGAGCTGTATCCAGTTCCAAAGTCATCTATGCTGATTTTAACACCTATATCTCTCAGGTTATTCAGGGTACAAATCGAACGTTCTACATCCATTGTTATACTCTCTGTAATTTCTAGCTCCAGGAACTCTGCCCCTAGCCCTGTTTCGAGAAGAATGTTTTAGACCATTTCTACAAGGTTGGATTGAAAGAACTGTTTTGGTGAAATATTTACAGATATCGGCATAGGAGGCAATCCTTGTTCCTGCCAATTTTTCATTTGCTGACAAGCTTCTTGTATTATCCAGTTACCTAAAGGAATAATCAATCCTGACTCTTCTGCTAATGGAATGAATTTTGCTGGTGGAATTATCCCTTTCTCTGGATGGTTCCAACGAATTAGTGCTTCAACACCGATTACATCATTGTTCCGAAGATTTACTTTAGGCTGGTACTGTAACAGGAAGTCATTCCGTTTTAAGGCCTTTCGCAGATCCATCTCGATGCTTAAATCACTTTGAGTCTTTGCCATCAGCTCTTGTGTGAAAAACTGGTATTGATTGGAGCCATGTTTTTTTGCTGCGTACATAGCTAAATCAGCATGTTTAATGATGATGTCTGATGTTTCACCATGTTCAGGGAATTTCGCTATTCCAATACTAGAGGTTACAATAACTTCATAATGGTCCAAATGAATGGGTTGTGCACAGACCTCTATAATTGATTTTGCCACATCTTCTATTTTATACTGATTTGTTTGCGTAATAAGTATAGCAAATTCATCCCCGCCATACCGGGAAAGAAGATCGGTTGAATCTAAACACATTTTAATCCTATCTACTATTTTAATGAGTAACTTGTCCCCATATTCATGGCCTAGACTGTCGTTAATGGTTTTAAACCTGTCTAAATCGACAAACATCACCGCACACTCATTTCCTTCTTTCTCCATTGTTTTCACAAGCTCTTCAAAGAACTTGGATCGGTTAGGCAGCCCTGTTAGATGGTCGTGATAAGCCATGTGCTTGATCATACTTTCTGTCTTAACCCGTTCTGTAATATCAATGATTGTACCAATAACAGCACTTCTGCCTTTATATTCAATCTTAGAGCCATATACTTCAGCATGAATTATCGTCTTATCTTTTCTTATACCTCTATATTGATAAGTAACCTTAGGTTTTTCATTATCAAATCGCATCCGTATGTTTTCCCTTACGATAGAAAGGTCCTCTGGAACAATCAAATCAGCTAAATCAAGTGCCATAATTTCCTCGTTTGTATACCCGAGCATTTCGCATAATCTAGGATTTACATAAACCAATTTTTCGTCCTGCAAAATATAAACACCAACTAGTGAGTTTTCGACGAGTCTTTTATATTTATTGTCTGCCTCCACAAGGGCTTTTTGATCTTTTTTGTGACGAGTTATATCTTTTACAATGTCATACACACCAATAATTTCGCCATTAACATATAACGGTATTTTTGTAATGTTTATATCCCTTTGTAATCCCTGTTTGTCAAAGATAGAACATTCAAAATTGGTTATCATCCCTTTTGTCGCTTTAATAAAATTAGAATATACCGTTTCGAAATCTTTAGGAAGTATTAGCGGTCCAAAAGGTCTATTTACGAGTTCCTCGATGGAATATCCAAATACAGATGTAAATGATTGGTTAGCTGTTAAAAAGTTCCCTTTAAGATCAAAGGTTAAAATTGTATCAGGGTTCTGAGCAAATAAAGCCTTATAATATTGTTCATTCAACTCAAGTTTTTCTGTTTGTCTCTTAATTTTCCTATCTAGTGAAGTTATTACTAAAATGATGGCAACAATCAGTAAAATTGCACCCACTAAACCAAAACCTAGTATAGAGCTCTCTATTAAAGGGTATGGGTAATGACTTAAAGTGTCATGATTATGATACATTTTTGCCGTGAAAGAAGAGATATAGTGCAGCCCACTTATAGATATCCCCATAGAAACTCCACTTTTCAGTTTTGATGAGGTAGACATTGACTGACTTCTTCTTTGATAGATCATAAATGATAAAGAAGCAAAAACGAATGAAAAGCTGAAGGAACCCAATATTGAGAACAAGGTGTTCGACACTTGGTAATGAGTATGCACGGAATGTAAACCGATAAAGTGCATCCAGCCAATACCTAAAGCCATAAGGAATCCACTTATCAAAAATTGGTAATTATTGTGTTTCCACCTAAATAGTGTCCAGAGAGAAACAAGTGTTAATATAATCCCTGCAAGAAAGGAAGAAAAAATATTTAACAGCCGAAACTCTATATGAAATGGAAAAGAAATAGAAAGAATCCCAATAAAATGCAGAGCCCATATTCCACCTCCGAGTATGAAGGAAGCAATGCTTAACCATATTCCGTTTATCTTTCCCTTATGAACCCCTACTCGTGAAAAAATATCAAAAGCAGCATAGGAGGTGACAATAGCCGTAATAATCGAGAATATAACTAGGAAAAAATTATAATTATCAATGAGAATTAGTCCCATTAAACCATCACCACCATGAGTTGTAAATTAAACTAGTCTTTCCTAAAGCAAAAAAAGTGTTGATTTTGATTATACTCTAACTACTCCATAAGCAACAATAGAAGAATAATGGATAGAGGGAGGCATACGGATTACTTTAGGGTGGAGGCTACAATACCTTATAAAGCAAAACCGCTGCCTTTTTTCCCCTCTGTAAATCATAACTGTTCATGTGTTTGATTTATTCATAGATTGAGTAACCCCATTTTGTATCCCTGTTGATACAAACAGGTTTGCGACCTTGAAAAAAATTATAAATGCCTGCAAAATAAAAAATGCCCTATTTCCATATCAGAAATCGGACATTGATAACTATTTTCTCCAGCTTGCAATCCGTTTGAAAAAACTTGTGTCGTTTAACTTTCCTATTCAAAATCTTTCTTTTTGGTGTTCGAACTTACTACTTTTGCAAAAGGTTCATTATTTTTTCATTGTACAATTCAATACATTGTGATCTCAACGTTATTAACAACGGCTTAGAAAACGCTCGATGATTAGAGGAAAATTGAAGAATAAAACCCTTTTCTTAACACGCAAAAAATGACGTATGATATGCATACGTCATTTTACTTCTATTTAACAAACTCCTGACTAGCTTTGAATAAACTTTCTCTCGCAGCAATATATTCTTGATGAAGCCTGTCAACGTAAGCCGCAGTACTTGTGACTTCGTTGATTACGCCAATACCTTGGCCGCTTCCCCAAATATCCTTCCAGGCTTTTACTTTTCCGTCCCCGCCAAAGTTCATTTTTGATGGATCACTTTCAGGCAGTGCATTTGGGTCCATTCCTGCTCTTCGAATGGAAGGTGCTAGATAGTTACCATGGATTCCAGTGAATAGGCTGCTGTTTACAATATCGTCAGAGGTGCTATCAACAATCGCTTGCTTGTATTCATCAACAGCCCTTGCTTCGTGTGTCGCGATAAACGGAGAGCCAATATAAGCAAAATCTGCTCCTAGTGCTTGTGCAGCAAGAATCGCTTTCCCATTTGCAATTGAGCCCGATAATGCTACTGGTCCATCAAACCATTGACGAATTTCCTGAATTAACGCAAATGGACTCTTATCCCCTGCATGACCACCTGCACCTGCCGCAACGGCAATCAAGCCATCGGCCCCTTTATCAATAGCCTTATGTGCGTATTTGTTATTAATAACATCATGGAATACAAATCCTCCATAACTATGTGCCGCTACATTGATCTCTTCACGGGCACCTAGAGAGGTGATGATAATCGGAACCTTATATTTCACACATAACTCCATATCCTGTTCCAATCGGTCATTGGTTTTATGAACTATTTGATTAATTGCAAATGGAGCTGCCGGTCGGTCCGGATTACTAGCATTGTAGTCTGCAAGCTCTTCTGTAATTTCTGCCAGCCATTCATCTAGCTGCGAAACTGGTCTAGCATTGAGAGCCGGCATCGAACCCACAATCCCTGCCTTACATTGTTCAATTACTAACTTAGGATTACTAATAATAAAAAGTGGTGAACCAATGACCGGAATCCTTAAATCTCCTAAAATAGCTGGAATGTTTGCCATATGTACCTCAAATCCCCCTTCAAATCCACGAAATATAAAAACGCTTTCAGAATGTTACTAATATTATAACTTTTTGTTGTCGAAGGAATCAAGAAAGAAAGCATGGGGACGGTTCTTGTGCTTCCTTCGCTTTACGAAGGAAGCGCGAGAACCGTCCCCGTGCTCTACCCGTGCTCTATTCTAATTCAGGTGATTTTCGATGTTTAGTTCCTTCTTGATAGGAGTAGGCTAGCTTGATTAGTGTGGCTTCGTCAAATTCTTTTCCTAGCATTTCGAGGCCAATTGGCAGGCCGTTGTCGCTGAATCCGGCTGGTACGGATATTGCCGGGAATCCAGAGAATGGACTTAAACGGTTTGCATTTCCAGAACCCTGGCTTCTTCCGATTTCAGCAGGCAAAGCGTTAGAGGTTGGGTATAGGAGGGCATCCAGATTGTATTCTGTGAAGACTGACATCAAGCTTTCCTTTGTTACCTTCGGACGTTCTGTAATAATACGCTGATATTCTGTATCATTTTCTAAAGACACCTTACTATCCCGGGATATTAAGCCGCTTCGTAAACTTGGGTCATACAGACCACTTTCGATAATATCTGTTAGGGTCTTAAAGGGGGCATTCGCACCTAGTGAAGCGAGGTAATCATTTAATTGAAACTTAAATTCATAGCCACTTAAACTCGGATAAGCAAGAATTTGATTAAGATTTGGGATTGTCACATCATAAACCTCAGCACCAAGTGATTCCATATCAGCAATCGCCTGATTCATTGCCTTATTCACTTGTGGATCATTACCGAAAAGGCTCCTTACCACACCAATCCTCGCCTTCTTTAACCCATTTTTCTTTAGATAATGTGTATACGTTTTTGGTACCTTTCCAATACTTGCCTCTGTTACGGGATCGGCTGGATCGTATCCTGCAATCACATCAAGAACAACTGCAGCATCCTCTACTGTTCTAGCAATCGGACCTCCTACATCCTGTGTTAAAGCAAGTGGAATAATACCGTCTCGGCTAGCTAGACCCATCGTAGGCCGAATACCAACTAGATTATTAAATGATGACGGAATCCTGATAGACCCACCCGTATCCGTTCCTAAACCAACTGTCACAAAGTTGGCTGCAACAGCAGCTGCGGTCCCGCCGCTAGAACCGCCAGGATATCTCGTTAGATCATACGGATTTAGGGTTTGTCCCCCTAAGGAACTGATTGTTTGGAAGCCAAATGCAAATTCATGAAGATTAGCTTTCCCTAAAATGATTGCCCCTTCCTCTCGTAATCTCTTAGTCTGGTAGGCATCATCCAATGGAATAGATCCTGCAAGCGAAAGTGATCCTGCTGTAGTCGGCATGTCGTATGTATCATAGTTGTCTTTTAAAATCACAGGGATTCCGTGTAAAGCACCACGGACTTTACCCGCTTTCCGTTCTAGATCCAGCTTCCGTGCCTCTTCTAGCACATTCTCATCAATGGTTATAATTGAGTTAACCGAATCATCAAATTTTGTAATCCGTTCTAAATAAAACTGGACCAATTGTTCGGAGGTTAAAGTCCCTCTCTGCATTTCATGTTGAAGCTCAAAGATCGTCGCTTCCTCAATCTCAACGGATAGAATGCTCTTAACAACTGGATTTGCTAGATTAGGAGCTGCACTTACGGGAGCCCCCATTGTAGTAACAAATAGACTTCCTGCTAATACTAGGCTAGTTACCAAAGCAACTGACTTCTTATACCACTTCCCCATAATCTTCCTCCCTTTTTTTAAGATAGTAAGAATATAACAAGAATCACTCTACTAGTCTTAAAAGTTGGAAGCTAATCTTACAAAGAATCGTAAGGAAGACTAACAAGATAATATTCCTTCAGATTTCACCTCAACTTACAAGTATGTTATTTTTTGTAATTTTTGTCATTTCCATCAGTCTGAACATATGTAATAATATGGGCATTACCTACAAAAAATAGTAATTTTAGGGATGATTGGATGTTTATTAAAAGTCTAGAACTCACTAATTTTAAGTGCCACACCAGCACCCGTTTTGAATTTGGCAAAACGAATCATTTTTTTGGAGATAACTATACTGGAAAGTCTTCGATTGGCGATGCGATTGTTTTCAACTTATTTGGAGTAACCAAGCATGGTTTTAAAGGTTATACAAAGGACTACCTTCAAGCAGGACAAAATTCGATGAAGGTTGATGTCGTTTTCCAAATGCAGCATCAGGAGTTTCTTTTAACTAGGACAATGAATTCAAAAGGAACCACAACTGTTTATTTGAATACTAAGAAGGTAAAAGAAAGTGAAGTTAAACAATTGTTAGGTGATTACAGCAGATTTATCTATTGTTTTTTTCCTGAAGTTTTTCCGGAAGAGGAGAAAAGTATTGCAAGGTCGTATATTATTAAATCTTTTTTAGCTGAAAAAGATGCGTTTTATGACCTTGAAAAAGAAAAAAGCCGCATTATAAAGCAACAAAAAGATATAGAATCTTCCAAGACATTTTATGAGGGACAAAAATCTGTACTAAAAAGGCAAATTGAATCGCTCAATGGAAAACAGAAGATTACAGCAGCAGCCATTCCCCCAGAAACTCAAATAAAAAGGCAGCAGTTGAAAGAAGAAGTAAAATCGATCACTATCCAACTTGAAGGAAAAATAAGGGAAGGTATTGAGTTAAAGACCAAACTTTCCACCCTTAAAGAGAAAAAAAGTGAACCTTATTTTTATATAAGTGAACAATGTCCTACCTGCCATCAAACTGTTTCTAACAGCCAGACAAGTACTATTCAACTTGAACATGAGAAAAAGAAGAATGCTTTACAAAATGAAATTGATTTTTTGGAAAAAGAGCTGGAAGAGCAAAGAAGACAGTATAGTAATTTAGCAAAAAATAAAACGATTCTTGAGGAGGAGCTTGAGCAGATTAAAAAAGCATTCCCATCTGAAATATTGGAACATAAACCAGGTCAACAGCTAATTGAGCTTGAAAAGGTCGAACTGATAATAGCCGATCTGCTTAAAAAGAAAGCTGATCTTGCCGAAAATTTAAAAAACTTAAAGCATCAATTAGGGCAATTGGCAAATCAGTATCAGAATCAAATCAATCAATACTTTACATACACTAAGGTTGAACTATTCAAACAATTGAAGAATGGCGAATTACGCCCGGATTTCCAGATAACCTACAAAAACAGACCGTACCGAGTTCTATCTAACAGTGAGAAGATTCGCTGCATGTTAGAAATCATTGCAGCATTCAACCAAAACCAACCAAACCCTTTCCCTATTTTCTTAGACAACCTAGAAAGTATTACACACCTATCTCAGCCAGCTACTCAAATATTCACCGCAACAGTAAAAAAGGAATTACCCTTAACACTAAAAGTTAAAGATTGAACACAGGGACGGTTCTCGCGCTTCCTTCGCTTTACGAAGGGGGTGCGAGAACCGTCCCTATGCTTTACCTCTTCTTCTGTAGAATTCCCATTGGAATGTACGTGATGACGAATACTAAAAATCCAACAATTTCCAAGTTAATGTAATATGTTATTCCATTTCCAAAGAAGGATAGCAGTGTTTTTACTTCTGATGGGCTTGCTAGGAAGAAGAAGTTTGTGCCTAGTAGTCGGTTGAGGAAGAAAATCGGAATCGCAATAATATTTAGGGTTAAGAAGCTTGTTAATACGGCTTTCTTAGGGACTCTATACCCTTCAAATAGGATAAAATACAAAACGGCTATGGAATGGCAGAATGGTGCAGAAAGTATTTTAGGAACCGATAATGAGGGAACTGGTAGACGATGTCTGGTGTCACCATGCTTAAGATAGGAGGAATGAGGCCGATGAAAAATAACAAATGAAACACTTTAGGATTTGGCTTTAAAAATAAATACAATGATAAAAACGAACTAAGAGAACAAAGCTGCAACGGTAAGTCCGCTACTTCCCATTGATGGGTCAGGACCAGCCATACATGATACGATACCTCACACGTAATCAAAATGACAAAAAGGGTCCATTTTAATATACTCTTGTGTGGCTTTAGGTTCTTTCTGAAATACACTAGAAGAAAACAGCTAGTAAAAAAAAGAAGTAATGTCACAATATGTGTCATGGATAAAAAGGTGAAATCCTGCATTTCTGTAACAGAAAACATGGTGCTAACACCTCTTTCTTCCTAGGGTTACCACCATGTTATTCAGGGACAAAATCAGTTATTCTCTATCTTCTCTTAGTAAGTATTCATTTCCATCTTGGTCATAAAAGGTAAACATGGTGCCGAACGGCATACGGAGCATCTCTCCTACTTTCACACCCTTTTGCTGCATCTCCTTATAAGCCGACTCGATATCGGTTGTGCTGAAAAGGACGGACGGATGGGCAACTTTAGAAGGCTGCTGCTGTTCCATTGCTGACTTCGAATAAAGGATTAAAGTGGTAAATTCATTATCACTAGGCCCTACCTCTATCCAAGAAGCATTTGGTCCCATCGGTTGTTCAAGCTTTAAAACAAAGCCTAATTTTTGCAGCCAAAACTCTTTCGCTTCTTCCTGGTTTTCCACATACACAGTAATTTTTCCAATTTTATTAATCATCACCCAAAATCTCCTTTGACTCTATCGATTAGACACAGGTATAGGCGCAGGGACGGTTCTTGTGCTACCTTCAGCCTAACTTAAAAACTACAACCGCATCACAATTGTATCTTAATTAAGCTTCTTTTTAAAACCAATATGGGTTTTAGAGCTATACCCCGCTGATTCATAAAACTCTACAGCATCAACTCTATCCCTTTCTGTCACAAAAATCACTTGGGAACAACCTCTTCTACTCGCGAGTCTCTCAAGTTCGGACAATAAGGCTTTTCCCACCCCATTGTTCCGAGAGTCCTTATCAACAATCATGTTTTCAACAACTAAGAAAGGCTTACACTCTCCATAAAGCTCCTCACAAATTACCCCCATCACCGAACCGATGAGTTTGTTATTTTCAATCGCACTCAAAAATAGATGTGTGTTGGTTTTTTGAAGTTTGTCAAACTGTATCGTCATGGTATTAATAGAAGATTCTTCATCCCAAAACTGTCTATATAATCGTTCAAGTTGTGGCAGATCACCTTCAACCATTTTCCTAATGATCATGTTTTCCTCCTTCTCCAGCATTCAAGTAAAGCCAATATGTATAATAAAAATAGCCTAGCTCAAACTAGACTATTTCTTCAGATTTAATGTTACGCAATAATTGATAAAGGGAACTCAATTCCTCTTCAATAGAAGTGAGCCGTTTTTCTAACGGAGCTATGTTACCCTTTACAAACTCCAATTTCTCTAAGTTATGCTGAAGCTGCAAATATTCATCCTTTAACTCCAAAATCTTATATTCAATCTCACTTCTACTCATTTTCTGCCTCACTCTCACCAAAATAAAGGGATTCACAGGGACGGTTCTCGTGCTTCCTTCGTTTCGGGAAACGAAGGAAGCGCAAGAACCGTCCCTATGATTCCTCGGCTGTGTTGACCGCCGTTTCATTGGGTTCTTTTAGGTATTCTAGGACACGTTGGGCCATTAGTTTGTAGCCGTTTGTGTTTGGGTGAAATTCGTCGTCTGCTAGTAGGTCTATGGTGGAATTGGTAAATAGATCTTTTGTCGGGATGTATTTCACATTCTCGTATTCTTCTGAAAGTGTTTGTCCTGCTTCATTCCAGTTGTCGATTATCTGGTCAAATTCTTTGATATCTGCGAAATATCGTTCAAATGGATTATAAAAACCGATTAGATAAATTTGTACATCGGGATTCAATTCATTAATCTTATCAAATATCGCTGTTAACCGTTCGATATATTCCGTTCTCTCTCGTTGGAATGGTTCCATCGTTAAATTAGTAAAATTCTTTTTTAGCACATTCATAATGTCATTCGCACCAATTGTTATTAAAACCGTATCCGCCTCTTTAATTGAAGCAGCAATTTCCTCTTTCTCAAGCCGTTTGAGTAATTGGTCTGAACGATTTCCTCTTTTGCCAAAGTTTTCAACCGATATATTTAAGCTATTCGCTTCAAATGTGTGATTCAGAATTCCTACATAACCGCCACTTTCTGTTTCGTCCCCAACTCCTTCTGTCAAAGAGTCACCGATTGAGACAATCTTCTGGTCTTTTTTGAAGAAATTAAAAGCCCCTTCCACTACTTCTCTGACCTTTGCCTTAATTTCTTCGGTAATTGGTTTATCGGTATGGATGACTTGATCTATTCTTTCCTCTTCAGCAGTTGCTGTAACTTCTATTTCAATTTGTTCATCCTTAATGGAAGAAACCGTTTGTACACTTTCAAGATTTGCCGGTTTATGATCAGAAAGGAACAAGAATTGTAAGAAGCCCACAACTAATAAACTACTAATAATCAATATTGTTTTTTTACTCCGCATCATTCCATCACAACCTATTATTATCGTAAAATGATAATATTTTCTTAACTTAATATAGTTTATTCATTTTATCATGTCGGACAACATTGCGAAAGCCTACAATTTTTAGTAAAAAATTTACTTTTTCAATTAAAAAAACTCCCGCACTGTTCAGAAGCACCATTTTCTAAATTAGACATGAATCTTGATTTTTATGGATAGTACAGGCTTAGTTACTAATAATATAGTTGGCAGACATGCCCAGCAAAAATGAGATAATCAAATTTTATTACAAGGAATGATTAGATGATTTCATTAAAAGGAAAGACCGCTTTAGTAACGGGTGCAGGCAGGGGCATTGGACGTGCAGTTGCAATTGCTCTAGCAAAAGAGGGTGTTAATCTTGGATTGATTGGACTCAATATGTCTAATCTTGAACAGCTAGCGGAGGAACTTAAACCATATGATGTGAACCTTTCCGCCGCAACAGCTAACGTAGGCGATTCTTCAGCTGTTCAACATGCTGTGGAACATATCAAATCAGATTTAGGTTCGATTGATATCTTAATCAATAATGCTGGTACTGCTAAATTTGGCGGTTTCCTTGATTTAACACCCGAAGAGTGGGAAAACATCATTCGAGTGAATCTGATGGGTGTTTATCATGTGACAAGAGCCGTTTTACCAGAAATGATTGAGAGAAAATCAGGGGATATTGTCAATATTTCTTCAACAGCAGGGCAAAAAGGTGCTCCTGTTACAAGTGCATACAGTGCCTCTAAGTTTGCTGTTTTAGGATTAACAGAATCTCTGATGCTTGAGGTTAGAAAGCATAATATCCGTGTAACCGCACTAACACCAAGCACCGTCGTCACTGATTTAGCCAACGATAACAACCTTATATCCGGAAACGCAGAACGAGTCATGCACCCAGAAGACCTAGCCGAACTACTAATAGCCGGACTCAAACTCAACCCAAGAGTCCTCCTAAAATCCGCAGGACTATGGTCAACCAATCCTTAAAAGCAGAGGTAAAAGCAGAGGGACGGTTCTTCCGCTTCCTTCGTTTAGCTAAACTAAACGAAGGAAGCATGAGAACCGTCCCCATGCTTTATAGTTGCTGTCCGTTAGTGGAGATGACGTTTTTGAACCAGTGGAAGGATTTTTTCTTTTTCCGTTCTAATGTTCCGCTGCCGTCGTCGTGTTTATCTACATAGATGTAGCCGTAGCGTTTGGAGAATTCGCCTGTGGACATGCTGACCATGTCGATGCAGCCCCAGCTTGTGTAGCCCATCAACTCTACTCCATCTTCAATTGCCTCCCCCATCGCTTTTATATGTTCACGAAGGTAATCAATTCGATAGTCATCATTGATTGAGCCGTCTTCTTCTACTTGGTCATACGCCCCTAACCCATTTTCAACAATAAACAATGGTTTTTGATAGCGGTCATATAATTGGTTTAGGCTGATACGAAGTCCCTCTGGGTCGATTTCCCAGCCCCAATCACTTGCTTTTAAGAATGGGTTTCTAACTCCTCCAATAATATTTCCTTGTGAACCTTCTTCGTCTGACTTTACTTTCTTTTCTGTACGTGACATGTAATAGCTAAAGCCGACATAGTCAACTGTGTGTTCCTTTAAAAGCTCCAAGTCGCCTGGTTGAATCTCCAACTTGGTGTGATGTTCTTTAAAATATCTCTTTATAAACGCAGGGTACTCACCCCGTATTTGAACATCGGCACAAAAGTAATTAAATAGTTGTGCTTCCTTAAGAGCATGCATCACGTTTTGAGGATTGCTGTCAAAGGAGTAAACGGGTGCATAGAGAATCATACAGCCGATTTTTGAATCAGGAATAATCTCATGGCATAACTTAACCGCCATTGCACTTGCAACAAACTGATGATGGTAGGCCTGATAGGTTGGCTGGTACTTATCCTCTTCCTTTTGAATGGCAAAACCAAGACCCTGAATCGGCATTTTCAAGCTGCTATTGATTTCATTAAACGTCATCCAGTACTTCGCTTTATTTTTATAACGATTAAAAAGGACCTTCGCATACCGTTCAAAAAACGTTATGACTTCCCGATTTCTCCACCCTCCATACTCTTGTACCAAGTGCAGGGGCATTTCATAATGAGAAATCGTCACCACAGGTTCAATCCCGTATTTATGAAGTTCATCAAATACACGATCATAAAAGGCTAACCCTTCTTCATTCGGCTCAAGCTCATCGCCATTAGGGAAAATCCGTGTCCAGGCAATCGACATCCGAAATGCCTTAAACCCCATTTCTGCAAATAACCCAATATCTTCTTTATAACGATGATAGAAATCAATCGCTTCATGATTAGGATAATAGTATTGATCCGGATGAATTTCAAAGTCAAAACCAGGGTTCAACAATTTATTTAAACGTTCTTTTCCTCCAGGAAGAACATCAGCAATATTTAGTCCTTTATTTCCTTCCTTATATCCACCCTCGATTTGGTTAGCTGCGGTAGCCCCGCCCCATAAGAAACCTTCAGGGAATTGGTATATTGTCATGTAGATAACCTCCAGTAATTTCAGTTCCACATTTATTATTCGTTTATTTCTCCCAAAAGAATCATACCGATACGTCAAAGCTCCACCATAGACAGTTATATGAAAGAAGCATGGGGACGGTTCGAGACCACTGAAAAACGATTCCATATAAATGGAAAAGACAGCTTGCGC
>JBFNER010000031.1:0-50358 GCA_040797665.1 Neobacillus sp. | reverse complement strand
GGTCTGTGATAACTTTTGAAAAGTTCAGCTAAAAATCTATTTTTGTTTGCTAAGTATTAGTTTTAGAAATTTTATATCTAAAACGAAAATTTGATTATCGTTAATATAATAATATACTTCTGAAAAGTGGCATGGAGGAAAAAATGATGGATCTAGACTTATTCAGGCAATGGCTGTTAGATAATAAAGGGTTAATGAAAAAGTCAGCCGGAGATGTAGTTTCTAGGGTAAAAAGAGTAAATAAATTAATACATTTAGAGCCTCATACGTCTTATGAGGGGATTGTTATGATTTTAGAAAAAAACGAGGAATTTAGTAAGCTTAGCACATTTGTTAAGCCACAACTAAAGCATTCTATCAGAATGTATAAAGAATTTATTCAAGAAAGTAAATAGAATATCATTTTTCTCTGTAAATTGTTGATCCTATTTTACACATTCATTTAATTATACACAATTTTTACACATCTCCAGTACAAAACCTTTTAAAATCAACATCTATTAAGCTAAGCTAATTCGACCCCGACCACCAGTATCGAGAAGAATTAGGATGATGAGAGGTAAATATTGTATAAGCAGGCACCCAGTATAACTATCTGGATGCCTTTTGGTTTTTTTATTAAGTTGTAACCAATAATTGTTACCCATTAATTGGAATGTTGTATAATAATTTTAATAGTTGTTGTAGGCTTTATGGAGTAAGATACTGAGAATAAAAATTACATTTTTTTAAGGATAAAGGAGCTTAAAAATATGCCAGTATATAACAAACTTGTCCGAGACAGGATCCCAGAAGTAATTGAAAACACAGGTAAAAAATTTACAACACAAGTACTAAATGAAAAAGAATACATAAAAGAACTAAAGAAAAAAAGCTTCGAAGAGTTAAATGAGTACATAAATTCAAAAAATGATAAGGATGCAGTGGAAGAGTTAGCAGACCTCCTAGAAATCATCCATGCATTAGCAGAATACCATGGTTCTTCAATTAACGAGGTAGAAAAAGTCCGTCAACTGAAGGCTGAAAAGCGTGGTGGATTTAAGGGAAAGGTCTTTTTAATAGAGGTTGAAGATGAGTAAGATTCAGTTAATAACCAAAGAACTGGGTGTTGATTTAATAGATAAAATTGAAGATGCAGCTACCATTTGCATCTTATCTTCCTTTGTAGTGAAATCTGGTGTGCAGTATTTGAAAGCTGCCTTAAAGAAAGCTGCTCAAAATGGTGCGGATATTAAGATGTGCACTGGTGACTATTTATACATCACACAACCCGAAGCATTGGCAGAATTGTTAGCTATCGATGAAAGCATTGAAATCCGAATATGGAAAAGCAACTATATATCTTTTCATCCGAAAGTATACCTCAAAAATGATACCAGCATAGCAGGTGACGGTTCATGAGCCACAAATTACAAGTAGGAGAAATGAAAGCTGCATATTTAACAGATAAAGATATATGGGCACATTTTAATTATATTTTCTCTTCAAAATCTAAAAATTCGACTACCTATAAATTTGTTTTGATTAAGTCTCTATTAGAGAACTTATACAATGTAAACGATAAACTGGAGCTGAATTATTCCGTTTTGTTTTCGAGCTTTTCCAAAATCTATTGGAATCTGGTTATTCATCATAATCTTAATCAAATAAATATGACTGATAAAAAGTCTGAGGTACAAAGAATACTATTGGATGTACAATCGAAGTATCAAATTCCGCAGACGTTAGTTTTTGATAGGCTTTCCAGTGAATTTCAGATTGAAATCATTAACAAGGTGACAAAAAGATGTAAGATCAACGTAATGGGTGCCTTATACGGAGACACAGGCTGTACTATTTACGATTTTGATAACGGGAAGGAACAGCTAAGAGTAAATAGTAGTTTTTTTTCGTTTATGCAGCGGTTCCAACGTGTGTTAAATTATTTAACGAATTATCATCTTGCATTATTTTTAGAAAAATTTAATGAAAAAGGCGACACCACAAATCTGTTATTAAAAGTTGAAAACGTCTCAAAGCGATCTTCCTTGGACCAATTTTACCAAGTACTTTCCACCTTTTATAGCGGAAAATGTTTTTACTGTGGAAAAACAATAAAAAAAGAAAATGCACACGTGGACCACTTTATTCCCTGGAGCTTTGTGCAGGCAGACCAGCTTTGGAATCTCGTTATCGCATGCAGTGCTTGTAATTTATCAAAAAGTGATAGATTAGCCAATAAACTGTTTTTAGAAAGCGTAATAGACCGTAACAATACCTTGATAGCCATTCCGGAAATTAGAAAAAGGGAAGACATGAGAGTCTATAACAGCAAGAAACTAAAGGATTTATATGATTATTCAGTTGACAATGGGTTTACTGATATTTGGTTGCCAAAGAAAATCGTCTTGTGAAGAAAAAGTTAAATTCACTTAATCATGAACTATCGGGTGAAAAAATAAGCTTTGTTAAGTGGTCAAGTGATAAGTCAGAGTATCTCCGTAATCTATTCTCGCCAGTAAAACTACTTCAAATTGAGGAAGAGCATAATGGCATAATTAAAATAGCAGTACCCAATGATTCCGATGAAAATTTAATAGGAAAAATAGTGCCAATCTTAAACTCATAAAAGATTTGCTTAGAACCGATTTCATCATTGAAAAAGAAATAAGCCCAGATGAATTAGAGAAGTGGAATAGGTTGTTGTAGAAAAAACAATGCAAATGCACCTCGAGTTTAGGTTGGGGGTGCATTTTTTATTGGTTTTGATGAAAATTAGGATTCTATTATTCTAATAGTCCTGACATTTGGATGAATTTGGTTAATTTTATAGTATAATAGTATTGCTAGTTTTAATTTTAATATTGCTAAAACTCTAACACAAAGAAAGGCGTGATAATTTGGACGAACTCGTTACCTCACTTAAAGAAGTAGTGGATAATATTAACCGGTTTAATAAAGATTTAGAAGATAACACGGATATCATTACTCAACTTACAATGTTTAGACATTGGTATTATATTCCTGAATTAAATGCATTTGGTCCTAGTAAATACATAGGCTATAAGGATATGAGCACTTCGAAATACGATAGGGGCAGGAGAAAAACTGGGGTCGATACGGAGAAGATTTTGAAGGAATGGTTTATTAAGCTGCCGGTTGAATCAAAGAAGAGTCAGGAGTTAATGGAAGAACTTTATAGGCTTGTAGAAGCACATGGAAAAAAGGTCAAAAGCAATGCTGTTATACATATATTTAAAAACGGTATCCAATGCCCGAAATAGAAACTTACTTTCTACTGAATGAGGTGTCGATGTGATTAATGAAGAAAGCTATCAACTATTAAAGAATGCGTATTCAACCCTTAAAGAAGACATGAAGAAGAACTCTTATTATGAAGAAACAAGTAACGAGCTATATAAGGAAATACAAGGTATGCTCTCAGGTTCAAATGAAATTCTAAATGTAGTTGATTATCTGAATAAGGTATTTATTTCAGACAGAGCTGAAGCAGTCAGTGCTGTTGGGCAAGGAAGAATGAATAGAGGGAATTTTATTGAATTCCTTGAAGATGATAAAACTCAACATAAACTCTATCAACTTACTGAACTGGCCGTGCGAAACAATGTCAGCTTAAGTAAAATTAAAGAGGTTGGGCTGCTCGACTATCTTGATCGATATCGGTTTAGTGGTAACAAGCCATTAACCTATACGCACAGGATGTTTATTCTCCTGTTCCCTGAGAAAAATACGGTTACCATTGATAGAGGAAAACTCGAAAGTATCGGTATTAAACTAGGTATAACGGGTGCCAAAAGTGTACCTTTTCATAATTTACAGCTCCAAATACGGGAAAAAGTAGACGAGTTTATAGAAGAGGAACGCCTGCAAGACGAGAGTATATATATTAAAATGGCCATATCTGAATGGGTGAAATAAGCTTTGAAATAATTGAAACGATAAAAGTCTGAGTTCTCTCAGGCTTTTTTCATTTAATACAAAACTTGAGGTAAAGCGAATTAAAAATTGTGGTAGATTGCTCATTACTATCGAAACGTTTTCATAGTTTGATATAATATTAGTATTATTTACTTATAGAAATCCTTACCGATAAAAAGGAGTAGAATATCATTGAATATGTTTTATCGAGATGTCTATCAGCATGTCTTTATGTTTGAAAGCGTTTCACATATCAAGAATGGGAAAATGCGGAATAATATCGTGTATGAGGACCGGGAGCGGATTTTGAAAATCGTAGGTTTTGTAAAGAAACTAGACTCAAAAATTACGGAGAGCATTTGCAAAAATATATTAAGGCTATTTACCGTACCTTATCAGGGAAAAACGTACTATCGTGTTCCTAAAAATATGAATGTAGAGCAATTCGAAGAGGCTGTCGGAAAATATAGGACCAATGAATTTGGCATTCAAAAGCTGGCAGTTGAAAAAAAGATGGATGCATTACGTCCTCAAACGGCTGACAAAAAGAGTGTTCCAATTGTGAAACAAGATACACCGCCAAAGAAAGTGGATAAAAATAATCCTACAACCAATCTCATTTCTGAATGGCAATCAGCACTAATGAAGGAAGTAAAATATTTGAAGGAACAGGGTGGGACACTTTACTCGATTATAAACGGGAAGTTTTTATATCGGGATGCGGCAACATCAGTCTATCTGTTCACGTTAGTATCTGAGGTGTTTTTTCCAGACGGAACTCCTGTCCGAATTGAACTAGGCTCGAATTCGGTTTATGGTGAAATATTATCCGTCGAGGGCTTTGAAATTGAATTGAAGGTTGAAAGTTTTATTGGCGAAGAAATTAAGCAAGCTAAAATGTACAGTGAACCTTGGCAATTATTAGTCGAACTCTCTAACCGTATGGAAGAAATTAAAGGTTCAGAGATTAAGAGAAATAGAGTCAAATACTTGTTAAATGGCAAAGCCAAAACCAAGCATGAAGAAAAATCAAAGGCAAAAGGGAAAGAGTTATTATATCGTTCCTTCTATAATCAGACAACGTATATATGGGGACCGCCTGGAACAGGAAAAACGTATAACTTATCTCGCGTTGTTGCACAGCACTATATGAAAGGAAAAAGTGTACTTGTCATGGCACACAGCAATGCTGCTGTTGATGTGTTGATGGCTGAAGTGACAAAAGTGCTGGAAGGGAAAGGCTTATGGGCTGAGGGAGAGGTTTTACGTTATGGATTTAGTAGAGATGAGGCTATATTGGCACATGCATCGTTATTATCCAGCAAGCTTGTTGAATTGAAGCACCCAGAGTTAAAAAAAGAGAGACAAGAGTTAGAAATTAGAAGAAAGCTATTGAAAGAAAAAGCTGAAATAGGAAAGGTAACGAAACAAGAGGAAAAAGAAATTTCTGACTTGAATAAGGCTTTGAAGAAGGTTAAGGCAAGTATTAAAGAACAAGAAAAAAAGTACATTCGTACATCAAAAGTGATTGGTTCAACATTAACAAAGTGTGCCATGGATACGACACTGCACGGCAGAATGTTTGACTTGGTTGTGGTTGATGAAGTAAGTATGGCTTATGTGCCGCAACTGGCATTGGCTGCAGCACTTGGTAAAAAAATAGTTGTTTGCGGTGACTTTAAGCAATTGCCACCTATAGCCTTAGCCAATGATGAACTTGTTGAGAAGTGGCTAAGGGAAGATATCTTTCATCATGCTGGCATTGTAAATGCATTAAAAGGCGGAGGGAGCCATCCCAACCTTTATATGTTGGATAAGCAGCGAAGAATGCATCCTGCAATATCGAGTTTTACCAATGACTTTATTTACAAGAACAAGGTGAGAGATCACAAGGATGCAAAATCTAGGGTGCTGATTGCAGAATGTTCACCATTTCCTAATAAAGCAACCATGCTGTTAGATTTAGCAAAAATGGGAGCTTTCGCATTAAACGATTCAGCTTCGCACTCTAGGTTTAATATTATGTCAGGCCTTATTAGTATCCATCTGGCTTTATTAGCAAAGAAAAACAACTTGAATTCAGTTGGAATTATCACACCATATAAGGCACAGGCAAGATTTATCACGTCATGTTTAAAAGAAATACGAGGAAAGGATGCTAAATTGGATACCCAACCTATTGTGGCGTCTACTGTTCATAGATTTCAGGGATCTGAACGAGATGTCATTATTTTTGATGTTGTTGACAGTTACCCGCAAAAAAGACCTAGTGTACTTCTTACAGATAAGAACAGCAGAAGGTTAGTGAATGTTGCTGTCACTCGGGCACGGGGTAAATTCATTCAGGTAATTGATACACACTTTGGTAAATCAAGATATTCCAAGCAACTAGCTATTACAAACCTGACGAACCATATATACAATCAGTTCAATATTTCTTCCCGTTATGAACATCATGAATTCTTAGCAGAAACTGTAGCTAATAGATTGGAATGGTTCAACAGCAGTATTCCTATTGAACCTGAACATTTCCACAAAGATATAAAGGCGGCTAAAAAGAGTCTTGTTTTATCAATAACGGATCTTAGCAAAATAGATAAGTCTTTGTGGAAGTTAATTCAACAAATGAGTAAAAAAGTAGAGGTAAAGATTTATACGATTAACGACGTTAACGTTCCTAGCAGCATAGAAGTTATTCCAAAAAACCTAGTTGGAGCTTTTACGATTATTGATGATACAGTCCTCTGGGTTGGAGCGCCAATGATTGTCGGAACCAAATATGATTCAGAACCAAAACCTCCTTATTATGCTGCCCGTCTACATGCCCCTGAAACGATTGCCATACTTAAGGGTAATCTGGGGATAGAAGAAAAGTTTAAACTAAAGAGAAAATAGTATCATTCTATAATTATTTGGTTTTATATCAGACAATACCCTGGCACTTTGCATGCCAGGGTATTGTCTGATATTGTTTATCGCTTTGGTGAATTATGGAGAAGAATCATACCCAATAACAAATATTGTAATGAGAAGTATAGCAACGGTAGTTATCATTATAAATTTTGGGACAGATACCCAGTTTATGTTAAAGTAGTATTAAAATACTACTTTATGAATCTTGTAGTTCTTGAGACAAATCTTCTCTTTCTCTCGCAAAAGGTATGGTAAATTCAAGATTTGCAATTTCTTCTGGAAGGGAATGTCCTTTTAATCTAAGGTTTTTTACTATTGAAGGAATTTTTGAAAGAGTTATTCCTAAATTATTGCAAATAGTTTCAATAGTTTTACCTCGTTCAATCAAAGCTAGAACATCTTTTTCCCGATCGGTCAAAGGCACATGCTGACTAGGAGGGTAAGGACTTTCCTCTATCTCAATACTAATGGTGCCGTCTCTCAATGCTTTTTTAAATAATCGTAGGCAGGTATGAAATCGGGCCTTATCCTCTAATGTCTCCACAGCCCCGCCGATATCCTTCCTCTTAATCCACAATATTCCCCAATAAGTAGTGTCTTCTTTTAATAAGCGAATGCCTTTTCCGTTTTTTCTATTTTTAAAATAAATAAAACGAAATATCTGATCTTTGTCTCTAAGGGTGATCAAGACATTTTCAGTTTCTTCATATATTTTTTCTATCAAATAACTGTCCTCAATGCAGCTCCAAAAATCCAACACGCTTCTCTTTCCGATTCTAATGAGTTTGTAAAAGTCCATGTTTCTCCTCCTGGCATGTTACGCGTAAAACCTTACATAATCTAATGAATTTTGTGATATTTATCAGGGCAAAGTAAGAATTTCGGATATTATACTTTCATAGTATCATTTTTTTTCACAGACAGTTGTTTTTACTAGATGCACTTAAATAAAGGTAGAAGTTTTACTATCTATATTAATGTTTTATGGGGATATTGATATAATCTCTTATATCCAAAAATCTATCAAAAGGTGTAAAATATGTAATAGTAGTTATATTATAGAATTTTTTTGGGAGGACAGAAATGGCTAGAATAAATGAGATTTCTCCGTTTATTAAAGGATTGCTTGCTGAGTTAACTGAAAAGTTAGATGTTATTAAAAAATACAGTGCAGGCATGGATATTGGAGTTGCCAGCTATCAACGATACATAAGAGATATTGAAAGACAGCTTGATACCTCTAAGGAGGAATATACCATAGCATTTGTTGGTATGTTTAATTCAGGAAAATCGACCGTTATTAATAGTTTGCTTGGTCTGACGGGGAATGCACGGTTAAGCGGGGAGGATCGTCCTGACACTGCCAAAAGTATCCGTATTCGCTACCGGAATTCCGAACAGCTGGCTGAAGCAGTCCTAGAATTTGAAGACGGAACATCTGAAGAAATGTCATGGGTGGAAGCAAAACAATTTACTAGTCAAGTCTTTCTTGATGAGCACCCGCACCTTAAACCAAAAGCTAATAAACTTGTTGAAGTCATTTATTACTATAAACATCCTATTCTGAAGCTTTGTAATTTTCTCGACCTACCTGGGACAGGATCGAAAAACTGGAAAGAGCATACAGAACTTACCCATCAAAAATTGACAGGAGCAGAACAAGTATTTTGGGTGATTGGAACCAGTGCGGCAGAGCCTTCTGGAAGTGACTTAAACGATTTGATTATCCTGAAAAATATTAAATCGAATGTCATACCATTAATCAATGTCTGGTCTGATGAAGAAGATGAAATTTATGGGGAGGTCTCTCCTGAAGAAATGGAGAATAGCATCCGTTCCAGTCTTAGTTCTTTTTTTTCTCCTGATAAGCCTGTTCTTAAATATTATGCGCGGGAAATCGACAAAGCCAAACAAGAGGACCGTGACCCTAAGGAACATTGGGGTGAACAGGAATTCAGAAGCTTTTTCCGTGAAGCATTCTTAAATGATGCAAGTGTGAAATCAAAGGAGAAGCTGAGAAGACTGACTAGCAATATCAAAGTATCACTTGCAAATGTGAATGATTTATTGCTTACAAGCCTTGCAGAATTAAAAATCCAGAAAGCAAAGACGGATTCAAAGAATACCTGGCTCATTGAACAAAAGGATGAACGGTCAGAAATCCGGATGGAATTGAAGGGGAAAATACGAAAGCTGGCAGCTGACCGTGTTGACACTATTATTGAAAACTGTACAAAAAGCTCGGAAACGTTCATCAACGATAAAATGAGAATGACGAACTTTAAAATGTTAATGGAAGCCGTTAAAACAAAAGATAATGATGAAGTGACTGAAAAACTCTCTCAAGAATTTAGAAAAAGGTACCTTAAGTTAGAGGAGAATCCAAGCTGGCTGGACAATTTGATTGAAGACTTTATTGAAGATGTCAAAATCATTGTTGAAGCGAGATGGCATCGTTTTATCAAGGATTTTAACGATAAAGTAAAAACTGAAAAACATAGCGGCATTCTTATTTCATCGGAATTTGTTGATACTATTCTTGCTAAAACCATCGGCGGAATTTTTACAAAGATATTGGCCGGTCTCGTTGGTGCAGCAGGCCTATTTGCTTTGATTGCCTTAATTCCTGGAGGTGCCTTGGTGGATGCAGCTGCCGTGATTCTATTCCTATTGCAGTCAATGTTCTCAGATCCTCTTGAGAAACACCGCGAAAATGCAAAAACAAGGGCAAAGGTTATGATGTCCAACCAGCGCTATGAGCTGAAAAATCAAATAGCGAAAGAAGGGTTGTCACTTCATGATGCGTTTGACAGCCGATTTGAGGAAATATTGAAGGAAAATGAAATGCTTTTAAAAAATGAAGAAAGCAATATTATAAATTTGGAAAACAGCATCATGGATTTACAAAGCTCGATTGATGATCGAATGCATGAGCTATCAAGCCTGGAGAAAGGGGTATAACAGTTGGAAACTTCACTTTTGACTGCACAGATTACTAAGATGAATTCTGTCAGTCCTTTTTTGTCAGAGGAAATGGCTTCCCGCATCAAAAAAATGGAGACATTTATCAAAGCGGATAAGCCTGTTATAAGTATCCTCGCAACCAATAAAAAGCTGTTGGCGGAATTCGAGAAGTCATTATCACCGGAGCTTGAAAGTCAGTGGATAACAAAAGCCTATATTACTGAGCCGACAGTAGAGGACTATTCAGATGATTATCTAAAAGGAGTTATAAAAGAGGTAATGGCATCTGACTTTGTCCTGATTTTGACAACGGCTCTCCGGATTGCACCAACCGGTGTTTATACGATTATAAATGGAATAAAGTCGTTTCATAAACGGACCTTCATTTTCCTCTGTGAACTTCAGCAGGTACCGAAAAGGGAAGAAGTGATCACCCGTAAGATTTCGGAGGCAGGACATGCTTTTGAAATTGAACATGTCCATGTGTATGCTTGCGGACCGAAAACTGAAAAGGTAGCACTAATACTTCCTATAGCAGATCAGCTATTTCAAGTCCAGGACATTATCGCTGACAAGGTAAAGCGGGCCAAGAGTGAGCAGCAGGATTACTATATGACCTTTCTACATAACAAGGTTCTCGATTCTGTAATGAACATTCATAAAGAGTATCTTCAATCACGTGTAGACATCTCCAACGAAAAGAGATTGTTAATTCAGACCTTTAACAGTCTGCAATTGGAATTTAGGAATTTCAGGACAGATATCAATGAAGTCCAGAAAACACTAATGGAAGAACTCGGATCGATTACCTGGAACACAGTCAAAAGTAAAATTGTCGAGACTGAGGGTGAGCTTCCGCTGACTGAGCATTTGTTTGCTTCAATCCAAACAGCACTCGTAAGTCTATATCATGCGACTATCACCAAGCTGAAAAATGAGAAGTCTCTTTCATTAAAGGAACAGCTCGGAACACTGGCTCAAGCTATGCAAAAGACGCTTAACCGCAATTATGAAGCTTTGGCAAAAATACAGAACATAGATTCATCTACCCTAAATCAATTAAAAAAGATTATAAAGGATGATTCCTTTTTAAATCCTCTATACACGAAGGTGGATAAACTAGAAACCAATCTTTATGGTGATATTCTCAATCAATACCAGGACTTGATTGTGAAAGAAACCTCTACCTTTAAAATTAATCTTCTTCATTCCCTGCGTGGAGAAAAGCAGGTGCCAGTTATTGACGCCAGAGAACAAAAGGAAACCTTGCAGCAGACTAAGCAGGAACAGGGAAAGAATCAGGAGCAAAAGAATCACCAAGAGCAGGGAAGCAGCCAGGAGCGAAATGACAATCAGGATCAAAAAGATAATCAGGTGCAAAACACTTCATATGATCTTGAAATTAAAAGTAAAAGCAAGGATCCTTCCGTTTGGAGTCAAAAATTCTCGGTAATTAAACACGAATTATTTGAGCATGAAATGGAATCAGCCATTAACAGCATAAGCAGAGCTCTGCTAGAAATAGTCGAGGAAAAAGTAAATGACACTAAAGCTTCTATCCAATCATCATTTGAGGATAGTCTTGATCTGTATCAAATTAAGATTGTCGATTTATACAATGAACTAGCAAACAAGCACGAAAAGAAATTTGCAGGGATCCAGCAATTTATAAAATAAAGGAGGTTCGTATGTGAGCAATCAGCTTGTTACCTCCTTTCTTCAAGAAATAAGTCAGCTTGATATCGACGTTGCGCGTCCTGATGTCGAAGAATTTCCAGCTCTGTTTTTTACCAGTGTAGGGTTGGATTATTTACAATCACGAGATTTTCAACAAAAGGCCGGAGTTAAATTTAAGCATCTGACAAGAAATCAACTAAATTTGTCTGAACTGGACGTTCTCATGCTTGTTTTAGGCGATTATGAACCAGATAAAGCGGATGCACAATTGATCCGGAGCTTGCTGCAATCAAATGTGAAAATTGTTCCGTTGCTACTTTTAAGTAATCGATTTTTTGAGATTCCTGAAGGCGAGATTTTCAGCTACGGACAATATATCGGTGCTCTAAATCGTCTGTGCGGGAAAGATTATCACATTGTTGCCTTTAAGGAGCAGGAGCTTTTTACAGGTAAAGATGAAGTCATAGAATATTTTCAAACCTTAAAGGATTTTAAACACCTAATGAGAGTGAAGGAAAAGCTAGCAGGCTATTATAAGGAGCTCACAGCCGTTCAAATCTCACTGCTTAAGGCGTCCGAAGAACCATCGAGCTATTTTGAGATTGGAATTACGAGCATGCTTGAAAAGGAAATTACCAGGCTCTTGTCTGAAATCGACAAGGCTGTCCATAAAAAATATGAGGCCGTTTTTAACGGACAGAAGGGCATTTTTACTCTCATCCAAAGAGATAACTTAAAAAAAGTAACGGTATCAAGATACCCGAATATGGGAAACTCTTGGATGGTTGCCGAATTTGGAATTGAATTCTTGGATATCACCTCCCAAATTAAGAGCTTTGCTGATAAGATTGAATCAAGTATTGTGGGTGAACACTTCTCCCCATTGATTCATGATACAAAGAAAGCATTGCAATTTGCGACGAACATTTCTATTCTTGGAACGTTTAGTTCAGGGAAGACGACCTTTATCAATACGTTATTGGGTGCAAACCTGCGTACATCCGCAACCCATAACACATCCATATTATCAGAGGTGCGTTACAGCATGGATGAAATGAATAAAGTATCCTTTCAATATAAACAAATTGTTCATTTAGAGCTGCTACAGCCAAATGATGATAGAGATGCGGCGATTATTTCACCTGTACAAGGAATGGTCGAGGATATCATTAAGTTAAACGGCATAGTGACGATTATGGTAAGGCAAAAAGATGCACTATTCTCAGTCTACTTAGGTGAAAAAACACCTTTACCAGATGTCAGGAAAGGGACGAAAATAAATAAGGATGACCGCCTGACTGAAGGAAAACACCCACAGCATTCTCAGGTCAAAGCCTTTAATGTCTACTCTAAGGCTGAAATTGATGCGATCATTCAATTACTTAACAAAGATACTCTAAAAAATCCTAAGCTCAGTATTCAAGAGAATGATAGGGAAGAGTTTTTAACAAAGAAGTCCTCCATTGTGAGTTATCTTTCTAGATTAAAGAACATCGCAAAGGTGAAATACAGTACATTTCCTGCTGATGAATTGCAATATGGTGAATACATTGATATTCGCAGAATTAGTTTTTCCGCTATTGTCACCTCTTCCAACCTGCTCGATGAAATTGTGTTGGATGCTGCTGGTTGGGAGACATTCCAAGGAAATGAACAACAAACGGGTTATGCGGAATCACCAGAATGTTATCTTTTGCTCAATAAAGCTGTTGTTTATTTAAAGAATGATTTCTTGCAGTTAGCGAATATTGTGGACACTCCAGGTCTTGGTTCCATCACCGATATTCATGATGAAATAACCGAAAGCTATCTGAGAGACGCAAAAGGAATTCTCATGATTATGATTAAGATGGACAACCATATCGAACGGGAATCCCTGTGGAAGCTTTTGTCTTTATTAAACTCTGTTTATAAAAATAAGTCGCGGCAGCATGTTTATTTCTTTTGCAATTGGTACAGGAATTTAAGGACGTGGAAGGAAATTGAAAGGACCTTTGCCTATCTTCGCGATATTTTGATTGGTTTTGGTTTTAGTAAGGAAAATATCTTCTTATGCAATCTGGAATCTGTTATCAAGCATGGAATTGAGGATAAAAGATTGGGGGAATTTCCATCCTACGGATTATTAAAAGAAAGGCTAAAGTGTGATATCGCTATGCTTGGTCCGATGTATCATCTTAGTAAGTTAAATGAAAGCTGGAACGCTGGCATTCGCACCAATCTTTATAATTTGAAGGGAAGAAGCTATCAGGTACAAAAGGATATTAAGCAAAGAGAATTACGTAAGAAGAACCTCGAAAAAATGAAAGCTGAATTAGAGACGATATCGTTAAACAGTGAAGAGGTATTTACCCAGCTGAAAAAAGTTGAGGATAATGCAACCTCCCTAACGTACAGATTGGATACAAAGAAAACCTGGGAGGAAAATGGTGATTTATTGGTTGCTGCGGTGGAGTCGATAAACAATGCTTATAACGATAATGAACTGATAGAAGAAGTTCATTTAAAAATGCTTGAAATAAAAAAGAAATTATCAAAATTAAATATTTCTGTTATATTCCCAGATATTCCAGAACCAGCACTCAAAAACATTCCTTTTGTGCAATTAAGCAAAAAGATAAACGATATTTTAATTGATTGGCCGCTGATGACATTTTATTTCGGTTCTTACCGTGATAATAGACGATTGGAGGTCAGGGATTGGGTTAATGAACATGTAGACGAGTTAAGGGTATCCTTTAACGAATACTTTAATCGTACAAAAAAGATTTTTTTAGATTTTAAAGAGAAGGTCATCATCAATGTAACAGTGGAGCTTAAACTGCTTGAAAATACAACAGCGGAAGATATCACGACAATACAAACCATGATTGATGAAATTGAGAGAAACGTGAAACCAGCTTGGAATAAAATTTCGAAGAATATGAATGTACTTAAATCTGAGAGGGAATCAAATGAACACTACCGAGATTAAAAAGCTGATCAACAAAAAAGCACAAAAAGCCGAAAATGACTTTAATGGTAAGCTTCAAGAAATTATCGAGTATTGGACTGATCACTCTAATGATATCCTAGAAAGGCTTGAAAATGAAAAAAGTGCTGTGCTTTCCGGAATGCAGCAGCAATTCACTAAATCAACCGAGGCGTTTGATGAAAAAATAAGTAAAATGACAGATTTAACCGCTCAATATGTCGATTCATCACAGGGACTGAGAGCCTTAGTGAATGATGAATTAAAGGCCATGCAAGGTGTACTACAAGCACAAAATGAATCCATCGCAAAGCTAGAAGAATCATTAATAGCTTCTATTACTGCTATGAACCTTCAAAACAGTGAAGTCAATCATAAGCTGTCTGAGCTACGTCAACTCATAAAGGATATGTCAGAGAAAATAAATAATGACGTCCATGCAAAACACACTACATTAAATGAAGCGGTAGAGAAAAATCATAAACAATCGCAGGATCATCTAGCGGATCTAAGCAAAACGGCAGCGGAAACGAAACAAAAGCAGGATGAATTATCAGCAGGTATAAAAAGGCAAGAGTTCTCCGCCAAGAAGAGGAACAGGAACATCTTAGCACTATCTTTATTGCAGACCGTTATAATAATAGGAGCAATAGTATATTACATTTTTTAATTTGGTACCTTTCTTTTGAAAGGTACTAAGATTGTAAAAGGCATCAGAATGAGTCCATTCGAATGTCTTTTGTTTACAATTTGGAATGACTCAAAGAATTTGAGTCATTTTTTCTTTTTTAAGAAGAATAATAGATATATTCTATAAATTATAAAAACAAAATGTAATTCAATATGGGCTTTCTTTTATCACTTTAATAGGATTTCTGCTATTAATTGTCGAACAATTAAATGACAACTACTAGTAAGAAAGGACTACTTATTTGCTATTACCTTGTAATTATATAAAAAAGGATAATAATGAATGGAATGACGGTATGTATCCAAGAAAATATGAAAAGTTATATCAATCTCGTATTACAAGTTTTACATTAATGTTTTAGGGGGAAAGTGTTAATGAACACGCTAGTCCAGACTTATTTTGACCAATTATCAATACACCGAGCGCATATAGCTGACGTTCTTGATGATCCTGCGGTAAGGGGTGTAAAAACCAGTGTTGTCGAGAAGTATTCTGACCAGGCGCATTTTATTTACGAGCTGCTGCAGAATGCGAATGATGCTAGAGCAACATCGGCTCGCTTTGTACTGCTGAATGATAAATTAATCTTTGCACATAACGGAACACGGCGATTTTCTGTATCAGATCCGGCCAATGAAGATGAAGATTCGTCTAATGGTACGTTAGGTGATATTAACGCGATTACATCCATTGCCAACTCTAATAAACGCGAATCCTCAGCCTCCATAGGAAAATTCGGAGTTGGATTTAAGTCGGTATTTCAATACACCTCGACACCGCATATTTATGACCCGAACATCTATTTTAAAATCGACCGTTTTATCGTTCCTACAAAGATTAATGAAGATTTTCCAGGCAGGCACACTGATGAAACACTTTTTGTTTTTCCATTTGACCACTCGGAAAGAGGTGCTGCAGAGGCATTTGAGGATATCTCTGAGAAACTTCGTTCATTAGATTATCCGCTTTTGTTCCTGTCAGATTTGAAGGATATTTCCTTTGATATTCCAGGCTTATTGGGCTTATACGGTAAACACAGTGATCAAAGGCGGCAATTTGCCGACACTGTTGCGGAGCATATTACGCTAACGCAAAATGACGGGGAAGAATTTTATGATAATAAGCTGTGGTTGTTTTCCCGCAAAGACGGTAATGGCCATACATACTCAGTCGGCTTCTTCCTCGATGAAGAAGATAATCTGACTGCCAAACAACATGCTGCCTTTTGTTTCTTTCCGACTAAAGAGGTAACAGGTCTTCATTTCATTATTCATGCACCGTTTTTGCTTACTGACAGCCGTGAGGGGATCAAGGCAGGTGAGAAGCATAATAGAGAAATGGTGGAAATGCTGGCGGATTTGGCGGCGGATAGTCTTGTGTACCTTAGGGATATTGGGCAGGATAATGAGAATCCGCTTATCAATGATGATATATTCGATATAATCCCTTATGATGAAAAATTGTTCAGCGATGTAAATGAAAAGAAGATAATTTCGTTCAAGCCATTTTATACAGCCATTCTCGAAAAGATGAAAGTTGAAGAAATTCTGCCAGCTTCTGAAGGATATGTGGCAGTGGAAAACGCCTACTGGGCATTCGTTCCTCAAATAGCAGAGTTATTTACAAATGCACAGTTGGCTGCATTAAGTGGAAACGAAAATGCCAAATGGGTGTTCATGTCGTTTGGCAGGCAGGATACACTTCGTAAAAATAAACCACTTACGGAATATATTGATTCGATCACACATGTTTGGCTTAATGAGGAAGATATGATTCACGGCTGGAAGTTTGAGGGAAGTAATGAAATGGTTGGCGGACTTAGTAATGATTTTATTGAAGCACAGCCGATTCATTGGTTACATTCCTTTTATCGTTGGGTGGCGGAAACAAGTAAACGAACGAATTTAATAAAGATGAAACCAATCTTTCTCAATCAGGACAGAAAGGCTGTTGCTGCCCTTGATGCAAATGAACAGGTTGTACTATTTATGCCGACTGAAACAGAGGGATATATTACCGTGTTACCTGATTTGTTGGAAAATGAAGCAACAGCCGAATTTCTAAAGCAGCTGGGTGTTGAACGTCCTTCCTTACGTGATGAAATCTACAACCGCATTCTGCCTCTATATAAAGAAAAAGGTAAAATCCAAACAAAGGACCACTTTTTAAAATTCTTTGAATATTATAAAGAGTGTCCGCAAACGGAAGTGGATGGATTTATTCAACTAATTAAAGAATGCAGGTTTGTTATGTTTCGTTCAGCTGACAAGGATACTCTTTTTCGCGGCGAAGCAAGCACTCTTTATTTTCCGACTGAGAATCTGCGAAAATGGTTTCAAGCAAAACCAGATACTAAATTCATAGAATATGAATTTTATTTAAAACTGGTTGGTGAGAGCAATAAAGAGGAGTTAATTCAATTTTTTACGGACCTGGGTGTAAAGGATGAACCAAGGGTCCTATCACGTGAGTTGAGCAGACAGGAGGCTTATCAAATTAGTTATAATTGGCCGAATTCCACTCGCCGTGAGAAATGGATTGAAAAGTATATTGATGGCTGCGAGGAGATTATTGAAAATTTAACGACTAATCAAGATGCTGAATTATCCTTCCTGGTATGGGACCAATTATTGAAATATGCTGAATATGGCTATTCTCACAACAGTCTGCGGAGTGTTATGCGCGGTAGATATGAGTACTTTTATTATAGTCCGCATTATAAAGATTACGACTCGACTGAAGCCAGTCGACTTCGCACCAAACCGTGGCTCATTAATAGTGAGGGAGAATTTGTATCTGCAGGTGAAGTATCATTTCAAACCTTATCTGATCAGTACAATACGTCAAAAGACGAGGTTGTTGAGCTTCTTAAATATTTGGGTATTGATGATTTGAAAGTGACAGCTAATGACGATGATGACCATTTAACTGATGAGCAACGGGCAAAAATTAAACTTGCTGAAGCCCTTTCAGATATTCCCCAAGAAGAAATTAATCGCTTTGTCGAACAATATCGTGCAAATAAGAACAATCAAGATGACGAAGCGGATGATGAGGAAGATAGTAACACTGAGACAGATAACCCTGTTTCACGTATAGCCAAAGAAATCAGTAAACGAGCCGTTTCTGCTACAAAGCCACAAGAACCTGCTGCTTCTAATAAAGATGAAGCAGCAACAGACACGGACGAGGATGATTACACGAAGCCGTCTATTGATTTCACCAAGAAAATTGAGCAGGCAAAACAGCGAAGTGCAAAAGAGATATCAGAAATCGCTCTTCTCGATGAATGGACTCAAAAAGCGTTAAATGCAGAAAAGTATTCATTCGGTTGGTTCAAAGCTTTGCTCGAGCTCGAAGCGCTGAATAGTGGTGAAAACACCGCCAATAGCAGGGAGATTTCTATCTCTTTCTCAAAGGTAGAACGTGAGGAAGGCACAGCACGAACGTTAATACTAAAGCATCCAAGCCGGTATATTCCTCAGTCTATGGAGGATCTTGCTGATATTCCACTTGAATTGTATTTTGCCAATCAGCCGATGGTAAAGGTCGCTATTGAAGTTGTTAACGTACAATCATACACACTTAGGGCGAAATTAAAGACAAATGCCCAAATTGATGGAGTGGATTTATCGCTTGTAACCGAGGCAAAAATTGAGGCAAAGAATCCTGTTTTTCTATTGGAAGAATTACGGAAAGCGTTCAGTAAACTCAATTTCGATGATAATTATAATATGCAGGATAACCTCTGTGAAAATATCGAATTCGTCTTTGGACCGCCAGGAACAGGAAAAACAACGCATCTTGCAGGAGAGGTTATTCTTCCTTTAATGCAAGCAGATTCCAGTTCAAGAGTTCTAGTCCTGACACCAACAAACAAAGCGGCAGATGTTCTTGTGCGTCGTCTTATGGATCTGGATAAAAATCATAGTTATACTGAATGGCTTGTCCGTTTTGGCGCCACAAACGACAGTGTCATTGAACAGAGCGGTGTTTTTCGTGATAAGACCTTCGATATTCGTTCTTTTCCTAAAAATGTAACTGTAACAACTATCGCCCGCTTTCCATATGACTATTTTCTACCGGACGGAGAAACAAGACTACATTTGAGTGCGCTAAAGTGGGATTATATTATTATTGATGAAGCGTCTATGATATCGCTTATAAACATCATTTTCCCGCTTTACAAGAAAACACCTGAGAAGTTTATCATTGCTGGTGATCCATTCCAGATTGAACCAATCACCACCGTAGACATCTGGAAGAATGAGAACATTTACACCATGGTGGAACTTAAATCATTTACGGAGCCGACAACGGTACCACATCAATACCATGTCGAACTTTTAACCACTCAGTATAGAAGTACTCCTGACATTGGAGAAGTGTTCAGCCAGTTTGCATACGGTGGTGTGCTGCAACACAACCGAACTGATAAAAGCAGGCGGCCATTACTGATTGAAGACGTAATAGATATTAAGCCTTTAAATATTATAAAATTTCCTGTCAGCAAATACGAGAGCATTTATCGGCCGAAACGTCTTCAAAGCAAGAGTAATTATCAAATATATTCCGCACTTTTTGCTTTCGAGTTCGTAAAATACATGAGTTCGCTCCTCGAAAAAGCAAATGGAGAAGAGTTTATTCGCATAGGGTTAATTGCGCCGTATCGTGCCCAGTCTGACTTGATTGATAAGTTAATGGCATCTTATCATTTCCCAAAGAATGTGGAAGTTCAAGTAGGGACCATCCATGGATTTCAAGGAGACGAATGCGATATTATTATCGCACTGTTTAATCCGCCGCCGTCCATATCAGCTTCAAAAAATATGTTTCTCAATAAACTTAATATCGTAAATGTCTCTATTAGTAGAGCAAGAGATTATCTGTTCGTATTGATGCCGGATGATGCGACTGAGAATATAGGAAATCTCACTATGATAAAGAGAGTTGAAAATCTAGTCAAGCAACAGCCAAAGTGGCTTGAGCAAAAATCGCCTGATATTGAAGAAATCATTTTCGGTAGCAGTAGCTATCTCGCAGATAATTCATTTTCGACAAGCCATCAGTTGGTCAATGTATATGGAAAACCTGAAAAACGATACGAAGTCAGAAGCGAAGACAGTGCTGTGGATGTACAGTTACATGATTAGCTTGAGATAAAAAAGCAGCCTAATTACCTTAGTAACTGAAAAATCTACAAACCCTTTTTTTAAAAGGGTTTGTAGATTTTTTAAGTTTTAAATTAATCAGGACAGCATCAATGACTCTCATTTCAAACTTTATTCAAACAACTCCTGAGGTTGTATACTATTTATCTCCCATATTTTAGATGGAATATAGTTGAATGTAGAGGTAATAAAAGAGAATATGTCGAATTATTTCAGTTAAGCAAATACAAGTTTTGTATAGGATGGTACCACCATGATCAGCAAATCCATTCATGCTTTTCCTTTGCCTTGAAATTTACGAGGTAGAAGTATCCATCAAATTGTAATTCCAATAAGAAAGAGATCATATATGAAAGATATCGAAGAAAAAGATTAGCGAAATCTTTAATTGCATCAAAATATATCCACCATACTCAACCGATACAATTAAGATACACAAGTTTACATGGAATCAAAATATGGAAGATTTCGAGGTTGTTTATTTTTTGCAGGATAGAAAGTTTGTCTTTCATTATAATGAACAAATCGCCAGACAAGTAGAAGGTGATTTTTCAAGTAATCCTTTAGAGCAACTGGAGAACGAGGTTTCTTACATTAAAAGGATTGTAAGAGCGAGGGATTGGGGCTAAAGAATATTATCCATTTACGGATTTTGATTAACTATTACTTAAAGAAAGCTCCATACTTTTTGCTGAGGTGGAAAATAGTAAGAACAGTTGAAGGAGATGAATATGATTGTAAATTTCCTTCAGAGTTAAGAAAGTCAACCGTAACCCTATACACTATTGGGAGCAGATCATAATCCATATGTGAGTGAGACTCCAGGTTTATTGGGAGGAAATAGCAAAAGCAAAATTTATGGGCGTTTCGATTGTGGTGCTGCAATCCGTGCTTTAAAAATTGGAGGCTATGAAAAATATCGAGTTTTCTTTGCCGATGAGAAGACTGCCATTACGGCAGGTTATAGACCTTGTGGAACATGCATGCGTGAAAAGTATATATTATGGAAGAATCAAAAGGTATAAATAGTGATCATTACATGTTTGATTTAAATTTGAAGTTCTTATTAAGTAAATACTCAATATTTCTGAACCATGGACAAACCTATTAAAATAACTGTGGAGGAACAAAAATGGACTTTGGCTTAAGAGAAATTGAACAGGATAAGGTTGATTTCGATACTCCAGGGTTTCACTGGAGAAGTCATGGGCGTTCTTCTACTATTTATTTTGTAGAAAATGAATCGGTTGTGATCATTTATGGTGAAATGTCAGGTGTTAGCCATCTCGATATATTGGTTTATGGGGAAACAGTACATTTGAATAAACGGTACTATCCGAAAGTAAATAGAAGTGAAAATATCTCTATTGAAGATCGATTTAAGATACAGCGTTTATTGGTTGAATGGCTGGAGATGAAGGGACTTCGTCACGACATTCAAATCGGAAAATAATGAAAGGCATCATACTTCCTTGAGAGACTGGGGTTAGACTCTCACAGCGGTAGTGCTTTGAACCGACTGGGAATGATCCACTGGCCCATTGAATGACAGTGTTAAAGACTGAACATCCTATAAAGAAATGATTGAAGCAGATCCTTACAAAAAGGTGGATAACTATGACTACAAAAAATTATAACGAATTAATTAAAGATCGCATCTATTTCGGTGGTGCAGATGATGTGAGAGATATGATGGAAAATGAAAAAGCCGATGTTATTTTCGATTTACGAGCAGAGTCCCACGAGAACAAATCGGGGTATGAGCGAATTCATAGCCCAATCGTTGACGATGCCGAGCTCAAGACCAATCAATTAAAGAATCAATCGAACATGTGGTGAATGCTTATAACGAAGGGAAAAAGGTGTATTTTCATTGCGGTGGTGGAAGTACGCGTGCGGGTACTGTTGCAGTTGGAACATTATTGAAATTAGGTAAGGCAAAGACACTCGAGGAAGCAGAGGAAATGGCAAAGGCTGCACGTCCAAAAATCAATGTAAAACCTCAAATGAAGGAAGCATTACAGCGGATTTTTCCTAGTTGAGCTTTTCTAGCTAGACCGAACATGTGACTAAGCAAAATTGACAAGCACCATCCATTTATTTGGTTGGTTCCTGTCTTATACATAGAAAAAATACGATGATGCTCGTAAAGTAGTATGATTATTTATATATTTGTATAGAAAGATCTAAGAATAGGAGGTATCGAAGATCAGTGATATCCTGTCCTTTTTGTGATGGTCAAGGCATAGTTGTCCATGCTACTGTTAAAAAGATAAATAGAAACATACATATTTGTGATGAATGCGATACCATGTGGCTAGAAGGAGAACCGATTAACGCTGAGACCTGTAAAAGTTTTGATCGTTTCATGAAGAACAACGGGTTAGAACCGCTTTGGAGTGAACTTACTAATATTGAAAGAGATTGAAATGATGGTTCGCATAAAAATATTATGTTAACTTTAGAATCCGTAAGTATTGGAGTATACATGAAAAGGATGTACGAGAGAGGGATTGGAGCAAGGATTATTATCCGTTCACAGATATTGAATAAGATATTTTCTGTAAAGGGTACAACCATAGGGTTCAACTCTTATAGTGATCAGCATGTCTTGCATGCCTGGTCTTTTTTATTGGTTCATAAAAACAGTACAAATTTTCTTTGATGTTAGGGGAGCCAATGACATGAAGATTGATCTCATTCTTGTTAGCTGATTTTGTCAAATCTAGTAGAATTAAGTGGAAGTAGCAAAGCTTAAAAGCAAGGTTTATTGATAGGAAAACAATAACTCATATTTATATTTAAAGTAATAATAGGAAAATACATGGATATATAATGAATTGAATTGGATACTGAAAAGAGGTCCTGTGAATGAAAGACAAGCTTATACATATGAGGGACAAACTTAATGATATTAGTCGGCGTAATCGTTCCATCCGACTCGTCAAGCTTTATAATAAGTGGAGCTTCGATTTGACAGAGCTGGATTCTTTGTCAAAGCTAACAAAGGAAAAAGTCAGTGAGGCTATTGTCGAGCAAGTTATAAACCGTAAGAAAAATGAACTGATTTTATTAAAACCAACTATTGATCATGAACCTTCCATGGTCCTTTCGAAAAAACTGACGGATTTGTATCGTAATATTAAGGCAATTGAAGATGAAACCGGAATTCATGATTTCTATCTCGGGTTTCCCTTTTTATCTGGAACCTTTGCGGATGGAACATTTTTTCAAGCTCCATTATTCTTATATCCGGTTAGGTTAGAAAAGAACAATGTTAATTCACAAAAGTGGGTCTTAAAGTTTGAGGAAGATGAGCCCCAGATTAATCGGACGCTGTTTTTGGCGTTTAAAAAGTTAAATAACCTGAACTTTACTGAAGAGTTCTATGAACAAGCTGCCGAAATGGCTACCAAATATAACTATGATGAATGGGTTGTTTTTTTAAAAAGCTATGAAATCAAGGTTTCGTTTTCTCCACAAGGATTATCGAAACTTAAGGATTATAAGAGAGAAGAAGAGCCCGAAGCTGCTGGATTAACCTTATTGGAGAATGCGGTCATCGGAAATTTTCCACAAGGCGGTTCTTCATTAGTCAAAGATTACGAGCACCTAATTGTCTTATCTGAAGATAATGATTTATCCTTAGCCGGCGAACTGATTGAGCCTCTAGATCATGTGGTTGACTCTGATAGGGGACAATTGGAAGTGGGAAATGCAACTGTTCAGGAAAAGGAAACAGAGATTTTAAACTTATTACAGGCAGATGGCTCTCAAGAAGAGATTCTAAAAGAAGCACGGTACAAAAAAGGGATCGTGGTTCATGGGCCGCCTGGAACGGGCAAATCTCAGGTGATTGTTAATCTGATTACGGATGCATTGCAGCAGGAAAAGAAAGTATTGGTTGTTTGTCAAAAACGTGCAGCTTTAGATGTTGTCTTTCAAAGGCTAGATGGATTGGGTTTAAGCAACCATGTAGCTCTCGTACACGATGAAAAGAATGATCGGAAGAAGCTTTATGCGAAAATTGCAGCGGTGATTGAGCAAAATCAAGTGTCGTATGAGAATGCAAACAACCAGCTGAATTCCACGTCAAAGAAATTGTCGTCTCAGGAAGAGCTATTGAACAGTATCGCTAGTGCCCTATACAGTTATCAAGATTTTGGGCTACGGTTATATGATTTATATGGATATGCGAAGCCTGTAACGGAAACCACGCAATTGATTGATCTCCATGAGGTGTTGCCAGAATTAAATAAAGATGTGTTGGTCGATATTTCGGAGAAAGTGTACACCTATGCTGAATGGTATGAACGTTTTGGGGATGAAGATTTCCCGTTAAAAGAGCGAAAGACCTTCGCAAATTTTAATATGAAAGAAAAACTTGAAGCCATCGAAATCTTAAACGATGTGATTGACAAAGCCAAGCAATCAGTTGAATACATTGAATCACTTGATCATGAAAAAATAACCCCTGGTTACACTTGGTTAATTGAAAATAAATTAGGTAAGATTTATCCAGACCTCGAAGATGGAGCGAAGAAGACCTTACAAGGGTTACGACTTTGGTGGTGGACCTCTGTATCAGGTAAAAACATTATCGAAGAGCTACTCGAAGGAGGAAAATTCAAAGGGACAAACTCCACTGAGTGGTTAAAAGTGAAGAAGTCAATTGTCATCATGCATCAATTGGGAAAAGTGACGAAAGCCATGGCCGAAGAAGTAGAAAAGTTGAAGAAGTTCCTTGAGGATTCAAAAATCAATACGCTCAAAACGAGAATCTCAGAAGGTGATATTCCATTACAGGAATTGGATAGGATATTGGAATACATTCATCGTGACTTTGAAGAACTGCAGCAAATGGATGTGTATTGGAACCAGTGCAATGAGGTTGAGAAGAAGGTCATTCAGCTTCTAAGCAAGAAAACGGCAGCGAATGAATTAACGTTATCGGAATATTGGGTGGAATTATTTAAGAACTCTGCTTATGTTCATTGGATTGATCAAACGGAAAAGCAGCATCCACAGGTTCAGAAGGTTTCAAGCAATGAGTTTGCAAGAATTCGAGAGTCCTTCGCTGGTTTAATTGAGGAAAAAAGAAAGGTTGGCACGCAGTACTTAATTCATACTCTAACTAAGAAAGTGGATACTGTTCAGAACATCCATCCAAAGCCTATTAGAGAGTTGAAGCATCAGGTCGGAAAGAAAAGGCAGGTTTGGCCGCTTCGACGGTTGGTGAATCAATTTGCTGCAAATGGTCTCGTGGACATTTTGCCTGTATGGCTTGCTTCACCAGAAATCGTTTCATCTATTTTTCCATTACAGGAAGGCTTATTTGATTTAGTGATCTTTGACGAAGCCTCCCAGTGTACAGTAGAAAGTGGTATTCCAGCAGTTTACCGTGGAAAACAAGTCATTATTGCTGGAGACGAGAAGCAGCTGCCGCCTTATAATTTGTTCCAATCCTCTTTTGTAAATGAAGAAGACGAGGATGAAACATACGATACGGATGATTCGGTTAGCTTATTGAACTTAGCAAAAAGGAGATTTTCTGAAAAAATTCTTCAGTGGCATTATCGCTCAAAATATGAAGAGTTAATCAATTATTCCAATCACGCCTTTTATAACGGTCATGTTCAAATCGCACCAAACGTAGTTCCATTTAAACAACCACCTGCCATTCGTTGGCAGAAGGTGGATGGAAGATGGATCAATCAATGCAATGAAGTGGAAGCAATTGAGGTAGTGAATATTCTTAGGGATATCTTACTCCATCAACCTGGAAAAACAGTGGGGATTATCACCTTTAACTCCAAGCAGCAATCGAAAATCCAAGATCAGATTGACAGGCTGCTAGGTGAAGATGAGAAATTTAGTGCGGTCTATAATCAGATGTTAACCAGAGACCTAGATGAACGAGTTTTTGTGAAAAATATTGAAAACGTTCAGGGGGATGAGCGAGATATTATCCTATTCTCGATCACCTATGCGAAGAATGAAGAAGGCAAAGTGGTGAACCGCTTTGGTGACCTTAATAAAAAAGGTGGCGAAAATAGGTTAAACGTAGCGGTTTCAAGGGCAAAAGAATCCATAATCGTTGTTTCCAGCATTGAACCAGACGAACTGAATGTAACGAATACAGCCAATATCGGACCAAAGCTATTCAAGGCATACCTTAAATATGTAAAGGCTGTTTCCACCTCTCAGGTGGAAGAAATAAAAGCAGTGGTGCATGAAGTGAATGAGAATGTAAATACCCATGTCCAACAGAAAGAGTTACACTTTGATTCACCGTTTGAATCGCAAGTGTATCAACAGCTGCGAAATCTAGGTTATGAGGTAACCACTCAGGTGGGGATGTCGGGTTACCGAATCGACATGGCCATTGTCCACCCTTATGATTCGTCTCGTTACATTTTGGGGATTGAATGTGATGGAGCGATGTATCACAGTTCTAAGAATGCGAAGGAAAGAGACGTATATCGCCAGAGATTCCTAGAAAGCAGAGCCTGGACCATTGAACGGATTTGGAGCCGTAACTGGTGGAAGAACGCATCTACTGAGATAGAGCGGATTGACCAGAAGGTGAAGGAATTGTTGAAGAGTGCAGGGGTTAGGGAGAAGGTAGTGAAATAACCAATGAAAAAAGGACCAGCACAATCTAGTAAAATTTAGTGTGCTGGTTATTTTTTTGCATTTCCCATATTTTAGCTGGAATATAGTGAATAAAAAGGAAATAAAAGAGAATTTGTCGAATTATTTCATTAAGAAAATACAAGTTTTGTATAGGAGGAAACCTCATGACTAGCAGTTCCATTAATGCCTTTTCTTTACCTAGTAATTTACGAGGTAGAAGTATTCATCAAAACATTATCCCAACCGTTTGCAATCTAAAGAATATGCTCGATAAACTAGTTTCTTTGCAAGGCAATGAAGCTCTTCTCAAGCAATGGGAGAAGCGCAGCTATAAAGCCTATCAAATTGAGAAGATTAAATTAGCGGTAATGATTGCTTGTACAAAGGAAAATCGGGTACAGCTTATTAAACAGCATATTCTACACGGTGATCCAAATGATTTTGGAGCAAGCTGTATTGATATATATTTAGTGGCCTATGTTGCTGAAACCCACAAGCCCGGTAAGCAGGCGTTTTTTGAGTATGTACTCAAAAATGGAATAAGTGAAAAAGAAAACACCGCACAAGCCATTTGGCAAGTTGGAAAAGGAGATGGAACCTATTTAGGTGTTCTAAATGATGATGGGTCAGTTAAGGACTGGAGCTTTTTTGAACAATGGGTAATGGGGTCACAGGAAAAGTAACTGATAACTCTTTTTTAGTAATCTAGTTTTTCCAATTTTACATAGAAGTTTAAAATTCTAGAATCCATTCCATTAGGGGGGAATAAATCATGCAGCCATTAATCGTTTGTACAATGTGTAAAAAAATGAAGGTGAAGTATGGTGACTTTCAAGGTTCTTCTTTTTGTGAAGATTGTTTTACTATTATGACGAAGCAGAAGGAAAGTTTCGATCCTTCTAGTATTGATTTTATCAGCATTGATTTTGAAACCGCAATAACAAAATGAGCAGTGCTTGTTCTTTAGGAATGGTTTTTGTGAAAGACCATACGATTGTTGATGAAAAATATTACCTTATTCAACCACCGAATCTAGAGTTTGATTCTGCTAATACTAGAATTCACGGAATGACAGCTGTAGATGTCATTAATGCAAAACCATTTGATGGAATATGGGAGGAAATAAAATCTTATTTTGCTGGCACGACCATCATTGCCCATAATGCTCAGTTTGATATGAGCGTACTGCATTCATGTTTAACAGAGTACGCATTACACTATCCGGATTTTGAGTACATCTGTAGCATTCCATTAAGTTCAAGAGTTTGTAGAGGAAATGGCATAGGAAATTCTCTTAAAGAGCGGTTAGCCTATTTTAATATCCAACTAGCTAATCATCATCATGCTATGTCAGATGCTAGAGCATGTGCTGAGCTAGTCATCGCCTGTATGAAAGCGAAGAATAGGAGAACACTTCAATCGTATGTGAACTCATTTGGACAAAGCATACCTGTTCGCAGTTTTGAGGAGTTAAAACCACAAACTGAATTTAGAAAGAATAAATTTAAGAGTAATAAGGTTACAATTTCAGAAATAGCCGTAACGGTTGAGACGATCAGTACAAATCATCCGTTTTTTCAAAAAAATGTTGTATTTACAGGTGAATTGAGTACCCTGGAGAGAAAGGAAGCCATGCAGCAGGTGGTGAACTCCGGAGGAATGATTAAGAGTGGTGTAAGCAGTAAGACGGATTATCTCGTCGTGGGTACTCAAGATAATGCCTTAGTTGGGGAAAGTGGCTTAAGTACTAAGGAAAGAAAAGCGTATGAACTGATTAATAAGGGGAAAGCGATCAAAATATTGAAGGAAGAGGAGTTTATTGAATTGCTTAATCAAGTGATTAGTTAATGCACTTTATCTGCAAGAAAAAAATGGTTACAATTAGCTTCTCAATTTATCTCAATGTTATACTAGAAGGAGAAATTGCATATACTAGCTATTAACTTTTTGTAAAGGCGGTTAGTTATATGTGCGAAAAGGAGGAAAATGAAATGGCTACAGAAACAATATTTAATCGGTACACTTTAAATGAATCAGAAGCAAAAAAAATAATTTCTGCACCAAGAACGACAATTAGTGACTCAAACGTATTTAATGACGTAAAACTAAATAAATCCGACAGAATTGCTAATGCAGCAAGAATTTTGGATTCTAGAAAATGCAAGTAATCAGTTTATCTAGTTTAATTGAAGCTGCTAATAATAATGAAGTTGACGTTTTCCATTACCTTTCCTCTTTCTACTGCCTAAATAATAAAGATGTGGAGTCCTTTTTACATAAAAATGCAATTCCAAATGAGAAAAGGGCACTTACTCGAACAAGTTTAATTATTGATGAAAATAATAATAATGAAATTATTGGATACTTCACTCTACTGATAAAATCATTTGACTTAACAAATGAAGTCTCTAATGAATCCAGAAAAAAACTCACTGGAAATAAAAATGCAACCGTATTTAATACGATACTTATTGCCCAATTAGGACGATCAGATCAGTATAAAGTGAGAGTTTCAGGGGATATCGTTTTACATTTTGCGTTAGAAAACTGTATGCTAATCTATCATTTAGCAGGATTACGTATTGTATGTGTTGAATACGACGATATCCCTTATCTAAATGACTTTTATTTAAAAAATGAGTTTAAAATACTGCAAGTAAATGACTCTGGTAAAATATTAGCTTATATAAGGCTATAATAAGACCCTATTTTTGTATATTAAAGTATTGAGTTCCTTTTGATCATAGCCCCACGGTAAGTCCCTCGCATTCTAACTGCTATATTGTTACTTATACATCAAATCCCACCAATATCGTTATATTTCAAGATGTATTAAATTCAGCTGCGTTATATTAAGCTTATGTTGGAAGGGAAAGTACTTGAACAAGCCAGTACAGCTCTAGAATCAGGTTGAATGGCTTCGTTAGTTGCTGAACATCATATAATATGCATGTACTGATACACATGATGGAAGCAAATGATTATAAAAGGATGGATGATGGATGACTACAAAGAACTATAACGAATTAATTAAAGATCGCATCTATTTCGGTGGTGCAGATGATGTGAGAGATATGATGGAAAATGAAAAAGCCGATGTTATTTTCGATTTACGAGCAGAGTCCCACGAGAACAAATCGGGGTATGAGCGGATTCATAGCCCAATCGTTGATGATGCCGAGCATCAAGACCAATCAATTAAAGAATCGATCGAACATGTGGTGAATGCTTATAACGAAGGGAAAAAGGTATATTTTCATTGCGGTGGTGGAAGTACGCGTGCGGGTACTGTTGCGGTTGGAACTTTATTGAAATTAGGTAAGGCAAAGACACTCGAAGAAGCAGAGGAAATGGCTAAAGCTGCACGTCCAAAAATTAATGTAAAACCTCAAATGAAGGAAGCGTTACAACGGATTTTTCCTAGTTGACCTTTTCTAGCTAGATTGTACATATGACTATGTAAAAGTGCCAGGCACCATCCATTTTTTCGGTTGGTGCCTGGCACTTGTTTATTCCTAACAAGAGTTTACTTTAAGGCAATGAATGAGTTAATCCTAAATCCTTACATATTAATGGTCATTTTGGAAATAATTATCAAGACCATTAACTGGAGAGGATGTATTGATTTTGAGTGATTTATTAATCGCCCGTTCCTTATTTGGAACAACAATGGCCTTTCATATTATTTTTGCAACGATAGGCGTGGGCTTACCGCTCATGATATTAGCAGCAGAGCTTCTTTATCAAAAAACAAAAGACCTAGACTATGTGGTCATGGCGAAGCGCTGGACAAAGGCATTTGCCGTCTTACTGGGGGTCGGTATCCCAACAGGTACGATTGCGGGTGTTCAATTATCGTTACTGTGGCCTGGTTTTATGGAAGTGATTGGTCGTGTCATGCCTCTTCCTTTCCAAATTGAGATTTACGCATTTTTTATTGAGGCTCTGTTTATGTCAATCTATGTCTATGCAGCTGAAAGAATTGCTCCTTGGATGCGAATTGTCAGCTTAGTGCTGGTCGCTATCGGAGCACTATCCTCTGCCGTATTAATTACCAATGTCCATGCCTTTCAAGGTACTCCAGCTGGATTCCGTTATGAAGGTGGGAAATTTCTTGATATTGATCCTTGGGCTGCTTTTTTTAATCCAAGCTTCTTTGTCACAGCGGTACATGTGGCAATGTCTGCCTATGTTGTGGGTGCTTTTGTCGTCGCTTCTGTTGCCTCCTTTAAAATGATGAAAAATAAATTCGGATCGAGAGTCTATCTTTTTCATCAAAAAGCACTGGTTCTTAGTCTTGTCGTAGGTGGAATCTTTGCGTTTCTAACCGCTATAAATGGACATGAATCAGCTCAATACTTACATAAATACCAGCCGGAAAAGTTAGCGGCAGCGGAAGGGTTATTTGAAACACAATCCCATGCTCCGTTAGCCATTGGTGGTTTTACTGACCGGGAAACGAAAGAAATAAAAGGGGCCATCGAGATTCCTTGGGCGTTAAGTTTTCTCGCTGGGAACAGCTTTGATACCGTGGTAGTCGGTTTAAACGATTTTCCAGAGGAGCTATGGCCGCCATTATTCGTCCATACTCTTTTTAATGGAATGGTGTTCATCGGCTCCGCCCTGATCATGGTTCCTTTACTCGTATTTGCTTGGAGAAAAATTCTGAAAAAAGCACATTATCCAAAGCTTATGCTCTGGGGACTGGTAACAACAGGTCCCTTGGCCGTTACCGCCATTGAATTTGGCTGGATTTTTGCCTGTACAGGCCGTCAGCCATGGGTCATCTACCATATATTATCGACGGCAGAGGCGGCAACGACGGCAACGAACTTAAGTACTCTATTTGTCTCATTTATTATCGTATACATTATTTTAGGGCTTTCTGTAGTGCTCGTATTGCTCTACTTCTTTAGAAAAAATACAGAATTAGATGATATCGCGCGGGCAGAGAAAAATGGCGTCCCATTATTTAGTACAAATTCATAGGAGGAGAAACAAATGGCTGATGCGCTTATCGCAATTACCGTGCTTTGGGGTTTCGTGTTTATTTATGCGGTTATGGCCACCATGGATTTTGGAGCTGGATTTTGGTCGATGGTGTACATTAACCGAGAGAAAACGAAAGCAACAAACATTGCCAATCGATATTTATCACCTACTTGGGAAGTGACCAATACCTTTATTGTTGCGTTGGTGGTAGCGGTTTACAGTCTTTTCCCGAGTGCTGCCAATGTTTTGGGGACGATTCTGCTGATTCCAGGCAGCTTGATCCTTCTTTTGCTCGCGTTACGAAGTGCCTTTTTAGTTTTTTCAAATATTGCAACGGAATATAAAAAGCCGCTCACGTTTATTTCTGGTATTGCAGGGATCATCATACCCGGCCTCTTAATTAGTGTGTTGCCCATTACGCATGGTAACTATGTAGATTTTGCAGATGGGACAGCTAATTTAAATCTTAACAAGCTATTATCGAGCCCTAATGAGTATGCCTTTATTGGGTTTGCGATTACGAGTACATTGTTTCTTTCTTCGTTATTATTAGCGGATTACTCGAAAGCATCGAATGAAATGGAGGCCTATCGTGTTTACCTTCGGGACGGAAAGATCCTTGGGCCGATTTCATTGATCATGGCATTGCTGATCATGGTTACTTTAAAAAATGAAGCGGGTTGGTTGTATAATCGAATGATGGACGACCTTCCACTTTTACTGATCTCGATAGGCTTCTTTTTAGTTATCGGAATCGGTTTGTATGCCCCGTCGCCTTTTCAAAAGGGGGTAAAAGGCATGCCGAGACTCGCTGTTATTGCGGTGACATTTCAATACCTGATTGCAAGCTATGTATATGGAAAGGCACATTTGCCTTATATCGTCTACCCGAATGTTACCATCGAATCAGCGTTTACAGACCCTAACTCCTTTCGAGCAGTATTTATCACCTATATCGTCGGGTTCGCAATCCTTTTCCCTGGCTTTATTTACTTTTGGAGCTTGTTCATGAACGATAAGCGGTATTTAAGGCAAAAGGGGAACTAGAAGGTAGTAGCGGGAGGAAAGTTTCAAGCCACGGAGAGATTTCCTCTCTCTTCGTGGGTACTTTAGCACGAAGTATGTTTTTAAGATCAGAGAGTAAACCAACTACTACTAGGCCAAAAATGCAGCTGCATGCTTCGGTCTGAAATAAGGGGAACTCTCTGAGCTATTAAATATAGAAAGAAAGAAATGAGTTATTCAAAGTCGCTTCTTTATCAGAAGCGGCTTTTTTTATTGAATCGGGTAATTAATTGCTAAAAGTTGACACATTTAAAAGGTAAAAACAGAAGTCGTCGAATTGTAGCTTGGTTCCATCTGAATATCGACTTTAATAGGAACACCTTGCAAAAGTGCCAGTTCCATCAGTTTTTTTGTTGGTATATGGCGTGTTTTTATCCTTCACGTTCATAAGACTATACAAATCTTAAAGCTCGTACATAGAATAAATGGGGAGGTTGTTCAAATTATTTTGTAAGGAGTGATTACACTTTGTCTTTAGACAAATATGTTGATGCATTACCGATCCCTAGTGTCATCAAAACAAAACAGAAACGCCATGGTCTGCCATATTATGAAGTGGCGATGAAGCAAGTGAAGCAGCAACTACATCGTGACCTGCCACCTACGACCGTTTGGGGGTACAACGGGTTGTATCCTGGTCCAACATTTGAGGTTCGGAGAAATCAGCCAATTCTTGTCAGATGGGAAAACCATTTGCCATATGAACACCTACTGCCAGTTGATCGCACTCTTCATGGTGCACACCCCGATCAACCTTCTGTCAGAACGGTTGTGCATTTGCATGGGGGCCGTGTTCGACCAGAAAATGACGGCTATCCAGAGGCATGGTTCACGAAAAACTTTAAAAATATAGGAAGCAAATTCCTCCATGAGGTCTATTATTATCCTAATTGTCAAAGACCCGCAACCCTCTGGTATCATGACCATGCAATTGGCATCACCCGGTTAAATGTTTATGCAGGTCTTGCAGGCTTTTATATTATTAGAGATGAAGAGGAGGAGAGGTTGAATCTTCCTCGAGGAAAGTATGAAATTCCATTAGTGATTCAAGATCGATCGTTCTACCTTAGTGGTGAACGACGCGGTGAATTCTTCTATCCGTCACAGCCTGACCAACAGCCGCCACCACTTCCATCCCCTCCAATTGACCCATCTCTGCCCAATCCTTCAGTCGTACCAGAATTTTTCGGGGATACCATCCTTGTAAACGGAAAAGTATGGCCCTTTCTTGAAGTCGAACCGAGAAAGTATCGATTTAGACTGCTAAACGGCTCTAATTCACGGTTTTACCGTATGCGTTTGAGTTCAGGTCAGAATTTTGTTCAGATTGGTACGGATGGAGGTTTGTTAGAGCATCCAGTAACGACTACTGAAATTATTCTTGCGCCAGCAGAACGTGCTGATGTGATCGTCGATTTTTCAAACCATCCAGGCCAGGAGATCATTCTAACCAATGACGCACCGTCTCCATTCCCATTCGGTGATCCACCGTCAGCTGATCTTATGCAAATTATGCAATTTCGAGTCAAAGGAAATATTTCTCGTCCCGATCATAGTGAAATTCCAGAAACATTAAGCTGTTTTGAAAAACTCGAGCAAGAGATGAATACGCCTGTCCGACAAAACTTTTTGGTAGAAAGTACAGATAAATTCGGCCGTTTGAAGCTTCAGCTAAATAGTATGGACTGGAACGAATTGCCGCTTACGGAAACACCATACAATGGCACGGTCGAGGTTTGGGAGCTTTACAATTTAACACCGGACACGCATCCGATTCACTTGCATCTTGTTCAATTCCAAATACTGAATCGAGCACCACTTACCATAGATGAAAATGGAAATATTATCAATATTGGAGATGCAGTTGCTCCAGATCCAAATGAAATGGGTTGGAAAGACACCGTACGTGCTAATCCCGAAGAGGTAACGCGGATCATTGCACGCTTTGGTCCATTTAAAGGGATTTATCCATGGCACTTTCACATTCTTGAACACGAAGATCATGAAATGATGCGACCTTACGAAGTCCTCGACAATCCAAATTTTAACCCGTTAGAACCCATCTTAGGAGAATGCCGTGATGACGCATTTTCACAATGTTTCGATTGTGGAACTGGTAAAAAGTATAGAAAACATGATGATTTTGATCATGATGATGATGATGAGAGCAGCGATTAAAGTAGATGCCTTACGTTAATTTGGAAGTTTGATGAGAGGCCGTTCCTTATTTCTATGGAATGGTCTTTCTTGTGTGCGATATTTACTTAATCCTAGTTTTATAGACAGGGAAGCAGAAGAACCGTCCCCGTGATTTTTACATATATTGTTTACAAGGCACAATGTTGGTGGTATATACAGTGAACAACAACCTAAGAGAATTGCTTGGCTCATGGATACAGGCTATCGGAACAATAATTGATGCTATTAGTAATACACCCTTATATAAATTAAGCGAAACGCACCAGTCAAATTTATCTTTAATCGGCCATGTCATGCAAGCAACTGGAAATGCATTAATCGCAGATAGTGTTAAAGAATGTAATTTTGAAAAAATAGGAAATACCATACAATCTTTAGGGAACTTAACCATTATTTCAAGTATTCTTATAAAGTTATTCGAGGAAATAAAAATAGAATTAACCATAAAAGGTAATTTGCTTCAAGCTTTAGGTAATTTTCTATCTCCTTTTAGTGGTTCTGTAGACGACAGGACTTCAAATAAGGATAAACTTCTGCTTGATTTAGGCTCTATACTTCAAGGAATAGGAAACTCTCTTCAAGCCCTTTCAGGAATGCTGCTACTTAAAGGTGGAGATAGGGGAGATAGTCATGTTTTAGGCAGTTGGATACAAGCTAGTGGTGCGGTACTCCAGGCCGTAGTTCGTAGCAAAGCAGCATGCGTTCAAAAATAAAATTAGGGACGAAATAATCGTCCCATAATTATTTTTTACATTAATTTCTAGCAAGCCCTCTTTCAAAGGCTGCTAAATGATTTAAAGAGGCATTACGCAGCTGCGAAAAGACATTTCTCACATCATTAGGGATGTTCATTGATAAAAATCTTTCATACATAGATATATTATCTATTTCCCCTTGAACACCTGCAGCATATGCAGCTTTTAAATTTTCAGGAGTTGTTACAAAGTTTTGAGAAATATCAGTAGGTACTGTGACTTGATATCTTTCGAATAGTGGTAATAATGCACTTATATGTCTCAATTCTGCTTCTTTAATTTGCACGAACGTTCGTATGTTGCCAAAGGTCCCAATAATGTTATTGTATCTTGCTTGGGCCAAATATTCGTCCTGAAGGGCATAAGTCAACATTTGAGGCAAGGACAAGGAAGAGCACTTAAAGCCCCTTTAGCACCATAATTTTCAATTTGCCGTTGGGAATGCCGTACCTTTGAGTTTTTTTGAATAAAAAATAAGAACCAGACGGCATGATTTTGTTCATCAGACGCTGCACGTCGAAATCGATCCTTGATGGTCATATCCTGCGCTTTGTCTGCGATATCTAAATAAAAATCTACAGCCTCTTGTTCATCCTTAAAGGCAAATTCAATCCCGGAGTCATAATTGTCTGGACAATCCTCACTGATTTGATAAGTTGGCTGTCTCCCTGTTAAATTCGTGTATATTCTACTGAATTCTGCAAGATGTCGTTTTTCATCTTTTTGTATTTCAAGTATCTTGTCTCTTGCATCTTCTGTTGGTGCCATTTTGGCTAGTTTCTTGTAACAAGCAACGGCACTATACTCTGCATTTATAGCTTTTTGGATATCATTAATTAGTTGAAGATCAGGTGCCGTCCGATAAAGATCATAATAACCAAATTTTTGGCAAAGTGTTCTGAAATCGTGCATAAGAATTCCCCTTTAGACCAATTTATTTAATTTATGATTTGGGTCAGCGATTAGTAACTTGTATTACACATTCTGAAGGAACATGGGTGGAAACTGCGCGAACCCGTTTAATCAGCGATGAAACTAATATAATGAAATAATTGAATACTTTAGTTTACTGATAGAGTCATTTGACTAAGAAGTCTAATTTGATAAAAAATTGTACAAATTTGGTAAATAATCTGAGACAATATTGATTAGAAACATCTATAGTGTGAGAAAAGGGGAAATGGATGAAGGTGCTCGTGAGGATAGGTTTATATTTTGTAATCGTATTGATCAGTATTATTTTATTATTACTGCTTCTCAGAGAGTTTAAGCAATATCAGATTAATAGGGAAGCTAACAAGGTGATTGAAGATGGAGGAATCAGTGAAGTTAGGGAATTAACCATTGGCGGAATTTCACAATATATTTTAATAGATGGACAAAGAAAAGAGAATCCTTTCATCATCTTTCTACATGGCGGTCCAGGGCAACCATTTCCATTTGGCGTAAGTTCACGAAATCAGTTTCCAGCCCTTACCGAAAAATTTAACGCGGTCTATTATGACCAAAGAGGCTCAGGGAGAAGCTATCATAATCATGTTGATATGAAAACAATGAATGTTGAACAATTCATTGCAGATGCGAATGAAGTAATCGATTTTGTCCGCGAGGAGTACAAGCAGGATAAAGTTTACTTGGTTGGAATGTCCTGGGGGAGTATCCTCGGATTACATTTAGCAGATCGATATCCGGACAAATTCTATGGTTACATTGGGTTGGATCAAATCGTAAATATAAAAGAAGGCCAAACTCTAGGAACGCAATGGCTAAAAGAAATTGCAAAAGACGATAAGGCTGTGCAAGCCCGAATAAAGTCCTTCGGGAAACCTCCATATTATGAGGAAATAGAATCAAAATATAGCGATCTCGTTATGAAAAATAATGGATTTAACTACAAAGATGAAACTACCAAAGGTGCAAATCTCATTAAGTTAGCAGGGAGATCACTTGTTTCGCCTGACTACAGTTTGAAAGATATATATGCAAGCTTTGTTTCTGGGGCTACCTTTAGTTTAAAAGAAAGCAAGGAATTGCAAAAGGAAATCATTGATACGGACTTGAATGAATTGACAACATTTAAGGTGCCAGTAACGATCGTTCAAGGAAAACATGACAAAGTGGCAAACTTTGATCTAGCAAAAGCTTACTTTGAGCGGATTGAAGCCCCGAAAAAGAAATTTATCACTCTAGAAAACTCCGCACATATGCCAAATGAAGAAGATTTTGAAGTGTTAATTCAAACGATACGTCAGTTAAACGAGGATTAAGAATACTTGTTATTTTTGACCCCAATAGAGACATGAGCTAGGCTTTGGCCTGGCTTTTTCAATTTCTTTGTAGTGTTAAAGATGGAGATGGACAGATAGAAAGTGGATTTTGGCAGATAGAAGGCTCAATTTGGCAGATAGACCTGGTAAAAAGGCAGATAGAAAGCCAGCCTATCTGTATGTTTCTGGCTTTTTTTGTAAATTACACTTGACTCGATGTATAGTTTACTTTACATTAAGTATAGTAAGTTTTACCTTTTGTAAAAAAAATCATACATGAAGAGGTGAATCATGACGTATCAAGAAAAGAAAAGTATCGTTTCGATGATAAGTGCTATTCTCATTTTCGTTTCTTATTGTTTGTTCATGTATCCCCGCTACCCGGGTGAGGGGGTGGAGTCGAGTGAGGTTTTTCATTATTGGGGTACCTTTGTCCTGTACCTGACTTTGTTTTCCATCGTCGCACATATCATTATCAGCATCATTTTTAACCTTGTATTTAGAATCACGACCAAAGAAAAAGAACCAGGATTTGCAGATGAATTAGATAAGTTAATTGACCTGAAAGCTTACCGAAATTCATTTTTTGTATTTGTCATTGGTTTTATTTTGGCCATGGGCTCGCTAGTCTTCTATTATCCGTCACATGTGATGTTCATCATTCTGATCTCTGCAGGTTTCATTTCAGATGTGATCGGCTCTGTGACAAGACTTTATCACTATCGGAGAGGAGTGTAAGAAATGGCTAAAAATCTTGTCGGCAATCACATCCGTAGATTACGATTCAATCATGATGAAATGACACAGCAGCAGTTGGCTGACAAGGTGGGAGTAACCAGACAAACCATTGTGGCTCTTGAAAAAGGAAATTACTCTCCATCTCTTGAACTGGCCTTTCGCATCGCTCATGCCTTTAACCTGCCACTAGAAGAAGTGTTCTTTTATGGAGATGACAGTTAGCAGTAGGGATTTTGAATTTATTACGTGAGGAGATAAAAAAATGAATTCAAACAAAAAAACTTCAAAAATTGTAGGAATCCTGTTTATCCTTGCTGCTGTTACGGCAGTGATTGGTTTAAATTTATATGATCCGATCTTAAACGGTCCTGATTATTTAAGGAAAGGTTCCGAACACGCCAACCAAGTGATAGTCGGAGCCGTAATGGAATTAATTCTCGTCGTTTCAGTGGTTGGAACAGCCACAGCTATGTTTCCATTGTTAAGAAAGTATAATGAAACAATCGCTCTTTGGCATGTTTGCTTCAGGTTTCTAGAAGCAATCATTATTACCGTCGGAGTCATCAGTGTTTTGTCCCTCTTAACCTTAAGCCAGGAATTTGTTGCAGCAGGAGCCCCAGATCCCTCATCCTATCACTCTTCAGGTATTATTTTGAAAGCCATTCACGACTGGACATTTCTGCTAGGTCCACTTTTCATGCTCGGTATCAATACGGTGATGTATAGTTACATCTTTTATAAAACCCGGCTTGTCCCCAGATTTATCTCACTACTTGGTATGACAGGAGCGCTTTCTGTTTTTGTTTGTTCATTCTTCGTCATGTTTGGTATTTTTCCTCAAATCTCATTTTGGGGAGCGATCCTGGCAGTGCCGGTAGCAGCGTATGAAATGATTTTAGCTGTGTGGCTTATCGTAAAAGGATTTAATGAGAAAGCAATGGCAACGATCTCTGCCAATAGGAAAGGGAATGCGGCCATATGAGAGCCATAATAAAACCAAAATATACAATCGGAGTGAGATGAATTATGATCGTCATGATAAATGGTGCTTTCGGAGTCGGGAAAACTACTGTTGCGAATGAACTCCTGAAGGTGATTGAAAACAGTATGTTATTCGACCCTGAAGAAGTAGGCTATATGGTAAGAAATGTTTTACCTGATGAAGTAAAACGACTGGAAACAGAAACAGGTGATTTCCAAGACTTAAAACTATGGAGAGAGTTAACCGTTAAGGTAGCGAGTACGATCATATCTACCTACCATGTTAACTTAATTGTCCCTATGACGATTAGAAAGACAGAATACTATCATTATATTTTTAATGAGTTTAACCGTATTGATCAGCATACCCATCACTTTTGTTTAACAGCCAGTAAAGAGACTATTTACGAAAGATTGCGGGAACGTGGAGAAGAGGAAGGAAATTGGTGCTTTCAACAAACGGATAAGTGTTTAAAAGCATATAACGACTATCATTTTGGAGAGTACGTAGACACGGAGAATGTTAGCATTCAAGCGGTTGTTGACCATATTAGTACAAAGATCAATCGTCTGGACGTAACGTAGAATTCTTTTTTCAAGAATAGGAGGTATCAAAACTCATGGTGATTTACTGTCCTTTTTGCGATGGTCAAGGTATCGTTGTCCGTGCTACGGTTAAAAAGTTAAATAGAAACATTCATATTTGTGACGAATGTGATACCATGTGGCTGGAAGGGGAAAGGATCGACACAGAGACCGGTAAAAGCTTTGATCTTTTCATGAAGAATAACGGATTAGAGCCGTTATGGAGTGAACTGACTAGTATACAAAGAGGTTGAAATAATAGATATCATAAAAATATTATGTTAACCATCATATAGGTGAATTTGAGTATTACTACTAATCTATGATTGAACATGTAGTAAAAAGGCAAACAAATGGAGGTTTTAAAAGGGTGTAGTATGTGATTATATGTAAAAGGGGCTTGGACTTTGAACTGCACGTCAATTGTTAGATCGTCATGTCTAATAATTGACGTGCAGTTCCTTAGCGACCCGGGTGTATTATCTCAATCCTTGTAAATCCCTCTTGAGGGAACCGTCTATTACTAGACCGAACATGTGCATGTTCGGTCTTTTTAAATTATGCAGTTATTAAATCAAAGTTCCATGCAAAGCGTGGGGATGGTTCTCCTTAAGGAAGCAGGAGAACCGTCCCCACGCTTACTTCAATCGTCATTGCATGATAGAATAACACGGAAACCCAAATCGTAAGAAAATCTTAAGATTTGCATTTAGTGATTGTTAGTATTTGATTGCTATCATCTCCTTATAGCAAATATTAAAGGAGTGATAGCAATGTTACCACCAAATATAGGAGTGAACTGTTATGAATATTTTGGTTTGTGATGATGACAAAGCCATTGTAGACGCGATCGGAATTTATTTAGAGAATGAAGGCTATACCATATTCAAAGCTTTCAATGGACTAGAAGCGATTGAGGGAGTCAAAGATCATGAGATTCATCTGATTATTATGGACATTATGATGCCGAAGATGGATGGAATCAGAGCGACGATGGAAATTAGGAAACAAAATAATATTCCTTTAATTATGCTTTCTGCTAAATCTGAAGATCACGACAAAATATTAGGATTAAATTTAGGCGCAGATGACTATATTACCAAGCCTTTTAACCCGTTGGAGCTGATTGCAAGGGTAAAGTCTCAGCTGAGAAGATATACAACCTTTGGCAGCCTTGAAACGAAAACCAATGTATATCAGTCTGGGGGTCTTTTGATTGACGATGAAAGTAAATCTGTCACCGTAGATGGCGAAGAGGTCCATCTTACACCCGTTCAATATAAGATCGTAAAGCTTTTAACAGCAAACGCCGGAAAAGTATTCACCATTGAGGATATTTATGAAAAAGTATGGAACGAACCATCCTTTAACCCGGAAAATACCGTAACCGTTCATATTAGAAAAATCAGAGAAAAAATAGAAATAAATCCGAAAGAACCAAAATATTTGAAGGTGGTGTGGGGAGTTGGATATAAAGTGGAAAAAATATAGCCATTCCATTATAACGAAAACGATTGTTTTTATCATTGCCATCCTATGTTTTACAGGAATGGTTCAAGCCATTGCTGAAGTTGAGATTGTCAATGATGGAGATTTTGGCCGTGTAACCGAGGAAAGTTACATAAAAAGCCGGGCCTATGTTCAGGAAAATGAGAAGGTGATTAGTGACCTCACAAGACTAATCGGGGAATACAAAAATGAAGAACATATTTTAAGCGGTGCAACCATAGGTGCGGATGAATGGAAAAGGGTGGAAGAAAATCTTTACTACTCAGAATATGAATATTCTAGAAGTTATGACCCTGAGTTAGGAAGAGAAAAGAATTTCGAAAAGTTTAAAGAAGAATTTGCCGACAAACTTACTGAAACAAAAGAACAGATGATCAAGGAAGATATGAGGGAGTTTCATAAGCTCATGCAAAATCTTGAAGAATATGAGCCATTATTTTATGCCAGTGATGGTGTCAATGTGTTTGCAAACAGTTCGATGACTAAACAAGAACAATTTGAAACCTACCCAGCTTATATGATTTTTGAAGAATACAAGAGAGAGCTTTACCCAAAAGAAACAGTAGAAAATGAATATTTATATCGAATTACAGCAAAGTTAGATGGAATCGATATGGAAAACACGGTTGTGTTTGTCGCGTTTTCAGAACCATTTCTCAATCAAAAAGCGGAAGAGTGGAAAAAAGGCAAAGCAATTGCTACAACAAACTTATATCGTTTATTAGGATATTTGGCAGGATTTATTCTTTCATTTATTTATCTAGTGCTCGTAGTTGGAAGACAGACATTTAACGATCAAGAAGTACACTTCCTACGGTTAGAAAAACTCTATAATGACATCAATATCGTTCTATGTATTTTTCTTTGGATTGTCTTAGTGGATGAAGTATTTAAAAATATGGTTGGGATGTTTACGATCATCACCATTCCTATTGCCGTACTTGAATTAATGCTGATTCTGTTACTTGTAAAGCATATAAAAAATAAAACACTTTTCAAACATTCCTTAATCTATACCGTAATCTACAAAATAGTGAAATTTATTGGAGATGTATACAAAAGTGGAAATCTTGCCGTAAAGACCGTATTACTGGTAATTGGCTACCCGCTATTGGTTGCTGCAACGTTTTTCATGTTCCCGGTTACGATTGGGCTAGCCGCATGGTTTGCTTTTAGAAAGGTCAAGACCTTCCAGACCATCCAACATGGTATAGAAGTCGTTAAGGAAGGAAATCTGCATCATCATATTGAAGTCGCAGGAAATGGAGAATTCGCAAGACTTTCTGCGAACATCAATAGTATTACCGATGGGCTGAAAAAAGCAGTGGATAGTGAACTAAAAAGTGAGCGGTTAAAAACAGAGCTGATAACGAATGTCTCACACGATATTCGAAATCCTTTAACGTCCATTATCTCGTACGTCGATCTATTAAAAAATGAAAAGGACTCAACAAAAGCAGACGAATATATTGAAGTACTTGATCAAAAAGCACAAAGGCTCAAACTATTAACAGAAGATTTATTCGAAGCATCAAAGGCATCAAGCGGAAATATTCCAGTTAACGCAGAGAAAATTGATATTGTTTCTTTACTTACCCAGGGTCTTGGGGAAGTGAATGACAAAATCGAAACAATGGGTCTAGATATGAAGGTGAGTTATCCACCGGAAAAGCTGTATGTGACTGCCGATGGCAAATTATTGTGGAGATCGATCGAGAATGTTTTATCCAATATCTTTAAATATGCACTCGAACGCTCTAGAGTTTATATCGATATCGAGGAAGTTGACCATGAAATCCGAATCAGTTTCAAAAATATCTCATCCTATGAGTTAAACATCTCTGCAGACGAATTAATGGAACGATTCAAACGAGGCGATGAATCCAGAACCAGTCAAGGCAGCGGGTTAGGCCTTTCCATTGCGAAAAACCTTATCGAAATTCAAAAAGGTAAATTTACCATCCACGTGGACGGAGATTTATTTAAGGCGATCATCTACTTACCTAAACATAAAACTGAAAAAGAGTGATTGCCACGCTCGTAACAAAAAATAGGATGTCAAAGGATGTCCTATTTTTTTGTGTGCAAAGGGCATTTCTTGTGATTCTGATATGGTGAATTATTTCTGTGCGGAATGGTTTTGAAGTCAACGGTATTGTCCTTGTTGACCCTGCTTCAGGGGAAAATGGGCATCATTGCGATCAATTTTTGAGAGGAAGGCAAGGTGTTCATATAGAGAAAAAGACAATGAAGTGTTTATGACGACCGAATTCTTGTACCACCTTAAGTTTCGGGCCTCATGAACGATTCATGACGACCGAATTCTTGTATCTCCCTATGTTTCGGGCCTCATGAATATACAGAAAGCTTTTTGTTAGCTTTCCTAGTTGAACCTATAACATTTTTAGGTATTTTAATAAGGAAGACAAAGACAAGCCAGAGCTAATCCTCATCTATTTTGGCACTACAGTAGGCGTTGGTTCACCATATTCTTCGTATTTTTTAGTAATTAACCGATTAAAACGATGATCGCCCCCGAATATGATAGGTAGACCGTTGTTGCAGGATCGGGTATACAAATGGTCATGGGTAAAACTTTCCAAAAGTCACACTGGAATAGGACAAAATTACTATACGTATATTTGTAATTGGAAGTCTAGAATGGGAGGGGAAATAATATGACAAATCCATTCGTTGCAAGGTCGTTAGATGAAATAAGATTTTGGTCTAGGATTATGAAAGAACATGCCCTATTTTTAAGTTTGGGTTTTACTTTTGAACAGACACAGCTGATTGAAGAAGCTCGTCAGTTCATTTCACTGTTCGAAAGAATAGAGGAAAAGTTATCTAGGTTTAATTTAAACTCTGAATTACGTCAGGTTCAAGCATTCAATAGCGAGGTTTATCAAGCGGCAGCAGCAATATGGAGTTATAAACGAAAGGTTTTAGGTTTAACACTTAGATGTGAAATCCGTCATAACAATTTTCCGCTGTTAATTGATCACACAAGTAGAGAAGCAGCGTATTTTGCTAACCGACTAAAGGAGCTAAATGAAGGGAAGTTAGCACCTACACCAGATGATGTGATTCAAGAAAATGTGTTCTTTTTGAAAATTATGGCTGATCATGCAAAGTTTATTGGTCATCTCTTAGATCCTTCAGAAAGAAAGTTAGTGGAACAGGCGAGAGAATTTAGCCATGATTTTGACCAGTTAATGTTTCAGGCGGTAGATTTAGACTCTATGCGTCCACAATCAGAGACAGTACCCATGCTGGATCAATTCTTGGATCAAAACAGAGTTTCAGTCGCTTCGTTACGGGATTTTAAGAAAACTGCAAGAGAATTAATTGAGGCATGTCGGATTAAAAGCAATATACATCCATTGTTAGCTGACCATACATTCAGAGAAGCGGAGAGATTCTTGGAAATTATTGATTTATTTGAAGCAAACCTTAAAAGGAATTAAATATAACAAGGTGAACTTACTAGAGAATTTATAAATGAAAGATGCCATGGTGTCCACCTATTACTACATTGGTCCGCAGCTATTAGTATGGCTGTGGATTTTCATTTTAAAGAGCTTTCTCATGGCTTATCTTAGAGAAAATAAAAGGATATACAAGATAGGTATGCTAGAAAGGATAACAGTTTTTACGGATATTGAATAAGCTTCCGTATACTCGCTAGCAAATCATATTACACACAAAAAACGAATGTATGTTCTTGTTTTAAGCGGCTTATGATATACTAAAAGAGCAATAGAATAGGATTTCTCAAGGGTGGTCGGCTCACTCCCAACAGAAAGGGGGTGATGCTGTATGACGGTGTTTGAAACATTTATGATTGCGATTGCTTTTGCTAGTTTAATCGTAGCCGTACTGTCATTTAACCAAAAAAAATAATCCACCCTTGAGTTAACGGCTCTGGTGGATTATCTCTCACTATATAGCTGACCCCATTGAGGGACCGTCTATTGCTGGACCGGACATGTTGCTGCATGTTCGGTCTTTTTTAAATTATGCATTTATTAAATATATTATAACCGATAATAGTGGCAAACAGACAGTTAAAACTTAACTATTAGATTTTTATTTGGATGGTGCCCGTCCTGGCTCAGAAAATCCTAGTTCGGTAACCAAAGGAGGAAGATGGTTACCTTGATTGCTCTGAAAATTCTAGTACGGGAATCATAGGAGGTCAATGGTACCCGTCCTAGCCCAAAAAATCCGAGTACGGTAACCAAAGGAAGAAGATGGTTCCCTTGCATGCTAAGAAAATCTGAGTACGGAAACCATAGGAGGTCAATGGTACCCGTCCTAGCCCAAAAAATCCGAGTACAGTAACCATAGGAAGGCAGCGGTGAAAATAACCTATTCCATTATTCTGTATATAAATTAATAAGCACTCACCCGAAACAGAATCCTTTACCGAATATGATGACAACTTTTCCTCAATACTCCAAATTCCGTTCTAAATTATCCAAAACAAATTTCTTACCAAGGTCAGTAAACAAAACTTGCTCATATTGCCTATTATCAAAATAACGAACTCTAGATACAATTCCATAGCCTTCAGATTTTTCATTGGTTATGGTTCTTATTTTTCCATCTTCTGTTTGTTCTTCGCTCAAAATGCCCATCTTTTTTAACTGTTTATTGATGAACGTACCGCTGATTCTTTTGACTAAACGGGTATCAATGACTTCATTTATTGCTTTTGCCAAGTCATTAATACCAATCTCTTCATCTGGGAACTTTACTTGCAATTTTTGAGCTTCTGTAATAAAAAATCCACTTCTTTTTGTTCGTGGAACCATTGAAAGCTCCGAATCGATATAATCAACGAGGAAAAACAAGGATCGAATAATACGTGGATCATTAAGAAAACCTTCATTCTCAATTGGTACATTGGAAAGCGGGTTAATACCATTAGCGATTTTATGGATAATGGCTTTTGAATCAAGTAATCTCTCAACATCTTTTTCCATTGTTATCACTCCCCATTATTTTTTTCGTAGTACTCCTTTTTTGACAAGATTGATGAGTGTTCCTTTATTTTTGTAGCGATTATACGCAATTAACCGGTTTAAATCTTTGATCGTTAACTGTGTGGGATCTATCGCCAATACAAAATCCTCCAGCTTTGCAATCAGTGAGAGGGCATAGTCCACTTGTTTTGCTGATAAAGTATAATCTTCCTCATCTCCTGAGGTATTTGGTTGGGGCTGGTTGACTTTTTCATTAATGGTATGTTCGATTGCTGCTGCATGCTCTTTCAAACGAGCATCTACTAAAGCTTCTACATCTGCCTGGCTAATCGACTGAGACTCTTTGGTTGTTGGTTTAAATAGCTTATCAAGAATTCCTTTAATCATTACTCCCACTTCGCTTTCTTTCTTTTCCCTCATATGGACATATTTTCCTATAAATCTATTATTCAAATAATGTCATCAAAAGACAATACTTTTGGTGAAAATTGTTTAATGATAGAAAACTATATTTGGATATTTTTTAGGCTGATGGAAATATTTGTTGTATAATGAAGAAAAATGCAAATTTTGGAGCGATTGGTATGGCAATTACAATTCCTGAGACAATTCGAACATCTGCCACAGCAGGGGAAAGGTTGTTTTTCACAACATTAAGAACCTTTTTGCCGGATGATTACATTGTCTATTATGAGCCGGAAATCCAGGGGAGACGGCCTGATTTTGTGATCATTGGCCCTGACCTTGGCATTGTGGTCCTAGAGGTAAAGGATTATACGAAAAAAACGCTTCTCCAGCTCAATCATGACGAGTGGCATATCATTAACACATCCGGCGAGCAGGCGTTTGTAAAAAGTCCGATGAGACAGGCTAGGGATAATATGTTTCATGTAGTCGATGTGCTAAAAAAGGATAAAAATCTAATCCAGTTAGAGGGGAAATATAAATTCCAACTGAAGTTCCCCTATGGCCATGGGGTGGTTTTTACTCGGCTATATTCGAAGGATTTCATCCAGGATGGTCTATATTCCGTAGTGGAACCTACTCTTTGTTTTACAAGGGATGAAATTGACCCGGACAAAGAGGGATTTTCAGAGGAAGTCCTAATCGAGAAGATCCTCAATATGTTTGTCGTGCCATTCCGTTTGCGAGAACCGCTTTCCTTTGAGGACATCAATGCCATTCGCTATCATTTGTTCCCTGAAGTTCGGATTAGTGCCGAATTTAAGCCACCTGTCCCATATCAGGATCAGCTGTTATTATCGCTGCATGATATTAAGACGATGGATCTTCACCAGGAGAATCTAGCTAAGCAGATTGGTGATAAAAATCGCCTAATTCGTGGAGTAGCCGGCAGCGGAAAGACGATTATTTTAGCGAGTAGGGCAAAGATGTTGTCCAAACAGAATCCAGATTGGAAGATCCTCATCCTTTGTTACAATATTTCATTGGCCAATGCGATCCAGCAGATGGTGAACCATATGTTGAATGAACCCGAGGACCTTTTTGACTTTGACCCAACAGCGAAATCGGTTTCGAATCAAAACATCATCGTCCGTAATTTCCATTCCTGGATGAAGAACGATTTAAAAATGAAGGAACAGCAGCTTTCCAATCTAATTGAAAAACTGGAAAGGAAGGAAGCCATTCTTCCAACTTATGATGCTGTCCTTATTGATGAGGGGCAAGATTTTGAGGCCGAATGGCTCCGATTGGTAAGTCTGCTTATTAACGAAGATACTCAATCATTGTTGTTGGTGGAAGACCGAGCACAAACGATTTATCAAAGAAAACGGTCTTACCTTCAAGACACGGGGTTTAGTTTCCAAGGTCGCTCCAAAGTGCTGTCCATTAACTACCGAAATACGCAGCAGATTGTGAAATTTGCTTGGGATTTTTATCGTGAGCATTCAATGTTTAGAAATAAAGTAGTGAACCGGGATTTAGAAGGAGAAATCATTGCACCGCAAAGCACCAAACGAAGAGGACCGGAGCCTGGGATTGTGAAGGCTGCAAGTTTTTCAGAGGAAATGAAAATTGTAGCTCGTTCGATTAAGAAGCTGCATATCGAGAAGAAGGTCCCGTTTGAAGATATATTGATTCTGTATCGAGTCAAGCGGACTCATCAGCTTCCGATTATTGATTTGATTAAGCGCTCATTACAAGAGGCTGGGCTTCCATTCTACTGGATGACTGAAAATGAAGTCTCCAAACGTTCTTACCAAAAGGATGATCGTACCATCAAAATCAGTACCATTGACAGCAGCAAAGGGTTGGATTTTCGTGCCGTCTTTATCGTTAACGTGGACTCAATGCCATTCCCACTCGAAGAAAACAAGGAAAGAGAAGTATCTCTTTTATACATAGGAATGACCAGGGCGAAGGAATATTTATGTCTTTCTTACTCGGCGGAGTCAGAGTTTACCCGTTATCTCGATCAAAAGCTTGCTGAGAGGAAACAGATGGGAGTCATAAGGAAGGAAGAGATGAATTAACCTATCAAAGTTAATCAGGGTAAAATTGCAGGGGTACAACAGCCATTGTACCCTGCAAATTTATAAATAAAAAAACAGTTGGGGGGAATTTGCATGAATGGAGTAATTCCTGCACTCATTACTCTTTTACCATTATTCATACTAGCACTTGTTTTAAGGTGGGTTCGTCAGATCAAAATAAATAGCGATATTCAAGTTGAACAAAATATACAAATTATCTCTATTTTGCAAAAAGGTGAAAAGAAAAATTAGTTATTTAAAGCTGCAAGAGGCACAGAAATCGATCGCTGCGGCGATTTTTTTCATGTTGCATTTTAATAGGATGATATTTAAAGAGGAATTCTAGAAGGGAGTTGTACTTAAGTAGTTTAGTTGATAAGAGATAACTTTATAGATGCGACCTTTTACTATATTTAAGAAGTTTAGCTATTGGAGGTAACGTTATTTCTTGATAAAAAATGAGATTAATTATGATAAAGAGAGGAGGTACACGATGATAAAAAGTAAATTGGCACTTATTAGTTCAGTTATTATTTTAGGTATATGTATGTACCTATATTTCCCGTATCCTAATAATGTAATGATCGAAGCACGTTCTTCATTCATGTCGTTTCCAATTCGCAACCAAGATGGCTATATTTTGCTTGGTATAATTGGCTCCGTTTTGTTTTTAATCGCCATGATTTTACTTGTCATTGGGATGAAGAAATATCACTTTCGAACAATAATAATAGTTGTAATAGTATATGCACTCTTACCAAATCTTCTAATTACGATGTACCAAGAAACGTTAGCAAGTGGCATTACAGCAATATCATACGATGGTAATGGCAAGTGCAATTT